>OY781067.2:4982500-6460569 GCA_963676265.2 uncultured Draconibacterium sp.
GAATAAAATTTCAGAATATAAATTCGATGAACCCGGCCAAAATGGATATCCTATAAGTGCGACATTAAAACGTTATTTAACTTCGAAAGGTTTTTATAAAGATGATAGTGGTGTTAAACAGTTAACGGCACAAGATGTAATTAACGTAGAGAAAGGGATGGCCAATGTAATTTTTGAAAATCATTATTCATTATATCCCAGAATTTACCAAACCGTTTGGGAGTATTACGTTTATACAACAACAGGCAATCCCAATAACCAGTCTTTTTCTCAACGAATTGAGTTTGTAAAAGCAGCTATAACAATTATAAAAGATAACTTCTTGTTTGGAGTTGGGCCTGGTAATTGGCGCGAAGAATTTTCATTGGCCTATAAAAACAATAACTCGCAACTTGCCCCACAATTGCAGGGATCTTCCCATAATCAGTATCTGAATTATATGGTTAAGTTCGGAATGGTTGGCTTCGTATTGATCATGTTTTTATTGATTTGGCCGATTGTGCATTTTAAACGCTATTCCGATGTTTTATTTATAACCTTCCTGGTATTTATGTTTTTTGCTAATTTCGCCGACTCTAATTTGGAGTCACACATGGGGAGTTCTTTCTTCGTCTTTTTTTATTGTATTTTTATAACCGGAGAAAAGAACTATTTAAAACTCGGTTATGCTAAAAACAGCCCTGATAATCACCACATATAATCGACCTGATGCGCTGGAATTGTGCCTGAAAAGTGTTGCAAAACAAGTGGTGATTCCCGACGAAATAATTGTAGCAGATGATGGATCGGGAAAAGAAACCAAAGACATCATCGAGGATTTTTCCAAATCAATTCAAGTTTTGGTTAAACACGTTTGGCAGGAAGATAAGGGTTTTCGTCTGGCTGAAATTCGAAACAGGGCAATTAGTGCAAGCCAAAGTGATTACCTGGTTTTTGTTGACGGAGATATTATTTTACATCCGTATTTTGTATCCGATCATATAAATAATAAACAGAAGAAAACCTTTATTACAGGAAGCCGGGTTTTATTATCGGAAAAGGAAACTCAAAAACGACTCTCCGAAATGATTCCTAAAATAAATCTGATTAAAGGCTCAAAAAATAAACTAAACGGGATTCGAAGTGGTATTTTATCCAAAATGTTTTCGAAAAAAGATGATGGAATTTACAATGTTCGTGGATGTAATATGTCGTTTTGGAAAAAGGACCTTGTTGCTGTAAACGGTTTTGATGCGCGGTACGTTGGTTGGGGACGGGAAGATTCTGATCTTGTTCAACGCCTTCTAAATCGTGGGCTAACAAAATTCAAATTAAAATTTGCAGCAATACAGTACCATCTTTATCATCCCGATACTGACAGGAACCGCCTGTCACATAACGAAATTTTGCTAACAGAAACAATGGACAATCAACGTCTTTGGGCCGAAGTTGGTTTAAATGATTTAAAAAATGAGTAAAAAAATAGTTATGATCGGTGCCGGTAATCTGGCAACTCATCTTGCGGTTGCATTGCAAAATAACGGATATGAGATTTTGCAGGTGTACAGTAAAACTGAACAATCGGCAAAACAACTGGCGTCCAAATTAGAGATTATTTATACTACATCTGTTGAGAAAATTTTACCGGGTGCAGACATTTATTTTGTGGCCCTAAAAGATTCAGTAATAACAGAAGTACTATCTGGCATTGGTTTTAATACCTCGTTTTTGGTGCATTGTTCAGGAAGTATGCCAATGAGTGTTTTGGATGGCTTTTCGGCGAATGTTGGTGTGTTTTATCCGCTTCAGACCTTTTCGAAAGACAGGCCGGTTGATTTTTCACAAATACCTGTTTTTATTGAAGCGAATTCTGAAGAGAATGAAAGTATTTTGTTTGAAGTAGCATCTAAACTTTCCACTAACGTACGTCCAATAACAAGTGAAAAAAGGAAAGATCTGCATTTGGCTGCGGTTATCGCGAATAATTTTTCGAATCATCTTTTTACATTGGCCGCCGAGTTTGTAGAGCAAAAGGGGATTCCATTCGATGTGTTGCATCCGCTTATTCTGGAAACGGCTTTAAAAGTTCAGAAGATGGAGCCCCGTAAAGCACAAACAGGGCCTGCCGTTCGTTTCGATCAGAATATTATCAATAGGCACTTAAATGAGCTAAACGAATTTCCAGAGTTAAAAGAGTTGTACGAATCAATTTCGAAGAGTATTTTTGAATTTCATCAAAAGAATATCTAATGTCGTTTTTTAAAGAAGAATTGAATAATGTAAAAGCCTTTGTATTTGATGTTGATGGTGTTTTATCCAAAGATACCTCGCCCATAAATGATGACGGCGATCCGGTGCGCACTGCCAATGTGAAAGATGGATTTGCCATTAGAAGCGCAATTAAAGCCGGTTATCCCATTGCCATTATTACCGGTGGTTACATTGAACGAGTGCGCCTACGTTATGAAAAACTGGGGGTAGAATATTTTTATGACAAGGCCAGAAATAAAGTTGAATGTTTAAACGATTTTCTTGGGAAAATTGGGCTTAAAGCAGATGATGTTCTTTTTATGGGAGACGATTTGGTGGATTTTAGAATTATGAATGAAGTAGGTTTACCAACCTGTCCGAAAGATGCGGTTCATGAAATAAAAGAAATATCGAAATATATCTCGGATAAAAATGGCGGAGAAGGCTGCGTTCGCGATGTGATTGAACAAACCCTAAAGGCTCAGGGAAAATGGTTTACAACTGAAATGTTAAATTCAAGAGCTTTCTAAAATATGAATTGGTTTCCTGATTACACTTATATACTCGCCTCAAAATCACCACGCCGTCAACACCTGCTCGAATCTTTGGGACTAAAATTTACTGTCAGGTTAAAAGAAGTGGAAGAAGTTTTCCCTGAAGGTTTAAGCAGACAGGAAGTTCCTGTTTTTCTCGCTGAACTGAAGTCAAAACCGTTTGTTGGCGAGCTAAAAGAAAATGAAGTAGTAATAACTGCAGATACTGTGGTTTGTTTGGGAAATGAAATACTTGGGAAACCAAACAATTATGAAGAAGCATATTTGATGCTTGAAAGTTTAAGTGGCAAAGAACACCAGGTAATTACAGGTGTTTGTCTTACTTCAAAGAATAAAACAGCTTCGTTTTATTCTCTTACCAATGTAATGTTTAAAGAGCTAACTTCTCAGGAAATTGAATATTATATTACAGAGTACAAACCTTACGATAAAGCTGGTGCCTACGGAATCCAGGAGTGGATTGGTGCAATTGGTATCAAGCACATCGAAGGTTCTTTTTATAATGTTATGGGACTCCCGATTCAACAATTATACGAGGAGATTCAAAAATTTTAACCTGACCTATAAAAAGGTTTCAATATCTAATATGTTATAAAACAACATATTAAATATAAAGTTAAGGTTAACATCTTTACAGGTAATTCGTAAATTGAATAGAAACATAATTAAATTCAATTCTATGAAATATCAAATTAAATTACTCGTCTTAGTTTTCTTAGCCGGTATAATCATGGTTGGATGTCAGCAGAAAGATGATTCAGTGGAAGTTGGATTTTTAGTACATGCTTTTGATATTGAAAGGTGGGAAAACGACCGGAACTATTTTGTTGAAAATGTTCAGGAACTTGGAGGGACCGTAATAGTTAAAGATGCCGAAAATGATGCCAACAAACAGTTGGCTCAGGCAAAAGAACTGCTCGCCAACGGTGTTGATGTATTGGTTGTGGTACCTGTTGACCAGTTCGCCGCAGCTGAGATTGTAAAAGAAGCTCATGCGCACAATGTTAAAGTCATTTCATACGACCGCTTAATTAAGAATTGCAAACTGGATTATTATGTATCCACCGATAATGTTGAGATCGGAGCTTTGCAGGCTACATACCTTACTTCAATAAAGCCAACAGGCAAATATGCTTTAATAGGAGGTGCTTTATTCGACAACAATAGTCAACTGCTGTATTTGGGACAACGAAATATTTTGCAGCCTTTGGTCGAAAAAGGTGATATCGAAATTGTTTATAATGAATTTGCTGATAATTGGTCGGAAGAAGAAGGTTATAAGCATGCCAAGGAATTGCTTGCAACTAATGGCGATGTTGATGCAATTATAGCAGCAAATGATGCAATCGCATTGGGAGTAATAAAGGCCCTTGAAGAAAAAGGTGAAAATGGTCATATTTTACTGGCAGGAATGGATGCAGACCTAAAAAATCTACAGGAGATTGTTGCTGGTAATCAAACATGTACAGTGTATAAACCATACGAAAAATTAGCTGCAACTGCTGCCGATTTGGCTATGAAAATGGCTCGTTGTGAAGAATGTGAAAAAACATATCAGACCGTTAGTAATGGCGAATTATTAGTGCCAACAGTATTCCACAGCGGAATGATTGTTAACCGTGAGAATTTGAAACTTACTGTTATTTCTGAGGGATATCAAAAGGAGGAAGAGGTTTTTAAGTAATCTTATGAGGGTATTTAACAATGGAGGTCCGCATAAATTGTGGGCCTCTTGTTTTTTTAGTCTTTATTTTTTTATTTTTGGCCGTCTAAACCAGTTGATATGAACCACAAATTTTATTCTGTATTATTTCAATTAATTGTACTGATAATTATTTTTTCAAGCTGCGAAGTTGAAAAAGATAAAAAAAGGCCAAATATTCTTTTTGCTATTTCCGACGACCAGTCGTTTGAACATACCAGTTTTGCAGGGAGTAATTTTGTTCATACGCCTGCTTTCGATCGCGTGGCGACTGAAGGAATATACTTCTCAAATTGTATGGCCGGATCGCCCGGTTGTGCCCCTTCACGTAGTACAATTGTTACCGGTCGATATCACTGGCAAAACGAACAGGCAGGTCAGCATGCCAGTTCATGGATGAAAAAATATGTTCCGTTTATAGATTTGCTCGAAACAAACGGTTATGCAACCGGGCGAACAGGAAAAGGAGTTTCTCCCTTTCAATATGCAAGAAATGGTGCCGATTCGCTTTGGCGGAAGACTGATGCAGGTGGGATTGAACACAGTAATATTCAATATGAAAACGGTACGGCTGAAGATGAACGGACTGCAAAAGGAATAAGCACAACAAACTATTTTGCCAATTTCAAATATTTTTTGGATAAGGTAAAGGGAGATAAACCGTTTTTCTTTTGGTATGGAGCGCGCGAACCTCACCGAAGTTTCGAACAGGATTCGTGGAAAAGAAATGATAAACAGCTGGCGGATGCAAGAGTACCGGGTTTTTTCCCCGATCATGAAATTGTAAGAGGCGATTTGCTGGATTATGCTGTTGAAATAGAATGGTTTGATTTGCACCTGCAGCGAATGTTGGATTACCTGGAAGAAATAGGTGAACTCGAAAATACCATTGTAATTGTCACTTCCGATAATGGAATGGCATTTCCGAGAGCGAAAGCAAATGGATATGAGTATGGTATTCATGTGCCGTTTGCCGTTCGTTTTCCAAAAGAATTTCCGGGAGGAAGAATCGTGAACGATCCGGCGAGTTTTGCTGATATTGCGCCTACTATTCTCGAACTAACCGAAACTTCAGCTAAAGGGATGTTGCCTATTTCGGGTAAGAGTATGGTGGAAATATTAAAATCAAAAAAGCAGGGGATTGTTAATCCTGAAAAGAAGTATGTTTATAGCGGGCGTGAACGTCACTCCTGTTCCCGTTATGAAAATTGGGGCTACCCTGTGCGATCAATACGTAGCGAAGAGTTTCTTTTAATATGGAATATGAAACCTGAACGTTGGCCGGCTGGTGCTCCGCAACGTATTGTAAAAGGCACAGAAAATGAGCTCTGGCCTGTGTACGGTATTGATGAAGATGGCATACATCATTCAGAATGGGCTTTTACCGATATTGATGCCAGTCCTACAAAGTCTTTTATTGTGGAGAACATGGAAGATGAAGAGGTAAGCAATTATTTTCATCTGGCAGTTGATAAAAGACCTGAATTCGAATTCTTCAACATAAAAGAGGATCCATATTGTCTGAATAATTTAACGGGAGAAGAGAATTATTCTGCCATTGAGGAAGAAATGAAGGCAGTTCTTTTATCGGAACTTAAAAAATCTGAAGATCCGCGCATTGTTGGACCGGATAAAGAAATATTTGATTCCTATATTCGATATAGCCCTATGAGGGAGTTTCCGAAACCGGAATGATGACAATTTGTATGAGAATAGTTGATTTTAAGGTATGAATCAACTATGGTGATTTTCAAATTTAGCTCGTTATTATTTTTATTTATTTGCGATCATCTTTTCTGCAAGTTCATCTGCAGCTTCTTTCCCTTTAAACATTTCAACTATTTTCAGGGCAAAATCGATGGCAACACCTGCTCCTTTACCGGTAACAATTGTGCCGGTTTGTTCTGTATCGTTCCCAGTAATTTCAGCTCCTGTTAATTCTCCTTCGAACCCGGGATAACAGGTTGCCTTTTTGTTTTTTAACAGGTTCAGATTACCTAAAATTAAAGGTGCAGCGCAAATAGCACCAATTGGTTTATTGCTGTTGTTAAATTCCAGTATTTGTTCTTTCAGTCCTTCGTGCGACTGCAAGTTTCTGGTTCCCGGCATGCCACCCGGAAGAATAATCATGTCTATATATTTATAGTCAAGGTCTTCAAATAAAATATCAGCTTTAACGGTTATATTGTGTGCTCCGGTAACTTCAATCGAATTTGTAACAGACACCATATTCACTTCAAATTCTGCTCTGCGCAAAACATCTATAATACTAATGGCTTCAATTTCTTCAAAGCCTTCTGCTAAATGAACAGCGAATTTTTTCATCATCATATTATTATGTGAAAACTCTTTTCCAATCTAACCTGCGAATTTTTGTGCCTGTACTTCCTCAACTTTTAAGAGAAGTATGGCATAAATATTCGTTAAAATTAAAAAAGGCCTTCATAATGAAGACCTTTTTAATCCTAATTTTTTTATCTATCAATTATTCGAATATTCGCTTAATGCTTTTTCGAGTTTTTTTCGAGTGAAGAAAATTCTGCTTTTAACTGTTCCTAGAGGTAAATCCAACTCCTCCGCAATTTCTTTGTATTTGTATCCATCTAAAAACATGGTGAAAGGTACTCTGTATTCATCTTCCAAAGCATTAATACTTTTGTTTATCTCTTTTGAGCTGTAAAATGAATCAGGTGCCGGATACACTTTATCTTTTGTAATTACCAGGTGAAAATCGTTATTATTTCCATCGAAAGTATTTTTTGTTTTAACGTTTCTGCGATAGTCATTAATGAACGTGTTTTTCATTATGGTGTAAATCCATGCTTTAAAATTCGTGTTCTGTGTAAACTTATCGCGATACGTTAAAGCCTTAAGAAAAGTCTCCTGAAGAAGATCTTCTGCTTTCTCGTTATCCGAGGTTAAACTTAGTGCATAATAGTGCAATTTGTCACTTAGTCCGAGTAATGCGTTATTAAATTGAATCTGAGTCATGGCGTCTTATTTTTAATTTGTCTAAACAAATATAATGGTCGAGGAGTGTGAAAACCAAGCAAAAGCTGACAAATGTCAGTTGATTTTTTCTATGCTGTATCAAGATTATTTATGAGGATTCATGATTTATAAACTATTGTGCAATAAGCTTCTACGGAATAGCTCTGGAAAAGTTTTGTTTACTGAGTTTATTATAAATCAAATTGTATCTTTGCGGCTCGAATTTTATTTGCGATATGAAAAATTTAAAACAAAATCATGATGCGCAAACTATTTTAAACTTCAGAAAGTGGGGAAGAAAGAATTATTCTTCATTTCTTACACTGAACAAACAAGTTGTGATTTCGGTTCTATCGGTGGTCTATTTTTTATCTACACCGGTACTTTCTTTAGCAACTGTTCAGGATACTTCTGAAGTTAAAATGGAGTACGACCTTGATGAGATCGAGGTTAGTGCGCAGCGATCGCCTGCCATGTATTCGCAGGTGGCACGGATTATTTCCGTGATTGAGAGTAAAGAAATTGAGGCGGCGCCGGCCCAAAGTGTTCAGGATCTGTTGGAGTACATCGCCGGAGTAGATGTACGGCAACGAGGAACTGAAGGAGTACAGGCGGATATTAGTGTTCGTGGAGGTACTTTCGACCAAACGTTAATCCTTCTGAACGGTATCAACATCACCGACCCTCAAACCGGCCACCACAATTTAAATCTTCCCGTTAGTTTAGCCCAAATTGAAAGAATTGAAATTCTTGAAGGACCGGCAGCCCGTGTATATGGCCCCAATGCTTTTTCAGGGGCTATTAACATAATTACCAAACAACTACATGCAAATTCAATACAAGCGTCAGTAGCAGGAGGTAGCTTTGCTTATTTCGATGGCAATCTTTCAGGGACTTTTCAAACCGGGAAAATGAGCCATTTGCTGGCCTTTAATAAAAAACGTTCCGACGGCTACATCGATAATACTGATTTCGATGAGTTGAACGCTTTTTATTCCAATCAATTAAGCAGTAATAAGGGAACCCTTAAATTCCAGGTGGGAGCTTCTGAAAAAGGATTTGGTGCCAACAGTTTTTACACACCCAAATATCCGAATCAATATGAAGCCACGAAGACATTATTTACCTCTGTGCGCTGGGAGGGGAATGGTAAGATACACCTGACTCCGGTGGTTTATTACCGTCGTCACCAGGATCGTTTCGAGCTGTTTCGCGATAATCCGGCATCATGGTACACAGGGCACAATTATCACCTTACTAATGTTTATGGGGCCAACCTGAACTCATGGATCAAATGGGATTGGGGGAAAACGGCCTTTGGGGTGGAATATAGGTCGGAGCATATTTTAAGTAATGTGTTGGGAACCGATCTTGACGAACCCGTTAACGTGCCGGGAGAAGATGCCCAATTCACAAAATCGGATGACAGGAATACCGTTTCCGGATTTTTTGAACATGCAGCGTATGTTGGAAACTGGACATTAACGGCCGGATTAATGGCAAACTATATCTCCGACAGCGACCTTGGAATAAATGTTTTTCCTGGAATCGATGCTAGTTACCGGATTTCAGATGGTTTAAAATTTTACTCCAGCTACAATACATCATTGCGCATGCCAACATTTACCGATTTATATTATAGTGGACCTACAAATATTGGAAATCCGGCCTTAAACCCTGAAAAGTCGGCAACCATCGAAGGTGGAATAAAATTGAACAGGGAATTGGTTCGAGGCCATGCTATTGTATTTTATCGTCGTGGAACAGATATTATCGACTGGGTAAAAACAGAAAGCGACGAGGTGTGGCAACCTCAGAACCTGACAGAAGTGAATAATTTTGGATTGGAGGTTCAGACCCAGTTCTTATTTCGAAATGTATTTGGAAACAACTATCCCAACCTGCAATTGAATTATTTACATAATAACCTTGAAAAGATTGAGTCCGGTTTTATTTCAAATTATGTACTCGATAATTTAAAAAACAAAATGGTGGCTTCAGTTAACCAGCAGATATCAAAAAACTTGAATATTGATTTAAGATGTGTATACCAGGATAGAGATGGTACATATACCAAATTTGAAAATATGGTTTCAGTTGGTGAAGTAAATTACGATCCGTTTTGGGTTTTTGACGGAAAGATTTCATTTAAACAAAAAGGCTTCACTCTTTTTGCCACTATCAATAATATATTCGATGTGGAATATAACGATATTGGTAATGTTATTCAACCCGGGAGATGGTTGAAAACAGGAATAACCTATAAATTTGATTTTAAATAGTTTTAACCCTTGATGTAAGGGTTTTTAAATAAGTTGATTAAGTTGGAAGACTGCATGTAAAAGTGGTCTTCCAATTTCCATTTTTTGTCCCCAGCTTCTTCAAATCAACAAAAATTGTATCTTCGCGACAAAAAGAGATAAGTCATGTTAAAAGGAATATTAGCAATTTCAGGACATTCGGGGCTTTTTAAAATGGTTGCCGAAAGTAAAAACAGCATTATTGTTGAATCGTTGGACACAAAGAAAAGGATGCCCGTTTATTCTTCAGCAAAAGTATCGGCTTTGGAGGATATCGCCATTTATACCTACGAAGGCGATATTCCTTTAAAGGATGTTTTTAAAGCTATTTCGGAGAAGGAAGACGGCGGAGCAGCTCTTACACCTAAATCTTCAGGTAATGAACTGAAGGCTTACTTCGAAGAGATCTTACCTGATTTCGACCAGGATCGCGTTTACGTCTCCGACATAAAAAAGGTAATGTTGTGGTACAATGCACTACACGAAAAAGAAATGTTGGATTTCTCGGAGCCGGAGGAAGAAGAAGAAGAAACTAAAGAAGGGGAAGAATAGAAATCAGAAAAGCCTGTAATTGTTAACAGCTTTTGGGTTTCCTATTACCTCGTTTTTCTTAAGAAGAATATTAAAAAGTTTGGCAGTGGCCAGTGCATCGCCGGCAGCGCGATGCCTGCCATTGATTTCAATCCCCAGATCAGAACACAGCTTTCCGAGCGAATACGAATTATGACCCGGTAATAATTTTCTGGAGAGTTTCACTGTACACATCGTTTTTCTGTTGTAATCATATCCCAGCCGGGCAAATTCTTCCCTGATAAATTTATAGTCGAAACTTGCGTTGTGAGCCACAAATGTGCGTCCGGTGGTCATTTCTACAATGGTTTTGGCAACCTCGTAAAATTTTGGAGCGTCCTTTATCATGGAGTTGTCAATTCCGGTTAATTCGGTAATAAAATAGGGAATGTCCATTTCCGGATTAATGAGCGTTGAATAAGACTCTGTAATTTTTTGACCGTTATGTTGATAGATGGCAATTTCGGTTATTTTACCATATTTATAACTATGTCCTGTTGTTTCTATGTCAATTATCGAAAACAAAATGAATAATCTTTGATTTTATGTAGTATAATTGATTAAATTTGTTTCAATAAATCAATTTTTCCTAATAGTTAATGTTTTGTTAGCTGAAAATTTATGTTTAAATTGGCTGTAAATTTACAATAAAAACAAAACTTAAAATAAAAATCAGAATTATGAAAAAATTTACTCTTTTCTTTTTATCACTAATGTTTGCAGTGGGCACTCTGGTGGCTCAAAATGCGGATAATAAGTGGGCTATTGGCTTAGGGCCGGGTCTGGATTATAATACCGAAAAAGAACAATCGAGCCTGCTAGCTAATTTTTATTTAAGCCGTTATTTAACTCCTTCCTTCGATTTGATGTTAGACAATCGTATGTCGTGGTGGGACGAAGGAATTGAAACTGTGAATCCACTGTTAAATCTTCGTTATAAGTTAAGCAACGGATATATATTTAAAGAAAACAGTATTATTCAGCCTTATTTGTTTGGTGGTGTTGGTATGTTATGGGACAACCAGGATAATGGGGTGAATTTCGACGGTGGTGTTGGATTTAAGGTGCCACTTAGTGATAATGTTTCTTTATTTGTTGCCGGTTCTTATGTTAGTGGAATTGACGGACAAAGATATGAAGCAGGTACTGTAGGCAAAATCGATGTAAATGATGATCACCTTAACTTAACCAGTATTATTGAATTTAGCCTCGGAAAAGCTAAAGATTCTGATGGTGACGGAGTTCCTGACAGAAAAGACGAATGCCCTAATACTCCTCCAGGAGTAAAAGTTGATGAAAAAGGATGTCCTATCGATACTGATGGTGATGGTGTTCCAGATTACAAAGATGACTGCCCTAACGAGCCGGGACCAGCTAATCTGAATGGTTGCCCAGACAGAGATGGTGATGGTATTGCTGACAAAGATGACGAATGTCCTGATGTTCCTGGATTAGCCAAATTCAATGGTTGTCCTGATAGCGACGGTGACGGAGTTCCTGATCACAAAGACAAGTGTCCAGATACACCAAAAGGTTGTCCTGTTGATGCTGACGGTTGTCCGCTTGATTCAGACGGCGACGGTGTAATCGACTGTGAAGACAATTGTCCTAATCAGCCAGGTCCTGCAAGCAACAATGGATGTCCTGACTGGAGCGAGCTTTCTATCCCAACTATTTACTTCGATTTCGATAGCGATAAACTGAAACCTGCAGGTATGGCAGAACTTGATAAGTTAGCTGACCAGTTGAACGCTGCAAAAGAATACGATATTGTTATTGGAGGTCACACTTGTAGCATTGGAACTGAAAGTTACAATATGACACTTTCTGAAAAACGTGCTCAGGCGGTTGTTAAATACTTACTGAAAAAAGGTGTTAACAATGCTTACGTAGGTTCACACAACTATGGCGAATCTAAACCAGCTGTACCAAATACTACAATTTCTAACAAACAGAAAAACCGTAGGGCTGAGTTTGAAGTAGCAAAAATTCGTAAATAAGAATTAATTAAATATTTAGGAAAGCCCTGTCATACGACAGGGCTTTTTGTTTTTAATAGCGACTAAAGTGTTATATTTGCGCACTTTAAAAAGGTATACGATGAGCATTGAAATAATCATACAGAAAGCTGCCGTTGAAGCAATAAAATCGCTTTACCAGGGAGAGGTTAACGAAAATCAGGTACAGGTACAAAATACAAGGAAAGACTTTGAAGGTGATATAACTATTGTTGTATTTCCATTCTTGCGCCTTTCAAAAAAATCGCCTGAATTAACAGCTGAAGAACTGGGTAAATACCTTACCGAAAACGTTGATCTTATTGAATCTTTCAATGTGATAAAAGGATTTTTAAACCTGGTAATCAGTAATGAGTATTGGCTGGGAATTTTAGGCGAAAGTTACAGCAACAAAAATTACGGTTTCAAAACAGTCGGTGAAGATGCCGAACTGGTAATGGTTGAATACTCATCGCCAAATACTAATAAACCACTTCATTTAGGACATATCCGGAATAATCTGTTGGGGCATTCTATTTCTGAAATAGTAAAAGCCAACGGTAAAAAGGTTATAAAAACAAATATTGTAAACGACAGAGGAATTCATATCTGCAAGTCGATGTATGCCTGGCAGAAATGGGGAAATGGCGAGACACCCGAAAGTTCGGGATTGAAAGGCGATCATTTGGTTGGAAAATATTATGTTGAATTTGATAAGCATTATAAAGCAGAGATTGCAGAGCTCGTTGAAAGCGGAATGGCTAAGGAAGAAGCCGAAAATCAGGCACCTTCAATAATTGCGGCCCGTGAACTTCTTCGTAAATGGGAAGCCAAAGATCAGGAAACGGTTGAGTTATGGAAAACCATGAACGGATGGGTTTACAAAGGATTTGATGTAACTTATAAAACTCTTGGTGTTGATTTCGATAAGATTTATTACGAATCGGATACCTATCTGGTAGGCCGCGATGAAGTACTTCGCGGACTGGATGAAGGAATATTTTATAAAAAAGAAGATAATTCTGTATGGGCCGACCTTACAGGAGAAGGCCTGGACCAAAAGATTCTATTACGTAGCGATGGTACCTCGGTTTATATGACACAGGACATAGGTACTGCTAAAATGCGTTTTAACGATTACTCCATCGATAAAATGATATACGTAGTTGGTAATGAGCAGAATTATCATTTCCAGGTGTTGGCTAAACTTTTAGATAAACTTGGATTTAAATGGGGGAAAGATTTATATCATTTTTCGTATGGTATGGTCGAACTTCCTTCAGGAAAAATGAAATCGCGGGAAGGTACTGTTGTCGATGCTGACGACTTGGTTGAAGGCATGGTACAGGTTGCACGCGATATGTCGGCCGAGCTGGGTAAACTTGAGAACTTATCTGAAGAAGAGTCAGAAAATACATTTAAAATGATTGCTCTGGCAGCGCTGAAGTATTTTATTCTGAAGGTGGATCCTCGTAAAAATATGATGTTTAATCCGGAAGAATCCATCGATTTTAATGGAAATACAGGGCCTTTTATTCAATATACTTATGCCCGTATCAGATCAGTTTTACGAAAAGCGGCCGAACAAAATATAAACATAACAGATTCTGTAACAGTTGATGCCTTGTCTGTAAAAGAAAAGGAACTTCTAAAAAGAATCTCTTTATTTCCTGCAGCGATTGTAGAAGCTGGCGACAACTTTAGTCCTGCACTTATCGCCAATTATTGCTACGAATTGGTAAAAGAATTTAATCAGTTTTATCATGATCATTCCATTCTTGGCGAGACTGATGAAAATAAAAGAAATTTCAGGCTGCTACTGGCCACTGTAGTTAGTTCGGTTGTTCAGAAAGGAATGGGATTACTCGGTATTGAAATGCCTGAAAGAATGTAGGTAACATCGAAATACAATTAATACGATAAAAAAAGGAGGCTGTTGCCTCCTTAAATTTTTTCTCGCAATTGATGTTACGTATTTTTGATTTAATGGTCGAAAGAGGTTTGCGTCATCCTTCCTTGTCCACTTATATATTCTGATAAATGGAGAAAGGTAACCTTAAAAAATTCATTTTATTGCTATTTAAATCCATTCTAATTTTATTGTACGATTGAATCTTTGTTACATTTGCGAAGATTATTTCTAATAAAATTTGAAAAATCTGTAGCTATGTATAAAAATCACATTGTAATTTTTCTTTTTGTAATGTTGCTTTCTGCTATTTCAGGGAAAGCACAAAATATCTCCAATGAAATAAAAAGTCCAAAAGAATATTTTGGATTTCAACCGGGCACCGACAGGATGTTATTCGATTATGAGGCATCAATAGGTTATTTACAGCGATTGGCAGAAGTTTCTCCTCGGGTTAAAATGATGGAGATTGGGGAATCACCTATGGGGAAGAAAATGTATCTCGTACTTTTTTCTTCAGTAGATAACATTAAAAACATTGACAGGTTAAAAGAGATTAATAAGGAATTGGCTACAAATCCTGATTTAACCGATTCCCAGGTGGAGCAATACTGCAAAGAAGGTAAGGTATTTATAATGGCAACCCTTTCGATGCATGCAACTGAAGTTGGCCCTGCCCAGGCGGGACCTTTAGTGGCATATACACTGGCCAGTTCTGAAGATCCGGATCTTGTAAGTCAGTTGCAGGATGTGGTTTATATGATGGTGCCCAGCTCTAATCCGGACGGAATGGATATGATTACGCATCATTACATGAAAACAAAAGATACAAAATACGAAGGTGGAGGTTTCCCCGGGGTGTATAACAAATATGTGGGGCACGATAACAACCGCGATTTTGTTACCCTTTCGCAAAAGGATAACAAAGCAATTGCCCGCGTTTACAATACAGAGTGGTATCCACAGGTTTTAATCGATAAACATCAGATGGGATCAACTGGAGCACGTTATTTTGTTCCGCCGAACTGCGATCCTATTGCCGAAAATGTTGATGAAAAAGTTTGGAACTGGTCCTGGATTTTTGGTTCGAATATGGCAAAAGATATGACCGCAAAAGGTCTGTTCGGTGTAACTCAACATTCAATTTTCGACAACTACTGGCCGGGTTCAACCGAAACAGGGATTTGGAAAAATATGGTTTCGATGCTTACCGAGTGTGCAAGTGTTCAGCTGGCGAAACCTGTTTATATTGAAAAAAGTGAGTTAACTGCCGGAAGCACCGGATTGGCTGAATATAAAAAGAGCATAAACATGCCTGCTCCCTGGGAAGGTGGTTGGTGGCGTTTGGGCGATATTATTTCCTATGAGATGGCTTCTTCGTTATCGCTTATTAAAACAGCCTCGTTCCATAAAAAAGATGTTCTTTTAAATCGTAATATTCTGTGTAAAGAAAGTTTTGAAAAGGGGAAAACTCTGGCTCCGGCTTATCATATTTTTCCTGCAGAGCAACACGATGACAGCGAGTTAATTGCCTTGCTGAATTTGCTCGATGAACATGGTGTGTATGTGTATAAAACTACCGATAAGATTATTTACAAAAGCAAAATAATTGAAAAGGGTTCGTATGTAGTTCCTTTGGCTCAGCCATATCGTCCTTTTGTGAAGGACGTGCTCGATAAACAAAAATACCCGGAACGACATTTTACTCCCGATGGCAAATTAATGCGTCCCTACGATATCACCAGCTGGTCGTTGCCTTTACATCAGGGAGTTGAATCGTACAAAATTGAAGAAGTAGTTCAGGATATTGAAGATAATATAACAAAAGTTGGCTTTCCCATAGAGTTTAGTTTTACACCCTCAGAAGAGAGCGAGGCCCTCGTTTTTAAGGCTACAAATAACGAAAGTTTTAAAGTGGCTTTTGCTGCATTGGATAAAGGAATTGATGTATTTCGTGCAACTGAAAGTTTTGTTATGGGAGAAGCTAAAATTGAAAAGGGAGATTTTATAGTTACCACAGGGAAAAACAAGTTGAAGGATATTTACAGTTTTCTGACAGTAGAACCAATTGAACTTACAGAAAAAGTTACAGAGCATGTTAAAAAGCTCGACTTACCTAAAATCGCTATCGTTGAAACCGTTTTTCATGATATGGATGCGGGGTGGACAAGGTTTGTTTTTGATTCTTACAGCATCCCGTTTACCGTATTAAACCCGGGAGATATTAAAAAGGAAGATTTAAGCAAGTTTAATGTTATTGTATTTCCCGATACCAAAAAATCATTGTTGCTGGAAGGAAAATATGAACGGGCAAAAGTGATGTCAATTCCTAATTACGATCCTGAGTACATTAAAGGAATGGGAAAAGAAGGACTACAAAAGATCATGAAATTTGAAAATGAAGGCGGGACCGTGGTTAGCTGGGGATCATCAACTGAGTTATTTATGGGAATACAGACTATTAAAATTTCAGACGATGAGAAAGAGGAATTTGAATTACCGGTAAAAGAAATAACTTCTAATTTAAAAACGAAAGGATTTTATGCGCCTGGAACATTGCTTAATGTGAATTTACTCGAAGACCATCCTTTAACGCAGGGGATGCAAAAAACTGCTCGTGTATTTGTTGAAAGTTCACCTGTCTTCTCAACATCAATACCATATTTCGATACCAACAGGAGAGTTGTAGCAACTTATCCCGAAGATGATATCGTTGCCAGTGGCTACGCAGAAAATGAGAAGGTATTGGAAGGAAAAACAGCAATGGTTTGGGCACAAAAAGGAAAGGGAAATTTTGTTTTCTTTGGTTTTTCTCCCCAGTTCAGGGCATCCACCTCAGGAACTTATAAGTTATTGTTCAATGCCTTGTTGCTGGATGATGTAGCAGCCGAATAATAAAGATTATTTAACTTTTTAAAATATTTTTTTCGCCCCTGGTAATAGTACGAAAATCTATTGTCAGGGGTTGTTTTTATGTTGGTTTTCAGCGTCTTGTCTGTTTTGTATGTTTCCTTATCTTGTTACTGTTTTGTAAGAGCTACTACGTATGAGTGAATATTTTTTTAACTTTTTTAATTTTTGAATAGTACAAAAAGATAGTTGTTACATTTATAAGGCGAAACCAAATTTATCGAACTTGACTAAAACAGAAAGTGATCTGAGAATCTGGCAGAGTTTCAGGAAAGGAAACAAAGATGCCTTTCAGAAAATCTATTTTGATCATTATAGATTTTTGTATAACTATTGCCGAAAATATACCTCCGATTCTTCATTAGTGGAAGATTTGCTTCAGGATCTTTTTATAAACATCCTCGTACGAAAAGACAGACTTAGTGATACAGACAATATACGTTTGTATTTATTGGGGTCTATCAGAAGAAGACTGTTTAAAGCATTAAACCAGAAGGAGCATCAAGTTACTGACTTATTTGATTCGTTAAATCCTTCTTTTCATTTTGAGGAAGGAGTTGAACCTTCTTTTGGCGAGAACGAAGATGAGAACAAAACACTGAAAACGATATTTAAATCGGTAAACAACCTTGGTGCAAGACAAAAGGAAATTATTTACATGAAATATTTTTCAGGGCTAAATAATAAAGAGATTGCCGAGGTGTTGGGAGTATCTTATCAGACAGTGCGTAATACGCTTTGTAACGCATTAAGAAATATCAGGAAAGATTTTGATAACGAACAACCAAAAGGAAAAATGGTGGTGCTTTTTCATTTATTAAAAAAATTGAGATAGTACAATAAGGAGGTTTTTTCATTCTTTTAATAAAGAACAATTTTTAATGAAGAAAAAATACATAGATATCGACGATTTCCTGTTCAGTGAAAACTTCAATGAATATGTACAGGAAAATTCGGTGACGCAGCAAAAAAAGTGGGATGCTTATTTTAACGAGTTCCCCGATACAAAAGATGCTGCAAATCGTGCCCAAAAGATTATTCAGGGATTACAGTCGATGGAAGACCGCACTTCGCTAAGAGAAATTCCTGATGTTAAGCTTCATCATCAGTTCGAGGAAACCTGGAACAAGTACAGAGATGAAAAATCAAAAACAGCTATTTTAAAAACGTCAAAGGTAATTTACAGAACCGTAGTAGCTGCGGCAGCTGTTGTTCTCTTTGTTGTATCATTCACTCTTGTTAGTAATTACCTGAGTAACAGAAATGCAAAATCAGAATATTTTGCAATTTATGTTCCCAAGGCTGAAAAAAGCCGGCTAACCCTTCCGGATGGATCCAGGGTGTGGGTGAATTCGGAAACGGAAATCAAATATTCCAATCAGTTTAATACAAAAGAGCGAGATATAATTCTTTCAGGCGAAGCATATTTTGAGGTTGCCAAAAATGAAGAGTTACCCTTTAATGTGGTAGCAAATGGTGCACGTATAAAAGTTACAGGTACAAAATTTAATGTAAAAGGATATTCCGACGAGAGAAAGGTAGAAACCGTTTTGGTTGAAGGGAGAGTTGAACTTAGTAGAGTTGGCGACAGATCCGGAAGAAGTATCGAATTACGTCCCGGAGATAAAGCAACTATGAACCTTGAAAATAGCAGAGTAGCTATTTCGCGTGAGGATGTGATGGATGATGTAGCCTGGAAAGACGGGAAGCTGGTATTTCGAAATATTCCTTTAAATGAGGTGTGTAAAACTCTAAAACGCCACTTTGGAGCAGATATAATTTTAGCAGGAGATACCGAAAGTCTGCAGAACCACCCTTTCACGTTTACTATCGAAAACGAAACAATGCCTATGGTACTGGAGTATTTGTGTAAAGCGGCTCCGTTAATGTACAGCACAAAATATATTGATATTGACGGACAAAATGGAGTTGAGAAAATAGAATACATTGTAAGCGCCAGGTAAGTTACTAATTCAAAACGTTTACAACTACAGAAAAAGAGGGGATAATTAAATTTAATGAATATCATCAACCGGTAGAATGCCGGCATGGGAAAATAATATTTGCTAATTACTAATAAAACTAATGTGCCAATGAAGTAATACTTACAAAACGAAATGGAAAGTGCTGTAACACCTTCCATCTCAGATCTGAATTTTTTACGATAACAATACGATTAAACTTGTCAAATTCAAACCATCACAAAATTATGGAAAAAAATCGAAAAATGGTTGGATCGGTCGGTTTGTGTCCCGGTCTGACAAAATTGATTAGAATTATGAAATTAACAGCCTTTTGGTTCTTTTTCGCGGTAATTCAGGTTTTTGCAGTAGATTCCTACTCGCAGGTGACCCGTTTGTCGCTTGAAATGAAGAACGCTACTCTTAAAGATGTTCTATATGAGATAGAAGAAAGTAGCGAATTTTATTTTATTTACAGCAATAAACTTATTGATGTTGAGAGGAAAGTTGACGTGAAGGTCAACAATGAAAAAATTGAACAGGTTCTCAACCATATTTTTAAGGGTGAAAATGTAAAATATACGATCAACGATCGTCAGATTATTTTACGTCCTGAAGGAATGCAACTTTTAAGTTCCGGAGATATTTTCAGGCAAGCTCAAACAGTTACAGGTACTGTGAAATCTGAAACAGGTGAAACTTTACCAGGGGTTACTGTAATGATTAAAGGTTCAACTGTTGGTACTGTTACCGATATTAACGGGAAATACAGTATAAATGTTGACAACAAAACACAAGTTCTGGTTTTTTCGTTTGTGGGAATGGCCAGTCAGGAAATTACAGTTGGCGACCAAACCGAAATCTCGGTAGTAATGCAATCGGAAGCCATTGGAATTGAAGAGGTAGTTGCCATCGGGTATGGAACAATCAAAAAGAGTGACCTTACCGGTGCAGTAGCAAGTGTAGAGGGCGATAATCTTTCCAAACGTTCAACCCAACAGCTTTCTACCGCTATGCAAGGACAGATGGCAGGTGTTCAGATAACCCGTTCGTCGGGTGCTCCGGGTGCTTCAGCCACAGTGCGTGTACGTGGTATCACTACGCTTTCAAATAACGATCCTTTAGTGATTGTAGACGGTGTCCCATCGTCGCTTAACGATGTGGTAACAGCCGACGTGGAAACTATGACAGTGC
The DNA here is from genome assembly GCA_963676265.2 of uncultured Draconibacterium sp. GTDB lineage: Bacteria > Bacteroidota > Bacteroidia > Bacteroidales > Prolixibacteraceae > Draconibacterium. The sequence goes on from OY781067.2 coordinate 5,002,818, forward strand.
TAAAAGATGCTGCATCAGCGGCAATTTACGGTTCGCGTGCAGCAGCAGGGGTAATTCTAATCACCACAAAACGCGCTAAACAAAATGAATTCTCTTTCGATTACAACTACGAATACGCCATTGATAAACCAACAGCGCAACCTAAGAATGGCGATGTTATTGATTGGATGAATATACAAAATGAAGTAAAATGGAATGATGGTGCTTCAGATCCTTATTCGCAATATTCGCAGGAAACCATCAATTCGTGGCTCAGCAATAATGCAACAGATCCTTACCATTATCCTAATACCGACTGGGTTGATCTGTTACTTAAAAAGTCAACTTCACACGAGCAGCACACGTTAAGTGTTACAGGAGGTACAGAAAAACTGCGCACGAAATCCACTTTTAACTATCAAAAAGGCAACGGCTATTATCAAAATAAGTCATATGAACGTTTTTCAGGTCGTATCAACAACGACTATAAAATTACGGATTGGTTAAATGCAAATTTCGACCTCGATTTCTCAAAGTCAACGTCGGTTTCTCCATCTGGAATCAACGCTATATACTGGGCATATTTAATTGCACCTTATTACCCTGCTTATTGGGAAGATGGACGCTATGCCGACACTAAGGACGGGGGTAATGCGCTTGCCGCTCTTGAACAGGGTAGAACAAACGATGTAGATCGGTATAAGTTTGGTGGCAAGGCGCAATTCGACGTCACTCCTTTGGAAGGCTTAAAACTGACTGCCATTTTTGCTCCTCGATATTCGTTTACCAAGGGCAAGAAATTTACACGTGCCGTACCTTTGTACTACGAAAACGGATCTACCATCTACATGCAGGCACACAGGACTACCAATCTTGAAGAAACGCGTGACGACAATAACAGTATGACATACCAGTTTTATGCAAATTATCAAAAGAAATTGGGTGATCATTCGTTTAGTGCCATGGCTGGTTATGAGGGCTATTCCTATAAATGGGAGGAAGAAGGAGCTTCGCGTACCAACTATCTACTCGATACATATCCCTACCTTAATATCGGTCCTGAAGACTATCAATATAACGACGGCAAAGCAGGGCATAACGCCTACCAATCGGTATTCGGCCGCCTGATGTATTCATTCAGAAACAAGTATATGATTCAGGCGAACGTACGTAGCGACGGTTCATCACGTTTTTCGAAAGACTACCGTTGGGGTACTTTCTACTCCATGTCGGCAGGCTGGGTAATGTCAGAAGAATCATGGTTTAATAATGATGTGGTGGATTACCTTAAATTACGTGGTTCTATTGGTCAGCTTGGTAACGAGCGTATCGGATCAGAATTCCCTTACCAGGCAGCAATGAATTTTGGCAATAGTTACATGTACGACAAGTCTTCACAAACGGTAACAGCTGTGCAGAATGCTGCTCAATGGTATTATGCATTCGAAGATATTACTTGGGAAACAACTACCACATATGGTGGAGGCCTTGACTTAAATCTACTCGACAACCGTTTACGTTTTTCAGGTGATTACTATTACAAAAAGACCAGCGACATGTTGCTTGAACTCGGATTTCCATCGTATGCAGGATTTTCGGCACCACAACAAAATGCAGGCGATATGCATACTAAAGGTTGGGATTTGGAATTGGCTTGGTCTGATAATATCGGTGATTTCTGGTACAGCGTTTCTGCAAATGTGTCTGACTATCGTTCAAGGATGGGCTATCTGGGCGACAAACGTACTATCAATGGAAATTATATCTACGAAGAGGGATCATACTACAACGAGTGGTTCATGTATAAGACAGATGGTTTGTTCCAGACCGATGCAGATCTTTATGATGCAGAAGGCAATAAATATCCTACGTTAACTGCAAACGATAAAGCCGGAAATATTAAGTACGTAGATACAGATGGAAGTACAACCATCAATTCCGACGACAAGGTACGTCTTGGTAACTCATTACCGGAATACCTTTACGGAGGTAATATTGCCATGGGCTGGAAAGGATTCGATTTCAATCTGTCTTTTCAAGGTATCGGTCATCAACGCGTATTGTTCAATTCTGCATGGATTCAGCCACTGAAAGAACAGTGGGGGGCTGTTCCCGAACTTCTATTGGGTGACTACTGGAGCCAGCACAATACTGAAGAGCAAAATCTGAAAGCCAAGTATCCACGTTTAACTTACACCAATAGGACCAATACTTATTCGGGTTCAGATTACTGGCTGTTCAACGGCGCCTATTTCCGTGTGAAGAATATCACGCTTGGTTATACACTGCCCAAGGAGTTGATGAGTAAGGTTAAAGTCAAGGATATGCGTTTATATTTAAGCGTGAATGATTTACCTGCAATTAGTAACTATCCCAAGGGATGGGATCCTGAAGTGGGCTCATCGTCAGATTTCATATCAACATCTTTTATTCTTGGTGTTAATGTTAAATTCTAAAAATTCAATCGCATGAAAAAGATATTATATATAATCGCCGTATTTTCAACGCTTACTTTTTCGTCCTGCGTTGATCTCGACCTAAATCCCTTATCTGAAGGATCCAGTGGAAACTGGTATTCGTCAAAACAGGAGATAGAAATGTCGTTAAATGATTTTTACCGCACTGCTTTTTTCCCCATCGACGATATGACCTGGGGAGACGATGTGACGGCTCGTAATTCAACCTCAGTAGTACAGAATGGAACAATGACCGCCGAGAATGGTACAGTAGCTGCCCGCTGGCAAAATTATTACAAAGGTATTGCACGTGCAATGCGAATACTCGGTAATATGGATAATGCCCGCTCGCTGGGAGTGTCGGAAGCAGACATCACACAATACGAAGGCGAAGCCTATTTTTACATTGGTTATGCCTACGGTATGCTGGCATTCCACTGGGGCGACGCTATTCTTGATAAAACAGGTATGACGCTTGACGAAGCCTATGCGATATCGCGTTCACCAAAAGCCGATGTTTTGGCGTATAGTTATGAATGTTTAGACAAAGCAGCTGAACGTCTCCCTACCAGTTATTCAGGAGTACAGCGTGCTACAAAAGGTGCGGCTCTCGCATTCAAAGCGCGTATTGCCCTTTGGAACGGAGACTTCCAAACGGCTGCAACAGCTGCAAAGGCATGTATGGATCTGGATGTTTATAAACTTCACAGCAATTACCGGGACTTGTTTACCGCTTCGTGGTCGGATGAATGGATATTCTACTTCCGTGGCGACGTGACATTAAAACAGTATTACTGGGCTGCCAGTGACGTGAAAAACTGTATTTCGCGACTTTCAGGAGGTTGGGGTGGTCAGAAAGCTCCCTCATACCAACTGGTATGCGCATATCCCTGCACTGACGGTAAACCCATTGATGAGTCACCGTTATACAATCCCAAGGATTTATTCGAAAATCGCGATCCGCGTATGGCTATGACAATTGTGCCATTCGCAACGGCTCACAATAAGAGTGTTCTCGATGGAACATACAATCCGGAAGATTATGTCTGGCTTGGTCATGAATATAATCCAGCTCCGAATCGCACTACTGTTTACCGTGCGTCTGACGGTGCTTATGTGGGTAATAACGATTCGAAAGCCCGTGCTGAACACGCGTCTTACGACGGTTTCCTGTTTAAAAAGTATATCGACGACACCTTTCTGGAAAACGGAAAGAACGGTGCACCCACCACATATCCTATGTTGCGTTATGGCGACGTGTTGCTGATGTATGCAGAAGCCATGAATGAGTTGAATCAATGTTCACAGGACATATTGGATGCAACAATTAATAAATTACGAGAAAGAGCATATGCCGGTACAGGCCTTACTTACCCTGAGGTAACAATCGGATCGCAGAGCTCTTTGCGTACGGTTATTCGTACTGAACGTTTCGTAGAGCTTGCATGGGAAGGTCACCGTTATGCGGATTTGATTCGCTGGAAGATAGCAGAACAAGTTTACAACACTCCTAGTTATTTTCTTAAACGTGCCTGGTCTGGTTCTACCTCGTGGAATGGTGACGAGTCTACTGTATCTGCTGAATACAGTCAATTGATCCAGAACTGGAAAGATGGGAACTACCCACTTGGAGGTATTCCTGAAATTGATGAAAATGGTGTTGCTGATCTTAGCGGTATGGTTACAGCAGGTTATATTGTTGTGGCAAGTGAACGAATATTCGACGCCGATCGAGACTATTTATGGCCTGTACCCGATGCTGACCGACTGATTAATGAAAATCTCGATCAGAATCCAAACTGGTAGCAGTATGGAACTTTTTAAAATTGATGTTTGTAGCAAAATTTAGTATAGTAGTAGGCAACCAAATAGGTTGCCTACTTTATTGTTTGCAATACATTGGCATATCAAGGTTTATTGCTTTAATTATCTTTGATTGGTATTTTTGTATAAAACATCAATAATTAAAAAGAATATTCAGTATTAGGGAAACATTTATGTATGACATGCAGTGGATAATAACAAGATGTAGTTTGAAATAGTAAACCAAAAGAGATGAACCTAATTTTTAAACTGCGAAACAACCTGTTGAAAGTCGTATTACTTGTTTTCTTATTTGGATGCCAACCTCACTCAAAAGAAGAGATAAATACCAGACCTCCCAATGTCCTTTTCATTGCAGTCGATGACTTAAACAACTGGCTTGGGTGTATGGACGGTCATCCCAATACCAAAACACCAAACCTCGATAAGCTGGCTTCTAATGGAGTGCTTTTTACTAAAGCATATTGTCAGGCCCCGCTTTGTGGCCCTTCGAGAGCTTCATTGATGTCAGGATTGCGTCCGTCAACTACAGGTATTTATGGTATGATTGACGACAATAAAATTCGTTCTGAAAATCCTGCCACAAAAGATATTGTTTTTCTGCCTGAGTATTTTAGAAATCAGGGTTATTATACGATGGGGATTGGAAAACTATTCCATCACCATGCACCGGATGGAGCTTTTGATGAGTCAGGTGGCCGATATCCGAGTTTTGGTCCTACACCAAAGGAGCGTTTTGTTTGGGATGGAAAAGGAACTGCTGGCAAGGGATATGGAAAAACCAGTACTGACTGGGGTCCATTCCCGGAAGCTGATTCGCTAATGCCGGATCATCATAGTGCAGATTGGGTGATTGAGCGTCTCAATCGCAAATACGGTAAACCTTTCTTTTTGGGAGTTGGTTTTTTGCGCCCGCATGTTCCGTGGTATGTTCCGCAAAAATGGTTCGATATGCATCCTGTTGAAGAATTAGAAATGACTCCCTATAAAGAGGATGATTTATATGATATTCCTGAAGTGGGCCTGAAAATTAATGATTTACCAATGATGCCAACTACTCAATGGGCAATTGAGAATAACCAGTGGGCAAATATCATTCAGGCTTATCTGGCTTGTGTTAGTTTTGTTGATTATGAAGTTGGTCGGGTAGTGCAGGCACTCGAAAAAAGCGAATATGCTGAAAATACAGTGATTGTTTTATGGTCTGATCATGGCTATCGGTTGGGCGAGAAAGGAACTTTTGCAAAACATGCTCTTTGGGAAGAAGCGACGAATGCACCACTTATGTTTGCAGGCGCCGGCATTCCAAAAGGAAAAGTAATTGAAGCGCCGGCAGAGATGTTATCGGTATATCCAACGTTATTGGAATTGTGTGGCTTGCCAAAATATGAACGCAATGAAGGAGTAAGTTTAGTTTCTCTTATGAAAAACAGCAGCAACGCTAAAGATAATTTGAATGCTATTACTACGTATGGAATGAATAATCATGCTGTTCGGACCGAACAATTCAGGTATATTCAGTATGAAGATGGAGGAGAAGAGTTATACGATCATCTTTGTGACCCGAACGAGTGGTATAACCTTGCATCAGTTGATAGTTTGGGATCAACGAAAAATTATCTCAAACAGTTGCTGCCAAAGATAAACCAGAAATGGGATGAGAGTTCAGAATATGATTATCAACCTTATTTTGTTGAGCAGAAACTTAGAACGAGTAAATAATTTTTTTGAGTCATCTATTTTTGACTAGTTTTGAAATTGTTTCCTATGAACGAAAAGTCTACCTTTTATTTGGTAATCAATATTTCAGGGAGACAAAGCATTTTATAAACACCAACTTAAACCATTTACCATGAAATTGACTTCTACGATTATTAAAACAGGTAGTAGAGTTTTATTCACTATAATATTTTTATTTGTTTCCATTTATTTTGGGAATTGTCAATCAAAAGCACTTTTGAAGGGCGACACGCTGACCCTTTCCAATTCAATGATAGAAAGAGAGTTTCTCTGGAATAACGGAGAACTGCTTTCATACAGTTTAATTGAGGCTCAAAGTGGTAAAAATCTCCTTCAAAATTCAGCTCAGCCTGCATTTCAGGTTGCTCAAAAGTTTTCTGTTCAAAAATCTTCATTTAATACTGAAGAAGTTGCTGAAGACAATATTCATTATGCCTGTTTAAAAGCGGAGGTTTTACTCGATTATGGAAGTTTTAAACTGAAACGAATTTTTCGAATTTCTGAAAATGTTCCTGCTATCGCCTGCGATAATTACATTTGGATCGAAAAGAATTCCGGTTTCGAAAATGCCAACGACTTTTTACAGATTCCGGTAAAGCTGGAAGAGATTAATTCAAGTATTAAATATCCTGCACTTAAGGCAGTTGAGTTTTTCGACAGAACGGATCACAATAATAACCTGGTGAAAGAACAGGAAGTGTTGGCTTTTAGAAATGAATTGAAGTTAAAAGGCAATCTCATGCAAATATCTTCAGATCGTCCCGAAGAAGCGGGTATATTTGTTTTAAAAGTGGCACCTTGTTCGTTTGTACAATTAGGCTACCCGGGCTACGATTTTAAATCGGTTCGAAATACAGTAAGTGTTGAAGGAGCCGGAATTGCAGGTGAAAAATTAATTGAAGGTGAATGGGTAATGCTATACGGTTCTGTAACTGGTGTTTACGATGGAACTAACGCCGGATTTACACATGCACTGCATACTTATCAAAACTCTGTTCGCAGAACTTTGCCGGAGCGTGATGAAATGATTATGATGAATACATGGGGAGACCGGAATAAAGATGCAAGTATTAGCGAGCCATTTTTAAAAGCTGAACTGGACGCCTGCGAAAAACTGGGTGTTTCACATTTCCAGGTTGACGACGGATGGCAGCAGGGACTTTCGAGTAATTCTGCCCAGTCGAGTGGAAACAAGTGGGATGCATGGGACAAAAACGACTGGAAACCACACGCCGAACGTTTGCCAAACGGATTTAAACCCATTGTTGAATATGCCCGCGAAAAAGATATTCTGCTGGGCCTTTGGTTTCATCCCAGTAACCACAACAGCTACGAAAGCTGGGAAACTGACGCTGATATTATTCTTGATTTGTACAAGGATTACGGCATCCGTTATTTTAAAATAGATGGTACGCAACTGCCCGATAAAATGTCGGATCACCGTTTACGCTTGCTTTTTGAAAAAGTATCAGCTGAATCCAATGGAAATGTCGTAATCAACCTCGATGCAACAGCAGGAAACAGAACCGGGTATCATTATTTGAATTCCTATGGCAATATTTTTCTGGAGAATCGATATACGGATTGGGGAAATTATTACCCGCACTGGACACTGCGTAACCTGTGGCAGTTATCGGCCTATGTGCCTGCAAAAAACTTTCAGATTGAATTTTTAAATAAATGGCGAAATAAGGATGTTTATGGTGAAGAGGATCTTCTTGCACCCTATAACATTCCATTCGAGTACCAGTTCGCCATTACCATGATGGCCCAACCTCTGGCCTGGTTCGAAGGGACCGGATTACCACAGGAAGCAATGGAAATAGGATCGGTAATAAAAAAATACCGAAGCATTCAGGCAGACATTCATTCCGGCGATATTTACCCGATCGGAGAAGAACCCTGTGGTTATGGATGGACGGGATTTCAGTCCATCAAAAATGAGAAAAGTGGATACTTGCTGGTGTTTCGCGAGAAAAATGAAGAAGCTTCCTGTTTGATGAAAACACAATTGTCTGTGGGTAAAAATGTTGTTTTAACTCCTGTTTTGGGTGAAGGGAAAAAGATCGTTTCCTCGCCGAATTCAAGGCAGGAAATTCAATTTGAATTACCACGGGAGTTTACGTATTGTTTATACAAATACGTAATTGAAGATTAAAATTTAAAACCTGATTTTATTTAAATGTTTAAAAATACATTGCCCCTCTGTTCTTCCCGACTGTTGTTTGTTGTTTTCTTTTTTGGAATGTTGGGATTGTATTCCTGTAGCAAAAATAAACAGGAGCAAGAAAAAACTGAAAATGCCAAACGAATAACAATTCTGGGACTGGGCGATTCCATTACAGAAGGAGGAAAAACTTTTCATTCGTATTTATTTCCTTTATGGGAACGGCTTTTTACAGCGGGATACCACGTTGATTTTATCGGACCGCGAAGCAGTAATTGTCGCATCGGAAAAATTAACCATTGCGGCTTCAGCGGTAAAAGTGCGGAGTTTTTAGAGACTCAAATCGATAGTATCTACAGAATTTATCCGGCCGACATGGTTTTGCTTCATTCCGGGCATAACCATTTTAACACCGAAAATCCGGTGGATGGAATTATTAGTGCGCATCAATCAATTATTGAAAAAATATTGGCCATTAATCCCGATGCAAAAATTATAGAGGCGAAAGTTATAGAAAGTGGTAAACTCCCGAAGTATTCTTACATTCCGGAGTTGAATAAACGCATTGAAAAGATGGTGGAGGATTTGAATCTGCCGAATGTAACATTGGTTGATCAGTCAAAAGATTTTAACTGGGAGATTCACAGCATCAGCGATAAAGTACATCCCAATCCCGACGGTGCAGAATTGATGGCCGATGTTTGGTTTAAGGCTTTGCAGAAGATTTTACCGGCACCGGAAGAGTCATACAACCCTGAAATTGTTAGCTATAAAAATACGGAACAGGGAAATCTCAATCTCCATGTTTTCACATCGAAAGACTTCGATAACAAAGAAAAACATCCGGCCATTGTATTCTTTTTTGCCGGTGGCTGGAATTTGGGAACACCCTTGCAGTTTTACCGCGAGTGTGCTTATTATGCATCAAAAGGATTTGTGGCCATATCTGCCGATTACCGCATTAAATACCTGAACCATACAACTCCTTTCGAAAGTGTGGAAGATGCAAAAGATGCCATCCGCTGGATTCGTAAAAATGCCGATAAATGGAACATCGATCCCAACCGGATTGTTGCTGCCGGTTCTTCAGCGGGAGGACATCTGGCAGCTGCTACCGGTACACTGAAAGAAAACGGGAAAACAGGCGATTATAAACCGAATTTAATGCTGCTGTATTATCCTGTAATTGATAACAGTGAAAACGGTTACGGTACTGACACCATAAAAAGTCGCTACCGGGAAATTTCGCCTCTGCATAACATCGATTTTACAACTCCGCCTGCTCTTTTTATTTTAGGCACTAAAGATCCGCTAATTCCTGTAAAAACAGCTGAAGCGTTTCAGACTCAGATGGAAGAGAACGGAGTTGATTGCGAATTGCATTTGATGGAAGGAGCCGGGCATCCGATATTTTATTACGCAAAAGATTTAACGCCTGAATTTTATACCATTCGAAAATTAACTGATGATTTTCTTCTCAGATATGGCTATTTCAATTAGCCAATAAAAAAATATTACTAGATGAATAGTACAAAATTGTAATGTTGGTATTCTGGTAGTAGAACCAGCAAAAAAGAAGGGAAAACATGTACGAGTAATCTTAACGATTACTAACGGGGAGACATGTTTACCCTTGTTGTGTGCATATAGGAAGTTGCAGAGTTCATGCTCTGTTATGCTTCTGTATATGCAATTTTTTTTGAGTAATAACATGTTTTTGTCTTCATAAATATAAGCTGATTCTTCTTTTATGTATTGAAATACATGTTGTTAGACTGGTTTTAGGGGGTTTTTGGTGGGTTAAAAATACAATTCGAATTAAATGAATACATCTGATCGTTTAATTATAAGTGAACTAAAAAATCACAATAAAGGGATTTTTGAAGCACTTTTTAAAGAATATCACAAGCCCCTGTTACGGTATGCCGAAAATTTTGTTTTTAATCGTGATGTGTGTGAAGATATTGTTCAGTCTGTATTTATTTCTGTTTGGGAAAATGCACCTGTACTGGAAATTAATATTTCATTAAAAGCATATTTATTTCAGGCGGTTCGTTTCAAAGCCTTAACCCATCTGCGTAACCTTAATATCCAGGATAAGCATAAAATAATGTATATCGAAAGCCATATGTCAGAAATGGCTGAAACAGAATCTGATGAAGCGCGAGCTGCAAAGGTTAATGCTGCTGTTACCGGCTTGCCAAAAGAAATGGCAAAAATTTTCAGAATGAAATACATCGATGGCATAAAGGTAAAAGAGATTGCAGAACAGTTTAATATTTCTGAGAATACAGTAAAAACACAGCTTAAAAGGGCTCGTTTGAAGATTAAGTCTCAACTTGGAAATACAGCATTTCTCTTCTTTTCTCTTTATTCTTCTTTAAATAGAGAATAGAAAAATAATTGAGATCAGTTTAATTTTTGGTATTTTTTATTTCCGTTACCGGGCTGTTAGTCAGTGTTTTATGTTGGTGTTTTTCTACTGTTCTGTAAAAATTAATAATTTATTTCTTCCCCTTGTCACCCTTTTTTGTTTCTCGTGAGACTATAAAATGTATCGACTTAAATAGAAAAGCAGCTTACACAAAATATCATAGCACTTTAATGAAAAGAAAGGATAAAATAGATTTCAGTACAATATGGAAACAGATTCATATTAAAACTTCAGATAAGGAAGTTGAAGAGTGGAAGGCTACTTCTGAAAAAAACAAGAAGTTTTATAACGATGCTGAACGATATTATACAAAAGGATCTGTATTCAGGAATGATAATATTAATTCTGACAAATACCTGCATGTTCTGTATCGTAAATTGAAAAAACGGGAGTTTATGCGTTATGCAGGGAAGATTGCTGCAGTTCTTGTCCTGGCCGTGTCTGTGTATTTATTTGTAGATAAACAAACTCCAAGTGAATCTGAACAGGCACAGCAAATTTCGCCGGGTACCGACATGGCTGTCTTAATCCTTAACAATGGTTCTGAGATTGATTTGTCGAGCGCGCGTAAATCTACCATACACGAAAAAGATATAGAAATTCAAAACAGTGGAAAGTCGCTGGTGTATAATACAAATGCAAAAACCAGGAAGAAGCATATAATCAAACCTAAACCAATGTATAACACCCTTCGTGTACCACGTGGAGGGCAGTATTTTCTGATTTTGGCTGACAGCACCAAGGTTTGGTTAAACGCCGATTCAGAACTTAGTTACCCAGTTCGTTTTACAAAAGATGTTCGTGAAGTTGCATTAAAAGGAGAGGGCTACTTTGAAGTGAAGCATGACGAGAGCAGGCCTTTTTATGTTAAAACCGACAAGCAAAGAATCAGGGTTCTGGGAACCTCCTTTAATATATCGGCCTATTCCGACGATAAGTTCACTAAAACAACTTTGGTTAACGGAAGTGTACAAATTGAAAGAGAAAACCAGGTGGTTGTTCTAAAGCCATCTGAACAGGCTGTTCTCGATCGTGAAAATGGAAATCTTATTGCCTCAGAGGTTGTTGTGGACAATTACATTGCCTGGAAAGATGGAAACTACTTTTTCGACATGGAACGCCTGGATAACATCATTCTCACGTTGTCGAGATGGTATGACTTTGATTTTGAATTTGAAAATGAAAGTGCAAAGGAAATGCTGTTCACGGGGAGTTTTAGCCGCGATCAGGATTTAAAAAATATTATACTGATTATCGAACAAACTAAACGAATTAAAATAGCTGCTTATGGGAAGAAACTTGTGATTAAGTAAAAAGCGGCAGATGCTGATTCCATCTACCGCCGGTAAAAAAGAAAATTAACCAAAAGATTAATTATTAACCAAATTTATGAAAAAAATAAATTTCACCTCTTCTTCGGAGTGGGGAAAGAGGGTGTTGTATATCAGCATTACATTATTTATAGTTTTATGTTCTGTTACCCAGGGTTTGGCAAACGTCTATTCACAAAATGAAATAATTAATGTTTCAAAACGTAAAGGGTCAATAGCAGAAATATTAAAGGAATTTGATCGCGTTAGTGATTTCCGATTTTTTTACCCGTCCGACTTATTTGACGACGATTATGTTCTTGAAATTGAAGAGGAACAAATTACCATAGATAAGTTTCTTGAAAAGTATATTTCGCCTCTTGGATATAGTTTTTCTGTCACCGATCATACTATTGTGATTACACAGAAAGAGCTTAGAGAAAAGGAAATTACACAAGAAATGCAGGACCAGAATATCATAAAGGTGAAGGGTGTTGTAACCGAACCTTCGGGTTCTCCTTTGCCGGGAGTAACGGTTGTGGTAGTAGGTAGTACACGTGGTGTAATTACCGACATTGACGGAAATTTTCAGATTGAAGTTGAACCGACCGCAAAATTAAATTTCTCTTTTATTGGGATGTCAGATCAGATGGTTGATGTAAATAACCGATCCTTAATTAATATCACTCTTCAACCAAAATCGGAAGAGTTGGAGGATGTTACGGTTGTGGCATTCGGAAAGCAAAAGAAGGAGAGTGTACTTGCTTCAATCAGTACAATTAAAACTGAAGATTTAAAAGTACCATCAAGTAACTTAACAACTGCACTGGCCGGAAGGATATCAGGATTGATTTCATATCAGCGAAGCGGTGAGCCTGGTGAAGACGATGCCAGCTTCTTTGTGCGCGGAGTTACCTCATTCTCATATGCTGCCGGACCGCTTATTTTGATTGACGGTGTTGAAATGTCGTCATCTGATCTGGCCCGTCTTCAACCCGACGATATTGCCAGTTTTTCGATAATGAAAGATGCTGCCGCAACAGCACTTTACGGAGCACGGGGTGCGAATGGCGTAATTCTGGTTACCACAAAGGAAGGTCAGGAAGGAAAAGCAAAAATATCGTTCCGCTATGAAACCTCTTTCTCCAGACCAACACAGGATGTAAATCTGGCCGATCCTGTAACTTACATGCGTTTAAATAACGAAGCAGTGCTGGCTCGCGATCCACTGTCGGCAGTACCGTATTCTTACGAAAAAATTGATAATACCATTGCGGGAGCCAATCCATACGTTTATCCGGCAAACGACTGGTATAGCATGTTGTTTAAAAACTATACGATTAATCACAGGGCGAACTTTAATGTAAGCGGTGGAGGAAAAGTAGCCCGATATTATATTGCCGGTACTTATAATCAGGACAATGGTGTACTGAATGTGGATAAAAACAGCGATTTCAATAGTAATATCGATTTAAAAAGGTATCTGCTTCGGTCTAACATTAATATTAATATTACAAAAACCACAGAAGCTGTTGTCCGCTTGCATGGAACATTCGACGATTACACAGGTCCTATTGACGGTGGTAGTGATTTGTACAAAAAAGTAATGAGATCCGATCCGGTTCTTTTTCCTGCTTCCTTCGAACCCGACGAGCAGTTTAGTCACGTAACACATACGCTGTTTGGTAACTACGATCAGGGGCAATACATAAACCCGTATGCCGATATGGTAAAAGGATACAAAGATTATTCAAAATCGAAGATGCTGGCACAGTTCGAATTAAAACAGGACCTGAGTTTTGTTACCGAAGGATTAAGTATGCGAGGACTTTTTAATACTACCCGGTACTCTTATTTCGATGTACGCAGGTTCTATCATCCGTTTTGGTATTCTGTAGCTAACTACGACAAACATAACGACAAGTATATTTTGACTTGTTTAAATCCGGAAGAAGGAACAGAATGGCTGAGTTACGACGAAGGTGATAAAGATATTACTTCGACTACGTATATGGAAGCTGCAATTAACTACGACCGTACGTTTAAAAAACATACTGTGAGTGGCTTGCTGGTTGGTCAGATGAGGAACAGGATTGAGCCTAATGCTTCAACTTTGGCCCTTTCGTTGCCATCAAGAAACCTCGGATTATCAGGTAGATTCACTTACTCGTACGACAGCCGCTATTTTACCGAAGTTAACTTTGGATATAACGGTTCTGAACGATTTGCTGAAGATGAGCGATTCGGTTTCTTCCCTTCAGCAGGTGTTGCATGGATTGTTTCAAACGAAAGTTTCTGGGGCGATGAAATCAGCAGAGTCGTTAACAATTTAAAATTGAAAGCAACCTATGGACTGGTTGGTAACGATGCCATTGGCGACGAAGACGACCGCTTCTTTTATCTGTCAGAAGTGAACCTGAATAATTCTGCCAGAGGTTTTACCTGGGGCGAGGATGGAAGATACACGGTAAATGGTATTGGAACAACACGTTATGCCAACGATTTAATTACATGGGAAATATCGAAAAAACTGAATACCGGAATTGAACTTGGATTATTTGACAAACTCGATATTCAGGCCGATTTCTACACCGAACATCGTACCAATATTTTAATGGACCGTGCAAATATCCCAACAACAATGGGATTACAGGCAACTCCGCAAACAAACATTGGAGAGGCTAAAGGAAGAGGTATTGATATTTCTGTGGATTATCAGCAATCTTTTAACGAGGATTTCTGGATTACAGGACGTGCAAACTTTACGTATGCCACGTCTAAATTCGAAGTGTACGAAGAAGTAGACAACACAAATACTCCATGGCTTTCTCATATAGGTCAGCCAATATCGCAAACCTGGGGGTATGTGGCCGAACGTTTGTTTGTTGATAATTATGATGTGTATAACTCACCAACACAAACTTTCAGCGAATACATGGGTGGTGATATCAAGTACCGCGATATCAACGGCGACGGTCAGATTAGTTCAGTAGACAGGGTTCCGATAGGATATCCAACCGAACCTGAAATTATTTATGGCTTTGGTATTTCAACCGGATATAAAAACATCGATTTTTCATGTTTCTTCCAGGGGCTGGCAAGAGAATCATTCTGGATTGATGCCTATAAAACGGCACCATTTATTGATACCGATGATGATGCGAATATCATTTCGAAAAATGCTTTATTAGACGTGTATGCTCAGGACCACTTTTCGGATGATAATCCTGATATATATGCTTTGTGGCCACGGTTGTCTGATAAGCATATTGCAAATAATACGCAGAAAAGTACATGGTTTATGCGCGATGGCTCTTTTCTTCGCTTAAAATCAGTTGAACTGGGATATACTGTTCCTCACACAGTAACAGACGATATTGGTATTACCAATCTGAGGCTGTATGTATCGGGTACCAACCTCTTAACCTTTAGTAAGTTTAAACTTTGGGATCCTGAAATGGCAGGAGATGGATTTAAATATCCAATCCAGAAAGTAGTTAATGTTGGTGTTCAGGTTTCATTCTAAAAAAGGAGAAAAAATGAAAAAGTTAAAAATTACTTTAATAATATTCGTGCTGGTATTCAATTTTGCATGTTCCGATTATTTAGATGTGGTACCGGACGATGTGCCTACCGTAGAACATGCCTTTTTGGACAGAACCAGTGCCGAAAAATATTTGGCAACTTGCTATACTTACTTTCCTAACCTGTCGCAACCCAACGGAGACCCTGCTATACTTGGCAGCGACGAATGGTGGGCAATTGAAGATGATTATTACAACGATAGAAATCAGGAATATGCCGGGTTGAAAATTAAAAAGGGAGAACAAAACTCAAATAGTCCTTTGTTCAACTTTTGGGATGGTGAAGAAGGTGGTCGTGGTTGTTTCAGAGCTATTCGCGATTGTAATGTTTTCCTAGAAGATATTTATAAGGTTGGAAATGACTTGAGCATTGAAGAACGACAGAGATGGATTGCTGAAGTAAAAGTACTTAAGGCTTATTACCATTTTTATTTGATGAGAATGTATGGTCCTATTCCTTTAATGAAAGAGAATATTCCAATTTCTGCTGATATTGAAGAGGTGAGAACATACAGAGATCCATTCGATGAAGGAATAAATTACATTGTAAGTTTATTGGATGAGGCAGTTACAGATCTTCCAATGGAAATACTCAATGTTAGTTCCGAGTTGGGAAGAATAACCAAACCAATTGCTCTGGCATTAAAAGCAAGAATACTTGTTACTGCAGCCAGTCCTTTGTTTAACGGCAACTCCGATCTTTCAGGATTGGTTGATAACCGTGGAGTACAATTGGTAAATCCAAATTACGATGCCACAAAATGGACAAGAGCAGCTGTTGCATGTAAGAATGCAATCGATACTTGTTTGCTGGCAGGACACCAGCTTTATGAGTTCACCAAACAAACGAATCTTTCTGATTCAACAAAACGTTTGATGACACTTCGCCATGTGGTAACTGATAAGTGGAACAAGGAGATTATCTGGACCGAATACAAACTTTCGATGTACGATTACCAGCGGGCTACTACTCCGTTCTTTATGATAGAACAGGCACAGTGGGTGCCTACCGATCCGTATATGTGTCCGACCTTGAGAATGGCAGAGCTTTTTTATACTAAAAATGGTGTGCCAATAGATGAAGATACCGGGTTTGATTATCAAAACAGGTTTGATGTGGAAGCTGCTCCGGACGAAGCCAAATATTATATTCAGCCGGGTTACGAAACTGCGAAGCTGAATATAAACAGGGAAACCCGCTTTTACGCCAATTTGGCTTTCGATGGTGCCCTTTGGTTCGGAAACGGAAGATATAAAGATGTTGGACAAGGTACGTCAGATGAACAACCCTGGATTTTTAATACTAAAAAAGGTAAGGCTCAGGGGAAAACGTCGAACTTAAGGTATTCGCTGTCGGGATACTGGGTACGCAGAACAAGTCATTTTGAGAGTGTGAGTACATCTTCGTCTTCAAACGTAATTGTACGTTCTACTTTCCCGATTATTCGTTTGTCAGGTTTGTATTTGTTGTACGCCGAAGCATTAAACGAATCGTTGGATGCTCCGAACCAGGAAGTTTACGAATACATTGACAGAGTGCGCGAACGCGCCGGTTTACCCGGAGTTGTTGAGAGCTGGCAGAATGCATCAAGGTATCCGTCGAAACCAAACACAAAAGACGGTATGCGCGAAATTATTCAGCAGGAAAGAATGATTGAGCTGGCTTTTGAAGGACAACGCTTTTGGGATATTCGCAGATGGAAAACAGCTCATGAATGGTTAAATCAGCCCATCAGAGGGTTAAATGCTGATGGCGAAACTGCCAGAGAGTTTAACACAGTAAGAGTTCTATATTCTCCTCAGTTTTCAACGCGAGATTATCTGTTTCCAATTAAGGAGCAGGATATTAGGGTAAATAATAATCTGATTCAGAATCCATACTGGTAGAAATTATTTTGAAATTTAAATATGCTGGAAATGAAAAAATATATAATAAGCATCGCATTTTTTATATTCTTCGTGTACTCCTGTACCGAAGAAGAGATTGGACAGTATCCTGTTGATGATGTTGCTCCGGAAATGATTTCCAATCCGGTTGTGACAAACGTAAAAGGAGGAGCTTCCATAAAATACGATTTACCGGGCGATAAGGATTTGCTTTACGTAAAAGCAGAATATACGCTACCGAGTGGTCAGAAAAAAGAAGCTTTGGCCTCTGCCTTTGTGAATGAGATAAACATTGCTGGCTTTGCAAAATCGGCAAAAACAATGGTTAGTTTAATTTCTGTTGACAAAAGCCGAAATGAATCGGCTCCTGTAGTTGTAAATATCGAACCACTTGATTCTCCTATTTACGATGTTTTTGCCAGTCTTCACATGACTCCCAGTTTTGGCGGGATGAAAGTAGAATGGGAGAATCCTGATAAAGAAGATATAGTGGTAGGTATTGTTACCAAAACTGAAGAAAATACCTATACACAACTGGAAACTTTTTATACTTCAGTTGCCGAAGGTTCAGGCGCGGTTCGCGGATTAGAACCTGTGGAAACCGAGTTTGGAGTATATGTCAGAGATATTTATAATAACTATACTGATACGCTTTTTAATGTTTTTGTTCCCTGGGAAGAAGTGGAACTGGATAAAGATAACTGGCGTGGTCTGACCCTTTGTCCTTCATTTACGCTCTCTCAATGGGGTAAACCTATCGATTGTATGTGGGACGGCGCAACAACAAATACTGATTTCTATTATCTGAACAGAACATCGGATGAACCTATATT
The DNA here is from genome assembly GCA_963676265.2 of uncultured Draconibacterium sp. GTDB lineage: Bacteria > Bacteroidota > Bacteroidia > Bacteroidales > Prolixibacteraceae > Draconibacterium. The sequence continues at coordinate 5,021,032 of OY781067.2, forward strand.
TTTTACTCTGGATTTAGGTGTTTCTGCTAAATTCTCACGATTCAGATTCTGGGCTCGTAACGGTTTCTATTTTAACCTGCACCACCCTAAAGAATTTGAAGTTTGGGGAACAAATGATCTGAACGTTGCAAACGGTGATCCATGCTCTTGGGACGGATGGGAATTACTAATGTCTGGCACTTCTGAGAAACCATCGGGACCGGACGTTATGTCTCAGGATGATCTGTCGAGTGAGGATTTGGCTCTGGCTATGTCTGGTGAAGAATTTGAGTTTCCGCTGGAAGTTCCTGTGGTTCGTTATATCCGTTTCAGGACAGTTCGTACCTGGACTGATTCAAACAGCTCATTTATAGCAGAATTATCATTCTGGGGGCAGATAAATGAAGATAACTAATTGTAATTAAGAATTAAAATCACATGAAAAATATAAAATATTTAGGATTGTTATTCGTATCCGTGTTTATGATTCTGCTTTCTTGTTCCGACATGAATGATGTTCATGATCCTTATTTACGAAATGGAGAAATCATATACATTGGGCGCGTTGATTCAGCTTTAGTTCTTCCAGGGAAAGAGCGCTTTGTTTTACGCTACTGGATTACCGATCCTCGAGCTAAAGAATTAAAAATATTCTGGGATGAAAAGAGAGATTCTCTCGTTGTTCCAATTCCGGAACATAAATCTACGGATAGTATTGATGTTTGGGTAGGCGACGAAGTTTCTCCGGTATCTGAAGGGAGTTACACCTTCCAGTTGGTTTCCACCGATGGCGAAGGTTTATCTTCTGTAAATTTCGATCAGATAGGGAATGTGTACGGATCGATGTTTCAGGCAACACTCACAAACCGTTTTTTGAAGGAAACAACTTATGAGCCCGATAGTAACCGGTTAACGATAACCTGGGGCAATCCAACCTCAATCAGAGATATTGGCGTTGAAATGACCTACTTCGAAGGAGACGAACAAAAAGTAATTAAAGTATTGAACGAAGATGGTTTTCAAACCGTTCTGGAAAATTACAGTGTTGAAAAAGGTGCAACCTTCCGGACCATGTACTTGCCGGAGGAAAATGCGATTGATACCTTCTTCTCTGCTTCTTCTGCCATCGAGATTATTCAAAACGTAGCACTAAATAAACCTACGGTTGCCAGTAGTTTCCTGCGTGAAGGATTTGAAGGAAGCAATGCTGTTGATGGTATCATTTCTTCTGCTTCTCGATGGATAACGGTTTCTGATGCCGGTTTGGAACACTGGCTGGAAATAGACTTGGGAAGAGAATACAATTTGGTTTCTATGTCCATGTACAAGTATTTATACAACCAGTATGTTATTCCGAACTTCAGTTTCCAGATAAATGTGAACGGAGAATGGGTAACTGTTGAGGAAGTGAATAATTTCGAGGGCGAAACATATACCGCAAACTTTGGGGAAGGAATTCAAACCGATAAGGTGCGGGTTTTTGTTCCTAATTACGAAAATAATATGGTAAGGATAATGGAAGTTGAAGTATATGCCAAATTCTAGAGAAAAGGTTTTTTATTAAATCCTACCTGTAATAAGGGCTGCATAAATGGGAGATTCAAAGGAATTACAGTCGGATTCCCGACAGATAATCCGGTCGTATTCAAATCATTTTGTGCAGCCTTTTCTTTTTGTATACTCATCTTAGAATATGTGTATGAAAAAAATTAGTTTGATTTTAATTATTTATGTAGTGTTCACTGGTCTGAATACTTTTTCGCAAACAAATTCGGTGCTTGTTGAAGCCGAGAGTTTCGAAGAAAAAGGCGGTTGGGTTGTCGATCAGCAGTTTACCCACCTAATGGGAAGCAGCTATTTAATGGCCCATGGTTTGGGCACTCCGGTTGAAAATGCTTCTACAAAAGTGGAGTTACCAGAAGAAGGTAATTACCGGGTTTGGGTACGTACCAAAGATTGGGTGCCCGAACACGAGCAGACGCCGGGAACATTTAAGCTGGCCATTAATCATTTTCGCCTGGAACAGACTTTTGGAGTCAACCAGGGTTGGAACTGGGCCGATGGCGGAACTATTCATCTTTCAGGAGATAGTATTTTGCTCGAACTAGATGACTTAACCGGTTTCGACGGGCGTTGCGATGCCGTTTTTCTAACAACAGACAATAATTTTACGCCTCCCAATAATAAAGAGGAACTAGCCCTGTGGCGTCGTCAGATGCACGGTCTCCCCGAAAGTCCGCCATTAGCAGGTTCGTTCGATGTGGTGGTTGTGGGAGGCGGAATGGCCGGATGTTCTGCGGCTCTGGCAGCTGCCCGGGAGGGGTGTTCGGTAGTTTTAATTCAGGATAGGCCTGTTTTGGGTGGTAATGCCAGCGACGAAGTTCGGGTGCATACTATCGGTTTGCCTGGTTACCGTATTGTTGATGAAGTGAACACCGGACACTATCCGAATGGCTCGCCACTGGCAGTTGAAAGTACCGAGAAACGGCACAAGGTTATCGAAAGTGAGCCAAATATTACATTAATGCTTTCAACGCGTGCCTTTAAGGTGAATACCAACGGCCGTATGATTAGCTCTGTTGATGTGAAACATATTGCCAACGGTGAAGAGTCGAGGGTTGAAGGAAAACAATTTATCGATTGTACCGGGGATGGTTGGATTGGATATTGGGTCGGCAACCGGTTTATGATTGGTCGCGAGGCTGCCGCTGAATTTGACGAATCTTTGGCTCCGCAAACTGCCGACAGTTTAATGATGGGCGGAACTTTATTGTTTTTAAGTTGCCGCGATTCATCAGATCAATCCTTTGCGGAAGTGCCATGGGCAATGGACGTGGCAAAAGATTGTTCTGCGGCTAATAACGAGTGGTATTGGGAATACGGTATTGGTTTGGATCCCTTTGCCGATGCTGAACACATTCGCGACCACTTGTTCAGGGCAATTTATGGTGCATTTTACAACGAAAAACAAAAACCGGGGAATGAAAATCTTAAACTCGATTGGGTGGGGCATATCGTGGGTAAACGCGAATCGCGAAGACTCGTGGGCGACTACATTCTAACTGAAAAGGATGTGAGAAACTCGGTTGACTTTGAAGACGGAGTTGTGGTGGAAGAGCGGGAAATCGATCTTCATTTGCCAAATTCCAATACCTATGATTTTATTACAAAAGCCTATTATACTTATATCAATGCCTATCATATTCCATTCCGGAGTTTTATTGCGGCCGACTTTGATAATTTGATGATGGCCGGGAGATGCCTGAGCGCCTCACACATCGGATTGGGAAGCCCCAGGGTGATGAATACTGCCGGACAAATGGGAGTGGCCACAGGCTGTGCAGCCGCTTTATGCAAAAAATACAATGTGTTGCCCCGCCGTGTTCAGAAAGAACATATGGATGAACTGAAAAAAATGATTGGAATTGATCAGTCGGTTCCGGAAGGAGGGATGATTTACGATAATAACGACGCTGGTGTTGATGTTTTTGGCAGTTGGGTAAACAGTACCTACAACAGCGGTTATTATGGCAGCAACTATATTCACGATAATAATGAGGACAAAGGCGAAAAGTCGGTTGTGTTTCATCTTGATATGAAGGAATCGGGACGGTACACTCTTTTTGCCCTTTATACAAGCGGTGAAAACCGGGCAACGAATACTCCTTACGATATTTGCCATGCCGATAGTGTAACAAGGGTACTTGTGAATCAGCAAAATTACAACGGAGTCTGGATAAATCTGGGAAGTTTTTATTTCGATAAAAACGGGGAAAGTAAGGTTACTGTCTCCAACGAAAATACCGATGGTTTTGTAATCGTTGATGCCATTTCGGTGGTGAAAGAAAAAGCAACCGGCATCTCCGGTTTAAATAAAAAACAGACCGGGATTCATTCTGTTTCTGTAAATGAAAATGAAGTGAGATTTTATATCGATGCTTTAACAGGGAAAGGGAATTTAGATCTTTTTAATCTCCAGGGAAGATGTGTTGATCACATAGAAACCGATTTTGTAAACGGTCGTCAGATTCTGGCCTGGCATTTTGGAAATGAACTGAAAGCGGGTGAAGTTTTACTTGTAAAGTTTACACAGGGGGAATCCAGCTCGTCGCGAAAGTTTTTTATAAAATAATGTTGTTTTAACTTAATTTTGAAAATTGTACGTCCGGTTTCTTACTTGTTGAATTCTTTTGAATAGTACAAATTTGTTGAACAGGTATTATATAGGTAAAAACCAAATTAAGAATTAAAACATGTTACGAGTAATTTCATTGATGGCAGTTTTGGCACTGATAGTTGCCTGTCAACCAAAAGAAGAGATAAAACAGAAACCGGTTCAGGTAAGCGGAATTTATCCCGGGTTAGCTTACTATAACAACGAAGGAGAGTGTGGTACAGGAGCAGTTGTTCCATGGGCCAATCGTTTGTGGGTGATTTCTTACGGGCCTCACCTTCCTTTCGGATCGTCAGATAAACTATATGAAGTTACTTCCGATTTCGAACAAATTGTAAGAGAAGAAAGTATTGGCGGAACACCTGCCAACCGAATGATTCATAAAGAAAGTAACCAGCTTTTTATTGGACCTTATGCCATTGACTCAGAACGAAATGTTCGGGTTATTCCATGGGAGGTTATGCCCGGACGTCACACGGGAAATGCACGCCATTTAACCGATCCTGAGAATAAGATTTATTACGGAACAATGGAAGAAGGATTTTATGAAGTGGATGTGAATTCGCTGGACGTAAAAGAATTGTATAAAGACGGTAACAGAAGGGAAGAGAATACCATTAAGCACGACGATACAGGAGTGAATCCTCAGAATGCCACCTTGCCCGGCGCACACGGAAAAGGTCTTTATTCCGGTCAGGGAGTAATGGTTTTTTCAAACAACGGAGAGGCAACACAGGAAGCCCAACGTCATTTCGATGTTAAAGCCGGTGTGCTGGCCGAATGGAATGGCAAAGAGTGGAAAACAGTTCGCCGAAACCAGTTTGTTGAAGTTACAGGTCCCGGTGGAATTTACGGGAATGCCAATCCTGAAACCGATCCCATTTGGGCAACCGGCTGGGATCACAGATCTGTTTTGCTGGGAGTTCGTAATCCTGAAACCGGCTGGGATTTTTATCGTCTGCCAAAAGCAAGTCACAGTTACGACGGGGCTCATGGCTGGAATACCGAGTGGCCGCGAATCCGTAATGTGGGAACAGATGAAAATCCGGATTATTTAATGACCATGCACGGAATGTTCTGGCGTTTCCCCGGAGAATTTACTGCAAAACATTCTGCCGGTATTCGTCCGCGAAGTGCTTATTTGAAAGTAATTGGAGACTACACCCGATGGAACGGCCAATTGGTTTTTGGTTGCGACGATTCAGCCAACAAAGAGTTTCTCAATAAAAGAGAACAAAAGGGCGATATTGAAGGCCCGGGGCAATCGAACTCGAACCTTTGGTTTACTTCACCTGAAAAACCCGATCAGTTGGGACCAGCTACTGCTGAAGGTGCTGTTTGGCTGAACGATGAGGTGAAGGCAGGAGAATATTCAGACCCCTTTTTATTTTCGGGTTGGAATAAACGTTGCGCCTGGATCAACAACAGCGGAAAAAGTAAAGTAGCCTTCAGCTTTGAAGTAGACAAAAACGGAACCGGAGATTTCAGCAAGCTGAAAACAGTGGAAGTGGCACCCGGCGCTTCGCAATTTGTTGAATTTACAGAGAATGAAACCGGGGAGTGGATTCGGGTTCAAACCGGTAAGGCAACAGTGGCAACCGTTAACTTTAACTACACCGGTTTGGATGAAAGAAAAGCAAATCCGGATCACATGTTCCATGGAATCTCAACAGTTGATAAAAATAACGGAACCGGTGGCCTGTTGTACGGTTTGGGCAACAACAGAAGGGCTCTGGGTGTTTCGGCCGTACAAATAGAAAACGGAATTATATCCGAAAACGGCTATTACGAGCTGGATGAGAATCTGAACCTGGTTCGTAAAGATGACCCGGAAACCAATCAGTTCATAAAAGAAAAATTTGCGATTCCCGAAAATGTGGTTCAGTTCGATAACTCATCAGTACTGGTTATCGATGACAGCGGGCGTCGCTGGAGACTGCCGCTCGGAAACGATTTGTATCAGAAGCTCACCAATGCTGCCCAATTGCGCATTTGCCGCGAAGTGGCAACCGAACGCGACTTGTTAAACTGTGCCGGTACTTTTTACGAATTGCCTGCCGAAAATGCCGATGGTTTTGCCAAAATCAGGCCCATTACTTCGCATGATTTCAGAATTCATGATTACGCTTCGTACCGAGGAATGCTGGTAATGGCGGGCTTGGATTCTGATGTGAAAGCCGGTGAGCATGTTGTTGTTTCACAAGATGGAGAAGCTGCTGTTTGGGTTGGTGTTATCGACGATTTGTGGGAAATGGGTAAACCAACCGGGCACGGCGGACCATGGAAAGAAGCAGATGTGAAAGCCAATACTCCGTCGGATCCGTACTTAATTGGATTCTACAACAAACGAAGCCTTGAAATATCGCACAATAAGAATGAAGCAGTAAGTTTTAATATTGAGGTGGAACCCATTGGTCACGGACCATGGATGCTGTATAAAAAAGTAACGGTTCAGCCGGGCGAAACGTTTACTTACGAGTTTCCAGAAAATTTCCAGGCACGCTGGATACGGTTCTCGGCTGACGCTGATTGTATTGCCACAACCTGGCTGGAATATAAATAAATTGTATTGTCGGTTTTGGCTAATACTTACTTATGTATATTGAATAATATTGTTATCCGGTTAAAATAATTTTATGGAAAAGATTCTTTCGCTCCTCCGTCAGGTGACGGTTCCGCTCAGAATGACAATAAGTTATATGGTTTAAGTGGTTAGGATATTTGGGTGGCATTGCCGCCCAAATATCCTAACCGCTGGGAACCGTCCCAATCTCTTGTTATTCCGAACGAAGAGAGGAATCTTGAAATTAAACCGGAAGAAAATGGTTAAAATAAATAGAATAGAAATTATTTACACTTAGAATCATGAAATACATTTTTTTAATCGCATTTATATTTTTAACGACATTACTTTCAGCACAAACGGCTTCTGTTTTGGTTGAGACCGAAAGTTTCAGCGAGAAGGGCGGCTGGGTGGTCGATCAGCAGTTTATTCCATCAATGGGATCGCCGTATTTGCTGGCGCACGGAATGGGAGAACCTGTTGAAAATGCCAAAACCACGGTGTCTTTTCCCGAAAGCGGAAAGTATTATTTTTGGGTAAGAACAAAAGACTGGGTGCCTGATCGCCCTGAAACTCCCGGTACCTTTAAAGTGCTTTTCGACGGAAAAGAATACAAACAAACCTTTGGCGTAAACGAAGGCTGGCAATGGGTAGCTGCCGGAAAAATAAAAGTAGGAAGTACGAAACAGCTTCAGATCGAATTAAAAGATGAAACCGGTTTTGAAGGCCGTTGCGATGCCATTTATTTCTCGAAGGATAAGGATGATTTTCCCCCGGTGGAGTTGGAAGAAATGACAACCTGGCGGAAAGAAAAACTGGGAATGCCACCTCCTGAAAATGCCGGCGATTTCGACCTGGTAGTGGTTGGCGGAGGACTGGCCGGTTGCGGAGCAGCAGTGGCCGCAGCGCGCCATGGATTAAAAGTGGCCTTAATAAACGACCGTCCGGTGCTGGGTGGAAATGCCAGTAAAGAAATCAGGGTACACACCGAAGGACTTGAGTTTTATACCATTGTTCAGGAACTGAGCACCGAACATTATCCCAATGGCGATGCTGAAGCTATTCCTGCCAACGATACGATTGAGAGCGTGGTTCGTGCCGAAAAAAATATTTCTGTTTTCCCGAACACGCGGGCTTACACCGTTCATAAAGAAGGAAATAAAATTACAAGCGTAGATTGTTTTAATACCCACACGCACAAGGAAACCCGTTTTGAGGCTCCTTTATTTGTGGATGCCACCGGTGACGGCTGGATTGGTTACTGGGCCGGATGCGAAGTTCGTATGGGCCGCGAATCGCGCGATGACTTTGGAGAATCGCTGGCTCCCGAAAAAGGAGATGGCATGACCATGGGGAATTCAATCCTGTGGAACTCGGTTGAAGTAGAAACCCAGGATCAGACCGATCCTGAAAATAAATTGCAGGTAGGTTGGCAGGAAGTGCCATGGGCCATGGATGTGGCAAAAGATTATAAAGCAACCCGCGGCGAGTGGTTCTGGGAATACGGTTTGCTGATGAACACCATTTACGAAGCTGAAGAAATTCGCGACCACCTTTTCCGTGCCATTTACGGCAACTGGTACAATGTGAAACAGGATCCGGAAAATGCCAACCTGAGGTTAAAATGGATTGCATATGTGGCTGGTAAACGCGAATCGCGACGTATTATGGGCGATTATGTTTTAAAGGAAAGCGATGTGGTGAACCGCCCCGATTTTGAGGATGGTTTTGTGGAAGAAGCGCGTGCCATCGATATTCATTATCCGCGCGGAGGAAAATACGATTTCCTCACCGAGGCCGATTTTACCCGCATCGAACAGTATAAAATTCCGTACCGTACCTTGTACTCGAAAGATATCGACAACCTGTTTATGGCAGGGCGTTGTTTTTCGGCTACCCACGTTGGTTTGGGAAGTCCGCGGGTGATGCACACCACTACACAAATGGGCGTTGTGGTAGGTTATGCTGCCGCCATTTGCAAAGAAAATAGCTGCACACCGCGCGACGTGTACAAATACCACCTCGATACCATGCGCCAGCGACTGGACAAAATTAAGTCGGGGGCGAAGTTTAAGTATTAGGAGCTGAGAGCAAAGAGGAAAGAGCAGAGAGTTGGGAGTGGAATCGGCAGGCTGACTTTGCTTTGCCGGAAAGAAATAAAAAGGCTTCGGAAGGATTACTTCCGGAGCCTTTTTGTTTTTTGCTTACCCTGTGTGATAATCTGTGCTAAATGTAACGTGGATTTGAAAACAAACACACACTTGTTTGAAATCCATTTTATCGTTAAATTTGAAAACACAGAAACCCGGTGACACAGTAAAAGATTCCGTGAAGTTGGCAGCCACCCCAGGATTTCAAAATGGATTTTTGAATGATCCGTTTGTGAACGACTATAAACGTTTGTAAACGGATATATAGTTGAAGAACAAATGTTTGATGAAAAATAACATACTGAATGCTATAAGTGAAATACCCCAACCGGTTGGGTTACACACACGTTAGGCGCAATTTTAAATAAGAACCAAGACTAAACATTATGATGGAAGAAAAATTTTTTTGTAGAAATTGTAAGGGTTTAAGAAATCATAAACAAATTCACGAAGTAAAAAAGAGAGGTGGAGATGATGACGGTTATTTTCAATGGATTAGGAATTTCTCAATAATTGAATGTCTTGGCTGTGAGACGGTATCTTTCCTTGAGGTTTATGGAGACACCGAAATGATTGGTTATGATGAGAATGGGCAACCTGACTATTTTTATGAAAATACGATATATCCCTTTTACTTAGACAAAGGACATGAACTTGATTATATATATTATATCCCTGAATCAATTCGGAATATATACAAAGAAACTATTGCTGCATTTAAAGCAGATTCTTATATATTAACAGCAGGTGGTTTACGAGCAATTATTGAAGCCATTTGCAATCATTTGAAAATAAAAAAAGGTAATCTTGCCGACAGAATTGACCTACTACACAATAAAGGTCATTTGACACTAAGTGAATCTAAACGGTTGCATTCAATTCGATTTCTGGGCAATGACGCACTGCATGAGATAGAAAAACCCAAAAAAGACCATTTGTATATTCTTTTAGATATTGTTAATCATTTATTAGCCAACCTGTTCATAAATGACAAAAAGTTGAAAGATAAAATGGAAACTATAATTGATAAATATGAGGAGTATGTTAAACTCGTTCAGAATAAAATAAATAAAGAAATGATTGGTAAAGAATTGACCATGACTGATATTCTTGGAAAATCCAAAAGGCTAATTCCTAAAAAAGTGTATAAAACCTTTGAGGACGATTTTAAGAAGGAAATAAATTTAGGAAAGATTGATTATGTGTCAATTATTAACGATACTGATGAAACAACATATAAGGTTGAAAAAGAACCTGAATTTGTGTTTGATTGGTGAAAAAACAGCGCCTAACAAAAGCTATATGTAATGCGGGGTTCAGCGGGTAATTCAACCGCAGTTCTTCGTAGTAACAACGCCAATTCGTCTTTGACGATTTGGCTATAAAAACTAAAATATGAATAAACGAATTGGCTCAGTGGCAGCCTGGCAGTGAAGTATTTCAAAGTCCCGCACTCCACATAGCCGAACCGTTAGCAATAATTAATCAGAAAATCTACTCACTAAAAATAAACAATTATAAGATGACTTATAAAAAAGGAGATACATGTAAATCAGGACAAATAATTGACATAATACTTGGCGATTCTGATATTGCGAGTGTTTTTACTACTGATGATAATCATTTACGTTGGGAATATTATGCAAATAACAAGGTTGTCCCCGATTGGCTACGTCCATCAATAATTGAGTTTGATGTTTTAATGTCTCAAATAAAATTAACAATTAAAGACAAAGCTAAAACGGAAACTTATTATCGATTAGGAAAGGCACTTTATGCTTCCCTTATGACACAAACTGAAAGTAATTTAAAGGACTATTTTAAATCTATTCGAGATTATATTAAGTCTAAAGCAAATGAAAAAGCAAGGATTTCTTATGTATTCTCGGGGATAGTTTCCTTTATTATTATTGCAATAGTTGGATATTATGTTTATACCTGGCTCCAAAAAAGTGACTCTCCATTTTCAATACTTGTATATGGCGCAGTTTATGGTACATTTGGTTCATTGCTTTCTGTAATTATACGAAATGATTCATTAAATGTAGATCCATATTCATCAAAGAAATACATTTGTTTTCAAGCAATATTTAGATTGATAACAGGTATGTTGGCTGGATTTCTTCTTGGTATTGCAATAAAAGCCGAAATTGCCTTAAGTGCTTATAAGGAAAATTTATATCTGATAGCATTTGCCTCAATTGCAGCAGGTTTCACTGAGAGATTTATACCTGAATTTATAAGTAAAACAGAAGAAAAACTTAAAAATGCCAACCCATAACAATGTGTAAAAATAATAGCCGAGACAGTAGTAATTTCAAAGCTTGTAAACCGCTTCAACATTTGTGTAACTTGACAAGTATGAAGCCTGCAATCGGCTACTATTCTTATACCAACCGTTATGTTCCATTTTGACCCGTCCTGACCCGTCCTAAATTTGAAACTAAAAATACGCTTTATGAAGAAAAAACTACACCTATTGAACATTGTTATGTTTATTAGCATTTTGGTATCCTATGGACAAGTATGGCAAGAACCAATAAAAACAGGAGAATATGGAAACTCAACTTGTTTTGACAATGAAAATAATCAATTTGTAGTTGGGGAATTTAATTCTATTTCATACAAGTTTCAAGATATAAATCTGTTGAACCTTACAAATGAAGATCATGCTTTTTATTTTGCAATGTTGGATAGCAATAGAGAAATTAAATGGCTGAAAATAATTGAATCTGACTGGATAATCAACAATCCTAAAATTAAACTTGACACAAATAAGGATATTGTAATGGTTGGTAATTATATGAAAGGCATAACTATAGACTCTGTAAAACACTTTGATGGGAATGATTATGAATGGAGAAATTTCATAGCGAAATTCTCCACTAACGGAAAGTTAAAATGGATTAAATATTTAGGGATTTCACTTATTGAAGATTTTTACGTTGATAAGAAGAATCAGATTTATGTGACTGGTAGTTACCAAGGTACATTAAACTTTAATGAGCAATCTAGTATTTCTAATCAGACAATCACAGGGTATTATGCGAAATTTGATTCAAATGGAGAGTTTCTGTATGCCAAGTCTATTGAAGGAAACTGGCAAACTGAAAGTTATGGCATTGTTACTGATTCTTTGGAAAATGTCTATATAGGAGGATACATGGCAGGAGATGCCTACTTTGATTCAAAACATGTCTATTCAGAAAGGACTGATCAGTTTATAGCAAAGTTCGATAAAAACAATAATAACATTTGGGTTAAACATTTTGGGAGTACTTGGAATGATCGGATGGAATGTATTTATAGTTTAAGTTTTGACCATACCGGAAGATATTTATACGCTGCTGGTGTTATCCAAGGAACGACTGTTTCTTATGATAATCACGCGTTGTCTATAAATGATAAGAATATTTTTCTGGGCAAATTCACATTGGATGGAGATGTTTCCTGGGTAAAAAATTTTGGAAACTGGAGTGGAGCTGCTAGCTATACTGAAGAAGCTAAATGCGTTGCTGTTAACAATTTTGGTTCTGTCTATCTGGCTGGGACTTTCCAGAATACAGCAAGTTTCGATGCACACTCTGTTGTGAGTAAAGGAAACACTCAGGGCAGTTCTGACATCGATTTATTTATTGCGAAAGTCGATCCTACTGGAAAAGTTAGCTGGGTAAATAGATGTGGAGGAGATTATGAAGATCGAATTTACGGTCTGGCAATAGACTATCATGGAAATCCCTGCATTAGTGGTCAAGTCACGTCAATTTCAGACTTTGGAGACTATTCCATAACAGGAGAATCCCCGGCTTTGGGCTTTTTTGCAATAATAAAAGACACTACTAATTCAACAAATCCTACTACTGCTACAATTGAGATAAAAACAGAGGATGATCAAATAAAAATATATCCAACCATAACTCAAGGTCAAGTGTATTTTGCAAATATTAAAGGTGATAAAATAATTACAGTTTACGGACTAACAGGTGATCTAATCTCTCAGTCTATTGTCTGCAAAGAAAACAATATAGATATGACAAATTATACTGATGGAGTATACTTATTAGATATAGAAGCTAATGGAAAGCATTACGTTTTTAGAATAATTAAAGACAACTAATACTAATTGGTTTTATGCAAAATTATAAATACATTTTTTTGCATGGGAAAATAAAAACGGCCCCCAACACAGTACATATTGCAGGGCGGGGTTTGGTGGTGCGCCAACTGCGGATTCTCGTTTCTTTGCTACCGCGCGATTGTATAACGTAGTTAATTAAAAGTAAAACGCCACACGATAAAATCGTGCAATAGCAAGGCGCAGGTTTTAATAACATTGTAATTGACAATCAAAGCGGAGGAGCACCCGGAGAATTATCTATTTTTTTAAATACCGGAGCTAAATTTAAAAAGCTGTTCACTAATTATCGGGTATTTTTGAAAATAGAATTTCCCGATAATGTTTTTTCAAAAAAAAATAATTGGGGATGTTGCGCTGAATTTGTTGTAAACGAATGAATAAAATAAAAACAACGCTCTCCGAAAATCCGTAACGACAATTTGTAAGTAACCGTTAAAACCAACTTAATCGTATGAAAAAACTATCATTTTTATCATTTATAGTGCTGCTACTGGCGGCATGTAGTTCTGAACCAAACCAGGATTTGGTACTCAACGATCTGGAGTATTTCGAAACACAAGGCGTAAATGTATTGGTGTACAGCAATCTTTTCACCGGAGGTTTTAACGATGAAAAAAATGCCGGTATTGAACTGATTCATCATGGTGTAAGAACGGCGCAGGGTGGCGCTGTGCGGCTTTCCAATACACCGGAGCAGTGGGACCTGGTTCCTGCAATACCAAACCGCACGGTCGACAGTGTGTTACATACCATTGAGGCGACTTTACGATATGAAGATTACGATTTCGACTCGCGCGTGGTGGTAGCGCCCAAAGGCAAAGCGGTTGAGATATCTGTTTACCTCGACAAGCCTCTTCCCGAAGCAGTTGAAGGAAAGGCCGGGTTTAACCTTGAGTTTCTGCCCTCGCAATATTGGGGAAAAACCTATTTGATGGATGGGCGTATCAACTGGTTTTCGCGCTACGTGGCGGGAGGTTCCGTTACAAGGCCCAACAGCGAAAAAACGAAACAGTTTAAAGGATATGTAACTTCGGACGACAGGGGAACCGGCAAATTTATCGATCCGTTGCCTCTCGAAACCGGACGAACCATGTTGCTGGCTCCCGAAGATCCGGAACGTTTGGTAAAAATCACTTCTGAGGATGCCGACATTATGCTTTTCGACGGCCGTATGCTGGCACAAAACGGCTGGTATGTGGTTCGCAGTTTGTTGCCTGTAGGAAAAACAGGCAAGGTTCTAAGCTGGACAGTGGAACCCAATGCCATTAAGGGTTGGGTAAGAGAACCCAACATTGGTTTTTCGCAGGTGGGTTACCTGCCTTCGCAACAAAAAGTATCGGTTATTGAGCTCGACAAAAAAGACATACCGCTGGCAAAAGCGTCGGTTTATAAAGTTGGCGACGACGGTAAAACAAGCGAAGTTTTCAGTGGCAATATCCAACCGTGGGGCGACTATTTTAAATACAACTATGTGAAATTCGATTTCTCATCGGTTCAAACTCCCGGCATCTACTACATTCAGTACGGAAATTTTAAAACAAATAACTTTATTATAGAAGATAATGTTTACGACTGGATTACCGACGCCACCAGCGATGTATGGATTCCGATTCATATGAACCACATGTTTGTAAACGAAGCGTATCGGGTGTGGCACGGCGAGCCCTTTAAAGAAGGTTACCTGCAGGCTCCGCCAAACACCGATCACTTCGATCTCCATGGTCAGGGACCAACAACCGATACTAAATATAAGGCGCTGGAAACCATCCCGGGATTAAACACAGGTGGCTTTTTCGATGCCGGCGATTTTGATATTGAAACAGGATCGAATATTGGTGTGGTGCAGAATTTTGTGGAAACGTGGGAATATTTTAAGCCCCTGCGCGATCAGACCTTTATTGATGAGAAGCAACGTTATGTTGATCTTCATCGTCCGGACGGAACTCCTGATATTTTGCAGTTTATCGAACACGGAACAATGAACCTGGTGGCTCAGGCAGAGATTATCGGTCACATGGCACAAACGCTTTCCAACTCTGTGCTTGATAATTACCATCACCTTGGCGATGCCGCCTCAATAACCGATGGCCTTCCGTACAATCCGAAACTCGGTCCTTACGAAGTGGCACCAGACGGGCGGTCGAGCGGAGTTAAAGATGATATGTGGGCATTTACAAGCCGCAATCCCGGTCTCGATCTCAGGGCAGCAGCCATGTTTGCCGCAGCAAGCCGTGCGTTAAAAGGATACAACAACGATCTTTCGGAACGGGCGTTGAAACAGTCAAAAAGGCTGTTGAAAGAGTCCACCGAATTACTCGCCAATCTGCCGGAAGATCAGCGTGGCTGGTGGGGACAGGCAGCTGATATGGGCACGAACCTGGAGCTGTACATCTCAACCGGCGAGCAGCAATACATCGATAAATTCCAGGAGCTTTTATGGCCTTCTCTCGATCGTAATGTCAGTCGCAACATCCTCACTGCATTGCACGCCATTCCGCACATGGATGCATCTTACAAAGAGAAGCTGCTGCCATATATGGAAAAATACAAAGAATACATCGATGAACTTGAAAAGGATAATCCTTACGGAGTACCCATTGGACTGGGCAACTGGGCAGGCAGCGGAGGTGTGGTAAGTTTCGGTACCACCATTTGTTTTGCCAGCAAATATTTTCCTGAAATAATCGATGCAAGCCATGCTTTTAAAGCCACCAACTGGTTGTATGGTTGCCATCCGTATCACAATTATTCGTTGGTGGCAACGGTGGGAGCTGCTCGTCCCAAGGCGGTATTTTATGGAAATAACCGGGCTGATTTTTCATTTATTCCGGGAAATGTTGCCCCGGGTTTATTGTTCAGGCAGCCCGATCATTTTGAGAACTATGACGACTGGCCATTTTTGTGGGGACAAAACGAAGGTACTATTGGTGGAAATACCCGGTATTTAATTTTTGGATCAGCCTTTAAGGACCTGGTAAAGTAGAGATGTTTATTTGAGTTGTACTAAGAAGGATGCAGGAATAAAACGGATGCCGGTTTTCCTGTGAATTGGCATTCGTGAATTTATAAACGGAACGGAGATTCTTTTAACTCAAAGATATTTGCTACAAAAACTCTCCCCAGCGTTTTAACAAGTCGCGTTTACAACTGTCGGCGATAAACGGATCGTTTACGGCCTGTTCTACAATGCGATCGAACTGGGTGGCATAAAGCAGTTCGTAAACCTTCTGAATGGAAAGTGCATTTTTCTTTTCCACCGGTTTTATGGTATCGCCGGCTTTTACTTTTCCCTTTTCCAGCACCCTCACGTACACTCCCGAAAAGCCGGAGTCGACAAACTGGCGAACGATTTTTTTATCGTTAAAGCGGAATTCGAGTTTAAAGCAGGGCTGGCGCGGTTGAGTGACTTGTACTACGGTTTCGCCAATTTTATAAATGTCGCCAATGTTTACTTCTGCTTCGTGAAGTCCCTCAATAGTAAGGTTTTCGCCAAACATTCCCCATGGCATTTCCAGCGAAGGATAGCGTTCTTTCCAGTAAGGATAATGATCGGCAGAATACAGGTAGCAGGCTTTGTCGGCCCCGCCGTGGTATCGACGGTCGATTACATGGTCGTTGTCTACATCCTCCGTTCCCAGAAAAATTCCATCCTCAACCGAATATTTAAACAATCCTGTTGTTACTTCTTTGCCGTTCCAGTTTATGGTTTTGGGCTCTGCAATATTTGTGGAAATGATCTTCATCCTAACTTATTTCGTCTTTGCTTGTTGTTATCTCACACCACCCCCCCGGCTGAAGCTGTACCCCTTCTTAGGGACAATCTTGTGTGTATTAATATGAATCTGACAAATTTGATAAAATAAGAAATAACTAATAAGGAACAACCAATAAAAAAGTGTATAAACCCATATAAATTGGGTCACTATTTTCTGATTTCTTATTCCTTATTTTGTGTTTCTTATTAAAATCGTTCATATTTCTCTAATCCTATTTTAGAAAGAGATGTGTATTCCGAATAACCTCAAAGGAGGGGAAATGGTGGCGTTGCTTTTGGTGACTGTCAGCTAGGCAATCTTCCGTTCCTTTTTAATATTCTCGTAGGCCTGATTTACCTTCTGGAATTTTTCATTGGCAGCTTTCTGAACCTCTTCGCCCAGAGTACTCACCTTGTCGGGGTGGAATTTCATGGCCATACGTCGGTAGGCTTTTTTCACCTCTTCGTTGGTAGCTGTGCGTTCAATTTCCAGAATTTTATAATCGTTGTCGGTATTCGGCACAAACATCGCCTGGATGGATTCGAAATCGCTGCTGCCAATTCCCATTTGGTTGCAGATGTGTGAAATCAGTTGAAGCTCTGAAGGATCAACTTGTCCGTCGGCTTGTGCAATGCCAAACAGGAAATGAACCAGCTGCAGGCGCGCCGAGTAGTTCATATTGCTTTTAATTTGCAGGCACACTTCGTTTACCGGAATGGTTTGTTTCAGCAAATCGCGCAGCATTTTAATGGCTTCCTGTGCTGATGCTTCACCAAAGTTGTGAACCATGAATTTTTTTACGTAATCCAGTTCTGATTTTAAAATCTTACCGTCGGCTTTCATTACTGCGGCAACCAATACCAGCAGGCTCATTACATAACCACCGGTGGTCGTGCGTGACGAGTATCCTGATGTAGCTCCGTGTTTTACGGCCTCGCTTCCTCCGTCGAACATCGAGCCAACAACAAAACCTACTATTCCGCCAATCGGGCCTCCAAAAGCCCAGCCAAGGCCGCCGCCTATCCATTTACCAAATTTTGCCATATTCTTTTAGTTGCTTGTCAATTTTTACAATTTGTGGGATGAGTAATTCCCTGTTATCATTTTTTAGTTCAATAGTTGCCAGTTCTCTTTTTTGTTCGTCGTTCCACTGCCTGCTCATTCTTTCTTTTACCTCTTCGGGCCTGGAACCGTCGCGTTGAGTTACCCTTTCAATCCTTATTCTTTCGGGAGCAGAAACGAGGATGGAGAAATCCATCATTTTATAAAATCCGGTTTCGAACAGGATAGCTGCTTCGTGAATCACATACGGTGCATTTTGTTGTTGTACCCAATTTTGGTATTCGGCCCTCACCACGGGATGCACCAGCTTGTTCACTTTTTGCAACTGAAGTTCATCATTAAAAATAATGCCAGCCAGCTTTTTTCGGTCAATTGTGCCATTTGGTGTATAAATGTCACTTCCAAACAGGTCAATTAGTCCGTTTTTTATTTCAGGGCTGGTATTGGTAAGTATTTTTGCGGCTTCATCGGCAACAAAAACCGGAACTCCCAACAACCTGAAGACATTGCAAACGGTTGATTTTCCGCTGCCAATACCTCCTGTTATTCCTACTGTAATCGCCATGTGTTTTAATTGGTTTCAATCAGAAATTCCACCACCTCGGGATTGTGGCGCTGAAGTTGTGCCAGCGAGGTTTTTTGTTCAACTGTTACTTTCAGGTTTTTGGTGTCTTCAGTAATATCGTTGTAGTCGACAAAAGCCCTGAAGTCTTCTGGAGTAATATTGTCGAATCGACTCAAACCTACTATACAATTTACTTTCACTTCCGAAGGGAAGAGTTTTATTTTTACCCGCTGCGGTTTATTTATGATATGAACAGGGATTTTTACTTCTTTTTCGGTGAATTTTTCAACCTCAACCTTTAGCGTGGTTTTCTCCGGATTAATGCTTGTTTTGTCGGGGTGCACAATATCAACAAACCGTTCTACGGTATGATCGAGATCGGCAAATTCAAGTGTTTTGGTTGAAACAAACTGAATGGTATCGATAATATTTGAAGGCCCCGTAATTTTTACCCGGTCGGGCGAAAGGTTTATCGGATTTTTAAGGTTGAACTGTGATTTAAAGCCGAGGTTGATGTCGGGTTTTATGGGAATATTCTTCGATTTAAGGCTGTCGAGTTCAATAACCAGGATGTCGGGTAAAATTCCACGAACCGTAATTTCGTTGCTGATCTGGCTGCTTACTCTCCGCAGAAGACCTGAGGTGGGGATATAATATTTTCCCTTTTCCGATTCCACATTTTGTGTGATGTTGTTCAGGTTTAAAACGATGGGAGAGAAGGATAAACTCAGCTTGTAACGTAAAAGAGTAAATCCGTGAGCATCTACTTTTAGCTCCAGTTTCGATGGCGGTTCGTTCGATAAAAACTGGCTTTTTGGGGGATTCATATATTTTACGGGGTACAGAATGCTGGTGGAGTAATCTTTTCCAAGGGCATTCAGAAACCACAGTGTGGTTGCAATAAGCAGGCATACCAGAAAGGCAATTACCTGTTTGTTGTTTTTAAGCTTTTCAATTTTTAGGAACTGCGATATTTTATCAATATTTATATTCATAAGTTGGAATACTAATGACTATCTGTAACTTATGTTTTTCCATTTTTGGTCTGCACCATGGGTTCCGGTTTCTTTATCCGGTTTCCGACAAATTTAACCAAATGTATTGATTAATGTTGATTTCTTTCGCCAAGCCGGCCAATTAATGTGCTTTGTTTTAGAAAATTTATGACTTGGACGGGGCTACTATAAAAATCACCGGGTAATTATTGTTTTCATAATAATCACCCGGTGAAAATATTCCTTTATCTTAAAGTGAAATTGCTTACAATAGTCAGTCTACTAACAAACTCGATATATGCGGAGTGTAATTCGATTCGTCGATAACTACTTCATTTCCCACTGAAATATCGCGGGCTGAAAACAGGCCGAGAACCTTTTTACCATCGCTGGAGCTTAAGTTGCTCGGTAAATTTGCCGGCGGAACACTAAACGGACTGCCAGAGAAAGCCTGATCTGTCATTGACCAGTAAAACTTATAGGCATCCTTTGAAATAGAAAGTTGCTCAACCACGACAGTGTCTCCCAGTTTCATAAATTTATCTTCATCGTCATCAGCCCAGTCAACAGCAATTAACAGATCGTAAATGTAATTCCCGTCAACCAGTTCGTCGCTGGCAAATGAAAGGTTTTCGCTTTCGTACAGAAGTTCTCCGTTTATATAAATATCCCATTTGTAATAATGACCTTCGCCGGGTGTTTCCTGCGAGTTAATATAAATACCCAGGTATTCGTAATTTACCCTTTCGCTGAGGTTGATCTTAACTGTATCCAGTTGCTCTACCTCCTGGAGGTATTCTTCCCCACTTATTACGGTTCCGTCGGGAGTGGTAATTGTTAATTGGTATGTTCTGCCCGGAATTGCTTCGTATTCCGTTCCTGCCGGAAGTTTATAAACTCCCGTATTTCCCTGTTCTTCAAGAATAACAGTGTTGGGTACATCCGCGTTGTCAGAAATTTCAACGGTGGCATTACTGACAGCCGGATTTGTTTCGCTTACATTTACCGCCAGCGATTTTTCTATTCTAACATAAATATTATCGGTGGCTTTGGTGTTGATATAGGCCTCAACGGCTACCAGATCAATGTCTTCTTCATTCAGTTCAACATCAACAACATCTTCGCACGACACCAAGAAAAGTAGTAACAGAATGATGATGCCGGCTATATTGAGTTTATATAAATTGTTTTTCATGGCTTCTAAAATTTAACGTTATAGGTAATTGATGGTATGGGGGCTCCGATGATTGAAAGCCTAATAAATTCTGTTTGATTCAAATTGTCTTCGTTTGCCCTCGGTGTAATTGAATATGCATTTCGCCTGCCGTAAACATTGTATATCGAGAAGTTGAGCGATTGTTTTAAGCGTCGTTGTGCATTTTTCTTAAAATCGTAGGTTGCCGATAAATCCAGTCTGTGGTATTCGGGTAACCGGTTGCTGTTTCTCGATGAGTATTCGTAAATCTGGTTTCCCTGCATATAATATTTAGCCACAGGGTAGGAGGTTGGATTTCCTGAAGCAAATACAAAATTGGCTGCAAAATTCCACCGGTCATTTAACTGGTAACTCGATACAACAGAAAGATCGTGTGTGCGATCGTATGACGAAGGGTATGGATTGCCGTTGTTAATTCCTTCAATTTCGCGGGTAGTACGGGCCAGTGTGTAACCCACCCAACCGGTAAGTTTTCCCTGCGATTTTTTCAAAAGTAACTCAACTCCCTTCGATTCGCCTTTGCCGTGCAACAGTTCTGTTTCGATGGCATCATTCAGGAACAATTCGGCACCTTCGATGTAGTCGAGAACATTCTGCATGTTTTTGTAATAAACCTCAACCGATGTTTCCCACATGTTTTTCCTGAAGTTGTGGAAATATCCAAATGCAATCTGATCAACAATCAAAGGTTTTATGTAAGTACTTGAAGGCAACCACACATCCAGAGGCGTGGGTGACTGTGTATTGCTGATGAGGTGGAGGTTTTGAACCATGCGGTTATACGACGATTTAAGGGAATTATTAGGTCCCAGCGTATATTTCATAGCCGCACGTGGTTCAATATGAATAATGGCGTCGCCGATTTTATCTCCTTTTTTATAGGTAACGGTTTCTACATATTCATTTTCACTGGGTTTGTCGGGATTGGAATACAGGTTCACTTCTCCTTTTCCCATTTGTTGAAAATGGCTCAGTCGTGCCCCGTACTGGATGCTGAATCGATCCGATATTTTTTGTTCGTTTGAAAAATAGCCTGCACTTTCCACTGCATTGTAGTGTGCCAGTTCCATATCGGTATACATAGAGTTGTCGCCTTCTGTTGAAACCTTTCCGGGTCTGAAATGGTGAAGAATAACATTGGCTCCAAACTTGAATGTGTTCTGCGGATTCAGAAAGAAGGTGAAATCTGCTTTTCCGTTATAATCACGGATTCTGGATGCCCAGTCGAAATTGTCGGCATCTTCACCCGGTATTCCTAAATTGTATTTGTAATTGGAGTAAATGGCTGAAACATTCATAAACAACTTGTCGCCAAAAATATGGTTCCATCGTGCAGTTGCCGTTGAATTCCCCCAACGCATGTACATCGATTCTCCCAGTTCAAATACATCTTCTCCCATGTAGCCCGACAAATAAATCCGGTTGTTGTTGTTGATAACCAGGTTCGATTTTCCGTTCAGGTCGTAAAAGTAAAGTTTGTTGTCCTGAAGTTCATCCAACCCGGCAGCTTTACCAACCACATCATAATAAGTGCGTCGTCCGGCCACAATAAAACTCCATTTATCTTTAATAATTGGGCCTTCAACTGTTAAACGACTCGACAGGTTGCCAATTCCGGCATCCACCCCAAATTGTTGCGAATTGCCTTCTTTTTGCCTGATATCGATTACCGACGAAGCTTTTCCTCCAAACTCTGCCGGAATTCCGCTTTTATACACTTGGATATCTTTAATGGCGCTTGAATTAAATACCGAGAAAAAACCCATGAGGTGCGAAGCATTGTAAACAGGTGCTTCATCAAGTATCATCAGGTTTTCATCAGGTCCACCACCACGAACATATAAACCCGAGCTTGCTTCGCCACCACTCTGAATACCGGGAAGCAGCTGGATGGTGCGGATAATATCCACTTCTCCCATAAACGCAGGTAATTTTTGAATGGTTTTAACGGGCAGTTTTTCCATACCCATTTCTATCCGTTCAACATTGGCATTGGCCGCTTCGCCATGTACCGTTATTTCTTCCAGTTGTTCAGTTTCTTCGCTAAGAGAGATGGTAATGTTTTGGCTCGAAGAGGCATCAATTTTTTTCTTAGTGGTTTTGTAACCGATAAAAGAGAACTGTAAAGTATAGTTTCCGGGAGGAATAGTGAGGGAATAAAAACCGTAAGCGTTGGAAGCTGTTCCCTGTTGCAACTCTTCAACGTAAACCGTGGCTCCAATGAGGCCTTCGCCGCTTGAAGCGTCTTTTAAATAACCACTTAAGGTTACTTTCTGTGCAGAGACCGCAGTCGCAATTAAGCATAGCAGTGTGAGGATTGTGATTTTTGTCATTTTAGTTTTCTGTTTTGTTTCTGTTTCCGATTACCCTTATGGCATGGATAATCTGTCTTTGTTTTCAATGGACGTCAAATTTACCCTGAAGTAACAATCCTTATATAAATTAACCGATCAACGGTCTGTTTTTTTCGGTAAACGGTTCTCTGTGGATTGTGACTTTTTGTAATCAAAAATAATGACAGGATAAAAACGGGAGGGTTGCAAAGAAAATTTTAAAAGGAAGTTTTTTATCTGTTTTTTTATTTCTGGGGGGAAATCTTCACAAATATGATCAGCCTATTTGGTTATATGTTTTTGTAAGCAGATTTTCAATAGAATCAACTCTTTTAAGTCTAATGTGCTTCTCTTAAAAAGGAGCGTCGAGGTAAATAAATAGGAAGGTAATTTATCGACAAATGTAAACGAAAATCAAGTTTTCATCTCTTTTCTTTAGCCTGAATAAAAACGAAATCCAGTTACCTGATACTGGTATTGAAAACAACAACTTTTAAACAAATGAATTATGAAAATGAAATTTATTTTTTTCTTTCTTTTATTGTACATTCTGATTGGTATCTCAGTTGGAAATACTCCTGAAAAGGTGAATTTGATAGAAGAAGCATTAGTTATTAATGACATTCCCGTGCGTATATATTATAAGAATGACAATTGTAAAAAGGAACTTCTGCTGTTGAGTCATGGATTCAGAGGAAATAAGGAGAATTGGTCTGAAAAAATGATTGTTTTGGCAGAAATGGGATTTTATACAGTCTCTTTCGATAACCGATATCATGGCGAAAGAAAAGGAATGACTATCAGTGAGAAGGTCTTTAACGATGAGGGAAAAATTAGTGTTCTGGCTCTGCGTAAGGTGATTGATGAAACAGCTTTGGATGTTTCGGAGCTCATTGATTATTTTGAAGAAAATGCGAACATTAAAAAAAGTAAGGTTGGAATGATGGGAATATCCTTAGGCGGATTTATTACTTACGCAAGTTTGGTTCGGGATGATCGTATCGCTTTTGCAGTGCCGTTAATTAGTTCTCCGTTTTGGGATGATATTCCCAAAAATCCGGTATTTCTGAATAGTAATGAAGCAGAAATGGAATTAAAGGAATATGCAAAAATGGAAAGTCCGGGAAACCGGGTAGAAAAATTTACCGGAAAGAAGATATTGGCAATGATCGGAATGAACGATAATCATTTTAATGTTGGCCGCGTGATTGACTTTTATAAGGAGTTAAATGAAAAGTTTGACCCGGAAAGGAAAGATGTGATTTTAAAAACATATGATGTTGGGCACGAAGTTAATGAGGAAATGTGGGGTGATGTTTTAAAATGGTTGTCCAACATTGAATAAATTCAGTTAAGGAAGCTTTGTTTCTGTTTTATTGACAGATAAGACAATTCCGACATTGAAAACATAATAATTGATTATCGTAGATTTTATATAGATTTGTTTGAGACGTATCTGGAATCCAGGAGCTGTTTTTGCTCCTGCTTCATGTCGATTAAAAAATAAGATGGGATAATGTTTTGTCCGGTAATTACCATCTAAACAGGATCATGCGTACAGGTACTTAATAGGAAATTACTTTTTATATAACATAAACCACGATTAACAAAAACCTAAAACGATGAAATTGAATACCACAAAAAAAGTATCCCTACTTGGCATAGTAATGATGTTCCTTGTGTCAGGGATTTGGGCACAAACATTACCGTACAATAACGATTACGCATTCGGGCTCGACTTGTCATTTGTTAAACAACACGAGGACAATGGAGAGAAATATTATGACGAAGACGGTACCGAGAAACCGGCATTGCAAATTTTTAGCGACCACGGTTATAATTGGGCCAGAATAATGATTTGTAACGAACCTGTCTCCCAAAGACTTGTTCAGGATTTGGATTATGTAATACAAGCTGCGAAAGACGTTAAAAAGTACAATTACCATTTCGCATTAGATATGATGTTTTCGAATGGGTGGGCAAATCCAATGGTTCAGCCAACTCCTTCACTTTGGGTTGATATGACTCATGAAGAAAGGGTGAGTGCGGTGTATGATTATGTATTTCATATAATTTCTTCTTTGAAAAAAGAAGGTGTATTGCCTGAGATTATACAAATTGGAAATGAGATTGGAAATGGATTTTTGTGGCCTGACGGTCGTATTAATTATGCACCGGAGGTTAAAAGCAAGTGGGAAAATGTTGCTGATTATCTTAATGCCGGGGCAAGGGCAATAAGAGCTGTTGAAGATGAAAACAGCAAAATAAAAATAATGCTCCACGTCGATCATGGCGGTGACATCGAATTTTCAAAAACATTTTTTGATAAGATGAAAGAGCTTAATGTCGATTACGATATTATCGGTTATTCTTTTTATCCATGGTCGCACGGTACTTTACTCGATTTGAGAGATAATCTTAGAATGACAGCATTTCGCTATGGAAAAGAAATAATAGTAATTGAGACCGGTTATTACTGGCGGAAAAGTCGATATTTTGAAGATTACCAGCCACCGTTCCCGGAAACTCCGGAAGGACAAAAGGAGTGGTTCGAAGCTATTAACGACATAGTGCTCGATACGCCAAACGGATTGGGAAGGGGTGTTTTCTGGTGGGAACCCATGTTTAGAGGAAGAGGATTTTTTGATGATGAAACACATGTTGCCAAACCGATTGTTAATGCTTTTCGGAAATATGCTTTCCCGAAACAAAGACCTGATGGACAAACGAGAATACAATAATTTTTGAAAAGGTATAATAATGAAAAAATTACTTTTTATAATAGGAATAGCAGTCTTGTTAGCACAAACAAACAGTTATGGGCAAGACATTTCGAAAACGATTGATCGTGATGGTGTTGCCTACAAATTGGCGGACAAACCATTATATATCGATCCGGTTTATAATGGATCAACCGACCCGATGGTTTGCTATAATTCAAATACAAACAGATGGTATATGTATTACACAAGCCGGCGTTCAAATGTTCCGGGGCTAAATGGCATCGAATCGATTCATGGTACGCCCATTGGGATTGCGGCATCCGATGATGGAGGTGCAACCTGGAACCACATTGGCAACTGTAATATCGATTACCACCCTGATGAAAATCCTACCTATTGGGCACCTGAAATAATCGAATATGAAGGAATATATCATATGTACCTTACTTATGTGCCGGGAATTTTCAACGATTGGAACCATCCGCGAGATATCGTTCACCTTACCAGTAAAGATGGAATTAATTGGGAAATGCAATCGGTTTTAAAACTTGCCGTTAACAAAGTTATCGATGCCTGTATTTTTCAGTTGCCCGACGGAACATGGCGGTTGTGGTATAACAACGAAACAGATAACAAATCGATTTATTACGCAGAGAGCCCCGATTTATACAAATGGACAGACAAAGGAAAAGTTGATATTAATACTGTCGGAGAAGGTCCGAATGTAATCTACTGGCACAATAAATATTTTATGATTGTTGACGAATGGAAAGGGCTTTCTGTATTTAGTTCAGACGACGCATTAAACTGGTCGAAACAGGAAGAATACCTGGTTGCCGGTATTCCGGTTGAAGGGCAGGAGGAAACTAATTCAGATGCCAATCAAAGGAGGAGACTCAGGATGGTTGACGGTACCAGGGGAAATCATGCTGACATAGAGATTTCCAACGGACATGCTTATATGTTTTATTTTAGCTCGATCCCCAGGGAAATGAACAAGCGAGGATCAGCTGTTTATGTTCAGGAATTGATATATAATGAAGATGGAACCATTTCCTGCGATCCGCTTGCTCCGTGTTATATTAATCTTTTGAAAAGGTAATTGTAGAAAAGGTTGCACTGCTACAGGCTTTGTGTATTAGAGAATTTCCGGATATTTCTAAGATATCAAAAAAAAGACCTACAGAATTCTGTAGGTCTTTTTTGTAGCGAGAGGCGGGCTTGAACCGCCGACCTCGTGATTATGAATCACGCGCTCTAACCAGCTGAGCTACCTCGCCATAATCTTCACGAAAACCTTGCTTTTTTTTACTCCCGATTCGTTAATCGGTTTCGATTTTCGCGGTGCAAATATAGTATTTATTTTTATTTCGTTCCATTTTTTCAGGAAATTTTGAAATGAAGTTTAAATCTGTTCTTTTTCAGGTTTGTAAGTTACAATCAGATTAATTATATTGCCGAAAATCAAACTTATGACCGACAAAGTTAAAATTCAACTGGAGTATGTTATCAATTGTTCTCCCAAAGTACTTTATAATCGTTTAAGCACAGCTTCAGGATTAACAGAATGGTTTGCCGATGATGTACGTGTTCGGGGGAAAAAATATACATTTATCTGGGAAGGTACAGAACAGGTTGCAGAAATGACCCTGCACAAAGAAAACCGCCTTGTTCGTTTTACCTGGGTAGAAGAAGAGGATACCTATTTTGAATTTAAAATTACCCGCGATGAACTTACCGGAGATGTATCTCTGCTGATCACCGATTTCTCGGAAGAAGATGAACAGGATGAAAGCAGTGATTTGTGGAATTCACAGATATCCGACCTTAAACATGTTCTTGGATCGTAATGATAATTCCTTAAACCTTACTACTTTTTAATCCTAATAAATGTTTCTTAACTTTTTTTACTTTCCAAATTCCTAAAATAACTTAGTTTTGTACACGTTTCTGAAACAGAGTAGAAGTATTAAATGAAGCGTTTACACTTATATGTTCTAAAAACCTTCCTCGGGCCATTTGCGATGACCTTCTTTATAGTATTGTTTATACTACTTATGCAATTTCTTTGGAAGTATGTTGATGACCTGGTAGGTAAAGGACTTGATTTTGCGGTATTGGCAGAAATGATGTTTTATGCATCGTTTGCATTATTGCCTTTGGCCTTTCCTTTATCTATGTTATTAGCTTCGATTATGGCCTTTGGGGCTTTGGGAGAGAATTACGAGCTGGTTGCCATGAAGGCTTCCGGCGTATCGCTTTTCAGGATAATGAGACCGCTTATGGTTATTGCGGTTGTTGTTTCTCTTCTGGCTTTTTATTTTGCTAATAATGTTCTCCCTGAAACAAATCTGCGATTTTCTACTTTGTTGTACAGTGTAAAAAAACAGCGTCCTGAGCTGGTTCTTCAGCCGGGTGTGTTTACCAACGAGATGGATGATTACAGTATTAAGGTTGGTCGTAAGGATAATAAAACGAATATGCTTTACGATTTGCTTATTTACGATCATACAAATCAAAAGGCAAACGAAAGTGTTACCGTGGCCGATTCCGGATTCTTAAAGATTACGGAAGATAAAAGGTACATGGTACTTAATTTATATAGCGGAGTAAATTATTCCGAAGAAAAAGACCAGTCTTCCCGCAGAAGAAAAGAGAAGGATAATCATGCTTATCAGCGGAGACGTTTCGATGAACAAGTTATTAGGGTTCGGGTAAAAGATTTCGAATTTAACCGGCGCGATGAAGGTATTTTCAGAAATCAGTACAGGATGCTGAATATAAATGAGCTGATGTTGATGGAGGATACTCTGTTTACTGATTATTATAAGCGGTTAAGGGATTATATGATGCAAATTAACGTAACCCCAACACTTACCAGAAAAATGTATAACCTGACAGCACGACATGACTCTTTGAAAAGAGATATTGTTGTTCCCGGAGCTGACTCTACTTTTAACTTCGATAGCAATTTTGCAGGATATGATAAATGGGTTAAAGCCGAAATTGCAGGAAATGCTCTGGAAAATGCACGAGGTATTGTGCAGAATATAAGTATGTTTCAGGGGCAACTTTATAACCGGAAAAAGACTTTGAACAAATATAAAATGGAGCGGCACCGAAAGTTCACTCTTTCTTTCGCCGTATTAATATTCTTTTTTATAGGTGCCCCGTTGGGAGCAATAATACGGAAAGGTGGACTGGGAATGCCCGTTGTCGTATCTATTTTATTGTTCATTTCATATTACATCGTCTCCATGAGTGGAGAAAAAACTGCAAGGGAAGATGTATGGGGAATGTTTAACGGAATGTGGTTTTCGTCGTATGTTTTTCTTCCGATAGGAATATGGCTTACTTATAAAGCTGCCTCCGACTCAGCTGTGATGTCGGCTGAAACCTATACCAAATTGTTCAATCGTTTGGGATTGGGTAAATTATTTTCGAAAAAGAAAAAGACAATCGAAGAATAAGTGGATGAAGCAAAAACTAGCTGGTATATAATAAGAATTATTTTTTTATGCAGTTTTAGTTTTTATACTTGTTATTCGGTTTCAATACTAACTAGAAGCTAAAAAATGAAAATATTACAGGTAACCAATAAAGTACCATATCCGACGAAAGATGGCGGTGCTATTGCCTGTATGAACCTCACCAAAGGTTTTTCTCTGTTGGGCCACGATGTAACAGTTTTGGCCATGAATACCAAAAAACATCACGTGGCTCTCGATGAAATTCCTGAATCAGTGAAAGATTATGGACGTTTTATTCTGGTTGAGGTTCCTGCTCATATTTCAGCATTAAAGGCTTTTTTGAATCTGGTTTTTTCAAGGAAACCATACAATGCCGTTCGTTTTATTACCAGCGATTTCAGTAAACAGTTGCAAAAGCTTTTAGCTGACGAAACTTTTGATATTATCCAGCTCGAGGGGCTTTATGTTTGCCCTTATATTCCTTTAATCCGTAAATATTCCACTGCACCCATCGTTTACAGGGCTCATAATATTGAATTTGAGATTTGGCAAAGGGCGGCAAAAATGTCGAAAGGACTGGTGAAAATGTACTTAAATATCCTTTCGCGAAGAATAAAACGTTTTGAAATCAGGTTATTAAATTCATACGATTTACTCGTGCCGATTACCGATCGGGATGGTGCCATATTAAACGAGTTGGGAAATACAAAACCTCAGCATGTTTCACAAACCGGTATCGACACTTCGGTGCTTGTTCCCAATGCCAAAAACCTCGAAACGAACTCATTATTTCACCTGGGGTCGATGGAATGGGCACCCAATCAGGAAGGACTGGTTTGGTTTATAGATAAGTGCTGGCCTCAACTGCACAAAAAATATCCTGATTTGAAATTTTATATTGCAGGACGTAATGCTCCTTCCTGGCTGATTGGAAAGCTTCAATATCCAAATGTTGAGTTTGTGGGTGAAGTGGATGATGCTTATTGCTTTATGAATTCAAAATCGATTATGGTTGTGCCTTTGTTTTCGGGAAGCGGCATGCGGATAAAAATTATTGAGGGGATGGCTCTCGGTAAAAGTATAGTTTCTACTGAAATTGGAGCAGAGGGAATCGAGGTAAATCATAATGAGAATATATTAATTGCCTCAGATGCTGATAGTTTTGTTTCTGCCATTTCAAGCCTTGTGGAAAACAAGGAGCTTTGTGAACAAATTGGCCGGAATGCAATTGACTTCATCCATAAAAAATTTGATAATTTAGTGGCAACAGAAAAACTTGTCGGGTTTTATAAACTTCATACCAAATGATTTTAGCCATCCTTTTCTGGGTTTTATTATTCATCCTGTTTTATACTTACATTGGGTATGGAATGTTTTTATGGTTTTTAGTGAAATTGAAAAAGGTGTTTTTCCCAGGCAAAGAAATGAATACCGACAGAGATTACGAGCCCGATGTATGTTTGTTTGTGACTGCCTATAACGAAAAAGATTATATAAAAAGGAAAGTCGAAAATTCGTTTTTCCTGGATTATCCCAAAAACAAGATTCAGTATTTATGGATAACTGATGGTTCGGACGATGGTTCTCCTGCAATGTTGCAGGAATACCCCGGGTTGGAAGTGTTCCACCTTGACGAAAGGCGCGGGAAAATGCATGCCATGAACCGCGGGATGAAGTTTGTAAAAGCTCCGATTGTTATTTTTTCGGATACGAATACAGTACTTGGCAAAAATTCAATACGTGAAATAGTGGCGCAGTTTAGCAACAAAAAAGTGGGGTGCGTGGCCGGCGAAAAACGTATTGTCGGCAAAGAGGCCGAAGCAGCTGCCGGGGCAGGCGAGGGGTTGTATTGGAAGATGGAATCGTGGATAAAACAAAAAGATTGGGAATTGAATTCTGCTGTGGGAGCGGTTGGCGAATTGTTTGCTATCAGAAGCGAATTATTTGAAGATGTGGAAACCGATACCCTGCTCGACGATTTTATTATATCGCTTCGTATTGCGCAAAAAGGCTATAAGATTGCTTACACGCCCAATGCCTATGCCGAAGAAACAGCTTCGTTGAATGTGAAGGAAGAATTAAAGCGGAAAATAAGAATTGCGGCAGGAGGTATCCAGACTATTTTTCGTTTAAAAGCGTTGTTGAATCCTTTCAGATACGGCATTTTATCCTGGCAATATTTCTCGCATAAAGTATTACGCTGGGCAGTGGCACCTGTTTCTCTGTTTATCCTTTTTCTGGTAAACTTACTGATTGTGTTGAATCAGGACGGAACTGAATTGGAATTCTATTCACTCGTATTTTATTTTCAATTGTTTTGTTACCTGGTGGCTTTGCTCGGGTGGTTTTTCGAAAATCGCAGGCTTCGTTTAAAGCTGTTTTTTGTGCCTTATTATTTCGTAATGATTAATTATGCCTCGGTGCGTGGTATCTTTCGTTATTTTAAGGGAAAACAATCGGTTAACTGGGAAAAAGCAAAACGTGCAGGTATGTAATCTTACCGGAATTTTATTTGTTTTGCTCAAGAAATCTTTTTTCGATCAGCTCGCTCCGTTTAATGGATTTCCGAATCCATTCAAATTTCAGTTCGTCTTTCTCTTTTTTACTAAGCATCCAGTTTATATTCTCGCTTTGGCGTAGTTTTAGGGTGAGGTGGTGAAGAATGATGGCTGCTGAAACGGAAATGTTAAAGCTTTCGGTAAAACCATACATGGGGATTTTTAGGAATTCGTCGGCTTCGTTCATAATTGTTTCTGTAACTCCCGGATGTTCAGATCCAAAGATTAATGCTGTTTTACCTTTTGTCAGATCAAAATCGGGAAGTTCCTGGTCGTTGGTATGTGGGGTAGTAGCCACTATCCGGTATCCGTTTTCTTTTAACTTTTCAATGACCTCCCTGCTGTTGTTTTGTCCCTCGTTATATTTATGCAGATTCAGCCATTTTGATGCACCCAGAGCAATTTCCCGGTTTACCTTAAATTCATTACGATTCTCAATAATATGAACGTCTTGTATGCCAAAACAATCGCAGGTGCGTATTACTGCACTGGCATTTTGCGACTGGTATATATCTTCTAAAACAACAGTGATATACCGGGTGCGCATATCTAAAATTTTGTTAAATAATTCATCGCGTTGTGGTGTAAGGTATCCCGAAAGGTGTTCCAGTAGTTTATTTTCCATATTAAAATGTAATGTTTGGAATAAAAGTAATAAAATAGAAAAAGGGAAGCAATTTGCCTCCCTTCATCAATTTTTTTTGCACGTATAATTACGATACAGCATCAGCTAATTCGGCACCAGCTTTGAATTTTACAACTTTTTTTGCTGGAATAGTAATTTCTTTACCAGTTTGTGGGTTTCTACCAGTTCTTGCACCACGTTCAGAAACTGAGAATGAACCAAATCCAATTAGAGCTACTCTGTCGCCACCTTTAAGAGCGTCGCTTGTTGCAGCTACAAATGCGTCAAGAGCTTTTTTTGCGTCAGCTTTACTTAGGCCTGCATTTTCGGCCATAGCATCAATTAGTTGTGCTTTGTTCATAAGGCAAAATTTTAAATAATTAATTAAGTAATTGAAATAAAGTAATTTAGTTCTTATTATTACATTTAGAATAATTTGAAATAACCTTCTGTATTATTTTGGTAAAATCTTCAAACATTCAGTAAAATCAATAGTTTCAGAGAACCTTTTTACAGTTTAGCTAAATTCAGAAATAAGTTTTAAAAAACCAAACCCTGAAAGTCTTTTTTTTCCATTATTTCATGAAAAAATTGTCGAAAAGTATTTTGTACTTTAAAAAATTAGTCTACTTTTGCACCGCATCTGGAGAGATGGCAGAGTGGTCGAATGCGGCGGTCTTGAAAACCGTTGTACCGAGAGGTACCGGGGGTTCGAATCCCTCTCTCTCCGCAAAAAATCCATCGAATTTTATTCGGTGGATTTTTCTTTTATATATCCTGTTGATAACTTTTTGATTTTGAGGGGCAATTTCGGCTTATTAATGCTGAAATCAGTACGTATTTGGCTTGTTTTAAGGAGCTGAAGTATGTTTCTATGAATACAGGGATTAAAATTCAGTAAATTCAAATTGATTTTCAACATCCGTTTTCACCTGTTCTCTATCGGTTTGTTTCAAAAAAATATTTTTTCCCAGTAAATCTTCAGAGAATGAATTTCCCCTGATGTCGACATTTTTACACGACTCAAAGGTAAATGTGAATTGTCTGTTGTGATAAGGTTCAAAATTGTAGCTGCGAGTTACTGTATTGTTTGTAAACGAGACTCCATCTGTTGAGCGGACAAACAGTACCGGATAATCGAACGGGTTAAACCGATTTCCTTCAATTTTAATGTTTTTATGAAAAGCAGGAGTAGTTTTATCCAGTATCGGAATAATGGGGTAGATTGAAATAATTGCTTCGCAGAATTGGTACGGGCTGGTATTACATAAATCGGTAAACGTATTGTTTTTTATCAGAACATCTGAAACAGCTCCCGATTCGAACCAGCCGTTGGCATCGCCGGCTATGAGAATGGCGCTGCCGCTTGACTCAAAGATGTTATTTTCAATAATTACCTTACCTGGGGTTGAAACAAGCAGGCCTCTTGCTCTGCAATTTTTAAAATGTGAGTTTTTTACCGTAAAATCAGGAGACCATGTGAGGTTTTCAAGCGCATCGCCAACTGCAAGTTGTTGGGGTATTTCTGATTTAAATGTTAGGATGAAGTTTTCAGAATCAAGTGGCTCAAAATTAATAATATTTCCGGTTCCTAAAGAATTCATTTTTTCATTTTCAATAAAACTGATTTTATCATCTTTGTGTCCCCAGTTCAGCCCAACACTTTGATGGTGCATGAATTTGCATTTCAGTTTTTTGGATGAGATAATTTCCTGCACCTGAACACTGGTGCCGTGAACATTAATCGGATCATCCATTAAGCCCGCAAATTCGCAGTTGCTTACGGTTACCTGACCTTTACAGTTGGATACCTGAAGTCCGTCGTCACCTCCACCAAAATAGTGTTTTTCAAATTTATTGGGGATGGCACGGTAGGCGTTAAAAGTCAGATCTTCGCTGAATTGTGCCAGAATTCCCAATCCCGTCGCGTGGTACAGGTTCAGATTTTCAATGGTAATATTTTTTGAATCCTTGATAAATACCCCGGAGTGTACTCGTTCTGCATGACGAAGAACAAGAAAGTTACCCAATTGCGGTTTCCGTTCAAAATTATGATGCAAACGAACTACTCCCGGCATGGTTGCTTCAGCGCGGTATTCCTGCCAGTTTTGGCCGAGGCAGCCATTGTCTCCGGTTTGCGGAACAATATATTTTTCTTTCCAGTTGAATTCCATTGTTCCTTTCCAGCGGTTTATATTTCCTCCATAAACATCGAAAAAGAGTTCGCCATCCTGAATACGGTGAGGAAATTCTTTTGAATTTATTCCCAGATCGATGTATTGATCGGTTACTTTTAAAACTTCGCCCTGGGCAATAAGCGGATTTTCCCAATCGATACTGACATTCTTCAGAACAATATTGCTGCAACTGTCGAAAGTAAAAGGTTGCATTTGTCCGTGAAAAATTAAGTTGCTGCCCCGCCCATCAATCACGAGGTTGTTTACGCCTTCGAATAAAAAAGCACAAACTTTTGGATTAATGTCTGTTGTATTCGATTCATAATATTGCCGTGTTTCGCAGTTGTCGGGGTAAAAATGGTATGTACCTCTGGTGAAGATAATCTTTTTGGGATGATCGCCTTTGATGTCTTGCAGCGCTTTTTTAATGTATTTTGTTGCGTCTTTTTTCCTGGTTTTTTCCAGCCCGTAATCTTTCATGTAAATCAGGGTGGTATCGTTCTTTACATCAATTGTATTGCTATTTGCTGTGTAGGTAAAACAAATTGTCAGAATCAGAATAAAGACATTAAATTTCATGGCTGAGTGTTTTGCAGCAAGATAATAATTTTGTTGTTTCAAACCAGCTAATATCAGATTGCTTTTGTCGGGTTTACAGCTTTTTAAGTAGCAGCAATCTGAAATCCATGACCTGCGAGCCGGGTATGTCGGTTGCCTGAAGTGTAAGCAATCCCTCGCCTTTTTCAAGATTTATTGTTCCTACTTTTTTTCTATGGAATTCTTTTACATACCCCTCCATTCTGGGGTAAATATCTTTGTCATCTTTTAAAGGTGAATCGAATGCTTCATTGAGTTGAAATTCGAGTTTTGAATCTTTGAAATTCAATTGAACAGTTGAACCAATATCTTTTGCCGGGCAGGTATAGAACAATTCTACTTCGTAAGAGCCGCTTTCCAACACTTCGGCGTTGAAGCTAATTTTGTCATCTGTATCGATCCAGTTTGTAAAATAGGTACTGTTTGGATGTCTGTTTGAGCGATTTATATTTCCATGCCCAACAGCATCGCGGGCAGGGAGTTGTGTTGCTTTTACACTGGGGTGCCCAATGGGGAAGGGGCGTTGCACATTTTTATCGAGTTCTGATAAAACCTCATTTTCCCACTTTTCTTTGGCACTGATAAGCTTAGAATACACTTCGGGATATTTCTCGGAAACATCATTGTATTGTCCGGGATCAGTTTCCATGTCATATAATTTATTTCTAAAATCGAGCCTGAATTTCTGGTTCCGCAGACTGGTTTTTTCTCCCCAGTAGTTGTAAATAATCCGATCACTCCAGTCAGCATTTTTCTTCATCAGCAGTGGTTTAACAGAGAGTCCATCGAGTGGTTTTTGACCGGTAATTTCTATTCCGGAGAGATCGGCGAGGGTTGGGAGGAGATCAATTGCACCGGCAATTTGTTTTATTTTTTTACCCGCCTCCAGTTTATTTTTCCAAACCATCATCATAGGGGAGCGGACACCTCCTTCGTCGGTGGAACCTTTTCTTCCTTTCATTCCGTCGTTCCAGCGCCAGCCATTCGGTCCGTTATCAGACAGATAGATGATAATTGTATTCTCGGATAGCCCCAGATCTTCCACTTTTTGTGTAATCCTGCCCACATTCCAGTCGATATTTTCGCACATGGCAAGGGCCGCGCGTGTAAAGTCAATGTCCTCTTTTTCAGTGTCGCGGTTAAACATTTGCAGTTCTTTGTCTTTGAATCTTGCCCAGTATTCATCGGGAACCTGCATGGGCGAATGAGGAGTATTAAAAGGCAGGTACAAAAAGAAAGGTTGTTCCTTGTATTGCTCCATAAAATCCAGGCCATGTTGAGTAAGGTCGTCGATAATAAAACCATTACCTTTTACAATTTCTCCGTTGTGTTCCAGCATGGGACTGTGGTAGTTTCCCCAGTGCCCCGAACAGAATCCGTAAAAGTCATCGAATCCACGCGAATTGGGGTGATAAGGAGCCTGCATTCCATTGTGCCATTTGCCATAGGCAGCGGTGGCATAACCGGCGTTTTTAAATATTTCGGCTATGGTTGTTTCATCCAGGTCGAGTCGTTCACCACCGGTACTGGTCGAATATACACCGCCCCGAACATGATATCGTCCGGTTAGTAATTCTGCCCGGGTAGGTGAACAAACGGGGCACACATAAAACCGATCGAAAGTGACCCCACTTTGTGCCAGCTGATCGATGTTGGGAGTTTTGAGGTTGGTGTTGCCATTACAGCTTAAATCGCCCCAGCCCTGGTCGTCAGTGAATATGATAACGATATTGGGCGGTGTTTCGGATTGATTCTTTTGACAGGATAAAAACAGTAACGAAAGCAGTAATGGTAAAATAAGTTTTCTCATTTCAAATGGTTTAAGTCGGCTCTAAAATTAGTGATTTCAAAGAAGAAAGCCTTTTAGTTGAGCTACTAATTCTACTTGTAGATTGGTTTTTTGTATCACTAACACCGTCCTTTAGGGCGGTGGATGATATGGACAAAATATTACAGAATCCTGGGTGACGCGCGTATCTCCTTTCACCGCCCTGAAGGACGGTGTTAATCATGTTGTTCTAAATCTGTTCAAGTAGAACTAATTCATACTGCCTTTATAAGATTGATTTTATATCAGTTATCGTTTTCAGTTTTATCCAGTTGGGATGCTCCTCTTTTTCTTCTGTTTTTTCGTGAATCCAGGTAATGTGAAAAGGAATATGAATGCCATAGGCGCCTAGCTCCAACACAGGTTCGATATCTGACTTATACGAGTTCCCAATCATTAAAAAATCTTCCGGCAAAATTTCAAGATGATGGATAAGTTTTTGATAGTCGGCGGTTTTTTTGTTGCTCATCACTTCCACATGATGAAAATATATTTCCAGCTTCGATTTATTCAGTTTTCGTTCCTGGTCGAGCAAATCGCCTTTGGTTGCTACAATTAGTTTGTAGCCTTTGTTTTTCAGATATTCCAGGATTTCAACCACACCATCCAGCAATTCAACAGCTTGGTTGATTTGCGTTTTTCCCAGATCTATAATCTTGTTTAGTGTCGATTGAGGAACCTTATTCCCGGTAATTTTCAGGGCTGTTTCAATCATCGATAATACAAAACCTTTGGTACCGTAACCGTAATCTTCCAGGTTTTGCATTTCGGTGGCAAACAATTCTTTCATCGTTTCATCAGAAGTGCTGAAATCGGACAATAATTCACAAAATTTTTCCTCGGTATCGCGGAAAAAAGTTTCGTTTACCCAAAGGGTGTCGTCGGCATCAAAAGCAATTACTTTGAAGTTGGTTTTCATGTGTTTTGAATTAAAAGAAATCTCCTTTTTACAGTGCCAGATTTACCACCGTAATCCCGGCGCCGCCAAAATCAACATGCTCATCTTTGTAGCTGCGTACCATGGGTTCCGAGCGGAGATAGTCGCGAATGGTTTGTTTTAAAATACCATGACCTTTTCCATGCAGAATACGAAGCTGGCTCACCTCGAACATAATCGCCTCGTCGATAAACTCGGTGATTTTTGAAATGGCTTCTTCCACCCGCTGGCCACGAATATCAATTTCCGGCTTAAAGGTGAGGCGTCGTTGCGAGTAGCTTTCGGTTAATACCGATGCCCGGCCTCCCCGGTTTTTATCGAGTTTTTTTGCTTCGTTGTTGCTGATTCGTTCCAGGTTTTTACGCGGCATGGTCGTCATGAGCTGACCAAAAGCAACCACTGCATTTTTTTCGTTTATCTCGATGAGGTCTCCAACAGTATCCTGACCTTTTATACGCACTTTGTCGCCAGGACGTAAATCAATTCTCTCCTCCAGCTTTTCTTTCGATAAAGGCTTCTTAAATTCATCAGGACGGCGTTTATTCCGGTTCTCTTCGCGGCGACGAAGTTGTTCCATCTTTTTTGAGATCTGAGCATCGTTGCCTGTCACTTTCCGGTCGATGTCTTTTTTCAGGTCGCCCAGTTTTTCGCGTGCCTGTTTGGTTTTTTCTTTGTCGGCCTGCGCTTGTTTGATTTCCTGTATGGTATTTTCAATGCGTTTATTCACTCCTTTTAACAAAGCATCGGCTTCTTCCTTTGCCTTTTTAAGGATTTCCTTGCGCTGTTTCTGAATCTCCTGTAATTCCGATTCGTAGCTTTCAGCAGTGTCGTCCAGAATTTTTTCCACCTTGCGGATTTTCATACGCTTGGTTTCCCAGTAGCGTTTGTCACGGTTAATCTGGCGCAGGTTCCGGTCGAAATCAATGTGGTCTTTTCCCACCTTATCGGTGGCTTTGTCGAGGATGTCTTCCGGCAAGCCAATTTTTCGGGCAATCTCAAAAGCAAAAGAACTTCCCGGTTTCCCAATGTCGAGTTTAAACAGCGGGTTCATATTTTGCGCATCGTACAACATGGCTCCGTTTACAATTCCTTCGGCCGACGATGCAAAGTGTTTCAGGTTGGTGTAGTGGGTGGTAATTACACCAAAGGTGCGCAGTTGGGTGAGTTTATCCAGTATCGATTCGGCAATGGCACCGCCCAGCATGGGTTCGGTTCCGGTTCCGAATTCATCGATCAAAATCAGCGTTTTTTCGTTGCAATTGCGCACAAAATGTTTCATGTTCATCAGGTGCGAACTGTAAGTACTCAGGTCGTTTTCCAGCGATTGCTCGTCGCCAATATCGATAAAAAGCTGATCGAAAATACCGGTGCGGCTGGCTTCATTTACAGGAATAAGTAATCCGCATTGCAACATGTATTGCAGCAGCCCGGTAGTTTTTAAACAAACCGATTTTCCTCCGGCATTTGGTCCGGAGATGAGAAGAATGTGCTTCTCGTCAGTGAGTTTTATATCGAGCGGAACAATCTTCCGGTTCTCTTTTTTTAATGTTTTTAATAGTAGTGGGTGAACGGCCTGGTACCATTCGATAACCGGTTCTTCTTTGAATTCTGGCCGGATGGCATCGAATTCGACAGCCAGCAGGGCTTTTGCACGGATAAAATCCATCTCTCCCAGGAAATCGTAAGAATAGGCCAGCTCTTCGAGATAAGGACGAATGTCGTTGGCAAAACTGGTGAGGATTTTAATAACCTCGCGGCGTTCGGCATATTCCAGTTCGCGGATTTCATTGTTCATTTCCACAATCTCATTGGGCTCCACATACGATGTTTTTCCGGTTGACGATTCATCGTAAACAATACCCTTCAGTTTGCGTTTATTGGCGGCTGCCACCGGAATTACAGCACGTCCGTCGCGAATAGAAACGGCAGCATCTTCTTCAACCAAACCGTCTTTTTGCGCCTGTTTTAAAATGGCGTGCAGGCGCCTCGACATGTTCGATTGCATGTTTAAAATGCTCTTTCGTATTTGCGCCAATTCGGGTGAAGCATTATCCCTTATTTTTCCGAATTTATTGATGATGGTATCAATCCGGTCGTAGATGTATGGGAACACCTGCACCCTCGAGGTTTTTTGTTTCAGAATGGGGAAAACCTCTTCTTCCTGTTTGGCAAAAAAGTTGACAATGGCCCGAACCGATTCCAGCGAACGTTTCAGGTCGAACATTTCTGCCGGTTCCAAAAAACGCCCTTCCAAACGGATTTTTTGAAGCGCCTCGCGTAAATCGTAAAAATGGGTTGCCGGGAAATTATCGAATTCTCGAATAATGCGGCAAAACTCATCCACTTCATTCAGCTGTTGCAAAATTGATTCGAAAGTGGTTTGAAACTGCATTTCTTCCACCCATTCGTTTCCCATGGTGCTGATACACTTATTGGAAAGCATTTCACGAATGCGGTCGAAACCAATTTTCGCCTCAAAATTATGTGGATAGATATTTTGCATTGTTTAATTTCAGTGCAAAAATAACAAAGTAGTTTGAAGTAAAAAGGGGAATTTATAACGCTTTACACGTTATTTGATCTATTGTTGAGTAGCGGGCATGGTAATTCTTCCTTATTGAGTTTTATTAAGATAAAACCCTGCATTTATATTAAAGGAGTTTATTTTTCCAACAATTAGATCGTCTTCTACACGATAATATCCTGTTCTGATTATATATCTGAGATGCAAGAACATTTCCCTATGTTTTGTGACTTTAATATTGCATCCTACTTGTGCAAAAACACCTTTAAGTTGTTTTTTTATTGGGAAATCACTTAATACAATTTCTTTAGTTGTACCTAAATTTTCATTGTAAATTTTCGCGTTAGCTTCGTTGGAAAACTGAAGCATGCCCAAACCACCAATCGCCAAGGAGGGCCTTAATATTTTCCCGGGTAGAGTGTATTTGATTGCCAGAGACGGTTGAATAAATGAGCTTTCGAAAAATACTTCATAATAGCCTCTGTATATTCCGTAGAAGTCGTTAGTTCCGTAAACTGTTTCAAACTGTACAGATAATTTGTCATTAGTTCGTGGGAATACGGCTTCTGCCAGTAGCCCTAAATTGGGTGTTAGGCAATTGTCATAAGACATGTTTGAAAAAAAACCGTCGTCTAGTGATAACGAAGATTGGTTAAATCCGATAACTGGCGATATGAGGATTTTTACTTTTGATAATGATTTTTCGTAAACAATACATTCCTGATCGTCACACATGTAATCGTGATATTTTCGGGTAATGTTTATCAACGATTTATGAGAAAGTTGCGTGTTGTTAATCTGCGGTTGAATCTCTTCGCAATCGGCAAAAACCGATTTCATAAGGGCAACGTGGTTCGAATATTCTTTTAACATTTCACCCTTCCCTTCAACAAAAACTGTTTCATATTTTTTATATAAACTTACAGGCATGCCTTCTTCCGATTCAATAAAGAAGTATTCTTTTTCACCGGTTTGCATAAAGTACAAGTTATAAATGCCATCAACCAGCATTTCCAGAAAATATTGCGTTTCCGGTTCTTCCTCTATTTTAATTTTTTTTGAAACATAATATTTACTATCGGAAAAGCGGTATGCTTTTACTTCTTCTGGCTTAAATTTTTCTGTAGAAGAACTTCTGTCAGCTTTGAATTCACAAATTCTGGAGTTCCGGATTTCTCCCCTGTAATCAATTAAACCATTAATCGTATCATTTTCCCATGTAATATAATAACCGGGGCGAAAATCGTTTTGGGCATTTGTCGATACATGAGAGACTAGTAAAAGAAATGTTGTAATGAAAAAAAGTTTTGGTTTTAGGAATCTGGTTCGCATAATTGAGGATTTACTTGAGTTGTTTTAAATCATGCACAATGTAATAATTATCTACTAGGTGCTTATATCTTTTTATATGTTAAGCAGTAGATGTAAAAAAATAGAAACTCTCTGTATTAATTAATAACACAGAGAGTTTCTATTTTTGAATACAAGTTGAATAATAACTTGTATTTTAATGATTATCCTTTCGGAACCTTTTCTCCCGGAAAGCGTGTGGCATATTCTTTCCAGAAAGATTTTACTTCATTTTTCATTTCTTTTGAAAGGGCCAGTATTCCAAATAAGTTGGGGATTGTCATCAGTGCGATAGTAATTCCTGACAGAGTCCAGATAATGGTTGTATCGGTAAACGATGCCAAAAAGAAACCTATAACATAAATAATATGGTAGTAAATTACTTTCCCTGAACCAAAGAGATACGTTATAGCGCGGTCGCCATAATACGACCAGCTAATGGCTGTTGAGAAAGCAAACATCAGCAATCCGATGGATACAATATATTTACCATAATCTCCAAACCAGCTGCGTGTAAAGGCAACCGTTGTAAGTGGGGCACTGTGCATCAGCGATTTTCCTACAAGCGTCAAATCCTGTCCTTCTGCCAGGTTGCCGTCAATGATTTCCAGTTCCCCTGAATAAAGCTGATCGTCATCCCAAACCTTAATATCTTCGGCTACAGAACGGGCGTGTAAAATGGTAGGTTGGTTCTCGATAATACCATCGGTAACATTTAGAGTCCCGGAGAATAATGGTAAGTCTTCTTTTTTAATCAGGTAATTATGCAGCTTTTCAACATCCTGCTCGCTGTCTTCCGAATAGGTTCCGTTTAAAAATTCAAGGTCGGCCTTCTGAAAAGTATTTTCCATTTTTTCGGTCCAAACACCCGAAGAAAGCAGAACTAATCCGGTTAATGTACAAATAATAATGGTATCGATAAATGG
This sequence comes from uncultured Draconibacterium sp., assembly GCA_963676265.2. Classification (GTDB taxonomy): domain Bacteria; phylum Bacteroidota; class Bacteroidia; order Bacteroidales; family Prolixibacteraceae; genus Draconibacterium. The sequence continues at coordinate 5,063,677 of OY781067.2, forward strand.
CTCAAGTAATGCCACCAAACCTTCAGAGACCGGTTCGTGTGCGCGTGCAGCAGCGTGTGCAATTGGTGCAGATCCTTGCCCTGCCTCGTTAGAGAAAAGGCCGCGGTTTACGCCCCTGTTAAATGCAAAGGCAATACTTCCGCCGAGGAAACCACCGGCAGCAGCCGTTCCGGAAAATACATCACCAAAAATGGCTGCAAGAGAAGGAATAATGTTTTCGTAATTGTATAAAATAACAGCTATCGCTCCAATAAAATAAACGATGGCCATAATCGGTACCAGGCGCGAAGTAACTTTCGCAATACGTTTAATCCCTCCAATAATTACAAATCCGAGTAAAACCGCTAAAATACCACCGCTAAGCATATGGTTGATACCAAATGTCTCGAATAGCGAGCTGGAAATACTGTTAATTTGCGGCAAACTTCCTGTTCCGAATGAAGACAATACAGTGGCAACAGCAAAAATAACAGCCAGCCATTTCATGTTCAGGCGGTTTTTCATATAGTACATGGGACCACCGGCAATGGATCCGTCAGCAGCAGTTTCGCGGTATTTGTGCGAAAGGGTAACCTCAACAAATTTGGTGGTCATACCCAGTGCCGCCGTCACCAACATCCAGAATAATGCGGCCGGACCTCCCAGGTGAATGGCTAATGCCACACCAGCAATATTTCCGGTGCCAACGGTTCCCGACAGGGCTGTTGTTAAGGCCTGAAAGTGCGAAGTGTCACCTTGATCGCCTTCTTTGTCAAATTTTCCTCTAACGATGCGTAAAGAATGTTTTAGGTACCTGAACTGGGGAAATTTCAAATAAATAGTAAAGAAAATACCAGTTCCTAATAATAAAAATACAAACCATTGCGAGCCACCTATGTATCCGTCGATGGTCGCGAGAATATCATTGAGTTTGTTCATTGTAATATGCTGTTTTTTCAAAAATTTCGTTAAAAATAACAATCCTTTCCAAAATGCTAAAAAAGGAAAGATTTTATTTTTAAAATGTTATCATAACTTGAGAAATGTCAGTTTTTGGTCTCGTTTTGGTCTGTTTTATGAATTGCACTATCAGGTGTTTATTATTTTTTTGTTTTCTTATTTTTAAGTGAAGGCTTGCAATAAAATTTCATTTAACTTCGCAATAATTAATCTTAAAATTATTTGCCATGTTACCAAAGTTCTTATTAGCCGACAATTCTCAGGAAACTCCGGATACCATTTTTGTTGTTCATACCGAAACTCCACGTTTTATTGTTGAAGCCGATATTGATGATTTTTGGAATAACCAGGTTGTTCACTGGATTGACGGTGAACCAGGTGATGAAGAATTTATTTCGGAATTGGTAGAAGCAGCAGAGCAGTTTTTGGAAGACGAATTTGAAAACGAAGAGAAACTAAGCGAAGAAGAAGAATAAATTCTTCAATGCTGATTTTGTATCTGAAAAGGAGCATTTTATGACTGATTCATAAATGCTCCGAAAATTGAATAATCATTATAAAAAGCTATTATGGCGAGCAATCGATTATTTCGGTCGCGAAACCGCGTTCTCGGAGGTGTACTGGCGGGCTTTGCTGAATATATTAATGCCGACGTAGTATTGGTTCGTTTAGTTTATGTTTTATTATCCCTTTTTTCAGCCGGATTTCCCGGTCTGCTGGTGTATATTATTTTCTGGATTGTGACTCCTGAAAAACCTCAGGGAATGGAATAGCTCAGCGCGACATATTTCAGGTTCAAGCTTTCAAATAACAAAGAACCTGAAATATGTAATCTGTAACTTTTATTGTTCCAGACCTTTCATCGAAAGCTGAATTCTTTTCCTGGCAATATCCACTTCTTTTACCCTCACCATCACATGTTCATGTAATTTCACTATTTCATTCGGATCGGAAATAAAACGGTCAGCCAGTTCCGAAATGTGTACCAGCCCCGATTCTTTTACCCCCACATCAACAAAGGCTCCGAACTTGGTGATGTTATTCACAATTCCGGGAATTACCATGCCAGCATGCAAATCGTTAATAGAAAAGATTCCGTCGGCAAATTCAAAAACTTTAATGGGTTTACGGGGATCGCGGCCTGGTTTTAGTAATTCCTTTTTTATATCATTCAGCGTTGGTAATCCTACCTCGGTTGTAACGTATTTTTGAAAATCGATTTTCGAAACCAGCTCTTCATTTCTAACCAAATCGCTCACCTCGCATTTCAGGTCTTTGGCAATCTGTTTTACAATTTTATACGATTCCGGGTGAACGCCTGAGTTGTCGAGCGGATTCTTTGCATTGGGAATACGAAGGAACCCGGCAGCCTGTTCAAAAGCTTTTGGTCCCATTCGAGGCACCTTTTTCAGGGCTTCACGCGATTCAAACATCCCGTTTTCTTTGCGGTAACTGGTAATATTTTCCGCCAGTTGGGGGCCCAGTCCAGAGATGTAGGTTAGGAGGTGTTTGCTGGCCGTATTCAGATTCACACCTACTGAGTTTACACTAATTTCCACCACCGAATCAAGACTGTTTTTTAAGTTTTTCTGATCAACATCGTGCTGGTATTGTCCCACGCCTATACTTTTAGGATCGATTTTTACAAGTTCTGCCAGAGGGTCCATTAATCGGCGACCAATGGAAACGGCTCCGCGAACGGTTACATCGTATTGCGGAAATTCCTGGCGTGCCACCGATGAAGCTGAATAAACCGAAGCACCGTCTTCGCTCACAACATAAACCCTGATTTCGCGGTTGTATCGTAATTTTTTAATAAAAGCTTCTGTTTCGCGGCTGGCCGTTCCGTTGCCAATGGCAATGGCGTCAATCTGGTACATCTCCACCATTGACGTGATTTTTTTTGCCGCCATTTTGCGTTCTTCCTGTGGTTTGTGGGGATAAATGTTTTCGTTGTGCAACAGGTTTCCCTGTTCGTCGAGGCAAACTACTTTGCACCCGGTTCGGTAACCAGGGTCAATAGCCAGTGTGCGTTTTTGTCCCAGCGGCGGTGCCAGAAGCAGTTGTTTCAGGTTTTCAGCAAAAACCTTAATAGCTTCTTCATCTGCTTTTTCTTTTGATAGATTGGCAAATTCTGTTTCAATGGAAGGCTGAATTAATCGTTTAAAACTGTCTTTCACTGCCATGGCAACCTGTTCCGAACTGTCGTTGTTTCCTTTTACAAAAAAGCGATCGAGGTTTTCCAGCACCCGGTCTTCATCGGGAGAAACGGAAACTCTCAGGAATCCTTCGTTTTCGCCACGACGCATGGCTAGCAAACGGTGTGACGGGCATTTTTTCATGGGTTCTTCCCAATCGAAATAATCGCGGAATTTAGCAGCATCATCTTCTTTCCCTTTTACTACTTTCGAACGAATTACTGCACCCAGTTCAAAGCCACGACGAACGATATTTCTGGCCCGTTCGTTTTCGCTTATCCACTCGGCTATAATATCGCGTGCACCCGATAAAGCTTCTTCAACCGTTTCCACATCTTCATTTACAAATGAATTGGCGCGAAACTCAGGATCTCTTTCCACCTGTTTCATTATAATTTTTGCAAGTGGCTCCAATCCTTTTTCTCGGGCGATGGTGGCTTTTGTTCTGCGTTTGGGTTTATAGGGCAGATAAATATCTTCCAGTTCAACGCTGTCAAAACAATTTTCAATTCGTTCTTTCAGTTCCGGTGTTAATTGTTCCTGTTCTTCAATGGTCTTCAGAATGGTTTCTTTTCGTTTGGCCAGTTCCGAATATTTGTCGTTTTGTTCTTTAATTTGCAAAACCTGAACTTCATCCAAACTTCCTGTTCGCTCTTTTCTGTAGCGCGAAATAAAGGGAACTGTGGCTCCTTCGTTGAGCAGTTGTATGGTGTTTGAAACTTGTGTGGATTTTAATCCCAGGTTTTGGGCGATAATATCAATGATTTTGTTTTGCATCGTTTTTTATTTGTGGCAGACAAAGGTAGGTAAGGATATCATTTTTTCAAAAAGATGACTTCCTTTAAATCTGTAAATAATCTTCCGTCTCCCGGCTTCCGACTTCAAACTTTTTTCCCTATTTTTGCACCTCATTTTCAAAAAGAAGTAAAAGCATGTTTGAGAATTTAAGTGACAGGCTGGAGAAGTCCTTTAAACTATTAAAAGGGCAGGGTAGAATCACCGAAATAAATATAGCAGAAACGCTGAAAGATATACGTCGTGCCTTATTGGATGCTGACGTAAACTTTAAGATTGCCAAAAAATTCACCGACGATGTAAAACAGAAGGCCATCGGTCAGGACGTTCTTAGTGCCGTTAAGCCCGGCCAAATGATGGTTAAAATCGTTAAGGACGAGCTGGCTGCCTTAATGGGTGGTACTTTTACTGATATTGAACTGAAAAGTAAACCTGCCGTAATTTTAATGTCGGGTTTGCAAGGTTCGGGTAAAACCACATTCTCGGGGAAACTGGCGAACATGCTTAAAAGTAAAAAAGGACGTCATCCGTTATTGGTTGCGGGCGATGTCTACCGTCCTGCTGCTATCGACCAGTTGAAAGTTTTGGGCGAGCAAATTGGAGTACCGGTTTATACCGAAGAAGGCAATATGGATCCGGTAAAAATTGCAAAAGCTGCAATTAGTCAGGCAAAAGCCAATGGTAACGATGTGGTTATTGTGGATACCGCCGGGCGTTTGGCTGTTGACGAGGAAATGATGAAGGAAATTGCTGCCATTAAGAAAGCGATTAATCCGGATGAAATTCTGTTTGTTGTTGACTCAATGACAGGACAGGATGCCGTTAATACCGCGAAGGAATTTAACGATCGCCTTGATTTCGATGGTGTTGTTCTTACCAAGCTCGATGGTGATACACGTGGTGGTGCAGCCCTTTCTATTCGCGCGGTAGTTGAAAAGCCGATTAAATTTGTGGGTACCGGTGAAAAAGTTGATGCTCTCGATGTATTTCACCCCGACAGGATGGCCGACAGAATTTTGGGCATGGGTGATATTGTTTCGCTGGTTGAAAAAGCCCAGGAGCAATTCGATGAAGAAGAAGCCAAACGACTGCAGAAAAAATTACAGAAAAATACATTCAACTTTAACGACTTCCTGAAGCAGATTAACCAGATTAAAAAAATGGGTAATCTGAAAGATGTTATGGGAATGATTCCGGGCATGGGAAAAGCCATGAAAGGAATGGATATCGATGATGATGCGTTTAAGCATATTGAAGCCATTATTTATTCGATGACTCCGGAAGAACGTGAAGATCCTTCGATTATTAATGGTGGTCGACGAAAAAGAATTGCCAGTGGTTCGGGTACCAATATTCAGGAAGTGAACCGTTTGTTGAAACAATTTACAGAAACCCGGAAAATGATGAAGATGGTTTCGCAGGGTAAAAACGTTCAGCGGATGATGGCCAGCATGCAACAGCAGGGAAGGAAATTTTAGTCATTGGTCACTTGCCATTTGTTGTGTATTTAATGGCGGTTATCAGTAACAGATAAAAACATACAAGCATAAATGGAACGCGACGCGGCGTTAAAACGATAGATATTATGGAATTAATTGACGGAAAAAAGATAGCTGCGGAAATAAAGCAGGAAATTGCTGAAGACGTAAAGCAGATTATTGAAAAAGGAGGTAAGCAACCTCATTTGGCTGCAATTCTTGTGGGCCACGATGGTGGAAGCGAGACTTATGTTGCTTATAAAATTAAGGACTGCGAAGCGGTTGGCTTTAAATCGTCGTTGATTCGTTACGAGGATGATGTTACCGAAGAAGAGCTTCTTGCTAAAGTAGAAGAATTAAATAACGATGATGATCTGGACGGCTTTATTGTTCAGCTTCCTCTGCCAAAACATATTTCTGAGCAAAAAGTAATTGAAGCTATCGATCCGAGAAAGGACGTGGATGGTTTTCATCCTATAAATGTTGGTCGAATGGTGATTGGTTTGCCATCTTTTGTTTCGGCAACTCCATACGGAATAGTAGAATTACTTAAACGCTATAATATTGAAACCAGTGGTAAAAACTGCGTGGTTCTGGGACGTAGTAACATTGTGGGACGCCCGATGAGTGTTTTGATGTCGCAAAAAGCAATTAATGCCACGGTTACTGTTGCGCATAGCCGCACTGCCAACCTGAAAGAGGTTTGTGCCAATGCCGATATCCTGATTGTAGCCATGGGTGTACCTGAATTTGTAACTGCTGACATGGTGAAAGAAGGTGCCGTTGTTATTGATGTGGGTACCACCCGTGTGAAATCGGACAAAACAAAATCGGGTTTCAAACTGAAAGGCGATGTTGCTTTTGAAGAGGTGGCTCCAAAATGTGCGTATATTACTCCGGTTCCCGGAGGTGTTGGTCCAATGACCCGTACTTCGTTATTGCTTAATACATTGCTTTCAGCAAAAAAAGAGATTTATAAGTAGGCATCTACTTTCGTTATACAAAAGTTCCGGTTTTAATTGCGTTGGATTTCCACAAATTGAAACCGGAGTTTTTTTTATAATACGATTAAAAAAATCACGCAAATCACGCTAAATTTTCGCAAAGAACGCCAAACGTATTTGTTGAAGATATGTCTTTGTGATCTTCGAAATTCTTCTTTTTTTAAAGTGAAAATGAAGCTGTGAAATGTTCTTCTATTTAACACATAATTATTAGAGAATATAACTTTCATCATTAGTTTTTCATAGAATGAATATAAATTATCGTAATCGGCGCAGAATAGACCTGCTTAAAGACACATTGCTATTTTTTCTAAAATATTTTTCTATTTTTGAAGACTAACTAAGTCAAAAATCAAATATTGTACGATGGAAAGTGCTGGTAATAAAGATGGCGCAAAGTATTCGGGGAGCAGATTTAAACAAGAGATTCATTCAAAAGTAATTCGTGCGGGAAAAAGGACCTATTTTTTCGACGTGAAAAGTACACGAAACGACGAATTTTATCTAACAATTACTGAGAGTAAAAAACGTTTCGGCGATGGCGGAAAACTCAATTATGAGAAACATAAGATCTTCCTATATAAAGAAGACTTCGCCAAGTTTGTTGAAAGTTTACAGGAAGTTGTAGATTATATTCACGATAAACAACCTGATGAGGAAGTTGTTGTTTCAGAATTTATTGAAGAGCAGGAAGAGGTTGTTGAAGAGGTTGAACCTGTGAAAGATTATACAAGCGTTGAGTTTGATGATATTTAAGAAGGTTCCTTTTTAGCTTAATTCACTTAATTCCAGCCAGCGAAACTCTTTCTCGTCGAGAAGAGTTTTTATTTTGTCCAGTTCCAGCGATTTTTCGTACAGTTCATCGTGTGGTAATTCTCCCGAGTTTAGTAGTTCTTCCAGTTCGTTTTTTTGTGTTTCCAGTTCTGGAATCTCTTTTTCCAGCTGTTCAAATTCGCGTTTTTCGTTGAACGAAAGTTTCTTTTTTGATTGCGGTTTCGCCTCGGACTTAGACTGAACTTCAGTTTTTACTGCCGCTTTTGCTCTGGCTTCTGCTTTCGCCTTAAGTTGTTCTTCCTCTTCAACTTTATTTCTGTAAATAGTATAATTTCCGGGAAAGTCAGAAATTTTACCTTCACCTTCAAATACAAAAAGATGATCTACAATTTTATCCATAAAAAAGCGGTCGTGCGAAACCACAACTACACAGCCGGCAAACGATTGCAGATATTCTTCCAGTACGTTCAGCGTCATAATATCCAGATCGTTGGTTGGCTCGTCAAGAATCAGAAAATTCGGATTTTGCATTAATACCGTGCATAGGTATAAACGCCGTTGCTCACCACCACTTAGTTTTTCAATGTAATTGTATTGCGTTTCCGGAGGAAAGAGAAAACGGGTAAGCATTTGTGTGGCACTCATCTTTGTGCCATCTTCGAAATAAAGGAATTCTGCAATTTTCTGAACCGCTTCTATTACTTTTTCCTTAGGATCAAAAGAAATGCCTTCCTGCCGGTAGTATCCGAATTTAATGGTTTGGCCTATTTCGATGTCTCCTGAATCGGGAGCAAGGCTTTTCGTTAAAAGGTTTAGGAAGGTTGATTTTCCTGTTCCGTTTTTACCAACAATTCCAACTTTTTCGAAACGCTGAAATTTATAGCTGAAATCTTCAATAAGTTTAACTCCCGGAAATGATTTTGAAATATTATGAAGTTCAATTATTTTTTTTCCAAGCCTCGCCGATTGAACATTCATTTCAACTTTGTTGTCGCGAATATTTTGTGAGGCTTTGTCTTTTAGGTCATAAAATGCATCAACCCGATATTTCGCTTTATGTCCGCGAGCCTGGGGCATTCGTCGCATCCATTCAATTTCAGTACGTAACAGGTTTTTTGCTTTGCTAATACTAGCCTGCTGCATGGCAATTCTTTCATCGCGTTTTTCGAGGAAGTAAGAATAATTACCCAGGTAACGGTAAATCTGGTTGTCCTCCATTTCAATAATCTCGTTGCAAACACGATCGAGGAAATAGCGGTCGTGAGTGACCATCAGCAGGGTAGATTTGGTTTTTTCGAGGTACGCTTCAAGCCATTCAATCATCTCCAGATCAAGGTGGTTTGTCGGTTCATCAAGGATTAGCAGATCGGGTTGGTTAATCAGAACTTTTGCCAATGCCAGGCGTTTTTGTTGTCCGCCCGAGAGTTCAGCAACTTTATTTTCAAGGAAATTAATTTTCAATTCCGTTAAAATCTGTTTGATTTCCACCTCAATTCCCCAGGCATTTAACTCGTCCATTTTGGTTGAAATCGCTGCAATTTCGTCCTGGCGGTTTTGTGCTACGGCCAGCTCGAAAGCTTTAACCGTTTTTATTTTTTCGTTGTCGCTTTCAAATATTTCTTCAATTACGGTATTGGCAGGATTTAAGTCGGGGATCTGTTCAAAATACCCCATTTTAACATCGTTTGTCAACGTAATAATGCCATTGTCGGGCGAATCTTTTCCGGCAAGCAAATCGAGTAAGGTTGATTTTCCTGTTCCGTTTTTGGCAATTAATGCCACCTTGGCTCCTTCGAAAATCGTAAATGATATATCTTCGAAAAGCATTAATTCACCCCAGCGCTTCGAGAGGTTTTCTGCCTGTAAAAATGGCTTCATGGATTTACGATTTATCTTGTGATGAAGGATCTTTTTCCTGTTCTTTTATTGCCATACTGTCTTTGTAATCGAAAAGCATATTCAGAAATGCCGGTATATTTTTGGCTGTGGCTGAATTTGGTGAGTTGCTCAATATGGCAATTCCTATGTCTTCTTCGTCGCAAAGTGCAATTTCTGCTTTATAGCCCGAAACATAACCTCCATGGTATGCAATTTCCCGTCCTTTATAATCAACTATTCTCCAACCGATGGAATATCTTTTCGATTTAACTTCCCGTCCCCAGCTTCTGAAATAAGTTCGTTTTAGCGGTGAATTAACCTGTGGTGTAAATACCGATTCTCTGGCTTTCTCCGAGAAAATATCAGAGTGGTCGTTGGTAAGAGTAGCCAGGAAATTCCCTAAATCAGAAATACTTGCATTCACACCTGCTGCAGGAATAGTATTGTAATACCTGTCGTTTAAACGCATTGGGCTGTAATGATTGTGCCCCCTGTTGTAATGCGGGTATGCCTTATTGTCGGTATCTTTAAAAGCTTTGAATCCGGTTGATGCATCGCCCATTCCAAAGGGTTTGAACACTTTTTCGCTGATTACATCATTAAAATTCTTGTGGGTTTTAACTTTCGTAATCGGATCGTAAAGGCTGTACACCACATTTTGATAAGCATAATTTTGTCCGGGAGGGCCGGTAATGTCAACTTCATCGAGGCGATCGATAATTTTTTCCAGCGGAACCTTATCTTCAACCATCAGGTCGTAGGCATGTGGTATCAGTCCTGATGTATGACTGAGTAGGTGCCTGATTTTAAGATGATCGGTATTGTCGCGGTTTTTTAATTCGAAATCGGGAAGGTAATCAACCACTTTATCGTCGAGCTTTACAATGTTTTCTTCATCAAGAATTCCGGCGAGAACCCCGGTCACCGATTTTGAAACCGAAGCCAGACGGAAAATGGTGTGTTCGTCAACAGGATTTTTTTCTCCGGCTTTTCTAACACCAAAACATTTTATAAAGGCAATTTTTCCTTTGTAAGTAATTACAGCTGCTGCTCCTACAGTGCCCGCTTCTTTTATGTTTTGATTTAAAATACTGTCGAATTGTGTAAGGGTATTTTCTATTTCAACGGCAGGATTATATTCGGGAGCCGGTTCTTTTACTTCAATAATTTCTTCTTTTTTTTCTGCTCCTACAAACGAAGTTAATTTGAATGCAAGAGCTCCAATCCCCAAAATGAATATGATAAAGTAAAATTTCCTTTTCATCAAAACCTGAACCTTTCTCAATTTTTCACAAAAGTAAAATTATTCCATTTAAATAAAACTTAAGGCGAACTATTGGTTCATTTTATTAACGATAAATGTGTTATAACTTTTATGATAATAAAAAAAGCCGGTCAACACCGGCTTTTTACGTCTGTTTAATTTGCTAACTTAAAACCATTTCTATAAAAGGGGAGAAATGATACATAAGTGTCACATAAAATATGACTTAGTAAAATCGATTTTGTTACACTTTTTCCAAAAAAAATGTTTTTTTTATTCCAAATTTAGATACGATGAGAAAACAGGACCTATTTAATTTTGTTATCCAATATTTTGAAAAGACTATGCCCATTGCCGAAACGGAACTGGATTACGGAAATCCGTTTGAGCTTATTGTTGCTGTTATTTTATCGGCACAATGCACCGACAAAAGGGTGAATCAAATTACGCCTGAATTGTTAAAACGATTTCCTACTCCTCAGAAAATGGCAGAGGTTGATCCGGCAGAAGTTTTCGATTATATAAAAAGTTGTTCATACCCAAATAATAAAGCGAAGCATTTGGTTGGAATGGCTCAGAAGCTCATTGAACTTTTTGGTGGTGAGGTTCCCAGCGATGTAGATGATTTACAAAAGCTTCCCGGTGTTGGCCGAAAAACAGCCAATGTTATTGCATCGGTTGTTTACAATAAACCGGCATTGGCAGTTGATACTCATGTTTTTCGTGTTTCTGCCCGAATTGGTTTAAGTACCAATGCCAAAACACCTCTGGCCACCGAGCAGCAATTAATGAAGTATATTCCCGAAGAATTGGTGCCCAAAGCACACCACTGGCTGATTCTGCACGGCAGGTACACTTGTATTGCCCGAAAACCCAAATGTCAGAAATGTGGTTTAACAGAGGTTTGTAAGTTTTATAAAAAGGAAGTCGCTCGCGCTTTGATTTAGATTTCAGAATAATTTTTTTATGGTTCGCTGTTTTGCGATAGCCTCCTGTTTCAACATTTATTGCTGACATTTGTTTTATTATTTCAAAAAACGAAAAATGAATACTAAATCTATTTCAGAAATAATAAAAGATCGTCGGGCAACACCGCCACGGCTTTATGCCAAAAGAGAAATATCAAAAGAAATAATTGAAAAACTGCTGGAAAATGCCAATTGGGCTCCAAATCATAAAAAAACGGAACCCTGGCGATTTAAGGTTTTTACCGGCGAGGCGAAACAGCTTTTGGCAAAAAAAACAAAGGAAATTTTATTGGCTGAACTGGGAAAAGGTTATCCGGTTGCTCCTGAAAAAATTGAAAAGTTTACTTCAACTTTAGAACGCGTGCCCGTTGCCATTGGCATTGTATTACAGCGAGACGAGGGCAAGCGACTACCGGAATGGGAGGAGGTGGCTGCTGTTGCAATGGCCGTTCAAAACATTTGGCTAACAGCAACCGAAATGGGATTGGGTGCTTTCTGGGCAACTCCGTCTTTTATTGATCTTTTTGATGATTTGCTTGAAATTCAGAATGGGCAGAAGTTTTTGGGCTTTTTTTATGTGGGTGAAATTATGTTCGATTATTCATCTCCCGGAAGGGGCGATCTGGCAGCTAAAGTTGAGTGGAAATAAATAGCAAGGAATGTGTTTTTATATGGGCTAAAAAGTATTTATGGAAGATAATGCCGTAAAACTTTGTTACTTTTAACCGGTCTTTTCACAAACTAAATTCAACAACCTATGATTCGCATTCTAATTATTTCACTTATCCTGCTTATTACATCCGATCTTTATGCTCAAAAATTACAGTCGGCAGATTATCATATTCATCGAAATTCTCTAACTAATTCGTTCAGGAAGTTTCAGGAAGAGAAAATAGGGAGGGTCGCTTTTTTAGGCGGTTCCATAACCTATAATCCCGGCTGGCGCGATTCGGTTTGTGCCTATCTTCAGCAAAAATTTCCGGATACAGAATTTGAATTTATTGCAGCTGGAATTCCGTCGATGGGATCTACTCCAGGAGCCTTTCGTTTTAGTCGCGATGTATTAAAAAACGGACCAGTTGATTTGTTATTTGAGGAAGCTGCTGTAAACGACGATACAAATATGCGCGGAGAGGATGAAGTGATCAGGGCCATGGAAGGAATTGTGAGGCACGCAAAGAGTGCAAATAAGATGTGCGATGTGGTTTTTATGTATTTCGTCGATCCCGGGAAGATGGAACATTACCGTAATGGAGAAATTCCGGATGAGATACAATGGCACGAAAAAGTTGCTCAGCATTATTCTGTATCTGCAATTAATCTGGCAAAAGAAGTTACAGAAAGAATAGATGCAGGTGAATTTGACTGGGAAAATGATTTTAAAGATTTACATCCTTCTCCATTTGGTCAGGGAGTTTATGCCCGTTCGATCATTCAGTTTTTAGAAGATGAATTGGAGCTTTATGCCAATGTAGATGCCAATGTTGATATTTTGCCGGAACCTCTCGATAACTTTTGTTATGAGATGGGAAAATTGGTTCAGCCCGGTCCCCGGAAATCAATAAAAGGCTGGACCATGATTGATAACTGGAAACCGGATAATGATGCAGGAACAAGAGACGGTTATGTTCATGTTCCTATGTTGGTGGGTGAATATCCCGGACAGATCATAAAATTTCGTTTTAAAGGTACAGCCGTTGGAATTGCAGTTGCTGCCGGGCCCAATGCCGGCGTTATTGAATACAGCGTTGACAACGCTCCCTGGCGAAAGTTTGATTTGTTTACAGAGTGGAGTAAAAATTTATATCTTCCTTGGTACTGCACGCTTGAAAATGACCTGAAAAACCGAAATCACACGCTTCAGATTCGCTTGGCCAAAGATCAAAATCCTGAAAGTACCGGGAGGAAGTGTATCCTGCGGCACTTCTTTTATAACGGAAACTAATTATTTCAGATTTTCCAGGATATCAACCAGGTGTTTCCAGAATTTTTCGGTTGTTGCAATGTCCAGTCTTTCGTCGGGCGAGTGGGCTCCGCGAATTGTTGGCCCGAAGGATACCATATCCAGAGCAGGGTATTTTTCTAAAAATAATCCGCACTCTAATCCGGCATGAATGGAGCGAACGATGGGTTCTATTCCAAAAAGTCTTTTATAAGAATCGACAGTAACCTTTAAAACTTCCGAGTCAGTATTCGGTGTCCATCCCGGGTAACCGTCCGAGTGGCTTACTTCTGCTCCGGCAAGTTTAAATACCGACTCTATGGTTTCGGCTGCATAGAATTTCCGGCTGTCAATCTCGCTGCGCTGGCTGGTTGTAACAAAAATTTTATTATTCTCAATGAATTTTACTGAAGCCAGGTTCGAAGATGTTTCAACCATACCTTCCATGCGGGTGCTCATTTCCAAGACGCCATGCGGGCACGCATAAATACTGTTTATAAGTTGCTTTTGGGTGGTGCTGTCTATTACAAAATCAGGTAGTTTGATTTCCTCCAGAGTAATCTGAAGGCCTGGTTCTGAATATCGGAATTCGTCTTTTACAGCTTCTGCCAGATTGTTGAATTTACCGTTAAGTTCCTCTTTTCTGCTATTCTGAACGGTAATTGTACTAAAAGCCTCACGGGCAATGGCATTTCGAAGGTTGCCACCATTAAAATTGGCCAGACGAACTTCAAAAAGATGGTCGAAATTCCAGATCAGTCGATTAAGGATCTTGTTGGCATTCCCCCTGTTTTTATGGATGTCGTCTCCCGAGTGGCCGCCCTGTAATCCGGTAACAGCTATTTTATATGCACTTGAATTTTCAGGTACATTTTCTTTTTGATAACTGAATGTTGCAAGTGTGTCAATTCCGCCGGCACAGCCAATAAAAATTTCACCTTCGTCTTCCGAGTCGAGGTTCAGCAAAACCGAACCTTTTAAAAATCCGGGTTTCAATTCGAAAGCGCCGGTAAGTCCTGTCTCTTCGTCTACAGTAAAGAGACATTCTATCGGGCCATGTTTTATTTCTGCAGATGAAAGTATAGCCATCTGTGCAGCTATTCCTATTCCACAGTCGGCTCCAAGCGTGGTCCCGTTGGCTTTTACCCATCCGTCAACAACCATTGGCTCTATGGGATCCGTGTCGAAATCAAATTCTTTGTCAGAGTTTTTTTCACAAACCATATCCATGTGCGTCTGCAGAATAACTATTGGCGCGTCTTCCATGCCCGACGTGGCAGGTTTTTTTATTAACACGTTTCCTGCATCATCTGTCTTTGCTTCCAGATTGTTATTGCCAGCAAATTCGAGCAAAAACTTTCTGATTTGATCCTCTTTTTTTGAGGGCCTGGGCACCTGACATATTTCTTCGAAATAGGAAAAAAGAGGTTGCGGATATAGATCTGATAATATTTTCATGGTATTTAAAATTGAAACTTCAAAGTTGATAAAAGAAAAACAAAATTTTATTGATCGATGTTAGTCTTTTCCCGGATTTATGGTTCCCCGCTGACTTAAAAGTATTGCAAAGGGTCGTGTTCCGGGAAATTCAGACATAATAATGATTAGAATTACTGTTATCGGAACACTAAGTAGCATGCCGGAAATACCCCAAATCATTCCCCATACTGCCAGTGTTAAAAATACAACCAAGGGGCTGATGTTTAGCGAATTTCCCATTAGTCGAGGTTCTATCAGATTGCCTACAATAAGCTGAATGGCTCCAACAATGGAAAGAACCAAAATCCCGGGTGTTAGTTCGCCAAACTGAAGAATGGCGAAAACAGAAGGAAAGATTGTGGCGATGAGAGAACCAATGGTTGGGATGAAATTCAGTACAAAAATGAGAAATGCCCAGAACAGAGGAGCGTCGATTCCGATAAACAGCAGTGCAAAATAGCTAAGGAAACCGGTTAAAAGACTGGTTACCGTTTTTAAAGCAATGTAATTTCCGATGGAGTGATCAATCTTATCGATGACATTTTTTACCTGTTCGTGACGTTTTTTTTCAGGATACATCGCTTTGAGTTTTTTTGGAAGAATAGGTTCCTCTAAAAGCAGGAATAAGAGGTAGAGCAACACTGTAAAAGCATTCCCGAACAGGCTGGTTAAGGTATTAAACAGCGATGATAGAATGCTACCAAATTTGATGTCTTTGGCAAAATTCCCGGCCATACTCATAATGTCAATCTCAAAATGTTCGTTTAGCTGTTTGGTTATCTTATTTACATTGGCTTCGTAAACCGGTAAAGTTGTAGACAACAATTTGATGTTTTTTGAAATCATGGTAACTGCCAGAACCAAAAAACCCATTAACAGGAGAGTAGAAAATACCGTTAAAATCCACTGGGGAATGCGGCCTATAAATTTCACTTTTAACAGGAGTTTTTTTATCACCCTTATCAGAAACCAGAAAAGAATGGCCAGGATAAAAGGAATGATAATAGATTGCGCATAAATACAGACAACTATTACGGTTACTGCGATGAGAAAAATATAGATTTTTTTGCCGGTTTCCATGTTCTTTGAATTTAGGAGCCAAAATACAAAGTTTTATTCAATCTGTAAGAATCGGTTTATTGGTAAGAACAGATACCTGCGTTTGTTTTCCGGCATCAGCAGATCATAAACTTTTATTAATTTAGCAAAACGAATAAAGGTATCTTTTTGCCATGACAAAATGAAAAACGTATGATGGAGGATCGAAATGTTTTTAAAATATTACTTGTCCTGATTGTTTTATCTTTTCAGGGGCACAATGTTATGGCCCAGAATCAATTTTCAAAATCAAACAAAAAACTTATTCGTGAGATTACTTCAACAGATGGATTTGTTGCTTTATGGAAGTTTAATGAGAAGCCCGGTAAAGAAAGAAAGGCTGTTGGAAAGGGGAGATTTCCTTTAGCTGAAGGAAACGGAAATGTTGAACGATTGAAAGAAGGGCCGGTTTCCGGTTATTCTATTCGACTTGATGGTTCCAATTATTTAAGTTTGTCCAACACTGAAACTGAAGAATTAAATATTGCCGGAACAGGGAAAGAAGTAACAGTTGTTGCCTGGGTGAAATGGACCGGAGAACAAACCGGATTTGTTGGCGGCATGTGGAATGAATACAAGGACGGAGGGAAAAGACAATATGGCTTGTTTGTTTCTTTACCTTATTATAATGGAGCTGACCAGGTTTGCGGTCATATTTCTGAATCCGGTAAGGCAACCCCGCCCTTTCCGTACTCCATCGATTATTCAGCCAGCCCGCAAAAGGTGCCTGCCAATGTTTGGTGTTGTGTCGCTTTTACTTATGACGGAGAGTACATCCGCTCGTATTTAAATGGTGAATTCAAAGCCAGGAAACCTGAGTTGATTAATCATACAAAGGGTTTTGACGGTTACCCAGACGGCTTGATTCAAACTAAAAATCCGTACCACTTCCCTTATGGAATGGGAGATAATGGATCGGATTTTACCGTAGGTGCAGTTCTGCTACATAGCGGCATGGGTAACTTCTTTAAAGGACAAATTGGAGGTTTAGCCGTATTTAATAAAGCTTTAAGCGAGGAGAAGCTAGCAGAATTGGTGCGTTAGCACCAGTGTTCAGACAATTCGTCTCTATATTTATCCCAACATTTCAGATTCCGGCAATCCCCAATTTTCCTGCATTTTAATTCCGAGGTTTTCCAGCTCGTTCAGCACCGGTTCGTAAATGCTTTTTGAAATTGGAATGTGTACACCTGTATCCGTAATTTTACCGTCAAGAATCATTCTTACAGCAATGGCCGCTGGCAGAGCTACTGTTCGCGAAATGGATGTGTCTTCGTTTGTAGCAAAATCCAGAAGCTTTGACTGAATCACTTCTTTTGTGCCTTCAGCATTCTCAACTAAAAATGTGTGGAGCATAATTACCATATCGCGGGCGCCTTCGGGCAGCATCATCTTTCGAAGCATTAAATCGCAGGTGAGATCAAAATTCGAACCTTCGTTAAAGGCAACCAGATCATCACTGAATAAACCTAACCATTCCATAGCAACGATCGCCGGGCTGCTGATGGGCAGGTTTAAACGTTCCGCAACTTTTTCTTTTATGTTGGCCGGATACACTTTTAACTGCCGGGCCATAATTTTTTTGTAGGTTTTATTCTCGAAACTTTTCGGATCGTAGCTGGTCATTCCGAGCGCTTTTATGGCGTCCATTATTTCGCACCAGTCGGGGTAACGAAATGTACCACGATACATGGTTTCAATCCCTTCCAGTCCGTATAAATTAATGTACATTAATGAATCGCGGTTTGGATAAACTTCCATTTCTCCAACCTCAGGGAAGTTTATTTTCATTGGATTTTTAAACAGATTCTCCGTTTCTATCTCAACCGTTTTTCCGTTTTTCAGGTATTTGGCACCATTGTTTCCGGCCATGATAACTCCTTTTGGAGACCACGAAAATTTGTATTTAAACGGATTGTCTGCTTCTTCTGGAGCGGCAAGGGCTCCGCACCGCGAGTAAAATTCTTTAATTTTTCCACCTTTGGCATTCACCTTGTCAATAATGCGCATAGCTGTCATGTGGTCGAAGCCCGGATCAACTCCAATTTCGTTCAAAAGAATTATCCCTGCTTCTTTTGCTTCTGCATCGAGCTCTTTCATCGCATCTGAAACATACGAAGTAGTTACCATGTTTTTTTTGTGCTTGATACACAGTTTTGCTACTGTAACATGATGTGCATAAGGTAAAAGACTTATCGTAAGATCGTTCTCTGAAATTAGAGTTTCAAGAGTGTTCAGGTCATCGGTAGTCCATTGCAATGCTTTACCATTGGCGTTTCCCTGTATTAATTTTTCCGCTTTTGCAAGTGTCCGGCTGGCTATGGTGATTCCTATTTGGTGGTTAAGAATATAATCGACAAGTGGTTTGGCAACCATTCCGGCGCCAAGCAATAGTACTTTCATTTTTTCTGCTTTCTAATTGTTTTTCAGTTACTAAAACGAAAATAATTTTATTTCGTTCTATAATTTTTCTCTGGTTTTAGACTGAATAATTGTATGAATTTAAATTTGCAGTCTTTTTTTGGTTTCAACGAACTCCTTTTTTTTCAGAGCCTTAAGTTGCTAAAAAATTACTTAACAAAAGATGATCTTTCCGATTATTCTAAATTATCACAAAAATCATATGCTTCAAGTTTAAATTTTCTTAAATTTAGGTCATGGTACAATCGTATTCATGCCCGGTTTTTTTCTATCAAGGCATGCCTGAGTGCCTCGATGAAGATTCGGTTTCACATTAGCTGCAGCCGCAGCAATTTTTATTCCATTACTCTTATTGGCTCTTGTCAATATGTTTTACGATTTTAAATATTCTTTCTGATCGGTGTCGATAAGAGGAATACGGAATGAAGTATAACAGCCATTTCATTTGTGCTTTTGTGCCTGCATGTTTTTGGCTGCTATTTCATACTATTTCAAATCAATTTTAATTCAAGAACAGAAATGAATACAGTGATAGATTCATCAATGATTGAGGCCATGTTTCATGCCTACGATTTTTCTCCTGAATCCGTTGAAACCATTAAACGTGAGCAGCTCCTTTCTGAGGCGATGATTAATCGCTTACAACAGTGTTATCCACAATATTCCGGATTTACAAAAAACGAAGAAGCCTTTTTTACAGGAAAAACACATTATACAGGACTTAAGGGTTTTCGTGAGATACTTAAAAAACTGAAAGAAAAGGGTATTGAGCCGGGGCAGATTAAAGAACGCGAATTCTTTTTAGAGGTGTACCGGTTTATGGCCACCAAGCACATTCTAAACACCATTAATTGGAACGATTACGAGAATGATCCGAATTACTACCTCATTTTTCCTCAGCCGGGAATGATTAACAAAGATGATGTACAAAAATACCTCAGTGCCAAAACCGACGAGGAACGTGCGCAGGTGGTTGAGGCTTACCAGTTAAAAACCAATCCGCACGATGGCAAACAAAAGTTAAACAAACCTTTCTTTTATAACGATGAGGGGCAGCTGGAAATTCTGGAAGGTAGCCAGCACAAATACCCGCCAATTAAACTGATTCTGGATGCCGGAACACAAAATTGTTTTGCTTTTTGTACCTACTGTTTTCGTCATGCGCAGGTACGCGGCGACGAGGATATGTTTGTTCAGCACCATATCGAACAGGTTCACAACTATTTGAAAAAGCATAAAGAAATTACCGATATATTAATTACAGGTGGCGACGGAGGTTACATTTCGTTCGAGCGTCTGAAAAAATATGTGACACCGTTGATGGAAGACGAAGAACTTCTTCACATTCGCACCCTTCGTATTGGATCGAGAGCCATTACTTTTCATCCTGAGTTTTTGCTGGGCGACAAATTCAAAAAGATACTGGAACTGCTTAAAACCGTTGTTGAGAATGGAATTCAGGTGGTTTGGATGTCGCATATTTCTACTCCGGGTGAGCTCTTAAATCCGGGAGCGCTGGCGGCCATAAAACGTCTGAAAAACTATGGTCTGAATGTGAAAAGCCAGAGTCCGATAATGAACAGCATCAGCTTGTACAAAGATGAAAACGGAAAAGTGGATGTGGATCGTTCGGCTCAAAACTGGATCGACCTGGGGAATATTATGGCCATGGTAGGAATAGGATTTCATTCCATGTACTGTGCGCGGCCAACCGGCGAGCACCATCATTTTACGGCTCCGTTGGCCGACATTACTAAGGTATTCAGTAAAATATACAGAAGTCTGGCTTCGATTAATCGCCCGTCGCGTTACATCACCATGACTTCTTCGGCAGGAAAAACATCGTTAATGGGAACAGCCGAAATAAACGGCGAAAAAGTGTTTGCGTTGAAGTTTAATGAGGCCCGGAACATGGAGTGGATGGATCGCGTATATTTTGCTGAGTACGATGAACAGGAAAATACCATTGAAAAATTGAAGCCATATAAAGCCGACAGTTATTTCTACGAAGAAGAACTGGAAGAAATTGAAGGACGGCTGGAAGAAGCGTTAAAAAAGGAGTCATTAAAAAAATCAGGCGATGATTAACAAGGTTGTAGATTCGGCGAAGGAAGCGGTTGCCGGAATTTTCGACGGAGCAACCCTAATGATCAGCGGTTTTGGCGAAGCCGGCAGCCCGGTGGAACTCATTCATGCTTTGGTCGATCAGGGCGCAAAAAATCTCACCGTGGTTAGCAACAATGCCGGAAGTGGGCATGTTGGTCTGGCAGCGCTTATCGAAAACAGGCAGGTGAAAAAGATTATTTGTTCGTTTCCGAGAACGGCCATTTCGGTTGTTTTTCCAGAGTTATACCGTGCCGGCGAAATAGAACTGGAGCTGGTGCCACAGGGAACCCTGGCCGAAAGAATCCGCGCTGCCGGTGCAGGAATCCCTGCTTTTTTTACCCCGACAACGGTAAATACTCCTTTAGCTGAAAGCAAGGAACAACGCGATTTTAACGGACGGACGTATGTGATGGAAGAAGCCATTCATGCCGATTTTGCGCTGGTAAAATGTGCCGCTGCCGATAAATACGGCAACCTGATTTACAACAAAACCGCGCGCAACTTCGGGCCGGTAATGTGCATGGCTGCAAAAACAACCATTGTACAGGCCCGCCAGGTGGTTGAATTGGGAATCATCGATCCGGAGCATGTAATCACTCCCGGAATTTTTGTGCACCGGGTGGTTGAAGTTGCCAATCCTGCAGATGAATCAAAACTGGTTGCCGAAAATGTGAAGTATCATGGAATTAAATACTAAAATAATTGGATGGAGCACCGGCGAAATGGCGCAAAAAGTGGCCATGGATATTCACGACGGTGCATACGTGAACCTTGGAATTGGTATTCCCGAAATGGTTGCCGGTTTTATTCCCGAAGGTCGTGAGGTGATTTATCATACCGAAAATGGATTACTGGGAATGGGCAAAGTTGCCGAAAACGGCAAAGAAGATCCCGAACTGGTGAATGCCGGTAAAAAATATGTAACAGCTATTCCAGGAGCGGCTTATTTTCATCATGCCGACAGCTTTGCCATGATCCGCGGCGGACACATCGACATTTGTGTGCTGGGCGCTTACCAGGTTTCCGAAGAAGGCGATCTGGCCAACTGGTCAACCGGAAATCCGAACGATATTCCTGCCGTTGGTGGCGCCATGGATTTGGTGGCCGGTGTAAAAACCATTTTTGTAATTACGAAGCACACCACCAAAACCGGCGAGTCGAAAATCGTGAAAGAATGCAGTTATCCGCTAACCGGTAAAAATGTGGTGAGAAGGATTTATACTGATTTGGGTATTCTGGATGTGGTGGATAAAAAATTGTTTGTGCGGGATATGGCTCCCGGAGTTGACCTAGATTATTTAAAAAAACATACTGACGCGACTTTGTATCAGTATTAAACCGAACAAGATGACAAAGAAAAAAAGCAATAGCGAAAAGTTATACAGGCAGGCACAAAAAGTACTTTCGGGTGGTGTGAGCCGAAACACGGTTTTCAGGCAGCCGTTTCCCAATTATGCTAACACGGCTTCGGGGTGTCATATCACCGATATTGAAGGAACGGTGCGCATTGATTGTGCCAATAATATGGCAGCCCTTATTCACGGGCATTCGTTTCCTCCCATTGTGGAAGCGGTGATTGAACAGTTACGGAAAGGAACCGCATTTACCCTGGCCTCCGAAATTGAAGTGGCATTTGCACAGCATTTAATTAAGCGAGTGCAGAGTTTTGAGCGTATTCGTTTTGTGAACTCCGGAACCGAAGCGGTTATGGCCATGATTAAAGCATCGAGAGCTTACACCGGACGTGCCAAAATAGCAAAGGCTGAAGGGACTTACCACGGAACTTACGATTTTGCGGAGGTGAGCCAGACTGCCAATCCTTCCAACTGGGGCGATATTGATAATCCGAGCAGTGTCCCATTGGCTTTCGGAACTCCACCTTGTGTGTCGCAGGATGTGGTGATTTATCCCTACAACGATATTGAACGAACACTGGCCATTTTAAATAAACAGGCAGAAAATATTGCCTGTGTAATTGTTGATCCGGTTCCGCACCGGGTTGGCTTGATGCCGGGGCATCAGGAATTTATTGAAGCCTTATACAAATGGACACGCGAAAATGGAGCACTGCTGGTTTTTGATGAGGTGATTACTTTTCGCGTAAATTATGGCGGAGCACAGGATAATTATTCGGTAAAACCGGACCTTACTTCTCTTGGCAAAATTATAGGAGGAGGTTTTCCTGTTGGCGCTGTTGCCGGACGTGCAGAAGTGATGAAGGTATTCGATCCGCACGAAAAGAATCTTTTGTTGCCACATTCAGGTACATTCTCGGCTAATCCTATCACGATGACTGCCGGATACACGGCCATGCAGTATTTCGATAAGCAGGCGGTGAAACAACTCAATGCGCTTGCAAAAAAGGCGGTTCGTCAGATTCAGGAAGTGATTAAGCTGGTTGATGTACCGGTGTCGATTACCGGTGCGGGTTCAATGTTCCGGATGCACTTACGCGAAACACCACCGGCCACTTATCGCGAAGCTTATCAAAATGCCGAGGTAAAAACTTTGATTAATGATTTACTGGAATACATGTATACCAAAGAGAATATTTTGATGATCAACACTTTCTCGTGCATGCTTTCAACGGTAATGACACAAAACGAAATTGATAAGCTCACCGAAGGACTTCATCGGGCTTTTAAAACTTTAAAACCAAGGATTGAAAAACTGAAAGTTGCGGATTCAGATTAAAGATAAAATGATGTGAAATAGCTAGTAACTCGAAGCTAGCGGCTCAAAGCTTAAAACTATGAATGAAGTATTTATTTGCGATGCCATACGCACACCGGTAGGAAAATATGGAGGAACACTGTCGGCGGTCAGGGCTGATGATTTGGCGGCAATTCCCATAAAAACTTTGCTGGAAAGAAATAATCAGATCGATCCGGCTGCTTTCGACGATGTAATTATGGGCTGTGCCAACCAGGCCGGAGAGGACAATCGTAACGTTGCACGCATGGCTTTGTTGCTGGCAGGTTTGCCTGAATCAGTACCGGGAGTAACTGTTAATCGTTTGTGCTCGTCGGGAATGGAGGCCATTGGAATTGCAGCGCGTGCAATCAAGGCGGGCGAGGCTGATTTAATCATTGCGGGCGGTGCAGAAAGTATGTCGCGTGCACCGCTGGTGATGCCCAAAGCTACTCAGGCCTTTTCGCGAAATGCAGAAATCTACGATTCAACCATTGGCTGGCGTTTTGTAAATAAAAAGTTTCAGGAAAAATTTGGAACCGATCCGCTCATTTGTACGGCCGAAAACCTGGCTAAAGAATACCAGATCAGTCGTGAAGATCAGGATAAATTCGCCCACAACAGTCAGCTTAAAACGGCTGAAGCACAGAGAAAAGGTGCACTGGCCAGAGAGATAATTCCCGTTGCGGTTCCGCAAAGAAAGGGCGATCCCGTCATTTTCGAAAAAGATGAACATCCGAGGTTGTCATCACCGGAGAAACTGGCATCCTTAAAACCGGTTTTTGGAGAAGGAACAACCGTTACTGCGGGTAACGCTTCGGGTGTAAACGATGGCGCCGCAGCTGTGATCGTGGCTTCTGAAGCAGCGATAAAAAGGTTTAACCTCATTCCAAAAGCAAAAGTGTTGGGAGTTCAGGCTGCAGGAGTTCCGCCTCGTATTATGGGAATTGGTCCGGTGCCGGCTACCAATAAATTGCTGAAACGACTCGAAATGAAATTAGATCAGATGGATATAATCGAACTGAATGAAGCTTTTGCCGCACAGTCGCTGGCATGCATCCGGGAGTTTGGTTTGGCAGATGATGATCCCCGGTTGAATCCGCTGGGAGGGGCCATTGCATTGGGGCATCCGCTGGGAATGTCCGGAGCGCGTTTGGTTACAACGGCCTGGTACCAGATGCAACATTCCAACTCAAAATATGCCCTTTGCACCATGTGTATTGGGGTTGGTCAGGGACTTTCAATGGTGTTGGAAAAAGTTTAGATTGCTTCACCTCCTGCGTTGGTTCGCAATGACGGTTTGAGTTGAGTCAAGGATGCTGCGGGGCTGCTTTGCAGCCCCGCAGCATCCTCTCTCGGAGAAAATGTCATTGCGATGGAGGAGGTACGACGACTGAAGCAATCTTGATAACTGATTGAAATTAATATTAACAACTAAAAATAAAGACAATGAAAATCGACATTTCAAAAGAATTAAAGGAGTTAGGAATTAGCGAAGTGAACAATGGTGTTTGCACCGGAACGATCTGGAAAGAAACGGCCGGTGCGGCAATCGAATCGTTTTCGCCTTCTGATGGTGAGTTAATTGCCAAAGTGAATCAGGCGACATCAGATGACTTTCATGAAGTGGTGGAAAAAGCCAAAGATGCTTTTAAAGTGTGGCGCATGGTGCCGGCTCCCAAACGCGGCGAAATCGTTCGTCAGATTGGTCTGGAACTTCGCAAATACAAGGAGCCGCTGGGAAAACTGGTTTCGTATGAAATGGGTAAAATTTACCAGGAAGGATTGGGTGAAGTGCAGGAAATGATTGATATCTGCGATTTTGCCGTTGGCCAGTCACGCCAGTTGTATGGTTTTACCATGCACTCCGAAAGAGAGAAGCACCGCATGTACGACCAGTATCACCCGCTGGGAATTGTGGGTGTGGTTTCGGCCTTTAATTTTCCGGTTGCCGTTTGGGCATGGAACGCGATGATCGCAATGGTTGCCGGTGATGTGGTGATTTGGAAACCCTCGTCGAAAGTGCTTTTATGCGCCATTGCAGTTCATAAAATTGTGGCTAAGGTTTTAAAAGAAAACGATGTTCCCGAAGGTGTGCTGAGCCTGGTAGCTGCCGGATCGCGCGAGTTGGGCGACGAGTTTTTCAGCGATAAAAATATACCACTTATTTCATTTACCGGTTCAACAAAAATTGGTAAAAAAGTAGGCGGACTAGTTGGCCAGCGTCTCGGCAAAACCATTCTCGAACTGGGCGGAAACAATGCTATCATTATTACGCCCGATGCCGATCTTGAAATGGCTTTGCGTGCGGTAGTTTTTGGCGCCGTTGGAACCTGCGGGCAACGTTGTACTTCAACACGCCGTATAATTGTACACGATTCGGTTTACGACGATTTTAAAAACCGTTTAACAGCCATTTACGGGAACTTACCCATCGGTCATGCGCTGGACGGAAAAACACTGGTGGGACCGCTGGTCGACAAATGGGCTGTGGAAACTTACCTGGCCGCCATTGAAAAAGTGAAAGCTGAAGGTGGGAATGTTCTTATCGGCGGAGAAGTGCTTTCGGGTGATGGTTACGAGTCGGGTTGTTTTGTGACGCCATGTATTGCCGAGGTGGAAAATCATTACAAAATTGTTCAGGATGAGACTTTTGCACCGCTGCTTTATATGATTCGTTATTCCGATTTGGAAGAGGCCATTCGTATTCATAACGATGTGCCACAAGGTTTGTCATCAGCTATTTTCTCAACCCATATTTTGGAAACGGAGCGATTCCTGTCGCATGAAGGATCGGATTGTGGAATTGCCAACGTAAATATTGGTACTTCGGGTGCTGAAATTGGCGGTGCTTTCGGTGGCGAGAAAGAAACCGGAGGTGGCCGTGAGTCGGGTTCCGATGCCTGGAAAGCCTATATGCGCCGCCAGACAAATACTATCAATTATAGTACAGAGTTGCCATTGGCACAGGGAATTGAGTTTAATGTGTAAGGTTGAAGGTTCAAAGTTCAATGTTTAAAGTAAGCTTGCAACTCGCGACTCGCATCTCAAGCTAGTCGCTTGTGGCTAGCGACTAAAAGCTAAAAAGTATGAAAAACATATTAATCTTTGGAGCTGGCAGGTCCAGTATATTTTTACTGACTTACCTGGCCGAACATGCCCGGAAATACCATTGGCAAATTAAGGTTGTTGACGCGGAAGAAACTGAATGGGTAAAATCGTTAAAACTTACGTTTTCTATTCTGAATGTGAAAGACGATTTTGCCCGAGAGCAAGAAGTGAAAAATGCCGATTTGGTTGTTTCAATGCTTCCGGCTCGCTATCATAAACTGGTGATGCAATCGTGTTTGAAATTCTCGAAACACCTGTTTACCGCTTCTTACGAAAGCAAAGAGGCAAAACTGGTGGAGGAAGAAGTCAAAAGTAAAGGCTTATTATTTCTGAATGAATGTGGCCTCGATCCCGGATTGGATCACATGTCGGCAATGCGTGTCATCAATCAGATAAAAGAGGAAGGAAATGAATTAAAAGCCTTCGAATCGTTTACCGGCGGGCTAGTTGCACCCGAATCGGATGATAATCCGTGGCATTATAAATTCAGCTGGAACCCGCGGAATGTGGTGCTGGCAGGACAGGGCGGTCCGGCAAAATTTATTCAGAACGGCAAAGTGAAATACATTCCCTACAACCGCCTTTTCAGAAGAACAGAATTGATTAAGATTGACGATTACGGGTGGTTTGAAGGATATGCCAACCGCGATTCGATGAGTTACATCGAAAAGTATGGTTTGGATGGAGTGCCAACGGTTTACCGTGGAACGTTGCGTCGACCGGGTTTTTGCAAGGCCTGGAACGTATTTGTGCAATTGGGTGCCACTGCCGACGATTATTATATCGACAATGTGGAAGATATGACTTATCGAGAGTTTATCAATTCGTTTTTGTATTACCATCCGGCAGACACAATTGATTTAAAACTGTATCATTCATTGCAAATTCCTATGGATTCTGAAATCATTCCGAAACTGGAATGGCTGGGGATTTTTGACAAGAGAAAAATTGGACTAAAACGCGCTACGCCTGCACAGGTAATGGAAAAACTGCTCACTGAAAAGTGGCAGTTAAAACCCGATGATAAGGATATGATTGTGATGTGGCACAAGTTCATATTCCGGGATGTAATCAGAAATGAGTTGGTTGAAAAAAACAGTTCGCTGGTTGTTACAGGCGAAGCAGGTGGAAAAACTGCAATGGCCAAAACGGTTGGATTGCCGCTTGCTGTTGCTGCTAAATTGTTTTTAACCGGAAAGCTAAATCTAAGCGGATTATTTATTCCCACACAACAGGAAATTTATGAACCTGTATTAAATGAATTGGAAAGTTTTGGAATAAAATTCACTGAACAAAAAAAAACTTCGTTGCTGGTCGAAGGGTAATTGTGCAGAAAATGCACAATTTTTATTGATTCCACTTCAATAGAGGTGGAATCTTTTTTGAAATAAAAAATAACGGATTATGAGATTTCACGAGAAGTACGCTAAGGTTTCGAAAAGATCGCTGGAGGAGTTTACTAAAGAATCCATTTATGCGTTCTCTGTGGTTCTTCTTTTCCTTGCGTGAAAACTTGTACTGAACAAGATTTATTCTTGAATACAACTTTAAGCATCATGTATGTTTTTTAATGCTATATTTGGGAATATTCAAAATTAGACCAACATGAAAACCTTATTGCCACTGTCTATTCTTTTCCTTTTGTTTTTTAGTTCCTGTAAAAATGAATCTCAGAACTGGACTCATTTTCGCGGTTCAAATATGGATGGCCAAGCCAATGTGGAAACGGCACCTTTGCATTGGAGCGATTCAGAAAATGTAGTATGGAAAGTGCCAGTAAAAGGGCAGGGCTGGTCTTCTCCTGTGGTTTACGGAGATCAGGTTTGGATAACTTCGGCCGAAAAAGACGGAACTAAATTCTATACCTTTTGTTTCGATTTGGAAACCGGCAAATTATTGGACGAAAAAACTCTGTTTACTGCTGAAGATCCGCAACGTATTCATGGAACAAATTCGTATGCTACTCCCACACCGTGTATTGAAAAAGGTCGGGTTTATGTGCATTTCGGGCATTTTGGAACAGCCTGCATCAATACCAATAATTTTGAAGTGATTTGGAAACGCGAAGATATGCCGTGCAAGCACATGCAGGGGCCGGCTTCATCGCCAATCATTTACAAGGATAAATTGATTATTCACTTGGAAGGAACTGAAGATCCGTATGTGGCCGCACTCGATAAATTAACCGGCGAAACCATCTGGAAGAGTGTGCGCCCCAAAGAAATTTACGACCCGCTGGAGCCGGTTTACCGAAAGTCGTATCAAACACCGATTGTGATTACCGTTGGCGACAGGGATTTGTTGATCAGCAACTCCTCTTTTATGTGTTTTGCCCACGATGTAAATACGGGGGAGGTGGTTTGGACTTTCGAATATGGTTACGATTCAACGGTTAGTCAGCCTTTGTTTTATAACGGATTGGTGTTTGTAAATTCAGGCTGGATATTTCTGGAGAATACACCTTATTTCACTCGCCAATATGCCATCGATCCAACCGGTTTGGGCGATGTTACTAAAACTCATATGAAATGGATGTACGAAGATGAAGTGCCTCAAATTCCAACGCCGGTAATTGTGGACGGCAAAATGTACATGGTTCACGATCGTGGTATGGTAACCTGTCTCGATGCCATGACCGCCAAGGTAATTTGGAAAGAAAAACTAAAAGGTAATTTTAATTCGTCACCCATTTATGCCGGTGGAAATATCTATTTCATCAATGTAAAAGGATTCTGTACCATAATAAAACCCGGCGATTCGTTTGAACTGGTAGCAGAAAATGATATCGATGAAACCGTAAAAGCAGTGCCAGTCTTTGTTGGCGATAAAATGGTTTTGCGGACGGAGAAGTTTTTGTATTTAATCAAGTAAGGTGATGCCCATTTAAGGATTGTTGCAGTTCATAACCATTGAAACAGTGGGGGCGCGCAATGGTCTCAAAAGTTTGTAAATAGCGCTAACTTTAATTTGTCCGAAAACCGGACTTAGCGGGCTTTGCAATTTTGAGTTTTGCGCTCTTTGCATGATTTTACTTTTTAAATACTCTTTATTCAACTGAGAATAATGTATTTTAATCTTATTTAGTATCGCAGAGATTACATCTCTTCCGGAAGATGGACTTCTTTAGGAATTTGTAAAAAAGAACAATTTGTCAGCAGCCATATTAAATTTCATCTCAAAACACACTCAATTAGCTTGAAGTTTGAAATCCAGCCATAAAACTTTCTTACATTTGCGCGCCGATTCCGGAAAGCGGTTTTTAAATCATAAATAATTGATTGAAAACAAATAACGAGAATCGGTGTTGCTTAGAAGGATTAGAAAATTATTATAATGGCAGAAATCAGAAACATTGCAATTATTGCACACGTCGACCATGGAAAAACTACACTGGTTGATCGAATACTCCACCAGGTAAAATTGTTCCGCGATAACCAGGAAGTGAAAGAGTTGTTGCTCGACAACAATGACCTGGAACGCGAACGTGGAATTACCATCCTATCGAAAAACGTTTCGGTTAGGTACAAAGACACTAAAATCAATATTATTGATACTCCCGGACACAGCGACTTTGGTGGAGAAGTGGAGCGTGTTCTGAATATGGCCGACGGCGTTTTGTTAATCGTTGATGCTTTTGAGGGCCCTATGCCGCAAACCCGTTTTGTGCTGCAAAAAGCCATCGAGCTGGGTTTGAAACCAATGGTAGTGGTGAACAAGGTTGACAAAGAAAACTGTACTCCTGATATTGCACAGGAAAAAGTTTTCGATTTGATGTTTAGTCTTGATGCCACCGAGGACCAGTTGGATTTTCCGACTGTTTACGGATCGGCAAAAGCTGGCTGGATGGGACCTGATTGGCAAACTCCAACTGAAGATGTTGTTTATTTACTTGATCAGATATTGGAACATATTCCGGCAGCAACCCATAAAGAAGGAACCCTTCAGATGCGTATTACCTCGCTCGATTATTCATCGTACACCGGACGAATTGCCGTGGGTAAAGTATCGAGAGGAGAATTAATTCCCGGATCGCCTGTAACCCTGGTAAAACGCGATGGTACTAAAGTGAAGTCGGTGGCCAAAGAATGTTATTTGTTTGAAGGACTTGGAAAAGAAAAAACCAAAGAGCCGGTTCCGTCGGGCGAAATATGTGCGGTACTTGGTTTGGAAGGTTTCGATATTGGCGATACCATTGCCGATGCGGAAGAACCTGAAGGATTGACTCCGATTCAGGTAGACGAGCCAACCATGAGCATGTTGTTTGTGGCCAATAATTCTCCGTTTTTTGGGAGAGACGGTAAATTTGTAACTTCTCGTCAGCTTCGTGACAGGTTGTTTAAAGAAACAGAAAAGAACCTGGCACTGCGTGTGGAAGAAACCAATTCAGCCGATTCATTTTTGGTTTACGGAAGGGGAATTCTTCACTTATCGATTTTGGTAGAAACGATGCGCCGCGAAGGTTACGAAATTCAGTTGGGGCAACCACAGGTTATTGTTAAAGAAATTGATGGCTTGAAATGTGAGCCAATTGAAGCTTTAACCGTTCAGGTTCCAGACGAATTCTCAGGAAAAGTAATTGAATTGGTTACTGCCCGCAAAGGGGAAATTGCCAACATCGAAGTGAAAGACGAACGTGCCCATCTGGAATTTTTTGTTCCATCGCGCGGATTAATCGGTTTACGTAACCAGATGTTAACCGCAACAGAAGGAGAGGCGATTATGGCCCATCGATTAAAAGGTTATGAACCTTGGAAAGGAGAGCTTGGTGTTAAACGTAATGGAGCCTTGATTTCGTTGGAAACAGGAACGGCTATTACTTATTCCATTGATAAAATGCAGGATCGCGGACGTTTCTTTGTTAATCCTGGCGAAGATGTTTATGCCGGCCAGGTAATTGGCGAATATACCCGCATGGACGACCTGACAATAAATATCATCAGAACAAAAAAAATGAGCAACATGCGTGCTTCCGGTTCCGATGAAAAAACATCTATTGCTCCTGCAATTAAGTTTTCACTTGAAGAAGCAATGGAATACATTCGTAACGATGAATATATTGAGATTACGCCAAATTTTATGCGTATTCGTAAGATTTATCTCGACGAGCACGAGCGTAAACGCCGTGCAAAAACGATTTCTGAATAACCTTTTATTCAATTGTTTATTCACCCTGCAACGTTGTCTGAATTTCAAGGGTGCAGGGTGAATAAACATAATCGTATTTTTTATCTTCATCCCGTTCGCACGATTATTCATGGCATTATGAATTGAATTTAACCTTTTCATTTTCCTTTTGATTAGAAATTTACTTAATTAGCTTTTCAAATGGGAAAACAGAATTGCATTATATATTGCGAATGCGGAGCCGGTATTATCTCCGGTGAGAAAAAAAATCAACTTTCCGATACCCTGAAACAGTTGAATGCCGATGTTTTTGAATTGCATGATTTGTGTGCTTTCAGCCTTAAGGAAAAAGAATTTTTGAGTGAACTGAATGCCGGCTATCAGAATAAGTTTGTGGTGGCTTGTTATCCACGCGCTATTAAGAATATGTTTGCGCAGAATAAGGTGGAATTCGAAAATTATGAAGTCCTGAATTTTCGGGAATTGTCGGCTGGGGAGATTCAACCCAAACTGGAAGATAAGTTAGAGGGGAGTGCTGAAGAGGGGAGTTATCAGGTTAAAAAAAGTGATCTTGATGTTCCTGCCTGGTATCCAATAATCGAAGAGTCGAGGTGCACACTTTGCGGACAGTGTGCCCGCTTTTGTGTATTTGGGGTTTATTCGTATAACAGAAAAAGTCTGGAGGTTGTAAATCCTTTATCGTGCAAAAATAATTGCCCGGCATGCGGTCGCACTTGTCCTGCATCTGCTATTATTTTTCCACGTTTGGCAGAAAATTCTGTTCTCTCCGGAGCCGAACCCGGGCAGACAAAAATTCAACCCAGAGCCGCACAAAAACAGGGTTTGTTTGTTCTACTGAACGAACGTAATACTACCCGGCGTAATATTTTCAGGCAAGATGTGAAACAACTTGCCGAAGAGGAAAAACGCAAAGCTATAGAAGAATTGAAAAAAAGAGCCAAAGAATAATCATGCTAAAACAGCTGGTTTTTAAAACCGACCGAAAGTGCCTTTATAAATTCGTTTACAACATGGGATTTAAAGGGGCGATGGGAATAAATCGTTTTCAAAAGCGATTGAAAAAGGGTGAGTTTTTTCCTGCCTTCCATTTTATTTCCGTTACCGACGATTGTAACCTGAATTGCCAGGGATGTTGGGTGACAGGCAAAAAGAAAAATGCTCGTATGTCGCCCGAAATGCTCGATAAAATTATAAACGAATCGAAAGAAAAAGGTTCTTATTTCTTTGGAATTTTAGGTGGTGAACCTTTAATGTATAAACCTTTGTTTGAAGTGCTGAAAAAGCATCCCGATTGTTATTTCCAGTTGTTTACCAATGGAACTTTACTCACCCCTAAGGTGGCTGATGAGTTGCGTAAAATGGGAAATGTGACGCCTTTAATTAGTTTCGAAGGAGATGAAAATGTCGCAGATATCAGAAGAGGAGGTGTTAATGTCTACGAAAGGGCACAGGCCGCTATCGATAATTCAACAAGTGCAGGATTGGTAACCGGGGTTGCCATGAGTGTTTGTAAGTCTAACCTCGAACTGGCTTTCTCCGAAGATTTTATTAACTCGCTCATAAAAAGAGGAGTGCTTTACCTGTGGTATTATATTTACCGACCGGTGGGCAAAGATGCAACAGTGGAATTGGCACTTTCGAAAGAAGAAATACAACAACTCCGTAATTTTTTGGTAGAAGCGCGCACTAAATATAAAATAGCTATTATCGATGCGTATTGGGATGAGAACGGAGAAGGTTTATGCCCGGCAGCTTCGGGTTTAAGTCATCATATAAATGCATCGGGTGATATTGAACCTTGTCCGGTAATTCAGTTTGCCACCGATAATGTGGCCGACGGACGACTGGAAGATATTTATAAAAGATCGGAGTTTCTGGCTGAATTTAAAGCCGAGATTCCTGCATTAACCAAAGGTTGTGTGGTAATGGATGATCCGAAGTGGTTGGTTGCAAAAGTGAAAAAACATGCAGCCAAAGATTCGTCAGGCAGGGGAAATGAGGCTGAGCGTTTAAGTGAAATGACGGCTGTCCCAAGTCACGGTTCTGCTGCTCCGGTTCGCGAAAAAAACTGGATTTATCGCTTTGCAAAAAAACGCGCCTTTTTTGGATTGGGCGCATACGGATAAAACATGAACAAGTCGAAACGCATATTAAAAGTTCCTCAGGAGTCGTTTTTACGTAATAAGTTGCGTAAAGAGACCCGCTTGCTGGTTGAAACAACCGGTTTACTGCCTCCGGCACCTTTTGTGGTGATGGAACAAATGGCTATTGACTTGTTAAAAAAGCTGGATATTTCAGAAGAATACATCGATTTTACCATTGTGCTTCTCGGAAATGAATCTTGGCGGCCAACGGTGGAAGCAACGCCTTTTCACAGGCGTTTGTTGTTGCTGCCACAGTGTTTAAAAGACAACGTAAAATGTAAAGGTGTTTTTGATGAGCTAGGATTAAATTGTGCCGGTTGTAAGGCTTGTCCCATTGATGATATTCTAATTGAAGCTGAAAGTCTGGGATACGCAACTTTGGTTGCCGAAGGTACCACAGTAGCCATTGGTTTGGTTGAAGAAGGTGCCATCGATGCTGTAATTGGTGTGAGTTGTATGCCCGTTTTACAGCGTTCATTCGAGCCTGTTTCCAATGCCGCTGTTCCGGTAATAGGACTTCCTTTAATGTACGATGGTTGCGAAAATACCAAGGTCGATCTTAAATGGATGTACGACGAAATCAGGGTTTTTAATCAGAATCCGGCCAACGAACCTATTTCCATCAGTGGGTTAAAATTGAATTTGGAAACCTTCTTTTCCAATGGTTCCATGGATAATGTCTTTAGTACAAAAGATAAAACCGACCGGATTGCGAAAGAATTTATGCAGATCGGAGGACAACGTATGCGCCCCTTGCTGGCAGCTTTGGCGTATCAGGCCTATGCTGCTGATTTGAAGGAAGAAATTCTGTATTCTCTTTCTTTAATAATCGAGTGTTTTCATAAAGCATCACTTATCCACGACGATATTGAAGACGATTCTGATTACAGATATGAGGAACCGACCGCCCATAAAAAATACGGTATCCCGATGGCCATTAATACCGGTGACTATCTTATTGGAAAGGGATATCAGTCAATCTCTGAATTACCGGTTGAAGGGAGAATTATTGCAAAAGCATTGCAACAGGTTTCGCAATCGCATTTGATGTTAACCAGAGGGCAGGGAGACGATATTCTTTTTAATTCGGATGAAATAAAACCTGGCGTTGAACAGACTCTACAGGTTTTCAGAAATAAAACAGGCGAAGCAATAAAGGTTGCTCTTTTATTGGGCGCAATTTTGGGTGACGCCGCTGAATCGGATCTTGCGGTTTTGAAACAATTCTCCGATTATTTCGGAATTGCCTACCAGATACGCGACGACATAAATGAATTTGTGGAGGAAAACAGCCACGAAAAAATAGCTGATTTTCCGTTCTTTATATCCCTCGTGAATGAAAAAATACCGGATGTTCATATTTCTGATTTGGCACATTTCAGGAAAATGGTAGTTGATAATAAACTGGATAAGGTTGCTACAACTTATCTGGATGATTATACTCAGAAATGTTATGCAGAGCTCGATAAATTGCAGAATGCCAAATTACGATTGAGTTTATACGGAGTTTTGGGAAAAGTGTTTAAATCGGTTTTAATCGATGAATAAATCTCAGGAGATTCCGAAATATAAAATTCTGATCAGTTATCTGAAAAATGGTTTTGAAGCTCTGGATACTGAAACACGGCAGGAAATAACCGTATTCATAAAAAATAACCTTCACTATTCAGGAGCCTTTTCCGACAGGGCCGGAAATCCCGATTTATATTACTCTTTGTTTGGACTTTGGCTTTGTCGGGCAAGCAATCAAAATGAGCTTCTGGACGGTTTGTTGGGCTACGTTCAGGAAGAAAAGAAAAAACAGTTGCCCAGCCCCATTGAAGAACTGGCAGCTCACTTAATAGAAGCCGAACTGGAAAAAGAGAAAAAGAAAAAATCTGTTTTTCAGATAGTAAAATCTGTTTTACAAAAAGGGAAAAGTATTGATTTATCGTATCAGTTTTTTTTCCTGGCTCTGGCCATCGACGCAGTTGGGAAATACAAAGGAGTCTTCTTTTTATTGGCCCGTATTTGGTTGCGTTTTTATCATCCCAAAGGAGATTTGCCATGCAGTTTACAGGCTGCTTTGGTTTACGCCCGAAAAACGGTTGGATTAAAAACAAAAAAACTGAGTGAACTCATTCTTCCTTATTCGGTTGAAAGTGGCGGATTTCGCTCTTTTAAAGGCATTGAAACTGCTGATATGTTGTCCACAGGTGTGGCCCTTTTTGTTTTAAAGGAAACGGATTTTGATCTTCGGATAATAGCTCCGGCGAACCTGGATTTTATTCAGCAGAATTATGATTCGGGAGCTTTTTTATCGGGAGACGGAGATTTGACAAAGGATATGGAATATACATTTTATGGATTACTGGCCTTGGGAAGCCTGGTGGGAAAGGATGATTGATAAAGGATTAATGAAGGAAAAGCTGGAAATAAGATTTAAGGAATTGAGCGACATCTTGATAAAAAAGATGAACGATCAGGGATTCTGGACCGGCGAATTGTCGTCGAGTGCCCTTGGTGTTGCTGTGGCTGTTGCTGCCCTTCATTTTCATCAATCGGAAGAGAATCGGGAAGAAATCCAAAATGGGCTTCGTTGGCTTAAAAATAATGTGAATGCCGATGGCAGTTACGGCGACACACCTGAAAGTCCCGGAAATATTTCTACATCGTTATTAGTTTATGCTGCTGTAAATTTGTATGCCTCTACCGATAAGTCGTTAAAAGAACTTCAAAAAAAGATTGCAGGCTATCTTGTCAATAATAAAATTGATATCGAATCGGGTAATGTGGCCAAAACTATTCTCGCGCATTATAAAACCGACTACACATTTTCGGTGCCCATTTTAACCATGTGCGCGCTGTGCGGAATTCCCGAACAAAACGCGTATCAGAAAATACCGCAATTGCCTTTTGAGCTGGCTCTGTTGCCGCAACGTTTTTATCGCTTGCTGAATCTGAGCGTGGTCAGTTACGCGATCCCGGCATTAATTGCAGTGGGAATTGTCATTTTCAAAAAGAAAAAATCGGGAAAAATATTACGTTGGATTCGCAAAGGAGCTGAACGGAAAGCCTTAAAAATTTTGCAAAAATCGTTGCCCGAAAGCGGCGGTTTTTTGGAAGCCATTCCTCTAACTGCATTCGTTTCATTAAGTCTGATAAATGCCGGTTACGGGAATATGGATGTGGTAGAAAAAGGCATCTCGTTTTTAAAAAGAACCCAGCGTGAAGACGGAGGCTGGCCCATCGATGTTGATTTGTCGACCTGGGTGACAACTTTAAGTATTAAAGCTTTGGGTGAAAGAAAAGATGAGGTATTAACCGAAGATCAGCAACATAAGTTAATTGGACATTTAAAGTCGGTGCAGAGTAAAACCATTCATCCGTTTAACGGCACTACGCCGGGAGGTTGGGGTTGGACAAATTATTCAGGCTCGGTGCCCGATTGCGACGACACGCCAGGAGCAATGCTGGCTCTGATGAAGTTGGATTCAACCACACATGTTAAAAACGAAGTGCTGGCCGGTGCCAACTGGTTATTGCACTTGCAAAATTCCGACGGTGGTTTTCCTACTTTTTCGAAAGGTTGGGGAAAGCTGCCATTTGACCAAAGTTGTGCAGATTTAACCGGGCATTGTTTTTTTGCATTGGCAGCCACCTTGTCAACCTACAAAAATGATATCGATTCGACTTTCAGAAAGAAACTGTTAAAATCCCAGGAAAGAACACTCATGTATCTGCAAAAAAATCAACGGCAGGATGGCTCGTGGATTCCTCTTTGGTTTGGAAACCAAAAAGTCACGAATCATGAAAATCCTGTATATGGAACAGCGCGTGTTCTGACTTACCTGAAAGATTCGCTTCATTTTATAGATGAATCGGATGAATTTGCAAATTCCGTGAATCAAATGATTGAAGTCGGAGAAAAATTCCTGATAGAAGTGCAAAATGTAGATGGAAGCTGGGGCGGTGCTAAAGGAGTTTCAGGGAGTATCGAGGAAACATCTTTGGCTGTATCGGCTTTGGCTAAACAAAAGTATACTGATGAAACAGAAAAAGGTTTTGCCTGGGTCGAAAGTCAGGTTAAGAATAATGAATTACAGGCAGCGCCCATTGGCTTGTATTTTGCCTCGTTGTGGTACGACGAGAAAATGTATCCGCTAACAGCATTTATAGAAGCAGTTGTGAGATTGCTTGAATTGGAAAAGCAGGGGAGTAAAAAATAATTGACATTGGTTCTAAATGTCTTGTTGGTAGTATGATACATAGAGGTGGAAAATGAACAGGGTGCTATTTAGAGAGTTGATAAATTAACATAAACAATTGTATAAATTGCCTTTAGGTACTATTTTTAAAAACAAATCAAAACATCACAGTCATGCTAAAGAAAACATTAATTCTAATTTTTTCCGTCGTCCTTACTTCAACGTTATTGTATGCGCAAAAGCCCACGGTTTGGAGGGGAGAGAACAACGGAGTATACAATGAAACCGGATTACTAAAACAATGGCCGGCCAACGGACCTGAAATACTCTGGACTTTCGAAGGTCTGGGAGAAGGACATTCATCACCTGTTTTTGCCAACGATCTGATTTATCTTTCAACAATGATTGATGGAGAAGGATACATATTTGTATTTACCCAGGATGGAAAGGTTAAATTCAAAAAGAACTATGGAAAAGAATTTTCCGAAAGCTATCCTGGAGCACGTTCTTCAGTTGTTGTCGCCGGAGATTTGATGTACATGTATTCTGGTTTAGGAACATTGTATTGCATGGATGCCAATAATGGAGATGTAAAATGGACAAAAGATGCATTTAAAGATTTCGATGGACAGAATATTCGCTGGGGAGTTACTGAAACGGTAGTTATTGACGGCGATGTGCTTTACCTAACTCCCGGAGGGAAAAAGAATAATGTGGTTGCTTTAAACCGCTTAAACGGAGAACTGATCTGGACTTCACCAGGTAAAGGAGAGTTGTCGGCTTATTGTACACCGCTTCTAGCGGAATTACCTTCGCGTAAACTTCTGGTTACACACACTGCCGATCATATTATTGCTTTGGATGCAAAAACCGGAGAATTATTGTGGGACTTTCCGCACACCAATCGCTGGCAGGTACATCCGAATACTCCGCTTTTCCACAACGGCGATTTGTTTTGTTTCAGTGGTTACGGACAGGGTGGTGAAAAATTGGACCTGAGCACTGATGGATCGAGTGTTAAAAAAACATGGGACAAAAAAGAACTCGACAGCCGCATGGGAGGAATGGTTGTGGTTGACGGATACATGTATGGATCGGGCGATGTGGCTCGTCAGTGGCGTTGTGTGAACTGGGAAACCGGCGAAGAAACTTACGTGGCAACTGATATTGCAAAAGGAGTTACCATTTATGACGACGGAATGTTATACTGTTACAGTGAAAGAGGAGAACTGGCCTTGGTTGAGGCAAATCCAAAAGAATTTAAAATAGTTAGTCAAACCAAAGTAGAATTGGGAACTGCTCAACACTGGGCTCACCCTGTAATAAATAATGGCCGTTTGTTTGTACGTCACGGCGATGCTTTGGTGGTTTATAAAATAAAATAAAGGGACAAGGACAACAATAGAAAAGAGGTGTTTAAACAACTAAACATCTCTTTTTACTTTCTATTTAACCTGTTCGTTCGGTTCTTATTAAATTGATGATTAGTTTTAGCATAAAATGCCGGGAATGTCAAAATCTCAACAACCTATATTTTTCCGCTATCGTGTCGGTTGGCACGTCCTTTTTTGGATTGTGGTATTTTTTATGTACTGGCTTACTTACGGCGGATACCTCGATCGCTACCATGAAGAATTTTTTATTGGCCTGACTTTACTTCCGGCGAGAATTATCGGAACTTATTCACTTATTTATTTGATACTCCCTTTTGCCACCGAAAAGAAAAAGTTTGTAACCTTTGGTATTTTGGTTGTTATACATGCATTCTTATTCGGGTTTTTGATTTATATGTCATATTATTACCCCAACCTTTATCCCAAGATATTCGATTATTCAAAACTCCCGGTTTTCTATTTGCCAAAAATTTTAAACAAGATCACATCCAATTATGGAATCCCGATTTTAGCTGCTGCTATCATTATTTTTAAAAAATGGTACCTCGACGATCAAAAAAATAAGTTGCTGGCCGAAGAAAAAATGGAAGCTGAGTTAAGCTTTTTGAGGTCGCAGATCCATCCTCATTTTCTTTTTAATACCCTAAATAACCTGTATGCGCTCACATTAATTAAATCAGAGAGAACTCCCGATATTGTATTGAAATTGTCAGGGTTGCTCGATTATATGATTTATAAAAGCAACGATAAATTTGTGCCGCTCTCGAAAGAGCTTGAAATACTTGAAAGTTACATTGAACTGGAGAGGATAAGGTATAACGACCGCCTGGATCTGGAGTGTGAGGTTGTTGGAGAATCCGATTCCTATAAAATTGCTCCGTTGATTTTGTTGCCGTTTATCGAAAACAGTTTTAAGCACGGAGCCAGCAATGATCGTAGTAATCCGAAAATAAGAATCAGGATTGAAATAGATGATAATTGCCTGAGGTTGAATGTTGTGAATTCAACCCTGGGGGATAAGAAAAAAGATGTAACCTTAAGCGAAGGAATTGGGTTGAAAAACGTAAAGAGGCGTTTGGAACTGATTTATCCTCATTCTCACAGACTGAACATTAGCGGCAGTGAAAAACAATTTGAAGTAAACTTATCAGTGTGTTGGACAAATGAGTAAAATCAAGTGCATAATCGTTGATGATGAACCTTTGGCAATAGAGGTTTTAAAATCGCATGTCAGCAAGTTAGATTCGCTGGAATTGGTGGGTACTTGTGCCGATGCTATTGAAGCATTCGATATGCTGCGAAATAAACAGGTTGATTTAATGTTTCTCGATATTCATATGCCCGAAATGAAAGGGACCGAATTGGTAAAAACATTACAAAATCCTCCTGCCGTAGTTTTTACAACGGCGCATCGCGAGTACGCCATCGAAAGTTACGATCTGAATGTGCTGGACTATTTGTTGAAACCTATTTCTTTCGAACGTTTTCTTCAGACCATCGAAAAGTTTAATCAGCAGAATGTTGTAATAGAAGAAGTTAGCCTGCATAAAAGCAATGGCGACGAAGAATCTATTTACTTACGGGAGAAGAATGTGATTCATAAAATACCTATATCAGA
Source organism: uncultured Draconibacterium sp. (assembly GCA_963676265.2). GTDB lineage: Bacteria > Bacteroidota > Bacteroidia > Bacteroidales > Prolixibacteraceae > Draconibacterium. The sequence continues at coordinate 5,104,311 of OY781067.2, forward strand.
AATTCTGTTTGTTGAGAGTTTTGGAGATTCTCTGGTACTTCATACAACCGACAGGGAAATCAGTAGCCGTTGTACCATTTCGGCGATCGACAAAGCTTTACCCGGGAAGAAATTTATACGAATACATAGATCTTACCTGGTAGCAATTAACCGTATTACCCGTTTTAGTCCCGTTATGGTGGCTATCGGCAATAAAGAATTTCCAATCGGGACGAGTTACCGAAAGGATGTTTTTGAAAAATTAGATTACAACTCATTTTTGAATAAATAAGAAAAACCATGAAGCAGACTAAATTAACTATCTTACTGGCATTTATAAGTCTTTCGTTAACCGCACAAATCACCCAGTGGCGTGGTCCTAACCGCGACGGGCATTTCCCTGCAACAAATTTAATGGAATCGTGGCCCGAGGCAGGCCCGGAAGAAATTCTGGAAGTGGAAGGAATTGGTAAAGGTTATTCGTCGCCTATACTCGAAAACGGAATAATTTACACTACCGGTATGATTGACACTCTCGATTATCTTACTGCCATAAATCCCGACGGTAGTTTTAAATGGCAGATGTCATATGGACGTTCGTGGAATAAGTCTTATCCCGATACCCGGAGTACACCGGTAATTGAAGATGACCGGATTTATGTACAAAGTGGCACAGGGCGTTTAGCCTGCATCAATAAAGAAACCGGTAAAGAAAACTGGGCAGTTGAGGTAGATAAAGATTATGAAGGAGAATATCATGTTTGGGGAAATTCTGAAACTCCTCTTATTATTGATAACCTCGTAATTTCTTCTCCGGCAGGACAAAAAACCAGTGTTGTTGCGTTCGATAAATTAACCGGAAAGCCGGTATGGCAAAGTAAGTCGCTTGGAGGAGCGCGCGGTTATGCATCGGCCGAAATTTACGAGTATAACAATTTCAGATACATTTTGGCAATAACCGCAAAAGAATTAATAGCCCTTGTTCCTGAAACCGGTGAGATTGCCTGGCATTACACCTATTTTGATTCCGAAAAATGGAAATGGCAGGATAACGGTATGATCTGGACCAATACTCCGCTTTTTAAAGGTGATGAAATTTTTATTTCAATGGGCTATAATTATGATGCAGTAATGTTAAAAATGGGTGCTGATGGTAAATCAGTTTCTCCTAAATATATTAATACTGTTCTCGATAATCACCACGGAGGCCTCGTTTTATATAATGGGTATGTTTATGGCTCAAACTGGTCGAACAACAGCAAAGGAAACTGGGTTTGTATGGACTGGGATTCAGGAGATATCAAATACGAAGAAGAATGGGGCTCAAAAGGTTCTCTTGTAATGGCCGACGGATTGCTTTACGCTTATAACGAAAGAGGCAATGTAGGATTAATTCAACCGGAAACTGACAGCTTTAAAGTAATTAGTGAATTTAAAATAACAAAGGGAGCCGGGGCACACTGGGCTCATCCATATATCGCTGACCAAAAGTTACTGATTCGTCATGGAGATGTGCTAATGGTTTACGATATCGCTAAAAAATAATTATTTTTAAAACCATTCAGCAAAAGGGAACGGGCAACAAAACGATTCCATGCATTGGCCGGTAATTATAAAATTTAAACGAATGAAACCAACTATATCCATACTACTGCTTTTTTTTACTTTTTCTGTATTTGCACAAAATGTGATTGAATACAGGGGAGTTGAACGAAGCGGATGCTACAGTGGAGCCGGGTTGCTCAGAGAATGGCCCGAAGCCGGACCTGCTCTTTTGTTGAAAATTGAAGGTGTTGGTAAAGGTTTTTCTCAACCTATTTTGGTGGATAAAACTATATATGTTTCAGGAATTAAGGCGGATACAATAGATGTTCTTTCAGCTTTTAACATGAACGGCGAATTAATTTGGGATGTGCCTTACGGTCGTTCGTGGACACGTTCATACATCGATAGCCGAAGTACTCCAACCTATTGCGATGGGAAATTGTATGTTGTCAGTGGAACAGGCCAGTTGAACTGCGTCGATGCAAAAAGTGGTAAGATGATTTGGACAGTGGACGCTGTCGCAAAATTTAACGGAGAGATTCATAAACATGGCGATGCCGAAGCTCCGCTGCTTGTAAACAATTTGATGGTTTACGCTACCGGAGGTGATACGAATACAATGGTTGCTTTTAATAAAGAAAACGGTGAAATGGTCTGGAGATCAAAAAGTCTGGGTGGTACCAAGTCGTATGCTTCTCCAACACTAATAAATCACCATGGACGAAAAATCATTCTTGTACAAAGCGCCAGAGACTTGTTGGGAATCGATCCTGAAAATGGTGAAATTATATGGAGTTACAATTTAATTCAATACCATTTGGGAAACCAGGGAGTTGGTGCAAATACGAATCCTCCGTTGTATTTTAATGGTGAGATTTTTGTTACCAGCGGATACAACCATCCGGGTTTAATGTTTACCCTTTCGGACGATGGAAACGCTATTACATTAAAGTGGAAAAATGATGATCTCGATACGCACCACGGTGGCGTTGTTTTAGTCGATGGAAATATTTACGGTTCCAACTGGCAAAATAACTCTCGTGGGAAATGGGCATCTGTAAACTGGGAAACCGGAGAAACCAACTGGGAAAATGATTGGAACAACAAAGGTTCCATTATTACTGCTGATGGAATGCTTTATTTGTACGAGGAGAAACGAGGAAACGTAGCTTTGGTTGAACCATCAACCGATAGTTTAAAAATTATAAGTAGCTTTATAATTGAAGACGGCGTCGGACCACATTGGGCACATCCTGCCATTTACGATGGTAAATTATATATTCGCCATGGCGATGTACTTATGATTTATGAAATAGAAGATAAATAGGAAATTAGAATGTTCTGATACGTAGCAATACGTTTCTGATATTCTGAAATACCATTGAAAATAGATGAATAAGAAAACCATAAATATCATTCTGATTTTTACCGCAATATTAGGTTTTGTTGCCATTGTATGGTGGCTGAATGCAAATCCTACAAAGGATTTTGTGGTGCATCTCGAAGGCGAAGACAACCGGGGAGAAGGCAATGCTTTTGTGCAGGACGTAAATATTGGGGAGCATTTCGAAGAATTTTCTTCTGACTATACCGAGTTAAATGAAAGCTGGACCAACTTTCGTGGTGCCGATCACGATAATATTTCAAAATCACCAGTAAAACTAATAGACAAGTTTGGCAGTGAAGGTCCGAAAATTGTTTGGTCAAAAGAGTTGGGAGAAGGACATTCGGGTGCTGCCATCTACAAAGGGTTGGCTTATATTCTGGATTATGATGAGGAAGAGCGGGCAGATGTTTTACGTTGTCTTTCTTTGGTTGACGGTAAGGAGCAATGGATTCGTGGTTACGATGTGGCTGTTAAGCGTAATCATGGGATGGCAAGAACCATTCCTGCAGTTACTGAGGATTATATAGTTACCATCGGTCCTAAATGTCATGTTATGTGTCTCGACCGAGAAACCGGTAATTTTCGTTGGGGATTGGATATTGTTAAAGAATACCAGAATGAAATTCCTTTTTGGTACACTGGTCAGTGTCCGCTTATCGATAACGACGTAGCGATTATTGCAGCCGGTGGAAGTAAAATGATGGTGGCCGTTGATTGCGCTTCTGGAGAAAAGATTTGGGAAACACCAAATCCTAATGGCTGGAAAATGTCACATTCATCAGTGATGCCTTATACTTTTAACGGAAGGAAGATGTACGTGTACAGTGCAATTGGAGGTTTGTTAGGTGTTGCAGCCGACGGACCCGACGCGGGCAAAATTCTCTGGGAAACTTCTGCATGGAACCACTCGGTGGTTGCGCCATCGCCGGTTTGTATGCCCGATGGAAAAATATTTATGACTGCCGGTTACGGTGCGGGAAGTATGATGTTACAACTCTCAGAAAATAACGGAACATTCAGTATTGAACCTTTATATGAATATTCGCCAAAGGATGGTTTGGCTTGTGAGCAACAAACACCACTATTTTGGAATGGCTATTTATTTGGCATTATTCCTAAAGACGGAGGAGCATTTCGTAATCAACTGGTTTGTGTAAATCCATCAGATACAAAAAATGTGATTTGGTCGAGTGGAAAGGAAACCCGATTTGGTTTGGGACCGTATTTTATTGCTGATAACAAAATGTTCATTCTGAATGATGACGGAACCTTAACCATTGCCCGACCAAGTACCGAAAAATATATTCAACTTGATCAGGCAAGAATAATTGAAGACGGGCACGATGCCTGGGCCCCCTTTGCTTTGGCAGATGGCTACCTATTAATGCGCGATTCGAAAACAATGGTTTGTATTGATTTGAATATATAAATTTAAATATTGTAACACTGGAGGTGTAAAACATAAATAACTCCGGGTTTTAACCCGGGGACAAAAGAAAGAAATAAACTCGTCCAGCGAAAGAAGTTGATAAAAGCGCCAACTTTATCCCGGACGAAATGGTAAATCGTAGTTTGAAATAGAAGTATTTGAATTTGAACCTGCAACTCAAATTCAAAAAACTCAAAGTCTGAAAAATGAAGAACAAAGGAATTGTCATATTTCTCATCGTAATGGCCGTTGTAATTGTAGCCGTTATGGTTGGCGATTGGTATTCGAAACGGCCCGATAACATGGATCCCAATAAATTTGAGTTCAGTGTGGATGAGTTTAGAAATGTGCCCGATGAATTGATTCATTATAAGGAGACTAAAAACTTTAAAGTTGGATTTCAACAACCGGAAGGAATTACCATTGAGGATGATGTAATTTACCTGGTTGGCGATAACTCTTTGAAGATTATTGATAAAACCGGAAAATTATTAAACGATATTTCTCTTTCTGATGAACCACATACCGTGGAGGTAGCAGGAGGTGTTATTTATGTGGCTTTCGAAAAGGAAATTCAGGTTGTCAATGAAATGGGAGAAGTTGAAAAGACCTGGAGTCTCACCGATGACAACTCATATATTACTGCACTTTCTGCAACCGAAAATGAACTTTATGTTGCCGATGCCGGAATCAGAAAGATTCACCGTTTCTCTTTAGATGGCGAAAAATTAAACGATTTTGAAGGAAAAGTAAGTGAGGATGTGCTTCACGGATTTATTGTTCCGAGTCCATATTTCGATATCGATATTAATGTTTACGACGATTTGTGGGTAGTAAATCCTGGGTTACATACACTGGAGAATTATACGACAGAAGGCCGGTTAAGGGAACACTGGAAAGCAAGCGGGAATCAAACTGAAAATTTTAGCGGTTGCTGCAATCCTGCCCATTTTTGTTTTTTACCCGACGGTAGTTTTGTAACCAGCGAAAAAGGATTGGTGAGGGTGAAAGTTTATAAACCATCAGGAGAATTCTCAGGAGTAGTTGCTCCTCCAACAAAATTTGAAGAAAAAATTGAAGGTCAGGCACCCGATGTGGCTGTCGATTCTGAAGGAAATATTTATGCTCTTGATTTCGACAGAAATGTTTTGAGGGTATTTGAGAAAAAATAAAACTCCAAAGGAGTCTAACAAATAACCCAGGGTTTTAACCCGGGGATGGTATGAGCGAAGCGAACAAGGCGCACACACGCGCTTCGTTTAAAACTGATACAGGATGCGCCGCAAAACGAAGTTTGATCAAAGAAAGATGAAAAGAAAAGACTTTATAAAAACAACGAGCCGTTTACTTATTTTAGGTGGAATTACCGCCTCCACCGGTTACTTACTGGTGAATAAAAAGGTAACTGCAAGTTGTTCGGTTTCCCCCACATGTAAGAATTGCGGTAAATTCGAAAAATGTGAATTACCACAGGCAAAGGAGGTGAGAGATGGAGAAAAAAAGTAAAACACAAAGCCGGAGGACATTTTTACACAACAGTGCTCGGGGATTTTTGTTATTGTCTCTTGGATCGGTTAGTGTTGCGGCTTTGAAGAAGGTAACAACATCAGAATATGTTTGGCAAATCGATCCGTTTAAATGTACTCAATGCGGGCGCTGTGCCACCGAATGTGTTATGGCTCCTTCGGCAGTGAAATGTGTACATGCCTACGATTTATGCGGATACTGCGATTTGTGCGGCGGCTACCTGAAACCCGACGCCAATGCTCAAAGTACGGCGTCAGAAAACCAGTTGTGTCCAACGGCAGCCATTCAACGAAAATTTATTGAAGAACCGTATTTCGAATATCATATCGATGAAGATTTGTGCATTGGCTGTGCAAAATGTGTGGCTGGCTGCACGTCCTTCGGAAACGGTTCGTTGCACCTGCAAATTATGCATCATATTTGCGTGAATTGCAACGAGTGTTCTATCGCGCGTGTTTGTCCGTCGGATGCCATTAGCCGCGTACCTGCCAGTGAAGCTTATAACGTAAAAGGTGATTTTACTCAAAATCCGGATGCCTGAATCTTGCTACAGAATGAAAAGTCATATGATAAAATATAATAGTTGCGACTTTAAGAAATCGGCAGTAGGCATTAGTCAATTGGCAAATAGCCTAAAACCTGTAACCAATAACCTTTTTACCTTGAAAAAAATAAAATTTCTTTTATATACGCTGATATTTCTTTTGATAACCGTTTCATCTTTTGCTCAGCAGCAGCGTTTCCCGAAACCTGAATTTGAAACCGGTTACGAACAACCATCACCAATTACACCGGAACCACGTGCCCTGGCAATGGAATATTTCGATGTACTGGTATTGCTTTTGGTTTTATCGGCAGCCACTTGGTTCGCATTAAAAAGCCGTTCACGACAGGGAATATTATGGCTTTCTATATTTACCTTAATTTACTTTGGTTTTTACCGAAATGGATGTATTTGCAGTATCGGATCGATTCAAAATGTAACACTTACTTTTTTTGACTCGGGTTATGCCATTTCGCTAACCGCCTTGCTATTTTTTCTGTTGCCCTTGTTGTTCACCCTGTTTTTTGGACGAACATTTTGTGCGGGGGCTTGCCCGCTGGGTGCCATTCAGGATTTGGTAGTGGTTAAACCCATCAGTTTGCCAAAGTGGTTAAATAAAACACTGGGACTCATTCCATATATTTACCTGGCTCTGGCCGTTTTGTTTGCGGCTACCGGAACCGATTTTATTATATGTCGTTACGATCCGTTTGTGGGAATTTTTCGCATGGATGCTAAGTTTCATATGATTGTGTTAGGGATTGCTTTCCTATTGATGGGAATGTTTGTGGCGCGTCCGTATTGTCGCTTTTTATGTCCTTATGGCGTTTTGCTGAGTTGGATGTCGCGCTTTTCGAAATGGCATTTGAAGATAACTCCGGCCGAATGTATTCAATGTAAATTGTGTACACATTCCTGCCCGTTCGATGCCATCGATTTTCCTACCAACGAGAAAGAGGTTGTGAAGTCAGGTTTAGGACCCAAACGATTTATTACCTATGCTTTGATTATTCCGTTGTGGATTGCGCTTGGCGTTTTTGTGGGAGCGAAGTCTCACATTTTTCTGTCGAAGGCAAATCCCGATGTATACCTGGCGGAACTTTTAATTTCAAAACCTGAATTGAAAAACGATCCCGACAATATCGACATTCAGAAATTCCTTGAATCAGGTAAACCAATGGAACAACTGGTTGCCGAAGCTGAAGTAATTCAGCATAAATTCTATATCGGAAGTATGATTGCCGGTGGATTTCTGGGTCTGGTAATCGGAATGACATTATTAAATACTGTTGTTTTCAGAAAACGGCAGGACTACGAACCTCACAAAGGTAATTGTTATAGTTGCGCCCGGTGCGTGGATTATTGTCCGGTTGAGAAAAAGAAAGATTAACTAAAAAAATGAAGTCCACGACATGTTAAGAACGAAAACTTCGGTCTTCCGTCTTCGGTCTTCTAACTTAAAAAATATGACTACCACAGATAAACTAAAATTATCACAGGACATTGCCCTCATTGCCGGTATTTTTTGTACAGCAGTGGCTCTTTTGTTATTGCTCAACTTTTGGCAGGTTTCCAAAACCGATCCCATTGAAAGTAAGGCTTTGGAAGCCTTGGTTGACAGATTGAAAGACGAGCCTAATAACGAAGAGTTAAAAGAAGAAATCCGCAATTTCGATTTGCTGGCGCGCAAAGCTTATTTTAACAGCCAGTGGCAAGTGAAAACCGGCGCTTATCTTTTGTTGTTCGGAGCGGTTGTTTTGGCTTTTGCATTAAGAATTTACTATTCTGCAAAAAGTAAAATTGAGGAGCCTGATGCAAAATTGGAGAACGAAATTGCAAGCCGCATTCTGGCGCAAAAAGGAATTATTATAGTCGGAGCAGCCGTGATGGTTCTGGCTGTTATTGCTTCGTTTGCCACGGTGAATCATCTGGAGTATTACGATGCTGAAACAGAGGTGGCCGAAGCAGAAACGACATCACAGGATGAAGGTATTGAGGTAATTGAAGTGGCAGAAACTCCTCAGTCGGTTACACAAGAGGTTGCAAAGGTTGAAGAAGAAATTTCGGAACCAGCTGAAACTTCATCAAAAGAGGAAGTAAAAACACAGGTAGAAGAAAAAACTGATGTAAGTGAGACGCCGACAGAAAAATCTCAAGCCAAGCCTGTTGCAACGGCCGGTATGACACTTTCCGATGTGCAGAAGAATCATAATTCATTGCGAGGTCCATTATCTCAGGGAGTGAGTTACCACAAAAATATTCCGACAAAATGGGATGGAGCAGCAGGTACGAATCTGCTTTGGAAAGCTCCTATTGCAAAACATGGATTTAATTCTCCGATAATATGGGGCGATAAATTATTTATTTCAGGTGCCGATAAAGCGGTTCGCGAAGTATATTGTTACGATCGTAATTCCGGAAAGTTGCTGTGGACAGGTGTTGCTGACAAAATTCAGGGATCACCTGCGCAGCCACCGGGAGTAACCGATGATACAGGTTGGGCAGCTCCAACATTAACCACTGATGGTAAGGCAGTGTTTGCCATTTTTGCAACCGGCGATGTCATTGCTTTCGATATGAACGGCAAGCGCATTTGGGCAAGAAACCTTGGCGTCCCTGATAATCATTACGGACATTCTTCTTCATTAATTACCTGGGGAGGAAAACTTTTGGTGCAATACGATACCAATAAAGGTGGAAAACTGCTGGCCTTGAGTAATACCACCGGTGAAACCGTTTGGGAAACAACCCGTCAGTCGAAAATATCGTGGGCCAGCCCTGTGTTGGCAGATGTTAATGGTAAATACCAGGTTATTCTTACCGCTGATCCAATTGTTGCCGGATATGACGTTGAAATCGGAGAGGAATTGTGGGCAACGGATTGTATGATGGGTGAAGTTGGTCCGTCGGTAGCATACAGCGACGGAATTGTATTTGCAGCTAACGAATACGCACGATTAGTGGCGATTAATGTAAAAGATGGTTCTATTCTTTGGGAAAACGACGAGTATCTGCCCGAAGCATCAAGTCCGGTAGCTTATAACGGATTGTTATTTATTGCAACCAGTTACGGTGTTTTGGTTTGCTACGATGCCAAAACCGGAGATCAGTATTGGGAGCATGATGTGGGGACTACTTTGTATTCATCACCTGTTATTGCCGATGGAAAGTTATTTATGATGGATAACGACGGTGTGATGCGCATTTATGAGTTGTCGAAAGAAATGAAACTGATCAGCGAGAATGAACTGGGCGAAATGTCAGGTCCAACACCTGCTTTTGCTGAAGGAAGGATCTATATCAGGGGAGACAAGAATTTGTATTGCATTGGCAACTAATTCTTAATGTTTGTGAGAAACAAGAGAAATGACAGAAGAAAATAAATATATCGATCAGCTAATTCAGGAAAAAGGTACTACCAAAAAGAGCCTGATTCCTATTCTTCAGGCCATTCAGAAAGAATACAATTATTTGCCTGAAGATGTGTTGAAATATGTAGCTGAAAAAACAGAAATAAGCGCTGCTGAGATTATCGGTGTAGCCAGCTTTTACTCGCAGTTTCGTTTGCAGCCGGTTGGCGAACACATGATAAAAGTGTGCGTGGGAACAGCCTGTCACGTAAAAGGGGCAGTTCAGGTTTACGATGCATTTCGCAGAGAATTTAAATTGCCCGAAGGCGTGGATACTGAAGAAAACGGAAAGTACACCATTGAAAAAGTTGCTTGTCTGGGGTGTTGTACTTTGGCGCCGGTTGTTCAGATTGACGGAACTACCTACGGGCACGTGGCTCCAGATCAGGTGGGACAGATTATTGAGGATTTTGAAAGTCTTGCCGGAAACAAAGATTCGAAAAAAGCCCGGAAAGCAGATGGTACAGAAATTCAGGGTGAAATCCGCATCGGTCTTGGATCGTGTTGTGTTGCCAGTGGCAGTCAGGAAATTCAGCAAGAAGTGGAAAGTGTGGTGAACGAAAGTGGTCTGCGTGTAAAATTAAAACATGTGGGTTGTGTGGGAATGTGCCACCAGGTTCCTTTAGTTGAAGTGGTGCCAAACGAAGGAGAGCCAACACTTTATGCAAAAGTGAAACCTGAGGATGTAAAGAATATTGTTGAAAATCATTTTCAGGCGCCTGGGCTATTCACACGGTTGAAAAATAAGTTGATTCACACGGTTGAGGATATTCAGACCGACCGCAATTGGGAAGGAATTCAACGCTATGAAATAAGCATGCGCGAAAAACCGGTGGCTTCATTTTTAGGAAAACAGGTTCCCATCGCAACTGAATACCGCGGAATTATCAATCCATTAGATGTTAACGAGTATATCAACAGGGGTGGTTTTTCTGCCCTCGAAAAGGTCCTGAAAACCATGTCGCCCGATGAGGTAATTGAAGAAGTAAAACTGAGTGGTATTCGTGGACGAGGAGGTGCCGGCTTCCCAACAGGACTTAAATGGAGCTTTGTTAAAAAGGAAGAAAGCGACACAAAATATATCATTTGTAACGGTGATGAAGGCGATCCCGGTGCGTTTATGGACCGGATGCTGCTGGAGTCGTATCCGTATCGTGTTATAGAGGGGATGATTATTGCAGCATACGCCACCGATATCCATCACGGCTATTTTTACATCCGTGCCGAATATCCGCTGGCAGTGAAACGTATCCGCGAAGCCTTGAAAATCTGTCAGGAGAATAATTACCTGGGAGATAATATTTTGGGAACAGGTTTTCATCTCGATTTGAAGATTTACGAAGGAGCCGGAGCATTTGTTTGTGGCGAGGAAAGTGCATTAATAGCATCAATTGAAGGAAATCGTGGTTTCCCAAGAATGCGTCCGCCATTCCCTGCTGAAAGTGGTTTGTGGGGAAAACCAACTTTAGTAAACAATACCGAAACTTTGGCGCAGATTTCTTATATCCTGCGAAATGGTTCCGATGAATTTTCGAAAATCGGTACAGAAAAGAGTACCGGGACCAAAGTGTTTGCTTTGGCCGGAAAGATTGCCAGGGGAGGACTAATTGAAGTTCCCATGGGAATCACCATAAAACAGGTGATTGAAGAAATTGGTGGCGGAATTGCCAACGGACGGAAATTTAAAGCCGTTCAGATTGGCGGTCCATCCGGAGGTTGTATTCCCGCCGAGTACGCTGATATTCCAATCAATTATGAATCGTTGAGTGAAATGGGCGCCATGATGGGATCCGGTGGTCTGGTTGTGCTCGACGACACTGATTGTATGGTGGATATTGCCCGGTATTTCCTGTCATTCACACAGGAGGAGTCGTGTGGAAAATGTACCTTCTGCCGCGTGGGGACAAAACGGATGCTCGATATTCTCGATAATATTACAAAAGGGAAAGGAAAACAAGGTGATATTGAGGAATTGGAACATCTGGCTGAGTGGACTAAAAAAGGCAGTTTGTGTGGATTGGGAAAAACTGCACCAAATCCGGTGTTGAGTACATTAAAATATTTCCGCGATGAATACGAAGCTCATATCAACGGAACCTGTCCGACCGGAAAATGTACAGATCTGATTACCTATTCAGTTAACGACAATTGTATTGGTTGTACCAAGTGTGTTCAGAAATGTCCGGTTGATGCTATTCCGTTCACACCACACGAAAAACATACGATAGATACAGAATTGTGTATTAAATGCGATTCCTGTCGTGCTGCTTGTCCGGTTGATGCAATTGATGTGAAATAGTTTGAAGTTTAAGGTTTAATGTTGAAAGAAGAGAACTGAAAGTTGTGAGTCCTAAAAGGGCGACATATTTCACCCTGGGGCAATACCCCCCGGATTCTAAAAAGTTAATTAAAGAAAGAATAAATATAAATCCTTGGCGTCTTTGCGCCTTTGCGAGAAACAATGATTACATTAAAAATAAATAACAAAGAAATTCAGGTTGAACCCGGCACTTCGGTAATGAAGGCGGCACAACAAATAGGGATTGATATTCCTAACATGTGCTGGCACGACGAGTTGGAACATTTTACATCCTGCATGCTTTGTATGGTGAAAGACCAGAAAAACGGAAGGCTTTATCCGTCCTGTTCAGTAAAAGCAGCTGAGGGAATGGAGGTGATTACCGACGATGAAGAGGTTCATGAATCACGGAAAACAGCATTGGAACTGTTGTTGAGCGAACACGTTGGTGATTGTGAAGGTCCATGTCAGGTTGCTTGTCCGGCTCACATGGATATTCCGGGAATGAACCGACTTATTGCAGCCGGTAAATTTGATAAAGCACTGGCGGTAGTGAAAAAAGATATAGCACTCCCGGCGGTTTTGGGAAGAATTTGTCCTGCACCCTGCGAAGGAGCCTGCCATAGAAAAACGGTTGACGAACCGGTTTCTATTTGTTTATTGAAACGCTTTGTGGGTGATGAAGGTTCTGCTCCTGAAATAACTCCATCGGGGAAAACGGGTAAAAAGGTTGCTGTGATTGGTGCCGGCCCCGCTGGTTTGGCCGCGGCTTACTACATTCAGTTAAAAGGAATTCAGGTTTTCTTGTTCGATAAAAATGAACAACCCGGAGGATTGCTTCGTACTGCAATTAGTGACGAAGTGCTTCCAAAAGAGGTTCTCGATAAGGAAATTGAGTTGATTCTAAATACCGGTGTCGAATTCAGCGGTGGCAAGGAAATCGATACTGAAAGTTTTGAAAAGTTAAAAGCAGAATACGATGCCTTGGTGGTTGCCAGTGGTGTAATCTCAGATAGTTCGGATAAATTTGGATTAAAGGCAAATCCAAAAGGCATCATTGCCGATAGGGATACTTATCAGACTTCCGATAGAAAGGTTTTTGCCATTGGAAATGTGTTACGTTCATCGCGTTTGGCAGTGCGTTCAGTGGGACAAGGAAAAGAGGTTGCTTTTTCTGTAATTCAATACCTGGAAGGCCTTGAAATAAAAGGAGAACTGCGCTTATTTAATTCCCGCTTTGGAAAATTGGTAAAAGATGAGTTTGCTGAATATTTGAAAGAATCGACTGACTCAAAGAGAAATTATCCTGCCAATGGGGGAGCTGCCGGATTTTCGAAAGAAGAAGCCATTGAAGAAGCAAAACGTTGCCTGCATTGCGATTGCCGTGCCATCGACGATTGTAAACTTCGGACTTATTCCGATAATTACCATGCCGATCAGAAAAGGTTTAAAACCAGCGAGCGACGTGACATCAAAAAAGAGATGAAGCATGGCTCTGTGGTATACGAATCGGGAAAATGTGTTAAATGCGGAATTTGTGTTCGTTTAACGGGAAAATATCAGGAGAAGTTCGGATTTACTTACATTGGCCGTGGTTTTGATGTGGAGATCGGTGTCCCGTTTAACGAAGAGCTGGAAAAAGGTTTGACGGAAACAGCCGTAAAAGTTGCAAAGGCTTGCCCTACTGGTGCAATTTCGTTGAAAGAATAATGAATGTTGAATGATGATTAACGATTTATGAAGTAAATCAACAATTGAAATTCGTTAATCGAAATTCGTTAATCAATATGAGAATAAAATTTATAGTCGTATTAATTTTTGTTTTTTCTGGTGTATTTAGTTATGCCCAGCCATCCAATTCCTGGCCCATTTTTCGAGGTGATCAGAATCTTACCGGTGTTTCAAAAACAACACTTCCCGATCAGCCAAAATTGCTTTGGACATTTCAAACTGGCGATAATATTAAATCCGGCCCGGTGGTGGCCAATGGAAAGGTTGTGATTGGCTCTACTGATGGTTTTGTTTACTGTCTGGATATGAATGGAAAATTGCTCTGGAAATTCGAAACCAACAATTCCATTGAAGCTCCCGCACTAATCCACGAAAATGTGGTTTACGTTGGTAACCTGGATGGAATGTTGTACGCCATCGACCTGAATTCAGGTGAAAAAATCTGGGATTACGAATGTGAAAATCAAATTGTTGGTTCTGCCAACTGGTGGAGCGATGGAAAATCGACATACATTTTTGCTGGCAGTTACGATTTTTACCTGCATTGTGTGGATGCGAAAACCGGCGAGGTAAAATGGAAATACGAGTCAGATAATTATATTAACGGGGCAGCTGCCTGTGCCGACGGGAAAGCCATGTTTGGCGGCTGTGACGGATTTTTGCACATCGTTGATGTGGCCACAGGTAAACTCGATAAAAAGATTGATGTGGCTACTTATGTGGCCGGTTCGGTTGCAGTTGAAAACGACAAAGCCTACCTGGGCGATTACGACGGACGTTTTTTTCAGGTCGATATCAAAAAAGATACAACAACCTGGGTGTGGGAAGACGAAAAAACACATCTTCAGTTTATTGCTTCGCCATCGCTTATCGGAGATAAAGTTTTAACGGCTAACTACAATAAATTTCTCTATTGTTTCGATAAAAATACGGGAGAAAAATTGTGGGAATACAACACCGGACGCAACGTGGAAGCTTCTCCTGTGGTAGTAAAAAATAAAGTGGTTGTGGCTAATATGAGGGGCGACCTGGCTATGGTGAACCTTTTGGATGGGAAACCTGTTTGGACTTACGAAATCGGAAGTCAGATTATAACCAATCCGGCCGTTGCCGGTGGCAAAATGTTTGTCGGGGCTTTCGATGGAAATGTATATTGTTTCGGTGAATAAAAATAAACCGCAGAGACACAAAAGTGCATGGTGATTCTTTGCATTTCCGCGCCTTAGCGGTGAAAAAGTTTATATATGAACATAATCCAGATTATACCCGGTTCTGGAGGTAGTTTTTATTGCGGAAACTGCCTGCGCGACAGCAAGTATTTTAATGCCATGCGTTCCGAAGGTCACAGGGTAACCAAAATCCCCATGTATCTTCCTTTGTTTGCAGATGAACACGATATTTCGGAGATTCCTATTTTTTACGGGGCGATAAGTTTGTACCTGAAACAGGTTTATCCCATTTTCAGAAAAGCGCCCGCATGGTTCGACAAACTGTTGAATTCGAAACCCTTGATGAAAATGGCTGCTTCCATGGCCGGATCGACCCGCGCCAAAGGTTTGGAAGACATGACTATTTCCATGCTTTTGGGTGAAGAAGGCGCACAAAAAGACGAACTCGATCACATGGTAAACTGGATTGCCGAACATTGCAAGCCAGATATTATTCATATTTCAAATGCTTTGTTGCTGGGACTTGCCAGACGCCTGAAAGAAAAACTGGGGATACCAGTGTTATGTTCTTTGCAGGACGAAGATGTTTGGATTGACCCGATGAAGCCTCAGTTTCAGGATAAAATCTGGAAGTTGATGCATGAACGGTCGAAAGATGTGGATGTGTTGATTTCGGTGAGTAATTATTTTGCCGGTGTAATGAAGCAAAGAATGAACCTGCCGGATGACAAAGTAAAAACCATTCATCTGGGAGTGGACGTGGATGATTACAAATTCATTTCTACCAAAGAAAAACCTCGAAATGTGGGATATATTTCGCGAATGTGCCACAAGGATGGATTCGACATTGTGGTGGATGCGTTTATTCAATTGAAAAAGAAACCCGGTTTTGAAGATGTGAAATTGATTGCCACAGGAGGTTCAACCGGTGACGATGCCAAATTCAATAAAGAACAAAAACGGAAATTAAAAGAGAATAATCTGTTGGATTCTTTTGAGATTTTACCCGATTTTGAAGATGAAGCGGTTCACGAGTTTTTCAAGAAAGTATCGATGGTTTCTGTGCCGGTTCGGATAGGAGAGGCCTTTGGAATGTACCTGATTGAGTCGATGGCATCGGGTGTACCCGTGGTTCAGCCCGCGCTGGGAGCATTCCCCGAGATTATTGAAATTTCGGGTGGTGGTGTTACCTACATGCCCAACGCTCCTGAAAAATTGAGCGAAACCTGGGCAGAATTGCTAAAAGATCCAGAAAAATTGGAACAGCTCAGTCTGGCCGGATACGAAGGAACCCGCAAAAGTTTTAATATCTACAATCATACCGAAGAGATTATTGGTTTGTATGAAAGTCTGATAAAAAATTAATTGGCGTCTTTGCGCCATCGCAGTATAGATTATGTTACTACAACTAAAGAATATCGCAAAAGGTTACGGAGAACCCGGAACGCACAGTTTTCGTCCGGTGTTAAATGGCCTTGATTTGCAAATAAAAAAAGGAGAGAGAATCGCCATCATTGGTCCCAGTGGATCGGGGAAAACCACTTTGTTGAACCTTATAGGAGCTCTTGATTTACCCGATTCCGGCGAAATGTTTTTCAATGGGAAAGACATTACCGGCTATTCAAAAAAAGAACTGGCTGCTTTTCGAAACCGGAACCTGGGTTTTGTTTTTCAGCTTCATCATTTAATGCCCCAGCTTAGTTTGTGGGAAAATGTGTTGTTGCCTGTTTTACCGCTTGGAAAGGTTACGAAGGATCAAAAGGAATGGGCTGAATACCTTATTCAAAAAGTGGGAATTTGGGAGCAGCGGAATCAAAAACCTTCCGAAATGTCGGGAGGAGAATGTCAGCGCACTGCCGTGGTTCGTGCTTTAATAAATAAGCCGGAATTAATTCTCGCCGATGAACCAACCGGTGCCCTTGATGAGGAAAATGCCAATGCACTTTCTGAGTTGCTCATCAAACTGAGCGAAGAGGAACAGGTAACTTTGGTAACGGTTACACATTCTTCTGAACTGGCTGGCAAAATGGAAAACAAATATTTATTGCGAAACGGAAAACTGGAAAAAGAATAGTCTTTCCTCTTTGAGGGGAGTGACGCGAAGCGACGAAGGGTGAAAATATGACCAAACTTCAATACATTATAAAATCGTTTATTCATTATTTTAAAGCCAATCTTTTGGTGGCTTTGGGAGTGGCAATCAGCACCATGGTTTTAACCGGTTCGCTTATTATCGGCGACTCGGTTCGCTATAGTTTAACGCAGGCTACTTTTTATCGTCTAGGGGAAACCACACACTTGGTTTCTGTTGTTGAACGGTACTTTCGTCAGGAAATGGCTGCCGAGATAGAGGCCGACAATCCGGAAATAAAAGCTACCTATGTTTTATTGCTGGAAGGAATGGCTGTGGCCGACGGCGGTCAGCAGCGGGCCAATAAAGTGCAAATTGTGGGCGTTGATACCGGGTTTGAAAAGATTTCGAAAACGCCTTTCCTTTCTGAACTTCAGAACAACGAAATTGCAATCAGTCAGAACCTGGCTGAACGATTACAAAAAGGTGAGGGCGACAATATTCTGGTGCGTATTAAAAAGGCCAGTCTGATTCCCATGAACGCTCCCTTTGTTTCTGCTGAAGAAACCAGCGTGGCATTGCGTGCAACCATCAAAAGAGTGGTGTCGAAAGAAGAGCTGGGACGGTTCAACCTGAAAAATTCTCAAACGGCTCCGTATAACATTTTTGTTTCCATTCAGCGCCTAAACCGCCTGATGGAATTTGAAGGCAAGGCCAATCAAATTTTGATTGTAAGCGATTTGGAAACGAAAGATGTGTTGCAATCAGTAATGAATTGTCTAACTCCGGAAGATGCCGGATTAGAGTTAAAAAAGATTGATGCAACCAACGAAATGGAAGTTTCTACCGAACGCGTTTTTATGGAACCAAAGGTTTCTGAAACCTTGCAGGAACTTCTGTCCGCACAACCCATTTTAACTTATTTTGTCAACGAAATAACTCGCAACTCGCAACTCGCGACTCGAAGCTCTGCAACTCCATATTCCTTCGTTTCTTCTGTCAATTACCAGCAACTTCAGTCAAACGAAATTATTCTCAATCGCTGGACTGCCGACGATTTAAACGCAAAAGTGGGCGATACTATCACCTTAAAATATTTTGAAATCGGGCCACTGCGAAAATTGGTGAATAAAGAGGCAGATTTTATCTTAAAGGAAATTGTTTCCATGGACTCGAAACTGGCCGATCCCAGCCGTGTTCCACACCTGCCGGGACTTTCTGATGCCGGACATTGCCGCGAGTGGGAGGCAGGTGTTCCCATCGATTTGGATGCCATTCGCGAGAAAGATGAAAAATACTGGGACGATTACAAGGGAACTCCCAAAGCGTATATTTCAACTGAAAAGGCTTTGGAATTGTGGTCGAACCGTTTTGGAAATTACACCGCAGTTCGTTATCCGGCTGATTCTTTCAACGAGAAAAAATACGATGAGATATTCGCACAGGAAATCTCACCGGCTGATTTGGGAATGTCGGTTCAACCCATCCGCGAGCAGGGTGTTAGCGCTGCACAAAATGGCACCGATTTTAGCGGACTTTTTATCGGCTTGAGCTTTTTTATTTTGGTTGCAGCTATTGTTTTAACTGCCTTGTTGTTTCGTCTGAACCTCGAAAACCGATCTGCGCAGGTGGGCTTGTTAAGCGCACTTGGTTTTCAGGAAAAACAGGTGCGCAGCTTTTATTTATGGGAAGGGCTCGCGGTTTCGCTTTTGGGCGGAATTCTCGGGCTGATTATTTCTGTTTTTTATACCCGTGTCGTATTTCGGATTCTCAATACCTTGTGGTTGGATATTGTGCGCACCAATGTGTTGGAAATTAAAATACTCCCGTTAACTCTTGTATTGGGACTGGTCATTAGTCTCGTGGTTTCGCTTGGGGCGATTTTTCTTTCCATTCGCCGTTTCCAGAAAAAAAGTGCCGTTGATCTGCAAAAGCAGTTTCAATCAAAAAACTCATTGGCAAAAGCACTCATTTATAAAATTGGTCTTTACTTTTCTCTTGGGATTGCGGCAGGTATTTTTGTTGCCCAAATTGGATCGGATAAACTGGACACCAGTATGTTCTTTGTATCGGGCGGTTTGATGTTGCTGGGATCCTTATTATTGTTCCGCGAAATTTTAATGCGTCGCGAATCAAAACAAAAAGAACTGAGTCTGGGCTTGTTATCTAGGATGAATTTGTCGAGGAATATCGGGCGCTCGCTTACTGTGGTCATCCTTTTTGCCCTTGGTACTTTTCTGGTGGTTTCAATCGGATCGAACAAACTCGATTTGTTTGCCAATGCACAGGATAAAAGCAGTGGCACAGGCGGATTCCTTTATTTTGCCGAGACTACCATGCCGGTGCTTTTTGATATTAACGATGAGCAAAAGCAGGCAGAGGAAGGCATTTATGAAGATTTTAATGTGGTGCAGTTTCGAAAAGTGGAAGGCGACGATGCCAGCTGCTTAAACCTGAACCGGATTGCCCAGCCAGCTGTTTTGGGTGTTGATCCTGGAAATTTGCAAGGCCGTTTTTCTTTTGCTGCCAAAATGAAAGGATTTGAAAACGACGATTTATGGAGCGTTTTGGAACAGGATTTCGATGATGGAACCATTCCTGCCATTGCTGACCAAACCGTAATTCAATGGGGGCTGGGAATGAAAGTTGGCGACGTTTTGTTGTACCAGAACGAGCAGGGCGACACACTTCGCCTGAAACTCATTGCCGGAACAAAACCATCCATTTTTCAGGGGTATATCATTATTTCGAACAAACATTTTCTGAGAAATTATCCATCCAGCAGCGGATCGAATATTTTTCTGGTGGACGGGAATCCTGAAAATCAGGAAGCAATTGGAGAGGAATTACAATCGGTTTTCCGCGATTATGGATGGGAGATGGAAAACACCGCCCGGCGTTTGGTGGAATTTTATTCCATAACAAATACCTACTTATCTATATTTTTAGCTTTGGGCGCTCTGGGTTTGATTCTCGGAACCATCGGTCTCGCAGTTATTCTTGCCCGTACCATTCTCGAGCGTCGCCGCGAAATTGCACTGATGCAGGCGGTCGGATTTCAGTCGGGTTCCATTTTCAAGTTATTGATAAATGAATACCTGATTCTTCTGTTTACCGGTGTTTTAATCGGTTTTGTAAGCGCTGCTATTGCCACACTGCCCGCTTTTCTTTCAACCAACTCCGATGCTTCGTTCTCAACAGTTGTTCAGGTTGTAGCCTTAATTCTTATCAATGGTTTAATCTGGATTGTAGGATTAAGCTGGTTCTCGCTACAGAAAAAAGTAGTGGTTACCGGGTTGCGGGTGGAGTGATCTTTTTAAAGATTACACTCAAAAACTGTATCTTTGATCGTACAAACAGGAAGCAAAAAACAATGGATAATCATAAGCACTTTATGCAAATAGCCATCGATCTGGCTCAAAAGGGGATGGACTGTAATTGCGGGGGACCCTTTGGTGCAATCATTGTAAAAGATGACCAAATTATTGCTAAAGGATTCAACCAGGTTACCTCAACAAACGACCCGACAGCACACGCCGAAGTGGTAGCTATTCGGGAGGCATGTAAGGTTTTAAATACGTTTCAGTTGAACGATTGTGTGATTTATACGTCGTGCGAACCTTGTCCCATGTGTTTAGGAGCCATTTACTGGGCGCGCCCCAAAAAGGTGTATTTTGGCGCCACCAAAGAAGACGCTGCTGCCGTTGATTTCGACGATCATTTCATTTACGATGAGATGGAACTGGATTTCGACAAACGCCATATTGATTTTGAAAATCTTTTGCGCGACAAAGCCAAAGTTGTTTTTGAAAACTGGAAGAACAAAGAAGATAAAACGCTTTATTAGAAGAATTCCTTATTTTAGTATCATTAAGAATGAAGCTCGAACTTGAATCAATCTTTTCAATCTATAATCAATCCTTACTCTCATCTTAACGGGAGATGAGGAAATAATGAAACTTGAACCGTAAGTAATAAATAGATAAACCATGCCGGATCAGCAAAATCAGGATTATCTCAAAAAAAGGATTCAGGAGTTGGAATCTGAACTTTCAGCGCTGAAAATGGATCTGGAAAATACCCGGTTTCAGCTTGACAGTGAGAGCAGCAAAAGGGGATTTTACCAATTGATTGCCGATTTTGCTTTTGGATGGGAGTTGTGGTTCGAACCCAACGGAAACATCAAATACTGTTCTCCTTCCTGTTCCGATCTTACCGGTTATACATCGAATCAAATAATTGCTTCGCCGGGAATTGCCGAATTATTGGTTTATGATTCAGATAAAGAAAAATATTTGGCTTTTGTAAAAGGGTCATTAAATCAGAGTTTGGTTAACCAGAGCCTGGAATTTCGCATTCTTACCCGCACCCGGCAGTTGCGATGGTGTACCATGAGCATTCGTGGTGTTTACGATAAACAGGGGAAATACCTTGGAATTAGGTCTTCTGTGCAAGATATTACTCGCCTGAAAACGGCACTGGGACACATTCAGGAATTGGAAAAAGGGAAAGAGTTTGAAGTTAGAAACAAACAGCGTTTGCAAAATGAGCTTGAGTTGAAGGATCGGGAACTGGTATCATTTCTGATGCAATTATCGCAGAAAAATGAGTTGCTGGCAAAAGCTATAAACATCCTTCAGAATAATTCCAATGTATCTCCAAAAGTGATTATTGATCAAGTAGCGAATTTGCTTCAGACTAATTCAGTTCAAAATATAGATTGGGATATTGTTGAGAAACAAATGGGGAAAATTTATCCAGGATTTTTGGATCGATTGGAGGAGGCTCATCCCAAAATCAGTGTAAATGATAAAAAATTATGTTCATATATTCGTTTGGGATTATCGAGCAAAGAGATAGCAGGATTGCTAAACATTACTCCTAAAAGTGTGGAAATTGCGCGGGTCAGGTTGCGTAAAAAGTTAAATCTTCCACAAAAAAAGCGTCTTTCATATTATCTTTCTTATGTTTAGGTAAGGGTTTTTTATAAATAGAAACTATTTATGTAGTATTATTTATTTTATTTAATATCTGATTTTCAGTAATATTTTTTACTTAAGTTAGGTTTTTTGGTTGTTTTGATATGTGAGTGTTAGGTTTATAATTTGTATTATTTTCATTTTTTTATCATACATTCGTTATCGAAAACAATTTCATTTATATGACTCAAAACACCGACACTCAGTACCGTACTTTATTAGACGAAGAGATAGGACAATTGGTTCATCAGGGATGTTCTTCAACCGATTGGAATTTGGTAAAAGTTTCCAATGATTTTATCCCTGAAAGTATTGAAAACAGCAAGTTTACCGGACACATCCGTTTAAACAGCTTTGCCGGAAGGGTTCAACTTGTTGGCGGAATCACATTTAAAACAGGTATTTATAATGCCTGGCTTCATAACTGCGAAGTGGGTAGAAATGCGTTAATCCACAATGTAAGAAGTTATATTGCAAACTATAGGATTGAAGAAAATGTGGTGATTCATAATGTAACTACTTTGGCAGTTGATGGAGAATCATCGTTTGGAAATGGTGTTATAGTGGAAGCCATTAATGAAGGAGGAGGTCGTGAGATCCCGATTTACGATTACCTTTCGGCGCATGTGGCTTATATGATGTCGTTATACAGGCACCGTCCGAAATTGGTGAATACCCTGAAAGAAATGGTATCAGGATATTCACGTTCAATAACCAGTGCTACAGGAGTGATTGGAGCTCATTCGAAGGTGTTAAACTGTAATACCGTTTTGAATGTAAAAATGGGACCGTATACAACTATTGATGGTGCGAAGAAGCTGAAGAATGGTAGCCTGAACAGTAATTTCGAAGCTCCTGTTCATATTGGTGAAGGAGTGATAATGGATGATTTTATCGTTGGTTCAGGTACAAAAATTGCCGATGCTACCCTTGTTTCGAAATGTTTTGTTGGTCAGGGATGTACTCTCGATAAACATTATTCTGCAGAGAATTCCTTGTTCTTTGCCAATTGTCAGGGTTTTCATGGTGAGGCCTGTTCCATTTTTGCAGGGCCTTATACCGTTACGCATCACAAATCAACCCTGTTAATAGCCGGAATGTTTTCATTCATGAATGCAGGAAGTGGCTCCAATCAGAGTAATCATTTGTATAAATTAGGCCCAATTCATCAGGGGATTATGGAGCGTGGGGCGAAAACCACCAGCGATTCTTACCTGCTCTGGCCATCAAGAATTGGCGCATTCTCGCTAGTTATGGGGCGCCACTACAAACATTGTGATACTACCGATTTTCCGTTTTCCTATTTAATTGAAAGTAACGATGAAAGTATTCTGGTGCCTGCTGTTAACCTGAAAAGTATCGGAACGATAAGGGATACTCAGAAATGGCCAAGACGCGATAAACGAACAGATTCCAACCTACTCGACCTGATTAATTTTAATTTGTTAAGTCCATATACGATTGATAAAATGATTTCAGGACGGAATAAACTGCTGTCCATACGCAAATCATCGGGAGAATACGCCAATGTGTACAGTTATGAAAAGATGCAGATTGATAAACGTGCTCTCGACAGGGGGATTCAATTGTATGAGATGGCAATCTGGAAGTTTTTAGGCAACTCTCTGATTACTCGTTTGCAGGATAAGAAATACAATTCTGAAGAGGAAATAAGGACAACACTGCAACCCGATACGGAATACGGGAAAGGTTCCTGGGTTGATCTGGCCGGAATGATTTGTCCTTTTGAGGCTTTAGAACAGCTTCTTGATTCTGTTGAGAATTTGAATATTGTGTCGCTTGAAGAAGTAAACTCGGGACTGGCAATGTTGCACAAAAACTATTACAACTACGAATGGACATGGGCTGCCGACGTGTTTAAGACATTTTATGGGACTCCTATTTACATGTTTACTCGTGAGGATGTTATTACCGTTGTGAATAAATGGAAAGAAAGTGTGTTGGAGATTGATCGTTATCTCTACGAAGATGCCAAAAAAGAGTTTTCGATGACAAAAATGACGGGCTTTGGAATTGATGGACGGGAAGAGGCCCGTGAGCAGGATTTTACGGAAGTTCGTGGTGAATTTGAAAAGAATGAAACTGTAAAAGCAATTCAGTTGCATATGGAGAAAAAGGAAAAATTAGGTAACGAGATCATCGAACTAATGGCGAAAATCGGGACCAAACAAACATTGAACTCTGAACTTTAAACATTGTACCTTAAACATTAAACTAATATTATGTGTGGCATTGTAGGATATATTGGCGATAAAGAAGCGTTCCCAATTTTGATTAATGGATTGAAACGATTGGAATACAGGGGGTACGATTCCGCAGGTGTAGCATTATTCAACGGATCGCTCGAGGTTTATAAAAAGAAAGGTAAGGTTTCGGAACTTGAAGAAGCTGTCATCAACAAAGATTATTCAGGGAAAACAGGTATTGGTCATACACGCTGGGCTACACATGGCGAACCGAGCGATGAAAATGCGCATCCGCACAGTTCTATGAATGGGATATTTTCCATCGTTCACAACGGAATTATTGAGAATTATTCAAAACTTAAGGCCGACCTGGTCGCGCATGGATATACTTTTTACAGCGATACCGATACCGAGGTCTTAGCCAACCTGATTGAGTTTTTTTATAATCAGGATAAGGAAATGACTTCTGAAGCTGCTGTTCAGCTAGCGCTGACAAAGGTGGTGGGAGCTTATGGTATTGCCGTTTTGTGTAAAAATGAAGACAATAAAATAGTGGTTGCCCGCAAAGGAAGTCCTCTTGTTGTTGGGCTCGGAAACGGCGAATATTATATTGCCAGCGATGCATCGCCGATAGCAGAATACACCAGCCAGGTTATTTATCTTAACGACGAAGATATTGCTGTGCTTCAAAAAGATGGTTTTACACTTCAGAATGTTCAGAATAACCCGGTTTCGCTTAAAATTTCGAATTTGGACATGGAAATTGGCGCACTCGATAAAGGGGATTATGAGTATTTTATGCTGAAAGAAATTTATGAGCAACCGAAAACCATTGAAGAAACTTTTCGTGGCCGGTTGAGAGATGACTATTCTGAAATAGTATTGGGCGGTTTATTAAATATATTTCCAAAAATTGAAGAGGCAGAGCGGATTATAATTATTGGTTGCGGAACTTCTTGGCATGCCGCGCTGATTGCCGAATACATGCTTGAAGAGTATGCCCAAATACCGGTAGAGGTGGAATACGCATCAGAGTTTAGATACAGAAAGCCGGTATTGTCTTCAAAAGATGTTGTAATCCTGATTAGTCAGAGTGGAGAAACTGCCGATACCCTGGCTGCTCTTCATCTGGCAAAATCGAAAGGGGCAACCGTACTTGGAATTTGTAATGTAGTTGGTTCAACACTGGCCCGCGAAACCGACGCAGGAGTTTATACCCATGCCGGAGTCGAAATTGGCGTTGCTTCTACAAAAGCATTTACAGCGCAGGTAACCGTTTTAACGATGATTGCCTTAAAACTGGCCAAACGGAAAGGAACCATTGATGTGGAAGAATACCAGCAACTGGTTAAAGAACTTGCCGCGATTCCGGATAAGGGACGAATTATTTTAGAAAGCAATGAAAAAATTAAGCAAATAGCCGAAAAATATTACGAAGCAATAAATGCACTGTACCTGGGGCGCGGATATCTTTTCCCGGTGGCACTGGAAGGTGCTTTGAAGCTGAAAGAAATCTCATATATACATGCCGAAGGTTATGCCGCAGGCGAAATGAAACACGGTCCCATTGCTTTGGTTGACGATAATTTGCCGGTAGTAGTGGTGGCTCCTCAGGATGAGTATTACGAGAAAATTGTAAGTAATATTCAGGAGATTAAAGCCCGAAAAGGAAATGTAATTGCCGTGGTTACTGAAGGCGACACCGGACTTAAGGAAATGGCTAACGATGTTATTGAAATACCAAAATCACATCCTGCAGTTGCTCCGTTGTTGTCGGTTATTCCCTTACAATTATTGGCATATCACATCGCCTTGTTGAAAGGTTGTAATGTTGATCAGCCGAGGAATTTGGCAAAATCTGTTACCGTGGAGTAATAATGACAGAATTGTTAAGAGACGCCCAATTTGTTGTCTCTAAAAATATTATCCTCAAAATTAAAACGATTAACGATTGTCAGACATCGTTTACAGAATAATCTCGTAATTCTGTTTTGAAGTTGATATCTTCAAAGCAAAAACGAAAATGAACGGCAAAATAATAATACCCAAAAGGTTTTATTACATCATTTTTGCTACGGTAGTAGCCATTTGGCTAATCTCGTTTACGGTTGGTCGCGAATGGTATGCCGATAAAACGGAAAGCATTTACTCTTTTGCCCTGATTCATTTTTCAGGGTACCTGTTCTTTTTGCTCATGCCTGTTGAAGTGGCTTTTGTATATTATCTTCCTTTTTACTCCGAAATCGAAATGATGGCAATGGCATTGGGAACCGCGGTTGCAGCGCAAATTATTGATTATTTAATTGGAAACCTTATTCGTCCCAGGCAGATTTTAGATATGATGGGGGAGAAACGAATTGCCAAAGCCCAAAAACAAATAGACAGATACGGTTTGCTCACTATTTTTGTATTCAACTTATTGCCACTTTCATCCCCGGTAATTGCCCTGGTTGCAGGGATGATAAAATTTAATTTCAGGAAATATTTTGTCGTTAGTTTTATTGGTCTGTTCTTAAAATATTTCATTTTGGCTTTGTTTTTTGCTTAATTCTGGATCTCCTTGAAGTGTAGGAAAAAAAATTAATTAACACATTCTACTGAAGTAGACAAGGGCCTGTTGTAAGGTTCATGCCAAGCATTGTGGTTAATAGGGAATAGCCTCTTTTTATCGATCTTGTAATCGAAATCTGGCCTTAGAGAGCTCGGGAAGCTCCGAAGGAATCTGAGGAGATCACCCGTGCGAAGTTAGGCCGGATAAAGATGAAAGGTGAAGATAAAAAGCAGTCTTGAATTTTCTGCTTCGTCTTTGCTTCAAGGCAAAGATGAAGGCTCCAGGCAGGGTAAATATATTGTTCCAATTCAGGAGACTATTCTTTTTCATTGGATTCTTATTATGTTTTTGCTTAATTATCGAACCAATTAACCTGTTATTCGATTCTGTGTTATAAGTAGGTGGGAATTTATTTATAAAGAATGTTAATTCTCAGGGTACTTGTTTTTTTCGTTTAACTTTGCGCCCGGATTTTAAAAACTTAAAAATTATGAAGGCATTTGTATTTCCCGGTCAGGGCGCACAATTCCCCGGAATGGGAAAAGATTTGTACGAAAACTCTGCCGAAGCAAAGGCATTATTCGAAAAAGCAAACGATATTTTAGGTTTCAATATCACCAACATTATGTTTGAAGGTGAAGTGGAAGACCTGAAACAAACAAAAGTAACTCAACCAGCTATTTTCCTGCATTCAGTATTATTGGCAAAAACGTTAAAAGATTTTGCCCCTGATATGGTTGCCGGCCACTCTTTGGGCGAATTTTCTGCCCTGGTTGCCAACGGAACATTGAATTTTGAAGATGGTTTGAAGCTGGTTGCTCAGCGTGCCATGGCTATGCAAAAAGCCTGCGAAATTGAACCTTCAACAATGGCTGCCATTGTTGGTTTGGAAGACGCTGTAGTTGAAGAAGTTTGTGCAGAAATTGATGACGTTGTGGTTCCTGCCAATTACAATTGTCCCGGACAATTGGTGATTTCCGGTTCGGAAGCCGGCATCGACAAAGCGTGTGAGATTTTAACTGAAAAAGGAGCCAAGCGTGCTTTGAAACTGGTTGTTGGTGGTGCTTTCCACTCTCCTTTTATGGAGCCTGCCCGCGAAGAGCTGGCAGCTGCAATTGAAACAACAACATTTAATCAGCCAACCTGTCCGGTTTATCAGAATGTAAATGCACAGCCTGTTTCTGATCCTGAGGTGATTAAAGAAAACCTTATCGCTCAGTTAACTGCTCCTGTAAAATGGACGCAGATTGTGCAGAATATGATTGCTGGCGGAGCTACATCGTTCACCGAAGTTGGTCCGGGAAAAGTTCTGCAGGGACTGGTTAAAAAAGTTGACCGTAGTATGGAAACCATTGGTGTTAACAGTTACGAAGGATAAGATTGAAATTATCATAAAAAAATCCCGGTCAATTTTGGTCGGGATTTTTTATGCTGTTTTGGTAGATATTAATTCATATTTTTCTGTAGCATCCGGTAAATGGTCGATTTTCCAATCCCCAGTTTCGATGCTACCAAACGAACGTTCTGGTTGTATTTATTCAGGAAATATTTTACAATTTCGTTGTTGTATTCTTCCAGCGTTTTTTCTTGCGATAACAGGTTTTGAACACTTTCATCAACATTCATATTTAGGTGATTGGGTTTAATTAGATCGCGGCTGCACATTACACAGGCCAGTTCCATAATCGCTTTTAATTCCCTGATATTTCCCGGGTAATGATAGGTGAGCAACATTTGTTTTGCTTCATTCGAAATGGTTTTTGGCTCCAGATCATTTTCTTTGCAAAACTCGTCAACAAAAAACTTGGCAAGTAAGATTTTGTCATTTCCCCGCTGGCGTAGCGGCGGAACTTCAATAGGAAGACCCAATAAACGATAATATAAGTCTTGTCTGAATTCGTCTTCGAGCGAAAGTGCTGCCAGATTTTTATGTGTGGCCGTAATAATTCGCACATCAAGCGGAATGGTTACGTTTCCTCCAAGTCTCACCAATTCCCTTTCCTGCAGAACACGTAAAAGTTTTGCCTGTAAGTTCAGGTTTAAATCGGCAATCTCGTCGAGGAAAAGAGTACCACCGTTTGCCAGTTCAAATTTTCCGATTTTCTGGAAATCAGCTCCGGTAAAAGCACCTTTCTCATGCCCAAACAGTTCACTTTCGATCAGTCCTTCGGGAATGGCCGAAACGTTAACGGCAACAAATGGTTTCACACTGCGCTTTGAATTGTAGTGAATGCCTTTGGCAACCAGCTCTTTACCGGTACCAGTTTCTCCTGAAATAGATACCGAAATGTTGGTTTGTATCGCTTTGTTCATTAATTCGAAAACGTGATCAATCTCCCGGCTGTTTCCTTTTATCAGGTTTCTAAAGTTAAACTTCTCTTTTACCGCATCTTTCAAAACGATGTTCTCGTTTTTTAGCTGATCGGTTTTGTAGATGTTTTTAATAATGTTGCTTAACTTTTCCCGGGTGTCGGGAGCCTTCATAATGTAATCGTACGCCCCGTTTTTCATCAACTCGATGGCTGTATCAATACTGTCTTGAGCAGAAATAACAATAACCTGGGTATTGGGCTGTTTCTCCTGGATTTTAGCCAACACATCTTTTCCGGTCATGTCAGGAAGTGTGTAGTCGAGTGTAACAACATCCGGCTTTTCATGAAGACAATTAATAAAATCATTCCCGTTATGAAAAACTTTTACCTCGAAATTATCGTCTGTAAGTTGCTTTTTTAAAACTCTTGCATAAAGTACATTGTCTTCAACAATATACACCTTGTAGTGGCTTTTGATTCTCTGGTTGGTCATATGTCTTGTATTTAGAGACTCTAAATATAGTTATAATTTCATATGAACCAAATTTATTGTCCAATATTTGGAAAAAATCGACCTGCTATTCCCATTATCAAAATAAAAACAGGTGTCTGGGACTGTCACTTTTAAAATTTGTAAGCCGCCTTTTGCAAATCACTAAGCGTTTTAAATGGTTTTTCGGGTTTAAGAATTTTAGCTAGATGTAAATGAACCTTTAAACGAATCTCTTTACCAATTTTTGTATCCATTCTATCGAATGAATGTCCTCCGGGGAGTGCTTCAAATATTTCATAGTCAAATGGTTTCCCCTCAACTTTAAGCGATTTGATCAAATGTTCAACTTCCAAAACATTTACATCGTCGTCGTTGGTGTTGGTATGGATGAGCAAGGGAGTCCCGTCAAATTTTTGTGTATTCCAGGCAGGTGAACGTCGGCGGTATTCCTGAACATTGTCGTTGGCGCTTTTCCCAATATGGTACTCCGCTTCGTATAAATCCCTGTAGCTCTGATTATGATAACCCATGCGGGCAATTAAATCGCTTACCGGTACCCCGGCAAATGCCACCTGGTAATCATCAGGATGATCGAAAATATTCATTAATGTAATTAATCCGCCGTGACTCCATCCAATAATTCCTACACGGTTTTTGTCAACAAAACTGTAGTTTTCAATCATGTAGTTTCGGCTGTAATATACATCTTCCGTTTCCAGGCCTCCATAGTCAATTTTCTCGTAATGACCTTTTCCGTAACCAGTACTCCCACGATATTCTGGCGCAACAATAACATATCCCTGACTAATTAGTTCGCGAACAATGTGGGCATAATAAGTGGTAAAGTCTGAATGGACTCCACCGTGAGGCAATACAATAAGCGGGTATTTTTTGTTTACATCAATATTATTGGGGATAAAAACGTAGGTCCAGAATTTTACCGGATTACCTGCTCCTTTAGCCGTTGGATTCTTTTCTTTCCATTTTGGAGGTCCGTAAATGTATAATTTATCAACGTGGGCAATGTCTCCAACCTTATTGTACCAAAGCACGTCATCAATCATTTTGGCTAAACGATCGATTTCGTGGTTTAGGTTTTCATCGTTTGTATGCAGTTGTTTAAGTTCTTCCTTTAAGGTTTCTGTTTGGGCAAATGCAGTTCCGAGAAACAGGGTTAAGCATAAGAGTAACAGTGATTTTTTCATGACCGTAATGCAGTTTTATTTCAAATTAAACAAATAAATTTTTATTCAGGGAATTTTGTAAAAATCAATTCCTAATTTTATACGATATATATTAACCAAGTAGCTTATGAATTATTCAGCTTTTCATAGATTAACATACGGTTTATACCTTATTGCAACAGAGTTCGAGAGACAAAAAGCGGGATACATTGCCAACACTGCTTTTCAGATTACAGCTGAGCCTTCGAAAATTGCCATCAGCTGTAATAAGAATAATTTCTCAGCCGAAATGATTCTCAAAAGCAAAAAGTTTTCCATCTCAGTCTTGAAGAAAGAAGTTGACACTTCTCTCATTGGAAAGTTTGGATTTATGTCGGGAGCCGACTTCGACAAATTCCAGGGAGTGGAAACTTTAACTGCAAAAACAGGTGCACCTATTGTCGTAGATTCATCGATAGCATGGTTCGATTGCACTGTGTTGGATTCGATTGATGTGGGGACGCATATTTTGATAATTGGAGAAGTAGTTGACGCCGATGTTTTATCGAAAGAAGAACCGTTAACGTATGCCTA
Source organism: uncultured Draconibacterium sp. (assembly GCA_963676265.2). GTDB lineage: Bacteria > Bacteroidota > Bacteroidia > Bacteroidales > Prolixibacteraceae > Draconibacterium. Next base: position 5,135,701 of record OY781067.2, read on the forward strand.
TTATCATGCGAAATATAAAATGCGTTCGCCTAAAAATGCACCAACTTATATTGATGATAGCAAACTGGAGGAAGAGGATATTCCTATAATTACCGAAGATGAAACAGACGTGGCCGATGAAAAAGGAGGCGACTCGGAGGAATATGTTTGCAAGATATGCGGTTACAGGTATAATCCTGAAGAGGGCGATCCTTCTATGGGCATTCCTCCCGGAACACCCTTTGAAGAATTACCGGACGACTACTGCTGTCCGATTTGTAATGCTGATAAAGACTTTTTCAGTAAAGTTTAATTACAAAGTACGGTGCGTACCGTCGCAAAATGGCTTATTTGACGAATGTTTACATTGACAAAGCCAAACATCTTGTGTTTTATCGATAGTAAACGGCATAGGAATAAAAGTGGTTTCCTTGTGCGAACCATCGCAAAAGGGTTGATTTTTACTTCTTCCACAGGCACACCAATAATAAGTGCCTGGTTCCAGTGTCAACTTTTTTGGTGCCTTTTGAGCTATTACCGGTTTTTCCATTGTAAATAAGTTTAAATTCGTATTTTTTGCATTAAAATTAATAACATGACTCGAATATTTTTGTTTATCACTTTATTTTTCTCCGGAATTCTGTTAAATGCCCAGGAGAACAGCCTTCAAAAGTTTTATGTGGGAACCTTTACAAGCGAAGGTGCAGAAGGCGTATATTTTTGTAGTTTCAATAACGAAACAGGTGATTTGAAGTTAGAAAACACGTTTAAAGCTTTTGACGATCCTACCTTTTTAAAAATATCTCCCAATAAGAAGTATTTATATGTTGTTACAAGGGCTTCGGCTGCAGTAGAAAAAACCGGTGGTTTTGTGGTAGCATACAAAATTGGTGAAAAAGGAGAATTGCATTTTTTAAACAAGCAGGCTGCCAATGGTGCCGGGCCTTGTCATGTTGATGTTTCACCTGATGGAAAATTTGTTGCTATTGCCACATACAACGGCGGAACAACCTCGCTTTATCCGGTTCATGAAGATGGAAGTTTAGCTGAAGCAAGCACTGTTATTGCCAATACAGGATCTGGTCCTGATAAAGAAAGGCAGGCAGAACCACATGCGCATTCTATTCAATTTTCACGTTTCGGAAATCAGGTATTCAGTGCTGATTTGGGGACAGATCAGTTAAATATTTTTTATCTCGAAGGAAGTGAATTGAAGACGATTGGACAACCTTATGTGAAAATGACTCCGGGAGCAGGACCACGGCACTTTGAGTATCATCCAACCGAAGATGTTATTTACGTGATTAACGAACTTAATTCTACTGTTACATCGTTAAAACAAAAGAATAGCAAATGGGAAGTTTTTCAGAATATCTCGGCTCTTCCCAAAGATTTTAAGGGAGATAGTTATTGTGCTGATATTCATATTTCAGAAGATGGCAAGTATCTATATGGCTCAAATCGCGGCCACAATTCAATTGCCGTTTTTGAGGTGAATAAAGATGACCAGACCCTGAAATTTAAAGAAGCCGTTTCGGTTGAAGGAAACTGGCCGCGTAATTTTTCCTTAAGTCCAGATGGAAAATGGATGCTGGTGGCTAATCAGAAAAGCGGAGATATTACTGTTTTTAAAATCAACAGTGATGGAATACCGGTTTTTACCGGGAAGAAACTAAAACTTCCGGCACCGGTTTGTATTGATTTTCTGTAATTATTTGCTGAAAATCAATACTTAAAAGTTGTAACCAAAATTTTTGGACAGTGAAAAAGGTGTTGATTTTCGTATTCGTTTTTTTTGTTTGGGGAACCTCAAATTTTATCTTTTCTCAGGATAAAGATTTTTTTACTATTGTGTATAATAATCTTCCGTCGGATAACGATTTGCAAACCGACTGGGGTTTTTCGGCATGGATTCAAATGAATGGTAAAGTGATTCTGTTTGATGCCGGTACCAAACCGGAGATATTGAATAAGAATTTGCAAAAGTTAGAACTTCATCCGGCTGATATTTCTGTGATTGCTGTTTCGCATGAACATGGCGATCATACCGGAGGATTGGAATCCGTATTAGAAAAGGTAAGTAAAGGGACAAAAGTATATTTGCCGAACGATTTTAATCCGAAATTGAAATCGAGTTATCCTCAATTGAAGTTTATTGTAAATGACAAGTTCTGTGAAATTGAGGATGGTGTGTGGCTAACTGAAATTTATACGGATTCGCACTTTGGTATTCGCGAACAGGCATTGGTTCTTGTAAAAGAAGACAAATTGGTGGTTGTAACCGGTTGTGCACATCCTGCCATTAACGAAATGTGTGAGTCAATTGTGGCTCATTTTCCGGATAAAAAATACGAGCTTGTTACCGGCGGATTTCATTTAATGAGTTATCCCGAAGAAAAAATAGAGGCTATTTCTAACCAGATCAAACAGTTGGGCTTTAATTCGCTTGCACCATCACATTGCACCGGAGATATACCAATTTCGGTATTTAAAAAAGAGTGGGGTGAAAACTTTGTGCAACTTAATCTGGGCGATTCGTATATCTTCTGATATATTTTTTCAGCTCAGTTTTGAACTTATCAGTTTAATGAATTCTTCGCGCGTAGCCACCTTTTGAAATGCCCCGGTAAAATCTGAAGTTGTTGTAATGGAATGTTGTTTTTGTATTCCGCGCATCTGCATGCAAAGATGTTGAGCTTCAATAACCACCGCAACGCCAAGGGGATTCAGCGTATTTTGGATACACTCTTTTATTTGCAGGGTTAAACGCTCCTGAACCTGCAGTCGACGGGCAAAAACATCAACCACCCGGGCAATTTTGCTTAACCCTGTTATGGTTCCGTTTGGTATGTAGGCCACATGTGCTTTCCCGATAAAAGGTAGGAGATGGTGTTCGCACATTGAGTAAATTTCAATATCTTTCACGATTACCATTTGGCGGTAATCTTCTTTAAACATAGCCGATTTTAATATTTCTACCGGATCCATTTTATAACCCTGAAGCAAAAATTGCATTGCTTTTGCCACACGTTCAGGCGTTTTATCAAGCCCTTCGCGTGAAGTATCTTCTCCAATTATTCTTAAAATTTGTTTGTAATGATCGGCAAGTTCTACGGTTGCATTTTCGTTAAATGCATCAATTCTTTCGTAGCCTCCGGTGATATCGTGGTTTGATGAACACATATTTTAAACGTTAAATTCTATACAAAGATTAACTTTTTTTCAGAAAATCAGTAAGAAAGAATATGTAGTTTTAAGATTTCAAATTATTTGACAAAATTGACGTTATGAAGATATTGATTGTAGCAGCCACCTTAATGGAAGTAAAATTATTGGTGGACGAGCTTGAAATTGTGGAGGAAAAAAGTCATTTGTTAAAAGAGTATCAGCTGAATCAGACCAATGTCGATATATTGATTACCGGAATTGGAACCACCTTCACCACATTTCATCTAACCAATGCCTTGCGCGATAAACAATATGATGTTGTGTTTAATATTGGCATAGCAGGTAGTTTGACTCGTGAACTTAATATTGGAGAAGTTGTAAATGTGATTAGCGAAGAATTTGCTGATTTGGGAACCGAACATCAATCTGACTTCCTTACACTTTTTGAAGCCGGTTTTATGGATATGAACGAGTTTCCGTTTGAAAAAGGAGTATTGAAAGCAAGTCACCCCGGTAGTTTTATTGACCTGAAAAAGGTTAGGGGTATTACTACCAACAAAAGCTCAGGACGAGAAAGCAGTATTACCGAAATAAAGGAAAAATTTTCAGCTCATATTGAATCGATGGAAGGTGCCTCGGTTTTTTATGTGTGCAATTGGCTGGGAGTTAAATGTTACCAGGTGAGGGCAATTTCCAATTATGTTGAACCGAGGGATTCTTCGCAATGGAATATTCCATTGGCCCTTGAAAACCTGAAAACGGTAATAATTGGTATACTTCATAAAATATCAATCCCCGTAAATTAGATTTACTATTTTTGAGCAATTAATTTGTAACCGAAATTTTAGGTCATTTGAATTATTCAAATGCCATTGTTATGGAATTTGAGGAATTAAGATTTCGGCTTAAACCAGTATTTAATATGAAACTTACACTTGGTTTTTCAACCTGCCCTAACGATACCTTTATTTTCGATGCCATGATTCATGGAAAAATTGATACCGAGGGGTTGGAATTTGATGTGGTGATGGGCGATGTGGAAGAGCTGAACAGAGGTGCTTTCGAAGGCTCTATCCAAATTACCAAACTTAGCTATCATGCATACGCTTATGTGGCCAATAATTATAAACTTCTGACATCGGGAAGTGCTCTTGGAAGAGGTAATGGTCCTCTTTTGATTAGTAAAAATGAATATGCATCTGACGAAGTTGAAGGGCTTGTAATTGCTATCCCGGGTAAATATACCACTGCCAATTTATTATTCAGTATTTTCTACCCCGGAGCAAAAAGTAAGACTGAATATTTGTTTTCGGATATAGAAGATGCTATTCTTAGCGGGAAAGTGGATGCAGGTGTTATTATTCACGAGAATCGGTTTACTTACCAGGAAAAAGGATTGATGAAGATCGTTGACCTTGGAGAACAATGGGAAAACAGAACCAACAGTCCAATCCCGCTGGGAGGTATTGTAATTCAGCGGAAGCTTGAAAAAGAAATTCAGGAAAAAGTTAACAGGGTCTTAAAACGTAGTATCAACTATGCTTTTGAGAATCCTGAATCGAGTTACAGTTTTGTGAAAAAGTATGCCCAGGAAATGAAAGATGAAGTAATGAATGCGCATATTAATTTATATGTAAACGATTTTAGTATTGAATTAGGCGACGAAGGAAAATCTGCAATAATAAATTTATATAAAGAAGCAACCAAAAGCGGTGTAATTCCATCTGTTTCAAAAGATATTTTTGTGTATTAAAAAAAGTTAAATTTATTTTGCATTGTGTACAATAAAAAAACCAGAAGGACGTTTTTTGAGAAAAAGCCAGATTTTCAGAAAACAGATTTTTTGCTGTACCAAACGAAACCGCGTTATTAAATGATAGTAATTACAGGAGCTGCAGGTTTTATCGGCAGTTATTTAGTTGGAAAATTAAATAAGGCAGGATACAAAGATCTGATTTTAGTAGATAAATTCGATGATCCCTGGAAGGATTTAAATCTTCTCCACAAAAAGTACCGAAAGTTTATCGATCGCGATGAGTTTTTTAAGTGGTTAATAAAGCATGCCAAAGATGTTGACTTTATTTTTCATCTGGGTGCACGTACCGATACTGTTGGACAGGAACCGGAGCTTTATCAGCAACTTAATTTAATTTATTCGCAACGTTTGTGGAATATTTGTTCCGAAATTCAGGTTCCTTTATTATACGCTTCATCGGCTGCCACTTATGGCAACGGAGAAGAAGGCTTTTCGGATGAGCATGGAAGAATTCGTGATTTGCGTCCATTAAATTTATATGGCTGGTCGAAGCACGATTTCGATGTTTGGGCTTTAAAACAATTTCGTACCCCTCCATTCTGGGCTGGTATGAAATTTTTTAATGTTTATGGCCCCAATGAATACCACAAAGGAAGAATGGCATCTGTTATATTACATGCTTATAAAACCATTAGAGAAACCGGTCGTATGCAATTGTTCCGTTCACACCATAAAGCTTATAAAGATGGTGAACAAAGCCGTGACTTTATTTATGTGGAAGACATTGCCGATGTGATGATGTTTTTTATGGAGAATCAGGATAATTCGGGAATTTATAACGTGGGAACCGGAAAGGCCAGATCGTTTCTCGATTTAACGACCTCGGTATTTAATAGCATGAAGATTAATCCTGATATTTCGTTTATCGATACTCCGGTAGATTTACGCGGGCGCTACCAGTATTTTACTGAGGCAGAAGTCAGTAAACTTCGCGAAGTGGGATACAAAAAGCCTTTTGTTGAATTAGAGCAGGGTGTTGATGAATATGTAACCCGGTATTTGTTTTCCGAATCTTGTTATTAATCCTACTTTCACATGCTTTTGGATTTCAGCCCCTTTCTGAAATTGAAGTTGTCAGTTTGAATTATTTTGGTTGTATTTCACTGTAACAGATTGGTAATCTAAGCTGTTATTTAAGTTGGATTTTCTTTTTCATTCGAATAATTTTATTTTTACTAAAAATAGTTCTGATGAAAAAAATTCTTCTTCATGTAGTGTTTATCCTCATTGTAATTGGTGATTTGGTGGGGGAATTTCTCCAGAACGCCAATATCGACCATATTTTTAAACCCTTTTTACTTATTTGGATTGGAGGTTATTTCCTTTTATTTTCAAAAGGAGTTGATAAAAAAGTGATTACGTTAGCTGGTTTTGGATTTTTATTTTCGTGGTTTGGCGATTTGTTTATGATGAAAGCCGGCGAGTTTCTTTTTTTTGTATTGGGAATTGGCTCTTTCCTTATTGCCCAGGTACTCTACATTTTTTTGTTTCTACGTACCATAAATATTTCAGGGAAAAAACCCTTCCTGAAAAAGAAACCAATGTGGCTCATCCCTTTTATTGCCTACGGATTGATAATGTACATTTTATTGTATCCACACCTCGACAGCGTTTTAAAAGTAGCCATTTTTATCTATGTCACTGCTATTTTAACCATGTCGGGAATGGCATTAAACCGATATGGGAACGGCCACCCAGTTAGCTTTAGTTTTGTTTTTGTTGGATCGTTGTTTTTTGTGTTTTCCGATTCAATGATTGCAGTAAATCGTTTTCTAACACCAATTCCTTACGAAGGCCTGTTTATTATGACATCGTATATTCTTGCACAATATTTAATTATGAGGGGAATTCTAATGCAGTACGAATAACCATTCACGGCATATAAAAAGAAACCCGACCTGATTTTAATTGAAAAGGCCGGGTTTTTTATGTTTTGTTTTTGTTTAAATTATGCAAATATCTTGCTGTTTGAGCTAATAAGTCGGTCGATAAATAATAAAATTGAAGCTGCTATAAGGATTCCGGCAATGCTTAAAGGCAAGGTGTCGACTTTTGTAAAGAATGATTGATAATTTTCGCTTACTCCTTTTCCAATTTCCGGGAGTAATTTCTGTGCTTCACCATCTGTTTGGATTCCGGCACTATTCATAATAAATATAACTGCTAAAAGCATTACAAATAAGATCGAAATTATCCAGAATCCTTTTCCCAGAATTCTTTCCGATTTAATTTTTTCAAGAGCGTTCTCTTCCTTAAAGATTTTATTCATCACCTGAACCGAAAAATTGGCTTTGGGTGATTCCAGTTCCATGTTTTGCAGGAATGCTTTTAATTTTATGTCTTCTAATTCGCTCATAATATGGTGTATAATTCGTCTTTCATCATTTCACTTAAAATAGTATAGAGCTTTTTTCTTGCCCTTAGCAGTTTTACTTTTGTATTGCTCTCCGAGAGTTCGGTTACATTGCTAATATCTTTTATCGATTGCTCTTCGAAATAATACAAAAGAATTAAAGTATAGTCTTCTTCCGGAAGTTTCTCCATTGCTTCTTTTATTACACGTACACGGTTTTCTTCCGGAATTCCATCCAGGTTCATTTCTTCGGCTTCGTCTCTAATCTGTATATCTTCTGTGGATGTAAAGTGAATTTTTCTTTTTCTAACTTCCGAAATACAATTGTTGTAGGTAATTCGGTACAGCCACGTTGAAAATTTGGCATTTCCTTTAAAGGTGTGCAACGATTTGTAAGCCTTTATAAAACTCTCCTGTGCCATTTCCTCGGCATCTTCACGATTTCTAAGAACTTTTAATGCGATGGAAAAAACGATATCCTGGTATCGTTCAACGATATACGAAAAGTATTGTGTGTGACCATCCTTAACTTTTTCTATGTAATAAATGTCGTCTTTCTGCTCCATCTGCTCTTTTGACGTATTATGTATCGCGAGGTTACAAGTTATAAAGAATATTTTTTAAGGCCGGTATTCGTTTTCTAATTTTATATTATTGTTGCCTGATAAACCTCTGATTTTTTCAGACATTATTATATGTGAATAAAAAGGATACTATTATAAGTGTATAAAACAGATGTTTGTTGGGACTGAAAAAATTTGAAAGAAAATTTTAAAAAGTTGTAACCGAATAAAAATGCCTGCGTCCAAAAGGCGAAAACAAAATAAAAAACAATTAAAAATGTAATATCATGGAAGGATTATTTGTACCGATAGGATTTTTTCTGGCCATTTTCGCCATTTTGTATGTTTACTGGACAACAAGAACCAAAGAGCGCCTGGCGTTAATCGAAAAAGGACTTGATGCAGGAATTTTTAAAGGTGAATGCTCGCAGTTGGCCCTGGTAAAATGGGGTATATTCTTAATTGCTTTGGGTGTTGGTGTTGTCGCTGGTTTTGCTCTGTCTAGAGCAATAGATGAAGTAGTTGCCTTCTTTACTGCCATACTGGTTTGCGGAGGTTTAGGATTGATTGTAGCGTACTTTGTTACTACAAAACTGATGAATAAGAAATAAAAGTGGAAAGCATAATAAAAAAAGCGGGAGATGATTCTTCCGCTTTTTTTATGCTATTTTTTTTCGAATGTTACTCTGTATAATATCGAATCATTTCCCTGATGGCTTCCTGGCAAACAGGACAAAATTCTTTGGCTTCATTGCTTTTCATTCTGCAATCGATATAAGGGCTGAAAATACCTTTGTTCATATAACCACCGCCTTCATAAACTCCAACTGTATTTTTGAATTTGTCTTTTCTGGGTGTTGGCACCGGAGTTGATTTGTCTAACATCGACTTCCATTTGTTTTCAAAATCGACAAGTGTAGTTAGATTGGCCTCCCAGGGTTCAACCTCCAGGTTGTAAAAATCTTCGTATGCCACTGTTGAGTTGTAATACTCGTCTCCCAAACCGGCAAAACCATGTCCGAATTCGTGAACAAAAACTTGTTTCGAGAGCTCATTTCCGGCCGTACAAATCGTGACAAAGTTATAAATACCTCCTCCACCATAGCTTTCAGTGTTTACCAGAACATAGACCTGGTCGTAGGGCACTGTTGCTGCAGCATCGTATACTGATTTCATGTCGCTGGTTGTGAGGTATCGGGGCAGATCGAAGGTGTAATAACTCGTATTAAATGCAGTGTTTTTATAAATGTGTTCACCCGGAACATCTGTTCCTGATTCTTCTGATGGAACAAAAACTGCTTTTACATTGAATTTATTTTTTTCTGATTTGAATGGTTCTTCATCAAACAGGTATCCGGAAACCTTTTCTGCATCTGAATAAAATTTTTCTTTTTCAGAGCTGGTATATCCTTCAGCAAGAATTACAAGGTCTACCATGTACTCTGGCTTCCCGTTGTTTGCAATTTCTTTAAAATCGTATTTTGGTAAAGTTTCTTTTGAAATGAAATAGTCTTTCGGATCGATGGTTGTTGAATACAGAGTTTTAAAATCTCCGCTCCATTGGCGGGCTTCAATTTCAAGTCGGACCTCTTTTTTAGGGAAGGGGAAAATAACGGCCTGGTAAAATGATTTATTTACTTCTTTAGCTTCTGCTGTTGTTTGCCATTCCTGGAAAAGAGTGCTGAATCCTTTTCTGAAAATCAGGCTGTCAGATTTGGTATCAAAAATGCTGTAACGGTAACTGCCATAGTTAAACGGATCAATTAAGTTTGTTTTTGAACCGGCCCAGTATGGTTCCTGTTTCATCGACTGAGGGTAAACCACAACTTCTTCGGCATTTCCTCCCAAAAGAAAATCAACACGAAGTGATTTGTTCTTAAAATATTGGCTGTATTCCAATTGTGAAAAGCTGAATAATGGAAGACAAAAAAGTATTAGCAAGATTTTCGATTTCATATTTGGCACATTGTATTAATTTTGGGTGAAATTAGCAATAAATCAAAAACAACAAATGAAGATAATCTACAATTACCTTTTGGAACACATGCGCAGTATTGGAGCTCTCGATTTTTTGGCAAAGCCTGTTGCTGCTTTTATTTGTATTATAATAATGGTTTTTGTGGCCTGGTTGGCTCATTATATAACCCGCATAATATTTTTACGCCTGATTCAAAGAATTGTAAAGAGAACCAAAACAAATTGGGATGATATTTTAATTAAGAATAAGTTCTTCAAAGGATTAGCACACCTGGTTCCGGCATTTATTATTTATTACACTGCTGATTTCTCATATCCTACTATTTATACAGATGTTAGCGATTTGGCACCTAAACTGATTGAGGAACTGTCGCGCGATTACTATTGGGGTCTGACAGGGATTTTATTAAAATTGGCAAAGTTGTATTTTACCGTTATTATTGTTTTTGTTAGTAATGCTGTACTTAATTCCGGTCTCGATATTTATAATACCACCGAATATGCTCATCACCGCCCTATTAAAGGTTATGTGCAATTGTTTAAAATATTTGTGTTTTTTATGGCTGGTATTATGGGCATTGCCATATTGTTGGAAAAGGATCCTACTGTACTTTTAGCAGGATTAGGTGCTATGGCGGCAGTTTTGCTTTTGGTTTTCAGAGATACCATTTTAGGACTCGTAGCATCCATTCAGCTTTCTGCCAATAATATGTTAAAGATTGGCGACTGGATTGAAATGCGAAGCCATGGCGCAGACGGAACAGTTATTGATATCACCCTTAATACCGTAAAAGTGCAGAACTGGGATAAAACTATTTCAACTATTCCAACTTACGCACTTGTGTCGGAATCGTTTAATAACTGGAAAGGGATGGAAGAGTCGGGCGGAAGAAGAATAAAACGTTCGGTCTCAATTGATACCAACACGATTAAGTTTTGCGATGCTGAAATGTTGAGCCGTTTCGAAAAGTTCGACCTGATCAGGGATTATGTACTTATAAAGGAGAGGGAATTAAAGGAATACAATAGCGGGAAAAATCTGGCAGAAGAAGATTATATCAGTGGAAGACATCAAACTAATGTTGGGATTTTTAGAAAGTACCTGGAAGTATACCTTCGCCAGCATCCTAAAGTAAACCAGGAAATGACTTTTTTGGTCCGGCAACTTCAACCTGAGGGGAAAGGATTACCCATCGAAATTTATGTTTTCTGCAACGATAAAGCGTGGGCAAATTACGAAGCTATTCAGGCCGATATCTTTGATCATATTTTTGCCGTTATTCCCGAATTTGACTTAAAAGTTTTCCAGCAACCGTCAGGAGCGGATATCGCAAATATTTCTTTAAAAAGCTGATTTCTGTCATAGATAAATTCCGGTGGAAAAAGTTACTTACTTACAGATTGTAGTAAATTGTATGTTTTTAAGCACTTCAGCTTAAAGATTGTAGTTTTTATATACCTTTGTTTTTTAATTTGAAACTAACTCGGATAATTTTGAGATGAAAACAGATGATTATTTAGAAGAAAAACCAGCTGATATTGATGAGCTGGATGAAAAAATACTTAAGTTAATTACCAAAAATGCAAGAATTCCGTTTTTAGAGGTTGCCCGCGAATGTGGTGTATCTGGTGCAGCCATACATCAAAGGGTGCAGCGATTATTAAATATTGGAGTTGTGCATGGCAGTGAGTTTATAGTTAGCCCTCAGCGTTTAGGATATAATACTTGTGCTTATATGGGTATTTATTTAGATAAAGCCAAATATCATACCCAGGTAGCCGAGGCACTGAGAAAAATCCCTGAAATAGTAGAGTGTCACTATACTACCGGAGCATATGCTATTTTTATAAAGATTCAAACCAAAACGAATAAACATTTAAAACGTTTAATCGATGAGGAGCTTCAGGATATTGAAGGAATTGCCCGAACAGAGACTTTTATCTCGCTTGAAATGGATTTTAAACGACAAGTTCCAATAAAATAAAAAAGGCCGGGTAACCGGCCTTTTTTATTTTATTTCTTTTCTTCTGCATATACAAAGTTATACGATTCGTCGTGTTGGCTAATGTCAAGTCCAATCTTTTCTCCATGAGGAGAGATTCGCATTGGAACAATCATGTCGGTAATTTTATACATCAACATCGATCCTCCGAAAGTAAATACTCCAACAATTACGAGAGCAAGAAGGTGGAATAAGAATGTTGTTATTTCTCCGTGAATTAGTCCAACTTCGTTGGCAAAGATGGCTGTGGCAATCATTCCGGTAATACCTCCCATTCCGTGTGCAGGAAATACATCAAGAGTGTCATCCAGCCTCGATTTGGTGCGGAGCGTGATTGCGTAGTTACTTATAATTGCTGCAATAACTCCGATAAAAATACTGGCACCTACATTTACAAAGCCTGCAGCAGGTGTTATGGCAACTAATCCAACTACAAGGCCAATGGCAGCTCCAACTGCTGAAGGCTTTTTCCCTTGGGTAGCATCATAAAAAATCCAGGTTAACATGGCTGCAGCCGAAGCAGTATTGGTATTTACAAGAGCCGATGCAGCAACAGCATCAGCGGCAAGGGCCGACCCGGCATTAAATCCAAACCATCCGAACCAAAGCATACCTGCGCCCAGAAGTATAAACGGGATGTTGGCTGGCGTAATTTCTTTGTTTGCTTCTTTTCTCCTTCCCAAAAACATGGCTCCGGCCAGAGCTGCAAAACCTGCCGACATATGAACTACAGTACCTCCGGCAAAGTCGAGAACTCCCCAGTTGCGAAGGAATCCATTTGGATGCCAGGTCCAGTGAGCAAGTGGTGCATAAATAAATATTATAAAGAGTACCATGAAAAGCATGTAAGCTCTAAAGCGTACCCTTCCTGCAAATGAACCGGTGAACAATGCCGGTGTAATAATGGCAAATTTTAGCTGGAACATGGCAAAAACTGCAAACGGGAAGGTAGGAGCAAAGTCAGGATGGGGACTTCCTCCAACACCTCTGAACATGAAGTAAGTTGCCGGATTCCCAAATAAACCATAACCTTCACCTCCGATACTTTCTCCAAAAGCAATACTAAAACCAACAACCACCCATAAAATACTCACAATTCCCATGGCGATGAAGCTTTGCAGCATGGTTGAAATAATGTTTTTGGGTTGAATCATCCCACCATAAAAAAATGCCAGTCCCGGAGTCATAAGTAGAACAAGGCCGGTAGCAGTTAACATCCAGGCTGTGTCGCCCGGATCAAGGTTCGAAAAGTCTTGTGTGCCTATTTCTGTAGGTATAATTACCCCAAGAAAGGCAACAACAATTAACAGGGCCAAAATTAGCCACCAACTAACTGTATTTTTCATCTGTCTGTAGTTTTATGCAGCTTTAACCAACGTTTAATTTCTGTCTGTTTTTGTTTTGTAAATCAATACAAGGTTGGGCTGCTAAATTTCTAATTAAAAAATATTTTCCTGTCTGTTTGATAAAAATTCAGATTAAATGTATGAAATTCTGTTTAGTAGACTATTAAAAAGAGAAAAATGAAAGAAAAATATCTATTAAATTAACAGAATGATAATATTTTTAAGATTTTGCTTATAATTTAAGCTGTTGTTTTCGTTTTGTTACTTTTTACGTTTTCTTGAATAAATTTGTAGTATTAATGCCGGCTTTTTGGTATTTTTGATGGAAAATTGTTAGATATGACTTTGAGGAACACATTAGATGATTGGGATTTAAAAATCTTAGATATAATTACCCGAAATGCACGAATACCTTTTAAAGATGTTGCAAAAGAAGTTGGGATTTCACGAGCAGCAGTTCACCAAAGGGTGAACCGTATGGTCGATTTGGAAGTAATTGTCGGCTCGGGCTATCATATTAATCCTAAAAAGGTAGATTTTAAAACTTGTACCTACATAGGCATCTTTCTTGAAAAAGGTGGTCTTTTCTCTGAAGTTGTAAAAGAGCTTGAAAAAATTCAGGAAATAGTTGAGTGCCATTATACTACCGGTGCTTATGCTATTTTTATTAAAGTATATGCAAAGGATAATGAACACCTGAAGAATGTTCTGAGTGGCCGTATCCAAAAAATACAGGGTGTGGCCAGTACCGAAACATTTATTTCTCTGGAAGAATCTTTTAAACGAACGATCCCGGTTAATATTTAGTTCCTCTGTCGTATTGCTTCATAGATCATTAATGAGGCAGCCACCGAAACATTCAACGATTCAATATTTCCTAGTATCGGTATTTTAAGTTGTTCGTCGGTAATTTCAAGAATCTGGCGGGAAATGCCTGTGTCTTCCGAGCCCATAATTATTGCCAGCGGAATATTCATCTGAGCCTCGGTATAAAGTGTATCTCCTTTTTCGGTTGCTGCTACAATATGTAATCCTGAATTTTTCAGATACGAAATAGTGTGAACCATGTTTTTAACTTTGCAAACCGGAATGTGGTGTATTGCTCCGGCAGAAGTTTTTACAGCATCGGCTCCAATACGGGCCATCCCTTTTTCAGGAATGATTATGGCTTGCACCCCTGCGCATTCGGCAGAGCGCGCAATTGCTCCCAAATTCCGCACATCGGTAATTTGATCCAAAACCAGAATTAATGGCGTTTTTCCCTCCTCAAAAATACCCGGAAGAACATTCTCAATTTCGCTAAACTCAATAGGAGAGATAAAAGCGATTACTCCCTGGTGGTTTTTTCTGGTAATTCGGTTTATTTTTTCAATTGGAACAAATTGGGTAGAAATGTTATTCTCGCGGATTAATTGTTGCAACTGAGTGAAAAGCTCGTTGTGCAAGCCCTTTTTTATAAGTATTTTATCAATGGCTTTGCCATTTTTAATTGCCTCTATTACGGCTCTTGTTCCGAATATAAAATCATCTTTATTTATCATTACCAAGTTTTTTTAAGTTTCCAGTTTTCAAGCTCTTCGTGGGCTGTTTCCCACTCCAGCATGGCTTCCTCAAGATTGCTTTTTAGTTCCTCATACTTCCCGAAAATTGAATGATCATCCAGGTTTTCCGGTGCTGCCAGAAATTTATCCATTGCTTCAATCTCAGATTCCATGCTTGCAATTTTATCTTCGGTTTGTTCCACTTTCTTGTCCAAACGCGAAATGGTGCGGTTAATTTCTTTTTGCTCCTGAAAGCTTATGGTGTTATTGTTTTTTGGGATCTGACTTTTTTGTTCGTTTTTTGCTGAAACCGATTTTTTTTCAAGTTCTTTCAGTGACTCCATTTTTTTGCGATACAGAAAATCGAAAATACCTCCTAGGTGCTGTTTTGCCTTTTTGTTTCTGAATTCGTAAATGCAGTTGACCAGCCCATCCAGAAAATCCCTGTCGTGAGAAACAACCAACACTGTTCCTGTAAAATTTGAAAGGGCGTTTTTTAATATTTCTTTCGAACGCATATCAAGGTGGTTGGTAGGCTCATCGAGAATAAGAAAATTAACCGGTTCAAGCATGAGGCGAATCATTGCCAGTCGAGAGCGTTCGCCCCCACTCAGCACTTTTACTTTTTTATCAATTTCGTCTCCTCTGAACAGAAAAGCTGCAAGGATGTCTCTAATCTTTGTCCTGATATCACCAACTGCAATTTCATCGATGGTTTCAAAAACAGTAAGGTCTTCGTTTAGGAGTTGCGCCTGGTTTTGTGCAAAGTATCCAACCTTCACATTGTGTCCGAGCTGCATCGAACCCTCGTGCACCAGCTCATTCATAATAATACGGGCCAGTGTGGTTTTGCCTTCTCCGTTTCGTCCAACAAATGCAACCTTTTCACCATTTTCAATTTTCAGGTCGATATCGTCTATAACATGAAGATTCCCGTATGATTTGCTAATGTGCCTGGCGTCAACAATTAATCTCCCTGAACGCGGAGCAGGAGGGAAGTTTAATTTTAACGAAGAATTGTCTTCTTCTTCAATTTCTAAACGGTCAAGTTTCTCAAGTTGTTTAATCCTCGATTGAACCTGAACCGCTTTAGTTGCCTTATATCGGAAACGTTCGATGAACTTTTCGGTATCGGCAATCATTTTTTGCTGATTAATATAGGCTGCCATGTGGATTTCGCGCTGCTCTTTTTTCCATTCCACGAATTTCGAATAGTTCATGCGTTGGTCTGAGATATTACCCAGCGAAATCTCAATAGTTCGGTTACACACTGCATCAAGAAACGTACGGTCGTGCGAAACCAGCACTACGGCCCCATTATATACTTTTAGAAAATCCTCCAGCCATTGAATCGATTCAATATCAAGGTGGTTGGTGGGCTCATCCAAAAGAAAAACGTCGGGCTTTTTTAGTAAGAGTTTCGCCAGCTCCACCCTCATTCTCCATCCACCACTGAATTCTGAAGTGGGACGATCAAAATCACTTCTTTCAAAACCAAGACCCAGCAGGGTTTGTTCCAATTCAGCCTCGTAATTGTCTCCTCCCAGCATCTGGAAGCGCTCGTGCAGTTCGTTAACTTTATCTAGCTTTTTCAGGTATTCGTCTGAATGGTAATCATCGCTATCAGCAATTTCATTATTTAGTTGCCCTATTTTTTTCTCAATAGCAATTAATTCTTCAAAGGCAAGGGTTGTTTCCTGCTTCAGTGTTTTTGTATCGGAAAGTTTCATTTGCTGAGGCAGGTATCCGATTGAAACATCTTTTGAAACACCAATGCTCCCTGAAGTTGGGCTTATCTGCTGTGTAATTACTTTTAAGAGTGTTGTTTTTCCTGCTCCATTTTTACCTATCAGGCCAATCCTGTCTTTTGGGTTAATTAAAAAGCTGATGTCTTTAAACAGCTCAAATCCGCCAAAACTTAAATTTATTTTATCTAACGAAATCATTTGTTACGAAAATTGCCCAAAGATAATTATTAAAGAATGACTTGAAACTTAAAAAATGAGGCAAAAAAAATACCCTCCCGGGTAAAAAGGAAGGGGAAAGCTCTATGGACGCTTTTTGAAGATGATTGATAATTTACAAACCCCTAAACACAAAACCAATCATAAATACAGAAGTCGCTTTCCCCTTTAAGTTTTACTTATTGAAAATAAAACCAACCATTAAATCATGAGCAAATATAATTATTAGATTTAACAGAGAAAGGCTTATGGAACATAAAATTGCTTTAGTCCAGTAAAAATACTCCTGTTTTCCCATTTTGGGAAGGATAAATTTTATTTGGGAATCGTAGCTCTTTGCATTAATAATGCAATCTGCAATATTGGATTATATTTGCACAAAAAATTAGAACGTGGCAAGAAACAGGAAAAAACCATTTTACGAAGACATTAAAATTGAGGACATTGGGGCCGAAGGCAAAGCAATTGCCAGAGTTGGCGAAATGATTGTATTTACCAAAATGGCTATCCCAGGAGATGTGGTTGATTTGCAGGTAACCAAAAAACGAAAAAAGTACCAGGAAGCTTTTATAAAATCATATAAAGAGTACAGTGCAGACAGGATAGATCCGTTTTGTGAGCATTTTGGCATTTGTGGAGGATGTAAGTGGCAAATGTTACCTTATGAAAAACAATTGTTTTATAAAGAAAAACAGGTTGGTGACCAATTAACCAGAATAGGAAAAGTTAAACTACCTCCTTTGATGCCAATTTTGGGATCAGAAAAAAGTACATTTTATCGTAATAAAATGGAGTTTACTTTTTCCAGTAAACGGTGGCTTACGTTCGAAGAGGTTGAAAACGGCGGCGAAATTAAAGAGTCTAATGCATTGGGATTTCATGTTCCCGGATTATTCGATAAAGTAATAAATATTAAAAACTGTTGGTTGCAGCCTGACCCTTCGAATGCTATCAGAAATTATATATATAAATATGCGATTGAGAACAATCTGAGTTTTTTCGATATTAAAGATCAGGTTGGGTTTTTACGTACATTAATTATACGTACAAGTTCTACAGGCGAATTAATGCTTATTCTTTCCTTCTTTTACGAAGATGTTGCAAAACGGGAAGCAATTCTGGAGGCTTTAAAAAATAAATTCCCGGAAATAAGCTCTTTGCTGTATGTGATAAATTCGAAAGGGAATGACACAATTACCGATCAAAAGATTGAGGTTTACAATGGATGTGAATACATTTTTGAAGAAATGGAGGGGCTGAGATTTAAAATCGGCCCTAAAAGTTTTTATCAAACCAACTCGGGGCAGGCTTACGAATTGTACAAAGTCGCCCGGAATTTTGCCAATCTTAAAGGTGATGAAATTGTATATGATTTATATACCGGAACCGGTACCATCGCTAATTTTGTGGCAAAACAAGCTCAAAAGGTAGTTGGTATTGAATATGTGCCTGAAGCCATTGAAGATGCAAAAGTGAATTCGGAGATCAACAATATCTCAAATACATCGTTTTTTGCCGGTGATATGAAAGTGGTGCTGAACAATGAATTTATTTCGGAACATGGAAAGCCAGATGTGATTATAACCGATCCTCCACGTGCAGGAATGCATGCAGATGTGATTTCGGTATTGTTGAATATTAAGCCGGATAAAATTGTTTATGTAAGTTGTAACCCGGCGACACAGGCGCGAGATATCTCATTGTTAGACTCATTTTATCAAATTGAGAAAATTCAACCTGTTGATATGTTTCCTCATACTCATCATGTTGAAAATGTTGTTCTACTCACCAAAAAGGCTTGATTAATTGAGGATTTTAACCTAACTTGGTAAAAGATTTATAAGCTGCTAGATTGCATAAATAAAAATAAGGGACGTATTAAGGAACAATATTTGTTTTCTTTAATATATGTTTTGTACAAGATTCATTAAAATCCTAATATTATGAAAAGAGTATTATTTTTTCTCATCGGAGTTCTTCCTTTGGTATTAAACGCTCAGAATAAATGTATGTATTTTGAGAAAATGGTGAAGTTAACTGCTGAGAAAACGAATTTGAATACCAGTCAGAGTGATTTTGGACCTGCTTTCGTTGCCAATGAGCTTTGGCATTCTGCCTATACTGATGATGAGATTTTAAAACTGAATGAAGGTAAATCAAAGAAAATCTTTTACGACTTATTCGCTTCAGAAGTTGACAGTAAGGGAAATTTAACCGGTGATAAGAAAATTATGTTGACCGAGCAAAGTGAAGGATATCATGCCGGGCCGGTGGCATATTGCGAAACAACAGGTGAATTGTTTGTTACTTTAAGCAACTTCGAAAATCCGGAAGTTAGGAATAAGGTTTATCAAAAATCTGATATTCGCCTAAAGGTTATTATTGTAAAAAAAGTTGGTGGTACCTGGACCAAGGTTGGAGAACTTCCATTTAACAATCCCAGCTATTCTGTAGGACATCCAAGCGTTACCTCTTCCGGTGATACTTTGTATTTTGTTTCCGATATTCCTGGAAAAGGACTGGGAGGAACCGATATTTATATGGCCGTTCGGACAAATGGTTCGTGGGGTGAAATGATTAACCTTGGCGACAAGATTAATACACCCGGAAATGAAATGTTTCCTTTTATCTACAAAGATAAGATATTGGTGTTCGCATCGAATGGACGAAACGATAGGGACGATCTTGATTTATATGCCGTTGGTTTAATGGGAGACAAAACAACCGAAGTTGCTGAAATTTCTGAATTGAACTCAGATGCCGACGATTTTGCCTTTGTAATTCATCCTGATGAAGAAGTTGGATACTACTCGTCAAATAAAAGTAGTGGAGTTGGAGGAGATGATATTTATAAAGTGTTAATTGAAAAAATACCTCAGGGTAAATACGAACTTGAGTTGGTTGTAAAAGATAAGAAAACAAATGAGGTAATTGAAAATGCACCAATTTCTTTCAACGGACTGCTAAGTAAAATAGCCGGTGCAATCTTCAAAAAGGTTCTTGCGAAGGATGAATCTTATACTGTTAAAACCAACCTCGAAGGTTACATGAACGACTCAAAAACTATTTCAACAGTCGGGAAACCGTTTGGAGTTATTAAAGAAACGCTTTGGGTTGAAAAAGTGGAAGTAGGGCAGAAGTTTGTGATGGAAAACATTTACTACGATTTCGACAAATGGGATATTCTTCCTGAATCGGAAGTTGAACTGGATAAACTGGTAAAAGTAATGAATGACAATCCCAGCTGGAAAGTAGAATTAGGATCACATACCGACTGCCGCGGAAGCGACGCATACAACGAAGTCTTAAGTCAGAAACGTTCCGATTCGGCAGTTGCCTATATTATAAGTCAGGGGATTTCTAAAGACAGAATAATTGCCAAAGGATACGGTGAAACACAACTGGTTAATCAGTGTGATGATGGTGTTCAATGTTCCGAAGCAGAACATCGTAAAAACCGTCGTACAGAGTTTAAAATTCTGGAAATGGAGTAAACTTAAATATTTAAATTTTAAAGAGAGCTGTCTTGTTTTGCAGGACAGCTTTTTTTTGTGCTTATTTTTACAACAAATCTGAAGAAGTGTCCGATCGTATCCGCAAAATAATTCATATCGACATGGATGCATTTTTTGCATCGGTAGAACAGCTCGATAATCCTGAATTGAGGGGAAAGCCGGTAGCTGTGGGTGGCGCCAGCGAACGCGGTGTAGTTGCGGCTGCCAGTTATGAGGCGCGCAAATATGGTGTACGATCGGCTATGTCATCGAAAGTGGCTAAACGAAAATGCCCCGATTTGATTTTTGTAAAACATCGTTTCGATCGTTATAAGGAAATATCAAATCAAATTCGCGCCATTTTTCCGGAATATACCGATCTTGTAGAACCTCTTTCTCTTGATGAAGCTTATCTGGATGTCACCTATTCAAAAAAAGGCAGACCGTCGGCAACGCTCATTGCCAGGGAGATTAAAACCAGAATTTTAAATGAAACCGGATTGACTGCTTCCGCGGGAGTTTCATATAATAAATTTTTGGCGAAAGTGGCTTCCGATGTGAATAAACCCAACGGAATATTTGTCGTTACCCCTGATCAGGCTCAAAATTTTATCGATAATCTTGAGGTACGAAAGTTCTATGGAATTGGAAAAGTTACCGCTGAAAAACTCAATAAAATGGGGGTGTGGTTTGGGTGCGACTTAAAGCTTGTAGACAGGCTGGAACTTACACGTTTATTCGGGAAAGCCGGGAATTATTATTACGACATTTGTCGTGGTATTGATAATCGTGAGGTTCAACCTTCCCGCGAAAGGAAATCGGTAGGGGCTGAAAATACTTTTTTATACGATTTATTTATTGAGGAAGAGTTGAATAAGGAAATTTTGAAAATAGCCGAAAAGGTTTGGGAAAGAGCTGGTCGTATGAATGTGAAGGCTAAAACACTCACGCTTAAATTTAAATATGCCGATTTCGAACAACATACACGCAGTAAAACCGTGGAAACTTATTTTTCATCAAAAGAGATTTTTATTCGCGAAAGTTGCAAATTGATGAATGCAGAGGGAGGCTTTGCAAAAGGAATTCGATTGTTGGGGCTAACTCTTTCAAATTTTTTGAACGATGGCGATGAAGAAGATGCCGTGCAATTGGTTTTTGAATTTTAAAATGGGCTTAAAAAAAATTTAGTATTTACTCGTATACAAATAATTTGTATCTTTTAAATCCAAATCATTTTAAACCAGAGTTATGAATCTGTTAAAACCAATCATCATCGTTGTAGTTATTTTGTTGTATACCTGTTTTGCAAGTGCACAAAACACCATGTATTACATGGATCGCATGCCACAGAAGCAATTGTTTAATCCGGCCTTAATGCCAAATGTGAAGTTTTTTATGGCATTGCCAGGTTTAAATGGAGTGTCGGCGCACGCCTACAACAGTGGATTTAATTATAACGAACTGGATTATTTTCTCGATAATATTGATAATGATAATTATAATCCTGATGATTTTGTTAACTCGATTGGAAATACGAATAAATTCTTGGCTGAAGCCCGGGCCAGTTTATTATCTTTTGGATTTAAAATAAAAGATCACAGTTACTTTAGTTTTAATTATTTGGTAAACTCCACTTCGTCAATTGATGCAGAGTCTGAGATTGCTTATCTTCTGGTTGACTACAATGATCTCTCCCTCGAAAAATTTCCATTGGTTGTTGACGGAGTTGATATAAAATCGAATAGTTATACCAGTATGGGATTCACATATTCCCGTAAAATCAATGAACATCTTACCATCGGAATCAGCCCGTACCTGAATTTCAATGGACTTGGGATAAGAACCAATGGATTACGTTACATTGTGAGTGTTGAAGATGATTCTAATGGTCATTCTACCTTCAATGAAACTTTTGAGGGTGAAGCATTAGTTGGTTTGCCAACTGAAATTAATCCCGATGCCATTGATGGTAACGAGCTGGATTTGGACGAAGGATTATTGCCTGATGGTTGGGAAAATGATATAAAAACGGGTGATTTATTTCAAAATGCCAGCTTCTCGGTTAACCTTGGGGCAACTTATGAATTTCAGAAATGGCTGTTTTCGGCAAGCTTATTAAATCTTGGAAGTTCGAAATGGAAACAAAATGGATATCGTTTAAAGGGCAACCAGGATGTAATAAATGTTTATGAGGAAACGGTAAAAATGGGAATTCCTACCCGACTATACCTTGGAGCTAATCGTCAATTCTCTCCAAAATGGAATTATGGTATTGTATTAAATAGTAACTTCTATGCTGGTGGGGCCAATTCTTCGGCAACAGTCTCTTTAAATGGTGTTGTTGGGCGGGCACTTTCAACTTCTGTTAGTTATACTGCCGGATATAAGTATGATAATCTGGGACTGGGATTCCGGTTAAGGATTTTCCCCGGAATGGATCTGTATGCTGTTACCGATAATATTATTCAAGCTATTAATTATAAAAAAGCCTACCGTTTAACAGCCAGTGTTGGTCTTAACTTTTCTTTTGGGGTGAAAGACGGATTAAGCTCTGCAAAAGAAACATTTGAGGAAAGTAACGGTGACCTGGAGATAATTGAATAGAAGACTTCGTTGTTCCCCGGACTTTTGCAAAAAGAGATATAAATTTTCGTATTTTTCATGAATCTCCTGTATCTTTCCAACTAATTAATAACCGCCGCAGATTGTATCTGGAAAAATATTTCTGACTTCGATCTCCGGACTTCAGACTTCATCATGAAACGAATAAAACGTTTTTTCGGAATCCTCTTACTTTTAATCATTTTGGTGTATGTCTTGGGCCCAAAACCTCCCAAGCCAGAGTTAAATAAAGATTTACCTTCGATTTCGGCAAGTGTTGCAAATGTTGAAAGTTACATCCAAAAAAAGGAAGCTGCATACAACATCAAAACCGATAACGAAACACGGATTTTTTGGGCCGACGATTCCTTAAAAGAACGAACTAATTATTGTGTATTATATCTCCACGGCTTTTCCGCATCATGGTACGAGGGGTATCCGGCACATGTAAAATTTGCCAGAAAATTCGGGGCTAATTTGTATATCCCCCGTTTGCACGATCATGGTTTAGTTAGCGATGATGCTTTATTAAATATGACTCCTGATGAATTATGGGCATCGGCAAAAGAAGCGCTCATGATTGCCCGCAGTCTTGGGAAAAAGGTTATAATAATGGGAACTTCAACCGGAGGGACACTGGCATTGAAACTGGCAGCTGATTTTCCTGAATATGTTGAGGGTTTGATTTTATATTCACCAAATATCCAGATAAATAATAACACTGCTTTTATTTTATCAAAACCGTGGGGCTTGCAAATAGGTAGGAAGGTATCAAAAAGTAAATACAGAATCACAAACGACGATTTCGATTCGAAAGATTGCCAGTATTGGGATTGTAAATACCGGTTGGAGGCAGTGGTTTATTTGCAGCAATTAATTGAAGCCACCATGAAGAAGTCGACATATAGTAACGTTACAGCGCCGGTCTTTTTGGGGTATTATTACAAAGACGAAGAGCACCAGGACAGTACCGTGAGAGTTGATGCTATGCTAAAAATGTTTAAACAGCTTGGAACTTCCCCCGGAGAAAAAGTTAAAAAGGCTTTTCCTGAAGCTGGAGACCATGTAATAGCCTGTGAATTAACTTCGGGAAGTTTGAATGATGTTATTGATTCAACAATCGATTTTGCAGAGAAAATATTGAAAATGGAACCGGTAGATTAAATTAATATTTTCTTTTCTGCTTACGGAAACCTGGTAAATCAAGAATACTAAACTGACTAAAATATGAAAAGACTGTTTTTGTTTGTGATGGTTTTGCCGATAGTAATGTCGTGCAGCGAAAAGCAGGAAACATTACCGGAAAGGCCTAATATTGTTTGGCTGACTTCTGAAGATAATTCGACACATTACATGCAGTTATTTGATGAGCACGGAGTTAAAACTCCCAATATTGAACGCCTTGCAGAACATGGAATAACTTTTACTCGAGCCTTTTCAAATGCACCTGTTTGCAGTGCGGCTCGTTCTACACTTATTTCCGGGTGTTACGGTCCAAGAATGGCAGCTCATTATCATCGAAAATCGAAACCGGTGCCTATGCCCGACGGAATTGAAATGTATCCGGCCTATCTGAAAAAAGCCGGCTATTATACTGCCAACAATTATAAAGAAGATTATAACATTATTAAAGGTGATGGCGTTTGGGATGACTCTTCGAAGAAGGCCCACTGGAGAAACCGGGCAGAAGGACAACCCTTTTTTTATATCCAGAATTTTACAGTTACCCACGAATCAAGCTTGTTTTTTACTGAAGATGACATGCTCACTCCTGATACACTTACCAATAGAGGTGAATGTTTTATTTTTCCAAATCATCCCAATACTGAAGTTTTTAGATATACGAATGCCCGTTACCGGGATAAAATTGAGAACCTTGACAGGCAAATAGGGAAGGTGCTAAAACAGCTGGAAGAGGATGGCCTGATGGAAAATACTTTCATTTTTTATTACGGTGATCACGGAGGTGTTCTTCCGGGCAGTAAAGGCTATTTATGTGAAGCGGGCCTTCATGTTCCTTTGGTGGTTTATGTTCCCGAAAAATACAAACACCTGGTTCCTGTTTTGCCGGGGACTAAAAATAATGCATTCGTGAGTTTTGTTGACTTTGGTCCGACTGTTCTAAAATTGGCCGAAGCAGAAATTCCTGAAAACATAGATGGTAAGGCTTTTCTTGGAAAAGGTATTTCAAAAACCGATTTAGAAAAGCGCAATGAAACCTATGGTTATGCCGATCGTTTTGATGAAAAATATGACATGGTTCGTTCAGTCAGGATCAATAACTTGAAATATATTCGAAATTATCAACCCTTCAATTTCGATGGGTTGTGGAATAATTATCGATACAGGCAAATGGGGTATCGCGAGTGGTACGATCTTTTTAAAAAAGGAGAATTGAACGAAGTTCAGTCTGCATTTTTTAAAACGAAAGAACCCGAAGCTCTTTATGATTTGAAAAAGGATCCTTATGAAACCCAAAATCTGGCAAACGATCCAGATTATCAGGAGGCACTTACCGGAATGAGGGAAAAGCTTAATAACTGGGTGTTGGAAATGCCCGACCTATCGTTTTATCCTGAACACTATTTGGTGAATAATGCATTCGACAATCCGGTTCTTTTCGGACAAAAACATAAAAGTAACATAAAAAAATACATTGAAATTGCCAATCTGCAGTTAGGGGAGTATTCTGAAGTTAAACCGGAGATTGAGAAGGCTCTGAAATCGGAGGATACCTGGCAACGTTACTGGGGTTTAATTGTGTGTAGCCGTTTTGGCGAAGATGCAAAAGAAATGCTTCCTGTTATAAAAAGAATGGCTCAAAAAGATTCAGAATTGATCAATCGGGTACGTGCTGCTGAGTATTTGGGAATAACCGGAGCTGAAAATCCTGTTCAATATATTACAGATGCTTTATATGACTCAGAAGATGCAGTAGAAGCATTGTTGATTTTAAACACAATTGTTTTATTGAAAGATGGTTATGGATATTCTTTTCAGATAATTAATGAGAAACTGTCTGATACAGTGGGGAATGATGATCAGGTTAAAAGGAGATTGGAATATTTGAATTAATTTTAGCGAAGCATCTTAGGTAATTTGAATTGAATTACTATATTTGCACACGCAAAAAGAAACACGGGTGTAGCTCAGTTGGTAGAGCACTGGTCTCCAAAACCAGGTGTCGGGCGTTCGAGTCGCTCCTCCCGTGCTTAAACAAAAAAGGTCCTACTTTAGTAGGATCTTTTTTTTATCTCCAAATATAGTAGTACATAATATTTATTATTTTATTTTAAGTCAGTTTAAATTGGCCTCATTCAGGTTCTTTAATTGCTTTTTGGGGTTGACGATTATATATTATATATTATTTTTATGTTCAACTGATAAGAGTTCTTTGTCCTAATGACAAAATATTTAGAAATAATTTGTCATATAAAATTCAGGCCAAGTACAGTCAACTATTTTTATACCAAACTCGATAAAAATGAAACAATTAACCACCCTTTTTCTGTTTTTAATTATTGGTTTTTCAGTAATTAAAACATCCAATGCACAAATCGTAACATTGGAAGTGAATCAGAACTATGAACTCCCGGAAACACCAACAATTATTCAAGATGGCGACACATTGCAGTCCTCAGCCATTTATGGTAATCAATGGTTTAAAGATGGAGACGAAATTGAAGGAGAAACAGATCAAATTATGGTCATCGATTCTTCAGGAAGCTATATGGTTACAGTAACCGATAGTTCAACTGGATGTAGCAGCTATTCAAAAACAATATTTGTGGTAAAAACCGCAGTATCTCTTATAGAATCAGAGGCGTTTTCGTGTCGCGTTTATCCAAATCCCAATAACGGACTTTTTACAGTGGAAGTTGAATCGGATAAAACAGGGCCAGTTGAGTTAAAGCTTTTTTCAATAAATGGCAAATTGTTACTATCTGAACAAGCCAGCCATACGCCGGGAGAACAACAGCTGCAATTCGGAAATAACATACTTATGGAAGGTATTTACACCCTGCAAATTAATTTTGCAGGAAAAACAAAAAGCCACAAATTAATTGTAAACCAATAACTCAGACACAATGAAACTATTTTTTACTTCATTCATATTTCTTTTTAGTTGCGTTTCGCTTTTTGCCCAAACTATTTATACGCGCACTGATACTATTCCCGTTACCGAAGATTCTGTAACTTTCAAGGCTGGAGAATTTTACGGAGAAATTCAATGGCAACACTCTTTAAATGGCACTACATGGGAAAATCTTTCGGGAAGTACGGATACTTTATTGAAAATTGCAGCAGATGATCAGGGTTTTTATCGTGCTGAAATTACCGATGGAACCTGTAATCCGGTATATTCAGACACATCTGCGGTGGTTCTTGATGGTACTAAATCTGCTAATATTGTTGATCCAGACAAAATCGAGGGTGCTTGTTATATTGGACGCAACGATAGCATATTTATATTTAGCACAACATCAGATAATGCTATTAGCATTAATAGCGTATTTGTAGATTCCGATAGTGTAAGCGACATTCGTGTGGTTACCGGTGTTATTCAAAATAATGATACCATAACCGTAACAACTTCACCAGGTACGATGGAAGACCTGTTTGTTAATCAGGAATTTAGTCTATCGACCCAAGTTCTTGAAGCAGGTTCTAAAAGCACTTATACTACAAAAGAAGCTTTAATGAATTCCTTAATTGATAAGAAAGGTGTAATTCACCCTTATCGCGTAATTGATAACAACACTGCATTGAAAAGTTCTGGTGCTAACAATGAGTCTCTACCCGCTGTCAATTTTAATTACGATTTTAGTGGATTAGAATTATGGAAAAATGGAGGAGCAAGTATTTTTGTTAGTGAAGGCTATTTCAATTTAGGAACAGAACTCAATTATGATTTCAAATTCGAATCATCAAAACTCGATTGGTCGCAGTTAAAATTGCCTAAAGGAAAATTAACAGCATTCAAAATATATACTAAAGAAGAAAATACAGGAATAGATTCAAAAATAATTTTAACAGCATCTTTAGATTCTAAATATTCATTTGATGAGGAAATTGCTATAAAGGAAGGAATTTTTAATAAATCTTTCTTCTATTTTATACCACCTTATTACATTCCTTTTTCGGCAAATGTAAAGATAGACCTTATGGCCAGGGCTGAAGGTAATTTTGAAAGTGCAGTTTCAATCTCCGGAGGTGCTTCTGGTGCTGCTCATTTTAGGATAGGAGCAAGTTATGAAAATGGGAACTGGAATAAAATCCAATCTTCGTCTTCTTCAATTAATCTTGAAGGCCCAACAATTGACGGACACCTGAATATGGAACACAGGGTTGAAGTTTATCCTCGTGTCGAAATTGAATTTTATAGTTTTGTGGCCCCCTATTTAGAAATTGTACCTTATGTTGAAGATGAAATGGAGTGCAGTTTAAAAGGTAACTTCAACTATGGATTATATAGCGGTGTTGATGCCCGCGTTGGCGTTGATGTAAATGTTCTTGGAGAAAATATTGCCAACTGTTCTTTTCCCAAATCAGAGTTGAAAAGAGATACTCTTTATAAGTTACCAGCTAAATTAGAACTTGTAAGTGGAGGAAACCAGACCGGAGAGCCAGGTGATACATTGGCAGAATCAATAGTCTTTAAGGTAACTGACTCAAAAAATGAGGTGATAAAAAATTGTCTGGTAAATTTCTTTACTGAATTTGGTAATGTTTTCGGAACTAATTCTAATTCAAATAAATCTTCGGTTACATCAAAAAGTTTTCTTCTTGATGAAGACGACATAACATATTCTGATACTACCGATGCGGAGGGTCAAATTTCAGTCCGTTGGCAGTTAGCAGAGGCAGAAGAAATTAAGGATAGTTTGAAAGCATATCTTAGAAATGGCGACGATTCAATTAATAAAGAAACAATTGTTAGTGTCTCTTCTGAATGCGGTTGTGATACTTCTAAATTTGAATACTTCATAGATCCGCGTGATGGGCATGTTTACAAAACTATTGAGATCGGGGAACAGGTATGGATGGCTGAAAATTTGGCTTATGCGCCTTTTGTAAATTCACTAAACGACTCATCTAGTATTTATCCCCGTTGTTATGCTCATAATCCAGCTTATTATGCTGGTTACTTAAACAGCCAGTTTGGATATTATCCTTACAGTAGTGCCTACGGAATATTATATAATAGGCCTGCTGCGGTAATTGCTTGCCCTGTTGGATGGCATTTGCCTTCGGATGAAGAATGGGCTGTTATGATACAAGAATTAGGTGGAAGTAAAATAGCGGGTGGAAAAATGAAGTCGCCCGACTTATGGTATAATCCAAACTCATCTTATTCATATAACAGTAGTTGTTTCTCGGCCCTACCAGGTGGCCAGTATTCTGAACCAACAAGTAGCAAGGAATCTGGTGCAATTGTTCTGGTCGGTTTTGTTACGGGCTTCTGGAGCAGTACGATCCCTATTGTAGAAGAAAATAACGCGTATAAAGGATGGGTTAAAACATTAACATACAGCGGATTTGGAGATCTTGGCATTGGCTATTCATCCATTGGAAGTTCAAATGGTTTATCAGAAGCAATTGAGATAGCGTCACGAAAGGGGTGGTATGTTCGTTGTGTCAAAGACTTATAGAATGAAATGTTTAATTACGTCAAATTTATTTTTATCTATAATTTTTCATAGGTATAATACAATTAATAACTTGGCTACAAACCAATATTATATTAAAGTAGAATTAAAAAAGACGACCAAAATTGAAAAAGTGTTCGTAAAAAATCACCATAGTAAACATATGGTGATTTTGGATTCACATGAAATTATCAACAACACAAATATTCGATTTAATAGTAATTCCTTACTGTCTCCTAGTATGTATGTCTTAACCTTTGCCAATAAACCATTAGCTAACTTTTTTATTAGCGATTCAATTGATTAGAATTTTACAATTTTATTGGACATGAATAATCTTTCTGAAGTATAACTCCCACTAATTTATTTGAGGTAGTTGTTAATACAGTATTTAGAATAATTCAAAAGTAGAAATTGTGATAATAAACTCAATTATCGTATTTTCACCACAAATTAAAATCAATGCAAGTCGACGTTTTTATTCCGTGTTTTATCGACCAGTTTTATCCGGAAACTGCGGCAAATTTTGTTTCTATTTTACAGAAGGTTGGATGCGACACCAGGTATAATCCGGAACAAACCTGTTGCGGTCAACCTGCTTTTAACAGCGGTTACTGGAAAGAAGCCAAAACAATTGCAACCAAGTTTCTGAATGATTTTGATAGCGGAAATATCGTTGTTGCTCCCTCGGCTTCGTGTACCGGCTTTGTTCGGAATTATTATCAAAAATTGTTTGAGCAAGACGAGGAATTATTGGTAAAGACCGGTGAAATTCGTAGGCGTATTTTTGAATTCACTGATTTCTTGGTAAATCATGTGCATGTTACCGATGTTGGAGCAGAGTTTCAGCATAAAGTTACTTTTCATGATTCGTGTGCCGGTTTACGTGAATACAGGATAAAGGAGGAGCCACGGAAACTATTGAAGAATGTAAAAGGCCTTGAATTGATTGAAATGGAAAATACTGAAACATGCTGCGGTTTTGGCGGAACATTCTCGGCCAAATTTCATCATATTTCTACGGCCATGACCGAACAAAAGGTGGAGAATGCTCTTAAAACCGGAGCCGAATATATTGTCTCAACCGAAGCTTCGTGTTTAATGAATATGGAAGCCTATATCAAAAAACAAAAACTGCCGATAAAAACGATTCATCTGGTTGACATTCTTGCGCGTTAAATTGTAATTAGCTTATTTTTGTTGAATTTATGTCATTTTCTTATTTCTTAAGATTGACATTGATTGATTTTGAGATTGATGTAGATTAAATTAAGCCTTTTGAAAATATATAAACTAACAACAGTTTTTTACATATGACCAGTTAAGAATTAGCTCGTAGCTAGAAGCTAGTGACTCGAAGCTTATTTAAAACATCTGCATACCATGCAATTTCTTGTAGCGGCCACCAAGTTCCATCAACTCTTCGTGTGTACCCTGTTCCACAATTTTACCTTCATGTAAAACACAGATTAAATCGGCATGTTTTATGGTTGAAAGCCGATGTGCGATTACAAGCGAAGTGCGGTTTT
This sequence comes from uncultured Draconibacterium sp., assembly GCA_963676265.2. Taxonomy (GTDB): domain Bacteria; phylum Bacteroidota; class Bacteroidia; order Bacteroidales; family Prolixibacteraceae; genus Draconibacterium. The sequence continues at coordinate 5,166,685 of OY781067.2, forward strand.
TCATCAGGTTTTCCAATGCTTCCTGAACCAGTTTTTCCGATTCTGTGTCAAGAGCCGAGGTAGCTTCATCAAGAATCAGAATAGGTGGATTACGTAAAATAGCCCGGGCGATGGAAAGACGTTGTTTTTGTCCCCCGGAAAGTTTATCTCCGCGGTCGCCGATTTTTGTTTCGTAGCCGTTTTCTGTCGCCAGTATAAATTCGTGTGCATTGGCAATTTTTGCTGCCCTGATTATTTCTTCCTCAGAAGCATTGTCAACACCAAAGGCGATGTTGTTTCTGATGGTATCGTTAAATAAAATGGGTTCCTGGTTTACATTCCCAATCAGGTCGCGTAACGATTTTAATTTCAGATCACGAATATCCGTTCCATCAATCTCGATACTTCCTTTTGTGATGTCCCAAAAACGGGGCAGGAGGTCTACCATGGTGGTTTTTCCACTACCGGAAGAACCCACCAGTGCTACGGTTTTGCCTTTCGGAATTTGAAGAGAAACATTGGAAAGAACCTCGGCAGAATTATATGCAAAGCTTACGTTTTTGTAATAAATTTCAGATTCGAAATTTTTAATTTCTTTCGCATCCTTTTTATCTACGATGGTAACTTCTGCAGACAATACATGGTCGATACGATTCATCGATGCCAGTCCTTTTTCAACACTGTAAAGTGCGGTTGAAAATGCCTTGGCCGGATTGATTATTCCGTAGAAAAACACCAGGTATCCAATAAATTCTGCAGCAGAAAGCGATGATTTACCATCTCCCAGAATAATGCTTCCGCCATACCATAAAACAATAACAATAACAATGGTACCCATAAATTCGCTGGCAGGATGAGCAAGGTTACGACGCCACATCAACCGGTTCATAATTGAACGGTAATTACTGTTTTCCGTTTGAAAGCGTTTTGTGGCCTTTTCTTCAGCATTAAACGATTTGATAATTCGTAATCCTGAAAGATCTTCTTCTATTATGGAAAGTATTTCTCCAAGTTTGTCCTGTCCTTTTGTTGAAACTCTTTTCAGGCTTCGTCCGATTCTGCCAATAATAATTCCAGTAACGGGAAGCATGATAAAAACAAATAAGGTCAGCGACCAACTCATGTAAATCATAACACTCAGAAAAACCACAATCAAAATTGGATTTTTAATCATCATGCCTAGTGAGTTGGCAATGGAATTTTCCACTTCCTGCACATCGCTGGTTATGCGTGCTATAATATCGCCTTTCCGTTCTTCTGAAAAATAACCAAGAGGCAACCCTATTATTTTCTTATAGATCAGTGAACGAATGTCGTAAACCACTCCGTTTCGTAAGGCAATCAAAACAAAATCGGCCAGGTAGGTGAATCCCACTTTTAGTAAAGTAGCAACAATAAGTACTATTCCGATGAGCACCAACGCGCGCTGTTCTCCATGTTGAATAATAAACTGGCTGATATAGTAATTGAAATTGTCGGTAATGGAATCCATCGACAATACTAAATCCGTTTTTTCCGTCATTATTTCTTCTGTTTTGAACAGAATTCGTAAAGCAGGAATAAGCATTGCAAAAGAAAAAGCTCCAAAAACGGCACCTAAAATATTGTAAACAATATTCATGACGACTTTCCACTTGTAAGGTGGAATAAATCGTTTCATGAGTTTTAGAAAATCTTTCATTATTAAAATGTAGGAAGACAGAAGTCCGAAGACCGTAGCTCTGTAACTCCTTATTGTATGGTTTTAAAATATTCCGGTATAGTTTTGCGGAGTAATGGCCTTTAACTCTTCTTTTACAGCATCGCTAACATCGAGCGTATCCACAAAATTATGTATAGCTTCTTTGTTGATTACTTCATTCCTTCGGGTCAGATCCTTTAATGCCTCGTAAGGATTCGGGAAAAATTCGCGGCGCAAAATGGTTTGAATAGCCTCGGCAACCACCGCCCAGTTATTTTCCAGGTCTTTTTCGATAGCATCTTTGTTAATCAGTAATTTGTTCAACCCTTTTAATGTCGATTTTATGGCAATAATTGTGTGCCCGAATGGCACCCCAATAAAACGTGTAACCGTTGAGTCGGTTAAATCGCGCTGCAAACGCGAAACCGGAAGTTTTTGTGCCAGTTGCTCAAATCCTGCATTGGCAATACTTATGTTACCTTCCGAATTTTCAAAATCAATAGGATTTACTTTATGAGGCATGGTAGACGAACCCACTTCTCCTTTTTTTATTTTTTGTTTGAAGTAGTTCATCGAGATGTAAGTCCAGATGTCGCGGTCCAGATCGAGAATGATATTGTTGATTCGTTTCAGCGCATCGAATATGGCACTGTGATTATCGTAGTGCGAAATTTGGGTGGTAAACTGCGAACGGTTTAATCCCAGTTTTTCTTTCAGAAAATTATTGGCAAATTCTTCCCAGTTAATATCAGGGTAAGCCACATGGTGCGCGTTAAGGTTACCTGTGGCACCGCCAAATTTAGCATCAATAGCTATCGACTTTAACTGAACCAACTGAACCATGATACGTTCAATGAAAACTTTAAATTCTTTCCCTACTTTTGTTGGAGAGGCCGGCTGACCATGCGTTTTGGCAAGCATCGGAATGTCTTTCCATTCGGTGGCCAGGGTTAGTAATTTTTCAATTAGTTCCTGTAAAAGTGGGTAGTATTCAAATTCCAACGCGTCCTGAATGGATTTTGGAATAGCCGTATTGTTGGCATCCTGAGAAGTTAGTGCAAAGTGAATAAACTCTTTGTATTTGCTCAGTCCCAGTTTGTCGAATTCCTCTTTAATGAAATACTCAACAGCCTTTACGTCATGGTTGGTTACACTTTCTATTTCTTTAATCCGAAGTGCGTCCTCAAGCGAAAAGTTTTGATCTATCTCACGAAGTTTATCCAGTTTTTCTTTCGAAATGTCAGCAAGTTGTGGCAAAGGAATTTCGCACAAGGCAATGAAGTACTCAATTTCAGTAAGCACCCGGTATTTTATCAGGGCAAATTCACTGAAATATTTTCCTAATCCTTCAACTTTATTGTTGTATCTTCCGTCAACCGGAGAAATGGCTGTTAGCGTATTTAATTCCATCTTACTTTTTAATTGTCTGTAATATTAAAGCGCAAATTTAACAAATTAAGTCAAGTAGGCAGAAAGCTGTTTGTTGAATTTAATATTCTTTAACCGCTTAGTAAGAGTGAGGTTCCTGTATTACGATTTTTCGATTGCGTTTGAAATAGTAACGATTTATGAGAAATGCACAGTAATATAAGTTTAAAATATTTCTACCTTCGCCTGAACCTAATGAATTGGGAGATGTTTTAGAAGAAGAAAAACAGACAATGGAGAAGACACGAATTTCAATTGTATCATATTTAAATAGTAAACCATTTTTATACGGAGTTCAGCATTCGGGTTTGATCGATCATATGGAATATACAGCCGATATTCCTTCGAAGGTTGCATCCAAACTTGCTTATAACCAGGCTGATGTTGGCTTGATTCCCGTTGCCGGGTTGGTTGATTTAGATGAGTACCATGTTGTTAGCGATTACTGCATTGGCGCCGTGGGAGAGGTGAAAACCGTTGTTTTGGTTTCCGAAGTTCCTCTTGACGAAGTGGATACGGTATTAATGGATTATCAATCACGCTCGTCAGTAATGTTGGCAAAAGTTCTGGCAAAATTTTTCTGGAAAAAAGATTTTAAATGGGAAAATACCTGCGCCAATTTTCAAAATAAATCGATTAAAGGCAAAACTGCCGGGGTGCTTATCGGCGACAGGGTTTTTGAAGTGGAAGGTAAATTTGCCCATTCATACGACCTGAGTGAAGAGTGGCAAAAGTTTACCGGTTTGCCTTTTGTATTTGCAGTTTGGGCATCAAATAAAAAATTGTCTGAAGAAACAGAACGGACGTTCAACAGTGCTATGGAATGGGGATTAAAGCATTTGGATGTGGTTATCCAACAAGAGGAGGCGGCATATCCCGGTGTTGATATTGAAGCTTATTTTAGAGATAACATCAGTTTCAATCTCGATTCTGCCAAACGCGAAGGGATGAAAAAATTTCTTGATCTGGCATTGATGCTTGAAGAAGTGGAGCAACATTGAGAAAATCGAAATTCCAAATGTCAAAATTCAAATAAATTTCAATTGCTGTCCCCAAATAAACAAATTAATGAAGCTTCTTATTCGGAAAATTAGTATTTTGGTATTTGAGGTTAATTTGTGAATTAAAATTTGGTACTTAATACTATTTCCATGAAGCTAAAGAATTTTTGGATTATACTTCTTGTCATTTCTGCCCTTGGAGTTTTTGCACAGGAGGCCAATAAAAAGCTTGTATATAAACTCGATATCAGAAAAGAAATAACACCCGCAACACGGCGCCAGGTGAGTCAGGCTTTTGCTGCAGCCGATTCATTGAAAGCCGATGTATTTCTGATTCATATGAATACCTATGGTGGAACTGTTGTTGATGCCGATTCTATTCGTACCCGAATCTTACAGAGCAATATTCCGGTTTACGTGTTTATCGATAATAATGCAGCGTCGGCCGGAGCCTTAATTTCTATTGCCTGCGATGGTATTTACATGCGGCCCGGAGGAAGTATCGGGGCAGCTACCGTAGTGAATCAAACCGGACAAGCAATGCCCGATAAATACCAGAGTTATATGCGCTCTACTATGCGGGCTACTGCAGAGGCTCACGGAAAAGATACTACAATTACAGCTGAAGGTGATACCATTGTTAAGTGGTTCCGCGATCCGAAAATAGCCGAGGCAATGGTCGACCAAAGTATTTATGTTGAAGGAATTTCTGATACAGGTAAAGTGTTGACTTTTACTCCATTGGAAGCCATGAAGCATGGATTTTGTGAAGGCACTGCTGAAAATATCGAAGAGGTTTTGCATCAGGTTGGAATTGACGAATATGAGTTGGTGGAATATCAACCTACCTGGATTGAAAAAATCATTGGTTTTTTAGTTAATCCAATGATTTCAGGATTGCTTATAATGGCCATAATTGGTGGAATTTATTTTGAAATGCAGTCGCCTGGTATCGGTTTCCCTTTGGGAATTGCCATACTGGCCGCCGTTTTGTATTTTATGCCGCTTTATCTCGAAGGACTTGCTGCCAACTGGGAGATACTGGTTTTTATTATAGGAGTGATTTTAATTGCCCTCGAAATTTTTGTTATTCCCGGATTTGGGGTTGCAGGAGTGCTGGGCGTTACCTTTGTTTTTGTAGGATTGGTTCTTAGTCTTATCGATAACGTGCATTTCGATTTCGAAGGAGTTCAGATGCGGGGTTTAGGCATAGCCATTACCACGGTTGTTCTGGGTGTTTTTGGCGGTTTCATTCTGGCTTTATACCTGGGGAAACGTGTATTTACAGCTGAAAAAGGGATGTTTAAGAATTTTGCACTCAATACTGTTCAACATGTCAATGAGGGTTACGTAAGCGTTGAAACCTCGCTTTTTGAATTAAAAGGAAAATCGGGTAAGGCAAAAACAGTTCTTCGTCCCGGAGGAAAAGTATTGATTGATGGTGAGGTTTACGATGCTGTTGCCGAGACCGGTTTTATAGAAAAGGATGAAAATATTATTGTAACAAAAGTTGAAGCAACACAACTTTATGTTGAGATTGTTGAATAATAATTTTCCAGTACTATTTTATCCATAAGGTTTACAAACCTTGTGGAAGTTGTTTTCATCCAGTTTCAGATTAAAGAGAGTATCTTAAAACTATTTTTCTGATTTATCAGTAGGAAAGGTTTACAAATAGCCCATTTTATCTGCCACAAAAGTCAATAAAAGGCATAAAACAAATGAAAGAAAAGGGGCAATCAGCCACATGGTGAAAAATCGTTTTACTTTTGTTCTTCTGAAAATGTTTTTTGTTCCCAGTTTCGCAACACCAATACCAAGAATGGCGGCTACATTTAATTGAACCAGCGAAGTAGGAACACCTTTTGTTAGTGATGCAAAAAGTAATAAACTCGCCGAAATAAAAGCTATTACCACGGCTTCGAATTTTCCGAACAGGACAATTTCTTTCCCCGTATTTTTAACAATTTTATGACCGAATATAGAACTCCCGATTCCAAAACTTGGCGCAATAATCAGGGTCGACAGCATCATGATCACCATAAAGTTATTATCTACAGATATGTTTAATTCGTTTGCAGTCATAATAGCAATAGGGCCGGCAGCATTGGCCACGTTGTTGGCCCCGATGGCGAAAGCTACGTACAGCGACATTAAAACCAAAATGGTGTTGTACACCGGTTTGAGGTTTTCATTTTGTGCCCTGGGCATGGTTAGGCCCCTTCTGCGCATTGGTTTATACACATATTTCCCAATAAAAAGACTGATGAAAAACGCAGCAACCGGAAGGATGAACCAGGTGGGAATAATTTCTACAAATAATTTATGTGTATTTAAATCGTCAAAATACAAGGCAGGTGCTGTTACTGCGAGTACAGTAGCCTGACTTGTTGACTGTGGAATGCCTGCCAGGTTTGCGATGACCAGTGAAACTGCTATGGAAAACAGGATGATGGATACCAGTGTGAATGACATCATATCCGGATTTAATAATCCTTTTCCCATGGTTGAAGCAGTGCCCTTACCGGCAAGAATGGCGCCTAAAAACACCATTATTCCAAATAGCCCGGGAATAACACTTTTTCTGATCACATTTGCTCCATAGGCTGCAGAAAAAGCGGGCGCTGTTCCACTGCCTCCCATGGCCATTGCTAGAATCATAGCAATGATATACGGAATTAATAACTGATTAAAAATCGGCGACATGATAAAGGTTGTTTATTCGTTTTTTAAGACCAAATTCCGTTGCGGATTTAGTGATCGTCAACGAAAACAGCACGTGGCGGTCAGGAAAAGAGCGGCGGTAAAGGCTTATTTTGAAGGTGCAATTTAGCAGAAATATTGTTATGATGTTCTGCCTCTTATCCCTTTATGTTGATTTTAAGAGATCGTATGTTCGGTTCTTTTTAAAATGAACCATGACCCAAAGATATTTATCTGCAGGTGAAAGGTTCTTATTTGTTTATTGCCTAAAGAAGTTTATCGAATGATGAAATATACAGCCAAATGACTATGCACTTTAACCTCAAAGTAATTGATTCGTTGCTAATATTCGCAAATATTTATACAAGTTTCTCCTTGAAAAATGCTACTGTTCTTTCCCAGGCAAGTTTGGCCGCTTTCTCATCATAACGTGGTGTTGTATCGTTATGAAAACCATGGTTTACTCCCGGATACATATACATTGAGTATTCTTTATTGTATTTTTTTAGAGCTTCCTCATAAGCAAGCCAACCTTCATTTACTCGTTTATCCAATTCTGCATAGTGCAATAAAAGCGGCGCTTTAATTTGAGAAGTTTCTTCTTCAGTTGGTTGTCCTCCGTAGAATGGAACAGCGGCCTTCAAGTCCGCTACCTGAACTGCCATCATATTCGAAATCCAGCCGCCAAAACAAAATCCAACCACACCTACATTCCCGTCACATTCGGGGTGAGATTTCAGGTGTTCAAATGCAGCGATAAAATCTTCCAGCATTTCATTTCGATTCCGTTGACTTTGAAGAGTTCTTCCTTCATCATCATTTCCGGGATAGCCTCCAAGTGGAGTAAGCGCATCCGGAGCCAGCGAAATAAATCCTTCCAACGCAGCACGACGACCCACATCGGCAATGTGTGGGTTAAGACCACGATTTTCATGCACAACTATTACACCCGGTAACTTCTTCTTGTTTCCGGCCGGTCTCGATAGTTGCCCCTTTATTTTTCCTCCGCCCCTGGGAGAATTGTATTCAATGGTTTCGGTATTTAATCTCGAATCGTCAGCTTTAATCTGGATTTTCTCCTGGTAATCAGGCATAATAAAGCTCATCAGCGACGAAAGTGTCAAACCGCCTACGGCATAAGTTGAGAGTTTCTCAACAAATTTCCTTCTGTCAATTCGGTTATGTGCATAGTCATCATACAGGTCGAAAACTTCCTGACTTATTTCTTCTTTTTTAATGTTTTTCATAATGTGTTATTCTTTGACAAATAACTCACAATGAGTTGTTTTTGTTCATTCTGTTTTGGATAAGATTTCAATACTGAAATCAGAATAGTTTCAAATTAATGTTAGCAAAAGGGGAGAAGCTGATTTCCTGAAATGTACAACGATAAATAAAACTATTTTTGCCGGCTTAAAGAACTGCATTAGAATGGAAAATAAGAAAAAGGTTGTTTTAGGAACTAAGTTTTCACCAACGGCAACGAAGGTTGTTTTGTTGGGATCGGGTGAATTAGGAAAAGAAGTTGTTATTGAATTTCAGCGTTATGGAGTGGAAGTAATTGCTGTTGATAGTTATGAGAATGCGCCGGCCATGCAGGTTGCCGATCGCTCGTATGTAGCTTCGATGCTCGATGGTGAAAGGTTGGCTGAAATCATCAGGAAAGAAAATCCGGATTACATTATTCCCGAAGTAGAGGCTATTGCAACTGATAAGTTGCTGGAACTGGAAAAGGAAGGGTTTCATGTTATTCCAACTGCCAACGCCACACGTTTAACTATGAATCGTGAAGGTATCCGTACACTGGCCGCAGTGGAGCTGGGCCTTTCCACATCACCTTATAAATTTGCAGGTTCGAAAGAAGAGTTTGTTGATGCGATAAACGAAATTGGATTTCCTTGTGTGGTAAAACCGATTATGAGCTCTTCGGGTAAAGGGCAGAGTGTTGTAAAAAGTGCTGATGACATTGATTATGCCTGGACTTATGCTATGGAAGGAGCGCGTGGAAATAGTGACCGTGTGATTGTGGAAGGTTTTATTGATTTCGATTATGAAATCACCTTGCTGACCATCAGCCATGTTGACGGTGTTTCTTTCTGTAAACCTATCGGTCATCGTCAGGAAGGAGGCGACTACCAGGAGTCGTGGCAACCACAAGCTATGACAGACAAAGCTTTGGAAAAGGCACAATATATTGCCAAAACAGTTGTGAAAGCACTTGGCGGAAGAGGTTTGTTTGGTGTAGAATTCTTCGTAAAAAATGATACCGTTTATTTCAGTGAATTGTCACCACGTCCTCACGATACGGGCATGGTAACAATGATCTCACAGGATTTGAGCGAGTTTGCCCTGCATGTCCGCGCAGTGCTTGGTTTGCCCATTCCAAATATCCGGTTTCACGGACCTTCAGCAAGTAGTGTTATAATGGTTAAAGGCGAATCAAATCAGGTTGCTTTTTCTAATTTAGAGGAGGTATTAAAAGAACCGGATACACAGGTTCGTTTATTTGGTAAACCGGGAGTAAGTGGTGAACGCCGAATGGGTGTTTGTCTTGCAAGAGCTAATTCTGTTGAAGAAGCAAGAGAGAAAGCCAATAATGCAAGTGGGGCAGTGGTTGTTCACTTATAGAAAGAAGATTTCTATTTTCGGAAATAGCAATCCAGTTTTTTTGTGACAAAGAGATTATAATTCTTTTTACAGATTGCTTTACTTCGTTCGCAATGACAAGATTAGTAGTTGAATTGTGGCAAAACGATCTGGCTGCTAACTGCCAGATCGTTTTGCCTTTCCTCAAATAAAATACGTCATTGCGAGGGCTTGCCCGAAGCAATCTGTTATTTTTTGAGTATTCTGCTATTTTGAATATTGATATACTTCCTGTAAATCTTTTGCTTTCGTTACAGGAACAAGTTTAAATCCGAAGCTGTATTCTTTTTCCAGTAAGCGGTATTTCTCGATTGGTCGGGCATTAATCGACCATGAATCATTTCCTCCAACACCGGCCATTTTGTAACTAATATTTACGGTAAGCTCATCAGCTTTAATTAATTCTGTTGGATGCTGTGCTTCATAAATATTCTGAGCAGTGTAAGGCCAAACCGAAGTTTGTATCGGAGTTCCTGCAACTACCATCAAACCTGATTTGTTATCATCCGTTAAAGCCAGCCAGCGAACACAAGTATGATTGCTGCTTTCCTGAGGTTTAATATAGTTGTAGTAGAATTCGTCAACAGTGCCGCTAAAAATGTCCACCTCTGCAGCCCGGTTTCTGTCTGCATAGTTTTCAAAAGGACCTTTGCCGTAAAATGCCATCTGTTGCAGGTTGTTCGATACTCCCATTGTCATTCCAACCCTGATCGGTTCGGGCATTTCTTCGGGAATGTTTAAGGCGTATCGGATTTCAACCGTTCCATCGTTAGCGAAAGTGTATCCCAGGTTCAGTGTCAGGCCTTCGTTGGTAAGTTTAACTTTTACGCCTGATGTTTCAGCTTGCAACTGAATGTCGCTCAATGTTAGTTTTTCAGGAAGGTCTTTCCAAAGAGCAATTAGTTGTTGTGCTCTCCAGCCCCGTTCGTCATTATCGGTTAACGGGCGCCAGAAATAAGGAGCTAATGCCGAAGAAATTATTTTCTCACCGGCTTTCTCGTAGTTAATCAGCAAACCACTTTTTTTACTGATTTCCGCTTTGAACGATTTTCCAATAACAACAATTAAATCATCTGTTTCATTAAAAACAGGATTGGCTAATTTGCTTTGCTTTTTAAGAACGGTTGTATTTTCAAAGGGAAGTTTGAATTGTTGTTTAGCTATTTCGTGTCCGGCCTTTGCCCAGTTTTTATTATTTTTTAATTGAACGCTGATGCGTAACCAGTATTCTGAATTCGATTTTGGAGTAATGGTTTTAAAAGGTACCTCCACCACTTTATTCGCTCCCGGATTCAGACTTAATCCATCGAGTTTACCCGACTGAATTTCTGTGGCATCTTCATTTATTGTCCAAAATACATTGTATTCGTTCAGGTTGTCGAAATTGAAACGACTGAGAATCCGAATTAATCCTTTTTCCAAATCAACGGCAGTTATTTTAACAGGCTGCATTACATATTTTGCTTCCCAGGTTTGAGGTTTAGGTGTGCGGTCGGCTGCAATTACACCGTTTATACAGAAATTATTGTCGTTGGGTTTGTCTCCAAAGTCGCCCCCATAAGCAAAAAAATCTTTCCCGTTTTCATCTTTTTTCAAAACACCCTGGTCGATCCAGTCCCAAATATAACCTCCAATCAGGTTGGGGTAACTGTGTATTAAATCCCAGTACTCCTGAAAATTACCGAGCGAGTTACCCATGGCATGAGCATATTCACATTCAACAATCGGTCGGCTGATATAAGGGCTTTTTGCCAGTGTTTCCAGATCTTCCAGGTTGGCGTACATGCGGCTTATAACATCAACCCACGCCGGGTCGGTCGGATTGGCAGTTCTTCCTAGTTCTCTGTATTCAGGCGATCCGTAAGCTTTGTAATCTTTATGTTCCGGATCTCCCTGTGCTCCTTCGTAATGAATAAATCGTGTTGGATCGAAATATTTTACCCAGCCGGCTGCCCCGGCATGATTGGGACCACAACCCGATTCGTTACCCAGCGACCAACCTATAATCGACGGATGGTTTTTATCGCGTTCCACCATACGAACTACACGATCCTGAAAAGCCATGTGCCACTCCGATTGATTTGTCAGGTAGCCCATCAATCCATGAGTTTCGATGTTGGCTTCATCGAGAACGTAAATACCGTATTTGTCGCACATGTCGTAGAAATAGGGATCGTTGGGGTAGTGGCTCGTACGTACCGCATTGAAATTGAAACGTTTCATTAAAAGAACATCGTTTTCCATATCTTCACGAGTGAGTGATTTTCCACGAATATGATCGTGGTCGTGACGGTTTACTCCATAAATTTTTATCGATTTCCCATTCACCCAAAGTTGTCCGTTTTTCGTTTCAACTTCCCTGAATCCAATTTTAGCAGATCGGGCTTCTAATGTTTTACCATCGGCATCTTTTAACGTTAAAACCAATGTATACAATACCGGATTTTCGGCCGACCATAATTCCGGACTTGTGATTTTTTCTTCCATCAATCCAAAATATACATTGTCACGTTGCGGATAACCTTCGTAAATAATGGAATTAACATCCTTGCTGATTGGCTCGGTCAGCACTTTTTCATTATTTGGGTTAAATAGTTCTGCTTCCAGTATCCAGTCTTTTGTGTCAGCATCGGCTCCCCTTGTAAGAGTCGGTCTGATTTGTAACAAGGCGTCCTGATAGTTAACGTCAAGGCGGGTGCGCACAAAAAAGTCTTCAATTGAAACTTCTGGTTGTGCCAGCAACATTACCTCTCTGTGAATGCCACTCATGCGCCAGTGGTCCTGGTCTTCCAGGTAACTGCCGTCACTCCAGCGGAATACCTGAACAGCCACTTTGTTTTCTCCTGCTTGTACAAAATCAGTAATATCAAATTCAGCAGGCAGGCGGCTATCCTGGCTGTAGCCTACTTTTTGTTCGTTTACATAAACAAACATGGCTGAACTTACACCACCAAAATGCAGCACAATTTTTTTGTCGCTCCAATCTTCAGGAATAGTAAATGTACGAACGTAAGTACCTACCGGGTTGTCGCGTGCAATAAATGGTGGTTGTGGGATATTCTTTATTAAAACATCGGCATAAAAGCGGCGATAAAGTTCTTGCATCGATAATCCTTCCGGAACATCATAGTTCTCTTTATACCAGGCAATGGGATCTTCTGCATCGTCAAGCGAAAACTGAGGACCAAACGGATAGCCTGAATTACGGTAAATGGGTATTCCGTAGCCTTCCATTTCCCAGTTCGACGGAACTTCGATATCATCCCAGGTTGAAACATCGGTTTTGTAAAAATCCATCGGACGATCTTCTGATTTTTCAACAAAATTGAATTTCCAGGTTCCGTTCAGGGAGATCATCCTGGATATTTCACGATTGCAGGTGAGCGCATCTTCAACAGATTTATACGAATAGGAAGTGGCGTGCCCCGGAAGTTTATTTTTTGAAATGTAGGCCGGATCTTCCCAAATGTTGTTTTGAGAGAACACGGTAGAAGCACATAATGCAAATACCAGTATGATTAGTTTTTTCATTATAAAATGGTTTTAACGTTTCAATACTATTTTGACGGTTAAATATAGTTTTATACCTAAGCCCTGGGAAAAAAATGGAGCAAAAAAAATCTGTATGAGAACATACAGATCATATAAATATATTTATTCAGAAAGGAATCTAATATTTCTCATTTCAATTCTGAAGATTAACGGTGTATAAGGAGGAACAAGATCTGTTCCGTATGGGCCGTAGGCCAGGTCCGAAGGAAGTATAAAGTCGTGCAAAGAACCTTTTCTTGTAAGCGCAAGCGATTTATCAAATCCATCAATCATTGGTAGTTCCTGATTTTTATAAATATGAGTCCAGATACTATCAGTATAGTGGTAGTATGAAGCGTCTAAAATACTTCCGTTGAAAAAGAATGCCTGATATAAGATATCTAAGGTGTCTCCGGCTTGAGGATGTTCTCCTTCGCCTTCTTCATGTATAATATAATACAATCCATCTGCGGTTTCTTCAACTGTATAACCCTGTTCTGTTACCGTGGTTATAAAGTTTGCAATATCAGATAATTCATCTGCCTGAGTTCTGGGTTCATCTATTTCAACTTCACTGTTTAAACACGAAACAAGTGAAACAGAAAAAAATAATACAATAAAAGGAAATAGTTTGTTTGATATTGTTTTCATAATTAATACAGCTGTTTCTTATTTTAATTTATTGTTTTCACGGAGAATTTAAATACCTGGGTCAAAGGTAAAAAAAAACCAATCCGCCTCAACAGGCGGATTGGTAAACCTAAACTGTTTCCGGTTTTCTACCATTAAAACCTCAAAATTAATTACAACTTAATCAATCATAATTACAAAGGATACAGCCTTGTTTTTAATTACCCTACCTTTTTATTGGAGTTTTTTGAAAAAAATAAATATGATGATGAATTGTGTGTGTTTAAATAAAAAAATCCCGGCGTCCACTCCGGGATTTAATTCTTTCTTTTGATGTTGTGTAAAATCTACTTAATCGGGTTTGTTGGTACAAATGTATATGAATTTTTTATATATAGCTTAGGTTAATCTCTCAAAAATGGGTTTAAAATTGCTGAAATTGAGCTCATTTTCTTCTGACCATTAATAGAATTTGCCTGCGAAATATATCATTAATATATGCCTTCCTACTCATAATCGAGATTTCAAGGATCTGTCTAATTCCTGAATATTTTGTTGAAATCTATTCGAGACAGGAATTTTATTATTTCCATTCAGAAAGGTTTTGTTAACACTCTGTCCTTAAAAACGAATATTGTATTTCAGTTTTAAACGCATGGCACTTTCATCCATAATATATTTGCTGCCTGTGTCAAAGAAATTTGCTGTCCATGCAAGAATAATTTCGTTACCGGGTTTCACAATCCATTGAAAACGTGATTGCCATCCTATAGTATTCGTTGCATTATCGTACTGGAAATAATTATAAAGGGTAATATCAGGCGAAAACAGGATATTGGCATTTAGTTGGTAAATATTTGCGGTAAAGTCTCCAACCGGAAGTTTTACGTTGCTTTGGTGAAAAGTTCCTCCTACAAAGAAAGGGACTGCAACTTTCCAGTTGGCTGTTAAATCAATTTCATTTATTGATCCGTTATAAAAATCGCCGAAGCGATATTCTACTTCCCCCCAAATATTTCGGGCTCCTTTGGTCTCCAGTTCAATTTCGTGAGACCACCATTCGTATTTTCCTTGTGGAATGATATAGTCTTCGAAAATATTAAAGTCTTCAACAAGCATTTCGTACTGGTTTATCAACGAGTAGCTTATTTGTTCGCCGGAAAAGAAACGAAAACCAAGTGGCTGGATTTTTATTTCACGCGATTCGAGTGAACCTGTTTCCAGGTTCGAAATATGATCCATTTCTCCACCTAATTCAATTTGCATAATTCCCCACTTGTTTGGGCGTGGTCCCAAATAGAATTCACCATATGACTCTTTAATATTGGTGCGGGGAACAAAACCCATTCCGGCAACATAGTTTTTACCAATTTGATGGTAACCAACCCGTGCCTTAATTAAGTCGTTGGGATAAACAGCCTGGGCACCCCATGCTGCATCGTCTCCCTCCAAATCTTCAGTATTCGATTTTAATCCAAAAAGGAAAAAAGAAGCATTCTTATTTCCCTGAAAAGTGGAAGTCGAAAGTTTTAAGTCGGCACCGGTCATCAGGTTGGTATGATCGCCAAGTGCATTGCCGTATGTTCCGATTAATCCTATTGCGGATTGAGTACCCAGGTTGCGCGATACACGTGCTACAGAGAAATTGTTGATGCCTTCGTCGCGGGCATCGTTAATATACATCATACCCACATTCCAGTCATTTATTTGACCGGTAAGCTTTCCTCCCACATTAATTCGGATGGGATTCCCATCCTCGTCGAGTCCCATTCGGCGCGAAAAGAAGGGGATGATTTTCTTTGCTACCGGACTTTCCCGATCGCCTTCAATTCCAAACTGGAAATAATTGGCACCATCCAGGAAAAAATCACGCTTTTCGGGATAGTGCAAACTAAAACGAGTGAGGTTAATCTGGCGGTCGTCGACTTCGGTTTCTGCAAAATCGGTATTGATACTTAACGACGATTTCAGACTTGGAGTAATCTGATAAAACAGATCGACACCACCGGTTAATTTTCCGTTAGCATCTTCTCCATTCTTAGTGTCAAACCCTGTAATCAGATATGGTGAAATATCAAGACCTATGCCTTGCGTAATGTCTTCAATGCCGGTTAAAGTTCCTGCATCAGAAACCTGAAATTTATGGGTATTCAGGTTGGCAACAGGCCAGTAGGCCGATTCCAGTTTATTTATAATATGACGAATATATTTGATACCCCATTCCGAACTACTTTTATCAAATCCCAGTGTTTTAAATGGAATCGCCAATTCTGCTTCCCATCCGTAATCTGTTATTCGGGCTTTTCCGGTCCACAAACCGTCCCATTGTTTGTTAAAAGCTGCACCATTTTCACTGATTATTGCATCGCCAATAGACCCACGAGGCCCAATCTGAAACCAGTACGCACTTCTTTTATCCTGGTAGGTATCCAGAATTATTTGTATGCGGTCGTCGTTACCAAGGCTGACATCCCTTGCTAATTCTTTGGCAATAACATCTTCCGGTTTCGACCAGCATTTTACAGCAAAGTAGATGTTGTTGGCATCGTAACAGCTGTAAAATTCGGTTCTTTCGCTCACCGGTTCTCCCTCGTTCGGCTCTCTTTGGTAGAATTCATTAACCATAAATGCCCGGTTCCAGACTTCATCGTTAACTGCTCCGTCGATTGAAGGAGGTGAATCAATTTTTACTGCTTTTATGGTTGATTGTGCAATGGAAAACTGGGGTAAAACACATATCAGTGCTAATGTAAGTAGATTTAGTTTCAATTGGCTTAGTTTAAAATTTCCGATGAAAATAATAAAATTTTCCGTGTACGTACACAGAAGAAATTAATTCTTTCTGAATCATTGGTTTAATTTAATAAGGAAATAAGCATTCTTGGAGAGAAACCACAAGTCTATTTTTTGGCGATAATCCTTATTACCGATGCTGTACCCTGGTGAAAAGGTCCTTCATCGAGTGATGTTTCGGTTTCATATAAATTTAATTCAGAGAATTCAGAAAAATCGTTTTTTAATTCTTCTTCTGAGAAAAGGAAATCGATGTTTTTGGGGCCACCTGTGTTGTTGTTGATTTGATCTTTCGTAAATCCTTCCAGAATTAAGGTACCGCCCGGTTTTAGAAAACTGCTTAATTTTCTATGAACGGTTTCCCGCATTTCTCCCGGCATGTGTGCAAAGGTTAAAACCAGGGCATCAAAGTAATTCTCCGGGTACGACGCATTTTTATAATCGGAAATGGTGTATTGAATTTGAACCCCATGCTTTGCAGCTAATAGTTCGGCCTTTTTTTTCCCTTCCGTGCTGGGATCAAAAGCATTGACATCCCAACCAAGGGTGGCTGCAAAAACTGCATTTCGACCTTCTCCTTCAGCCGGGAATAAAATCTTTCCTGGTTTCACTTTTGGTAATTCCTGTTTTAAGAATTCGTTGGGAGATTCTCCGTAGGCATATTCTTCAGCGCTGTATCTTTCGTTCCAGAAATCGTTCATGGCTTTTATTATTTTAGTGAATGAAACACCTTAGAACAAGTTTTGGTTCGAAATCTGGATTACGCTTTTTATTGATTATAAATTTTCGGTTGCGGATTTAAAAGAAAATTTATTTCAAAGCCCCATACAACACCTCCACCGGATGCAAAGCTGTTTTACCAGTCCCATCTTTAATATGGTGGCGACACGAAGTTCCGGGAGCAGAAATTATGTAATCGTCTTTGGCTTTACGAACAGCAGGAAAAAGTACCATCTCCCCAATTTGCATCGAAAGCTCATAATGTTCCTTTTCGTACCCAAACGATCCCGCCATTCCGCAGCAACCTGAAGGAATTTCTTTAACAAAATAGTTTTTCGGCAACGACAACATCTTTTTCGATGGTTCGGTTGATGCCACTGCTTTTTGCTGGCAATGTCCGTGCAGTAAAATGTGTTGTTCCTCAGTGGTGAAATCTTCTTCTTTTATATTTCCTTTTTCGATCTCAGCTGTAATAAATTCTTCAAAAAGAAGGGCATTTTTAGCCAGTTTTTCTGCCGCGGGTTGCAATTCTTTTTCTACCAGTTCAGGATATTCATCGCGGAAAGCAAGAATGGCGGAAGGTTCAATTCCAACCAGCGGTGTTTCGTCTGTAATTATTTCTTTCAGAAGATTGATGTTTTCTGTGGCTACCTTTTTGGCTGTGCGCACCAATCCTTTCGACAGGAATGTACGGCCACTTTCTTTGGTTACCGGGATTTTTACTTCGTAGCCTAGTTTTGTCAGTAAAAGAATTGCTTTTATACCAATATCGCTTTCGTTGTAGTTGGTAAACTCGTCGTTGAAAAGGTAAATTTTTCCTTTTGCTTCGGTCTCCGGTTTTGGAACCCCATTGCCAACCCAACGATTTAATGTAATTTTTGAAAGTGGCGGAACTGTGCGTTTTGTCGAAAATCCAATGGCACTTTTCAATAAGGAGGTATTCATCACAAAATTGGAAATCGGACGGAATACTACAGCCAGTTTATTTAATCGTGGCAGGTAGCCGACCAGACGCGAGCGCATTGGAACACCATGAATATCGTAATAATTTTGCAGGAATTCGGCTTTTAATTTTGCCATATCCACGTTGCTCGGGCATTCACTTTTACAGGCTTTGCACGAAATACAAAGGCTGAGGATATCGTATATTTCCTTGTGATCGAAGAGTTTCTCTTTTTCGTTGTTGTATAGAAATTCGCGCAAAATATTTGCACGTCCGCGTGTACTTTTATCCTCGTCGCGGGTGGCCATAAAAGTGGGGCAGAGGGTGCCTCCAATAACCGAACTTTTTCTACAGTCGCCCGATCCATTGCATTTTTCAATACTGCGGAAATATCCTTTGTTGTTCGAAAAATCGAAGTAGGTTTTCGGCTCAGGAATTGGTTTGCCGGGAATTACACGCAGATTCTCGGTGATGGGGGGAGTATCTACAATCTTCCCCGGATTCAGAATATTATTCGGATCCCAGGCTTTTTTCACCGACTTCACCATGTTGTAGCAATCTTCGCCCAACATAAATGGGATGAATTTCCCACGAGCCCTCCCGTCGCCATGCTCGCCACTCATCGATCCCCGGTATTTTTTTACCAGTGCGGCCACTTCATTCATCAGGGTATCGAAAAGCTCAACATCCTTTGGATCTTTAAAATTAATGAGCGGGCGAAAATGAATTTCGCCTGTGGCAATATGGGCATAAAATACACTGTTCAAACCCAGTTTTTTCAGAACCATTTTTATGTCTGCCACATAATCGGGGAGGTATTCCGGGTGAACGGCAGTATCTTCAATGCCGGGAACGCCTTTTCGGTCTCCGGGAATATTGGCCAGCAATCCTAAACCTGCTGTGCGAAGCGCCCACACGCGTTTTATTTTATCTGCTCCGGTCACCAATGGATAATGGTATCCCAAACCGGCTTCTCTCAATTCTTTTTCGACAGCCGCGGCCGTTTCCGTTAATTCTTTTTCGGTTTCGAACGAGAACTCGATCATGAGCATGGCTCCCGGGTCGCCTTTTACAAACCAGCGGTTTTTATTTTGCTCTATGTTTTGTTTTGCAGCCTGCATCACCGGATCGTCCATTAATTCAATGGCTGTTGGCTTATATTTTAATATGATCAGGTTGGCCAGCAACGATTCTTCCAGTGTTTCGAAATGGCCACAAACAAGCCCTTTATATTTTGGTGGAAGAGGAATTACATTCAATTTAATTTTTGTGGAAAAGGCCAGTGTCCCTTCCGATCCCGCCAGCAATTTGCAAAAATTGAATTGTCCACCGCCTTCAGTAAACGGTTCGGTATACATCAGTTCGTCGATGGCATACCCCATGTTGCGCCGGGTTAATTTGGGATCAGGAAAATTCTTTTTGATTTCTTCCTGGTTCTTCCGGTCAGAAAGTAACTGGTTGATGTTTGTATAAATGGCCTTTTCCAGTTGATTCGGATTCCCGTTAAGTTTTTGTTGAAACTCTTCTTTTGTAAGCGATTTAAAGGTCGTTTCAGAACCATCGGAAAGAATTGCATCCACCTCCAGAATATGCTCGCGCACGCTTCCGTAGGCCAGTGAATGAAGTCCGCAGGAATTGTTTCCCAGCATTCCTCCAATAACACAACGGTTGGCAGTTGATGTTTCAGGGCCAAACTGCAAACCATGTTGGGCAAGGAAAAGGTTTAGTTCAGCCAGAACTACACCCGGTTCAACAATTATATATTTTTCTTCCGGATTGAATTCCAGAATTTTATTCATGTATTTCGAAAGATCGACAACAATTCCGTTTCCAACAACCTGACCTGCCAGCGAAGTTCCGGCTCCGCGAGGAATAATATTTGTGTTGTTCTCGCTCGCAAAA
This sequence comes from uncultured Draconibacterium sp., assembly GCA_963676265.2. Classification (GTDB taxonomy): domain Bacteria; phylum Bacteroidota; class Bacteroidia; order Bacteroidales; family Prolixibacteraceae; genus Draconibacterium. The sequence goes on from OY781067.2 coordinate 5,186,642, forward strand.
GCTATTATTTTTTTGATGTCTTCTTTGTTTTTCGGCTTGGTTACCGCCAAAGGCATTTCTTTGTATTGCGATGCATCTGTTGAATAGAGTACGCGTTGTACATTATCAATAAAAAGGTTGCCTTCCATTTGGGATTTCAGTTGGTTGAATTTGTCAGTAGTTATCATAAGATCATAAAAAGTACAAAATTAGTAAACCTTTGTAATTGACAATCAAAATTTGGGTGGAGTTAAGATTAACTAAATATGGAATTAAGAGTTTCTGAAATCCAGCAATATTTTAATGTTTTCTGCAGGATTTTCTTTTAGTATCTCAAAACCTTTTTGTGTTTCTGATCCGTGTAATTTTTTTGAAATCAATGCATCGGGTTTTAGCCTGTTGTGCTTTAAATGTTCAATGGCTTCTGCAAATTCGCCATGACTTACCCTGGAGGTTACAATGGTTCCTTCTTTCCAAATTAATTCTTTAAACACAACTGAGGCAGGTTCTGCTCCCAAACCCAAAACGCAAACTTTACCACCTCCTACTATTGACCGAATACAGCCAACCACAGGATTAATTCCATTCTCAATTTCTTCAGGATGGCCAACGGCTTCAAACGCAATATCCACACCTTTCCCGTCGGTTTCTTTTTTTATTCTTTCTACCGGGTCTTCCTTACTTGCATTAATCGGAATTACGTTCTCATAATATTTTGGGCCAATTGCCAGCCTGTCATCCAGAATATCAACCATAAAAACGGTATTATCGGTAACAGTGCGTACGGCCTGCAAAATGCATAGTCCCACTTTCCCTGAGCCCCAAATTACAATAGAATCGTTTTTTTGAACCTGAGCCCGGTTTTTGGCATGGCAGCCAATACTTAAAACCTCAACAAGAGCAACATGTTCGTCGGGAATATTAGCCGGTACTTTATAAAGCATTGATGGCGGCAGTGAAATGTATTCGCAGAAACCGCCGTCCAAGTCAACTCCAATCAGTTTTAAGCTGGTACACGCGGGGTAGTGTCCTTTTAAACACGCAGGACATTCTCCACACCAGATTATCGGATCGGGAGCAACTTTGTCGCCCACTTCCCAACCTGTGACTCCTTCGCCCACTTCGGTAACAACTCCACCAAACTCGTGTCCCATAATTAAAGGGAGTGTTGTGCGAGGGTGGAATTCACCTGTGTGAATGTGTTGATCGCTTCCGCAAATACAACCAAAATTTACTTTTATTAAAATCTCTCCGGGTTTACAGGTTGGTTTTTCAACATCTTTCCATTCTACCTGATTGTATTGAGTAAGTACGGCTGCTTTCATTTTGTTAGGTTTATGATTCGTTTTAAAGATAATGGAAATGCTTTATGTTTTTGGTAAACTCTAAATAAATTTCAGAATAGAGAAAGCACAAATCTTCTTAAAGACAGCGAATATCTCAGTTTAAATTAAGTTATAATAGCCACTATTATGTTAACTAGAATTATAAAAAACATTAAGAAATTTCTTCCGGCGAGGTTCGAAAACGTAAGAAAGTCGTATTAGCTTAATGCTATCTAGTAGATAATCATGAATATTTCCTAGTTGCTCTTAACAATTTCAATATTATTTCGTAGATCAAGATTGTATATTATATATGGAATTAATAAAAAAGGAGTGTACATCAACTCTCGTGATAATGATGTCTTTCTTAAGCGCTTGACTGCAACCGTGGAAGCCAACCTAAGCAACGAAAAGTTTGGGGTAAACGAACTTGCCGAAAAAATAGGGTTGAACCGTTCACAAATTCATCGCAAATTAAAATCCATCTGCAATAAATCAGGCAGTCAGTTTATTAGAGAAATAAGGCTCGAAAAGGCTAGAAATTTACTGAACGATGGAAAATTAACCGTTTCAGAAATTGCTTATAATGTGGGATTTGGGAGCCCATCCTATTTTATAAAATGTTTTCACGAGAAATATGGATATTCTCCGGGTGAGGCGCAAAAGCATATAGAAGACCTGGATTTGAAACGCAACACCGAACTAAATGTTATAACCCAAGAAAAAGGTATTCTTAGAGGTAAAAAGAAGAATAGATTAGTGGTTCAGTTGCTTTTTACCTTGTTGCTGATAGTCTTAATTTCTGCAACCTTTTTTTTAAGTACCAAAAGTTCTTTGTTTAGTAATTTTAATCATTCTGATAAGGAGATCTCAATCCTGGTATTGCCTGTTACTAATTTAACCCAAGGTGGCGATTATCAGTATTTTGCTGAAGGAATTCGGGAAGATTTGCTTAATAACCTATACTGGATTACATCGCTACGGGTTATATCGCGCACAACTGGCGAACAGTTCAGAGAAAGCAATTTGTCGGTGGAGGAGATTGCAAAACAGGTAAATGCCCGTTATGTTCTTGAAAGCAGTATGCGTGTTGTGGATAAAAATATGCGTATTGTAGTTCAGCTTATTGATTCGAAAACCGACGATCATATCTGGTCGGCTTCTTACGATAAAGAGTTGAATGATATTCTTGGATTGCAGGATGAAATCGCATTACAAGTTGCATCGAAAATCAAAACAAAATTGTCGGTAAAAGAACGGCAAAGGATTGAAAAAATCTCCACCAGTAATCCGAAGGCTTACGAATATTTTTTACAGGCCAGATTTTTGCATAATAAAACAACAAGCGAGTTAAGGAGTGGATTTGACAAGGCAGGGGTGGAGAATTGCATAAAATATTATGAATTAGCTATTGCCGAAGATGAAAACTTTGCCGAAGCTTATGCCGAACTGGCACTGGCAAATTTTAACCTTACTGCCTGGAGATTTATCCCCACACGCGACGGCTTTATAAAAGCGCATCAATTAAGTTTAAAAGCTTTGCAAATCGATCCTGATTGTGCCATGGCACATGCTGTTTTAGCGGCATATAACATTTGGGGTATACGGAATTTTGAGGTAGGGAGAAAAGAATACGAAACTGCAATTCGTTTAAATCCGCATTTTGCTACAGTCCGGCAGGGCTATGCCCAGCTTTTAATGATTACCGGCCCCATTGAAGAAGCCCGGAAACAAGTTAATTATGCCATAAACCTGGAACCCAATTTTTGGCTGGTTCAGAACCTCAACTCGTGGATTTATTATTTCGAAGAAAAATATGATGAAGCACTTCTGGCTTGTACTCTTGCTTACGATTATAATCCTAATTTTAGTAGTAATCATTGGTTGTTTGTATTAAATTATGCAAAACTTGGTGAAGGAGAAAAAATGAAAGAAAAGCTAAAAGGTATTGCACGAATGTATTCCGGAACCGATGATTATGAAAGCTGTATCGAAAAAGCTTACCGGGAAGAAGGAATTGATGGATTGTTTAAGTGCTTAATCGACATCAATAAGAATAATCCAATAAAAGTGGAGGGAATGAACGGACATCCATTTTTTATTGCATGGTGGAATGCCATTATTGGCAATGACGACGAAGCAATATACTATCTGGAACAAACTGTCGCAGCCGAAAGAAAACCTTACCATTATTTTAACCTGATTTGCACCAATCCCGATTTTAAAAGATTATACAACAATCCCCGTTTTATAAACGTTGTTGATCAGATCGGACTTACACCATATTTTAAAAAGTAAAATTTATTTTCTTAGATCCTTAGCAACATAATTAAAAGAATCATCAAAAAAGTGAAAGTTCTGCAACATAGCTGCTAAGTCTTGTTTCTAATCTCTTAATCTCACATGAGAATTGTTTAGCAAAAAATCGTGCTTTAAACCCCAATGCAACATTATTGATATTGATGCAACATAATTGAAATCCATTATCCTTGTTTTATGTGATTACAACATAGTTACTAAGTATTGCATGTGTGCATGTATTAATTTTAATCATGGAAATTTTTCTAATGTTTATTTCCATTTTATGTTTAACTTATTAAATTCTCAAAGCCATGAAAACAAAAATTTTATTGATTATTCTGCTGATTCTTCCCATAATTGGATTTGGGCAGGAATTAAGTAAAAAAAACCTGCCGGAAGTAAAGGTAACACCACCTGCTTTTACCGGTATTGAAAATTATGATGACATGATTGACACCAGACACGAAGATCCCATTATTAATTATCTGAGTGAGAATTTTCATTATCCCTGGCAAGCTACTCAATATTTTAACGAGGGAACAGCTACCGTTGAATTTTTGGTTAAGTCGAATGGTGAGCTTACTGATTTTAGGGTAATTAACAGTGTAAGCAGGGAAATTGATCAGGAGTTCATCCGGATTTTAAGAAACACTGAAGGAATGTGGAAACCAGGATTGAACAACGACAAACCTGTGGATATGGAGAAAGAAGTATCAATGATGTTTGTTTCAATTTCAACCGGATTTTCCAACCCTGTGAAATATTTTAATAAAAAAGCAACAGACTATTTTGTTACAGGAAGTACACTGTTTTTAACTGAAGGTAAAACCAAAAAAGCACTGAGAGCATTTAATAACGGCGTTAGATATATGCCTAATGATGCTTCGTTGTTGATATTGAGAGGAATGTGTAAATATGAGCTTGGTGACGAGGAAGGTGCTTACAGCGACTGGGAACGTATAAATAAAATCGGAAAAGATTATACATACTTGTCGATGGAAGGTTTACGCGAACGTGAAGGTTATGCCGAAATGTTAGCAGTTCTTGAACATTAGGTCTTTGAGATTTAATCAGGGATTAGGTGGTTACTTTGAAGGACTGTTCTGTAAAGGACAGTCCTTCTTAAAAGGCTAAAATCACAACAGTTTGCCCTCCGTTGAATTGCCGGCGGAGGGTTTTATTTTGACTTAGTGACTCCATGCTCGCCTGAACAAAATGTTCGTGTATCCAAATTCCTTAATTTGCGTAACAGGGATTAATAAAAATAACCAAGATGAATACAATCAGAATTATCTCATCCATTTTTGTAATTGGTGTTTTCCTGTTTTCGTGCTCTCCAAAATCTGCAGAACCCTTTGAAGCCACATTCACTGGTGAGTACGCACATATTTATACAGGCGATGAAGTAAAAAATTGTCCTGCCGGCTTTGAATGCCGCGTGATTGTTAATTTTACCGGAAACGCTACACTCCTTGGAGAAATAAAAGGAACCTTTAATTTTTGTGCCTGTGGCCCTGAGGGGAAATATGCTCCAACCGATTCGTACCTGATTTCTGATAAAGGGGATACTTTATTTTTTACCTGCAACGGAAAAGTGATTGAAGGCAGACTTGATAATCATCCTGAATTTGTTACTTCATATTGGAAAGATCCGTTTGAGTTTAAAGGTGGAACAGGAAAATTTGAAGGCGCCAGTGGTGGAGGAACAACTGATGACTACAACAGCTCGGAAGATCCATATTCTCATCATCACTGGACGGGTACTATAAAATTAAAGAACTAACAACCATTGGCTATTAAATAGAGGCTTACGTTGGTATCATTTTTTAAGCCTTTGTAATTGTATATCGATATTTATCATTGTTATTCTTTTCGTCTAAGATACACTATATAATCCAATTGTTATAGCGCAAAAAAGAGGCTGTCAAAACAGACAGCCTCAATAAATATTATTTCTTTGGAATATCATCTTCGTGCCAACCCGAACGATCGGGAGGATTTGGTGCGGTTACCTTTTTTACCGGGTTTTGTTTGAGTTCGTCAAGCAAAACCTGCACTGCCTTTTCTATTCCCGGATCGATGCCCTTGGCCAATTGCTCCGGACGGTCAACTACTTCAATGTCGGGATATACACCAATGCCTTCAATAATCCATTTACCATTTTCATCGTAAATGCCGAAACGCGGTACCGAGAAACTGCCGCCATCCACAAATTGTGCATTGCCCGAAATACCAACCAGGCCGCCCCAGGTGCGTGTACCGATTAGTTTTCCCAATCCTTTCTTTTTGAAATAATAAGGGAAAGCATCGCCACCCGACGAAGAGTAACCGTTGATTAGCATCACTTTTGGTCCGTCGTGAGCAACAGCAGGTGTTTTCATCGGATCAAGCCCGTTTACATTCCAGTAGCTTAGTGTTTTCCTGTCGAGCAGGTCGGCCATTACATCGGGGATAAATCCTCCACCATTGTAGCGGTCATCAATAATCAGCGCCTCTTTATTATGGTAAGCATACATTCCTTTAAAGAGTTCGCGGTTACCCTCAACAGCGGTATTCGGAACATAAATGTAACCGATCTTTCCTCCGGAGAGTTTATCGACCAATGCACGGCGTTCATTCACCCAGTTGAGATGTAGCAGATCGAGCTCGCTTTTAATAGGCTTGATCATTGAACTGCGCGACCAGTCTTTCTCCGGTTTATCATTCACCACAATTTCAATGTATTTGCCAGCAGTGTTCTCAAGGAATTCGTAAGGGTTGTCGGCAATGGTAAGATCGTGTCCGTTCAGGCTGATAATGTAATCGCCTTCTTTTACGTTAACGCCCTGTTCAGTAAGTGGCGAACGAAGCGACTCGTTCCAATTCTGTCCTTCGTATATTTTTTCGATTTTGTAACGTCCGGCTTTTTTATCAGCTACAAGTTTTGCTCCAAGTAAACCTCCGTCCACACGTTTTGGTTTTTTGAAATCACCCCAGTTTACATACGAGTGACCGGTGTTCGATTCTGCAACCATTTCGTGGAAAATATAATCGAGGTCGGCACGGTGCCCAACATAAGGAACCATCTTTTCATAGCTTTCTTTCACTGCTTTCCAGTAAACACCATGCATGTTGTTTACATAAAAATAGTCGCGATAAATACGCCAGCCGTCATTAAATATTTGTTGCCATTCTTTTTTCGGATTAATTTTCATTTCCATGTTTTCCAGGTCCAGTTTCCCGGTTTCTGGTTTTTGTCCCGGAGCAACTTTTGCTATACCGTAGTTTCTTCCCGAACGGTACAGGAATGATTTTCCGTCGTCGGCTAACAAAAACTGCGTTACTTTATCCAGTATGTCCTCTTCTTTTTTATCCGAAATATTGAATTTTTTGATCTTCCCGTCTTTGACGTACATAATACCTCCTTCAACCGCAGCTAAGTTTCTGTAGTTGCCGTTTCCAAGAGGTAAAGCCACAATACGATTATTTAATCCATCTACATCAATTTCAACATTTATACCTGGTTCTGCTTCTTCTTTTTCCTTTTTTTCTTCGGTTTTTACAACTTCTTTAAAAGGTTCAATGTCGTTTTTAAATTTGAACAGTTCATCGCCGTCTTTTTTCAAAACCATCGCATAAATCCGGGTAGGATTATTATACACATAGTTGAATTCGAAACCTGAAAAATCGAGATTGAAATCGCGGTTCGAAAGGAAGTAAATGTATTTTCCATCGGCAGAGAAAACGGGAGAGAAGTCATTATACGTATCATCCGTTAGTTGAATGTTTTTATTTTCAGAAATGTTGTATACCCACACCGCTGTTTGTTCGTTTGGCGATTCTTTTTCATAGATCACCCATTTTGAATCGGGTGAAAAGTCGTAAGTCCTGATCTCGTTAAACGTTGCATGATCAACAACGGTTTCTTTACCTGAATGCACATCCAAAAGTTTCAGATTCAGTGTGCGGTCAGAATAAAGCAGGTATTTGCTGTCGGGCGACCATTCACTGTCGTATTTCCAGGCTGTTGAATTTTTAGTCAGCTGTTTTGGTTCTGCACCTTTTTTATTTTCGAGAAGATAAACTTCGTATTCGCCAGTTACATCGGAATAGTAAGCAATGTTTTTTCCATCGGGCGACCAGTTAGGATAAATTTCTCTTATTCCCTGTGTTTGGGTAAGGTTTTCAATTACACCATTTTCTGCCGGAACCGAGTAAATATCTCCGCGAGCACCAAATAAAGCTCGTTTCGCAGTTGGTGAAACCGTAAAACTATTAATGTCAGCCGATACATTTTTAAAGTAGGGTAGCAGGTTTGGATTGTCGTAGTTGATGTTTACGCTCACCTTAACCGTAGAGCCGGTTTCCAGATTTGTTTTATACAGAAAACCGCCTTTTTCAAACACCAGCTGTCCATTTTGCCCTGAAAGGAATAAAATATCGTAGTCTTTAAATTCAGTGATTTGTTCTACTGCTTTTGTTGTCAGGTCGTAACTGTAAAGGTTAATCTTCGTATCGCGATCTGAAGCGAAGAATATTTTGTTTTTATACCAAACCGGCCACTGGTCCGATCCTGCAAAGTGTGTAATTTGTTCTGCTTCGTCTTTTTCAAGATCATAAATCCAAAGTTCGGTGGCACGTCCGCCTTTATATCGTTTCCAGCTTCTGAATTCGCGGTCGACCGGAGTAAAACAAACTTTTTTACCATCGGGAGAAAGCGCTGCAAATCCACCATTTACAATTTGTAAGGGTTGTTCGAGACCGCCCTCAATGTTCACCAGGAAATATTTTCCGTTGCGCTCACCAAATTCGGTTCTATTTGCACGGATCATGATGTTTTTACTGTCAGGAGTCCAATCAAGGGTTACATTGTCGAAACCACCGCGGGGTGGCATTATTCCTACTGAATTATAGTAGGTAAGTTGTTTTGGATTACCACCTTCTGAGGGGATAACAAAAATTTGTCGAGAGCCGGAATATTCAGCAGAATAAGCAATCCACTTTCCGTCGGGTGAAATTTTCGGGAACAGTTCCATCCCTTCGTGAGAAGTTAAATGTTTGGCATCTCCACCGTTTGCATTTACTGTCCAGATATCGCCTGCATAAACGAATGCAATTAAATCGTTATTGATATCCGGAAATCTTATTAAACCGGAATCATCTACTGCTTTTGCATTAAATGTAATTCCAATAGCAAAGATGATTACTACAAAAAGTTTTAAAAAATACTGCATGTTAGTTATAATTTTATGAAGACCTAATTGTATGAATTATTTTTAAATAAATCAAGAACCTAAATCATAACAAACGGGCAGTTGGAATTATTGTTCAATATAAAAAGAAACTGCCCCAATCTGCAAAAAGGAAGGAGCAGTAACTTAATTCAAATCAAGGTTGCTGTTGTTCTATACTGACTGAAGTATATCCCAAACAAAAGCACGTACGCCAACTTCAAGGTTCACCTCATCCAGTTTTTTTACTTTTTCCAATAAAATATCCACATTATCGTCGGGAACAACTGTCAGTACTGCTGAGTTCATTTCTGGCCAGGTGTGTGTGCCCATTCGCGGTTCACCGTTAACTGAACCGCGTCCTAAAACGTCGCTCCACCAGGTAAAGCCTCTTATTTCCAATCGGTCGAGCATGTATTCTACCCGCTCCGTATTTGCTTGATTAAAAACTATAAATATTGCTTTCATTTTTTATTCTTGTTTACTTGTCCATAAATACAAATTGCTTTCTCAGCTTTTCTTTTTTCTTTCGTTTGCTTTTACTGGCCAGAAGTGCATACATTACCGGAACAATTACCATAGTCACTAGGGTTGAAACCAATAAACCTCCAATAACAGTTATTCCCATTGGTTGCCAAATTTCTGAACCTTCGCCGGTACTCAGAGCCAGCGGTAACATTCCCAGAATAGTAGTTGCTGCTGTCATTAACACCGGACGAAGCCTTGACTTTCCTGCTACTGAAATTGCATCATAGAAATCTATACCCCTGTCGCGCATTAGGTTAATAAAATCAACCAGTACAATTCCGTTCTTCACCACTATCCCAACTAGTAGAACTGTACCAAGTGCCGCAATTACACTAAGTGTTGTTCCTGTTAGTAACAGGGCAAAAATTACTCCGGTAAATGCAAACGGAATAGAAAACATGATGATGAGCGGCATTCTTAATGATTCGAACTGGGAGGCCATAACAATATATACTAACATTAGCCCCAGCATTAAAAGCAGGATTAAATCCTGAAAGGATTCCTGTTGGTCTTCGTACGATCCTCCAACATAAGTCATCACCTGAGGTGGTACAGGTATGTCGGCTACTGCTTCTTTTACCTTTTGTGCCAGTTCGCCCAACGAAATACCATCGGGCATACTCGATATGGTTACGACTCGTTCACGGCGTTTCCGCTCGATATTGGGTGGCGACCAGTATTCTTCTATATATCCCAGTTCTTTTAGTTTCAGGCCAATTCCCTGTGGAGTAGTAATGGTCATATCAAGAATATCGGTTATAGAACTGCGGTATTCCTCTTCCAGTCTTATTTTGATTTCGTATTCTTCGCCTTCTTCTTTGAAATAAGAAGGCACCAAACCATGCACACGGTTTCTAACCAGAGACGATACCTGGGTCGTTGTTAAATTGTGCTCGGCCATCTTGTTCCGGTCAAGAACAATCTGCAACTCCGGTTTATCATCTTTTCTGCTGATATCAACATTTTGCGCCCCTTCAATATCTTTAATTCGGTCGTATACTTTTTGGGCGTAGAGGTTAGTAACATCAAAATCGTAGCCAAATATTTCGAAATCTACTGTATTGCTTCCTCCAAATCCCGAATTGGATGTTGCGGTTATATAACTAATAATTTCAGGAATCTGATCCAGTTGCGTTCTGAAATCGCTGGCAATTTCCCAAACCGATCGCTCTCTGTCTTCGAGTTCGGCCAGCCTAATGGTGAAATTAATAATATTAGAGCCTGTTGTGTTAAACATCGACGAAAAACCACCTTCGTCATCGGAGCCTGAAGACGAATTAATAATTAGTGCTTCTGGGTACCGCTCCTGAATCAGGGTTTCAATTTTTCGGGTAACTTTGGTGGTCTCTTCAACACGCAATCCACTTTGTAATTCAACGGTTGCTGTAAGCCTGCTTTCATCTGTTTGAGGCATAAAATCGGTACCTATATATTTTATTAAAAACAGGGAGCTGAAAAAGATACCAAAGGTTATAATGATGATAACAGTTTTATGTTGAAGAATCCTTCGCAAAAGTTTTTCATACCAATTGTCCAGTTTGTTCAGCGCTTTTTCAATGGTGTTCTCATAGCTGAAACGCTTTGGCTTTTTATTGTCTTTCAGTTTTAACAGTTTCGATGCCAGCATAGGCGTTAACGATATGGCAGCCAGCGTTGAGGTAATTACCGTAATTGTAACAATCCATCCCAGCTGGTTAAATAAAATTCCCGTCATTCCGGTAACCATTGTTAACGGGAAGAATACAGCAACAACAACCAGGGTAGTTACGATTACCGACATCCAGACTTCGTTAGTTGCGTAAATGGCTGCCTCGCGCGGACTGCTGCCCCGTTCGATATGCCGGGTTATGTTTTCTAAAACCACAATTGCATCGTCTACCACCATGCCAATGGCAATGGAAAGCGAGGTGAGCGAAATAACATTTATCGAGTTATCGGTCAACCCGAGATAAATGAAAGATACAATCAGGGATATGGGGATGGTTAGCATTACAATAAATGTTGCCCGCCACCGGCCTAAAAAGAACAGCACAACGAGTACGACAAAAATCAGAGCGTACATTAAGGTTGATGCCAGGTTATTAATTGATCCTTTAATAAAAGTGGAAGAATCGATAATTTCTTCAATTTGGATATCAGGAGGAAGAGTGTGTTTTAGTTCCTCCATACGTTGTTTTATGTCGTTAGCTACCTTAACCGTATTTGCCCCCGACTGTTTTGTAACAAGCATTCTTACACCGGTCGAACCGTTTATCCGTTCCTCAAGCGTAATGTCTTTTATGGTGTCTCTAACCGTTGCCACATCGCTTAAATAGACTTGAGTTCCCTGATAATCGGCAATAACAATATTATTTAAACGGTCGCTTTCGGAGAATTCACCCTGAACACGGATCTGATAGTCGATTTTGCCCATTTTTACATTACCCAACGGAAGGTTGCGGTTTTCGTTGGCGATTACAGAACCAATTTGTTCGAGGGTAAGGTTATAGGCATCCAGACGTTTGGGATCCACTTCAACGTAAACCGTACGTTGTGGGCTGCCTATCAAGTTAATTGAGCCCACTCCGTCAACCCGATTTAGTGGATTGATTATTTTTTCGTCAATAATCTTTTTAATACCCGGATAGCTTTCCTCTGCAGTTATGGCATAGAACATTATTGGGTACATGCTCATGTTGAATTTAAAAATGATGGGGCGATCCACATCATCCGGCAAATCGTCTAAGGTTCGGTCTATCACATCGCGAATATCGTTGGTAGCTTCGTCCAGGTCTGATTCCCATTCAAACTCGAGTGAAATTACCGATAAGTTATCCGAACTGGTTGATGTGATTTGCTTTAGTTTATCCACTGAATTAAGGTTATCTTCCAGAATTCGTGTAACATTGTTTTCAATATCAGAAGCATTGGCACCTACATAGGTGGTCATCACCGTTATGTAAGGTGGGTCCATCTCCGGATACAAATCAACGGGTACTCTTGTGAGTGAATACAGCCCCATAATCACCACGGCCGCGAAAACCATGAGCGTGGTGATTGGTTTTTTTACTGAACTTTTATAGATACTCATGTTATATGTCTTTAAAGGTTCTATTGTATAACATCAACAAGATCTCCGTCAATTAATCGCGACTGACCTTCCGTAATAATGTGGTCTCCCACTTTTAACTCCTTTGAAATAATCTCGATTTTATCGTTGAAACGCTGGCCCGGAGTCACCTCAATTCGTTTGGCTGTACCGTTGTCTTCAGTAAACAGATAACGAACATTCGAACCCTGCATTTTTAAAACCGCATGAGATGGGAGCACAAGTGCATTGGTACTTTCCATATCAATGGTTACACGTCCAAACATTCCGGGGCGGAGTTTTCCGTGAGTATTGTTTACACTGATTTCAATTTCGAAAGATCGGCTTTGATTATTTATGATGGGAGAAATACGAAATACCTTTCCTGAAAAGATTTCTCCCGGATATACATCAAAACGTACTGAAACCTCCATTCCATTTTTGATATTCCTCATAAATTGTTCAGAAACGTTAACAATGGCTTTTAACCGGTTGGTTTCAATAACAGAAAGAACGGCAGCTTTTCCGGCTGTTGAATTCGGCGAGCCTGAGTACATTTCACCTGCTTCGAAGTATTTATGTGAAACAATCCCGTTGAAGGGTGCTTTCAGCGTGGTGTTTTTCGACAAGAAGTCTACATTCTCTTTGGCCACTTCGTATTGTGCTTTCAATTGGTCGTATTGCTGCTGGGCAATGCTTCCGTATTGTTTTAAAGTGTCGAGACGGTAATAATCGGCTTCCAGGTTGTTCAATTGGATAATGGCCTGATTAAGCTGTGCATCGTTCATACGAACCAGTACCTGGTCTTTTTTTACTTTGTCTCCCATTTCAACGTAAATCTCTTCTACTCGCCCGGGAGAAGTGGGAGCCATGTGAACAGTGTTAAAGGCTTCCATTGTTGCCGTATATTCAACAGTTCGGGTTATTTCTTCTTCTCCCAGAATACTAACCCGTACCGGTTCGCGTCGTAGTGTTTCATGTTCGGTATTTGCATTGCTTTTTTCGGTACACGATGATAATCCAAGCAATACGAGTGTAAATATCGATACTATTATTCCTGTTTTTTTCATATCTGTTTTTTTAAATGTTATTTCTAAGTTGTCCTGTAAGTTTGTTCAATTCGTTTTGGGCCTGAAGTAATTCCATGGCAGCCTGTAAATAATCCGATTCTGCTTTCAGGTAATTATTATCAGCAGTGGTCAGTTCCAGACTTGAAATCATCCCCTGGTCGAAACGCTGGCGATATGTTTTATACACTTCGCGCGAAACTTCTACGTTTAGGCTTTGGTTTTCGAAGTTTTCCCGTGCATTTCGCAGGTTGAAAATTTGTTGGTTAAACTGAAGCAATAATTGGTCTTGCATCAATGATTTTTCATTCTGAAACTGGTCCATTTCAATCTGCGATTGTTTTACTTTAGAACGTCTTTCACCACCAGAGAAAATGGGAATGTTCATTTGTAACCCAATCATATTGTTGGGTGTCATATCAAAATTCGGTTTAATAAGTTTGTTGGAATAAGAGTAGTAACCATTAATACTTGGCAGGTATCCTGCTTTTGCCTGGTCGATTTCCTTCTTTTTGATTTGCTCCTGCGATAGCATGAGCTGGTAATCAATGTTGTTGTGTAAATTAAAATCTCCGTTTTCGATTGCCGCCAAAGGATCGAATAACAGGAAATCATCCAGCTTATCGGTTAATATCAGTTCTGTATCGATGTGTACTCCCAGTAACAGTCGGAGCATATTATTGGTGAGTTCCAACTGGCGTTCGGCAGAATTAACGGCACTTTTGAGGGTGTTCACCTGCACCGCAAGTTGGTCGAGTTCCACTTTTTCCAACATCCCGAATTCTACCATGGGTTTGGTTTTTTCGTATACTTGCTGAAGGTTAATGATATTCGATTTCAGGATATTCAGGCTGGCATCAGAAATCAGAATCAGCTGGTAGGTGTTAATCACTTCATTAATGATTTCTTCTTCGGCTTTCATCTGACTTTTTTCCGATAGTTCGCTGTAAAGCTTTGCTGTTTGAACACCAATAATGTAGTTGGCATTAAAGATTATCTGGCTAACCTGTACCTGAAATGTACTGGTTGGATTAATGGGGATCGTACTTGCAGGCATGTTCCCATCCGGTTGAAAGGTAATTTCTGCACCCATGGCATTGTTGTAATCCACAGAAGCATTCACCTGCGGTAACCCGGCAGCAATGGTTGCTTTTATCTGTTCTTGTGATTTTTTAACTGCCAGGCTTGAGTTCTGAATATTTTTATTGAACTGAAGGGCATGTGCCTTTGCTTCTTTTAGTCCCAGTGTTAGTGTGTTGTTTGCCTGAGTCCTGGGGATAAATGAAGCTATTAAGATTAATAATATGAATTGCTTTCGAATCATGACTATATTTTTTTAATTGTTTGAATAAGATGGAACTGAAAACTCCTTTATTCCTCTGAGTTTTCTGGAGCTCAAAAAAATTAGGCAACCATTCTGTCAATTGTTGCTATTCCTTTTTGTGTAGAAATACCCCTTAAAAAATTAATGATGAGGTTCTGAATAACATCAGGATAATTGTACTTCTGGTCGTTGAAACGATTCTTATTACTGACCGTTATCAGTTGTACAAGAAATATTTCAGCTACAATCTTTTTTTCAATATCCTGGCGAAATATTCCTTCTTCCATTCCGTCACTTAGGTTGTTGTATATTCCCGTATAAATTTTATCGCTTTGCTCAATGAAGAATTTTGCATAATGTTCTGGGTAGTATTTCTTTAAATCTTTAAAAAACAGAGGGTTGATAGAGGTGAATTCGATTATGCCTTTTTTCATTGCAGTAATAATGTGTTCAATGACGTTTGCTGAATTCGCTTTAATCTCTAAATGTCTCTTTTTATAATTTTCTGATAAGCCCTGTAAACAAATACTAATGAGTTCGTCTTTATTTTTTATGGTTTCATAAATTGTTCGTTTTGATATTCCCATTTTTATGGCAATATCTTCCATTGTAACTTTCCGAATGCCTGATTTAAAAAACAGGATACTCGCTTCTTCTTTTATTTTGTGTCGTAAATCCATATCTCTGCAATTAGTTAAAGGGATGCTCCCTGAATGAATAATTGTCTCTGTTAATTTTTATTTCCGTGGCAAAAATATTCTGAAGGAAAGGCATGATTTGTCCCTTTTCGTTCAATAGAAATCCCAATAAGTCCAAACAGAAAGTGATGGATGAAAATCGATAGTGATTGGAGTGTAATACTTAAATTGAGGGGGGATAAAATGGACTAATCCCAAATTTAAAAAGAAAAAGATGAGATAGAAGTCTTGGGTTTGGGGATAGTTAATAATTGGTGTTGCCTAAGGTCTTAGCGAAGTATAAACGATGGAGATTGAAATTAATGGGCTTATCGTCGGTTTCTGATATTAAAGATAAAGTAATTTTCCAATTTCGCTCATGGCCTCAGTGGCTTTCATTTCCAGAAAGATATCGGTTACGGTGTGTGTAAAATGAGATGGTTTAATGTTGATTTCAATTATTTTGGCACCGTTTTCTTTTGCCACCTCCGGAATTTGTGCAGCAGGTAAAACTTCTGCATTCGTACCAATTATTAATAAAACATCAGCTTTGGCAGCCTCTTCAAAAGAGCGTTTTTTTGCAAATGCAGGAATGGGTTCGTTAAAGAATACCATATCGGGTTTCAATATTCCTTTGCAGATATAGCAAGTGGGAGGGAGGTAATTTAAATCGGCAAAACTCATGTCGTATTCCGAACTGCATTCGGTACACACCATCTGTTTGTATGTTCCGTGGAGTTCGTAGACGTATTTACTTCCGGCCTTTTGGTGCAGGTGATCGATGTTTTGTGTTATTACTGTTTCCAGGAAACTTCGCTCTTCCATTTTTGCCAGAATGGTGTGGGCAATATTAGGCTCGGCATCGCCCAAGCTGTCGTAAAAGATCTCCTTTATTTTTTGCCACGACTGTAAAGGCTTTTTTTTGAAAAATTCGATTTCAAGAAAAATCGGATCGGTAGTATTCCACAATCCGTTTTCACCTCTAAAAGGTGGAATTCCACTTTCTACGGAAATTCCTGCTCCGGTAAAAGCCACTGCATATTTCGCCTTTCGTATGAGAAAAGATGCCTGCCAGAGTTTATCAATCAGGGATTTTGTAAGTTTCGTAGAATTCATAAAATTTAAAACTCCCGGTAAATGATCTGTTTACCGGGAGATAACAAAGTTTATACTGAAAGGTTTTATTTTATTCTATTTCAAGGTCTTTGGTTACTGAAACGGTGGTGTCTTCGTTAAACCTGATTTTGAAATTTAATTTTCTGAATACGGAGATCATCGGTTTATTGTCGCGTGTTGTTTCTGCTGCAAGTTTTTTAATTCCACGCGATTTTGCAATTTCTAAACAATAGTTGGTTAAGGTGAATCCCAATTCCTTCTTTTGCCATTTATCAGTAATCAATACAGCATATTCCATAATCTCAACGTCGGGATCTGCAATTAAACGTCCAACACCAAGGAGTTCTTTGCTTCCATCTTCTTTTTCGCGTTCGGCAACAATGGCAATTTCGCGGTCGTAATCGATAAAACAGAATTGCGAAGCAACTTCATGCGAATCGAAATAGAAGTCGTAGCGGAAACGGTGGTAAATCGATTCTTTCGAACAGCTTCCCAATAACTCAAGCCACATGGGTTCGTCTTCGGGTTTGATGGGGCGAAGAACGATAGGTGTTCCATCGCGCAGTGTTGTTTCCGAAATCAGGCTTTCAGGATAAGGCCGCATTACCAGGTGCGAGTATTCCTTAACCGGTGTTTCCATGATTTTTTCATCAACAACTATTCGGGCATCCAGAGCGATTACATCATTTGGAGTAACAATAAGCGGATTGATATCCAACTCTTCTATTTCGGGATAATCAGCTGCCAGGTAAGACATTCTGATAAGCACCTCAATAAGTTTATCGATATTTTTAGGAGCATCGCCACGCCATCCTTTTAGCAACGGATAAATTTGTAGTGATTTTAACATCTGGCGCGCCAAACGTTCATTTAATGGAGGGAACTCCAAACGTTTATCTTTGAATAATTCCGCAGTGGTTCCTCCCATACCAACCAACATTACGGTACCAAAAACCGGGTCTTTTTTGGTTCCAAGAATCAATTCAATTCCATCCTTTGTATCTACCATTTTCTGAACGGTAACACCATCAATTCGGGCATCGGGTCGTTTTTCTGCAGCAGTTTTTACCATGTTACGGAAAGTGGCACGAACCATCTCTTCGTTCTTGATATTTAATGCAACACCACCAACATCTGATTTGTGTGTAATATCAGGTGAGTAAATTTTTAATACTACCGGGTATCCTTTCTTTTCCGCAATTTTCACCGCTTCATCTTCGTTAGCTGCGGGAGTTGGGTGAGTGGTGTCGATTCCATAGTCATTAACCAATATTTTGGAATCATCTTCGTTAAGGATTTTTGCTTTGGGAAATATCTCGCTCAGGTATTTTTTACGTAATTCATGACGGTCGTATTGGAACGAAACCGGAACTTCACGTGGCGTTTCGTATAGCATCTGTTGGTTTTCCGAGTAGTCGGAAAGTGTCATGAAGGCACGTATTGCCTGTTCCGGAGCAGGATAATTCGATATTCCGTTTTTGTTTAAAATCTGGATTCCTTCGCGCATGGCAGTACCTCCAAGCCATCCTGCCATAACCGATTTGGTTGTGTTTTTAGCCATGTCGGCAATGGCCTGGGCAGTGGCTGTTGGATCAGTCATAGCCTGTGGTGTAAGCAGTACTAAAACGGCATCCACTTTATCATCTTCCAGAACAATTTCTGTTGCCTTGGCGAAACGTTCAGGAGTGGCATCTCCAAGTACATCAACCGGGTTCCCGTGCGACCAGAAAGGAGGCAGATAGTCATTCAGTTTTTGCATGGTTTCATCCGACAGGTTAACCAGTTTTCCTCCCATGGAAATAAGCGAGTCGGTTGCCATAACGCCGGGGCCTCCTGCGTTTGTAACAATGGCCAGCCGGTTTCCTTTCGGAATTCTTTTTCTACCCACCAGATCGGTGAAATCAAAAATGTTTCCAAAATCGAAAACACGAGCCAAACCTGCCCTGCGAAATACGGCATCGTAAATTGAATCTTCAGATGCCATGGCTCCTGTGTGGGAGGCCGCAGCTGCCGCAGATTCGGGGAAACGACCTGATTTGTATACTATAATTGGTTTTTCGCGCGAGAATGCCCTGGCTGCCGACATGAAGGTGCGGGCATCGGCAATAGATTCCACATAAAGAACGATGGATTTGGTATTCGGATCCTGCCCGAAATAATCGATCAGGTCGCCAAAACTAACGTCCATTGAATTACCGATAGAAACAAAATTGGAAAAACCGATATTCGATTCGTAAGCCCAGTCGAGAACAGAGGTGCAAAGTGCTCCCGATTGTGAGATAAAAGCTACGTGTCCCTTTTTAGGCATTCCATCAGCAAAACTGACATTCATATTCAATCCAGGAACCAAAATTCCCAAACAGTTCGGACCAATAATACGCATATCAGGGAATTTGGCTTTTTCTGCCTTCACTTGTGCCTCAAGGAGTTTTCCTTCTTCTCCTGATTCCTTAAAACCGGCCGACATGATGATTACTCCATGTATTCCTACTTCACCACAATCCTTAACAAGTTGAGGAACCCACTTCGCTGCTGTCATAATAACAGCCAGGTCGGGAGTTTTGGGTAAGCTTTTTACGTCGGGATAACACGGGATTCCAAATACCGCTTCACGTTTGGGATTTACTGGGTAAACCACTCCGTTAAAACCTCCTCCTACCAGATTTCGTAAGGTTATTCCTCCTACACTATCGGGGTTATTCGAAACTCCAATTAAAGCAATACGTTTTGGTCGGAAAATACTGTCAAGTTTTTTAATAGCCATGTATCAAAGTTTTTTTGGTTTATATCGGGTACCAACATTAGGTTGATCCTCGAAGGTGGTTGATTCTCGTTATAAATTTCATGAAAATTTACCAAGTTCGAAAATTGGGCAATTTCATTAAAAATTTAAAAAATATGGTTTTAAGTGGCAGTTTGTCAGTGTGTTAATGATTGGTTTTAAGTGAGAAAGGGAGAGAATATATGCTGTAGAACAATCTAATGGCCTGGTGTTTTAAAGCATGTGTGTAACATTTAAAGAGAAATGGGTAAAAAAAAGCGCCTGGAAAGGCGCTTTCTGTCATTCTTTTGGTGCTTTTACAAATGATATTAACACTGTTCCGATTAAAACGGCAATACCTGAAATCGTAAAAGCCAGGGCAAAGTTGTTCAAATCGCCCATTCTTCCTCCTAGTATTGGCCCGAAAATACCTCCAACACCGTAGGCAAGAAACACAAATGGATAGTTTTGCCCTACATTTTTAGCTCCAAATGTGTCGGCAGTAATGGTAGGGAACAGGGCAAAGTTTCCTCCGAAGTTAAACCCAATTAATGTGGCTCCCAGATACAATAAAATCTCTGTTCCTGCCATAAACGTAAAGAGAATTACTGTAACCCCCTGGATAGCTGTCATTAAAATGATTGACAGTTTTCTTCCCAATTTATCGCTGAGCATTCCCCATATAATTCTTCCCAGGCCATTGGCAAGGCTAAAGAAAACAGCCATTGCTGTACCGGAAATGGCACTTGCAGCTGTTTCGCTGATTCCTGATTCCATGAGTGCCTGCATAGGGTAAAGTTTCATTAACCCGATTGACATTAGTCCTGCTCCGGCACTAAAAACAAAAGTGAAAAAGATGAGGTAGAACTGAATTTTACCAAGCATTTCGTTGCTGCTAAAATCTTTTTTTACTTCTTTTTTTGCCTGAGTGGCACCTTGTTTTTCTTCGAATCCTTCAGGTTTCCAACCTTCCGGAGGGAACGTCATCCAGAGACCTCCAATTATAACCATAATGGCAAAAGCAACACCGTAAGTGCTAAATGTATTAGAAAGTCCCAGTTGTTCGATAAGGTGTCCCCATGAACCGGCCAGTTTAACCCAGAGCATTGCCCCAAATCCAAATCCGGCCACAGCCAGACCCGTTATCATGCCTTTTTTATCTGGGAACCAACGCATTCCAACTGCAATGGGTACCACATACGCAAAACCAATTCCCATGCCTCCAATTAGTCCTATTAACAGAAGCAATGCAATAAAGTTTGTCCCTCCAAAAAGTCCTGCAAGCAGGTACCCCGCACCCAAAATTATACCACCTGCCCAGGCCAGTGTGCGCGGGCCCCAGGAGTTTAGTTTTTTACCGGCAAACACCATAAATATTGCAAACGATGCCAGACCTACTGCAAATACCCATTGTGTATTTTCACTCGACCATCCGGCAGCTTTTAATTGTGGCGTAAATACCGACCAGGCATAAATAGCTCCCAGAGCAAGTTGAATGAGGATTGCGCCGAGGATGACAAATCCCCGGTTAAAAGTTTTATTATTATTCATATTTTGGTTTTTATGTTAGAAAAGTAAAAAAGACACCCTTCAGTGAAAGATGTCTTTTTATTCATTATTCTTTTAGCGTTTAACTTCAACTTTTGCTCCGTCGATGATTTCATCTACTACGCCCGGATCAAGTAAAGTAGAAGTATCTCCAAGATTGGTAGCATCGCCTTCCCCGATTTTACGTAAAATCCGCCGCATTATTTTACCCGATCTTGTTTTAGGAAGACCACTTACAATTTGAATTTTATCAGGCTTGGCAATAGGTCCGATAAATTTATTTACTGTTGCCCGTATCTCTGCCTCAATATTTGCCATTTCTGCATCGGTCATTTCTTCACAAATAACATAAGCATAAATTCCTGCGCCTTTAATATCGTGCGGGTAACCAACCACTGCCGATTCAACTACCTTTGGGTGCTGGTTAATGGCATCTTCAACTTCTGCAGTTCCAATCCGGTGACCGGAAACGTTAATTACATCGTCGATACGGCCGATAATACGGTAATAACCTTCTTCGTCACGTTTAGCGCCATCTCCGGTGAGGTAATATCCGGGGAATGAAGCGAAATAGGTTTGATAGCAACGCTGATGGTCGCCCCATGTAGTACGTAACATTCCCGGCCATGGAAATTTCATGCAAAGAATACCTTCTACACTGTTTCCTTGTAGTTCGTTTCCCTCGTGATCGAGTAAAACCGGTTGTATACCAGGAAGTGGTAAGGTTGCCAGCGAAGGTTTGGTAGGGGTGATTCCTGCAAGTGGAGTAATCATGATTCCTCCTGTTTCGGTTTGCCACCAGGTATCAACAATCGGACATCTGCCTTTTCCAACAAGATCATGGTACCAGCGCCATGCTTCTTCGTTAATGGGTTCTCCAACAGTACCCAAAACTTTTAAGGAACTCAGGTCGTGTTTGGTAACCCATTCATCGCCTTGTGCCACCAACGCACGGATAGCAGTTGGGGCGGTATAGAACTGTGTAACCTTATATTTATCGACAACATCCCAGAAACGACCTGCATCGGGCCATGTGGGAACTCCTTCAAACATAATGGATGTGGCTCCTGTTAACAGTGGTCCGTATACAATGTACGAGTGTCCGGTTACCCACCCAATATCGGCAGTACACCAATAAACATCTCCGTCGCTGTATTGGAATACATTCTTAAAGGTGTATTCGGCATAAACCATGTATCCTCCGGTTGTATGAACAACTCCTTTTGGTTTACCGGTCGATCCTGAGGTGTAAAGGATGAACAGGACATCTTCGGCATCCATTGTTTCAGCCTTGTTTTCACTATCAACATCGGCAATCAGATCGTGCCACCAGATATCACGTCCTTCAACCCATTTCACCTCTTCTTCTGTGCGCTTAAATACAACAGAATACTGTACTGACGAACATGTTTCCAATGCTTCGTCGGCAATTGCTTTTAAAGGAATTGATTTCGTTCCCCTGAATCCCCCGTCGGAAGTAATCAGAACTTTTGCTTCAGCATCGTTAACTCTGTCGGCAAGTGCTGTTGCAGAGAATCCGGCAAACACAATGGAATGAATGGCTCCGATACGGGCGCAGGCCAGCATTGCAATGGCCAGTTCCGGAATCATCGGCAGGTAAAGAGCCACCCTGTCGCCTTTTTCTACTCCGAGCTTTTTAAGTCCATTGGCAAACTGTTTCACTTTTTCGAAGAGTTCGCCATAGGTTAATTTAACTTCAGGTTCTTTTGGATCATTAGGTTCCCAGATAATAGCAACCTGATCTTTACGCATGAACATGTTGCGCTCGAAAATATTTTCAGTAATATTTAATTTCCCGTTTACAAACCAGTTAACGTCGGGCGCTCCTTCTCCTTTAAATTTGTATTCGAGAACACGATCCCATTTTTTCTGCCAGTAGTGACTTTCTGCTATTTTGCCCCAAAATGCGTCAGGATCTGCAACGCTTTCTTTGTACTTTTGAAGGTACTCGGCCAAACTTGTAATTTTATTTACCATAGCTGTAACTTTTAAGTGAGTAAGATTATAATGATGAGTCTGATTTCCGCGTTTGCTTATGCGGCATTAAAAAATGCCGTTAGAGCGATATTTACCGGTTGAAAATAAATCGTAATTATTCTCAGGTATATATACTTCGTAAGGTGCTTCGAAGAAAAATTGAATCAGCTTGTATGGTAAATTTGAATGACTCAAGTTGAATAAATTTTAAAATACAACTTTAAAGAATCAGGTTTTGAAAATACTACAAATTCGCTTTCCGAAGAAGATTTTGCGTATATTATAAAACACTCCCTTTGTGCCTGTATAACATATAGTTAATTTTGAAAATACAGCTGCTTTTTGCTATTTTTAGGAGGCCCGTCTTTTGACTTTTTTATCTTACGTTCGATTTCGTATTTGCAATAAATACCAAAATACTGCTTAGATGTTTGATGGATACTGTGAAAAAGCGAATCACTGTCTGCCGGCAAACGTATTTTAAATTCTATTTTTTAAAGAAATGGCGCATCAGATATGTAATAAAATCACGTCAATCAATCAATTTAGAAAAGAAAAAATATTCAGCGTTTTTTACAGAATTTCGAAATCTAAGTTTTTGAGTTTAAAAGTTTACAATTTTTGATTGAAGAAAGGATTATTGTTTTTTATTAAAAGAATGAAATTTTCGGTCATGGTATAAAACATAAATTTATCTGAGAAAAATTACCAAATGAATTCGTTACTAGTATTAATTTAGACTAAAAAATTAATAGATGAGAATCAATAACTTTAATGAACTACTTGAGGTAGTAAAAAAGCAAACGGCCAAGCGGGTTGTTGCTGTTAACGGTGTGGATGAAAATACCATTGAGGCACTGCACGTTGCGGTTGAAATGGGATTTGTTACTCCGATTATTACCGGAGACAGAGGCACAATTGAAGAGTCGTGCAAAAAATTGGGAATCGATCCTTCTTTATACATTATCCACCACGCCAATTCATCTCGCGAGGCTACAGAAAAAGCAGTGGAATTGGTACACGACGGAGAGGCTGATTTACTAATGAAAGGGATGGTGTCGACCGATAAATTTATGCGTGCGCTTTTGAGAAAGGAATACAGCCTGGTGCCATCGAGAGGGACTCTTAGCCATATTTCTGTTCTAGATAATCCTAATTATCATAAGTTGTTGATTTTTAGCGATGCTGCGGTATTGCCATATCCCGATCTGAAACAAAAGATTTTAATGACTAATTATTTGATTTGTGCGGCACATTCACTAGGAATAGAAAAGCCAAAAGTGGCAGTAATTGCCCCGACTGAGCAGATTATCATTTCCATTCAATCGTGTATGGACGGTGCTACCATTGCCAAAATGGCTGAACACGGGCAAATTGAAGGTGGATTGGTTGACGGGCCGATGGCTCTTGATGTGGCTTTAAGTAAAAGTTCTGCCGAAATAAAAGGATTTACTTCTCCGGTTAGCGGTGATGCTGATTGTTTGCTTTTTCCAAATATTGATGCTGCCAATGTATTTTATAAAACCAATTCGAAACTGGCTAATGCCGAAATGTCGGGAATTATTGCCGGGGCTAAAGTTCCGGTGGTGGTATCATCACGGGGTGACAGCCGTCAGACAAAACTAAATTCATTGGCTCTGGCTTCCATTGTGAGCTACCAGGCCAGCATTTCATAACTATTATCTATGGTTCGGATTCTCGCCATAAATCCCGGCTCAACCTCTACCAAATTCGCCGTTTACCAGGATACAGAGTGTATTCTGAAGGAAACCATTCGCCATCCACTTGAACAGTTGGTCAGGTATGAGCAAATTATCGATCAGTTTGATTTTAGAAAAGGATTAATTATCGATATATTGGTTGAGAAGGGAATTGACGTTGATTCAATTAAATATATCATTGGTCGCGGTGGGCTTACTTATCCACTGGAATCAGGGGTCTACTTCGTAAATAATTTAATGTTGGAGCATGTTCGCGAGGGAGTTTTTGGGCATCATGCCAGTAATCTTGGCCCTTTGTTAGCTGATTATATTGCCCTTCAAATACCCAACGCCAGGGCATTTATTGCTGATCCGGTGGTGACCGATGAGCTTGAAGATGTTGCACGATATACCGGGCACCCGAAATTTATTCACCATTCTATTTTTCATGCCCTGAACCAAAAGGCTACAGCGCGTTTGCATGCAATGCAGATGAAAAAAGATTACGAAGAACTCAACCTGATTATAGCACATCTTGGCGGAGGAATTTCGGTGGGGGCACATAAAAACGGCCGCGTTATTGATGTAAACAATGCGCTTGATGGAAACGGCGCGTTCAGCCCTGAGCGGTCAGGATCTTTACCCGTTGGGCAATTGATTGATATGTGTTTTAGCGGACGTTACTCGAAAGAACAGCTCAGGCGGATGGTAGTGGGAGAAGGAGGTTTTGTGGCGTATTTGGGAACGAATAATGCCCTTGAAGTAGAACAACGGGTTAATGCCGGCGATAAAACTGCCATTGCTATTCAGGAAGCACTTTTTTACCAGGTAGCCAAAATGATAGGTGAAATGGCTGTGGTTCTGGAAGGAAATGTTGATGGAATACTGCTTACAGGAGGTTTGGCATACAACAAACAGCTTGAAATTTATATTAAAGAAAAAGCCGGCTTTATTGCTGATGTTTACGTATATCCCGGAGAGGATGAACTGGAAGCCCTCGCTATGAATGCTTTGCGTGTAGCAAAAGGCGAAGTTCTGGCGAGGGAGTACGATAAAACCGGGGGTTAACACCTTTTTTTAGAAATTATTTTTCAAAAATTCGAATGCATTGTTGTGCATAAATCG
Source organism: uncultured Draconibacterium sp. (assembly GCA_963676265.2). Classification (GTDB taxonomy): domain Bacteria; phylum Bacteroidota; class Bacteroidia; order Bacteroidales; family Prolixibacteraceae; genus Draconibacterium. The sequence goes on from OY781067.2 coordinate 5,212,368, forward strand.
TTCAACAATTTTATCTGATGATATTTTATTGATGTTATTCAATACAGAGGCCTTAGTTGAATTCAAATAATTGAATGCATGTTTCTCAAGGTAGCTTTCAAAAAGCGGCATTTCTTCAGCAGTCCAGAATCCGTTTAGCGAATTAACTATCCCGTCGTAGTCAGAACCGATACACTGAATTCCCCATGCAAACATGTTCTTTTTGTTCAGAACTTCGGCTATATGTTCTATTTGATTCCATACCAGTTTCGATTGTTTAAATAACATTTTCCTGCGATTCCACGATCTTCTCGATTTTTTAATTTCCTTGTCGCTACCCAGTCTTCTTTCGTCAAACTGGATCCCAAATAAACCTCCTGATTGTGCAATACGAACCAACTCATCATCATAAAAATTAATCTCCTTTTGTTGGAACAACTCATCTTCCTGTCCTCTTTCTTCTTTCTTTGCTGGCAGCAAAGGCCATGCATTTACCGCACCGTGACTAACAATAAGCGGTATATGATCGTTGGAGTATTTGGTGTCAAGAATCCGGTATAGTTCACTTCTGGCCGCACTGCTAAGGTGTTTCAAATCAATGAGCACCCTTTTGCCATTCGAATTATCAAGGAGTTTATCAAGAATTTTTTTCCCGATTTCGTTAAACCCTTTTTGATACATGCCGGTAGTCTGGTCACAGAGTTTAGTTACAATTCCGCTTAAACTTGGCGCATGTCCAATCATTTCATTGTCGAAGTGGTGGGTAAGTCCAATGAAAAACAGACGGTGATTCCAGTTTTTCACTTTTTCGATGTTGGCAAGAACCTCATTCTCATCTGCTTTTTTGTCCATCAAGGTTAATCCCGCATTAAAAACATGCGTTCCTTCAATGGTTAAAATAACATAGATGGTACCCGTTTTATCATCCTGATTATCCTCAATCTCGTTAAAAGAAGAAATTATTTTATACCTGTATTTCTGCCCGTTAACCCGGTATTCTTTACTGTTAAGCTGATTGTAAAAATTGTATTCCAGAGTGAGGTCGGTAAAATAGTCTTTCATTGTTTGAATGTGGTCGATCCTTTTTTTCCCAATTCCGGTAACAAAATTTGCAGGTAAATCTCGTAATAAACCAGTTTTATCCTTTTTCATTACAAAGCCTTTTTCCAAACCACAAAGCGAAACAAAAACAATATGTGCTCCACCTTTTGTCAGGCTTGTAAAATCAGACTGGCGGAATTTTGTTAAAGAAAGCAGGATGTTAAATACCTTGTCCATAAAAGTTGGAGGGTCGGCATGCCAGATATTATTAACGCGGTTTTTTTTGGGGTGATTTAATCCCGGTTGGGAGTTAAAACTTTTGCCCAGTGGTTTCATTGCAGGATGTACATGCAAATCGATGAATTTAGTTTTCATAACTATTTGATTTAATGGTTGTAAATTGAGATTTACGTAAAAATGGAAGCAAGGTTGAGGTACCATTAGCCTTTTTGCTAATTCAATAAATTTCTAAAAAATGCAATCGATAGCATTTTAAATATTAATTTTAGAACCAAATGGTAAAAGAGATAAATTTTAATCTCTGTTACTGAACTTAAACCAAAACCTGTTATAATGAAATCAAAGCAATTTCTGATTTTTGCACTATGCTTAATTTTATATGGGGTAACTAGCCATGCCCGGGAAAATGAAATTCCAAAGCTCGACAATCCCATGTCAGTGCAATACCTGAAAAAGAATCTTAGAAAATCTCAACCGCGACTTGTTTTTAATTCATCTATTGAAAAGAATCTGAAAAAGAAATTGAAAACCGATCCGGTTGTGCAAAATATGTATAAAGCCATTCAATTAAATGCCGAAACAATATACGAGAAACCACTGTTGACGCGTGTTGTTGTTGGCAGACGTTTGCTTGCCACCTCGCGTGAAATGTTGTGGCGTGTAAATATGCTGGGAGTGGTATACCGGATGGAAAAAGATCCGAAGGTGCTTCAACGCATCAACGACGAGGTGATAGCAGTTTGTAATTTCAAGGATTGGAATCCATCGCATTATCTCGATGTGGCCGAAATGAGTATGGCAGTTGCTTTTGCTCTCGACTGGACTGCCGGAGATTTGCCCAGATCAACCATCGGAATGGCTCAAACCGCACTTATCGAAAAAGGAATCAATCCAAGTTATAATCCCGACGGAAATACTGGCTGGGTAACCGGACATAATAACTGGAACCAGGTGTGTAACGGGGGAATGATAGCAGCTTCGATTGCGATTGCTGAGAAGGATCCTGAACTGGCAGCAAAAACGATTAAACGTGCACTGGATGGAATGACGCATGCTTTAATTCAATACAGTCCTGATGGAGTGTATCCAGAAGGATCAACCTATTGGAAATACGGGACCAGTTTCTCGGTGGTAACTGCTGCCATGCTGGAAAGCTCGTTTGGAACCGACTTTGGAATTGCCGATTATCCTGCTTTTAAAGAAAGTGCTGTTTTCAGATATTTAATGAATACACCCTCGGGTTGGTACTTCAACTTTGCCGATTGTGGCGACAAACGCGGTGAAAGTGGCGATGTAACCTTAGCATGGTTTGCCTCAAAAACCGGGAACAAGGCTTTTTTCGAAAAGGATCGGTTTTTAATGCCAGCCGAAGATATGGGAAAACTTTCGCGTTTAGGCGGAGCCAGTTTGGTTTGGTTATCTCAGTATGAGGAGAAAGCCGGCATAGAAATGCCGCTTGCCTGGAAAGGAGACGGTTCGAATCCGATCGTGGTTTTTAAAGGAGAAGAGAACGATCCGCGTAACTATTATTTTGGAGGAAAAGGCGGACGGGCCACAACAAGTCATGGTAACATGGATGCCGGCTCCTTTATTTTCGAGTTGAATGGTGTGCGATGGGTTGTCGATCCGGGAAATCAGGGGTATCACGAGCTGGAAAAAACGGGTTTTAATCTTTGGGGAAATTCTCAGGATAGCGAACGCTGGACCTTACTCACCAAAAATAATTTCGGACACAGTACAATTACCGTTAACGATCAGCTTTTTATTAACGACGGACAGGCAACATTGATTGATTTCGAGGAGGGCACCAATCCGAAAGCAACTTTCGATTTAACAGCAGTGTATGGCGAAAATATGAAAAGCGCGAACCGGACATTCTTAAAAGATAGCCCGGTGTCTGTTATTATTGAAGATCAACTTGAAACCTCTGAAAAAACAGAATTGATGACCTGGCAATTGATGACCACTGCTGATGTGAAATTGGTAAAAGACGGAGCTGTTTTAATACAAGACGGCAAAGAACTGAAGGTGGAAAATCTTTCTCACCCGGAACTTGAATTCTCTGTTATTTCGCTTTATCCGGCACCAATGAAACTCGACCGTCAGATTGTAGGTTTAAAACGTTTGGAATTAAGAATTCCGGCCTGGACAATTGAAGAGAATAAAACTAAAATTAAGATTCGACTGTCTGAAAATTAGAAAATGGAAAGAATGAAAAAATTACCTGTATTGATAACGCTAATCTTTTGGTTTTCCTCATTTGTGATTTATGCCCAAAAAGATATTCAGATTGTAAAAGAGCGAATTTATAAAGAAGCAATGAAACCTAGAGTTGATGACTCACAGGTTGGAACACTTCTGGAGACTTTAAAAGAAGATGGTACCTGGCCGGGAATCGATTACGAAAATGTTTCGAGGGAAGGCTTTGAACACCGTTATCATTCTTCAAACCTGGTTACTCTGGCAAGAGCATACAAAAACAAATCATCGAAGTTCTATAAAAAGAAAAAAGTAAAATCAGCCATTGAATTGGCGCTTAGAAATTGGGTAGATAACGATTATTTTTGCGATAACTGGTGGTACAATCAAATAAGTACGCCCAGAGATATGGTAATTTTAATGTTGATTATTGGCAATGAACTGGATCAGGAATTGGTTGAAAAAACGCAGCCAATAATTGGCCGCGCACACATTAATGCAGGTGGAGCACGTCCGGGAGGCGACCGGATAAAAATTGCCGGAATCCAGGCAAAAAATTGTTTGTTTCTGGGCGACGATGAAAAGTTTAACGAAGTAGTGCGGGTAATTGAAAACGAAATAAAATATGTTGAATGGATTGGTGCAAAATACGGATACGGTTTCCGGGAAATTATAGGAGGATTTGAAAATCGTTCTTATGAAGGGCGTGGTATTCAGTTCGACAACAGTTTTCATCATCGTACCGATGGAGTGAATAATACTTTGTCGTATGGTTTAAGTTATGCAGAGGCCTTTGCCGAATGGGCTGTTTATACCACAGGTACAAAGTTTTCTTTTTCAAAACAGAAGTTGGCTCAGTTAATTGATTATTTTCTTGATGGAATTTGTAAAACATCGGTATTCGGGAAATTTCCGGATGTGGGCGCTAAAAACCGAAGCATCAGTCGCAAAGGAGCTTTAAATCAGTATGATGCAAGTTTGCCGGAAAGGCTAAGTTCCGTTTCAGATTACCGGAAAGACGAGCTTCAGGAAATTATTGCTATCAGGAATAATAATGCAAAACCAACACTTTCGCATGCTACATTTTATTGGGATTCAGAGCATTTTTCATTTCAGCGCACCGATTGGTTTACTTCTGTTCGCATGTATTCTATCCGAAATTACAATATGGAATCACCTTATAACAGCGAGGGTTTTTATAATCACCACCGCGGCGACGGAACCAATCATATTTCTGTTTCAGGTGATGAGTACAAGGATCTGGCACCGGTGATGGATTACCAGAAAATTCCCGGAACTACGGTAATGCAAAAGCCGGAAATGCCGGAAGATAAAGACGTAAAATTACAACGACTCGGATTAACCGATTTTGTAGGTGCTGCCACCGATGGAAAATATGGGGCAGTTGCCTTCGATTTCAGAAGCCCGCACGATCCTTTGGTAGCCCGAAAAGCCTGGTTCTTTTTTGATGATGAATATGTTTGTCTGGGAACCGGAATTTCATGCACCAACAAGGAATTGTCGGTGGTAACAACCTTAAATCAATGCCTGCTTCGTGGAGATGTTACTCTTTCTTCAGATGGAAATAAGTCGTTAGTTGAGAAGACTGAGAAAGAGTATGAAAATGTCGATTGGGTTTATCACGATAAAGTGGCCTATGTTTTTCCTGAGCCAACTGCAATACATCTGAAAAACAATGCGGCAAAAGGTTCGTGGTATCGCATTAACAGGCAGACTGACTCTCCAAAAGATGAAATCGAGCGCGATGTTTTTGAGCTTTGGTTGGATCATGGCAAACGACCCAGTGAGGGCACTTATCAATACATTGTTGTGCCGGCAACCGATTTGGAACAGGTTCAGAAAAACGTATCAAAGAATAATGTAACCATCCTCCAAAATACTCCTGAAATGCAGGCAGTGTGGAACAAAGATTTGCAGATGTGCCAGGTAGTATTTTATCAGGAAGGGCAACTGGATATCAATAAAAACCTTAAGATTTATTGCGCCACTCCGGGAGTATTGATCCTTAAAACAGATGGAAATAAAATATCAGAAATCACCTTTTCCGATCCGGCCCGAAAAAATGCAAAAATGTTCGTTTCGGTTCCTCAAAAAGTAAATGTAAAAGCTGAGAATTTCAACGTTTTGTGGAATGAAAATACCGGAATGAGCGATTTGATCATTGATCTTCCTATAGGTAATTATGCAGGAAGTAGTGTAACAATTAAACTTTAACAAATGAGACAAATTAGTGGATTTATCTTGCTGGCTTTTTTCTTTCTCGTTTCATGTCAACATTCTGACGATTCATCCAAAAAATCGGATTTGGAAGAAGCCGGTCATCCGAGAATATTATTGCTGGATGGCGAGGAACAGCAAATTCGAGACTTAATTAAATCGGATGAAACCTGGCAGAAGATGCATAATGCGATTCTGGAAAAAAGCAATGAATTGTTAGGTACTGCTGTGCTGGAACGCAAAATGGTAGGACGGCGTCTGCTGGGAACTTCGCGCGAAGCCTTGAAACGCATTTTTTATTTATCGTATTCGTACAGAATGGCGGGCGAAGAAAAGTTTTTGAAGCGTGCCGAAGATGAGATGCTGTCGGTTTGCGCATTTAGCGACTGGAATCCATCCCATTTCCTTGATGTGGGTGAAATGACTATGGCCGTTGCCATTGGCTACGACTGGCTTTTTGCCGATCTTTCGGAGAATGCCCGACAAGAAGCAAAAAATGCCATTGTTACAAAAGGAATTAACGAGTCGAAAAAGGGAGAGCAATGGTGGGTAAACACCGAAAACAACTGGAACCAGGTTTGTCACGCGGGAATGGTTTACGGCGCTCTGGCGGTTCAGGAAGATTATCCCGATTTGGCTACAGAAATTATCGACCGTGCTTTTGAAAAGATCCCAAAAGCAATGAATGAATATGCTCCCGACGGAGTTTATCCTGAAGGTTATGGTTATTGGGGTTATGGAACAAGTTTTAATATTTTGTTTTTGAGTGCAGTGGAAAAAGCCCTGGGTGATGATCGTGGTTTAAGTGAATTACCGGGCTTTTTGAAAACCGGTGATTTTTTGAAACATATGATTACTCCAATTGGTGCTAATTTTACATGGAGTGACTGCGGTACCGGAACCGGCTTAAATCCTGCCATGTTTTGGTTTGCCGAACGTACCGGAGATCCATCGGTTCTTTGGTCGGAAAAGCAATTCCTGGAAACAGACAATTTCGATAGGTTTAAAGGTTTAAGAGATTTGCCTGCGTTAATGATTTGGGGTAAGAATATTCCGCTCGCGAATATCACTGAGCCGGAGGAAAAAATGTGGGTTGGTCAGGGGAGAAACCCGGTGGCCATGATGCGCAGTGCCTGGGATAATCAGGCTGTTTACCTTGGATTCAAAGCAGGATCACCATCGGTGAATCACGGACACATGGATGTTGGCTCTTTTATTATAGAAGCCGATGGCCGGCGTTGGGCAACTGATTTAGGTTCACAGAATTATGAGTCGCTGGAATCGCTGGGAATGAGCATATTCGGAAAAACACAGGACGCCGAGCGCTGGACTATTTTCAGAATGAATAATTTTTCTCACAACGTGCTGATTGTTGACGATCTGCAACAAAGAGTGGATGGTTATGCTAAAATAGATAGCTACGACGACGATGAAGATTTTATGTTTTCGGTTTCTGATATTTCAGGAGTTTACAACGGACAGCTAAAAAGCGCCAAACGCGGCGTGGCTTTAAAAGATTTGCAATACACCATTATCAGGGATGAATTTGAAACCCTTGGCAAAACAACAAAGGTTCGCTGGCAAATTGTAACCGATGCGACTGTGGTTCTGGGCAATGATAAGGCTACCTTAACAAACGACGGTAAAAAGCTAAGCTTAAAAGTGCAGGGACCTGAAAATCTGGAAATGAAAACATGGAGCACTGCTCCAACCACCAATTACGACGCTGAAAATCCGGGCACTGTTCTTCTTGGTTTCGAGTGTGAAATCCCGGCTAATACAAAAGAGACATTTGAGGTGATTATGATACCGGAATCGATGGAGACAGTTGGCGACTTTTTGAATAAGACTTTGGACGAGTGGTAGTTCTTTTAAAATGAATAGTCCCGCAGTCTCTTTCAGACGTAAATAATATGAGAATCATTATTCACAGAGATATGTGTTTTTAATTAAACCTGAAAATATACAACCTTAAAAATAAGACTAAACTTATAGACCATGAAAAATAGATCCAGTCTGATTATTTTATTGGCTTTTATTCTTGGAATCCATTGCATTTTGGATTCTTGTACCGATAAAAAACAATCCGTGCATCCGAATGTGTTGTTTATCGCTGTTGATGATCTCAGGCCTGAGTTGAATTGCTATGGCAACGAAAACATTATTTCTCCCAATATTGATCGCCTGGCAGAAAACGGTGTTGTATTTCAAAATGCCTATTGTCAGCAGGCAATTTGTATGGCTTCACGGGCCAGTATTTTTACCGGTTGTTATACAAATACACATCGAATTTACAGTTGCCTTTCTGTTGATGATTTAATGCCTGGTGCGCTGACAATCAATGGATTTTTTAAAAATTCCGGTTATGATATTTACGGAATTGGTAAATTATACCATCACCAGGAAGATCACATAAAACAATTTGGTGAAGGCTGGCTGGAAACGCAAAAACTGGCGCAGGGTGAGACAAAAGGAAGAGGTTATCTCACTAAAGCATCATTTACTGCATTAACGCCCGAAGGCAGGGGGCCGGCGTGGGAATCTGCAGATGTGGAAGATAATGAGTACCGCGACGGCTATTATGCCGACTGGGTAGTGAAAAAGCTGAATGAATTAAAAACTTCTGAAAAACCGTTTTTCTTTGGCGTTGGTTTTCAAAAGCCGCATTTACCTTTTAATGCGCCCAAAAAATACTGGGATTTATACGATCGGGAACAAATAGAAACAGCAGACAATCCTTATTATCCTGAAAACGGATCGCTTTACGGGAAGCATAATTTTGGGGAATTACGAAATTATACCAACATCCCTGGTGGAGATACGATTCTCACTCAAGAGGTACAAAAAACGCTCATTCACGGATACCGGGCATGTGTTTCGTACACCGATGCACAAATTGGAAAGATACTGGATGCACTAGAAGAAAATGGGTTAAAAGACAACACCGTTATTGTTCTTTGGGGCGATCACGGCTGGAAATTGGGTGAACACGGAATGTGGTGTAAACATACCGATTTCGAGCTGGATACCAGGGGCCCTTTAATTATTTCTGCTCCGGATGTTAGAAAGAATGTAAAAACTGCAGCCTTTGCCGAATACGTTGATGTATTTCCGACACTGGCTGATTTGTGTGGCTTTGAAGTTCCTTCTCACCTGCAAGGGAAAAGTCTTTTACCTGTATTGAAAGATCCAACCTTGAGTGTACAAGAGCAAGCTTTTAGTGTGTGGCCGTCGTACCGAAGTTCACGCACCGATGAATCAAAAACAGTGCTGGGATATTCAGTGCGAACCAAAAAATACAGATACACAGAATGGATTCGTATTGATTCAGGAGTGGTGATGGACAAGGAGTTGTACGATCATGTTGCCGATCCGGAAGAGAACAGAAATGTGGTGGATGAAGAAAAGTTTAAAGATGATCTTCCGGAACTTTCAGCCCTGATAAAAAATTTTCGTGAAAAGACTGAAAATGTTGAATTATGAATAAGACTATTTATTTGATAATAATTGCGATAACCCTGATCTTCTCCGGTTGTAAAGTAGAACAAACACAACAAAAGGAAATCAGACTTGGTGGCTGGGATTATGATTGGATGCAAAAAGTAAAAAGTGATTTGGATGCCGGAGGTAAAAAATACCTGTCTGCATATGATCAATTAATAAAAGATGCTGATGAAGCACTTGGCGAGGGAGTATTTTCAGTTACGTTTAAAAAGTTGATTCCGCCCAGCGGCAATAAACACGATTATATGAGCATGGGGCCTTACTGGTGGCCTGATCCGGAAAAGGAAGATGGTTTGCCGTATATTCGGAGAGACGGGGAGGTTAATCCTGAACGAAATAATACCGATAGACCTCAGTTAGCCGGATTAATTGATAATGTTCGTTCTTTAACACTGGCCTGGTATTTTTCAGGTAAAAATGCTTATGCAGAAAAAGCGGCAGAGTTGCTTCGGGTGTGGTTTTTGGATGAGGAAACTTTAATGAATCCACATCTGGAATATGCTCAGGCTATTCCCGGGAAAACACCCGGTCGTTATATCGGTTTAATTGACGCGGCCTCTTTTCATATTTTGGTTGATGCAATTGCATTGGTCGAATCATCAAATACATTGACTGTTGCAGAACAAAACGGAATCAGGTTATGGTTTAAAAGGTATTTCAGGTGGCTGGTTGAAAGTGAGCATGGAAAAAATGAGGACAATTATAAAAACAATCATTCTGTGGCATATGATCTTCAGACATCAGGAATTGCATTCTTTTTAGGTGACTACGATTTTGTAGCCCGAAAAGTAAGGGAATTACCACGCAGGAGAATCGATCCGATGATTGAAGAAGACGGGCGGCAACCTGAAGAATTGATCCGAACCAAAGCTTTTGGATATTCGGTGGGAAACCTCGGAAATTTTATTCTCGTCGGAGAAAAAGGTTTAAAGGTCGATGCAAATATTTTCAACTATAAGAATGTAAAAGGTGGCTCAATACAAAAAGCACTGGATTATTTAATCGGTTTCATCGGGAAAGAGAATGAGTGGCCCTATCAACAAATTTCAGACTGGAAGCAAACCGAAAACCGTTTAGGATTGATTGTTCGAAAAGCTGCAGTAATTTATGATAATGAAACTTACCAGAAATTGTGGACAGAAATCTTTTATGATAGGTTAAAAACTGATTGGAACCTGCTTGTTACCCCTGAATTTCAAAAAAATTAGATTATGCGTTATTATTCATTCATTTTCTGGGTTGCCGTTTTATTCATTTGGATAGGATGTGCTCCGTCAAAAACAGAAAAGGATATTACTATTGACGAGACTGCACAAAGCAAGTCAATTGTTCAAACCATAAAAATTGACAGCGTTTGGGCTGGTCATCCGGTTGGTTTTTGTTTATATACGAATGGTAACCGGCAATATATTGCATATTACAACGCCAACAGAAATATGGTTGTCGGACAACGGGATTTGAATGAAGATCGTTTTCAATTGTACATTATGCCGGCAACTTCACGGGAAGAATGCGGCGGAACCAGCACAATATTGGGCTGGGATAGTCACAATTTTGTTACGATTGGTATTGACAAAGAAGGATATCTGCATCTTTCAGGAAATATGCATTGCCATCCAATAACTTATTTTAAGAGTACAAAACCCAACGATATTTCAACATTGAAACAGGAAATGAGTTTGGTGGGTGAGAATGAAAAACGATGCACCTATCCGCATTTTATGTTGACCAAAGAAAATGAATTGCTGTTTCATTATCGGGATGGTGGCAGCGGTAACGGTAACGAAATTTATAATATTTATTCAACAGAAGAAAAAAAGTGGAAACGCCTTTTGGATACTCCTTTAACCGATGGACAGGGTTTAATGAATGCATATCAAACACAACCTGTGGTGATGAAAGACGGGTGGTATCATGTTTACTGGGTTTGGCGCGATACGCCTGATTGTTCAACCAACCATGATCTTTCATATATGAAAAGCCCCGATTTGAAACATTGGTACAATGCCTTTGATAAACCTGTGGAACTCCCTGCAATTTTGAAAAAACAATCGGTGATTGTAGACCCGATTCCGGTAAAAGGCGGGATTATTAATCTGGCGGCAAAGCTTTGCCTCGACGAAACCAATAAGCCTGTTTTTGTTTATCACAAGTACGATACTGCCGGAAATCTTCAGTTTTATATTGCGCATACAAAGGATGGTAAATGGGCCTACAAACAGATAACCAACTGGGATTACAGATGGGAGTTTTCGGGAGGTGGCAGCATTAACACCGAGGTGACCATAAAAGGTTTCAACACACGAAGTGACGGTTATTACGAAGTGGACTACTGGCATAAAAAATATGGGGATGGTACAATTTTATTAAATAGCAGTTTTGATAATGTAGGTAAGGTTTTAAAAGCGAAGCCTCTGAACAGCCAATTGGAAGTGGAAGGAACCTTCCCCGGACTGGAGATTCGGACAACCGGAGATTTGGGCAACAGTGGCGTGGAGAATACAAGTTATATTTTAAAATGGGAAACCATCGATCGAAATCGTGACCGACCAAGGGAAAAACCCTGGCCCGAACCCAGCTGTCTGTATCTGTATAAATTGAAAGAAAACTAAAAGTACTTAATCGAAAATGACTATATAATTATGAAGATCAAAAAAATATTTTTATTGATTATTTTTTTAGCTCTTGCAAATCTATGTCAAACATTTGCGCAGGATTGGCGAGAGATTAAATCCGTGGAAGATGTTTGCAAAGCTTACCCGGAGCAAATGAAAACAATGCTTAATCAATTCAATCTGGACTACCCTGGGCTTGAAAAAGTGAAAGTTGAAGAAGGATCGGGAGATTTGGTTACAGCGTGTACCGAACTGTTGAATTATTATAAAAACAGTAAAACAGTGCAGTTTTTGAGAAGGGAACAACCTGCTCCGTCTCAAAGAACAGATGAGCTTGCTGATACCATTCTTACCGACGTTTTTGTTATTCAGAATGTTCGGGGAAAGGTACCATGGCGTGAAGATGGGCATCGCGACTGGTATTATAAAGGACCAAATAACGATGAAGAGTGGGCGTGGTTATCGAACCGGCACAGTCAGATCGGCCATGTTTTTGAAGTTTATTTCAATACCGGCAATCCAAAATATGCCAAATATATCGATCTGTTTTTAAGAGATTTTATTATTGCAAGTATGCCATATCCCGGGGTGAAAAGTAGCACATCTGTTTGGAGAGGCCTGGAAGTAGCTGCCAGGATAAAAGGATGGTCACGAATTTTTTATGGCATGTTAAACAGCGAATATTTATCTCCTGCAACTAAACTTTTAATATTAAGCAGTTTGCCCGATCATGCGCATTATTCAAGAAATTTCCATGAACAGGGGAACTGGTTAACCATGGAAATATCGGCGCTGGCCACTGCTGCTACTAATTTTCCTGAATACAAAAAATCGGATGAGTGGCTGGATTATTCTATTCACACGATGACTGAAAGTTTAAAAGAACAGATTTATCCCGATGGTGTACAAACAGAGATGACATCGCATTATCATCGTGTGGCTTTAAGTAATTTTAATTTGTTTTATGAAATATGCAACAGGGTCCACAAATCTTTATCCGATTACTATGTAAATCAACTGGATAAGATGAGGAATTATGTGGCTTGTACGATGCGTCCAAACGGAGAAGGAGTGTTAAATAACGATGGTGACCTGGATTATACGCGAGACGAAATAGCAGGTGCCGCAGAAAAATATAATCGAAAAGACTGGAAGTACATTGCAACAAATGGAGAGTCAGGGATAAAACCGGATGAAGGACCTTCTTGTTTTTTCCCATGGGCAGGACAAATGATTTCCCGAAGCGGATTTGATAAAGATGCACACTGGTCGTTTTTCGATGTTGGCCCTTGGGGAAGCGGGCATCAGCATAACGATAAGCTGCATATTTCAGTTTCAGCCTTTGGACGCGATTTACTGGTTGATGCCGGGCGTTTCGCTTACACCGGTGAAGTAGCAAAGAAATTCAGAGGTTATGCTAAAGGCACGCAGGGTCATAATTCTGTTTTAATCGATGGTGAAGGACAAATGCCGGGAGTAAAAGTTGCAGAAGAAGCTCTTTCTGAAGATCACTGGGGCATAACACCGGATTACGATTATGCCTGGGGAGCGTTCGATAAATATGAGGGTTTGGAGGATGTGAAACACAACCGGGCGATGATGTATGTGAGAGGTGAGTTTTGGGTAGTTGTGGATCAGTTTGAAACCGGTAAGCCCCGAAAAATTGAAACACTTTGGCACTGGTATCCTGACTGTAAAGTTGAGGTTGATAAAAAGGGTGTAATATCTTCCAAAAATGAAAGAGGAAATCTGCAGGTTGTTCCTGTTGAAAAAACAGACTGGAACGTGAATGTCATCGAGGGACAGGAAGAACCTGAAATTCAGGGATGGTACAGCGAAGAATACAATAAATATTGTCCCAATAAAGCTGTAATTCATTCAACTGAAATAGATAAAAACGAATGCTTTCTCTGGCTTTTATTGCCTTCAGAAAAAGAAGCACCTAAAGTGAAAGCGAGAATTATTCAAAAAGATGCAACTCACGTAAAATTGGAGGTGGCAAAAGACAACAAAAAATGGGAATTGAATATTCCTTTTTCCGACAGCAAAAAAGCAAGTTTGAGTTTACCAAAATAGCCGGTAGGATGTAATTGTTTCGGTTCCCGGTTTCGGCCGGGGACCCTACCGGTGTTGGAAGTGAAGAATCGTGATATAAAAAATTTAAGAATGTTAAGAATAATTACAATTGTTTTATTGACTTGTGTATTGTTCACAGGCCGTTCGCAAACCGTGTCAAACAAAAAAATGGATGGTTATCGGGCCATTTGGTTCGAACTGGGACAGAAGTACAAAGAGGGCGATAAATATTCAGGAGCACTGGGAACTTACACGGCCAAACATGTTCCGTTGGCTATATATTCCGAAAAAGCAAACAAAACTTTTTTTGTGTACGGAGGAACTCCTTCAGAAAATGAACGCTACCTGCTTTGCATGATCGGTGAGTATGATCACAACACCGGTATGGTTTCTAAACCAACTATCGTTTGTGATAAAAACGGTGTAAACGATCCACACGATAATCCTTCAATTATGATTGATGATGAGGATTACATTTGGGTGTTTGTAAGTGGTAGAAGTAAAAAAAGGTTGGGATTTAAATACAGGAGTACGAAACCCCTGAATATCGATGAGTTTGAAAAGATTACCGAAGAAGAAATGACCTATCCGCAACCCTGGAATACTGATTTGGGGTATTTCCATTTCTTTACAAAATATACGGGTGTTCGGAAATTGTATTTTGAAACCAGTAAAGATGGAATAAATTGGACAGAAGATAAATTGCTGGCTGATATTCCGGTTTACAAAGGTGAAAAGTCGGGACATTATCAAACCAGTAATGTGTATAACGGAAAAGTGCTGGGAACTTTTTTTAACCGTCATCCCAACGGAATTGTTGACCGCAGAACCGATTTGTACTATGTGCAAACAGCAGATCTGGGGAAAACCTGGACTACTGTCGATGGAACAAAACTTGATATTCCGATTACAGAACAAAATTCGCCTGCGCGGGCTGTCGATTATGCATCGAAGAGTAAAAATGTTTACATGAAAGATATGGCTTTCGATGCGGCAGGAAACCCGGTTTGTTTGTATATAAGAAGTTACGGACACATGCCCGGTGCAATAAGCCAACCTTACGAATGGTGCGTTAGCAAATGGGATGGAACACAATGGCAAACGTATAAAATAACTGAGTCGGACCACAACTACGACATGGGAAGTTTGTACATTTTGGGTGATACCTGGAAAATAGTTGGGCCGACCGAACCCGGACCACAGAAATGGGGAGTTGGCGGAGAACTAGCTATTTGGACTTCTACTGATAAAGGCGAGACCTGGAAGAAAGAACGGCAACTGACAGAAAATAGCAAATACAGTCATTCATATGTGCGAAAACCTGTTAACTTCAAGGCTCCGTTTTGTTTTTTCTGGGCCGATGGAGATTCGCATAAACTGAGCAAATCGGAATTGTATTTTGGCGATTTTGAAGGTAACATCTGGAAATTGCCATATCAAATGAAAAATGATTACGAAAAACCTGTAAAAATTAACTAACCATGTATAAAATTTCCCGGCTTCAGCTGGTTCTACTGATTGGACTTTTTCTTAATGGCTTCAGCACTTTTGCACAAACAACACAGAAGCCGAACATCATTTTTATTCTTACCGACGACCAGCGCTGGAGTGCCCTCGGATATGCCGGAAACAAGTTGGCTCAGACTCCAGAAATGGATAAACTGGCCGAATCCGGGGTTTATTTTTCCCAGGCTATGGTAACTACGCCTATTTGTTCGGCAAGTCGCGCGAGCATTTTCAGCGGGGTGCGCGAACGTACTCATAAATATACTTTTCAAACCGGCCCACTCCGTGAAGAATTAACGGAAACAGCTTATCCGAAGTTGTTAAAGGATGCCGGGTACTACAACGGTTTTTTTGGCAAGTTCGGGGTGAATTTCCCTGGAAAAGAAAAGATGTTTGATGTAATTGAAGATTACGACCGTAACGGAAGTTATAGCGATTACCGCGGTTATTATTATAAAACATTAAACGGCGACACCGTTCATTTAACTCGTTATACTGGTCAAAAGGCGCTGGATTTTATTGATAACGCTCCTTCAGAAAAACCTTTTTGTTTGTCGTTGAGTTTCAGTGCACCGCATGCCCACGATAATGCCCCCGACCAGTATTTCTGGCAGGAAGAGCCAGGGAAATTGTATCAAAATATGGATATGCCTGCACCTGAACTGGCAGACGATAAATATTTTAATGCCTTGCCTGAATCGGTTCGTGAAGGTTTTAACCGTGTGCGCTGGCATTGGAGATACGACACACCTGAAAAGTACCAGCACAGCGTAAAAGGTTACTACCGCATGATCAAAGGTGTCGATCTTGAGATTGCTAAAATCAGGGGAAAATTGAAGGAGAAAGGACTTGATAAGAATACAGTAATTATTTTGATGGGCGATAACGGACAGTTTCTGGGAGAAAGGCAACTGGCCGGTAAATGGCTGATGTACGATAATTCAGTCAGAGTGCCGATGATTGTATATGATCCGCGTGTGAAGAAACATCGCGATATTTCTGAAATGTCTCTGAATATTGATATTCCTGCAACTATTCTTGATCTGGCCGGAGTTGATATTCCCGATGTTTACCAGGGGAAAAGTTTGATTCCGGTAGTTTCCGGCAAGGAAAAATCATTGGATCGCGATACGGTTTTGATCGAGCATCTTTGGGAATTTGCAAATATTCCTCCCAGCGAAGGCGTGCGCACAAAAGACTGGAAATACCTGCGTTACATAAATAATAAAACGGATGAGGAATTGTATTCTTTGAAAGATGACCCGAAAGAAACAAAGAATCTGGCAAAGGATGCAAACTATCAAAAAGTACTACAGGAATTACGGACTAAAAGTGATGACCTGGTTCAACGTTATAAAGGTGCGTATTCAGGAGTGCCGTTCGGTTTAACTGTAGAATTGATTCGTGAACCGAAATTCACAAAAATTATAGACAGCAAACCCGAATTTAGCTGGATGATCCCGGAAGAGGCGGTTACTCAGAAAGCTTACCAGGTGTTGCTGGCTTCAACCAAGGAAAATATCGACAACAATATTGGTGATGTTTGGAACAGCGGCCGTGTTTCCGGCAGCCTGTCTTCAAACATTGAGCCTGCCTGCGATCCTTTGCTGGAAAATCATACTTATTTCTGGAAGGTTCGGATTTACGATAAAGACAATCGTTTGTCGGAATACTCGCCTGCACAGGAATTTACAACCGGTACATTTGGCGAGAAAATATCATCAAGTAACTGGTCGCTGGTGGGAAAAATCAAACCGGAAGCATTCAAAAAGAGTACAGATGGAAGCTATTTTGCCGATTTCGGTAAAGATGCTTTCGGAACGCTTCGTTTAAATTATTCACCTAAAAAAGAACAGAAATTAACTATCCGTTTAGGAGAGAAACTTTTAGATGGAAAGATTGATCGTAAACCCGGTGGAACCATTCGTTTTACGGAATTACAGATGAATGTTGTTCCCGGAAAATCGGAATACCAGATTCAACTTGTTCCTGACGAGCGAAATACCAAATCGGGAGCAGTGGCTTTGCCCGATTCATTTCCTGTTATTACGCCATTCCGTTATGTTGAAATAGAAGGAGCAGAAAACCTGAGTGCAGAGGATTTAACCCAGGTGGCATATTTTACCTACTTCAACAATAATACCAGCTCTTTTACCTGTTCAAACGACATCCTAAACCAGGTTTGGGATTTGTGCAAATACTCGCAAAAAGCAACCTCGTTTGCCGGTTATTATGTGGATGGCGACCGCGAAAGAATTCCCTACGAAGCTGATGCTTATTTGAATCAGTTAAGTCATTATTCGGTGGATAACGAATATGCCATTGCCCGAAGAACCATCGAATATTTTATGGATTTTCCTACCTGGCCCACCGAGTGGCAATTGTGTGTGGCACTGCTTTTTTACCAGGATTACATGTACACCGGAAACACTGAACTCATTAAAAAATACTACGAGCCTTTAAAATATAAAACCTTGATGATGCTGGAAGATGAGGATGGTTTTATAAGCACGAAATCTCCAAAACTGAACGGCGAAGTAATGGCGCAACTTGGTTTTGCGGACACTACACAACGGGTTCGTGATATTGTTGACTGGCCGCAGGCAGGTGGATGGGGAACCAAAGGCGAAGACGATGGTTTTGTTTTCCGTCCGGTTAATACGGTTATTAATTCCATGTATTATCGAAATATGGAGATTATGGCCGAATTTGCAGAATTGCTTGGTAAAACGGAAGAAGCGCTCGATTTTAATCTAAGAGCTGCCAAAGTAAAAAAATCAATCAATCAAAAATTATTTAACAAGGAAAAGGGATACTACACCGATGGAATTGGGACCGATCATGGTTCGGTACATGCAAACATGTTTCCTCTGGCCTTTGGTGTGGTTCCTGATGAGTACAAAAAACCGGTGGCCGATTATATGAAAACCCGGGGAATGGCGTGCAGCGTTTATGGCGCGCAATACCTGATGGAGGCTGTTTACAATGCCGGAGCTGCTGATTACGGTCTGGAATTGATGACCGCCACTCACGACCGAAGTTGGTACAACATGATTAAGGTTGGTTCAACCATTAGCATGGAAGCCTGGGACATGAAATACAAACCCAATTCAGACTGGAACCATGCATGGGGTGCGGCTCCTGCAAATATTGTTGCCCGGTACATGTGGGGAATTCAACCTAAAACACCGGGATACGAAGTGGCAACTATTCACCCTCAGTTAGCTAATTTGGAATACACCTCGATTGACGTACCTACAATTAAGGGAACCATTAAGGCTGATTACAAAAAAATGAATAACCGGTTGTGGAAATATGTTTTGGAATTGCCTGCCAATATGGTTGGTGAATTTACCGCAGATTTTCCAGAAAATGCAGCGGTGTGCCTCAACGGGGAGACAGTGAATCCATCATTTGGATCTATTCGTCTGGCACCGGGGAAAAATGAAATTGAAATAAGGATTAATTCTTACTGATGATGTTGAAGTAAATTTTCAATGTGATTATATTATTCATTAAACCGAACTACAACTATGAGATATTTGCGAACATTGCCTTTGATTATACTTGCCTGCTTTAGTTTATTGTCTGTTTCAGCAAAAATGCAGGTGACTAAACTGGTTACTGAATACAAGGAAAATCCGATTGGAATTGATATTGTGCATCCACGATTGAGTTGGCAGCTGATTTCGGATGAAAAAAATGTAACACAAACCGCATATGAAATTCGGGTTGCTGAAAGTCCTGCGAGGTTGAAAAATAAGAGTACTCTAATCTGGTCAACAGGGAAAGTGTCAAGCGATCAATCAGTAAATGTGGAATATTCAGGATCAAAATTGAAATCGGCACAAAGGGTATACTGGCAGGTACGGATCTGGGACAATAAAGGCAATGTAAGTGGCTGGAGCGATCCTGCTTTCTGGGAAATGGGGATGATGAGCCCTGAATTATGGAAGGCTTCGTGGATAACCATGGGATCGGAACAAGAATCAGAAGATTCAAAACCATGTCACTATTACAGAAAAGAATTTTCTGCAAGCAAAAAAATAAAATCGGCAAGGGTTTATGCAACCTCTCAGGGATTGTACCAGCTTTTTATTAACGGGGAAAAGGTGAGTTCCGACTTATTTACACCCGGCTGGACCACCTACATTAAACGAATACAATACCAAACCTATGATGTAACTGCCATGTTGCAGAATAAGAATTCCATTGGAGCTCTGTTGGGAGATGGCTGGTACAGGGGAACGATTGGCCGGAATGTGAAGAAAAAGCAATATTATTATGGAAATAAGCTGGCTTTGTTGGTTCAGCTCCAAATCCAATACACCGACGGTACATCAGAAATTATTACAACCGATAATAGCTGGAAAGTGAATACCGGTGCTTTGGTTGAATCGGATATTTATAACGGCGAAATCTATGATGCCCGAAAAGAAATGTCAGGTTGGAACAAGACTGGTTTTAATGATAGAGAATGGGAAAATGCGACAATCGTATCTCAATCAAAAGATATGCTGGTTGCCCCAAAAGGTGTTCCGGTGAAAGCGATTGAAGAAATTAAGCCGCTAAAAATTTTCAAAACCCCGGCAGGAGAAACGGTGATGGATATGGGGCAAAACATGGTTGGCTGGATTCGAATGAAGGTTAACGGAAAAAAGGGAGATGAGATTAAACTTGAATTTGCGGAGGTGTTGGATAAGGAGGGGAACTTCTACAGGGAGAACCTGCGCTCGGCAATGGCACGGAATATTTACATTCTGAAAGGAGAAAGAGAGGAAATTTATGAACCGTATTTTACTTTCTTTGGATTTCGCTACGTAAAAGTGGAAGGTTTTTCGGCAATGCCCGATCCCGAACAGTTTACCGGTGTGGTTATTCATTCTGATATGAAACCAACCGGAACATTTACCTGCTCCGATACTTTAATCAATCAACTTCAACATAATATACATTGGGGACAAAAAGGGAACTTTCTGGATGTGCCCACTGATTGTCCGCAACGTAACGAACGACTGGGATGGACAGGTGATGCCCAGGTTTTTGCACCAACCGCAGCTTTCAATTACGATGTGTCTGCATTTTATACCAAGTGGATGGATGATCTGGCGGCCGACCAGCTTTCCAACGGAGTTATCCCCGACGTAATTCCTGATGTGAGAAATGGTAGAGGTGGTTCAACAGCCTGGGCTGATGCTGCTTTAATTGTTCCATGGACCATGTATCTTGCTTATGGCGATAAGAGAATTCTGGAAGAACAATATCCTACGATGAAAGGTTGGATAGAGTACATGAAAGGTAGGGCAGACGATGATTATCTCTGGACTGGTGATAAGCATTACGGCGATTGGCTGGCTTTTGCGTCTACCAGTTCGAGTTATCCGGGTGCCACCACCGAAAAAGATTTAATTGCAACAGCTTACTATTTCTATTCTTCAACTTTGCTGAGCCGGATTGCTAAGATTATTGGCAAAGAAGATGAAGCTAAAACATATGCAAATCTGGCCGGCAAGATAAAAAATGCCTTTATAAAGGAGTTTGTAACACCCAACGGAAGATTGATCTCGCATACTCAAACAGCTTATTCGCTGGCACTTTCTTTTGGTATCCTTCCCGAAGACCTTGTTTCTGCTGCAGCAAAATACCTGGCTGACGACGTAAAGAAAATGGGGCATTTAACAACCGGTTTTGTAGGTACTCCCTTGCTTTGCAAATCGTTGTCGTCAAACGGTTACGAAGATCTGGCATTTATGCTTTTAAAACGAAAAGAATATCCTTCGTGGTTATATCCCGTAACCCGGGGAGCAACAACTATTTGGGAACGCTGGGATGGAATTAAGGCTGATGGAACTTTCCAGGATAAAAGTATGAACAGCTTTAATCATTATGCTTACGGAGCCATTGGAGAATGGCTTTATAATTATGTTTCCGGAATTCAGATTGATGAAAAAGATCCGGGTTATAAGCATTTTATTCTGGCCCCGCATCCGGGTGGAAATTTAAGTTCGGCAAGAGTTGAGTTTGATTCAATGTATGGCAAAATTGTATCTGACTGGAAACTGGAAGGAAATGTTTTTACCTACACCGTTGAAATTCCGGCTAACACGACCGCAAGTGTTATTATGCCGGGATCGGATGAAAAAAAGGAGGTTGGATCCGGAATTTATGCCTTTGAAGTGATATTTTGAAAATATTATAATTTATTTGATAATTTAGTTAGTGACCGTTAAAAATTTAAACCTGATAGCCATGATAAAAATCTTCGTTCTTTTTCTTTTTTGCTCTTTTGCTTTAAATAGTTTCTCTAAAGAAAAAAGAGACATCCTTCAAAAGGAAGCCAATGAAGTTAAAATTGAAAATGTTCTTATAAAAGATTTCTCCGAATTGGGATTTCCAACTTATAAAAGCAGGGATTTCTGGGAGAATTTACCCACAGATATAAGAGCCGCATATATTAAATCCGGTGAAAAATATCTTGATTATGACTGGCCGGCAATTAAAGCAACCGATTATCTCGAATTTATTCGTACAGGCGATCGTCGCCAGGGCGTTTATGAAGGACCACGTGCAGCGTTGACGGCCTCAGTAATGGCCGAGCTGGCAGAAGGGAAAGGGCGTTTTATTGATCAGATAATAAACGGTGTTTGGTATTACAGCGAACAAACCTGGTGGGGATGGTCGGCGCATTTGTATATGCAACAGGCGGCAGCAGGTTTGCCCGATGCCGATGACCCTGTTATCGATCTGGGTGTTGGAGAAATTACCAATATTCTTTCGTGGACCTGGTTTTTATTTAAAGATGAATTTGATAAAGTGCATCCGCTAATTGCCAAACGCTTGAAAGATGAAATCATGAAAAAGGCCGTGATTCCGTATTATGAGCGCAATGATTTCTGGTGGCAGGGCCTTGATGGAGGTCGCGATGTAAATAACTGGAATCCATGGACAACCCATAATATACTCACCGCAATTTTAATTTTGGAAGAAGATCAGGAAAAGAAAATTTCGGCGGTTGAGAAAGTGGTAAAGTCACTCGATCAGTTCATTAATATTTATCCCAACGATGGAGGTTGCGACGAAGGTCCTTCATACTGGGGAAGGGCAGGCGCTTCTCTTTATCAGAATCTGGATTTATTGAAACGTGCCACCAATGGTAAATTCGATGTTTTCGATAATCAGCTGATTAAAAACATGGGGAATTACATTTATAAAGCTTATATCAGTTATCCTTATTTTGTGAATTTTGCCGATGCTGACGCTACAACCGGAAGTCGTCCGCAGATTATTTACAGCTATGGAATAGATATTGGTGATGAGGTGATGCAGAAATTTGGTGCCTTTCTGGCTGAGAAACAGGGTTGGGGAATAAAACCTCCGGGAGGTAAAGTTGATGAGCAAATTATGCAATTGTTGTATCTGAAAGAGATTCAAAATGTAGATGCAGAGAGTGCTTTAATCAGTGATTTCTGGCTTCCGGAAACACAGGTGGCAGGTGCCCGCGATAAGTCGGGATCAGTCGATGGATTTTACTTTGCAGCTAAAGGTGGCCACAATGCCGAAAGTCATAATCATAATGATTTGGGATCTTTTGTTTTGTATTTCGATGGCAAACCTTGTTTTGTGGATATTGGCCGCGAAACCTATACTGCCAAAACATTTAGCGGCAATAGATATGAAATTTGGACCATGCAGTCGGGATTCCATCAATTGCCCAAAATAAATGGGGTAGATCAGATGAATGGTAGGAAGTTTGAAGCGAAGAATTCAACCTTTAGCGCCGATTCAAAAAAGGCGATTTTTTCTACCGACATTGCCGGTGCTTATCCCGAAGAAGCCAAAGTGAAAAAATGGGTACGAATTTATCGTCTTGACAGGGGAAAAAAGTTTACCGTTTCCAATGATTTCGAACTGGAGGAGGTAACAGACCAACCTACCAGTTTGAATTTTATTACGTCAGGCAAAGTAACGGATAACGGCGACGGAACTTTTAATCTGGAGGGAGATGGATTTACCTTACAAATGAAATATGATACAAAACTATTTATACCGAAAGTGGAAGTGATTCCGGTAACCGATAAGGGATTAAAAAGATACTGGGATGTAATTACAAGAATAGTTTTGGAATACAAAAATCCGAAGACAAAAGGCAAGGATCAGGTTGTAATTACAAAAATTTAAATACGTCAGATGTTTTTAACCCGGCAGAAGAACTTTTAAATAAATTGAAATGAGCGGGAAAGGAATTGTTTTTTTGATAGTGTGCTTATTCATAATGTCTTGCACAAAAAAGCAGGAGGTTCCCTTTCTATCAGAAGATGAACAACAATACATCATTGAAACTGCAACATCTTTTCTGGATAGTTTGCCGGTTACGGTCACTGCAACTGTTTGTGATCGCAGTGTCGGCGGAGCACACGATTTTTATTCGGAAGGCGATTACTGGTGGCCCGATCCTGAAAATCCCGATGGACCATACATCCGCCGCGATGGACAGACCAATCCCGGTAATTTTGTTGCGCACCGACTGGCAATGATTCGTTTCAGTCAGATTGTTGGAAGAGAAACATCGGCTTATTTGCTTACCGGCGATAAAAAATTTGCAGAGGCTTCTCTCAATCATCTGAAAGCCTGGTTTGTAAATCCTGAAACCAGGATGAATCCCAGCTTGCTTTATGTACAGGCTATAAAAGGACGCGTAACCGGGCGCGGAATTGGAATTATCGATGCCATTCATTTGATTGAAGTGGCCCGGTCTGTTGAGATTCTGGAACAAAATAATGCCGTTGATCAAAAGACAGTCAGTCAGATAAAAGGCTGGTTTGAAGAGTTTGTGCTTTGGCTGACAACCCACCAGTACGGTTTGGATGAAATGAATACCAAAAATAACCACGCCACTTGCTGGGTGATGCAGGTTGGCGCTTTTGCACGTTTAACAGGCAATGAAAAAGTTTTGGATTTGTGCCGCGATCGTTTTAAAAACATTTTGCTGCCGAATCAAATGGGCGAGGACGGATCATTTCCGCTTGAACTGGCTCGCACAAAACCTTATGGATATTCACTGTTTAATCTCGATGCTTTTTTTACCTGTGCTGAAATTCTGAGCGATGAAACAAATAATCTGTATGACTTTGTAACTCCCGATGGTAAAAATCTGGAGTTGGGAGCTGAATATTTATTTCCCTTTGTTCAAGATAAATTATCCTGGCCTTTGAAGCCCGATGTTATGTACTGGGAGGAATGGCCGGTTCGTCATCCGTTTTTGCTCTTTGCGGGAAAAGCCTACAATCATCCCGAATACATTGAGTTGTGGAAAACCCTGGATGGTTATCCCAAAACACAGGAAGTGATCAGGAATTTACCCATCCGAAATCCTCTGCTGTGGCTGCTGAATGAACCTCTAAAATAAAAAAGAAGATGCCCGCTAAAAATTTCACCCGAAGATCGTTTGTTAAATCATCACTTATTGGTGGAGTAAGTTTGATGTTTTTACCATCGGTAATAAGTTGTCGCAAGGAAGAATTGAGCTATTCCCTTGGATTAGATGTTCCCACAAAACTATTCGACGGGAAAAGGTGCTGGACCCATCCGCGGGCAGGTATTGTTCCCGGTTTCGGTGAGAGTGGTTCTCCCCGGGTTGTAATGACGATGAACAGTCTCGATCTGGCGGGAAGCGATGTATTTTATGGGGTATTTGGTTTGGAAACAAATAATCTGACAGATTGGACCAATCCTGTTGAGATTAAAGAACTGGCTCCTGTTTATGAAACAATCGATGGCATTGAAAGGCCGGTTGCCGTGAGCGATTTCTGGCCCAAATGGCATGTAAAAAGCAAAACGCTTTTGGGTACCGGACACACAGTTGTTTATACACCTGACTGGAAGGTTCGGAATCCGCGGCCGCGACATACCTCGTATTCGGTTTACAATCCGGAGACAGGAAAATGGGGAAAGTGGCAAAAACTTCAAATGCCGAAGGGGGCGAAATTTTATAACTCCGGTGCCGGGTGCGTTCAACGTTTTGATTTGGACGATGGTACCATTTTATTACCGATCTCCTTTAAACCAACAGGTAAAAATTCCAGGGTGACAGTTTGTAAATGTTCGTTTGATGGCGAAACATTAAAGTATTTGACGCACGGTACAGAACTGGAACTGAATAATGAAACGCGTGGTTTGGGTGAACCGTCGTTAACGAAATTTGGTGGCGAGTTTTTTATAACCATCCGAAACGATGAAAAAGGATTTGTTGCCAAAAGCAAGGACGGACTTCATTTTGACTCTTACATTTCCTGGACGTTTGACGACGGAAGTGAGTTGGGAAGTTACAATACCCAGCAACATTGGGTAACTCACAGCGATGCTTTATTTCTGGTTTATACCCGTCGCGGAGCCAATAATGATCATGTTTTCAGGCACCGGGCGCCTTTGTTTATGGCACAGGTAGACCCGGAACGAATGTGTGTGATCCGCGAAACGGAAACCATACTTGTTCCTGAACGGGGTGCGCGCCTGGGAAATTTTGGCGTGTGTGATATCAGTGAAAACGAAACATGGGTCACTGTTTCTGAGTGGATGCAACCGCATGGCGTTGAAAAGTACGGCAGCGATGGAAGTGTATTTGTTGCCCAAATAAAATGGAATAAAAGGAATCGTAATTTTCGAAGCTAGAAGACTGCCAATTTTATAAAAACTCAATCAAATGCAATTGCCGGGTTAAGGTTTCTGTATCAATGGCATCAAAACAGATTTTATTGCCCGAAGGATTCCAGCGGGGATGAAAATCACAACGTGTATCACCACTAAAATATTTTTTTTCGTATACAGGGAAATTACATAAAATCATGCCTTTGTTTAGGTCCATGTCCCATAACCAAAGTGATTGTGAATTACTCTTTTTATCTTTTCTGTCAGTGGCCATCCAAAGGCCATTGGGTGTAAAAGTACAATGTCCGTTCCCGATAATAAATCCATCGCCCACAGCCTGATAATACATAGTTTTGTCAGGAAAAAGAAAATGTTTCATTTCCTTTTCTCCTTTTTGGGTGAAAGTCGCAACTATTTCTTTGTCGTTTCTCCATCCAAAATGAGAGACTCCACTGCCAAAAGGAATAACCATTTGCAGGTCGGAACCGTCATTGTTTGCAGTAAACATTGCTGAATCCAGGTTTCCTTTTGCATTTTTGCTGCGCGCCAGAAACAGAAACCGTGTAGCTGAGGGATTAAATACGGTGTGGTTAAACCACATATGCCTTTCGGAGAGTAAAGGATAATCTTTCACTGATTTTTCGAAAACCTCGTTAATATTTACAATCAGTTTGGAAGTGTTTGTTTCTAAATTGAGAAGAAATATACCATCTTCTTTTGGGTGTGGATCATGGGCAAATGGATCAACAGTATTGGCGTATCCCACAACTTTTCTTAATCTTCCCAAACGTCCATATGTTAGACTAAGTGCATATTTACCAGTTCCGGCAACGGCGCTCACCGGACGTGCAAGAATCGATTTTTTACCCGTTTCAACATCCAGCTTTATGGATACGAGTTCATCATTTTGCTGATCGTTGTATATAATTTCTTTATCGGGATTTAAAGGATTCCAGTGAATCAAAGAGCCTTGCTGAAGATTCCATGCTGAAGTTTGCGTTATGGATGAAAAGGTGCCAGACTGCAAATCTACCAGTCCAATAGACGCTTTCTCTCCTGAATTGGGCAACCTGTTATGGAAATCAGATTCCAGACAAACCATTTTGGTTTGCGAGTGATTCCATGGCGACATTCCATAGTAACCAAAAAAATGATGTTTTGGTCCGTCGGTAAGTTTTTTTAACCGAAAACGAGGAAGATCATTTTCAGAACTTATTCCTGCAAATGATTGGTAAAAGTTTATTTGATCAAGAAGAAAAGCACTACTTCCAATGCCGATATTTTGAATAAACGTTCTTCGTTTCATGGTATTTAGATAGTAATAACGCACTTTAAAATACTACTTTTTTCTGATTTGTAGCTTAATTAACTATTTTTGATGACAAGGAATTCCTGTAATTTAAACCTGAAATTATGAATCGAATATTTCTTTCCCTCGTACTGTTTTTCTTTGTAATCTCCTGTTCAACTGAAAAAACAACCTGGCCGGAAACTTCTCAAACTACAAAACCATGGACCCGCTGGTGGTGGATGAACAATGCGGTTGATAAGGAAAACCTTTCTCGCGAGTTAAACGAGTTTGCAGAAATGGGAATCGGTGGAGTTGAGATTACTCCCATTTACGGTGTAAGAGGAGAAGAAGAGAGAACCATTGAGTTTTTATCTCCGGAGTTCTCTGATGTTATCAATTATACAATCGATGTAGCTAATAATTTGGGTTTGGGAGTTGACCTTCCTCCGGGTAGCGGCTGGCGTTGTGGAGCTCCTTTTGTGCCCAAAGAAAAAGGTTTGTGGAATCTGAAAATTGAAAAAATAGAATTCAAAAAGGATGAAAAAATTCAACCTTCGAAACAGTTCGAAAATATAGCCTGCGCTTCATTTCTTTCTGATGGTGGAGAAACGGAGATTATTGATCCGACTGGCACATTCACATCAAAAACAAACGGGACGGTTTACCTGGCGCTCAGGGTAAAAAGCGGCGACAAGGTAAAGCGGCCTTCTGTGGGAGGCGAAGGTTGGGCCATCGACACGTTTAACGATGAAATTACCAACTGGTACCTCGAAGAATTTTGGAAAAAATTAGGAATCGATGAAGGCAAATTGCGCTGTTTCTTTCACGATTCGTTTGAATATACCGGTGATTTTACTACCAATTTTCTCGAAGAATTTAAAAATCGGAGGGGCTACAATTTAGCGGGATATTTATATGCTCTTGATCCGGATTGTGAGGATAAAGAATTGACTGCCCGTGTAAAATCAGATTACCGCGAAACCTTATCGGATCTGGTTCTGGAGTCATTTATTCAACCTATGACAAAATGGGCA
Organism: uncultured Draconibacterium sp.; assembly: GCA_963676265.2. Classification (GTDB taxonomy): domain Bacteria; phylum Bacteroidota; class Bacteroidia; order Bacteroidales; family Prolixibacteraceae; genus Draconibacterium. The sequence goes on from OY781067.2 coordinate 5,240,735, forward strand.
CATGAACATAAGAGTCTGAACCGGAATCAGGCACACGGTTCACCGGGGAACATTCTCGATTTATATGCAGCCTGCGATATTCCTGAAACTGAAATATTTCAACGGGTAGCACCGGGAGAACCCGATATTTTTGTCAATAAATTTGCTTCTTCGGCAGCACACGTTACCGGGCAAAAGCTAGTTTCCTCAGAAAGTTATACCTGGCTCGACGAGCACTGGACGGTTACTCCATCGGAGTTGGTGAAAGCAACAAACCGCTTTTTTCTTGCGGGTATCAATCACATGTTTTTTCACGGAACCTGTTACTCGCCGGAGGATGCAAAATGGCCGGGCTGGCTGTTTTACGCTTCAACACAACTCAATAACAGAAATCCGATCTGGCGCGAAATGCCAACCCTTTTTAAATACATTGAACGGACACAGTCGGTTTTACAGAACTCCACTCCTCAAAGCGATGTGTTAATTTACTGGCCATATTTTGATGTGGCGGCCAGTGAAGGACGAATTTTCAATCACCTTGGCGTAAATAAAGATGCGGGCTGGTTTAACTCGCATCCCATTTCTGAGTTGTCGAAAAAACTAACAAAAGCAGGTTACACTTTTGATTACATTTCTGACAGGCAATTACAAGATTTGATTTTGAAAGACGGGAAGATTATTACATCGGGTAATTCTGCTTATAACGCTGTTGTTATTCCTGAAACGAAATATATTCCTCTTGAAACCATGCAAAAGCTGAGCGACCTGAATCAGAATGGTGCAAAGGTTATTTTCGATCAGAATTTACCGGAAAGTGTTCCGGGAGTTTTTGAGCAGGAAAAAAGAGCAACTCAGCTTTCAGAACTCAGGAATAAGATTGATTCTGAATGGGTAGGCGAGAGTATTGGAATTCTTCAGAATAACAGGATTAAGGGAGAAAAAGATATTTCTGAAAAGGGTTTTCAATATGTAAAAATGATCTGGGGAGAGGATGATTGCTATCTGATTTTCAATATGAATGAAGAAGAAAAAGACGAGTGGGTTGAATTGAATTCTCCAGCAAAAACATATGTTTTTTTAGATCCCATGAATGGGGACATTTCAACGGCAGAAGTGAAGAAAGGAAAAGTAAGGGTACAATTAGAACCTGAAGAAATAGTATTTGTTAAGTGCGTGAAGAATTCTGATGAATCACCCACTCATCTTTATTTTGAAGAGAACTTAAAAGCGAGGAATATTAACGGACGCTGGAAAGTAGAGTTTCTGGACGGAGGTCCTGTTTATCCTGGCAATATCGATATTAATAAGCTTGAGTCGTGGACTAAATCAGGAGATCAGGAGACGGAACGTTTCTGTGGAACAGCCCGTTATTCACTCGATTTTGAATGGGATGGCGATGTTGGTGGTTTCCTTGATCTGGGAAAAGTAAACGACTGCGCACGTGTAAAGATTAACGATAAAGATTTTGGGACCTTGCTGGGACCGTCATTTTCTGTGCATATCGATAATCTTCAGAAAGGATTAAATAAAATTCAGGTTGAGGTTACTAATGTTGCAGCCAACAGGATTCGCGATTTGGATATCAAAGGCGTGGAGTGGCGCAGATTTTATGACATTAATTTGGTGAATATCGACTACGGTCCGTTCGACGCCAGTGGCTGGGAAATCAAAGATGCAGGATTATTGGGGCCGGTGAATATTTATTCGAAATAGTCTGGTATTTAAAAGCTAATAATTCAAATTATGAGGTTTTTACTACTGTTAGGTGTTTTGTTTATTTGCTTCCAATTGCGTGCACAAAACGATCATCCCGAAATTGCCAATGGTGTAATTGTTTCGCAGGATTTGTTTAACACGAAAATGAATCCCGATGTTTCATGCTTTCGCATTCCTGCCTTGGTAACGGCACCCAACGGTGATTTGGTTGCAGCCATTGACGAACGTGTACCTTCGTGTAACGATTTAAGAGGAAGTAAGGATATAAACATTGTTATCAGAAGAAGTGCTGACAATGGTAAAACATGGACGAAAATTGAAAGGATCGTTAATTTCCCTTTGGGAAAGTCGGCATCAGATCCGTCGATGGTTGTTGATGAAATTTCCGGGGAAATATTCTTGTTTTATAATTACATGAATCTGGATTATGAAAAAGACATCTATTGTTTCCATGTAATAAAAAGCAAGGACAATGGAAAAACGTGGAGCGAACCTGAAGATATTACCAAACAAATGACCAAGTCAGAATGGCACAATGATTTCAAATTTATTACTTCAGGACGCGGAATTCAAACATCTACGGGCACCTTGCTCCATTGTATGGTTAACCTTAAAAATGGTATGCACTTGTTTGCCAGCGACGACCATGGAAAATCGTGGTACCTGATTGATACTCCCATAAAACCTGCCGATGAATCGAAAGTAGTTGAATTATCAGACGGGAGCTGGATGGTTAATAGCCGGGTGAATAATATGGGAATGCGTTATGCGCATGTTTCGCATGATAAAGGAAAAACCTGGCAAACTCAACCTGAACCAACGTTGGTCGATCCCGGATGTAACGGTAGCATTATTCGATACACTTCTGTTAAAAATGGATATAAAAAGGATCGCCTGCTTTTTTCCAATGCCAATGCGAAAGACAGCCGGAAAAACCTGACAGTCAGAATTAGTTACGACGAGGGAAAAACGTGGTCAGAAGGCAAAACCATTTATCCCGGAGAAGCGGCGTATTCTTCACTTACTGTTCTGAAAAATGGTGATATCGGTGTTTTTTTCGAGAAAGACAATTATACCGAAAATGTTTTTGTGAGCTTTAGTTTGGATTGGCTCACCGATGGCAAAGATAAAATCGAAAAGAAATAGAAAATTTATTTCTTTTTAGAGGAAGCTCTAACGACCAGATCAATAGGCAACATCACTCTTTTTTTTATGTTTTTTCCTTGTTCAACAGATTCGAAAAAGAGTTTTGCCGCTTCTTCTCCCATTTGAAAAGTTGGGTGGCTCACCGAAGTCAGAGGTGGATCGACTACAATGGAATGGAATTCGTCGGTAAAGCCGGCCAGGGAAATATCTTCCGGAATTTTATAGCCTTCTTTTTTAACTTCAATCATAGCCGCAAAAGCAATCGTATCATTCATCCCGAAAATTGCATCAGGTTTTTGATCCAGTGCGAGTAGCTTTTTTGTGGCAAGTTTAGCTTCTTCAATACTCAGGTTGCAGTGAATAAGCAGGTTCGAATCATATTCAAGGCCACACTCTTTTAATCCATTCAGGTAACCCACTTTTCGGTTCTGCGAGATATTTAAATGTTCAGGCCCGGAAATATAAGCGATTCTGCGGCACCCGTTTTCATAAAAATGCTTCGCAATTTTTTTTGTGGCATCCTGCCCGTTGGCTAATACAGCCGGCGCTTCTATGTTTTCACAAATTCGGTCGAAGAAAACCAGGGGAATTTCATTTTTTACCAGTTTTTCAAAATGATCAAAGCGATCGGTTTCCTGGCTCAGGCACATAATAAAACCTTCCACTCGGGATTTTAAAAGATTATTGACCGATTCGATTTCTTTTTCCATCGATTCGTTTGATGAGGTGATAACAATAAAATAACCGTGTTCTTTGGCCACCTTTTCGATGCCGGATATAATGGATGAATAAAAATGAGTGTTGATGTCAGGGACAATCACGCCAATCATTTTAGTTTGCTGGCGAAGCAGTCCCATGGCCAGCGGATTGGGTGTGTAATTCCGTTTTTCAGCTAAATCTTTTATTTTTTTCGTTAATTCAGGGCTGATGTCAGGATGGTTTTTTAAAGCTCTTGAAACGGTAGAAATGGAAACTCCCAGTTCTTGTGCCAAATCTTTTAATGAAATGTGTCGTTTGCTCATTTATGTTCACTCTCGTAACACAAATGTAATCAATTTTCATGTTCCTCAACATAGTTTTTTCACCGCAAAGCTTTGCGCAAACCTTTGCGGAAATTCGCGTAAAATCCTGCTATTGCAGTACTTTCAAACTTTACGGATATTTGTACCGGAAATAAAAAATATTAAAATTCTTAAAAAATGAAAAGTAGAATATTAGTAGCAGGAGGTGGCGGTTTTATTGGTGGACACCTGGCAAGAAAGTTAGCAGATATGGGGCACACAGTGAGAGTAGTTGATAAAAAACCTTTAACTCAGTGGTACCAGGTGCACGAAGATTGCGATAATCTTGTTTTGGACTTAAACGACAAAGCTAATTGTTATACAGCTGTAAACGGTTATAACGAAGTATTCAATCTTGCTGCCGATATGGGAGGAATGGGATTTATCGAAAATAATAAGGCAGATTGTATGTTGAGTGTTTTAATTAACACACATTTGCTTATGGCTGCACGCGATTTGGGTATTACGCGTTTCTTCTATGCTTCATCGGCCTGTGTTTATAACGGCGAAAAACAAACTGATCCTGATAACCCTGGTTTAAAAGAGTCGGATGCATACCCTGCATTAGCAGAAGACGGTTATGGCTGGGAAAAGTTATTCTCGGAAAGAATGTGTCGTCACTTTATGGAAGATTTCGGATTAACAACCCGTGTAGCACGTTTCCATAATGTTTACGGTCCTTTTGGCACTTACGATGGAGGTCGCGAAAAAGCGCCTGCTGCTATGTGTCGTAAGGTAATCGATGGTGAATTATTTGGAAAGGATGAAATTATTATCTGGGGCGATGGTGAACAAACACGTTCATTTATGTACATCGACGACTGTGTTGAAGGTATTCTGAAGATTATGTACAGCAACATTGAAGAGCCAATCAACCTGGGAAGCGATGAAATGGTTTCCATTAATCAACTGGTTGACATTGTTGAAGACATTGCCGGTTATAAATTGAAGAGAACTTATGATTTGGGAGCTCCTAAAGGTGTTCGTGGACGTAACTCTGACAATACATTGATTAAAGAATACCTGGACTGGGCACCTGCTTATCCTCTTGCCGACGGTATGAAAAAAACATACGACTGGATTAAAGAGCAAATGATTGCCAGGAAAAAGTAATTCAAAATATTTGCCTCGACATTACTGGTTGAGGCTTTTTTTTTATTTCCCCTCTTCGCATGTAGGAGAGGGGTTTTTTAGAAATCAACACGAATAGATTGTTTTGATTTATAGGTCGTACACAATGCAGGTAAATCGAATAATCTAAAAATATAGAAGATGAGCGATAAAATTGTAATGATAAGTGGTTGTTACGATTTGTTACATGCAGGACACATTGCATTTTTCAAAACAGCAGCCCAATATGGCAAAGTTCATGCCTATGTTGGACAAGACCAGAATATAAAACTTTTAAAAGGAAAAGCGCCGTATTTTTCTCAGGAGGAACGAAAATACATGGTTGGTGCTGTTCGTTATGTTGAAAAAGCCAATATTGCATCCGGCTCAGGAATGTTGGATTTTGAACCGGATATGAAAGTGCTGAAACCTGATATTTTTCTTGTAAACAGCGACGGTTATACTGAAGGCAAAAAACGGATTTGTGAAGAAAATGGTGTGGAATTAATCGTTTTGGAAAGAATTCCTGAAGATGGACTTCCTGCACGATCAAGTTCAAGTTCAAAGAAAGAACTGAAATTTCCTTACCGCGTGTGTTTGGCTGGCGGTTGGATGGATCAGCCCTGGGTATCGGAGAAACATCCGGGATCGGTTGTTGTTGCTCAAATGTATCCGACAATGGATTTTAACGATCGTTCGGGAATGGCAACCAGTTCCCGCAAAGTTGCTATTGAACTCTGGGGCGACGAGTATCCGGAAGGTGACCCGGTACGAAATGCACAATTGTTATTTGGCGCCGAAAATCCTCCGGGATCAGAATATATTTCAGGAACCCAGGATCATATCGGTTTGCTGGTGCCGGGAATTACACGTATTGATTACAATGGTAAATACTGGCCCAATAATCTGGAGAATACAATTGATCCGGAAACCTGTGAATGGCTTTCGAACGTATTGCATTTTGCTCCTCTTCAGCCACGCCCTGAAGGTTATAATCCTTTATTAAGCCAGAATCTAGATCCAAAAATTGTGAAACGGTTGGGCGATTCGGGTTTGGCGTGTTTCGATGCCATTTTGAAAAAGGACGTAAAACAATTGGGTGAGTCGATGAAAGAAAGTTTTTTGTGCTGGAGCGAAATGTTGCCTTATACTGTCCCCGAGTGGGTAATGGAAGAAATGCAAAATAATTATTTCCCAAAATATTCGGGTGCAATAACATCGGGAAGTGGCGGTGGCTACATTGTGTTCCCAACAGAGGAAGAAGTTGAAGGAACTATTAAGGTGAAAATCAGATACTAAATTTTATTTTACTAAACCAAAACTAAACTAATGAAGAGAAATCAACTGCTTTTTTTGTTCTTTTTATGTTTGATAGCCAGTTCGTCTGCTTTTTCGCAAGACATAAAAAGAGAACGCCCCAAAGAGTGGGATAACCTGGTAATAGGAGGAGCTTTTATTGATCGTTTCGAAGCCATTCCCACGATTGGAGAATTAACATCGGAAGTGTGGGGCTGCGACGCCGTATTGCCCAGGTATGTCGATAACGGAATTGAAGAAGTGGCCTGGTCTTATTGGGGCGGAAATATTGTCGCTGATGAAGATGGTTTATTCCATCTTTTTGTGTGTCGCTGGCCTGAAGACAATGAACAGGGACACAAGATGTGGCCTCAATCAGAAGTAGTACATGCGGTTTCAACGAATCGTTTGGGCCCCTACAAAGTGAAAGGCGAGCCCATAGGACCGGGGCACAATCCGGAGATTTTTAAGTTACACGATGGCCGTTTTGTAATTTATGTTATCGATGCGTATTATATTTCTGATTCGTTGGAAGGACCATGGGAAAAAAGTGAGTTTGAGTTCGATCCGCGCGACAGGGAAATTATAGAAGGCCTGTCGAACCTGACTTTTACAGGGCGCGAAGACGGATCTGTTTTAATGATTTGCCGAGGTGGTGGAATTTGGATCAGTGAGACAGGGATTTCTCCCTATCGGCAAATTAGTAATAAAAGTATTTATCCGGCCTACGATGGCAAGTATGAAGATCCGGTCATCTGGAAAACCGGTTTCCAGTATCACATGATTGTAAACGATTGGTACGGAAGAATTGCTTATTCTATGCGTTCGAAAGATGGCGTTAACTGGAAATTGGAGCCGGGCGAAGCTTATACTCCGGGAATTACACGGTATACTGACGGAACCAATGAAGACTGGTACAAATACGAACGCATCAAAATATTACAGGATGAATCCGGCCGGGCTATTCAGGCAAATTTTGCAGTAATTGATACAATAAAATGGGACGATTTGGGAGGTGACAATCACAGTTCTAAAAATATTTCCATTCCTCTGACCAAAGAACGTTTCATTACCATTTTGAATGAGGAAAAAATTTCAGAAAAGACAAAAAGAATTGAAGTACGAATTACTGCGGAAAAAGACTTCAATCCTTCAACTGATATTGATTTGGAATCGTTACGCTTTGGAGCTTCGGAAAAAGTAAATTATGGAAAAGGTTGCAAACCTGTTTCATCTCGGTCCGATGGAAAAGATCTTGTTGTGGTTTTCGATGGAAAAGGAAACGGATTTACCAGCGATAATTTTGCCGGAAAGCTACTGGGAAAAACTAAGGAAGGAATACTGTTAATTGCTTATTCCAAACTTCCGGGAATTGAATATCTCGAACCTTTATTATCAAGTGGAAAGCCCCGATTAACTTCAACCGGAAATTCTAAAGAAATTGAGTTTGTGGTTAAAAACTTTGGACAGGTTGTGTCGCCTGAGGCAGAGTGGGAAATGCAAATTGAATATTCGGGTAAAAAGATGGTTTCAAATGGCCTTGTTAAAGAATTAAAACCATACGAAACCACATTGGTGAAAACAACCATTTCAGAAGAAGTTCAGAAGGGGGAGAATTACCAAATAAAAATTTTCTTAACAAATAATCGTCAGAAATTGCATTTGTATAACTATGAAGTAATTTTTGATTAGTATTTTCAGCATTATTTTCAATATTAGAATTATGGATAAGATTTATACCTTAATTATGGCTGGTGGATCAGGAACCCGTTTCTGGCCACGAAGTAAAACTGCTAAACCCAAACAGTATCTGAATATATTTGGCGAAAAATCACTTCTTCAGGATACAATCGAAAGGTTCGGGAACTTTACCGATGATGAAAATATTTATGTTGTTTCGAGTGCTACCCAGGCAAAAGTGCTGGAAGAACAAACTCCGATGCTGCCCAAAGAGAACCTGATTTATGAGCCAATTGGCCGGAACACGTTGCCCTGCATTGGTTTGGCAGCCATGTATGCCGAAATTGAAAATCCTGACGGGATAATGGTTGTATCGCCCTCTGATCACCTCATTCAGAATAACGAGCTGTTTAAAGATACGGTTTTGGCGGCTGCAAAAATTGCCGACGAACGCGATGGAATTGTAACCATAGGAATTACACCAAACTATCCTGCAAAGGGTTACGGTTATGTAAAAACTGCTGAAGATATTACCGGTGAAGAGAAAATCAAACAATTTAAAGTTGAACGTTTTGTTGAAAAACCGGATGAAGCAACTGCCACAGAATATTTAAAACAAGGAGGTTTTTACTGGAACAGCGGATTGTTTGTTTTTAAAATCTCGGTATTTCTGAAGGCTGTTGAAGAATTTGCACCTGCTTTGTATGCCGATCTTCGGAAAATTCAGGCTGACCTTGGAAAACCAAATTACGGACAAACACTTGATACCATTTATCGCGCAGTAGAAAGTATTTCGGTTGATTACGGTATTATGGAACATGCCCAAAACATTTATCTGGTTGAAGGAAATTTTGATTGGAATGACCTGGGAAGTTGGGAATCGGTATATCAGACTGATGAAAAAGATGAAAACGGCAATGCCGGAATGGGGGAAGCTATCTTTCTTGATACAAAGAATTCGTATGTTTCTACAGACGAAGGGCTGGTTGCTGTAGTTGGTTTAGAAGACGTAATTGTTGTGCGCGATGGGAATACAACCCTTGTTTGCAAGCGTGATAATGCTGAAGATATTAAGAAAATTGTTGAACAGTTAAAAGCGGAAAATAAGTCAGAATATCTATAAAAAAACTTAAAAAACACCTGTGCTGGTCTGTGCTGGACAGAACAGGTTGCTAAAACCAAAAAAACTTCTAATCTTTGGTGGCTAAATCTAAAAATTAAACCGATGAAAGAATCTAAATCTATTGTTGTCGACAAGAAAGTTATTGTCCCTTTTGTGTTGATTACCAGTTTATTTGCTCTTTGGGGTTTTGCCAATGATATAACCAATCCGATGGTTGCTGCATTTAAAACGGTGATGGAAATTTCGAATGCAAAAGCAGCAATGGTTCAGTTTGCATTTTATGGAGGATATGCAACCATGGCTATTCCGGCTGCCTTAATTATAAAACGATATTCTTATAAACTTGGAATTTTAATAGGCCTTGCCTTATATGCAGTCGGGGCACTTTTGTTTTTCCCTGCGGCCCAATTCGAGATCTTCGGATTTTTTCTGGTTTCGTTATACATCTTAACTTTTGGTCTTGCATTTTTGGAAACCACTGCAAATCCATACATCCTTTCAATGGGAGATCCGGCTACTGCTACCCGTCGTCTGAATCTGGCTCAATCGTTTAATCCGATGGGCTCGATTTTAGGAATGTTTGTGGCTTCAAAATTGATTTTGTCAAGTTTGGAATCTGACAAAAGAGATGCTGCCGGAAATTTATTATTCGATTCATTAAGTGTTGCAGAGAAAGCAGCTGTCAGAACCAACGATTTGGCTGTTATCCGAAATCCTTATGTTATTTTGGGATTTGTGGTTATCGCGATGTTAGTGGTTATTGCCGTTGCAAAGATGCCGAAACGCGAAAGTGCTGATCATGAAATTCATCCCTGGCACTCAGCCAAACGATTGTTCAGTAATAAGATTTATCGCGAAGGTGTTATTGCACAGGTATTTTATGTTGGGGCACAAATTATGTGCTGGACATTTATTATTCAGTATGCCGATAATTTAGGAATTGCAAAGGCTCAGGCACAAAATTACAATATAGTTGCCATGGCCATTTTTATATCAAGTCGTTTTATCAGTACATTTCTGATGAAATATTTAAATGCCCGTTTCATGTTACTGATTTTTGCCGTTGGAGGTATGTGTACAACAGCTGGAGTAATCCTGATACAGGGAATGGCCGGTTTATATCTGCTTGTTGCAACATCAGGATTTATGTCGTTGATGTTCCCGACAATTTACGGAATTGCTTTGGAAAACGTTGGTGATGATGCAACATTGGGAGCTGCCGGGTTGGTAATGGCAATTGTGGGAGGAGCTTTAATGCCTCCATTACAGGGTTTTATTATCGACCAGGGAACCATTGGACCGTTACCGGCAGTGAATTTTTCTTTTGTACTTCCTTTTATTTGTTTCCTTGTGATTGCAAATTATGGTAGAAGGACTTACAGTGCTTTGAAGAAACAGAAAGCATAGATTTGTTAGCAAGTAAGTTTTTACCTTAAGGAATAATAACAAAGCTTGTGGTATTATGTCTGGAACTAAAACCTAAAAAAATGCAATACAAAAGATTCTGCAAAACATTAACCCTGGAGGATGATCCTCAACTAATAGAAGAGTATAAAAAGGTTCATGCTCCGGGAGCAGGCTGGCCTGAGATTACACAGGGTATGCGTGAAGTGGGAATTCTTGATATGGAGATTTATCTTAAGGGAACACAACTGTTTATGATCATGGATACCGTTGCCGATTTCGATCACGATGTTGCCATGAAAGAGCTGGCAGAAAAGCCACGGCAATCGGAATGGGAAGCTTATGTTTCCCGTTTCCAGAAGACCTCCGCGGAGGCATCAGCCGATGAGAAATGGCAGGTGATGGAACGAATTTATAAATTAGAAATATAATAATCTTGGCAGTGCCTGTTGTAGTTTTAGATAGAAGTCTCTGTAAAAAAGACAAGCATTTTGAAACTTGTAATTCAAGACAACCGACAAAAACAAAATAAAATGAAATTTCTATCTCTGTTTATTGCAATCGTTCTTTTTGCTGGGTGCGGTTCGTCAACCAAAAACAAGAAAACGGAACCTGCGCTTCCAAAATACCAGCCAAACTGGGAATCGTTAGCAAAACACAATGAAGAACCGGAGTGGTTTCAGGATGCGAAACTGGGAATATATTTCCATTGGGGACTTTACAGTGTTCCTGCTTACTCTACGGAGTGGTATCCCCGGTTTATGCATTTTGAGGGGAACGATATTTATAAGCATCACTTAGAAACCTACGGACATCCGTCGGAATTTGGTTACGATAAGTTTGCTGAAATGTTTAAACCAGAACATTTTAATGCCGAAGAATGGGCCGATTTGTTTGTGAAAGCCGGTGCTCGTTTTGCAGGTCCGGTTGCCGAACATCACGATGGTTATTCGATGTGGGACAGCGAAATTACACCGTGGAATACAATGGATACAGGACCCGGACGCGATATTACAGGTGAACTGGAGAAAGCTATTAAAAAGCGGGATATGAAGTTTATAACTACTTTTCATCATGCCCGCAACCTGCAACGATACAAAGGCAATGAAGCTGAGGAAATAGAAAAGAGCAAAGAAAATATCTGGAGTGGTTTCAATAATAGCCACTATCCTTTATTCGAAGGGATGCCGCCAACAGTTGACGATCCGAAGTTAAACTATTTATATGGTAATATACCTGAAAGTCAGTGGCTGGAAGAAGTTTGGTTTGGTAAACTAAAAGAGGTTATCGATAAATACCAACCCGATATTATCTGGTTCGACTCCTGGCTGGATCTAATTCCGGAGGCATACCGTCAAAAGTTTTGTGCCTATTATCTGAACGAAGCCGATAAACTGGGAAAAGAAGTCGTAATTGTGCGGAAGCAGGATGATTTACCATTGGATTGTTCGGTGGATGATCTGGAAAAATCACGTAAAAATGAACTGGAAAAGAAATCGTGGATGACTGATGAAACGGTTTCAACCGGAAGCTGGTGTTACACACAAAATTTGAAAATTAAACCGGCAGCCGATGTGTTGCATGTTCTTATCGATATTGTAAGTAAGAACGGTGTTTTATTATTGAACATTTCTCCAATGGCAGACGGAACTATCCCCGAAGATCAAAAAAATGTTCTTTTAACAATGGGAGAGTGGTTGCAAAAATACGGGGAGGCTATTTACGGCTCGCGTCCGTGGTACACATTTGGCGAAGGACCAACCAAAGAACCGGAAGGCCATTTTAGCAACCATCAGGAGTTTTTAAAGATAAAATATTCTGAAAAAGATGTGAGGTACACAACCAATAATGGTTACATTTATGCAACTTTATTAGGGTGGCCTGGTGATAATAAAGAGGTTGTTTTTAAGGCTTTTTCGAAAGAGGAGTGGATAAATCCAAAAGTCATTGAAAATGTTAGCCTTTTGGGCTGCAATGATAAAATAGACTTTGAATTAACCGATGATGGTTTGAAATTAATTACTCCGTCAAAAGCTGTTGATAAAATGGCTGTTGTTTTTAAAATTGAATTCTAGATAAAAACCATAATTTTTAGAATTAGTTTAGCTGAAACGGTAAGCTGCTTCCAAATAACGAAGCAGCTTTTTTTTGTAAAACAATTGCAGAATTAGCTGGTTTTTGTACATTGTAATAAAGATTACATTAATGAACGCTTATCTATTTCTAATTGGCCTCTGCATAATTATTATCGTTTCGTTTTTCACAAATATGTTAGCGAAAAAGACCAACATTCCAAGTGTGTTGATTTTAATTGGATTGGGTGTGATCATTCAGCAGGCACTCATTTATTTAAAAATGGAACCAAATTATGACGGTTCGCTTGAGGTACTTGGAATTATTGGCTTGATAATGATTGTTCTGGAAGCGGCGTTGGATTTGGAACTCACCCGCGAAAAGTGGCCTGTTATATGGAAGTCGTTTACCATCGCTGCTTTATCGTTGGGATTAACTTCAATTTCAATTTCTTTTATTATCCGCTTGTTTATTCCTGAACTGGCATTTCTTTCGGCGTTTGTTTATGCTTTGCCTCTTTCGATTATGAGTAGTGCAATTATTATTCCCAGCGTGGCTCATCTTACCAATTATAAAAAGGAATTTCTTATTTACGAAAGTACCTTTTCCGATATTTTGGGTATCATGGTGTTTTATATGATTGTTGAGAATATTGATGTTGAGGGCATGCGCCAACTGAGTTTCGTTATTGGAGGGAATATTTTTCTTACTCTGAGTATTTCGGTAGTGTTGAGTTATGTGTTGCTTTATATTATTCAGAATATAAAAGGCGATGCTAAATTTTTCCTGTTTCTGGCGGTACTGGTACTGCTTTATTCTGTTGGGAAGATTTTCCACTTGTCATCATTGATTATCATTTTGATGTTCGGATTATTACTACGGAATCACAGTGTGCTGTTATTCGGGAAATTAAAACATTGGCTGCGCGATTCAAAAGTCGATAATGTTTTTGAGCAATTTAGAATGATAACAGTGGAGACATCTTTTTTGGTGCGGACTTTCTTTTTTGTTGTATTTGGAATAAGCCTGCCTCTGGCCAGCCTACTTAGTTGGCGTGTTTGGTTAATTAGTATTATCTTTTTGCTTATAACATACATCCTTCGTTATGTGTTGTTTTACGTTGTTGAAAATAAAGATACCATGCCACAGGCGTTAATATCGCCAAAAGGATTAATCTCTATTCTGTTGTTTTTTGCCATTCCCGAAGAATTAAGGATCAATGGTTTTCAGAAAGGGATTTTATTCGTAGTAATTATTGTTACAAATCTTATTATGGCCTGGGCATTAATTGCAGCTACAAAAAGGAATGCATCCTCAGCACATGAAGAATCGCCGGGACTTGGGTTAAAAGAGGATAATAGAGTTAGGGAAATACCGCTTTAAATGATAAAGCTGCCTGGACTAAATTATTGTTATAATTTACTGCTCTGATTCAGCACATATTCATCGTACAGTAAGTTTATCGAATTGGTTTCTCCAATAATGGTAAGTATGTCGTTTTCTTTCAATATAGTTTTTCCTTTTGGGGCAAATATGTCTGTGCCCCTTTCAATAAAAACAACCAAAACATCAGCAGGAAGCGAAATTTCCATTAGTTTTTTATTAACGAACTTACTTGTTTTCTGATGTTTATTCAGTTTGAAAGAAATGTATTGTTTGTCGTGTAAAAGATATTCAATAACCTCCCGATCGTTTTTAAATGAAAAAATATCTTTAATAAAATGATCTTTCTCTGCGATATCAAGGATTCCTGAAAGAATCCGCAATTGTAGCTTTGGTTTTTTATCGGTATGAACTAAAAAGAAGAATACTTTAATTGATTCTTCGTACTTGTCATCGTTTTTCTGAATTGTTTTTGTAATCCCATTTTCAGATAGAACAATATGAAGAAGGGGGTGGTCTATGTCTTTCAGTTTTATATAATGGAATGAAACCTCGGGCACAGTTATCAGGGAATCGATTCGGGCAGTTTTGTTAAAATAGGATTTGATAAGGTTTTTGTCGCTATTTAGTTGACTGGCAAAAGATGATGATACCTGATTAATTACTTCTGAAAAAGTGGATTCTCTATCAAGACGTTGTATTTTGGCGCTAACAATGGTTTGATTAAACTGATCATCTTCGCGTAAGCCTTTCTCTCTTAGTATGGTCATAAATTCGTTCTCCAGTTCTACATGAATATTTTTTCCGAGTAAGGCAAACCAATGGTAAATGGCACCTTCGCGTTTTACTTTTGACCTGACATAAAAACGGTACCATAAGTAAGTTAATACAACAGTCAAAAGGGTAAATAAAATAGGCCCGGCACCCATAAAAAACATTAATGCTATCGACGATATTATGCCAAAAATTTGCATGTATGGATATAGTGGAGAGTGATAACCCGGATCGTAGGAGGCAATTTTACTGTTCCTAAAAACGATTACAGAAAAGTTAATTACAATAAAAATGAACAGTTGAAAGGTACTGGCTAATTTTACGATACCCTCCTCTGTCAGAACCAGGATGAAAAGTATAATAATGCCTGCAGTAAGCAGAATGGCCGGAACAGGAGTCCCAAACCTGCTAATGGATATAAACTTTTTTGAAAATAATTTGTCGCGGCTCATGGCAAACGGATAGCGGGAAGTAGATAACATACCTGCATTACCCGTTGACGCAAAGGCAAGAATGGCAGCAACAATTATAATGTACAATCCAATTTTTGCAGGCATCCAGTTAAACAGAAGTTTTGCAGCAGATGCTACAGGAGAAAGATCGGTGGATAAAGTTTCTGCATCAACCAGACTTACAATTATGTAGACACCTAATACGTAGATGGCCATAATAACTGCCAGCGAAAGTGACATGCCAAGTGGGATATTTCGTTCAGGTCTTTTAATTTCTTCTGCTACACTGGCAATTTGTGTCAAACCTAAATACGAAACAAAAACAAATCCGGTAGTGAAAATCAGACCCTTTGTTCCGTTTGTGAAAAAGGGAGTAAAATTGTTTTGTATAAGAAGATGAGAATCTTTATTGGTAATGTGAAGGGAAATTAATCCGTCGATAATGAATATTGAGATAATCAGGATTAAAAATACCACGAATACTTTTTGAATTCCTGACGATTTTTTTGCTCCAAATATGTTTATCACTGTAAAAATAATCGCAAAAACAACAGCTGTTTCTTTCAGTGGTATATTCCAGAAAATGGAGGTGTAGGCACCAATTCCAACAAGGGCAAATGCAGTTTTTAGCGAAAGAGCAATGTATTTTCCAATTCCTCCAATTGTGCCCATCATCGGTCCCAGACTGCGGTCGAGAAAATAATAGGTTCCGCCTGCCCTTGGTAGTGCTGTTGCAATTTCGGAGATGCTAAACATGGTTGGCATAATTAATACTCCGGCCAGAAAGTAGGCAAGTATAACAGATGGTCCGGTGTATTGAGAGGCAATTCCCGGCAATAAAAAGAAGCCTGAACTAAACATGGCTCCCGTGCTGATTGAGAATACATCAAATAACCCTAATTCCTTTTTAAGCTTCATTTTACACCTTTTAATATATATACAACAAAGCCAAATAAAAGGTTTTATAAGCAGGAGAGATATTTACATAAGAGATATATTATTCAGGCTTGGGAGGATGGGAAAAAATAGTCATAAAAAAAGGTTGCCTTTTTCAGACAACCTTTCTTTCTCTACTAGCCCAGATATGATTTTAATAATTTGCTTCGCGATGTATGTCGTAATCGCCTGATAGCCTTTTCCTTTATCTGCCTTACCCTTTCGCGGGTTAATCCAAATCGTTCACCGATTTCTTCCAATGTCATTTCCTGGCACCCTATGCCAAAAAACAGTCTAATAATGTCGCTTTCACGCTCGGTCAATGTAGCTAAAGCCCTGTGTATCTCTCTCGCAAGTGATTCCATGATCAGGCTGCGGTCGGCATTTGGTGAGTCGTTATTAACCAGTACGTCAAGCAGGCTGTTATCTTCCCCGTCAACAAACGGAGCGTCAACAGATACATGGCGTCCTGAAACTCTCAAAGTGTCGGCAACCTTATCGGCAGGTAGTTCCAGTGAATCTGCTAGTTCTTCAGGCGATGGTTTGCGTTCGTGTTCTTGCTCAAATTTTGAATATGCTTTGTTAATTTTATTCAAAGAACCTACCTGGTTCAACGGCAAACGAACGATACGCGATTGTTCAGCAAGCGCTTGAAGAATAGACTGGCGGATCCACCATACTGCATAGGAAATGAATTTAAAACCGCGGGTTTCATCGAACTTTTCTGCTGCTTTAATTAATCCAAGGTTTCCTTCGTTAATCAAGTCCGGCAGACTCAGTCCCTGATTTTGGTACTGTTTTGCCACCGATACTACGAACCGAAGGTTGGCTCTTGTTAATTTCTCCAAAGCAGCCTGATCGCCTTTTTTAATCCGCTGTGCTAACTCCACTTCTTCCTCTACAGTAATCAGCTCTTCCTTACCAATTTCCTGTAAATACTTATCTAAAGAGGCACTTTCACGGTTAGTGATTGACTTTGTGATCTTTAGCTGTCTCATATACTATTCTTAAAAATCGTGCAAATATAGAACATTAATGTTGAATGGTCAAGGTGAAAAAAATCGTATGATTGTATTTAATACAAAGTTAAAGGATTTTTTGATATTTTAATGTTATCTAGTCCCTCTTAATACATAATATGCGTATTCTCCGTTAGGAAAAACTCCTTCAACAAATATTCCACCCCTCGCATTTCCTATTTCTCTCTTAAAATCACTAACCTCATAAACCGGTTTTTTGTTCACCGTTACAATGATAAAACCTTCTTTAATGCCAGCGTCTTTAAGTGTACCTTTTCTTAATTTCGAAATTTTAATTCCGTTGTTTATTTCAAGATTTTCTTTTTCTCTGTCGGTTACAGCTTCAAATTCTGCTCCCAATACCGTTGTATTGTCGCGAACAATCTCCGTATCACCGTGTCTGTTACGTAAGGTAACGGTAAATTGTTTCTTTTCATTGTCTCTAATTATAACAACATCAACATCATCACCCGGACGATACTGGCTGATTTTAACCTGTAAATCGCCTGCGGTTTTAATTTTTTCACCTTCAAGTGATATAATAACATCTTCGGGCTTAATGCCGGCTTCTTCTGCTGCACTGTTTTCAACAACAGTTGACACATAAACTCCCTCAACATTGTCGAGTTTCAGTTTTTCTGCAACTTCAGCGTTAACACTTCCCATTGTTATTCCAAGAAGTGCTCTCTGAACTTCACCGTATTCTTTTAAATCCTGAATTACCTTTTTTACAATAGTAACCGGAATTGCAAAAGAATATCCTGTAAAGGACCCGGTTCTGGAGTAAATAGCTGTATTTATTCCTACTAAATTTCCTTGCTGATTAACCAAAGCGCCTCCACTATTTCCCGGATTTACGGCAGCATCGGTTTGTATATAGGATTCAACGCGGGAAGCGTCACCACTTAAGTTAAGATTATCGCGGCCAACTGCACTGATAATACCCGCTGTTACAGTAGATGTAAGGTTAAACGGATTTCCAACAGCTAATACCCATTCCCCCAGTCTTAGGTTGTCAGAGTTTCCATAGGTTAAGAATGGGAGATCATCCGCATCTATTTTTAATAAAGCAACATCGGTATCCGGATCGGTACCAATAATCTTAGCGTCAAATTCTCTTTTGTCATTTAAAATGACCTTTACTTTTTGGGCATCTTCTACAACGTGGTTGTTGGTTACAATGTAGCCATCTTTCGAAATAATTACTCCTGAACCAAATCCCTGACGAACCTGAGGTTCACTTCTTCTCAGTCCAAAAAATTCATCGAAAAACGGATTGCCACTTGACCATTGCCCGGTTTGAACCGATTGTGTGGCAATGTGCACAACTGTGTGAACCGATTTCTCGGCTGCAAATGTTAAATCTGGTAACTGTTGGTCGCTATCGGCCGGGTAATTAATATATCTGGCTGCTTGTTCTTCTTTTACGGTAACCACCTGAGGCTTATCGAAAAAAGTGCTGTAAGCCCATACTGCAACAAATGCTCCTGCAATGACAAGTAAAAATGTCAGCGATATTCTTCCTACTTTTTTCATAACTAATTCTTTTGCGTTTTATTTTTAAATATCGTTTCGGTAGAACGCAAATTTATTGCCAGTGTTTCCTTTAAACCTTATTGTTTTCAGGTATTTTGCATTATTTAACAACAATGTTGGTGTTTTGTTAAAAAGATAAAATCATTTTTTCACATTCCTGCAATATTGGCAGTAATCCTTGCCAATATATCTTTATTTAAATATGACATATAATTTTCTTCCTAATTACACTTATTAGAGAAAATATTTTAATTCCCTTTTTTTTCAGGCACTTTAAACCATTTTGTGTCCAGTTCGAATGCTTCGTATTTTTTTATGTACTCCAGGGCCTCTTCTGACGTTTTGGCTTCGTAGTACAACTTTCGGTAAACTTCTTTTGCAAAATGTTGCTCATACGAAAGCTCAAATTGTTTGAAGAGATAATCGAAAAAGTTATTTGTATTTACAAAAACAATGGGCTTGGTGTGATAAGAAAGTTGTCTCAATGTCATAACTTCCAATATTTCTTCCAACGTGCCAAATCCACCGGGAAGAGCTATAAATGCATCCGACATATCACGCATTCGGGCTTTTCTGCTCATCATGTCTTCTGTAATAATTACCTCGTGTGAATGGTCTGAGGCCAGCGATCGTCCTATCATTCTCTCCGGAATTATTCCAATGGTTTTAGCACCGGCATTACGGGCAGCAATGGTGACAGCTTCCATTAATCCCACATTGGCGCCGCCATTAATTAATGAGTAACCGCTATCGCCAATTAGTTTTCCTAATTTTTGAGCCTCGGAAAAGTATACCTCTGAAATAGCATTGCTGGAAGAACAGAAAACACAAATGTTCATTGTTTTATATTAAGATGTAAGTATTGAGTATTAGGTAAAGAGACAAGAAAACCGGTTTTACCCGGTTTTCAAATGTATTTCTTAAAGAGTTTTCTGTTGCATAAGATTCAGTATCCTATGAATGAAAATCCTCTTCTGATTTACGCATCGATGTTTGCGTATGTGGCGTGGTCTTCAATAAACTTTCTGCGTGGCGGAACATCATCACCCATAAGCATGGAGAAGATGTGGTCGGCCTCGGCAGCGTTATCGATGGTTACCTGTTGCAGGGTACGTTGTTCCGGGTTCATGGTTGTTTCCCAAAGCTGTTCGGCATTCATCTCTCCCAAACCTTTGTAACGCTGTGTATGAACATTACTTTCATTCCCGTCGGCCCATTCTTCTATTAATTGAAGACGCTGCTGTTCGTTCCATGCATACGCTTCTTTTTTCCCTTTTTTAACAAGGTAAAGTGGAGGAGCAGCAATGTAGAGGTAGCCTTTCTTTATCAGATCATTCATATAACGGAAAAAGAAAGTCATAATCAATGTGGCAATGTGGCTTCCGTCCACATCGGCATCGGTCATGATTACAATCTTATGGTACCTCAGTTTTTCCATATTTAATGCTTTCGAGTCTTCGTCTGTACCGATTGTTACTCCTAAAGCAGTGAAAATATTTTTGATTTCTTCATTTTCGAAGATTTTGTGTTGCATGGCTTTCTCCACATTCAGAATTTTACCCCTTAAGGGAAGAATAGCTTGTGTACGGCGATCCCGGCCTTGTTTGGCCGTACCACCTGCCGAGTCTCCCTCCACAAGAAATACTTCACACAATGCAGGATCTTTTTCTGAGCAGTCGCTAAGTTTACCGGGCAACCCTCCACCTGACAGGGCGTTTTTCCGTTGAACCATTTCGCGGGCTTTTCGTGCTGCATGACGTGCTTGTGCTGCCAGAATAACTTTATTTACAATTTGTTTTGCAGCCTTTGGATTTTCTTCCAGATAATACTGAAGAGCTTCGCTGGTTGCCTGGTCAACCGACAAACTTACTTCTGAGTTACCTAATTTTGTTTTGGTTTGACCCTCAAACTGTGGCTCGGCAACTTTTACAGAAATAATTCCGGTTAGTCCTTCCCGGAAATCGTCTCCACTGATGTCGAATTTCAGTTTTGAGAGCATTCCGCTTTGGTCGGCATAGTTTTTCAAGGTACGGGTTAATCCTCTTCTAAAACCGGTTAAATGCGTACCTCCTTCAATTGTATTAATGTTATTCACATATGAGTGTATATTCTCAGAGAACGAAGTATTGTACTGCATGGCTATTTCAACCGGAATACCATTTTTTTCGGTAGTAATATGCACTGCTTCGTCAATCAGTTTTTCCCTGGTTCCGTCGAGGTATTCAACAAATTCTTTTAATCCTTCTTCTGAGTAGAATTCTTCAGTACGGAAACTTCCATCGTCCTCTGTTTCTCTTTCATCGATAATTTTCAGACGGATTCCGGCATTCAGGAACGCCAGTTCACGAAGGCGTGCTGCCAGAATTTCATACTTGTAAACTGTGGTAAGGAAAATACTGTCATCGGGCTGAAACGTAACAATGGTTCCTGTTATGTCAGAATCTCCGATAATTTTTGCTTCGTATTTTGGTTTACCAATGCTGTATTCCTGTACCCATTTTTTCCCTTCGCGGTGAACTTCTGCTTTTAAATACTTCGATAAGGCATTTACACACGAAACACCAACGCCGTGTAAACCTCCGGAAACTTTATAGGAATCTTTGTCGAATTTACCACCGGCATGAAGTACAGTCATTACCACTTCCAGTGCCGATTTGTTTTCTTTTGTATGTTTTTCTGTTGGAATACCACGACCATCATCTTTTACCGTGATGGAATTATTTTCATGAATGATAACCTCAATATTATTACAGTAGCCAGCAAGTGCTTCGTCGATGGAGTTATCAACTACTTCGTATACCAGGTGGTGTAAACCTTTTTCGTTTACATCGCCAATGTACATGGCCGGGCGCTTTCTAACTGCTTCCAAACCTTCAAGCACCTGGATACTATCAGCTGAATAGTTTCCGTTACCGTTTGTTTGGACTCCGTTTTTTTCAATTTCGCTCATCTCTATCTCTAAATTAATATCCTTATAAAATAAAATAGTTTCCCTTGCAAAAAAATCCTAAAGGTTTTTAAAAGGAAACTAGTTGATATTCAAGTTTTTATGTTTCTTCAAAATGGACATAAAAATCATCGCACAAAGATAAAAAAAATGATGAAAAAACAGCTAAAAATCAATGCTTTCAGGTGCTTATTTTTCAACAAGATATTAACCTGAAAATGAGTAAGAAAAGTCAGCGTTTATTTCAGCAAAAAAGGAAGGTAATATTACCTTCCTTTTCGTCGAATTGATTGATTATGTTGTGCTAGAATGAATAGCTCACTCCGGCCAGAAAATTAAAGCTTTGAACCGGGTAGCCAAACCATCGCTGGTATTTTTGGAACCCAAAATTATTTAATTGCGCGAATATGGCGAACTTGCTGGTTAGTTGATAGTTTCCTTTAACATTCAGGTCGAATGCCGTGTCGAGATTATAGGATTTAAATGTGGGGGCAGCAGCTGCCAGTGTTAAATCCAGCGGATTGTTCTCTTCTATGATTAATGCTTTTCGTTGTCCTGTAATAAAAACATCTGCATTGAAGCTAAGTTGTTCTGATACTTTGTATCCAATAGCAATTTTCCCGTCCCAGGCGGGCATGTTCCATGCTTCGGTTTGTTCTACCAGGTCGTATTGGTAATAATTAGCTGATACCAGTAAGTCGAGTTTGTCGGAAGAAGCGTGGAAAATTTCAGCATTAATTTTTAAGCGATTCAAATTATCATAAAGCACATCGAAACTACTTTTAATATATAACGGAGCAGGATTGTATGCAGCATCCAGGTAGTATAGTTCATTTTGGTAGAAAAACGGTTGGTTGTCGATTACAGCATATTCTGCTGAAATTTTAAAGTTGGTTTTTTTCGAAAATTTGCCGTCGAATCCTCCAAAGAACCTGAATTTTTGCATTGTATTACGCACATCGTGATCGGGATTCACAAAAGGATTTTCGTAAGCAATTTTAGAATAATGATTGCTGATGTAATCGCCGTCAAGACCTGCGTATAAGCTGATAATATCTTCGACGGGAGTCCAGCTTGCGTAAATATTTGGTGCCAGTTTGGCTGTGGCATCTTCGTTGCTTTCCATTACAAACCACGCATTCAATCCAACTTTTAAATTGGCCGTTTTGTTGCCGATATTCCACGATGGTTTGGCAAATATCCAGGTTTGCGATTTGTTTCCTGTAACAGAGTCTTTTCGTGGCGTAATCTGGTCGGCCAAAGTATACAGAATACCTGCTTCGAGCATACCTACACCTACCTGAAAAGGCTGACGCGCGTCAATTGTAAAATTGGCAAGATGTTCGCGCTGTTCTGTTTTTGTTCCGAAATAGTGGTAGTCGAAATTAAAACCAAATGCCTGCTCGTCTGTTTCAGCGGTCGGATTTTTTAGTCCAATGTTGAAACCTCCTTTTGAGAAGGATTGTTTGGTGCCAAATAACGTGATTTCTTGTCCGTCTTCGAGTAAGAAATCAGGAATTGCATCGTTCGGATTATCCGTATCATTGGGGTAGCCATAGTAGTTAAAACCATCATTTTTAAAATCGAGATTTACCGAAAGCACTGAATTGCGTAGCATGTATTTTATATACATGTCAATCTCGTTCTTCATAAATGGCGCATCCACCTTGTCACCTGCTCCCAACTCAATATTGCCAAATGACGAGAGGTGCATGGCATGAATTCCGAAGATGGTATTTTTTGAATTAGTATTATTGAAAAACAACTCGCCATAGGGTCTGAAGTAACTTCCCAGCCCTGCTTTTATCAAACCGTAACCATCAGTCTGATATGGTTTTGAGGTTTCGATTGTTGCTGCTTTTAAAGGATTTACCGAGAAAGTTTTAAAAACAGGCTGGCTGTTAATGCTGTAATTAAACGTTGGCTTTTGGTGCTGATTTTCTTCGATGGTTGGCATCGAATTCAATTTATTGGCATCCGAAATTGTCGGTTTATAAGCCCTGGTAACTTCCACTTCCTGAGTGAGAGTGGTATCTCGCTGTTGGGCTTGTGCTTTGACCGTTACAACCGCACAAAAAATCAGGAAAATATATTTGAATTGTTTGAACATGACCATCGTTTTTAGTTTTGTTTAATTTCCATTTGGAATGAACTGTCAACTGCATTTTGCTGCTGTTGGGCTTCTTTAGCCAAAACTTCATTGTATCTTCTCTGGGCTTCTGCTTTAATCCCGTCCGAATCGTCGTTGTAGTTTTCGGCCAGACTTTTTAAAGTGTGCTTGGCCTGGAACTGATCGCCTTTATCTTCATAAATATTTGCCAGCAATAAAAATGCTTTCCCCAACCAATAGGTGTAAGGTGTGCCTTTGTCTATGAAGTCGACAATTTCTTCTTCCGCTTTTGCCGTATTTTTGTTTTTGTAATAGATTTCAGCAAGAAGGTATTTGGCTTCAGCCCCTTGTTCAAGCTTGGTGTCAGTTGCGGCGTCTCTTAACGGACTTATTGCTGCATTCAGCCTCCCCATTTCGTAATTCGATTTTCCTTCAGCAAAGTCAGCCTCCCGGGTCAATGCATCGTTAACCACTTCCGATTTTTTAACTTTTTCGGCAGCCACAGCAGCTTCCTGGTAATTGCCAGCAATCATGTGGCAACGCATTTGCCCGGTGTAAGCTTTCAGTAAATTCCACTTTCCGTTGGAAGCTTGTTCCAGCTGGTTAAACATTTTCAGCGCCTCTGAATAATTTCCATTCTTAAATGTCATCTCCGATGCCTTCGACAGTGCGGGTTCGCTAAATGTATTATTCGGCTGATTGGCAATCCATGAATAATGTTCATTGGCGGCCTCAAATTGCCCTTCTCTGTATAACGATTCCGCAATGTAGAAGTGTGCGTTTAAAACATAAGCTCCATCAGGGAATTCATTTATATAATTTTGCAGTTGCGATAACGCACCATCTTTACCATCCATGTACAACCTCTCTGCTGCCATGTACGTGAGTTGATCCTGTTCTGAGGCACTTACATTTACTTCACCGCCTAATTGTTTCACGTAATTGAAATAGGCATCTACATTGTTCAGTTCAACATAGCAGTTTTTAATTCCAAGTAGTGCTGATTCTGCTTCCGGACTTCCTTTATAATTCTCTGCCAATTCTTTGTATTGGGCTAGGGCTTTGTTAAAGTCGCCATTATTGTAATTTACCAATCCCAGTTGTAATAATGCTTTTCGGTAATAATTGCTGTTAGGATACTCAGAAACTATTTCCCTGTATTGTTGTACTGCCTCATAGTTGTTTCCTAAACGTTCGTTGGCGCGGCCCAGCTCGTAAAGAGCATCATCGCAATATTCTGATTCTGGGAAATTGGCCAAAAGATGTTTTAGGTTATTGATTTTCTCTTCATGATTACGCTGAAGTCCCTGGCAAAATGCAATTTGTAGAAGTGCGTAATCCGGTTCATGCATTTTCATGTTGTAGGCGTATTGGTAATTGTCGACCGCCTGCCCGTATTGTGCATTTTGAAAATAGTAATCACCCAGCCGGTTGTAGGCATCTGCCAATTTGGGAGTTCGTTTTCCCTGCATGGTATTTACGTATTTTTTGAAATGACTAAATGCCGATTGTTGATCGTCCATTTTTAAATAGGCATAGCCCAGATTGTAGTCGGCACTTTCTCCATTAGTTTGTGCAGATCCTGATGTTTGCAGGTATCGGTTGTACGAAACAATGGAGCTATTGTAATCGCCAACGCGATAAAGTGCTTCCGATTTCCAGTAGAGTGCCTGCGATCTGATTTCTCGACTGTAACTACCGTTATCAAGCGACAGATCGAAATATTCGATAGCCTGATTGTAGGCCAGGTTATTAAAAAGTTCTAATCCGCGGTAATAGGTTACCCGCTGGTAGGCTTTTAAAATATCAGGTGTTTTGTTTTGTATTTTTTCGATGGAAGTAATGGCATCAGCATAATTTTTTGTAACCATGTAGACATCAACCAGAATTTTATAAGCTTCTGCATTCTTTGGTGAGTTTGGATATTCAGCAATGTAACGGTCGAATGCTTTTATGGTTTCATTAAACGGCGAGTAAGAAAGTTCGTAAGTCAATTTGGCATAACTGAACAACGCATCTTCTTTTATGTCGGGATTAAAGTCGAATTCGGCAGCTGCTCCGTAAACTGTTTTGGCTTTCTCTTTTTCGTTTAGTTTGATATAACAATCGGCCAGATGGTAGTAAGCATTTTGTGTCATTTCATCTTCTCCTATAGATGCTTTCTCCAACAAAGGAGCCGCCTCTGCATATTTTCCAACACGGTAGTAGCAAAAACCAAGTATGTAGTTTTCTTCACGGGTTTTCGCACCCGACGAAGCAAAATAAGTTTCCAGGTAAGGAATGGCATTTTCGTACTGACGGAGATGAAAATATGAGTCGCCAACAATCTTCGAAAGTTCAGCCTTGTGTTCCTCTTTCACATCGTCGATAACCGAAGTGGTGTAATTTACAACTTCGTTGTATCGTTCCTGTTTGTAGTAAATGTGGCTCACGTAGAGTGGAATTACCTGCGAGTAAGCCGGGTCGTTGTTTAACCTTGTAAATCCATCAAGCGCGGCCTGGTAATTTTCGTTTAGGTACTGGATGTGTGCCCAATAATAGGTTGCGGGTTTCGAATACAGGTTGTTGGTGTTTTTAATGTCGTTGAATTCCTTTAGAGCAATTTCGGTATTGTCCTGCATCAGGTTGGCATAACCGTTTTGATATTGCAGTTCAATACGGTCGTTTTCCGATAAGTCTGACCTGTCAACGTTGTTAAAACTGCGAATTACAATAGCATATTGTTTTTTTTCGAATTGGCTGGTTCCCAGGTTAAACCATGCAGTATTGATGTAAGGACTTTCAGGATGTGTGTCAATAAAGTTGTCCATCAGTTTGTTCCCGGAGCTGTATCCGGCTTTTAATGCCGAGGCTGCTTTAAAGTATTCCGCTTCAGAATACAATTCAGATTTCGCTTCCACATTTTTCTGCAGTTTTTCGAACTGCCTGAATGCTGAAACGTATTTTCTTTTTGAATAAAGTTCCTTTGCCATCTCAATTTCCTTTTGAACATCGTCGAAATAAGCCGTTTGCTGGGCACTGATTTCATGTGCAAAAAGAAACAAGAGAAAAAGGGATATGAATAATCGAGTTGTTCTCATGCTTTTACTGTCTCATTTATAGTGAATTAATAGATGAAATAAAATTCCCTGAAAATTCATTTTGCCGGAATTTTATACAGATTTCTAAAATAGAAATAATCGTTTTTCTGAATGGCCTCAAATTGTTCTAATTCTTAACAAGAAACTGTTTATTACTTTCGTTTATTATGTATGTTGATAAAATTTTTCAAATTACATTCGTAATGAATCCTGTATTATGGACAAGAAAAAAGTGATAGAGTTGTACGATGCCGAGATTTACCAGAGGGAAAGTTTGATCCTTTCAGAAGTAAATTTAGAGGTGTGTGAAGGGGAGTTTATTTATGTGATTGGTAAGGTGGGAACCGGCAAAACAAGCCTGATTAAAACGCTTCATGCCGAACTGCCTTTATACACCGGAAATGGAAGTGTGCTTGGGATTAAATTGGCAGGTATTAAACACCGCGAAGTTTCGGAGTTGCGCAGAAAGCTGGGTGTTGTGTTCCAGGATTTCAGGTTGTTGACCGATCGGAATGTTTTTGATAACCTGGCTTTTGTTTTAAAAGCAACAGGATGGAAGGTGAAAAATATCATCAACGAGAGAGTGAAAGAGGTTTTGGATGTAGTTGGTATGACTGATAAAAAAGACAAAATGCCGCATCAGTTGAGTGGGGGAGAACAACAGCGTGTGACGATTGCCCGCGCCATTTTAAACAAACCCGAGATAATTCTTGCCGACGAACCCACCGGAAATCTCGATCCTGAAACTTCGGAGGAGATTCTGGATTTGTTTATCCGCTTAAACGAAGAAGGCAAAACCATTTTAATGGCAACGCACGATTATGCGTCAATAGCAAAAATGCCTGCCCGTACATTAGTTTGTGCCAACGGAAAATTAAGCGACTCAGAAAAGATTACGGAAGAAATTGCGTTTGAAAATTTGCTGGAATCGAATGTTTAAAACAGTTCTGAAAAGATTTCCTGAAGTTTTTGCTCTTCTTTCTCCCATGTTAGTTCGCCTGCTGCCGTTCTTAAATTATTCTTCCAGATTTTACGTTTTTCAATATCTGACAATGCCAATTTCATTTTATTTGAAAGAATTTCCGGTTCCAGCGAACCGGAAATTTCGCCGATGTTGTATTTTTCTACAATGGCTTTCATTTCCGGCAGATTTGTAACTAAAACCGGCACCTCAGCCTGAATGTAATCAAACAGTTTGTTGGGAAGTGCAAACCGGTAGTTTAAACCCAGGTCTTCTTCGATAGAAAGTCCCAAATCGGCCTGAGCCGTTAATTCTGAAAGTTTTTCAAGAGGAAGCCGGCCTGTAAATTCAACTTTGGTCTCCAGTTGTTCTTTTTTTACGAGTGCTTCCAGTTGCGCTTTGATATCACCATCGCCGGCAATAACAAGCCTGGCGCCTTCCAGAAAATGCATCGCTCGGATTGCTTGTTCCAGGCCGCGGCCAATATTTACGGCGCCTTGGTAAAGAATGATTTTTGTTTCGTTTTCCGTTTTCGGGATATCCGATTTACGGGCAAAAGGAATATTTCGGATTACCTTAAAATCTACCCCATATTTTTTGGTGTAAACCTGTGCAATGGAATCACAGACCGTGTAAGCGTATTTTATGTTGGGAACCATTTTCTTTTCGAGCCACCGCCATACTTTTTGGACTTTTGGACGGTTGATTAGTTCCGGAACTTCCGTAAAATATTCGTGGCTGTCGTAAACCAGATGTTTCTTTCTAAAGCGGGCGGCAAGGAAATTGGCTGTTAACGAGTCCAGATCGTTTGAAAGAAAAACATCGGCCCGGGCAAATAAAAGAAACAGAAAAAGCCTGAAGTTGTATTCAGCATAAAAACAGGGGCCCTTTTTAAACAGCAGTTCCATTCTTCGGGTTTGGTAAGTTCGTTCAACCGGTAAACTCTGCGCAAGTTTCCGGCCGATTAACAAAACCTTGAATCCCATTCTTTCAAGTGAAGAACAGATTTTGTGCACCCTGTTGTCGGAAACAAGATCGTTGGTAACCGAAACAATGATTCTTTTATTAGCTGTTTTCAAGGTTGTTTTTCAATTTAGCTGTAAATATAAACTTTTGCTTTGGTGAATTATTTTTCAAAACCACAAATAATCGTTTTTCGTTAATCAATAATAAATTGGCATCTTTGCGCAAAATTCATTTTATGATTCGATTCTTCGAAGATTTTTCGCTAAAAAGACATAATACATTTGGCATTGATGCCAAGACCAAATATTTTTTTGAGTTTACTGAACCTCAGGATCTGGAGGTTTTTTTGAATTCGAATCAAAGCTGGAAAGATGAGAAACTGATTGTTCTGGGAGAGGGGAGCAACATTCTTTTTTTGAACGATTTTGATGGGCTTGTAATTCATCCCAAAGTACCGGGAATAAAATCGGTTTATGAAGACCGTCAGAATGAGTGGATTGAAGTGGGAGCAGGAGAAGTGTGGGATGAGTTTGTGGAGTACTGTGTCTCATACCAATTGGGAGGAGTTGAGAATTTATCATTGATTCCCGGAATGGTGGGGGCTGCTCCGGTTCAAAATATTGGAGCTTACGGCCAGGAAGTGTGCCAGGTTATAGAAAAAGTGAAGGGCTATGATTTGGAAAAAAAGGAAATGTGCGAGTATTCGGTTGACGAATGCCGGTTTGCATATCGCGACAGTATTTTTAAAAGTTACCTGAAGAATAAATTTATTATTACTTCTGTCATATTCCGACTCGAAAAATTCCCTGAGTTTAATCTTGGTTATGGCCATCTGGAAGCAAAAGTGAAAGAAAAGGGTGAAGTGAATTTGCATAACATAAGAGAGGCTGTTATTGAAATTCGTTCATCAAAATTACCCGATGTAAAAGATTTGGGGAGTGCAGGCAGCTTTTTTAAAAATCCGGTTGTGGATGAATCTCT
Organism: uncultured Draconibacterium sp.; assembly: GCA_963676265.2. Taxonomy (GTDB): domain Bacteria; phylum Bacteroidota; class Bacteroidia; order Bacteroidales; family Prolixibacteraceae; genus Draconibacterium. The sequence continues at coordinate 5,270,468 of OY781067.2, forward strand.
GGCCGACCAGCTTCAGAAAAAATATCCTGAAATTCCTGTTTATTCATATCTCGAAGGAAAGAAGAAAGTGGCAGCAGGCTGGTTAATCGATCAGTGTGGATGGAAAGGTAAGCGCGAAGGCGATGCAGGGGTACACGAGCAACAGGCTTTGGTAATTGTAAATCATGGAAATGCCACGGGACAGGAAATCTACCTGTTTTCAGAAAAAATAAAACAATCGGTTTTCGAGAAATTTGGCGTGGAATTGGAACGGGAAGTAAACTGTTTATAAAACCATAAAAATTCACCGGGCAACTTTGAGTTGAAACAAAGAGTCACCCGGTGAATTTTATTGAAGTTTTTCTGTCGATAATCTTTTATTCGAAATCACCCACATCAACATTTACAGCTTTGGTGATTTTTCCAATGTCTTCGGGATTGATTATTCCGCTGATACTGATCAGCGCATTGTCGTCGCCACCAACTACCAACAATAGATCTGAAAGTTTGCCATTTCCTGCATCCTTGGCCAGGAAACGAACCACTTCGTCATCTTCGGTTACTTCCATTAATACCTCAAAATTGTTGTTTTTAAAGAAGTTTTCCTGTTCCAATTCTTTGTAAAAATCCAGCTTTTTATTAAGCTCATCATCATCAACAGTTAATACCCTGATTCCCGTCAGCGATGAAAGCATGTTGGTAACATCATCGCCTTCATTATCGAGTTGGGCTGCCAGTCCTAATAATCTACCCGAAATATTTACCGTTGTAAAACCTTTCTGGTTGGCATATTTTTCGAATAATTTATCGACCGGTGTTTTTTGTGCAAGCACTGCCATGGGCAGTACCAATGCTAAGATTACTAATAACTTTTTCATGACGTTTATTTTTTAATTTGTTACTTTTTTATTTTAGGCTTCCCTCTGCTAGCTGTCGGGTTTGCCTTTTTTAATGCTTTAATGTTCTAATGTGATACTGCTTTAATATTTTAATTTTTCAATCCTTCAGTCCTTCAGCTATTTATAAACTGTCTGGTTCCGATTGATCATTTATCGGTTGAACGCTATTTATGTTGTTTATACTATTGTAAAATTCTACTACCGGAGCTGTGCCTTTTTTTACCGGATCGTTGGCTTTCCGCAACTTGTCGAAGTTCGATAATCCGGCCATTCCATCGTGGTATTTCCCCGAAACAAATTGCAGAGTTTTACTCGCGTAAGCATATGCTTCTTCCGGATTCTTAAAGGTGTCGTCGAATGGTTTTTGATTTCCCTGGTAAAGTAGAAATCCGCCCAGAATAACAATCACAGATGCCGCAATACCTGTTACCATTTTCCACATCGAGAGGTATTTGGTTTTTTCCTGGTGTTCGTTTTCCAGGATATAATCCATAATTTCGTCTTCAATGTTTTCATCGTTATTTGTTCCAGCCAGTTCCGAAATTCCTCCGAAAAATTCGGCATATTCGCTTAACTCTTCAGCTACCTCTCCCGATTTGAAATATGCCTCCAGCATTTTCTCATCAGCCTCGGTACTGTTGCCGTCAAAATAGCTTTGCAGTAGTCGTAGTATTTCCTGAGTTTCTTTCATGATTATTCAACTTTAAAAATTCATCGCGCACTTTTTTGCGCGCTCTCGATAAGTTAACTCTTATCGCATTTACTTTTAGTCCGGTCAGCTCCTCGATTTCCTCGTATGAGAGTTGTTCAATGTCGCGGAGTTGCATTACCTTTTGTTGTAAATCGGGCAGTTCCCCAATCAGTTTTTTAATTTGTTCTGCCGACTCACTTAATTCAACTTTTGAATGAACGTCGACCGTTTTCTCTTTTAATTTCCGGTCGGTTTCTGCGTCAATCGGAATGGTTTTATTCATCCTGATTACATCCAGGCAGCGGTTGCGTGTCATTCTCATGGTAAAGGCTTCCATGTTTTCAACCACATCCAGCGAGTCCCTTTTTTGCCAGAGTTTCAGGTAAACATCCTGAATAACATCGCGAGCCAGGTCTTCGTCTTTCAAAAAGTGTGTTGCAAATCGCAGCAACTTTTTGCTATGTGGTAATACATTCGTTTTAAAATCCTTCGCAACCATGTGCTGTCAAATTCGTTTTGCTTCCTGTTTTTGCTTGTTTTCAAAGGTAAGACGGGAGGATTATAAATGCATTACATCGGGAGTGAAATTTTTTTGTGATTGATTAGAGATTGAGAGAAGATTGACAAAAATTGAAGAATTTGTTTACTGTTGTGCAATAAAACGAAGTTGCTGTTCGAGCATGGCCACTTTTTTCATTTCGTAACCTGCTTTTCGTGCAGTTTGAATGGGATTGGTGTAAATAGCCTGGATTTCCATGGGGCGTTTATTGTCATAGTCCAGTTTCATACTGGGCGCATATGGTGTCATGGTTTCTGTCATCGAAATCATTTGTCCTGCAACACTTCTGTCTATTTCATAACCGCAATATCCGGCGGCATCTATTACTTCGTGCATAATTTCGAGTGACAGTTCTTTGGTAGCCTGTAATTTCATTATTTTATCGGTGGTGGTATTCAAAACTACTGTCAGTCCATTAAAAGGGACATTCCAAATCAGTTTTTTCCAGCGTGCAAGACCCAGGTTGTCGGCAACAACAGCTGGTACCCCTGCTTTTTCAAAATCCTCGCAGCAGTGTGCAAGTAATTCTTTTCCTCCGAATGTGAATAATCCCAGTTCTATTCGTCCAAAATCGAGGTGAGTAATATGGCCCGGTCCTGCTTTGTGTGAACAGATAAAAGCCATACCACTGGCAATTTGGATTTCAGGCATTTCATTTGCCAGTTCTGCTTCAATTCCTAAGCCATTCTGGATAAGAATAACCAAACTATTTGCATGTACAATAGGCTGAAGAAGTTGGGGCAGGAGGTGATTATTGATAGTTTTCAAACCCACCAGAACCACATCACATTTGGGCATTTCCTGAACCGATGAATAACAGGAAACGCCGGGCAGATGAAAATCACCATTCACCGAGTCGACCTTCAATCCGTTTTCTTTTACATGGTGAAAATCGCTGCGAAATAAAAAATGAACATCGTTCCCGTTTTGGGCCAGTTTCCCTCCATAGAATCCACCTATTGCACCTGTTCCAATTACTCCGTATCGTATGCTCATGATGTTTGCTTTTTATTTTTTCAGAAAAAGCAAAAGTACGCAGAATGTGTTGTTGGTATGATACTGCAGAAAGTAAGAAATGCAGGTTTAACAAAAAAGTTAGAATGTGAAATATTTATTTAACAAATGATTTTTTAAGTTTGTAACAATAAATGTATTTAACCAAAGCCAAATACTTCTTATTACTGGCATTTGTTTGGTTTCCCTGCCGGTTTGTTTGTGGTCAGACTATGTTTCAAACGGATAGTTATGAACATAAACAGAGTTCTTGTTTCGATTCGATAGCTCCGGCTGCAAAATCACAAAACGAATTTATTTATAATCCGGCTCGCGATTCCAGGCGTTTACTCATTAATACCGGTGTTAATTTTGCCATGTCGATGGTTAAGTTTGGTGTACTTTGGATCTCGCCTGAAAGTTTTTCCTGCTGGGATAAAGAACAAATTAAAGAAACGGGCTGGTGTAAAAGCTGGAAAGAAAATGTTAAGGCCGGGCCTGTTGTTGATGCTGACGGATTTTGTATGAATTACATTATGCATCCCTGGGGAGGAGCCATTTATTACATGAGTGCACGAGGCAGTGGTTACCGGTGGTGGGAGTCGTTTGTTTATTCCGGTTTGTTGTCGACATTTATGTGGGAGTATGGTTTGGAAGCTTTTGCCGAAATTCCATCGTGGAACGATATAATTGTTACTCCTGTGGTAGGTTCGTTGATGGGAGAAGGATTTTTTATTTTAAAACGGCAAATTGTTGAAAATGATACACGCATTCTGGAGTCACGTTTTCTGGGACGTACGGCTTTGATTATTATGGACCCGGTGAATGAAATTACCGATGCTTTTGGATATAAAACCAATCATAAAATTGACGTGAGTACATCGTTTGTCCCTATTCGCGTAAAGGATTATAATACATCTCAAATGGTACTGGGGTTTAATATTGATATTAGGTTTTAATTAATAGTTCACGCAAAGTTTAAAAGAAGCGCAAAGGACGCAGAACCTTATCATTCCGATTCGTCTATTGACGTTGTGGAATCTCTTTCAAAGAGAGAGGAGACTTATGAATTTAAACAAAAAATAAGCTCAGTAAATATACTACTATCATCGATCCTACTCCTTGAATAAGCGTTGCAATGGTCTGTGTTTTATACCCGGTTTTTACATCTATTCCTGAGAATTGCGTTACCACCCAGAAAAAACTGTCGTTAGCGTGCGAAATGGTCATGGCGCCTGCTCCGGTTGCCATAACTGCCAGAACCTTCCCGTTTAAAGAATCGAGTCCGATGGTAGATAGCAGTGGTGCAATTAACGCAGATGTGGCAACCAATGCCACTGTTGAAGAACCCTGTGCAGTTTTAAAAGCAGCGGCAATTATAAATGGCAGGAATATTCCTAATTGATATCCGGCAAGCAGTTCACCCAGCGAATCTCCTATTTGTGTTTCTTTCAGAATTGTTCCGAAAGCGCCTCCTGCTCCGGTAATCAGTAATATCGGAGCGGCAGCGGTAATTCCATCTCCAATCCAGCCGGTTAATGTTTCTTTATTGAAGGCTGGAAACAATAAAAACGAAAGCAGAAATCCTGCAAGGAGAGCATTTACGGGCTGTCCGATAAAATTCAGAAAAGAATAAAATATTCCGTTTCCTAATGGTTGCGTGGGGTAGGTGGCCACCGAGCGTAATGCAATTAATACAATGGGCACTAGTATCGGCATAAGAGATTTAGCACCTGATGGTAATTTAATGTTTTTAAAAGTGTATTCTTCTTCACTTATCTTTTCATCTGAAGCGGTAAATTTTGGCCCAATGTACGATGCCCAGATATACCCGATCAGCATTGCAAAAGATGCAACTACCAGTCCGAACAAGATAACCTGTCCCAGTTGATTTTCGAGGCCCAGGTTTCCGGCAGCCGCAATGGGACCGGGCGTGGGGGGAACAAAGGTGTGAGTGGCGTACAATCCTGTTGCCAGTGCAATCGACAGTGCCACCGAAGACTTACCTGTTTTGGCAACCAACGATTTTCGCAGCGAAGAGAGAATAACAAAAGCTGAATCGCAAAATACAGGAATGGATACCATGTAGCCAATAATGGACATGGCCAGTCCCGGAAATCGTTTGCCAACTACTTTTAAAACGAGGTCGGCAATTTTAATGGCAGCATGCGATTTTTCCAGAATGGTCCCGATGATGGTTCCAAGAATTATTACAATGCCGATATAGGCCATAATATTTCCGAAACCAGTTGTAATAGTACCTGCAATCTGGTCGATGGGCAATCCTGCCATGGCGCCGGCTAAATACGAGGCCAGCAATAAAACAATAAAAGGATGCAGTTTAAATTTAGTGGTTCCGAGAATGATGAATAGCACGGATACCAGAAGAACTATTAAAAGCCAATAGGTTTCTGCCATAACTAGAAAGTTGTGAAGTTCAAATCATTTTCAATAAAATGGATGGGTACATTTTTCACAAAGCCCTTCAACCACTCCGTGCAATATTCCATGCCGGCTTCTTCCGACTTTACATGCCCTACAAAAACCACCGCTTTTTTACGGTTTTGTTCTACGGCATCGTTGGCATAAAGGTAAGTTTCCCATTCAGTGGCTTCTCCTGCAACCATTACTTCCATATCTGGCAGGCTAAGTGCGTTGATGTGACGCTGTCCGCCCGGTGCCCCAACTGCCAGACCTAATTTTGTAAAGGTCATTTGCGGATCGCCAATCACCCTTACACTTTGCAGGCCCAGCTTCTCTTTCAGTTCCTTTACCAGGTCTTCAACTTTCGTTTGTGGCATTTCGAAGTGTGTTCCTTCTTCGTTAACCGCGTATTTTTTCCAGTCGAGCTTGTTTAACATGCCCGCATAAATTCCGTCGGGTTTTGTCATGTGGATATGGTCGTGAAAACGGAAGATGACGAGTTTGTGATCGTTTATGTATTTTTTCTTTTCAAGGTAAACAGGGTTGTTGCTATAAGTTTCTGTTTCGTCGAGGTGGTTGTAAAAAACAGGTTCGTGAGTGATAATAAAATTGCAGTCTAAATCTACAGCGCGCTCCAGTGTTTTCATGTCGGCAAACATACAAACGGCAATCCCTTTTATTTCTGATTTTGGGTCGCCCGCTTTAAAAACATCTACAGTTTGTTCCTGCCAGTCGCAGGTAACATTTTCTTTAATCAGCTTAACCACCTCTTCGGGTGTTTGATTTTTTTGAGCAAATACAAAAAGTGGAAGAACAAGAATAATAGTCAAAAAGAGTCTCATAGTTGGATCGCATTAAGTTCTGCTAAAAGTAGTGATTTGAAAAGTTATTCCAAAAGGCACGTTCAGTATTTATCAATAAAATTTGTGCTTTTGTTGTATTTGATTTTCCTCAACTTTGAGATTGACACGATTGAAATGATTGAAGAGATTGATGCAATCTTTATCAATCGGTCTTCAATCTATCATCAATCATTTTTTTGCGTATTGGGGCTACTACATTAAAAGTAACTGTTAGTAAGGGATTAAACGACCCTGCGACCAAAAGGAGTTAATGCCAGCGATGCCATTTTGAAATGTTGTTTGGCCCAGGGAATTCCAATAATGGTAATTCCGAGTAATAAACCAAAAAATACATGCGTAAGCATGATCCAGATTCCGCCAATAAATAACCAAATAATATTCATGATGGTTGACAGGCACCCGGGAGCATAATCCATATATTCTATTCTCTGCCCAAAAGGCCAAAGTGCGAGTATGCCCAGTTTAAACGATTGAATTCCAAAAGGAATTCCTACAATAGTAATACAAAGCAGCAAGCCTGCCATTATGTATTCCAAAAAAATGGCGAAGCCGCCAAAAAGTAACCAAATTAAATTTCCTAAAATCTTCATTTTCCGTTGTTTGTTTTAAATATTGCTTTATGTTTTAAATCTTCGATGAAACCTGCTTTTATCCAGTAAATATTTGAGTTGCCACTTTCCGGAGAGTTGTTCAACTCTTGTATGATTTGATAATCGAGCTTTTCAATGCCTTTAAGAGTGGGTCTTGCAGACATAAAAAACAGGAACTCTCCGTCGGGCGAGAAACTTGCTGAGTATTCGTGTGTAGCTGCAGTGTTTATTTGATTTCCCATATTTTGAGGTTCGCTCCATCCTTTTTGCCTATCGAAAAAAGAAATATAGTAATCGGTTCCGCCATACGAATCCGGCATTCCAATACTCGGAATAATCATAAAACTTTCATCAGGTGCAATGGTCGTATTAAAGCGGGCACGTCCACAGTTAACCTGTTGTGGCATTAATTGCGGTGTTTGGTATTTTCCATTTTTGTATTCCGATTTATAGATAAGATTTTGCCTTGTTTTAGAATCTTCCCTTGTGAAATACAGGTTCCCGTTATTTGCAACTGTTGGGAAATATTCAGGATCGGGCGAATTAACCGTCGAGTCGAGTCTATATGGTTTTCCCCATTGTTCACCTTGTCTTTCTGCTACCCAAATGTCGGTAATGAAACGGTTTGTTGCGGTAATCTTCTGATCCATGTTCGAAACAAAAAACAGTTTTTCACCATCGGGAGACAGGCACGGTTCAATAAAAACATGATTCGGATCCTGTGCAAAAGAAAGAACTTCGGGATCGGTCCAGCCATCTTTGGTGTTTTTACAAAACAAAATCGTGGCGAAAGTGGAATTCCCCATATTTTTTCCGAAATATATTTCGTTTCCATCGGGAGTGAAAGTTATATCGCGTGTGGCAATTCCGTCGTTGACTATCCCCGGGGCAAAGAGCTCCGGAGATTCTCCCGGAAGCGTTTGTCCAAGATAAGGACCGGTTAATTTCGGTTTCTTTTCTGAACAGGAAAGAAACATTGTTAGAATCAGGAATACTGCTGTTTGCTTCATTTTACTTCATTTTTGAATACAACAACCAACCAAGAACCAGGAATCCGACAAGCAAGGCCAGAAGACCTAAAATGATAAAAAGTCTGGATTCATTCGACTTAATACTTTGCTGATGTATACCTTTACTTTTAGCTTCTTCCTGCTTTTTGAAACTGGCTCCCAGTGCAATACCTATTGAAATTCCAATGCTGCCTCCAATCGCTATTCCTAAAGCAATGTTATCCAGAGCAACTCCGATGGCAATTCCCGGACCGATTCCAATGGCGTAACCAATAGCAATACCACGGACCATGGCCGATGATTCTTTTTTCGATTTTTGATTGTAGGTTCCTGCTTTGTTCTGTTTTACCAATATCGCCACCAGTACACCTACCAGAACAAAAACGACTAAAACAATAATGGCTGCTGAATTCATAGTTTTTCTTTTATTGGTGTGCCGCAGGAGTTTGAAATTACTAATCCCCGGATAAAATGATGTAAATAAAAAGGTGAATATAGGAAATAAGAGGATGAGATGGTGAATGAATAAGATAATTGGCAGGGGTGTTTTCTTTTTTATATTTCCACAATACTTTGTACATTTCAGCTGCTTTGATATTGTATTAATTGATTTTTTATTATGATTCAGCAAAAAGAAATTTCTCTTCCCCGTTTTAAAAGGGGATATCATTTAATAACAGGATTAATTGAAGATTATTTGCCGGAATTACCGGAAACAGGCTTATTGCACATTCTGGTAAAACATACTTCAGCAGGAATCACCCTGAATGAAAATGCCGATCCAACTGTAAGGACTGATTTTGAGGGTTTTATAAATAAAATGATTCCGGAAAAAGATCCTGTTTATATTCACACTTATGAAGGAGATGATGATATGCCAGCCCACCTGAAATCTTCGGTTATTGGGGCAGAAGTAACAATTCCGATAACCCGTCACCGCTTAAACCTGGGAACCTGGCAGGGTATTTATTTTTGCGAGTTTCGTAATTTCGGAGGGGCACGCCGAATGGTTTTAACCGTTTACAGCTGATTTTCAGATAAAGTTTTTAAACCCTTGGGCGTGTTTTTTGTTACAATATACAGAGAGCTTTTTAAATTGGACTTAGTGGTAAGTTCTCTTTTTGGAATACACATAAGAATTGTGTTGGAAGAGGTAGAAAAAAGCCGGATGTAGGCAACATTCGGCTTTTCTGTTCTGTATTTTTAGAATATCTCTTTTTTTACTCTGCCTCTACTTCCCATCCAAAATCAACATAATTCCATGTAAATTTTTCGCCTTGTACATCTATTTTTACAAAACCTTCTTCCATTCCGAAACGTGGTCCCTGCCACCATTGCGCTGAAACAGCTCCTCCTGTTATATAATGAATTCCATTATAATTAATGTCTTCCAAAAAATGTAAATGACCTTGTAATACCAATTTGGTATTGTATTGTTCCAGTATTTCTCTTACTTCATTCGCATTTGTTATAACCGAACCTTCAGGAAATCCAACAGTCGGGCCTTGCATTATTTGCGATCCAACACTTAAAAGAGGTATATGAGTACTAACTACTATCGGTTTATTTCCTGCTTTTTCAAGATCTTTTTTTAGCCATTCAAGTTCTTCTTCGTCAACATGTCCGTAATAGTGCCGGTCTTCCGTAAAACCAATTCCGTCGAGTACTACAAAATGCCATCCTTTATGATTGAAAGAATAGTATCGCTTTGCCAGGCGCTTTTCATACATGTTTATACCGTAGAGCTTATGCTCGGGCGAAATGCCACTTTTTTCGTATAACCCAAATACCTCGTGATTACCCATTGTATTGTACACCGGCATTGTTAAATTTTTTATCGTTTCAGAGTAAAGATTATATAAGCTGTCGGCGGTTTCATAAGTTTGTCCAAGTGCATCCATAATATTATCGCCACCGCTTAGCACAAAGTCGGGAGCCAGTTTATTGATTGTATCTATGGCCTGCAGTAATCCTTCCGTTGCATTTCGTTCTGTTGTAACGTGAATATCTGTTACAAAAACAAAGGAAAAGTCAGCCGTTTTATCCTTTTTCTTAGCCTCTGCCTGAAAACAGCTGATTAGAGTGAAAATAATTATAGTGAGTTGTAATAACTTTTTCATTTTTCTCATAAATTTGATTTTTAATTCTGCATGAATTTAAGTTATAAAAGTAACTTTTAGATTGAATAGTAATAAAATTATCATTAATTGTTATTTTTAATGAAGTAAAACATTTATTGAAAGTAACTTAAGCCATTTTAGTGATGAAGATTGATATTGAACAGTATTCTCAGGAAGAGTTACAGGAGGAGGGAGTTTTTGACTGGCCTGTATGGGAGCATGACGAAGATAAATTCGACTGGTTTTATGATCAAACCGAATTGTGTTACATTTTGGAAGGAGAAGCAACCATTACTACCGAATTTGAGGCAATAACCATTAAAGCAGGCGATTTTGTTACTTTTCCGAAAGGCCTTGAGTGTGTATGGGATATTGAGTCTGCAATAAAAAAGCATTATTCCTTCGAATAATCATTTGTACATTTAAAAATATTTTCAAAGTTTGCATAGGAATTAAACCTGATATTTAAATACTATGCGAAAGATTTTATTGTTGGTGACAGCAATAGTGCTGTCAGTTGGAGTTTATTCACAGGGAATAAGTGAAGAAAAGGAGAAACGAATGCAATGGTTCGAAGATGCCAAACTCGGCATTTTTATCCATTGGGGCATTTATTCGGTGAACGGAATTGATGAAAGCTGGTCGTTTTTTAACGATTATATATCGCACGACGATTATATGAAACAGCTTGATGGTTTTACTGCCGGCAAATACGACCCGGCTGCCTGGGCAAAATTAATTGCCGGCAGCGGTGCAAAATATTCGGTAATTACTACCAAACATCACGATGGCGTGGCATTATGGGATACAAAATGCAGCGATCTCAATGTGGTGAAAAAATCACCTGCAGGGAAAGATTTAATTGCACCTTTTGTGAAAGAATTAAGAAAAAACGATGTTCGGGTTGGTTTATATTATTCGTTACTCGATTGGTCGCATCCCGATTATCCCAATAAAACACGGAAAGAAAAAAGATATACCGACGATCCTGAAAGATGGAATCGTTTTGTAGATTTTAATTTTTGCCAGTTGGAAGAATTATCGAAACAATTTAAGCCTGATTTATACTGGTTTGATGGTGACTGGGAACAATCGGCAGAAAAGTGGAAAGCCAAAGAATTGGCGGAGAGCCTTCGTGGATGGAATATAAATGTGATTCTAAACAGTCGCATCCAGGGATATGGTGATTATGCCACTCCGGAACAGGGGCTTCCGATAACACGCCCCGACAATCGTTACTGGGAGTTGTGTATGACAATGAATGACAGTTGGGGGTATCAGCATAACGATCATAATTATAAAACACCCAATCAGGTTATCCGTATTTTGATCGACTGTATCAATAAAGGTGGAAATTTGTTATTGGATATTGGACCTAAAGCGGATGGAACTATACCTGAAGAGCAGGTGAATATCTTGAAGGAATTAGGCCGCTGGACAAATAAACACAGTGAAGCCATTTACGGAACCCGCGCCGGAATTCCGTTTGAGCATTATTATGGACCAACAGCATTGAATAAAACTGGCGATATTTTATACCTTTTTGTCCCGCATAAACCCAACGGATCTATTGTTTTAAAAGGGATAAAAAACAAAATAAACCGGATGTGGGTGGTTGGCAACGGAACCAAATTAAACTGGGATGTGAAGATGAAACAATACTGGAGCTCGGTGCCGGGAATTATTTACATCGATGTTCCGGAAAAGGTATTGGATGAACAGGTTACTGTAATTGCCGTGCTACTCGATGGAAAAATTGATTTATACAGGGAAAAAGGCCAGGTGATTGAGAGCAATTAATTCACTTTAAGTAATGGTCAGAATATCGCCATCTTTGCTTACTGTGTATTTTTTTAGGTTACTTGCTGCAGGCCCTTGTAAAACCGTTCCTCCCGTGTTAAATAGCGAACCGTGACATGCACACGGAATATTTCCATTATCATGACTGTAGGTTACCGTACATCCCTGGTGCGTACAAATTTTTGAAAGAGCCATGTAAGAAGTTTCACCGGTTCTGAAAATTATAATATCGCCCTTGTACGCGTAACCTCCAACAGTACCCAGAGTAGCATAAGTAGTGCTTGTCAGATCAACGGTAATTTCATTGCCCGAATTATTATTGTTTGTTGGTTCCATGTCATCATCTTCCGAACAAGAATTAAATAGAACCGGGGCGGTAAGCAGAATACTTCCGCCCAAAGCAAATTGTTTAATAAAATTTTTTCTTTCCATCAATTTAAGTTCTAATGTTTGATTAATAAACATTAAAAAATAAGATTTGTTCGGAAAGAGTTATTGTTCAGTATTTTACAGGTATTTCGCAGATTTTTTCAATTTCGCCGGTGTGGAGATACCAAAGGTAGCCATTCACTTTTTTAAAGCCTGATTTTTTTAATTCTTCTGCATACTGCTGAACCTGCCCGGAGTATTTTGGATTTTTTTCTCCTGTTTTATAATCAACAACAATAGCTTCATCGTTGCAGTACATAATCCGGTCGGGGCGAAGAAGTTTTTTTGAAGTGAGTAAATCGCGTTCATTTAGCACCCGGTAGCTTCCGTCAAACCAGTCTTTTACAATGTTCTGATTCAGGTTTTCCTTAATTATTATTTGGATTTCACTAAATTCTTTTTTCGATATTTTACCGTCGATAAGAGCTCTTGTGCAGGCTTTATCAATATCTTTTGTTGTTTCAATATCAGCAAGAATATCGTGAATAATTTTTCCGGTGTTTTTTACCGAATGGTGACTTTCATCTTCAATCAGAAAATCTTCAGCATTCATACGAAGCCTTATTTTTTTGCTGAAATCGTAAAAACGGTAATTTTTGATTGCAACCGCATTGGCAGATTTGGTTTCTTCATTTTCAGGAGGAATAATTCCGTAACAGAACTGTGTTCGATCTGTGTTCCAGTATTTTCCGAACGTTGATTCGTTGAGAGACAGCAGCGCCTTGTTGAGAATGTAATTAATTGGTTTGTCGGAAGGTTTAGCATTCTTTTTGGGCTCTTCAGCTTCGGGACAATTTGCGATAAGTACTGATTTTGCACGAGTAAATGCCACATAAACCAGGTTCAGCAGGTCGATATAACTTTTGGTTTTTTCCTCGAAAAAGTCTTCTTTAAACTCGGTTTCGGCGAGTGTGCCGCTCATTCTGACCGGTAATAAGGGGAAACGGTTAAACGGTTTGTTTTCGGAGTGGCACCACAATATGTCATTTCTATTTCCTCCTGATGAGGTTTTCCAGTCGAGAAAAGGCAGCAGTACAGCTTTGTATTCCAATCCTTTCGATTTATGTATGGTTATCAGCCTGATGGAATCAACTTCTTCATTCACACTTACGGATGTCCCCGATCCTTTTTCATTCCACCAAAGCAGGAAATTGGACAAGTCGTTTGAGAGCGAACTTTTTAATTCGCCCGCTTTATCGATAAGAGTTTGCAGGAATGGTAATTCAGTTTCGAGGTCGAACAAATGAAACAATGATGAAATATGAATGATAGTTTCATCGAGAGAGGAGAGTAGTACTTTTTCTTTTGCTTCTGCCAGTTTATCGTTTAGCTCTTCTTCAAATGTTTCTTCAAAATTGTCCTGTAAATGCCATTCTTTGGTGTCCTCAAAATCCAGGAGGTTTTGGCCTTTTGCGGTTTGGGTTGCAATGCCTCTCTTTTTTAGTTCCGGCTTAAGCCAAACCTGCCAGAGTTGAAGCAGTGTAGCCTGTGTAATTTTGTTGTCAGGATCGATAAACAATTCGATGATGCCCATTACAAAAAGTACGGCTTTTGATGCATGCAAAAACAACGATTCGTTGGAAAGTACCGATAAATTGTATTGTTTGTTTTCCTCCAGTTTTGCTGCCGAAAGGAAATGTTCAATAATCGAAGCTCCTTCCTTGTTTCGGCGGATTAAAATTGCTGTTTCGTGTGCTTTTATACCTTTGTCCTGCAGATATTTAACTTGTTTCAGTAGCAGTGAAACAGAATCATCGTAAAACTCATCGGAGGGCAAAAAATTCATTTCCACATAGCCGGTTTCGCGCGAGTTGGTTTTTCCGGGAATCTGTTGAAATGATTCGTAAATTTTTTCCAGTTTATCTTGATAAACAGACTGTTCTTCGATTCCTGTAAAGAGATACTCGCTGAATTGATTTTTCAGGCTTTGTATTATTTCGTTGTTGAAATTGATAATGTTTTTATCACTTCGCCAGTTGTGTTTCAGGGTAATATTATCAAGTTGTGTGGATGTGAAATCAGAATTTAACTGTTCTGCCAAAATATTCCAGTCGCTGTTTCTCCATCTGTAAATCGATTGTTTTACATCGCCAACAATAAGGTTTTTGTTCCCTTCAGCCAGCGAGTTGGTGAGCAGTGGTTTCAGGTTCGACCATTGCAGGCCCGAGGTATCCTGAAACTCATCGAGCATAAAATGTTTGTAAAAATTCCCGATTTTTTCGTAAACAAAAGGCGAGTCGCTGTTTCCAATAATTTTATTCAGTAAAAGATTCGAATCGGAAAGCATTAACACTCCTTTTTCGTGGGCCAGGTGTTTTATTTCTTCTTTCAGGTCGGTTAAAATGCCAAGCATACGCAGTTGGCGAAGCACCGCATGGGCAGTGTTGTAGTGCACCGAATTCTGATCGTAATAATCTACAATTTCAATCAATTTTGGTTGCAGTTTGCTTTCTGCTGCCTGAAGGATTTCATCGCGACGTTTGCTGGTTTTCGAGCTCCACTTTTCAATATCGATGGCACATTCGCGCACTGTTTTGGTGAAATTGGGTTGCGACCCGTTCGAAAGTTTCACAAAAAAATTACCGATGCTTCTTGTTTTCCCTCCCGAAAAATCTGCCGGACCAAGGTCAGAGCTTTCCATCATTTGAACAGCCTCTTTCCCTTTTGTCTTTAACTCTTTTTCAAAGTTTTTACAAAGTGCTTGTAATTCATTGTTGAAGTTTTCGAGGTTTTCTTTGGTATATTCCGAGTCTCCTTCTTCGGGAAAAAACACCTGGAAGCTTTCTTTAAACAATTCTTCTCCCAACGATTTTATATCTGATTCGAGGTGCTGACTGCGGTTGTTTTCAATTTTTTCTTTGCTGAATTCTTTTAGCCATTTAAGTAAATCTTTGTCTTTGTCGATCCGGGCAATCATATTGTCAACAGCTTCAATCAAAAGCATATCGGTATCGAGTTCTACCGTAAAATTCGGAGAAATTCCCAATTCGCGGTTGAAGGATTTAATTACTTTTTGAGTAAACGAGTCGATGGTGTTTACCGAAAACCGGTTGTAGTCGTGCAAAATATTTTTAAGAACCTGTTTTGCCCTTTGCCTTATAAATTGTTCGCTGTAGGAAGTATTTTTTTGCAGATGTTCAATGTAATCCGATTTTTCATCGTTAGCCAGTTTGTAGAGCTGTTCAAGTATCCGGCTTTTCATTTCGTTGGTGGCCTTATTCGTAAAAGTTACCGCTAAAATGTGTTTGTAGTTAAATGGATTGTCAAGAATAAGTTTCAGGTATTCGACAACAAGTTGAAATGTTTTTCCCGAGCCGGCAGATGCTTTGTAAACCGTTAACATGAATGAGTTTTGAGTTTATAGTTTAATGTTTCAAGTTGAATGTTCAATATTGAAAGTTTGATGTTTCGGGTTTAAAGTTAATTAATTTTAAGCCACGAGCTACGAGTCACGAGCCACGAGTTTTTGTCAATTGCCTACTGTTTATTGCCTATTGCCTTTTCTTCATTATAACATTCACGCATTAAAGCATTCAAGCATTTTCTAATCCTTCAATCCTTCAGCCCTTCAATACCTCAGCTCTTAAAATCCCGGAGGTCCCTGGCGTTGTCCCACACTCACCCGCGTTTCAATTTTAAAGTTTTTTGAAACCTTGTATTGCATAAACATGGTTGATCCGTAAGTGTCGAAATAACTGGAATTCTGGTTGGGCAGCGGAGCCGAAAAAATGGAATTGGCCCCGTAGCTGTATCCGCTAATAACCAGCTTATCGTTTAATTGAACTGCCTGCCCGCTTAAAATGGTGCTGTTGTAATAAAATGGAGAAAAAGCCCCGAGTGGACTGGAAGAAATTCCGGTGTAAATAAATTGTTCCAAAGGTAGAAATCCCATGTTTACGGTATACCTATTCAACATTTCCTGATCGAGATTAAGTTCCGGAAATTTTAAATCTTCCAAAAACATATTATTTACAGGAGTTCCGTGAATGAGCTGGTAGTATTCGATTTGACGCTGCAGGTTTAATTCTGTAGTATCAATTTCTCCCAAATCCATCTGTAGCCCCTGCTGCGCATAAGAGAATGAAATAAGAAATGTGAATATGAAAAATAGTACCTGCTTCATCCTGTTTTAATTGCCATGCAAAAATAATTTATTTACCCAAGATGCACAGAGCGAGGAGGTTAAAAAGCGTTAACTTCCCATAATTATATCATAACGCTCTTTTATTTCATTGTAAGTAGCATCGCTGATTTTATATAAAGGCAAACGCAAAACATTCTCTATTGTTCCCTGAATATTCATCAGGGCTTTAATACCACCCGGATTTCCTTCTTTAAAAAGTAACTGGAACAGTTCAATGAGTTGATAATGGATTTGTCGTGCCTCATTGTATTTACCTTCCAGTGCCAGGTGCATTAACTGGCTGACTTTATCGGGCATGGCATTCGCAAGTACCGAAATTACGCCTTGTCCTCCAATGGAAGAAATGGTTAGTGCCAGCAAATCATCACCTGAAATAAGCGCAAAATTGTCCGGAGTATATTTTGCGATTTTTGTCATTTGCGAATGTTCTCCCGAAGCTTCTTTTATGGCAACAAATTTAGCCGATGCTTCCGCTAAACGGGCCACTGTAGTTGCTTCAAGGTTCACACCAGTACGTGAAGGAACATTGTATAAAATAATCGGGACAGGACTGGCTTTTGCAATTTCAACATAATGGTGAAACATGCCTTCCTGTGAAGGTTTATTATAATATGGAGTAACAACCAGAATTCCGTCGATTCCTTCGAAATTGAATTTTTTAATTTGTTTGATAATAGTGCGTGTATCGTTACCTCCCATACCAACCACTACCGGAAGTCCTGCTGATTTTTCTTTAACGAGTTCAACAACCTGTGCCTTTTCATCTGAGGTTAATGTTGATGTCTCGGCAGTTGTGCCAAGAGCTACCAAATAGTCCATTTTTCCTTTAACCTGGTTATCGATGATGGTTTCAAGAGCTTTGTAATCTACCTGATTATTTTGTGTAAAAGGAGTAATTAATGCTACTCCTGCGCCTGTAAAAAGTTGACTCATTAATCTGCTTTTTTATTTAGCTGTGCAAGATAGAAAATTTGTTGTTTGGCTAGGTACATTGTATCCCTATTTTCTTCAATCTTAATATTCAGATCGAAAGGATTTTTTTCGTTTTCAGAGCTTCCGATTTTGAATTTTGCTTTTGAAAGTGCAAGTAAATATTCAAGGTAAAAATTCCAATCGCGGGCAATACAAAGAAGCAGGTCGAAATCTGTATCAACAAAATCCCTGATCTTTTCAGGTTTTGGAATTCCCCACCAGTTCAGATCAGTGGTTGAAAATGAATTACTGTCGGAAGCCGGGTTTGAGTTGGAGTCAAAAATACAATAGTCGCGAAATATGGTACCTGTTTTATTAAAATGCTCGCGCAGATATTGTACCACCGGCTTCTCTGATGGTTGCCAGATTACAGCAATTTTACTGTGAGGGGTCAAAACCGGAACAACAGGTTTCCTGTTTTGTGCTTCCACCAGTTTTGCCAGTTTTTTATACGCGTATTTTTGTTTGAACCCCATTTGTTATTGTTTTGATTCCGTTGCTACTATTTCTTCTTTTTTTGCGGTTTGCAGGTTTTGCAAAAATCTGATAATTTTTCTAGTTCCTGGTCGGTCCAGGCCAGCCATTTTGTAATCTCGTCAGAACTGTATCCGTGATTGGTTTCGCTTTCAATCTCCGAAACCAGGCGGGCATGATCGGCTGCCACTTCGTTGTATAAAGTGCCGGCACCTTTGGTTAATAGCCTTTTTCGTTCGTCAAAAAATTTCTGTCTGAGTTTCCTGGCCTGAAGTTCATATAAATTAAAAATGAGTTGCTGGTAACTAAGCATCCGCGTAGTATTTGCTTCGTCTGCATCGTCAATGTATGACGCATCCCGTTGAAAATAACAGGTTACATAACTGTTCAGGTTCCGGTTGGCAATTAAATTAAGTCCGCCCATTTCGTACTCCACGTAATAACTCCCCGATATGGTTTGCATGGTGCCGGTATTGGGAGCTTTGGCCTGGAAATCTTCTGAAGTCAGCAGGTAGTCTTCTGCCCATTCGAGCGTATTTTGTGCCATGTTAACAAAAGGAAATAGAAGTATAATTAGAGTGATGATTTTTGACATATTAAAAATGTAATTTAAAAGTAATGGTTTCGTTTTCTTTCAAATATTATTCCAGCATTTTCAGGAATTCATCTTCTGTAATCATCGGAATTCCAAGTTTGGTAACTTTTTCAAGTTTGCTGGGACCGATATTGTTTCCGGCCAGCATGTAACTTGTTTTCTTTGAGATCGATCCAACATTCTTGCCTCCGTTTTTTTCGATCATTTGCTTCAGTTCATCGCGCGAATATTTTTCGAAGGTTCCTGAAATTATAATATTTAATCCTGCCAGTTTTTCAGTTTGCCCTTCCAGTTGGTCTTCACTAATGGCAAATTGCAGGCCTTGTGCTTTTAATTTTTCAATTAGTTCCAAATGTTCTGCTTTGCTGAACCACTCAACCACACTTTCTGCAATTCTATCACCGATCTCATCAATTTCAACGAGCTCGCTTGCTGACTTCGACTGAATATTTTCGATGGTATGCAGTTTTTTTACCAGTGTTTTAGCAACTGTTTCTCCCACAAAACGAATTCCTAATGCAAATAGTACCCGTTCAAATGGTACTTTTTTCGATGCTTCCAATCCGTCGAGAATGCGTTGTGCCGATTTCTCAGCCATCCGTTCAAGATTTTCGAGTTGTTCTCTTTTCAGTTCGTAAAAGTCGGTGATGTTTTTTGCCAGGCCTTCGTTGTAAAGCAATTCTATGGTTTCCTGTCCGATGCCATCAATGTCCATAGCCTTTCGGCTTACAAAGTGTTGCATTTTGCCTTTAATCTGCGGAGGACAACCGTCTTCGTTGGGACAATAATGGGCAGCTTCGCCTTCATTTCTAACTAGTTTTGTGCCACACTCCGGGCAACTTTCAATAAAGGTTACAGCTTTAAACATCGGGTGTCGCTGGCTTTCGTCAACCCCGGTAATTTTTGGAATAATTTCTCCGCCTTTTTCAACAAAAACGGTGTCGTTAATATGCAGATCGAGGTTTTTAATAATGTCGGCGTTATGCAACGATGCTCGTTTTACGATGGTTCCGGCTATCTGCACCGGCTCAAGATTAGCCACCGGAGTAACCGCACCGGTTCTCCCAACCTGGTATGATACCGATTTGAGGATGGTTGAAACACTTTCAGCCTTAAATTTATAAGCAATAGCCCAGCGTGGCGATTTTGCTGTAAATCCAAGGTTGTCTTGCAGGTTTTTCGAGTTGACTTTTATGACGACACCATCGGTGGCAACCGGAAGATTGAAACGTTCTGTATCCCATTTTTTTATGAAAGCGAATACTTCGTCCAGGTTCTTGCACAGCTGCGTATGTTCCGAAATTTTAAAACCCCATTCTTTTGCCTTTTGAAGGTTCTGGTAATGTCCGTCCTCCGGGAGTTTTTCGCCAAGCAGGTAATATAAATACGCATCCAGTTTTCGTGACGCAACAATGGATGAGTTTTTCATTTTTAAAGTTCCAGCTGCAGTATTCCGGGGATTGGCAAGAAGTGGTTCGCCTGCTTTATCAAGCTCTGCATTCAGTTCGTTAAAAACTTTGAAGGGCATCAAAATTTCTCCCCTGATTTCAAAACTTTCAGGATAATCAGCTCCCCGAAGTTTTAACGGAATGGATTGAACGGTACGCACGTTGGTAGTCACATCATCGCCTTTTACTCCGTCACCGCGGGTTACAGCTCTTACCAGTTCCCCGTTTTCGTAAGTCAGGCTAATGGATGATCCGTCGAATTTTAATTCACAAACGTATTCAAAGTCATCGGTTTCTATAATTTTTTTAATGCGCGTATCAAAATCTTTGAGCTCATCTTCTGAATAGGCATTCGAAAGCGAGAGCATTGAATACTTGTGCTCCACCTGTTCGAAATCGCTGCTAAGGTCGCTGCCAACACGGCGGGTGGGAGAGTTGGGATCATTAATCCCGTATTCTTTTTCCAGGCTTTCCAGTTCTTTTAATTTCATGTCGAAATCAAAATCGCTGATCTCGGGCTGGGCTAAAACGTAATATTTATAATTGTGCTCCGAAAGTTCTTGTTGGAGCTGTTTTATTCTATCCAAATCTTCCTTACTCATCTTGTTTTCTGTTAAACAGGCTAAAAATACTTAAACATTTCATCTTATTAAAATTGTTTTTTTATTCGATATAAGATGTAACTCCCGATGAATTTTAATCATTTTTATGAGTGTATTATAAAATGTAAAAATTCATGGTCGTTTCTGTTTTTTTTAAACAATTTCGGGGGTAAATTTCTTTAAGTTTTAAACAACTTTTTTTGATATGGCATTTACACTTGAAATAGGATCGGAGGCGATTGATTTTTCACTTCCGGCAACCGACGGAAAAACATATTCTCTCAGTAGTTTTAACGATTCACGTTTTCTGGTAATATTTTTTACCTGTAACCATTGTCCGTACGTGATTAACAGCGATGAATTAACCCGGAAAACAGCCGAAAGATTTGCTCCGTCAGGTGTGCAATTTGTGGCTATTAATTCGAATAGTAAAAATACTTACGAAGAGGACAGTTTCGAATACATGGTAGAGCGCATGAAGGAACATCAGTTTCCGTGGAAATATTTATACGATGAGTCGCAGGATGTTGCTCTGGCCTACGGTGCGCTGAGAACTCCCCATTTTTTTGTTTTCGACGAGAGCAGAAAGTTGCTGTACACCGGCCGGGCAGTTGACCATCCGAGAGAACCTGAAAAAATCAGTGTTTACGATTTAGACAGGACGTTGGAAGAATTAACATCGGGAAAAGGCATTTCAGTGCCGGTAACCAATCCCATTGGCTGTAATGTAAAATGGGAAGGCAAAGAAAAAAAATGGATGCCCCCGGAAGCCTGTGATTTGGTTTGGTAACTTATGGGATTTCAACAAAGTCTTGTCAGGCTAAGTAAAAATATTTTATTGACTAACCACGGCATTCATGTCGTGGAGTTAGGAAGTAGGCTAACACAGGGCTTTAGCCCACTATAAGAAATTAAGGGATTAAGTCCAATTTTGTCAAAAACTTTTTAGAAAAATATGATTAACACCGTCCTTTAGGGCGGTGAAAGGAGAAATATGTGTCAAACCGGATTTTGTCTACCTCATTATCATCCGCCCTAAAGGACGGTGTTAGTCATACAAAAGATTCATTTTTCAAAGTTGCATTAAATCAAAAACTGAAATAAATCCGGATTTTCATTCAGGTATTCGTAAATAAAACCGTTTTCTTCCATGCGCTGAACCAGTCCGTTAAAATCTTCCTTTTTCTGAACCTCAATGCCAATCACGGCTGGTCCTTTTTCGCGGTTGGTCTTTTTGGAATATTCGAAGTGGGTAACATCGTCGGTTGGCCCCAGCACCACATCAACAAAAATACGCAGTGCCCCGGCACGTTGCGGGAAGCGAACAATAAAATAATGTTTCAGCCCTTCGTAAAGCAGCGAACGCTCCTTTATTTCTTCAGTGCGGGTGATGTCGTTGTTGCTACCACTTACAATACAAGCCACATTTTTACCTTTAATTTCTTCGCGATAAAAATCAAGCGCTGCAATTGATAAGGCTCCGGCAGGTTCAATTACAATGGCATCGCGGTTGTATAATTCCAGAATTTTGGTGCAGATTTTCCCCTCGGGAACCGATTGGTATTCATCGACAACTTCCTTGCATATTTCAAAGGTCATTTCTCCAACACGTTGTACTGCAGCTCCGTCAACAAATTTGTCGATTTTTTCAAGAGTGATAACTTCATTTGCTTCCAGCGACTTTTGCATGGAAGGTGCCCCGGAAGGTTCAACTCCGATAATTTTTGTAGCCGGACTGATTTGTTTGAAATAGGCGCCCACACCTGCTGCTAATCCGCCGCCACCAATGGGAATAAACAGAAAATCGACAGGTTCTTTCGAATCCTGCAATATTTCAAGTCCCACTGTAGCCTGCCCCTCAATAATCTGTGCATCGTCGAAAGGGTGGATGAAAGCCATTCCTGTTTTTTTACAGTCCTCCAGTGCAGCCTTGTGTGCATCGTCGTAAGTGTCGCCGGTAAGAATAACTTCCACATGGTTCTTTCCGAACATTTTTACCTGTTTGATTTTTTGCTTGGGTGTGGTTGCCGGCATGTATATTTTCCCGTCGATTCCCAGTAACCGACAAGAGTAGGCTACTCCTTGTGCATGATTTCCGGCACTGGCACAAACTACCCCGTTTTCTCTTTCTGTTTCGCTTAGTTGAGATATTTTATTGTAGGCACCCCTGATTTTATACGAACGAACAATCTGCAAATCTTCCCGCTTTAGAAAAATATTTGCCTGAAATTCTTCCGAAAGATTGAGGTTTTTTTGAAGTGGGGTTTGAAGGACAATTTCGTTTAAATTCATTTTTGCCCTTGTTATATTCTGGAGTTGGGGAAAGTATTTTGTTTTGCCCATTCTTTTAAATTTTAATCAAAGATAAAGTGGGGCAGGCGAATTACAAACAGAAGACTACAATTTCGATACAAAAATTAATGTTCCCACAGCCAATGAAAAAATGACCGAAAGCAAAACTGCTGCCGCCGAAAGGTCTTTAATCTTTTTTATTTGGGGGTGTTTTTCTTTTGTGATCACATTACAGATGTTTTCAATGGCTGTGTTAATTGTTTCAGTGGTTAGGACAAAACCAAAACAAAGCAATATGGCCAGCCATTCTCCCTGTTCAATTTTAAGTAGAATTCCTGCAATAATTACAAGAAATACAAGGAGAATCTGAATCCTGGAATTGTGCTCTTCTTTAAATAATATTCGAAGTCCGTTAAACGCATAAGCAAAACTTTTAATTCTTTTCTGAACGGAGAAGTTGTTCGCTGATTTTTTCATTTTTTCTGATATTTAAGAAAGTTCACGCAAAGAGCGCAAAAGAATTACGCAGAGAATAGTCAATAAGATTCATAAACAAGGATTCCATTTGTCAGATGACGAATGGAATCCTTGTAAAATTTTCATATTTAGTTATTCTTTGTACCAGTTTACTTTTCGGGTTGAATACATAAGGGCAGCAAGTAAAACAAACAGTCCGATACTGCCGGCCAAAAGTGCAAACGATTCAAGCTGGAGCAGTATAAAAATAAAGGCGTAACATGCTGCCAGGCCAAGACTTGTACCCAACGAGTTTTTGATTTTTGGCATAAAACTACGCGTATAAAAAAACACCAGAAGTATTACGGCAACACTGGCAATGCTGTAGGCCATATTAAAACCAAGGTGTTCCGAAATGGAAAGCAGCAGCAGGTAAAATATGGTGATGGCGCTACCAACCATGATGTACTGGAACGAATGTATGCGTTGTTTCGATAGTACTTCGAACATAAAAAAGACCACAAACGTGATGATAATTACCAGGATGGCATATTTGGCGCTTCGTGTATTTTTTTGGTAATGATCGGCAATTGTTACCATTTCTACACCAAATTTTGAATTGGCAATATCCTTGTCTTTCAGTGTATTATTGGCACTTATCCAGTGTTGCGGATAGTTTCGGTTAAAATGAAGGACTGTCCATTGTGCTTTAAATCCTTTCTCATCCACGTGGCGGTCGGTAGGCAGAAAGTTTCCTGTAAATCCCGGATCGTTCCATGTTGACTCCAGTTCAACCGAAGTTTGTTCACCAAGAGGCGTAAACATCAGGCTTTTGCTTCCTTTAAGTTGCAGGTCGATGGAGAATTTCCCGTTAAAATTGTCGCTTACAATTTCTTTCAGCGGGATTGAAATACCACTGTTCCCGATTGCTGATGATTCCTTTCCGGGTGAAAACTGAAAGGGTTTGTCGTTCCATTTTAGCTCGAGGCTTTTGCTAATTCCCCGCAAATCACTAATGGATACTTGAAGCTGTGCATCATCCCATAGAATATCGTTTGCTTCAATATTCATTTTTTCAAAGTCAATGTCTTTAAAACTTCCGTTTATAGTAAGTTTTGTTTCGTACACATAAACATTGTAAATGCTTCGTTGCAGTTTTTTGGGTATCATTTCGCCTTTTATACTGAGCTCTTTCGGAAGGAAAGTGGCGTACCTGGTTTCTTCCAGGTGCTTTTTCTGCTCTTCATCGTAGGTCTTTTTTATAAACGGAACATACAATACCGGACCGCTAACAATCTGGTCGTTCGACCATTTACTCATAACCTCGTTAACAACCTGATTCGAATTCGCTTGCCGTTCGTTAATTAACCCCAGTATCATAACCTTCGGAATTAAGAGAATAATTACCAGTACCCCAATAACAAAGAGTTTAAAAGAGAGGCTTCTGTGAAATTTGATTCCCAGTTTGTCTAAAATGTTTTCTTGTTTTTCCATAATATTGTTGTTTTAAAAGTACTTTGAAATTCAAAGTAAATGGATAAAAAAATTATATATTTTGTTGATTGATTAATTCTTCCAGTGCTTCCAGATGCAACTTAAAAGCATTTTTTCCTTCTTCTGTAATTTTGTACGATGTGTGTGGTTTCCGATCGATAAAAGATTTGGCGACCAGTATGTATTTTGTTTTTTCCAGGGCTTTTAAATGACTGGCAAGGTTGCCGTCGGTGAGATCAAGCAGGGCTTTTAATTCCACAAAACTCAGCTTGTTATTCACCATCAGTGCTGCCATTATTCCCAGCCTGACTTTATTGTCGAACGTCTTATTTAAATTTTTTATAACGTTCTTCACTTTATTCTTTGTTTGTGTTTTTTAAAAATATGGCGCCGTAAATAATATGAAGCACTCCAAAACCGAGCGCCCAAAGATACAATCCATATCCCGGAAAAATAGCAGCTATCAATCCAAGGATTATTTCAGCTATGCCAAGTCCCAGTATTTCAGGACGGGTATATTTCGCTGAATTTACTAATGCCATCCCGTAAAATATAAGTAATCCGGGGCTGACTATGCCGTAGTAGCCTCTGAATATAAAGCTTGTAATAAGAATGGCACCTGTAATCAGAGGAATGGTTAAGTTCATCAGCAGCAGTTTTGATCCTGGTCCCCAAAAGGGTTTTCCTTCTTTGCGAGCTTGTTTAATCGTCAATAAAAAAATGGTAATTAACGACAGGACAAGTACACTGGCTCCAATGATAAAGATGGATATGATGACATCGTCAATTAATTCTTTACGATATGGAGAGGGAAATTTGATATAAACAATTCGATATGCCAGAAAGGCTCCTGCCAATGCATATAAACCAATAAGGATGCCGGAAAGACCGCTCAGCGAAAGGAACCTGCTGGAACGTTCCATAATCTGGCGGATGTCTTTTAATTCGGATAATAGTTTTTCTGAATCATTCATTTTGAAAGTACTTTGAAATACAAAGTAAAATAATATTATTTGAAAATGAAAATGTTTTACAAAGAATTTTATTGTCTTTTAAAAATTTATGTCTGCAAAAATAGAGAGGTGTATTAATTCACCTTGATATTATATTTCTGTAACAATCCGGGAAGTGTTTCAAGCGAGAAACGGGCGCCCGATATAAAGTTTTGTTCCGGATCGATAATAAAATTGATGGAGCTTCGAAAATCAGCTTTTTGTAATTTGGTATAACTGAATATGGCTCCTGCAAGATCGCATTCAGAAAAATCCGCGTTTGTCAGATCGGTTTCGTTAAAATCGACTTCGTGCATCGTACAACGTTTAAAACGGGTGCCCTTAATTTTCAATTGGTAAAACGAAGAGTAATTTAGTATGCAGCCTTCGAAACTGAATTCAAGCAGAAAAGGATTACACTCGTCGAATTGCAAGCCAATGAGTTTGCAATTTTTAAAACGAACATTTTTTAGGGCTGTATTTCTGATTTTTGTATTGCTGAAATCGCAGTTCTCGAAGAAACATTCTTCAAAACAAATATCGCTTAAATCTGCGTTTGAAAAAATGCAATCGGTAAAGTTGCAGTTTTCGTAGTCGGCTTTTTCTATTCCTGATGTTGAAAAATCGGTGTTGTTAAAATTTTGATCAGTGATGTATTGCATGTTATTCTTTATTAAATTCAATTAACTCAATGGGTGCTCCGTTGTGCTCGATCATAGCAACCCGAATTCCTTCAGCGGGCGGGTTGGGCGGTGTAATTATTGTAAAACCTTGGTTGGCCAGTTCGTAATCCAGATTTTCCACCTCAAAAGCCAGGTGCGGAATTTTTTGAATGAGTGGATGAATGGGGCTGTCTTTTTCAAAACGCATCCATTCAACTCCGAATGGACTTGTTGGAAAACCTGAATGATAAAATTTAAATTGGGGCAGGTATTTTTCGCCGGGCATTTTATCGTTTGTGGGTATCCCCAGGTGATGGTATTTCCATCCCCATTCTTCGATGGCTTTGGGAGCTTCGTGTTCTAGTCTGAGTTTTTCCATATTTAATATCGTGTAATGCGATCGAAAACTTCAATTACAGGTTGTACATTACCTTCATTGTCGAAGAATGTGCGATACGAGAATCCCTTGTTTGGTGCAGCGGGTTCCCACCAGAATACCCCCTTGCCCCTTCCGTCGGGAACATTCAGAACAACACGGTTTACTTCTTCCAGAAATTGTCGTTGTCCTTCGGGTGACTCTTCGAAAGGAGCCGGTTTTTCTTTGTACTCGGCTGGTGCATAATTGTAGGCAGCTTCAACCACCATAATATCTTTTTTATATTCGCGAGCCATAAAATGAAGCGTTTCGCGCAAATCGAGAATACTGCCGTGCCACCACGGATAATACGACTGGCCCATTACATCGTATTTTATGTTGTATGTGTTGAGCTTGTCGAACCAGTCTTTGGTAAAATCCTTGTCGCCGCCTTTATCGATATGAATCATAATTTGCGGAGAGGGATTGTTTCCGCATCCGGCAAAAACACCATTAATTCCTGCCTGCAGAAGTTCTGCAAAGTTATCCCAGTTATCGGGCAGTTTCCCGTCGGGCCATATCATTCCGTTGCTGATTTCGTTCCCCACCTGTACCATATCGGGTAACACGCCTGCTTCCCTGAAAGCAATCATGGTTTCGCGGGTATATTCGTACACCGAATCTACGATTGCTTCGTGCGTTTTGCCTTCCCAGGCTTTTGGCGTAATCTGGTGACCGGGATCGGCCCAGGTATCTGAATAATGGTAATCCAGCAAGAATTTGAAGCCGTATTCTTTGGCTGCTTTTGCCATCGGAATAGTGTAATCAAGGTTGTTGGGAAGTCGGGTAGGGGTGTAAAAAAGCCTCAGACGCACCCAATTGTATCCGTGATCTTTAAAAATCTGCATTCCTGTTTTAACCTGTCCGTTTTCTTTAAATTCAAAACCTTTGTCTTCGGCTTCTTTTAAAAACGACAAATCGGCACCTATGGCATAATTTTGTGCTTTTGTGATATTGCTCAGTATCAAAAGAGCAAGGCAAATAAGGAAAAAAGTAGTTGGTTTTCGCATGGTCGTGTTGTTTAGTTTTTCTGTTAGTTTATGTCGATTATGAATATGACGACTGTGGAGGTATTTCTACACCTATAGAACCTGAATTATTTTTATTTCTTTTCCCTGAAAAATAACTGAGTCACCTTGTTTCTTTTCGTGCAAAGCTTTGCCAATGGGGGAGGCCAGCGAAATACTGAAACAGGTTGTTTCGTCAACGGTAATTTTTCCTAATGCTGCTGAGATAAAATAATTGTGTTGATTGGTTTTAACAAGACTTCCAAATTCTACGTTATCGTATTTTTTGTTTACATCTATTTTTTCAAGTTCGGCCTTCAGCAGTTCGGTTTTGTGCAACAGAACACGGTTTTTTTCTACCTCCTGCTGCATTAAAGTTCGCCCGGTTTCATATTTATCGCCAACGCTGCTTTTGGTTTCGTTGTCGCGCGATTCTTTGGCCGATTGAATAGAAGCGCGTGCTTCATTAAGCCTTTGATCTAAAATCGAAATGATTTTGTCGTAAAATTGTTTTTTTACCATACTCCAAAAATAGCGAATGACATGGAGTATGTAAAGAATATTTCAGAGAATAACTGCGATTATAACTCGATAAAGAAAGTGGTTCCCTTATTTGCCATACTGCTTTCAAACCAAACTTTGCCCTTCAGGTATTTTTCACCCAGCAGTTTCATACTGTAAGTCCCTATTCCGCGTGATGTCCCCTTGGTTGAAAAGAAACGTTTGAAGAGTTGGTGTTGAATGTCTTCCGGTATCAGGCTTTTATTGTGTACCGAAAAACGTACATTTTGATTAACCTGTTCACATTTTACGGTTACTTCATCTTCGGCATGATTTACTTCCAGTGCATTTTTTATCATGTTACCCAGTATTCTTTTCAGTAATACAGGATCGGTGTGTACATCGCAATTTTTTGACCCGGGATGAATGGAAACAGGTTTGCCTGTATTTACATTGTGATGGGTATAAATGTTGGTGAGTTCTTTTAAAAGGAAATCCGATTCGAATGTACACGGCTCCGGAATCAGATCACCACGCTCAGCAGCGCCAATTTCCCGTTGTGTTTTAATTTCTTCAATCAGAATATTGGCAGCGTTTTCTATATCGGCTGCAATCTCAATAATCATTTCCTTGTCTTCAATCTCTTTTAATACAGTTGATAGTCCGGCAATTCCACCGGCACTGTTTAAAATATCGTGGATAAAGACCCGTTCTAATGATTTTCTGCGCTTCTCGGCGCTTATATCAATAATCGAAAATATGGTTAAACTTTCGTTTTCTATTTCTAAAGGAGTAGCTGTTACCTGTAAATCCAGTGCATCGTTGTCGATAGTTAGGATTTGGCAGTCTTTGGTTGATTTAATCCCTTTATGTGACTCCCCAATTGCATTAAACGCTCCACATGTTTTGCATTGAACGGAAGTTCCACACCCATACCTTGACTTAAAGGCGTTTGCACAATTAAACGCTTCGCCCGGCCTTATTCCGTTACGGTGATTGTGTTTTAATTGAAGGGCAAATTCTTTATAGCTTTTATTGGCATATACAACCTGGCGGTATTTATTCAGAATAAGTACCATTTGCGAAATCGATTCCACAAAACTTACCAGTTGTTTGTTTTTTATAATACTGCCAATTTGCGTTTCTAACTCTCCATTAGTGAAACGACGGGTAGGAGTGTAATTACTTAAAGTAGCACTTTCAAACATGATGAGCGTCCTGTTTAATGGTTTGTGAGCTAAAAATACCACTCCGAAAGGTAAAAATCAACAGTTTGAGGATGAATTTTAGGTAAATATTGCTGATTTTTTCTCAGTAATTACCAATATTTTACAGTTTTATGAAAATAAATAAAGAAATAAAATTTAGAAAGTGAAACTATTAATGACCGAAGAGATTACAACCGTGACAGATCAATTATTCTCCATAAAATCTTTCATGTCGCTTATACATAGCGATTTAATGTTGTGTTTTTGGCACAGTTTAAAGGTGGCTTCCAGGTAATCTGGATGAACGGAATAATTTTCCAGTGTCGAATCAATTCGGTGGGCATGGAGAATTAATACTTCGTTGTTTTTTGTCGCACGAACCAGACCGGTTTCAAAATTTTCGGGAGAAATGTTGTAATTGGTATCTATGCCCATTGAGTTGGTGACTTTGTAATTTTCTTTTGTAGCAAAAATATTGTCGTAATAATCAATAGTAGTGTCTTTTATATTATAGGTTGCCAGGCGCAGGTAATCGAAATAACCAAGCAACACTGTGTCTATTTCCGGAAGCGATTTGCCAAAAGGTGGAGCAAACGATTTTGTTTCGAACCCAAAATCTGACAGAATTTGAATAGCAGGTTTTATTTCTTTTTCAATAAGCACGTCAACAGAATCTTTAAAATTGACCACATTCAGGTGGTTAAGGCCGTGACATCCAATTTCGTGCCCGTCGGCCTCCAGCTGTTTTAGTTTTTCAACCTGGCTGGCTGTTAAAAGTTGTGGCCTGTTAATAAAGAAAGTGGCTCTTATGTTGTATTTTTTGAAAAGTTCTCTCTGATTATACCACTCATCAATGTATTGGTCGTCGAATGAATAAACAACAGCGCCTTGCTGAATGGTTTGTTTGCAGGCAACAAAGATTACCAGAACTAAAACCAGCAAAAAGACCTTTGTTGTGTTAGGGTGGGATGTTGTATTTATATTCATTCAATTGCATATTTTAATCGTTATAAAATAAATAAAAAATACCACCCCTTCAAAAAGTGATAGCATTCCAATAGGATATATTTAACCTAAAAAGCACTGACGGCGCGTATATAACAGAAAAGTTGAGAATAATGTAAACAAATTAGTCTCAACTTTTCTTCTTTTTTATCGAGAACCAGGCGATAGGATTTGCCCGGTAGTGGTCAAGCAAAAGATATTTAATAATCAATGGCTACAGCAAAAATCATCATATTACCATTGCAGGTATCTTCTGCATAATCTCCTTTTCTGCGAATTAATATATGCACATATTCATTTGCAGAACTAACGGTAATAGATTTTTCTAGCGTAGCCAGGTGATATGGTGAAACAGCGCCAGTTGTATAATTAAGATAATTCATAATATTCGCTTGACCTATTTCCTCTCCAATTGAGAATTTGGTATAAATAATTCTCCCAAAAAAATCGCCTGTATTTGAATCGCCGGAATAAATTACTCTAGGCTTCATTGTTGTACCGTTATAGTCTTTGGGGACGGGAAATGAAATACTGATTTCACCTTGTTGACCAGCCGGAAAGTTTACATATCTATACCCCCAACTAAAATGATTGAAGCTGGCCCAGCTACCTAAAACATCGTCTGAAAAATTACTTACAGAAAACATTAGGGTTTTTGTTGAAACTTCTGATATATTTTTCCAACTGGCAAGTCCGTTGGCATCGGAAGTCAGAACTTTATTTGTTCCGGGTGATCCTCCCGTTATTTTTACCTGCCCTGCCACCTCGAGTTTTGCATCAGGATCGACTACACCAATACCAACATTTCCAACGTTTACCATGTTTTTCGCCCCGGCATTGTTTCCCTGGGTAAGAACCTGGTTTATATTCTGTATTTCATTTGTTGGGTCAGCATCGGCATCATCAACCAGCGACGAAAGATCTGTTGTGATAGTACCACCGGCATCGGTTACTTCCAAATCGGTGTCGTTTAAAACAACATTTGTGTTTAATACGTTGGTTGCATCCCCATCCTGTTCGTTTATCAGAAAGGGTAGTTTCACCGAATTTCCGTTCGAGATGGACAGGTAACGGTTCCCGCTGTAAAATGTAAGTTTTTGGTTATCAGTTCCGGTACCATCCTGCAAAACCGATAAATCGACGGTCGAGCCTTTTGAAATTGACAAATCTGTTCCGGCAAGGCTGATGTCCTGCAGCTCGTTGGTTGCGCTGGTATCGTTGGTGTTTACCAGATTGGAGAGATCGATTGTGTTTCCTTCGGTAATTGTAAGTTGCTCACCGTCTAGTGAAAGTTGCTGTAATTCGTTGGTGGCGCTCGTGTCTTTACTATTTATTACCGTTGAAAGATCAACCGAATTACCATCGGAAATAGATAACTCGTTATTCTCGAAAGCCAGTTGCTGCAACTCGTTGGCCGGGTCGGCATCGGCATCTTCCACTTTGTCGTTTTCAACTGTTAAGGCGTGCATGGCAAAGGGCACGCTTAACAGTTGGCTGGTACCCATCACGATCTCATCAACCGAAATCTGG
Source organism: uncultured Draconibacterium sp. (assembly GCA_963676265.2). GTDB lineage: Bacteria > Bacteroidota > Bacteroidia > Bacteroidales > Prolixibacteraceae > Draconibacterium. Next base: position 5,302,622 of record OY781067.2, read on the forward strand.
ATGAAATATGGCCCGGCACTCCAGTCGATTGTTTCCATTTCCAAAGAATTAACCGAACCGATTTGTAGGTTAGCTAACCCAAAGTTATTGGTGCTTACTGAATGTGTCTCGGCAAACACTTCGTTGCCAGTTGGGCTGTCTTGTAAAATGGCAATGCCAATTTCTACGTGCTGGTTGGCAAGTACCTGCCCCGTGCCATCGCGTAATACGGCCTGGTAATTAAAGGAGGTTGGCGTTTGGGCAAAACATATCAAGCCCCAAATAATCAGGGATGTAAATAGTATCGTTTTTTTCATTGTTAGTATTTATTTGGTTTTTACAATTTTGAATGTTTTTAGCTGGGTTTTGTCCTCTACTATTTTTAAATAATAGGAAGCAGGGACATAAGTATGCATGGGTATTTTAGTTTCTTCGCTTAACACATCTGATTGTTTCAATAGTCTTCCTCTTGAATCGTAGAGAAGGTATCGCAGTTTATTTACCTGATTGTGGTTTGTTTTTAAGGTTAGATAATCCACCACAGGATTTGGAAAAACATTTAGGGAGAAGTCGATTCCCGGGATTTCTTCAATAGCTGTTATTTTTAAGTTCGATTGGAGAAATCCCTGTGATAATTTAAGATTGGAATTTTCGAAGGTTTCAATGATGGTTTCACCCAACGACCAACTCATTTGTAGCTGTTCATTTTTAAATTCGCTTCCCGATGAGGAAATCAATTCCTGCGAAAATGCACTCTGATTAAATGAGTAAAATAAAAGAATTAGTAGTACTCTAACTGAAAATTTGTACGATTGCATCTGGCTCATAAAAATTAATATTAAACTTAATTGTGTATTCTTTAAATGTTCTTTTTGTCGCGCGTAAAAATACCATTACAGGTTATTTTACAGGACGAAATACCCCCTAACAAAATCTTAACTTTTGTATTTATTTTAGGTTTTATTTAAAATTGGCGCTATGGGAATTATTCGTAGAGTCTCACGCAAGAATAAAAGTTGTTCCTGTCTTTTCAGCATTTATGTAGTTAAATGGGGAGTGCCGGTATTGATTCTGGCCGCTTCATTTAAAAGAAGAAACAACTTGTACTGTTTTTAATGATATAGAACCTTTATAAGTAGGAACCTCATTCTAAGTTGTGGGAAAATAAGAAAGAATGTTTTTTCGAGATACCTGTTTTTAACAAGTGTGAAGAAAGGGGAAATGTTACATTACTGAGGTAAAATTATAAGGCATAAAAATACCCTTCAGGAATTCCCGAAGGGTATTTCTTATATCTAATAATAATTATTGATTAATTTGATCACCTAACCGTGTAAGATTAATTTGTGCGCCTACAACTATTATATCAATTGGTCCAGAGTTTCTAAGGGTAATTGTGGAGCCAGCATCTAAATCTAGCATGGCCGAACCCATAACTTGTCCTGTTGAAACAACCGAAGTAACTATAGTTGAAGGTTCTATAGAACCATTTGCTGCGATTGCTATTGATGCTCCGGGTGTAGCTGGATTAATATTTACGCTATAGTCAATTTTATAAACTCCTGCAATTGAGACTGTAACAGATGTATTTCCTTCAGTGTGTGTAATGCCACTTAAAGGTCCGTTATTAGAAAACGGAACATCTGCATTAGCCAGTATAGAAATGCCTGGAGACTGATTATATACATATCCATAGCTTGCTGCAGGAAGTTTAACATTACCACCATTGCTCAGGAAAATGGTGTCGTTGCTAATGGTAAGTGTTTGTATTTCGTTAGTTGCCAAAGTATCCTGGTTCCATGCTGCCGTATCTGCATCAGTAATTCCTTTTGCAACAGAACTGTTCCATTCGCTAGCAGCGGTTTTAAGCAGTAAGCTGTCGGCTGCATAAACTGGATCGGTTTCTGTCGGTAACTTAACATTACCTCCATCGCTTAAGAAGATTGTATCGTTGCTGATAGTAAGTGTCTGTATTTCGTTAGTTGCCAAAGTGTCCTGGTTCCATGCAGTGGTATCTGCTTCAGTGATTCCTTTTGCAACAGAACTGTTCCATTCGTTGGCAGCGGTTTTAAGTAGTAAGCTGTCGGCTGCATAAATCGGATCAGTTTCGTCAGGTAATTCAACAAATCCACCATCGGTTAAAAAAATGGTATCGTTACTAATTGATAGTTCTTGCAGCTCGTTGGTTGGATCGCCATCTTTTTCGGTTATAATAAATGGCAGGTAAACTGAGTTACCATCTGAAATGCTCAGGTAACGGGTTCCGCTATAGAACTGAAGCTTTTGGTTATCTGTACTGTCAAGCAAATCGCTTAAATCAACAGTCGATCCGTCAGAAATCGACAGGTTGGTTCCTGCCAGGCTGATGTCTTGCAACTCGTTGGTAGCGCTGGTGTCTTTTGTATTTAACAGAGTTGAAAGATCAACAGAGTTTCCACCGGTTATTGCTAATTGTTCTCCGTTAAGGTTAAGTTGTTGTATCTCGTTACTAACACTGGTGTCTTTTGTGTTTATTAATGAAGACAAATCAACCGAATTCCCATCAGAAATAGATAACTCATTGTTTTCCAAAGCTAATTGTTGCAATTCGTTAGCCGGATCAGCATCGGCATCATCCACTGCATCGTTTTCAACGGTTTGTGCATGAATAGCATAAGGAACACTTAACAACTGGCTGGTGCCCATAATCGTGCCATCAACCGAAATCTGTATGAAGTAAGGCCCGGCACTCCAATCAATGGTTTGCATATCGGTAGGATTTACAGAACCTATTTGAAGGTTAACCAAACCAAAGCTGTTGGTAGTTACCGAGTGTGTTTCAGCAAATACCTCGCTTCCTGTAGCACTGCCTTGTAAAATGGTAATACCTATTTCTACATCCTGATTAGCGAGTACCTGTCCATTGGCATCGCGCAGTACTGATTGATAATTAAAAGTGGTTGGTGTTTGGGCAAAACATGATAGTCCCAAAACCATTAGAAACGTAAGGAGTAATGTGTTTTTCATAATGATTATTTATTGTGTTTTAACAATTTTAAAGGTTTTTACAGGAGTATTGTTTTTTAATACTTTCAAATAATAAGAAGCATGAACATAACTGTGCATGGGAATTTCAGTCTCTTCGTTCAAAACATCGGCCTGCATTAATAATCTTCCTCTTGAATCGTAGAGAAGGTATTGCAGTTTGTTTACCTGGTCGTGGTCTGTTTTTAAGGTAAGGTAATCCACAACAGGATTAGGATAAGCTGACAGGGAGAAATCGATTCCTGGAACGATCTCAATTGCTGTAACTTTTAGGTTCGATTGGTGAAATCCCTGTGTTAACTGAAGGCTGGTCCCCTCATAAGTGTCAACTATTGTCTCACCCAACGACCAACTTAATTGCAGTTGTTCGTTTTTAAATTCATTTCCGGAAGAAGATATTAACTCCTGCGAAAATGCACTCTGATTTAATGTGTAAAAAAAGAGCAATAGCATTACTTTAATAGTAAGTCTATACATTTGCGTCTGGAACATAAAATTAAATTTTGGTTTATAACTGTGTATTCTTCGAATTTCGCATGCAATGTACGCATTTTATTATAACACAATATTAACTTATAATCTTTTTTATGTTAAAAATTTGAAGTAAACTAAATTTGAAGTAAACATAACTTGTTTTTTATGAGTATAAAAATAGTAATCAATTGCTTGTTATACCGGCAATAATTGTATTGATATTCTCATGGTTTTCTAATCCCATTTTTTTGCGAAGCCGGCTGCGAGCCACATCAACGCTTTGTTGACTTTTACCCGTTATCAGTGCAATTTCTTTTGAAGAAAGATTCATTTTTAAAAATGCACAAATTTTATATTCGTTGGCCGTAAGTTTTGGATATTTTTCGTAAAGCGATTTATAAAAAAGTGGATGAACCGAAGTGAAATGGTTTTCGAATTCGTTCCAGTGAGTGTTGTTAATATTTGATTTTAAATTTGAAATCAAGCCATTTAACTTGTCCTTTTCGATTTTCTCTTTTGGGGTGATGGCTGTTAATTGTTTCAGAATATTTTTTTCCAGCGATTCTTTTTGTGAAATAACAATAGCTTTATACGTTAAGTCGCGGTTTTTTTTATCAATTTCTTTATTTAACTTATCAACTTCTTGTTCCTTCTCCAGTTTCTCTGTTTTTAACTTTTCCAGATCAAGTTGTTTTTTTATTCGTACTATACGTTCGTTGTAATACGAAAAGTTAAGGGCAATGGCAAACATTAGAAGTTCGAGACTAAAACCTATCTGGTACAAAAAAATATGATATACCGAGTAATTATATAAATTAATAATTATAGTTGTAGCACCCGATATAATAAGAATTAAGGAACCTATTAAAATCAGTTTTGCAGTATTCGATACTTTTCGAAATAAGCCAACAATAATAAGACCGATTATAATACTATTTATAATAGAAAAAATGTCGCCAACAAAAACAGCCCATCTACCAGCGAAAAACGAAATAGAAATATTTGCAATCGAAATCAAAAGAATAAAAACCGCATAATTTAAAATCCATTTTTTGTACCGACCAATATTTTCTTTTTTTACAACATGGTATAGAAAAGTAAAATACAGTGCCTGACCTAATAAGTTAGTATAGAAGAAATGTCGGTTATAACCTGGGTTTTCCGGGAATATGAAATATTCCAAATAGTCGTAATAAAAATAGAAATATGTACTGGCTACCAGCGCATACATTAAATAGGCCAGATAAATTCGTTCGCGGGTAAGAATAAAAAGTAAAAGATTGAACAAACATAAAAAGAAGACAATCCCACTAAAAAAACTTTGGAAAATATCATTTTTGGCTTTTAGGGTATTAAAGTCGTCATGAGCAATTATTCCGATTGAATGAATAGTTTATGATATCTTATCATATCTTCTGATTTTTAGATAGACTGTTGTTTTATCTTTCTCGGAAACCTTAAATAGAACCTTGTCTTTGTAAAATCCATTTAACGATCTCTTCGCCGCAGGAATTAGTGTACCTCCTATGGAATTTGAAATTGAATTATCCGGGCCGAATTGTACCAGGTAGATTTCGGTCAAAAAATCGTATGCATGAATAACATATTCACTATTAGGTAAATTTGAATTATTGAACGTGAGTTTGAACCAATAATACTGATTCGGATTTAACTCCTGATTTTTATAGTCGGAAAATTGTTGTGAGGGCAGTTCTGATTCTTCTATATTTAATGGTTGTGTTTCATCAATATACTGAATGGATATTAACGATTCCGGTAGCGGCGGTTTAAATTTTAAATTACCGGTTGATGTAATCGGATTTATAAAAAGAAATATAAATACAACCTTGATGATATTTATCAAAAGTTGGTTCATTTATCACTCACTTAATCAGCGCTCTGTTTGCTGGTATAAAGTAAAATATTTCGATCTGATTTTGGGGCTGTTCAATAATAAAACAATTGGTTTAAATGTATTTATTAACATATTAGCTATTATTGAATTTTTCGATCTTTTTTGTAGTAATTGGGTTATATGGTTATGAATATAAAGAAAAATGCCATTCTACTCTTTTGCAAGAGTAAGGAATGGCATTCTTTATGGAAACTAAAAATTATTTTACATGCTTTTTATTTCGCTTACCAGGCTGCTCATTGATTTTTTAGCATCGCCAAATAACATGCGGGTTTTGTCGTTAAAGAACAGGAAGTTCTCGATTCCTGCGTAACCTTTACCCATACCACGTTTCATGATAATGATGTTTTTGGCGAGGTGCGCATCGATGATCGGCATTCCATAGATCGGGCTTCCCGGATCGTCATAAGCAGCAGGGTTTACCACGTCATTGGCACCAACCACAATTGCCACATCAACATTTGGCATATCTGGGTTAATGTCATCCATCTCCACCAGTTGTTCGTAAGGTACATCAGCTTCAGCCAGCAAAACGTTCATGTGACCGGGCATACGACCTGCCACAGGGTGAATGGCATATTTTACTTCAACGCCTTTGCTCTCAAGCAAGGAATCAAGCTCGTGAGCAATGTGCTGCGCCTGCGCAACAGCCAAACCATAACCCGGAATGATTACTACTTTTTGAGAGTAACTCAACAAAACAGCTGCGTCACTCAATGTAATTTCCTTAATGCTTCCCTGAACATCAGCATGGCTTGCACCACCACCACCGAATGCTCCAATTATTACGTTGATCAGAGATCGGTTCATTGCTTTACACATTTGCAGCGTAAGAATGGTTCCAGCTGCTCCTACAAGTATACCACCAAGAATCATGGCCTCGTTCTGATAGATAAAACCTGCCATAGCGGCTGCAATACCTGTCAGTGAGTTCAGTAAGGAAATAACTACAGGCATATCGGCACCACCAATTGGCATAACAAAACTAACTCCGTAAATGATGCTTAGTACCAGTAGTCCGTAAACAAGGTACGAAACGGTTGTCTGATCGAATCCACCGAATAGTACCAGAAGAATGATTACAACAATCAACAGCATAAAGAACAGGTTCAGGTAGGTCATAAATTTGGCAAAAATATCACCCACTTTTCCATCCAGTTTACCATAGGCAATCATACTTCCACTAAAAGCAATACTACCTACAACCAGGCCCAGCAAAGTAACCAAAAGTGCCTGGTTCGGATTTTTTGTATACTCGATTAGAGCAACTGCTGCAGAAGCGGCACCACCGGTAGCGTTGAAGAACGATACCATTTGTGGCATGGCTGTCATTTTTACTTTACGGGCCATAACGGTTCCAACAACGGCACCTGCAGCAATAATCAGAATAATGGCTGCAACATTAGTAAGTGCAATACCTTCGCCCGCTGCATCTTTATTTAGAATTAAGGTCGTAATCATGGGAAGGATCATACCCGAAGCTGCCCAGAAATTACCTTTACGGGCGGTGGCAGGATGACTCTGAAGTTTCAGCCCGATAACAAACATAATGGCTGATAGAAGATAACTGTATTCCAGGACGACTTGTCCCGGCATTAATGTATTTAGTAATATCATAGCGTTCATCGTTATTTTTTCTTCTTTTTAAACATTTCGAGCATACGGTCTGTAACAACAAAACCTCCCGCCACGTTCAGGGTAGCCATAAAAAGGGCGAGAGAACCAAGTATCCACTCGAAAGTAGATGAAGCGTGGCCCACAAGAATAATTCCTCCAATAATGATTACACCGCTGATTGCGTTGGCTCCCGACATAAGTGGAGTGTGCAATACCGATGGAACATTTGAAATTACCTCAAATCCAAGAAATATTGATAATACGATGATGAATATCGCATCTTTATTAGCCGTTAAAAAAGTTAATATACTTTCCATATTCGATTCTTTTATTTGGTTTCAATAACTGATTTAACTCTTTCATTGTAAATTTCTTTTGCATGGGTAATACACGTTCCCTTTACAATGTCGTCTTCAAAATTCAGGTTCAGAGCACCCTCTTCACCAATCATCAGTTTCATAAAGTTCAGCACGTTTTTACCAAACATGCGGCTGGCATCTATCGGTTTTTGAGCCGGGTAATTCGATTGACCAACAATAGTTACTCCGTTGTGTACAATTGTTTCGTCGTTTTTAGTCAACTCGCAGTTTCCGCCTGTCGATGCAGCCAGGTCGATAATTACCGAACCGGGTTTCATATTGTTTACAGCTTCTGCAGGGATTAATAACGGAGCTTTTCTTCCCGGAATTTGTGCAGTACAAATAACCACGTTTGCTTTAGCCGCTTCGTCGTTAATGGCTTGTTGCTGTTTCTTTTTAAACTCTTCAGTTTGTTCAACGGCATAACCTCCGGCAGCTTTATCTTCGGTGGCACCTTCCACTTCAACGAATTTTCCACCCAAACTCATTACTTCTTCTTTTACTGCTGAACGCACGTCGAATACTTTTACCTGTGCTCCCAGTTTCCGAGAGGTGGCAATAGCCTGCAATCCGGCAACACCTGCTCCCAGGATCAAAACATTAGCCGGACGAATGGTGCCTGCTGCTGTCATAAACATGGGGAAGAAGGTTGGCAGTTTTACAGCTGCCTCCAATACTGCCATGTACCCCGAAACGGTGGCCATCGACGACAAAATGTCCATGGCTTGTGCCCGTGTAGTACGTGGAATTAAATCAAGGCTGAAAGTAGTAATTCCCTTGTCGAGGAATGTTTTTACAAGCTGTGTATCCCACAACGGATTAAATGCGCTAATCCAAACTTGCGAATCCTTAATTTTTTCTGTGTCACCTTCAGCGGGAGGCTGAATTTGAAGAAGTACTTCCGCCTTGTCAAACACGTCAGCACGAGAAACTACTTTAGCTCCAACAGCTTCGTAGTCGGCATCAGCGGCAAAGGCAGTTTCCCCGGCACCCTGTTCAACAATCACCTCAACTTTCAGGTCGGTGAAGGCTTTTACAGTCTCCGGGAGTAAAGCTACACGGGTTTCGGTTCCGTGTTCCTTTAATAAGCCAAGAATCATAAATTTTGATTTAGATGTTTATTTTGCATGCAAAGCTAAGAAAATTTATTTTCCGTTAACGTTAACGGAGAGTATTTTTCTTATGATTTATAACAGGTTTATAAACAATTACGATTTTTGTATATGAATTCATACTTTTTTTACCTGAAGTTTTATTACACCAAGGTCAAATGACCATAAACTGAAGCTTTGAATTTTATAACGAATGTATCTTTCACTCCTGCTTTATCCCTCTATTCCAAATAAATCGAAAGGTGGTTGAATAAAATAATCGTTAAACAGTAAGAATGTGAGAACGATAAAAGCTACAAATCCAATAACAATAAAAAATTGCGACCAGGTGGTTTTTTGAATTTCGTGTCGCGACTTGATATCACAAACCTCACCCGGACAATATTGCAGGTTTTCTTTTCCAAAAAACCAGGGATAGGTTTTACAACCCAGACAGATTCCAAACACTGATTCGAAAAACAGAAACACCAGGCAAATAAGACAAATAATACCGGTAATCGGACTGTAAGAATTGACAATAACAACAAGTGCCAACATTGTTAGTGCTAAGATGATACCAATTTTCCAAGCGAATTTTTTCTGACGTGCTCCAACATATTCAGGTGTTTGGTTGCGAACAATCCATCGTCCGACAATTAAAGTTGGAGCAAATTTTGGATTAATCAGTACCCGTATTAACATGTCGGTTAGAAAACCGATAATGGCATATTTTAGCATGGTAAAATTTCCCTGAGTTGCCTGCTGAATGGATATAAACATAAAAAGGAAAAGTATCCCGGCAGCTGCCCTTATTTCTCTTTCGTTTAGAACGGGTATTTCATAGCCCGGAACATTTTCTCCAAATTGAATGAATTTACTCATGTTGTTACTTTAAATGGTTAATAGTAATTTAAAAATTGTCCTGTAAATTATGGACACATCATATAACAAGCATGTGAGAATATGGTTTAGGTTTCTTTTAATGATAAAAAGAAAAGTTTAAAAGTTGCCCCGAGAAAGAGCAGAATATTATTCTGATTAGAACAAATACTCAAAAGAATACTGTACTATTGTGTTAAATTCGAATAAAATAAATTTGTAGAATGATTGTTCAAATTGCATTGATATTGTCTGTAGTTCTGCAGTTTATTGCTTTTGGAATAACACTCAGCTTAATCTCAAAAACGCGTTTTAATATTGCCTGGATAAGTATTTCCATGGGATTTCTGTTAATGGCGCTTCGAAGAGTACTTGAACTTGTATCCATTTTTAGTAGTTCTGTTGAGATTCATCAATCATACACAGATAGTTGGATTGCTGTGGTTATTTCGGTGGCGATGATCGTTGCTGCTGTTTATATCCGAAAAATATTTTTGTTACTTGATCATTTACAAAAACTACGCGAGAAAAACGAAACTCGTTTATTATCTGCAATCATTTCAACCGAAGAAAAGGAACGTAAGCATTTTGCAAAAGAGTTGCACGATGGATTAGGGCCTGTTTTATCGGCAGCAAAGATGGCTTTGTCGGCCATGGACAAAAAAGTTCTGGGCCGGTTTAATAGCCAAATTATAGCCAAAACAGAGGATTCAATAGATAATGCCATCCTGACTACCAGAGAAATTTCGAACCATCTGAATCCACAGGTGCTGGAGAGATATGGAATAGAAAAAGCAATCAGAAATTTCCTGAAAAATATTGTAAACAACCAATCGCCCGAATTTAATTTGAATTCAAACCTTGGGGAGCTTCGTTTTAATCATAACTTTGAGGTGATTATTTACCGGATTGCATGTGAATTAATTAACAATACGCTGAAATATGCTTCCGCCCGTAAAGTTGACCTTTCTATTAATACTAATTCTGATTATCTCAGCTTTCAATACGAAGACAACGGGACTGGCTTTAATCATGAGGACACGGAATCGAAGGGAATGGGGCTTACTAATATTCGGTCGAGGGTGAAATCATTGAACGGTACAATTGTAATAATCAGTGAAGCTAAAAAGGGGGTATTCGTAGATATAAAACTTCCGCTGCTTGAAGAAACAGAAGAAAGCAAATAACTGCCTGACAAATGAATAAAGGACTTAAAATATTTATTGTTGACGATCATTCATTATTTCGTGAAGGCTTACGATTTTTACTGTCGAACTGGGAACTTGTAGGAGAAATATATGAGGCTAAAAATGGTCAGGAATTGTTGGATGCTGTTGAAAATGTAATTCCCGATATTGTTTTAATGGATATTGAAATGCCGAAACTGAATGGTATAGATGCTTCTGTGCAATTACGAAAGAAAATACCTGATATTAAAATAATCGCCCTTTCGATGTATGCCAACGATGATTTTTATACCGATATGATTAATGCAGGTGCAAAAGGTTTTCTGTTAAAAGACTCCAAATTCGAAGAGGTTCAGCAGGCCATAAAATCGGTAAATGAAGGGCGGAATTATTTTTCTCCCGAGATTTTAACTTCACTGGTAAATAATATCAGTGAAAAAAATACTTCAGCCCAGCTAAAAGAATTATCGCAAAGAGAAAGCGAAGTTTTATATAATATCTGCAAAGGCTTATCGAATCAGGAAATCAGCGATTTTCTGCATATCAGCAAACGAACAGTGGATAAACATCGCGAGAATATTCTATTAAAAACGCAATCGAAGAATACGGCAGAGCTTGTGATTTTCGCTATTAAAAACGGGTACTTCAAATTGTAAGCTTCCTTATTTTTTAGGGTAGTTGAAATCCTTTCTGTGTATAATCGTAATCAATTCAATCGAAATATAATTTTATCAAATTATTGTGTATTAATTGTGTATGTGTTTTTCTGAAAAATTGATATGACACTTGAGATTTTGAGTAATAAATAATGGATATCTTCGTCGAAGTAATTTAATACTTCAGAAATATAGAGCTATGAAAAATATTTTCCTGATCGCCTTGTTGGTTTTAAGTTCTGTTTTGCATGCACAAGACCCATATAAAAGCGTAGTTATTCCTCTTCAGTTTCCGGAAATTGGTGATGGTTTAAATCCTTATAATATATGTTCGAATGCGATGAGAGCATTCGACGAAAAGTCAATAAAAGCAGTTTTTAATTCCAATGTTGATTCTGATAATTATTGCGAATTATTAAACCTAAAGATTGTAAATACTTCATCGATGTTTAAAAACAAGTTGAAGCTTGAATTGGTAGACTGCACCAACAGAACAGTTTGGACCGGTGAAGGAGTTGGACGTTCAAAAGATTATCCAAACGGATATTACGAAGCAATTGTTGATGCAATACAAAACCTGGATGGATTACCTGTTAACGAGAATTCTTCGGTAAAATCGTACGTAGAACAACAAGCTAAAAAAACTGCTGTTGAAACTCCTCCGGCTGAAAAAGTAGAACCGGTGGTGAAAAAAGCTCCGGCTGAAAAAGTGGCGAAAAGCGAAAAGACAGTGAAAAATTCGGCTCTTATATTTTTTAACAATCGTTTTTCTGTTGACGTGGTTGATTCGGAAAATGATAGAAAGGAGTTGAGAGTTGTCAACGATAATGGATTTGTATATCAAAAAAACCAGGTTCTCGCTTTATTGATTCCAACCGGGATTGATAATATTTTTACCGTTTCGTGGACAACAGAAGACGGCAGTAAACAAGAGGGTGTAGCCAATTTTTCTGAAACAGAATTAAAAATTTCTCTAAAAGGCACTGAATCAGAAGTAATCAGTTTGCAAAAGTATACAGGAAAGTAATAAGAATTTTAAGTTTACTTTTTTCCCTTTTCAATCGTTTCAACATAAAGTCTCTCAACCTTCTCGCGGGCCCATGGTGTTCGACGTAAGAATTTTAAGCTCGACTTTAGACTTGGATCTTTACGAAAACAATTAATTCTGATTCGATCGCCCAATTCCCCGAAACCATAATAACTAACCAGGTAAACCAAAATAGCTTCCAGTGTTTTGCCATGTAGCGGATTGTTGGGTTGTTCCTGTGCCATTGTTTTAATCAACTGTAATCAAGTGTTCGTTTTTACTAACCAGTTTCCCAAAAGGCATGGTTTCAATATTAAAATTCCTAAGGCAGGCCTGAACTTCATCTAAAGCATCCGGTTCTACTGCCAGAAGCAAGCCACCGCTGGTTTGCGGATCGCATAAAATATTTTTATACGCTTCGTTCTCCATAGAAACGTGGTGCCCGTAGCTGTCCCAGTTTCGTAATGTTCCACCCGGAATACAGTTTTGATCCAGATATGTTTGTAACATGGGCAAAGTCGGAATTTTATTGTATTCAATTTGGGCCGACAGGTTGCTTCCTTCACACATCTCGGTAAGGTGCCCCAGTAATCCAAAACCGGTTACATCGGTCATGGCTTTAACTCCTTTAATTTGGGCTAATTTGTATCCCGGAGTATTTAGCTGACACATTAAATCGGGTGCTGTTTGTTCGTGATCGCATGCCAGTACACCTTTTTTTTGTGCAGTGGTTAAAATACCAACGCCAAGCGGTTTGGTCAGCAGAAGATGGCAACCTTCGGTAGCGGTATCATTTTGTTTGATTTTATCGGTATCCACCATTCCGGTAACGGCTAATCCGAAAATAGGTTCCGGGCTGTCGATGCTGTGACCGCCTGCCAGGCTTATGCCCACTTCTTTGCAAACCTGTCGACCGCCTTCAACTACCTCTCTGGCAATTTCCGGCGATAATTTATTTACCGGCCAGCCCAAAATTGCTATGGCAAGAATTGGTTTTCCTCCCATGGCAAAAACATCGCTGATGGCATTGGTGGCGGCAATGCGGCCAAAGGTAAACGGATCGTCAACAATAGGCATAAAGAAATCGGTTGTGCTGATAACCGCTGTTCCGTTTCCAAGGTCTAATACTGCAGCATCGTCGCGGCTGTCGTTTCCAACAATCAGGTTGGGCGATGGAACAATCTCAAGTTTAGTTTCGAGAATGGTACTTAAAACTTTGGGCGAGATTTTGCAGCCGCAACCGGCTCCGTGGCTATATTGCGTTAGTTTTATATTTTGTTTTTCTGATTGACTCATATTGTTTTATAATTTGTTCGGATATGTATTCGTAGTTGATTTTATCTATTTCTAAAGAATATACTTCATCGTGTTCACGGTTTTGAAGGCCTTTCAAATAATACTTGTCATAATAAATCAGGCAGATCATGGCCACTTCGTAAAGTTCGTTTTTTTCGAGATGCTCCAATGCCAGTTTTGTATTTAACCCACCAAGTCTTTTGGTGATTCTGTTTATTGCTTCGCTGAGCATTTCTTTGTCGGCATCCGAATAATCCTTTACCAGGTAACGGGCTCTTTCTTCACGTGGAATATCGAGAAATATAACCGGATGATTTCGCATATTATTGAAAAAAATCATGGGAATATTTACCGAGCCAATACGATGACTTTCGTCTTCAACCCATATTGGTTTGTTGTAATCCAGCTCTTTCCATTCCCAAAACAGGTTATTTTCAAATTGTTCAATGGTTGGCTGACTGCCATCACCAATTCTTCCAAATGCTGAACCTTTGTGGTGGGCCAGACCCTCCAGATCAAGAATCTGTTCTCCTTTTTCTTTAAGTGTGTATAAAATGTGAGTTTTTCCACTTCCTGTGTAGCCGCCCAGAATACATATATTGGCTTTGGTTTCGAACGATTGCAGCGCATAATTACGAAAGGCTTTATATCCGCCTTTTAAAACATAAATTTCATGGAATCCATTTTCTTCAAGATGCCGTGCGAATGATTTTGATCGCATACCACCGCGCCAGCAATGAACACCAACAATTCCGGAAGGAGCAACCTTTTTCGATTCGGAAATGAACCATTCAAGTTTGGGTGTTACGTATTTATATCCCAATTCTATGGCTTGTTCTTTCGACTGTTGTTTATAAACCGTTCCCACATGGGCTCTTTCGTCGTTATTAAAAAGCGGAATATTCACTGCACCGGGAATATGTCCTTTCTCAAATTCCCCGGGAGAGCGAACGTCAATCAGAGGAAGTTGCTGAGTACGCTGTATATATTCTGAAAATAATATTTCTTTTGGCATGGCTGCAAATTTATGCATTACTCAATTAAGTTGTAAATAATGTTCAGAATAAATTGATAAAGAAAAGTTCTGACGGGCAGATTAATGTCTTCTTAACTTTTGTGCAATAAAAAAATTATTAAAAGAGAAGGATGAATTAATGGTATGAGGACTTTATGGAGTTTCTGTTCTATTTATTTTTATAATTGGCAATTCAACGAAATTGGTTTTTATCCTTAATTACAATTACAGAATAAGTGTCAGATATACTTTTTAAATAAATTTAAAAGCACTAATAATATATTGTAAATGAGCATTATTTATGCCTATATTTGTTGCGCTTGAACCAATTGTCGAATGAAATCACATGTAGCTTTTTGGTTTGAATAAGGATAGAATTTAACCCGGAATATTAATAAATACCGACCCGGAATGAATAAATTTAGAATTCTACGAATAATTGTTGCAATGCTTATAACAGTAAGCATGTTTGCCTGTATTGAAAAAAGTGAAACCAAACCTAATATTGTTTTTATTCTGGCAGATGATTTGGGCTATGGAGATGTATCTTGTTTCAACGAGAATTCAAAAATAAAGACACCCTTCATTGATGAACTTGCCAAACAAGGCGTAATGTTTACCGATGCACACACCAGTTCTGCTGTTTGTACGCCAACCCGTTATGGAATTTTGACAGGTCGTTACAACTGGCGTTCAACCTTGAAAAGTGGCGTATTAAGTGGATATAGCAAAGCATTGATTGAACCCGATCGGTTAACGATTGCCGGATTTTTGAAAGAGAACGGATATAAAACAGGCTACATAGGTAAGTGGCATTTGGGCTGGGATTGGGCGATTATTGAAGAAGACTCGTTGAACCGAAATAATTTAAGTGCTGTTCCCAAAGTTGATTTTTCGAAACCCGTGAAAAACGGCCCGGCGAGTTGCGGGTTTGATTACAGTTTCGGATTTTGCGGATCGCTGGATATGGTTCCCTATGTTTGGGTGGAAAATGGCACTCCAACTATGGTGCCCACTAAAACAACGGTTGACCGTGGAAATCAGACATGGTGGAGAGAAGGACCGACATCTGATGATTTTGTTCACGACCAGGTGCTTCCGACTATCACCACGAAGGCAGTTAATTTCATTAACGAAAATGCCAACGGCGAAAAGCCATTTTTTGTTTATGTACCCTTCTCTGCTCCTCATACTCCTATTTTACCAACCGATGAATTTAAGGGGAAAAGCGGTCTGGATAATATTTACGGCGATTTTGTTGTGATGGTAGATGCTATGGTTGGGAAAGTTATGGAAGCACTCGAAAAAAACGGAATTGCCGAAAATACGTTGTTGGTTTTCACCAGCGATAACGGTTGCTCTCCGCAAGCAGATTATGAGCAGCTCGCAACCAAAGGACACAACCCCAGTTATGTTTTCAGAGGCCATAAAGCCGATATTTTTGAGGGTGGGCATCGTGTGCCTTACGTGGTTCGCTGGCCTCAAAAAGTAAAGCCGGGTCAATCGGAACAATTGCTGTGTACTACCGACCTTTTTGCAACTGTTGCCGATATTATCGGTAAAGATTTCCCGGATAATGTGGCTGAAGACAGTTACAGTATATTGCCTGCACTCGGAATAGAATCGAATGCAGTAAGGCGTGAAAGTATTGTCCATCATTCTATTAATGGATCTTTCGCATATAGAAAAGGCGATTACAAGGTAAATTTTTGTCCCGGATCGGGAGGGTGGAGTTATCCGAAACCCAATTCAGAAGGAATTGATGAATTGCCTCCTGTACAGTTGTACAATATGAAGTCGGATATTGCGGAAGAACATAATTTAGAAGGAGAATATCCTGAAATTGTAGAAGAATTCCGTACAGAATTAGCTCAGATTGTAGAAAACGGACGAAGTACAAAAGGTGAAGTTCAAAAGAATGATGGGCCCGAAACATGGCCTCGATTAAGCTGGATGGACAAATAGACAGATTGCAGTTTTATTATTGTTTATTGGTAAAATAATTCGAATCATTTGTTTAGTTGACTTGTTTCAAACTATGTTTGACAATATATTCCTTGGATTAGAAATTAAAAATTAGTAAACTGCTAAATCGTTTTAAATAAAGATTTTTAAGAATCAAATCAGAAAATTCTTAATAAATGGGCAAAAAAAGAATTACACTGGGAGATATTGCCAAAGAACTAAATGTTTCTATTGGGCTTGTGTCGCTGGTATTATCAGGAAAAGCCAAAGAAAACAGAATTCGTGATGAGGTAGCCAGGAAAGTGATTGATAAGGCGAAGGAGATGGGT
This sequence comes from uncultured Draconibacterium sp., assembly GCA_963676265.2. Lineage (GTDB taxonomy): Bacteria > Bacteroidota > Bacteroidia > Bacteroidales > Prolixibacteraceae > Draconibacterium. The sequence goes on from OY781067.2 coordinate 5,319,435, forward strand.
TATCAGGCCAATGTTATGGCCCGCGGACTCAGAACCGGTAAATCGGGAATTATTGGTTTGGTTGTAGCAGATATCGCTAATCCTTTTTTTGCAACGCTTGCACGTTATGTCGAAAATGAGGCTGCCCGACAAGGTTATCAGGTTATGTTTAGCAGCTCAGACGAAGATCCCAAAAAATTAAATTCTATACTAAATGCTTTTCACTCGAGACAGGTTGACGGTTTAATTATCGTTCCGGTTGAAGATAGCAAAGATTCTCTTCAAAGAATTCAAGATCAGTTTATACCAACGGTGCTTATCGACCGCGAATGTGATGGTTTTAAGGAGGATTTGATATGCACCGATAATTATCAGGGAGGTTTCGAATTAGCAAATGTCTTAATTAAAGAAAAATATAAAAAAATTGGTGCCTTGGTTTACGATCTGAATCTTTCCAATAATAAAGAACGGATTCGGGGGTACGAGGAAGCCATTCAACAGGCCGGTTATGAAATTGAGCCATTGATCTTCAAAATTGATTTTGATAATGTTGAAGATGAGTTGGAAAAAGTATTGCATAATGCAATAGATGAATGTTGCGATGCTTTATTTTTTGCCAATAACAACTTAGGAATTTTAAGTTTAAAAATTCTGCGGAATATTGATAAGAAGCTTCCCAAAGAATTGGGTATGGTTAGTTTCGATAATCCGGAAGCCTTTGAAATTTCCAGGCCAAGAATGACATCTTACCAACAGCCGATTAAGGAAATTAGTAAGCAGGCCGTTACCATGCTCATCTCAAAAATAAAAGAAAAACAACCTGCAGAGAATAAACGTGTTCTTTTACGCGGGAAATTAATTTTAAGAGATTCTCACTAATCGTAATTTCGTGTTTGCCGGTTTTATAACCGTGCCTTTAATACAAACTAATAAAACCTGTAAAATGAAAAATCTAACTCTTTTTGTGCTTATACTTTGTTTGTCCTTTTTTGCAAACTCTCAATCAAAGTTTAATGGTTTAAACACCGACATGGGGAATCTTTACCTGATGTCGGATGCGAAAACAAGATCAATAAGTCCCGAGAATTTTACCGGAGAAAAGGGAAAAGGAGGAATGGCTACTCTCGAAGAGGGAAATGCAAGCAAAGCTGCCCGTGATCTTGGGCAGGGATGGAAAGTTAATCCATTTATTTTTATTGAAAAAGGTGAAACTTTTACGTTGGCCGAAATTACAACCTCAGGCTGCATACAACATATCTGGATGACACCCACAGGGAAATGGCGCTTTTCTATTCTGCGAATTTATTGGGACGGAGAAGAGGAACCCTCTGTAGAGGTGCCGGTTGGTGATTTTTTTGGAATGGGCTGGGGACAGTATGCACATCTGAACTCTTTGGCAATTTGTGTAAATCCGGGAAGCGCATTTAATTGTTACTGGCAAATGCCGTTTAGGAAGAGTTGCCGGATTACCATGGAAAATCTGGATGACAATCCCATGCGTTTATTCTACCAGGTTGATTATTGTGAAACGGATGTTCCGAAAGATGCTGCCTATTTTCATGCACAGTTCCGTCGCACAAATCCTAATGAATACAAAAAACCATACACTATTCTTGAAGGTGTAAAAGGAAAAGGACAATATGTTGGAACATATATGGCCTGGCAGGTAAATAACAATGGATGGTGGGGCGAAGGTGAAATTAAGTTTTATATGGATGGAGATAAAGAATTCCCTACCATTTGCGGTACCGGAACAGAAGATTATTTCTGTGGCTCATATAATTTTGACAGGGAAGGCCAGTATACCGAATTCTCAACAGCTTATGCAGGCTTGCACCAGGTTATTCGCCCTGACGGAACTTATAAGTCGAATCAGCGTTTTGGCCTGTATCGCTGGCACATAACCGATCCCATTCGTTTTGATGAAGACCTGAAGGTTACCATTCAGGATCTGGGCTGGCGAAGCGGTGGAAGATATTTACCTCAGAAAAGCGATATTTCATCGGTTGCATACTGGTACCAGGCCGAACCACATGCCCCGTTCCCGGTATTGCCATCACGCGATGAGCTGGAAGTGAATTAGTTAATGAACCGGATGATTTTTTATGTGTTAAGGTCTTCTAACTTTTTTTGGATCATTGCTTTTTGTTTTGCCGGATTATCGCAATTTTTGTACAAAACTATGAATTATGGCAGTTTTAAAATTTGATGAAATTCCTTACGAAAAGGTAAGAGAAGGATTGGAAAGAAAAATTATACATACCGATAACCTGATGAGTGTGCTGATCGATTTCAGTGACGGACCATGGGAAGAACCTGAACCACCACATTCACATCCACATGAGCAGACATCTTATGTTGCAGCAGGAGAGATTATCTTTTTTTGCGAGGGAGAACCCGATCAGCACCTGAAAGCCGGTGATATGTTTGCGGTTCCTTCAGGTAAAAAACATACTGTTCAGCTTCTTACCGAAAAAGTAAGATTGGTGGATAGTTTTAATCCTGTTCGCGAAGATTTCTTATAGACTCAAAAAGCTTGGTTAACAGTTGGTTCGTGATGAAATATGATTGATTCATTAATTAATTTGATGTTCAATTCGCCGAATATCCTGTTTGCGGTAACTTAAGATATTTATGTACTTCATACAGTTATCTAAGTGTTGTTGATTCTTTTTCCCAAGTGTGTGGTATGAATCAACAACCCATTCGAGAGCGGCATTGAGGTTGCCCTCCATTTCGCAAACGAGCGCCATGTTGAATTTGCATTTGGCGGCAATATTTTTATTGGGGTTTGTTGAGTTGGCTTTCCAGATTTTGGCGGCCTCCATCCAGTCGCCTTTATTTATTAAGTCCTCTGTTTTTTGTAGCTCTACATGTCCTGAACCATAATACATCCTTTCAACTTTAATCCAGTGGGGGATGAGGAAATAGGCAAACTGGGTTCCGGCAATGTCGGCAGAATTAAGAACGGCATCTCTTGGTGGCGGAAGAATATTTAATATATCTTCCGGCAAGTCTCCTTGTTCACTCCAGTAAATTGTATCAATTTTATTGTGGGAATAATAGTATTTCTGCTCGTTCAGGTTGAAAAAGTTCCAATAGGCTTGTGTTAAAACCGATTCGGAGGCTGAGGTCTTGGATGAATATATTGCATCAATAGAGGAAAAGAAATCGAGAGATATAAGTATATCTGCCTCTGTTGAATCTGCTATTTCTTTTAAATCTGAAGGAGTATAAAGTCCTGTTTCGGGATGTAAATAAACAGAATCATTGTAAAATTCGTATTTGTTTGGAATTATGAACATCGACTCTGAAAAATTTTTGACATAAATTTTTTCGATATCCTGCACTTGCATATTGTCCAAACTGTCAGGGGTGTTGATAGGTGAATTTATTGTGTCTAAAACTTTTATTTTACTGTAATCTCCGGGGGGTAAAATTATAACCGTGTCGAAGAAATCTTGTTTCTCGATTTCATCAACGAAGTATCTAAAATAAACCAGAGATGCCAGACTGTCAATATTTTCAACTTGTTCAATAGGATGGCCATTAATATAAGAGGCCCCGAAAAAAGAGTGTTTACTCACGTTGCAATTGTTATAACGGACAGCTACTTTTTTTAAATCCTGGGGGATTTTCATTTTTCCGGGTGCCACAACTTCAATTTCAATGTATTTACTGTTGTAAAGAGTATTGCACGACAGGGTGGTAAATACTATTAAAATAAAGAGTAGTATTTGGTTGAAAGATTTCATTTACAATTGGTTAAGCCGTAAAATGTCTTTTTGTCGTTTAGCGAGTATTTTCTGGTAATTAAGTATCATTTTTAAATCTTCGCGGCTATTGTAATCGGTAGCAATCTGCAGAGCGGCGTTTAACCATTTTTGAGCAGAATCAATGTCGTCTTTCATTTCGTAAGCCAGTGCCAAATTGTAACGTGCGTTGATAGCCATTCGGCCGTTGTCGTCGGAGGCATATCGTTTCCATAGCAAAATGGCATCGTCCCATTCGCCTTTGTTTACACACTCTTCTGCGGCTGCAAAATCGGGTAGAGGAGGTATGGAGTACATTCGGGTTACGGTTTGCCACGAAGCGAAGAAACGTTTCGAATAACTTTCTCCCGCCATTTGTGAGGCAATTTTTAATGCTGTTATTCGCGGCGGAAGTTTCCCTTTGCGCTGATAGTTACCCGAATCATCGTAATTATTCCAGAATATAGTATCGATCATGGTTTTCCGCTCCAGAAGTTTTTGAGTGTATGGATTATATACAGCCCAAACTGCGGCGGTAATTACCTCGTTTGATTTAGAAGGATTTTCAGGAGTTGAACTGTATTCTGAATAAAAATAAGAATAGGTTTCAAGAGAAATCAGCAAATCGGTGCGGGTTGTTTCTGTTACTTTTTCAACGACATCGCTGTTAAGTGCCGGTAATTTTGATGCCATATGGGGTTTAAACAAGTCGGGGAAAATATGGATGTTTGTAAACGTATTGTTTTCCTTCAGGTTTTTAGCCAGTTCGTTAACACATATATTTACCAGTATACTGTCGAGGTTTTGAGGATCTTTTTTAACCTTTCGAAGTTGGTAATCGTCTTTGTAATAATGTTGTAAAGTATCACCATTGTATTTAAAATTACGATAAACGACGGCGACATTTTCTGCATCAGGAGGAATCGCAATTTCTCCGGGTTGATAAACATCGATTGGAAAATCTTTATATACAGTGCACGAAGTTATGGTGGCCAGAATGAAACCAAATAAAAGTAAACGGTTCATCGTTATTGTTTTAGTAGTTCTTTTTTCCGTTGTTCCAGTATTTCAAGATACCGGTATGTTATCGGGCGGTACATGGTTTCATACGATTTTAAGGCCCACGAAATGGCATCATCAATGTTACCCTGTATTTCACAGGCAATGGCTATGTTTAGCTGAGCTTTACTTTTTAAGTTGGCAGAACCTGCCTCTTCTGCGGTTTCTTTCCAAAGGGCCATTGCCTGATCCCACTGGCTGTTATCAATAAATGTGCCAGCACTTTTTAAATTGTTATCTCCTTTAACATAAAAGAGTCTTTTTTCTTCTCTCCAGCCCGGGGCAATTTTCTCAGCGAAATCAAGTGCAGCGGCAATCCCTGCTTCCGCAAGAGCCTGTTTTACAGGTGTAAAATACTGAAATAATTCCTGGGTGGAACGAGCTGCATCTTCCCAAACCAGAGTGTCTTTGTAGAATTCACTCGCAACAATTGTTTCATCTATCGGATCGTACATTCTGAAAAGTACTTCGTAAATAACGCCCATTTGTGCAAGCGATGCCATGATAAACTGGTTCAAGTCAGTGTCGAAGTAACTTTCAGAAGTATAGTTAGTTACCAAACGGGTACTGTACATGTCTACTGAAAGAACAGCATCTGTTTGAAAAGTTTCGCACATTGTTTTAACCTCATCCCAAGGCATTTTAGAGGTGAAGAATATATTCTTTTGAGCATTGAGAAAACGATTTTGCGGAATAACAAAATCAAATCTTCCGGATTCGTATAACAATTCGCCTGTTGCTTTTAACATCGTGTCGATTGCCGATAAATCATAAATTGTTGTATCGAGTCTGAAGTTCTGCCTGTAAAAAATTTTTTGGAGCGAATCAGCTTTTAAATCGGTGTACTTGTCATTTATGGTACGATTAACTAAAACAAGGCTTTGAATTTTTTCCGGGATTTCCTTTTCAGCTTTTAATGGAATTTCAATATAAATGCTTCTTGTGGTTGTACAGGAAACCGCAAGCAAAAACAGAAGAAGGATGGGAACAAAATTTATTTTTTGCGAGATTCTCATAAATATCTTTTCAAAACGAAAAACATGTTTTAGTAAACACCCCAGTATTTTCTCAAAAACCATTCCAGTGACATAAACAGTAAAAGAACAAAAAATATCCATCTCATGTTCAGCATCTCGTTAATCATTTCCTGGAAATAACTTACCGGTTTTAGTTTGTTGCTATTTTGTAGTTCCGAAATTAAAGTTTCTGTTTGTGAAGGCAGGTAAAATTGCCCTCCACTCAGGCTGGCCAGTCTGTAAAGCATATTGTGGTTGGCTTGTGTTACTGTATGTTCAATGTTGACAGGAACTACTGTAAAACTACCACTCTCTGTGAATTTTTCTTTACCTATTTCAACTTCTGCAGCAAAGGTATAATTACCAACAGGGAGATTTCCTGCATTTAAAACGTAGTTTTCACCGCGAGGGTCGAAGGTATAATTGAATTTCTCTTCGTTTTGGTTAGTTACCTCAATATTAATTTCTTCAGTATTAAGAGGTTCGTATGCGTCGTTGTATACTTCTGCATTCAGAATAACATCGTCGGTTTCGCTATAAACCGGCTCAAATTCAATAATAAAATTGTCTTCGTTTTCACGAAGTGCCAGGTACTGAATAAATTGGTTAATGAGCTCATTAAACCGTGCATGGTTTTGGTTCTGATAATAGTCGAATAAACGCCAGCGCCAGATACCTTCTCCAAGAATAAATCCGGTTTTTCGGCCGTTTAGTTTGCCGGTTGCCATAAGAGGTTTCCCGGTTTCTATTCCTTTAAGTTTTTGATAAAGAAACGGGGTAAACTCCGGCGCCAATTCATAGTTTGCAAACGAAACAAGCAAAGGCGGAAATTTGGGAATAATTTCAATCAGGTCTTCCGAAAGTTTGAATGTTGCAAATGCGGGGTTGTAAGCCGACTGTGACTCTTCTCCGCTTCCGGCAAGGGGAACAATGTTTACTCCCTGATTTAAAGTGTTAAGCTGAGGCAAAAATGTGTGACTACCGACTATAAATAAAACCGGAATCCGGTGAGATTCTGCCATGGTTATTATCTCTGCAGCCGATTTCGAAGAGCTGGGTAACTGGTTTAGTATAATCAGGTTGTATTCATCTAAATTCGAAGGGAAAGGATCTTCTGTAAAAGTGGTTACCTCGTAGGTTTTTTGTTGTTCGAGGGTATTTTTTATTGCACCGATGTCGGGATGAGAACCTTCAGAAAGAATAAGTATTTTTTGTTTGTTCTCCAGTACATTAATAACAAACTTACTGGTGTTATTACTGGTGTTTTTTTCACCCTCAACGGCTTCGATACGAGCAGAATAATGCTGTAACCTTGCTTCGTTTGCTTCGAGAATAAATTGTTTTGTAACGAAGAAATTATCGTTAATCGGACTGATTATAATGCTTTCAAGCTCGGTTCCCTCTTGCAAAATGGAAAGTTTCAGTTTTTCTCCTTTTACTTTTGAACATTGCACATCCACCTCTACCGGAAATTTATTTCCCAAAAATGCGGTCCGGTTTACGCGAATGTTCTGTATTCTTGAATCGGGAATAATGGTTGTATCTCCAAACGCAATTGTGTACACCGGAAAATTAATGTCGTTTAAAAGATTAACCGGATTTTCTCCCCTGTTGTAAATGCCATCACCAGCCAATATTACTGCTCCGAGATTTTGGTTGAAGTGATTGTTATTAACAGCAGACAACAGATTACTGTAATTCGATTTTTTATCAGAAAAAGTCAGATCGCTATTGTTTACAGCATTTTCACCAAAAGTGTATTCTATAATCTGAAAGTCGGCACCCAATTGTTTTTTTATGTTCTCTTTAACTGAAGTTATGTTTCTGGCTTCTGCAAGTGAATCCTGCGAAATAACCATTGATCCTGAATTATCAAAGGCAACAACGATTATCGGATCCTGTACCATTTTTTTTAGTGTCCTGAAAAAAGGAGATAGCACCAATATGGCGGTAAAAAAGAAACTCAGAAAACGAAGCGCCATTAAGGTTCGAACCTGTATCTTCGAAAGTTCTTTATTTGCCTTGTTCTTGAAATACAGCATTATAACAACACCCGTGGCTGCCAGGGCCACTGCTATCAGTAGAATAAACCAATATTTTATACCAAATGAAATCAAACCATCGTGTTTTTACGAAGTCGTAAATATACACATCTCCTTTTTTTAAATGGTGATTAATGTGTATAATTACATAGAATTTTAGTCAGTGAACATACTAATTACAGCTAAATAATTTCCTTTATTCAGGCATTAACGACAGTGATTATTGTAAAATAAAAATGATTAAATAATTCGTAATGAGATTTTTTGTTTTTGTATTTCTGCTAACGCTTTTTGCTTCCTGCTCCTCCAGGTATAATCCTGAAATTACGATTGAAGATATTAAAGAAAATATTGAATATCTGGCTTCTGATTCTTTAAAAGGAAGGAAATCGGGAGAGCCAGGAGATTTGCTGGCCGCCGGTTACATCAGATCGAAATTTGAAGCTGCCGGTTTAGAGTTGTTATACGAAAATGGATTTCAGGAATTTAACCTGGTGTCTTCGGCTGAATTGGGCGAAGGCAATCTGTTAAAAGTAAACGGGATAAACTTTGTTGCTGAGAAGGATTTTTTACCCTACGCTTTTTCGGCCAATACAACTGTTGAAAGCAACCTTGTCTTTGCCGGTTACGGTATTGAAGTAAATCGCGATTCTTTGAAGTGGAACGATTTTGCCGGTGCAGATGTAAACGGAAAATGGATTATGGTATTGCAGGGCGATCCTGATTTGGATAATTCGAATAGTCCCTATCTTGAATTTTCATCTGAAAGAGCAAAGGCATTAAAGGCTTCAGATATGAATGCGGCAGGAATTATTATGGTTGCCGGGAAAAATTTCAGTCAAAAAGATGAATTGTCGTCTTTGTTTTTCGATAAAAACAGCAGCCGGTATTCGATTCCGGTAATTCAGGTAACCCGGGAGGTTGCCGATGAGATTCTTACCGGCACAGGAGAAACAACTGAATCGCTGGAAGAAAAAATGAATGAAAAGAATTCAGGGATCAGCTTTGAAACCAAGACAAGTGTTGAAGTTTCGGTAAATGTTCATTTAAAAGAAACGACAACACGAAATGTGCTTGCTATGTTACCCGGAACCGACGAAAACCTGAAAGACGAATATGTGATTCTTGGAGCTCATTACGATCATCTGGGAATGGGAGGCCCGGGTTCCGGTTCACGCGCTATTGATACAATTGCTGTACACAATGGCGCCGATGATAATGCTTCTGGCGTATCTGCTGTTATCCAACTGGCTGAAAAACTGGCTTCAGAGAAAGAAAATAAAAGAAGTATTATATTTGCGGCCTTTGGAGCCGAAGAGATGGGGTTGGTTGGTTCGAAAGCTTTTATCGCCAATCCACCATTCGAAACAGAAAAGATGGTTGCTATGTTTAATTTCGATATGATTGGTCGCCTCGACACTGCCAGTAGCGCTTTGAGTATTGGGGGAACCAAAACTTCGAAAGAATCGGAACAAATACTAAATGATTTAAATACAGGATTTGAACTTGCAATGTCGGGCGAAGGTGTTGGCCCCTCGGATCATGCTTCGTTTTATCTGCAAAATATTCCTGTATTCTTTATTTCAACCGGTGCACATTCCGATTATCATACACCTCAGGATGATGTTGAATTCATCAATTTTGAAGGGGCACAAAAGGTGATGCAATATTCATATAACCTGGTACAGGAGGTAGCCAATCGTAATGAAAAGCTGACTTTTCAGGAAGCCGGCAGCAAATTTCAGCGGAGCCGGGGCGGACGTTTTAAAGTAACACTTGGAGTTATGCCCGATTACGCTGGATTGGAAAAAAGAGGAATGCGCATTGATGCTGTTACTAAAGGGAAGCCGGCATACCGCGGAGGAATGAAAAAAGGAGATATAATTACGGCCATCGACGGGAAAAAGGTAGGAAATATTTACGATTACATGAATCGTTTGCAAACGCTTGAAGCAGGGCAAACAATAACCGTTGATATTTTACGCGATAATAAAGAGACAGTACTTATTATTCAGTTATGATTAAAGGACGACAGATTGGTTTGCTGGTAGTGCTTTTTTTTACAGCACTCCGCTTATTCGGACAACATTACAGCGTTTCAACAGAGAAGCTGGTATATAAAGAAATCAACGGAGAACAGCTACAGATGGTACTTCACAGGCCTGAAGTTGCAAGTGGGGTAAAACTGCCTGCCATTATATTCTTTTTTGGCGGGGGATGGGTAAACGGAACCACCGAACATTTTAAATTACAGGCCGAGTATTTTGCATCGCGAGGAATGGTAACTGTTTGTGCTGATTATCGTGTAAAAAGCAGGCAGGGAACCACACCGTTCGAGAGTGTAAAGGATGCGCGTTCGGCAATGCGTTACCTTAAAATTCATAGCGACGAATTAGGAATTGATCCTGAAAAAATTGTTGCGGCAGGTGGTTCAGCCGGTGGGCACCTGGCAGCTTGCACCGCCATTATCGATAAGGTAAATGAAGACTCGGATGATTTATCAGTGAGTCCGGTTCCCATGGCTCTGGTGTTGTTTAACCCGGTTGTTGACACGGGGAAACGTGGTTATGGACAGGAAAAATTGGCTGGTCGTGAATTTGAACTTTCACCTGTTCATCACATTACTTCGGGATTGCCTCCAACTTTAATTATGCACGGAAAAAATGATACAACGGTACCTTACGAGAACGTGGTCAGGTTTAAAAGTATCATGAAACAGGAAGGTAATTTCTGTAAGTTAAAAGGATATAAAAAGCAGGTACATGGTTTTTTTAATTATTCGAAAAAACAAGCCCGGTATTTTCAAAAAACAATGATTCAGACCGAGAAATTTCTGGACAATTTAGAAGTTTTAAAAGGAGAAAGCTGGATTAAAAAGTATTGCCGGGAATTAAAGTCGAATTAAATCCATCCACGGAGTTTGTAATAGGTAAGGGCCACCATCTCGCGGGCAATTATAATTTCATATTTAAGGTGGTTCCACAGTTGGTAACGCATGTTCATACTTTTTCCAACATCGGGAAGCAAAATTGTATTTCCTCCTAATTCATCATCGTCAAAAGAAAAATCAGCTTCGGCTGCATTTTCAAATGCCGGTAAAGCATTTACTTTTTCGAAACCTGCTTTTTTAAAACAAAGTACAGTGCGCCGCATATTTTCAGGAGAAGTGACCAAAAGAATGGGCGATTTCATATTTACATGTTCTTTGCAAAATATGGTTTGCGAACGGGTATTGGTGCCTTTGTTTTCAAAATGAATGTTTTTAGGATTTACTCCGCGTAAAATAAGTTCGTCTTGCATTAATCGTGGAGTGCTTAAACTGTCGCTCAAATCTCCCGGCATAACAATCAGTACTTTTGCTTCAGGAAATGACTTAGCTGCTTTTTCTACATACCAGCTGCGTATCAGGTTCGATTGGCTGGGCATGCCACTTCCTCCCAAAAGGACTATGTTTGTTGGTTTAGTTGTTAATTGCGACTGGCTTGTGCCTAACCAGTGATAGCCCCAGTAAGGTTGTTCTGTCATTGCCAGAATAATGCAAATGGTAAAGAAAATTCCCAGCAGAACAAATAATTTTCGCAGGAGTTTCAAAAAATAAATACTTTTGATTTTAGTTTTAATCATAACTGAAGCTAAAATTGTAAAAGTAAGTCTAATTAAATACATAATCATTTGAACACAACAGAAAAAAACGAGATAATTCAACTTTTCGAGAATCATTTCAATGAAAAGGTTGAAACATTTGAAATGTTGCCCCGATCGGGTTCTTACCGCAAATATAGTCGGATAGGAAATGCAAACAGAACGGTTATCGGCGTTTTTAATAACGATGTGAAAGAAAATACAGCCTTCCTCTCTTTTAGTAATCATTTATATTACAAAGGGATTAAGGTGCCGAAAGTGTATTCGGTTAGTTCCGATTTAAAAAAGTACCTGATTGAAGATTTGGGAAATACTACTTTGTTTAAATATTTGACAGAAACACGGGAAGAAGAAGGATTTTCAGAAAATATTATTTCGAAATACAAACAAGTACTGCAAGCGCTTCCCCGCATACAAATTATTGCCGGAAAGGATATCGATTATTCTGTTTGTTATCCGCGGGAGGCTTTCGATAAACAATCGATGATGTGGGATTTGAATTATTTCAAATATTATTTTTTGAAACTGGCTAAAATTCATTTTGACGAGCAGGCTTTGGAAGATGATTTTCAGTTGTTTAGTAACTATTTGTTAAGTGCCAGCTCCAATTATTTTTTGTACCGCGATTTTCAGTCTCGGAATGTGATGTTGAAAGATAACGAGGTTTATTTTATCGATTACCAGGGAGGCAGGCTCGGGGCCCTTCAATATGATTTGGCTTCATTGTTATACGATGGGAAAGCAGATATTCCTGAAACTATCAGGCAGCAGCTTTATGAATTCTACATCAGCGAATTGAAAAAATACATGAAAGTTGATGAGGAAAGATTTGCTGCTTTTTATAAAGGATTTGTATTAATCCGGATAATGCAGGCCATGGGAGCATACGGTTTTAGAGGGTTTTACGAAAAAAAGGAACATTTTCTGAAAAGTATTCCTTATGCTTTAAAAAACCTGGAATTGCTTTTAGCCAATTTAAACCTGCCCATAAAATTAACTGAACTGGTGAACGTGCTTAAGCAGTTAACACAATCGGATGTATTAAAAGAAATAGGAAGAGAAAAATCTAATTTGACAGTTAGGATCACAAGTTTTTCTTTCAAAAAAGGTATCCCTGAAGATCCTTCCGGAAATGGGGGAGGTCACGTTTTCGATTGTAGGGCCATAAATAATCCCGGGCGGTACGAGGAGTATAAGAGTCTGAGTGGGAAAGATTTGGCTGTTCAGGAATTTCTGGAACAAAAATCAGAGATTGGTATTTTTATCAATTCAGCTAAAACTCTGGTTGAGCAATCGGTAAAGGTTTATCTCGATCGCGGATTCACACATCTTTCTGTAGCCTTTGGTTGTACCGGAGGCCAGCACCGCTCAGTTTATTCGGCTGAAAAAATAGCAGAGTTTTTGCAAAACAATTATCCTGTAAACGTTGTTCTAGTTCATCGTGAAGCAGAAAGTTGGCGATGAGTAAAAAAGCATGTAAAAAGAAAGATTTTCAGGATAAAAAAGAACCCCGCTACGAATGCAAAAAATGCGGGGCAAAGGTTAAAAACGATGAAAAAGTTTGTAAGCCTAAAAAGATAAGCAAGATAGAGGAGTTGTGACTTTTTAGTAAAAAAGGGTACAATTCTCTTTTCGTTTTGCAAAACAAATAAGAAACTTTGCAAGAAATAAACCCTGCCTTTTGGTAATCTTGTATACTGTTTTTATTTTCGCAACAAATTTCAAAAGACATTAATTCATGGGAAGAGCATTTGAATATCGCAGGGCAGCGAAGGAGAAACGCTGGGATAAGATGTCGAGGATATTTCCGAAACTCGCAAAAAAAGTAACTATTGCCGCCAAAGAAGGCGGACAAGATCCTGATTTGAACCCTGCCTTGCGTACTGCCATTATGAATGCTAAGGCGCAGAATATGCCTAAAGCAAACATTGATGCTGCAATTAAAAGGGCATCGGGTAAGGATGCAGCCGATTTTATCGAAACAACATACGAAGGCAAAGGGCCTCATGGTGTATTGGTTTTTGTTGAAGCAGCAACAGATAATACAACCCGCACAGTTGCAAACGTAAAAAGCTATTTTAATAAAGCTGGTGGCGGACAGGTTCCAAACGGTTCGCTGGAATTTATGTTCTCGCGTAAAGCAGTGTTCGAGTTCGAAATGCCTGAAGGTATGGAAATGGACGACATTGAGCTTGAACTAATCGATGCAGGGCTGGATGAAATCGAAGAAAACGAAGGATTGTATTATGCGTATGGCGATTATACCAGTTTTAGCGATTTGGCACATGAGTTCGAAAAATTGAACATAAATGTAACGAAAGCAGAATTAAGACGAATTCCAACAACTCCGGTTGAATTTACCGAAGAACAATTGGAAGACATTGAAAAAATGCTCGATAAAATGGAAGAAGACGAGGATGTTCAGGCTGTTTACACAAACATTGCATAATTAGACTTTAAAATAAAATTAATAAAAAAGACTTCCCAGTGACTGAATGGTTATTGGGAAGTCTTTTTGTTTAATGTGTTTTGAAAGAAACAGTCTAATCCGCACGATTCTTTTATTGGCCTGCCAAATTCTGCCGGTTGTCTAATAAATAACAGGTGTTTTTCGTTTTTCTTCTATTTTCGTAAAAAAACAAAAAATATGCTGCCTGTTCAGGAATACATCGACCATTTTATTGAAATTTGGTACAAAAGTCCCTCCACTTTCCCTGACTTCCCAAAGTCCTATTCTGAGGAAGATAAGAAGGATAGAGAAAATAATTACGAAAGATTTCAGATAAAATTGAAGGACCTTCAGAATCGTCAGAACATAAAAAAAATTAGGAAGGATCCGGGGCAATCATTTTTCCCAATGTTTAAGTCGTTTCTTGAAACGGTATTCGATTTCGATAAAGAACATCTTACATTAATTCTTTCTGATGACTTTAAGGACGTTTCTAAAGACTTTTTTTACAAGGCTCGCAAGTTTGGCCCTGAGTTAAAACCTGAGGATATTTACCAGGGAATGAGAAATGTTTGGATCATGAACGGGATACAGTTAATGGCCGACGTTCCGGTTAAAATTACACCTTCGGTATTTGCCTATTCGATGATTTATCCGTACAGCGATAATTTTCTTGATGATCCTGATGTAACAGAAGAAGAAAAACAGCTTTTCTCGAAACGATTTAATCAGCGTTTACACGGAAAACAAGTGTCTCCTCAGAATTTTACCGAAGAACAATTATTCAAACTGGTTGGAATGTTTGAGGATGAATTTCAGCGCGATATGTTTCCGGAGGTCTACGAAAGTTTGTATGCCATCCAGAAAGGGCAAACTGACAGCCTGAAGATGAATGGAAATAATGGAATTGGTGATAAGGAGATACGAACCATTTGTTTTGAAAAAGGTGGTGCTTCGGTTTTAGCTGATGGTTACCTGGTAGCAGGGAAACTGACCCGCGAACAGGAACAGGCGCTGTTTGGATATGGCGTTTATTTACAGTTGCTCGACGATATTCAGGATGTAAAAGAGGATTCAATGGCATTTACGAAAACCATGTTTTCGTGTTTGCCCGAACAGGATTTGGGTAGTTTTGTAAATCGAAGTATCCATTTTGGCCGTGCAGCACTCGAAGAAATGCGTTGTTATACAGGGGCTCAAAACAATGAATTTCTTGATTTGATGAACCGAAGTATCGAAACCATGATAATCGAGTCAGCGGGATTAAATCATACCTGGTACGAAAAAAACTATTTGGAAGAGCTGGAAAAATATTCTCCTCTGCACTTTGCATTTGTTCGTCAGAAAAGGAGTCAAAGTAAATCGCAACGATTTGCCTTGTTTCAAAAGTATTTCGATTCTGCTCCTATTGTAGTCTAAAATGAGAAACTTAAAGTATTTGATATTTAAAAAACAGAGAGCCGGATTCATCTAATCCGGCTCTTTATATTTAATACTTTTGTTTAGAAATTTTTATAATTCCATTTTCCACGGTACGGACGGTCTAGCATCATATTTGCCCAGGCATCGCCTGTAAATTGTTCTTTCTCTGCATCCCATAGTAATGGCCGTTGCAGTTCGTAAGCAATGTTAACAACATTACAAAGTGCCGAAGTACTATGTCCAATTTCAACATCAGAAATAGGGCGGGTGCGGTTTTTCATGGCATCTACCCAATCCTGGTAATGATTATCACTGAAATAGACACGTTCATCGCCTGGTTTTAAATCAGCTTTAGCAAGGTTTTTATCAGGGAATGTACGCAGGAAACTACGACTAACTTCGATTTTTCCTTCAGTACCAATAAACTGAACGGCGTTATCATCGCCTTTTCCTCCCCAGAGTTTATGATTGACCCTGGTTCCGTTTTCATATACCATTGTTAAACCATGGCTCTGTCCCGGTTTTTCAGGAGGTAGGAAATTAACCGGTGCCGAACCATCCATATTCATTCCCCACTGAACGATATCAAACATGTGTGCTCCCCAGTCGGTTACCAATCCACCTCCAAAATCGCGATATCCGCGCCACCAGGCCCAAGGTGAATCATGAGCATCAACGGGGCACAAATCTTCGTGGTATCCTCTGTATAATGAAGGTCCAATCCATTCATTCCAGTCCAAACCTTCCGGAGTTTCCTGTACTGGCAGGCTGCACTGTTTAACGGGCTCACCAATACTAACGTTAATTTCTTTAATGTCACCAATATATCCATTACGTACAAGCTCTACAGCATGGCGGAAATCGCGCCACGAACGTTGCATATTTCCGGTTTGGAAAACCCGGTCGTATTTTCGGGTGGCATTAACCATGGCCCGACCTTCAGAAATGGTTAATGCAAGAGGTTTTTCGCAATAAATATCTTTTCCTGCTTTGGCAGCGTCAACCACCATTTGTGCGTGCCAATGGTCGGGAGTAGCAATCACAACAGCATCAATGTCTTTACGTTCCAGTAGCTCGCGGTAATAATGATATCCTTTTAATTCTGCACTTTTGCCGTTTGTTTCATTGCTTTTTTTAGCTGTTTCCAGGAATTTTTTCATCTTCCGTTCAAAAACATCAGAACCAGCAATGGCAACTGTTTCCTTGCACTTGTTGATGTTTTCGAGCAAAGTGTAAATTTGTTTACCATGTCCAATGTATCCAATGTTGATTTTGTCGTTGGCTGCAACAAAGCCGTTGCCACCTAATACGTGTCGCGGAATAACGGTAACAGCAGCAGCTCCGGCCGCAGTCTTACCAATAAAATTTCTTCGGTTCATGTTTTAGATTTTATATGTCGATTTAAGTAAACTGTAAAATTGGTGGTTTTTATTTTTTATTCAAAATAATTCTGAAATCTTTGTAAACAAAACGGTTGTATTGATAGATTAACATAAATAATATGGAAAAAGGTTATAACTGGGCAATCCTCGGATGTGGTAGAATAGCGCATAAATTTGCAGGCGATTTGAAATTACTGCCTAATGCAAATTTGTATGCAACGGCTTCGCGTGACTTGTCCAGAGCCAACGAGTTTGCCGAAAAATGGGGATTTCAAAAAGCCTATGGAAGTTACATTGAAATGGTAAACGACCCGAATGTAGATGTAGTTTATATTGCCACGCCACATTCTCATCATTTCGAGCATACTTTACTTTGTTTAAATCATAAGAAGGCTGTTTTATGCGAGAAAGCATTTGCAATGAACCTCAACGAAGTAAACGAAATGGTAGCTTGTGCACAGGAAAACAATACTTTTTTAATGGAAGCGTTCTGGACAATGTTCCAGCCCAGTTTCAACAAGGCGCTTGAAATTGTTCAATCGGGAGAGCTGGGGAAACTAAAAATGGTGCGTTCCGATTTTGCTTTTAATGCTCCTTTTATTGAAGATAAACGTTTGTATAATACAAAACTGGGCGGTGGATCATTGTTGGATATCGGTATTTACCCCGTTTTTGCAGCTTTAACTGCACTAGGAGTACCCCGTTTAATTAAATCGCAGGCCGATTTTAGCCCTACTGGTTCTGAAGAAAGTTTAAATGTAATTTTCAAATATGAGGATGGAACAATGGCTAGTCTAACCTCCAGTTTTGCGATGCATTCTCCAATCCAAACTGAATATTGTTGCGAAAACGGTTATTTGGTTTTAAATCCACGCTGGTTTACCCCTACTGATATTACCGTTTGGAAGCAAGGAGAGGAGCCTGTGAAAATAGATAATGTACATAAAGAGGGAGCGGGCTACCAATACGAAGCACAACATGTAATGGAATGTCTGGATGCCGGATTAATTGAAAGTCCAAAAATGACATGGAAATTAAGTAAGGATCTCATGTCGGTCCTTGACAGGATTCGGATTGATTCAGGTATATTTTTCCCTGATCATGACAAGAACATGTTTTTTTAGAGGGTAGGATTTCCCTTAAAAGAAATTTTCATATTTGATTAATGGTTTATTTTCTTTGAATATTCTGTCATATTAAAGTAATATCTGAATTTGTATGTAAAGAATACAAATCATTAATTTTATTTCTATGCATATCGGAAATTACATCTCGTTTTTCAAACTGCAAAGTGCACTTTGCAAATATTGGTTTCACTCTTTCTATGTTTAAATTTCTGTTAACAAAAGTAAATTTTCAATAAAGAAAAAATTCTCTAATTGTTATTTTTATTTATTTTTAAAGTGAGTTTAAAAGAAGATTTCTTGTAAAAATGGAAATAACTGTAAAAAATAGATTTAAGAAAAAGGTGTCGGAACCAACATTAAGGAGGCTGCCCGGATATCTGTTTTATCTTGAAAAAATCCGTGAAGAAGGAATCTTAAACATTTCAGCTCCCACTATTGGAAAAGATTTGAAATGTGATCCGACCCAGGTTGTAAAAGATTTGGCTGTTACAGGTATAAAAGGAAAACCGCGGGTTGGATACAATACATACGAGTTATGTCATGCCCTTGAAGAGTTTTTGGGATTTAACCGTGTAAATGAGGCATTTATTGTTGGAGCAGGTAACCTTGGCTCTGCGCTTATGTCTTACCAGGAGCATCAGACTTTAGGTATTAAAATTATTGCAGCTTTCGATGTTAATGCCAATAAAATAGGACAGCACATTGGTGGAATACATGTATTGGAATACAATAAATTATTTCATCTGTCGAATCGGCTGGAGGTTAAAATTGCAATTCTTACTACTCCCAATGAGGTTGCACAGGAGGTGGCAGAAGATCTGGTAAATTGTGGGATTAAAGCCATTTGGAATTTTACTTTAACAAACCTTGATTTACCCGAGGATATTATAGTTCAAAATACGTCGATGAGCGCATTCGCAGCAGTGCTTCTCAGACGCTTGAACGATTCAGAAAGTTAATTATTAAATTAGGTAGTGATGAAACAAGTTAAAACATTTATGAATTGCGCAGGAGAAAGAATAAAGAATTTTTTCTTTAAAAGCGAAAAAAATGACATAAGTCATGCTTGTGAGGAAATGAAAAACAGGGCTAATAACAGAGCTCTGGATGAGGAAGAAAAGCACAACGAAGAATATACTGTAAACTATGTTGTAACAACACGCTGGCAGACTATTTAAGTTGTTATAAATTGAATAATTTTTGAATTCATTTAGGGTTAGTTTAACTTATTTCAAAATGTTGAGTCATATTTATGCTTACCCTTTGATTTTGGTTAAAAGCCTGACAAAAATGTTTCTTCTTCTGTAGTTCTGGTATAAATTCTTACATTTGGTCTAATTAAAATGGACTAAAATTTAAGATATGAAGAAAACATTTTTAGGGCTGATATTCGCCATTATTTCTATCACCTGGGTTAGTGCACAGGATACTGAACGCCCGGGAACTCAACCACCTCCCGAAACCAATGAGTCGTTTAAACTTGGAGTGGCCGGTTATACTTTCGTGAAATTCGATTTGCAAACCACTCTGGAAACAATGCAACGTTGCGACGTGCATAATCTGTGTATTAAAGATTTTCATTTGCCGGTTGAAAGTTCGGCTGAAGAAATTGCTGCTTTTCATAAAAAATGTGCAGATTATGGTGTAAAAGGTTACGCAGTGGGGCCTCTGTATATGAAAACGAAAGAGGATGTTGACAAGTATTTTGATTATGCCAAAAGAGTGGGAGTGAAGACCATCGTTGGTGTACCTAACTACGAATTACTACCTTATGTAGATCAAAAAGTAAAAGAGTATGGATTTAATTATGCGATCCATCTTCACGGACCTGATATTAAGATTTATCCCGATGCCGACGATGTTTGGGAACATACAAAAGACCTGGACCCAAGAATTGGAATGTGTCTCGACATTGGTCATGATACAAGAAATGGAAAGGACCCGGTTGCTGATTTAAAGAAATACCATACGCGTGTTTTTGATATGCATTTAAAAGATGTAACAGGTCCAACTAAACTTGGTTATTCTGTGGAAGTTGGCCGTGGTATAATCGATTTCCCTGCATTGGTTAAAATGATGCGCGAAGTAAATTATACTGGTGTAATAAGTCTCGAACACGAAAGAAATATGGATAATCCTTTTATGGGAATTGCCGAATCCATTGGTTACTTCAGAGCCATTGTTGAAGCAACAAAATAAGAAGCATTATTTTAAAAATATTTAGAGGTGCCGGTTTTCTAACTGGCGCCTTTTTTTGTTAAATTGTTTTTTTGTCTGGTAATATATTCGCAAAACTATTGAGGACTCAACCTCATATCGCGGTTAATTTTCTATTTTTGCTCCGTGCAATCACTTGGGCAGATATATAAAAAAAATGTATACGGGATTATGGGAACACTCATTTTCCATATCCTCCTGTTTTCATTATTTCTTTTAGCCGGTATTGATAAAAAGCAGACCATCAGGGAAGAAGCAATAGTTATTGAATTTCCTGATATTTTGCCTGAACCCGAAATTGTTGAGGAGCAAAAAGAAGAAGAACAGCATGAACAATCTCCATTAGAAAACAGGAATACAAGAACCAATCTGGCATCGAACCGTTCAGCACGAGAAAATACAACAAAATCAGCAGATGAATTTTTTGACAATGAATATTTAAAAGAGCTCGAAGCCGCTCAAAAATTGAGATCTGATGTCAGTAATCAGTTGTCGAAAGAGATTGTTGATTTAAGCGAAATTAAAATGCCTGTTGAAACTACAGAGGGGATGGATCCTGATTCCATAAAAAATGTAATCTATACAGGAGAAAGCAATATTATTTACTACCTGGAAGGTCGTTATCATATCAGTTTACCGGTTCCGGTTTATTTGTCTCAAGGAGGAGGAACAGTGATTGTTGACATTTCAGTTAACAGACAAGGAACAGTAGTTGAAGCCTTGGCTAGAAAAAATAACTCAATTCGCGATAAGCAAATTTTTTCATATGCGCAGGAAGCCGCATCCCGAACTGTTTTTAATTCAGATAGTTCTGCCCCGTCAATACAAAAAGGAACCATACAATATACTTTTGTTGCTCAGTAAATAAAATGTTAATTGTAATAACGTTTAACACCATTTAACAACTTTTTTTTGTTGCGTATGCAAGTTCATCTTATCTTTGTTGCACGTTTATTTTCATAAGTTTAGGTTTAGTTAGGTTAGTTAGTTTAATGAGAAAAGGATAGGTTGTTGAACCTGTCCTTTTTGTTTTTATATGAGTCTCCAAATAAAATCACAATTCTTTTCTTTCTTTCATAATTTAATTTCTATCTTTAACAATTATTGTAAGACGTTGTTAATTAGAGCAGTTGCTAGTTTATTAAGGGCTTACAACTTAAGTTGTGAATAGAATTTTTAAAAAAGAGGGTTACCTTTTCCCCGATAATCGAATAATATAGTAGAAGATGATAAATTATACGGATGCGCAAATCCTGAAAGGAATCTTAAGGCATGATAATTTAATTTTACAGTACATTTATAAACAGTACTACTATAAAGTAAATTATTTCATTAAGAAAAACCAAGGAAGTGAAGATGATGCCAGTGACATATTTCAGGAAGCTATAATTGTAATTTATCGAAAATTAAAAGAAAACGATTTAATTTTCGAAAAGAGTTCTTTTCAAGGTTACTTATTTTCAGTATGCCGATTCTTATGGTTAAAACAACTTGAGAAAAAGCGGATTGAAAGAGAAAAGCTTAACGATTCATTACCGTTCCAGGAAGATATTTATGATGATAACTTAGTTGACCTGGTTGAAAAAAATGAGAAATACGGTTTGTATCAAAAGCATTTTAAAACCTTAAGTACTGATTGTCAGAAGTTGTTGCAACTCTTCTTTGAAAAAGTCCCGCTTAAAGAAATTGCTAGAATAATGGGCTTTAAAACAGAAAAGTATGCAAAAACAAGAAAGTATAAATGTAAAGAACTGCTTATAAAGCGCATAAAGCAAGATACAGAATTTAAAAAGATACTTGAAGATGACACCTAAGACAGAATTATTTGGACGCATTGAAGACTATTGTTTAGATTTATTGGACGCTCAAGAAAAACTTGAATTTGAACAAGCCCTAGAAATCGACCAGGAGTTAAGAGAAGAAGTTGAATTACACAAAAACATTCAGAATGCAATAATGGAACTGGATGTTTTAAGCCTTCGAGGAAAACTGGACGAAATTGATTAAGAGAACAAACCCGATACTTCAATCAATGGATCTTTTGAGTTATTCGACGAATTAAGTGATATTCAGGAAATAACCGACGAGTTAACCCCGGAAGAGTTAATCAACAGTTTCGAATCGTTACCCAAAGTTCACGTTTACCAGCACGAAATTACTTCGAATGAAAATATCCATCACTTCTACAAGGAGCAGGATGTTGATGCAGGGATAAATGGTTATGACGAAGACCTTAATGGTTTCGACATGGAAGATTTAGATGGTTTGGAAGAAGCTATTCTTGAAACGGATATTCTGAATCTGCGTGAAACCCTTCAACATGTGGCAAAATCGTTAGAACCACAATATTCGGTAGAAGAAATAGACGATTATATTAACGGACAGTTAGACGATGATATTTTGGCTGAGTTTGAGGTTGAATTAGATCAAAACTTAGGCTTGCAAGCTGAAGTTGACTTGCATCGTGATGTTGAATCAGCTGTTGGTGAAAACGACATTATGGGTCTAAGAAACGAGTTGCGAAATATAATGGAGTCCGAAACTTCCTGGAATGTAAGTGAACAAAGCATTGAAGACTTTATTGACGGAATACTTGAGGAAGATCTCCTGGAAGAATTTAATGCAGAATTAGAGGAAAATACTGACCTGATGACAGAGGTTGCTTTAAGGCAACAAATTAATGAGGCTATTGGAGAACAGGACATTCAGGGATTAAGAGCTAGTCTAAGAGCTGCAAAAGAAGATGCAGAAAAGAAAGAAGTCAAATCGATTGTTATGCCTAAATTCGATATTGGGACTAGACGTTTCTGGAGAAGCAGTGTAGCAATGATAATAGTATTGGTCGGATTAGCCGGAGCCTTAAATACAGGTCTGCAATCGTCTGATAATACCTATAATAAGTATTTCGAAACACCCGGTTGGTCTTCCGAACGTTCGGTATCCAGCTCAACAGATATCATTCATTCGGCACAAACATATTACCAGGCAGCCGAGTACCAAAAGGTTGTTGATGTTCTTACCAAAGCAGGTGTGCCTGAAGATCAATTATTCGTCGCACAGTTTTATAAGGGACTCAGTTTCCAGAATATGAATAATTATGAAAAAGCTATTCAGGAATATACGCGGGTAATAGATCATGGTAATAACCTGTTTGTTGAAGAGGCAGAGTGGTATAAAGCTTTGTGTTACCTGAAGTTAGATATGAGACTTGAAGCTAAACAGGAATTGCTTGCTGTTATAGAAAGAAAAGCACATTATGAACAAGATGCTAAGGCAGTTCTGCGAAAGCTAAGATATTCATTCAAATTATGAATTAAGTAAATTAGTTCGATTAAACATACACATTCACTGGAGCCTGTCGATAGACAGGCTTTTTTATTGTGTAAAACTGGCAACAGACGAATTATTAAATAGTTGCAAAATAAGTAAGCTTGTAAAAGTCGAACCACGACAAACATGGATTAGTTCCGGTGAGGTTCTTTTTTATTGTATTTCCAAAAATGCGGTAAGCCACACGCAAAATAAAAGGTGGGATAATTTTGTTGATTCGGTAATATTTGTGAAGAAAATTTATCTGTGACCTAAAATTTTCTCTGTCATGAATCAGTTCTTTATGAATTTTTTTCAGGTTTTTTAATGCTATTTCTGTTTTTTCTATAAAGGTTTCAGCATCTTCCAATCCTGTGTGTTCAACAGGATTTTGAATATGCAGTATTTCAATTCCATTCATAAACAGATCATATCCGAGCAAGGTGTCTTCGTGCCCGTAGGTTTTTAGTGATTCTCTAAAATGAATCTTCTCAAATACAGTTCTCTCAATCAGGAAATTATTGGAAGTTATAATAAAACCCTTTTTGGCGTTTCTTTCATTTGACGTAATGGCTTCCCTTTTTGTGCCATACGTCCACCTAAGGAGTTGCTTTTTATCCTGTGGCTTATTGGTTGAGTATGAGGTGCCTCCACATAAAATCCTGTTGTCTTTTGTATTTGTAAGAAAATAATGTAGGTAATCTTCTTTAATAATTTTGGAATCGGCATCAATAAACAGCAAATATTTTTTTGCGGAATCAAGTCCCATTTTGTTTCGAATAGCCGATCTGCCAACGTTTTTAGCTAATTCTTTATAGATAACATTCGCGATGGATTTAATCTCTTTATTGGCAGATTTAATATCTTCAGTTGATCCATCGTCGTAAACCCTGATTTCATAATCAATTCCAAGAAGTAATGCTTGCTCGCTGATTTGTTTTACTAGCGATCCCACTTCAATATTATAAACTGGAATATTTACGGAAAGCATAAAAGAAAATTAAAATCAGGATTTAAAATTAAAAGATTTGCAACAATATTATATTAAACTTTGTTTTAATCGAATTATTTTATTTTTAAGGTCCAATTTTATAGATATGACTAAATACGCGCTTTTTGTATTTCTTTTTATTTGCACTAATGCTTTTGGACAAGGTTATAAGATTGACATTCAGTTGGACGAACAATCAGATAAAGAGGTTAAGCTAACCTATCATTTTTTGGGTAAAATTTATGCTTCCGATAAAACAATGCTTGATTCGAATGGAGCAGGAACTTTACAGGGAGATTCTTTACTCCCACAAGGTTTATACAAGGTTTTCCTGGATAAGGATCATCATTTTGATTTTCTGTTGGGGGCTGATCAGCAATTTTCAATAAAGAATGCTACTTTTCAATCGAAGGATGCTGAAGTAAAAGGGGCAAAAGAGACGGAAGAATTTGTGAAATACCTTATTTTTTTGGAAGACCTGAAAAAGAAAGGGAGCGAACTCAATCAACAATACAAGGATGCAGAAGAAAGCAAGAAGGAAGAAATAAAGAATAAGATAAGTTCACTGACCGAGGAGATGAACGCATATTGGGATAAAATCGTGGAAAAGTATCCCGGATCTTTTCTTTCGAAGTTTTTGCTGGCAAATAAAGTCAATCAGTTGGATATTTCTCTTTTACCGAAGGAGGTTCAGGAAAACGATTCATTACTTCTTTTAAAACGATTCGATTACCAGTTGAAACACTATTGGGATTATTTCGATTATACTGATGAACGATTATTGTACACTCCTTTTTATAAATCGAAACTTGAAACTTGGTTTAATAAGGTGTTGTATCCTGAATATGATTCAGTGAAACCATACGTATACCAGTTTTTAGAAGATGTAAAATCCAGTAAACGCATCTTTCAGTTTGCTACCTCTTTTTTTCTAAACAGCAGTATAAACAGTAATGTTATGGGGATGGATGCCTTGTTTGTTGATATTGCACGTGACTTTTATTTTACTGGAGAGGCATTCTGGGCTACAGAGGAGTCGCTGGAAGAAATTAGAGAAAACGTGCTCTTTATGAAGGATAATTTGATAGGTGAAGTTGCTCCTGATTTAACCCTGGAGAGTTATGATGAAGAATATATGAACTTGCACCAGATTGAATCGGAGATTACCATTGTTCTTATATATGAGCCCAACTGTTCGCATTGTAAAGTGTTTGTTCCTGAGTTTTATAAAGATGTTTACCAGGAATACAAAAATAAGGGGCTGCAGGTATATGCCATTTACTCAATGGATGATAAAGATGAGTGGTCTGAATTTCTGATTAAGCACAATATGTTCGATTGGATAAATGTGTGGGATAAAGATCATCTTTCGAGGTTTAAAATTTTATACGACGCCCGAAAAACTCCCGGAGTTTATGTTCTCGACCGGGATAAAAAAATAATTGCAAAAAAGATGACGGTGGAACAATTAAATTCGTTGCTGAAAGACAAATTAAATTAGTAGTTGTGGTAGTTTTTATAACATGTTTATTTTCAGAGCTCTTTCGGTATTTTTTGTTAATTTGAACTTGAAAAAATTAGTGTTATGTTATCCAGAATTACCAAAGAAGAAGTTGTAAATTTTCAGCAGGAATGGGGGCAGAATGTGGTTGAAATTGGCCAGCTTTTTCTTTCAGGAAAGAGTTTTAAAGAGTTTACCTATAGTTTTGTTGAAAGGTTTTATGCGTACGATGAAGGTTCCGTATTATTTAAACCAACAAGGGCTGCCCATAAACAATTTCGAACCACCTTTAAAGGAGCTATTTCTTATTTCATAAGTGGCGATGAGGATTTCCCGGAAGATACCGGATTTGCACTTCAACCATGGGTAAAAGTACGTTTCGAAAATCTAGGATTTATTCTTGAGAGTACCTATGCCATATCAATGGGGAATTATTTTTTTACCGACAGAAACGACAAGGTTAAAAAAGTGGAATATACCATTGGTTATATTCGTACCAAAAACGGGAAATTAAAAATTAATCTCCATCATTCTTCTATGCCGTTTCGTGCCCTGCCTCATCAGTAGTTGGGGACAAAAGAAATCTTTCTGGTTACGTAGGAATCCTTATAATTAAATCTGACAAAATAAACTCCAGGAGTGCTGCCTGAAAGGTCAACTTTTATTCGATAAGGATCAATGCTTGTAACCTCCACATCTATCTCTTGACCAATCATATTGTATACGGTCACTGTTTCAGACATTATTTTGTCATCCGATTCAACGTTTATTTCCGATTGCGCCGGATTAGGGTAGAGCCATACATTTGCAGCAGGTAGTTCAACATTTGGAGTATCTGTAATTTCATCATAATCACAGGCAATTAATTCCATTACATTAACCATTCCATAGTCATCCTGGTTAGATTCTTTGAAATTCTGCCACTGGTTATTCTGGTAAAAATAGAAGTGGTTCTCGGGATTATTACCTGTGCGCAGTGATTGATAGATAACAACAGTATCTTGGTCTTGCATGTCACTTAATTCAAAGCCCACAAAAAAGGTGTCAGCCGGTTCCACAGTTTCATTAAAGAATACATAATTCATGGCATCTTCTGCAAAGAAGTTGATATTGACAGTTTTATAGTAAATTAATGTTTCAGGATATGCATTGCCGTTGTATACTTTCACTGTTATTTTACTGTCGGGCCCCTGGTTGCTGGCATGGAGTTTTCCAACTCCAAATGATATACCGTCTAACGTTTCATTCCCGGGAATAGAAAAGCGTTCAACAAATTCTGTGATACCAACATTGTTTGTTCCTCCCCAGTAACCACTGAATTCGCCCGAAACAGTTAATCTTACATTGGCGTGTTCGTCATTATCATTCAGGTTGGTAAAAGCATCACATAAATCTTCATCAGCGTTAAATTGTCTTCCGTCTAA
The DNA here is from genome assembly GCA_963676265.2 of uncultured Draconibacterium sp. Taxonomy (GTDB): domain Bacteria; phylum Bacteroidota; class Bacteroidia; order Bacteroidales; family Prolixibacteraceae; genus Draconibacterium. The sequence goes on from OY781067.2 coordinate 5,346,747, forward strand.
CGTCACATTGCCTGCATTTATTGGGTCGAGCCAGCATTTTAATTGTTTGGTTGAATCTGATTTATAATCCCACTGCAGGTCGAACCTGGAAAAATAGTCGTTAATCGGATTCCCGCATAAGGCGGATCCCCCGGTTAGTGTTCCAATAAGTTGTTCCTTGGTATTAAACAGTGCTCCCCCTGATGAACCGATCTCAGTTACTCCTGCATCCCACCTGGATACCTCCCAAAAAGCTTGTTTTATATATTCTGCTCTTGGGTTTTTTCTAGTAAAGTTGGAGATACTTAATGGATCGTTTTCTATGGCAATTTTCTTTATGTCGCCATAGGGATGATGGATACTAAGCGAAGAATCAGAAATTTCACCACTACGATTCCATCCTGCAAAATACGGACGGTAACTTGGAGGAGGAATGTCGTCCATAACTGCCAAAGCAAAATCGAGGCTGTCGAAATGAGCTTTCATTACAGCGCCCGAAAGTGTTTTAATCGGATCTCCGTCAAGAGGGGCACAATACGGACTTTCGTAATTAAAAGTGTAAATAGTTGTTTCGGCAAGGTCCCACTCATCGTAGCAATGTGCTGCAGAAATTATATACGGAGTTTGATCTTCAGCCGTATTATTTATTAATGTTCCTGAACAAATTTCTGTTCCATCAACAATTAAACGGCACACAGCATCTTTCAGTTGATGCCAGGGTTCTCCTATATCGCAATTTATATCTATATTACATTCTCCTGCTGCTTCTCCGTAGTAGGGTCTTCTTACATATTTTAATATCCCGGTAAAATCGTGGTTTACCCGCTCAATTGTAAAATCAACAGGGGTGCCTGCATCTTCAGGAACTTCGTATTGTATTGTGATTTTATCGCCAGCTACCGGAGAAACTGCAAATTTTCGCGATGCTTTATTATTTTGCTCAGTGAATGCCCCCAGGTAATAATTTTCATCTTCATTGTAAACAAATAAACGTGCTTTTTGGGGCAATTCAAAATCGGAAAAAATTAGGTTCAACGATTTGGCATCATCCGATTGTATCGTTAGCTTCCAAACATTGTATCCTGCATTTGTTGAGTACCACTGTCCTGAATTCGAAGCATTATAATTTACCTTGAAAGCGTGGGCGAATGTAAAAGGTTTTAGATGCGAATCTGTTGAACTATTATTACGTTTTAGCGAATCAATTACGCTTTGCTTTAATTCAGGAAGTTTAACTGCGTTTATTTTTGAACTTTTTAGTGAAACTACCTGTAGGGGAAATCCTCCGCTGGATAACTGTCCATAAGAAAAGTTGACAACCAATATCAGGAAAAAGATGAAATAATATTTGAAACGCATTTTCAATAGATTACGTAGGATTTTTATAAAACGATGGTAATTTAAATAAATTTTGTTCAGGTAAACACTTATAGGTGCGTTTTTCAACAATTTATCCGTTTTTAAGTTTTATATTATATGTGAATATTTAACCTAAATAAAGAAGCTATGAAAAAGAAAAGTTTGATTTCAGTTTTTGTAATTTTTGTTTTTATGATTTCTTTAGTTGCTGTTAATGCCAATTACCAGCCTGAAAAGTTTACCATGCCCGATGATGTGAAGGTTGCGGTCGATAAGTCTTGTTTTGGATGTCATAATACAGCGTCAAAAAATGATGATGCCAAAGAAGAGCTGGATTTTAAAAAGATGGATCATCTTTCAAGAATCAGATTGATCAGCACTTATAAGGAAATTGGTGAAACCATTGAAAAAGGAGAAATGCCTCCGAAGAGATTTCTGGAAAAGTATCCCGATAAAAAATTGACGGATGAAGAGAAAGAACTTCTGATTAATTGGTCGAAAAAAGAAGCTGAAGCTTTGGTAAAAGGTCAGTAATATGCGAAAAGTAATACGAGTTTTCCTTATTGTTTTGTTGATTGTATTCGTAGTAATTCAGTTTTTTCAGCCGGAGAAAAATAGTTCAGACGATTCTTCAAACCATTTTCTGCAAAGGCAACAGGTGCCTCCGGATGTTGAAAATCTGCTCACAAATGCCTGTCTCGACTGTCATTCAAATCAAACACGTTATGTTTGGTACAATAAAATTGCTCCTGTTTCATGGATGGTAAACAGTCATATCGAGGAAGGGAAGAAAGAGTTGAACTTTTCGGAATGGGGAAATACATCGACATTGGATAAGATTGTAATGCTCGAACAAATTTGTCGGGAAGTTGAGCGGAAAAAAATGCCGCTTAAGTCGTACCAATTTATGCATCCAAAAGCAAAACTTAGCGATGATCAGATTGAAAAGTTATGTGCATTTACAACACGCTTAAGTGAAGAACTGCTGGCAGCTGAAGAGGACTAAATAAATCTTGTTTACACAACACCATTAAATAATTATCTTTACCAGAATAAAGTATTTGTTTATGAAGGTGTTGGTAATGTATGTAAATGAGTTTGGGTACAAACCTGCTCAAAAGAATCTCGAAAGTGCAGATGAAATAACAGAAGGTGCAAGCTTTAACGATTCCATTCTTGCTTTTATTCAGGTTGAAGAAAGCGATGAGGAAAAAGATATTAAAAGCAGGGAAAAGAAACTGGTGAATCATTTAAAATGGACAGCCAGAAAAAATGATTGTAAAAGTGTTATTCTTCATTCTTTTGCTCACCTTTCGGAATCGAAAGCATCGGTTGAATTTACCAAAGAACTTTTTGACCTGGCAGAGAAGCGCCTTCAGAATGCGGAATTTACAACTGCTCAAACACCATTTGGTTATTTCTTGGATTTAGAGATAAAAGCACCCGGATTTTCTCTTGCCCGTATATGGGCAACTCTTTAATCTTGTGGTTTTAAAATATTGTTTTTTTGAAGCCTCCTTAAAGAACTGAAATTGCACACTTATATTTCTTTACTCTTCCTTTTTAACAGGATATGGATATTAATGTGTTTCAGCGAAATTATTTTTGTTTTGTTCTTCTGAAGTGTTTTAATTTCTTTATATTTAAACTCTGTCAGCCGATATTAATTAACTGTAAACCAAATCGATATGAAGCAAATGTTCAATTTGTACAGAGCCTTGATTTTAGTGTTTTTTTTCATTTTTATTCTTGCATCCTGCACTACAAACGAATGGCCTCAATTATTTGGCCCCGAATCGAATATGGTAATAAAAACAACAAATTTACCGGTAGAGTGGGGAGATAGTTTAAATGTGAAATGGACTTATGAAATGGAGGGTGAAAGTTGGTCTTCTCCTATTGTTTTGGGCGATAAAATTTTTATTTCCTCCTCTGTATTGGTGAAAAAGGCCGAAAGACCTGAACCCAAAGTAAATGAACCCGGCGAGAATCAGGCAGCATCCGAACCGGAAGAAGATAAATCTTATCTGAAAGATGTCTATCGCTGGCAACTAACCTGTATAAATGCAGAAACCGGAAATATAATCTGGAATAAGATTTCTTTTGAGGGAAATCCAAGAATTAATAAGCATGCAGGAAGTACCTATGCGTGCGAGACACCGGTTTCTGATGGAAAATATGTTTATGTATATTATGGAATGGTAGGAGTTTATTGTTACGACCTGAAAGGAAACCTGGTTTGGGAAAAAGATTTAGGAGCCTACAAAACCTTGAATGGATGGGGAACCGGTTCATCTCCTGTTCTGTTTAACGATCACCTTTTTATAGTAGTTGATAATGAAGAGAAATCATTTCTCGTAGCGCTTGATTCCGAGAATGGTGAAGAAGTGTGGAAGGTTAACCGGGATGAAAAAACCAATTACGGCACACCTGTAATATGGAACAACAATCAACGAACAGAATTGGTCGTTATGGGAAAGGTTGTGCGTTCTTACGATCCTTTAACCGGAGAATTATTTTGGCAATTGAATGCAGGTGGAAGTTTCGCTATTCCATCTCCTGTTTTCGACTCCGATAGAATATATTTTGGCAATGCAGGCGGGCCACAGGCTGCCACAAATTTATTTGCCGTAAAAGCAGGCGCTTCGGGCGATATTAGTCTGTCAGAAGGAGAAAGCAGTAATGATTGGGTGGTGTGGTCGATTCCTGGGACTGGAATTTCAAACCCATCGCCGGTATTGTTCGAAGGACTTATTTATGTATTAGCCAGCAGGAATGGTGGAATATCATGTATTGATGCCACATCGGGTCATATTGTTTTTAGTGAATCGATTAAAAATTTTGGCTCAAGTTGGGCTTCTCCCTGGATTAATAACAACAACTTGTTCGTTATGAATGAGCGCGGTGTTACTCAGGTGCTGAAAACCGGAAGGGAATTTGAAGTTATTGGAGAAAACAAACTCAAAGATAAATTTTGGGCATCTGTAGTTCCTACTAAAAATGCTTATGTTTTTAAGGGCGAGAAAAAGGTTTATTGTGTTGGCAACTAGTATCCTAAATATTTCTTTGAAGGGATAAGACTTTTTTGAGAACTTGCTCACTTTTTTATACAAGCGGAAATCAACCGAATTAATCCGGTTGATTTCCGCTTGTATTTTTTTAGAATATCATTGATTTAAGTCTGATTAATTCACGCATTATTGAACTATAGAATGATGCCAAATATCCCAATTGAATAAATATTTCAACCTGTTTGAACTTATTAAAGTAATTTCTTTATTTTTATACAATGTGTCAATTAAACGCATTGGCTTTTTGCGAGTCTATAATTATTGTGTAAAATATCCATAACGAGATTACATTAAGAGTCTTTCAACAATGCAATCGAAACATTGAAAGTACTGGCTGAGGTTGATGATTATAAAAACTATTTATTATAAAATTATGAAGAAATTATTTTTATTAATTGTGCTATCTGTCTTTATTCTGGAGGCAACAAGTTACGCCCAGCAAGCATTATTTGGCAGTCAGCAAATCATTTCTCCTGAGATTCACGACAATCATACCGTAACTTTTCGTTTAAATGCTCCCAATGCAGAATCGGTTTTGGTTACCGGAGATTTTTTACCAACCGAAAAAGTTCAATCTCCAATGGGTGAAATGGAAGCGCCGGGAAAAGCAGAAATGACAAAAGATGAAAAAGGTATCTGGTCGTTTACTTCAGAACCGCTTGAATCGGAGCTGTACGATTATTCGTTTATCATAGATGGGTTTACAACTACCGACCCCAATAATCCATACATAATCCGCGATATTGCATCAATCACCAATTATTTTATTGTGGAGGGCGGTAAAGCCGATTTGTACATGGTGCAAGATGTGCCGCACGGAAGTGTAACTCGTCAGTGGTACGATTCTCCTAGTTTAAAAATGGATCGCTGTGCTGTGATTTATACACCTCCCGGCTACGAAAGCTCATCTGCAAAATATCCTGTTCTTTATCTGCTTCATGGTGCAGGTGGCGATGAGGAAGCCTGGGTTGCGCATGGAAAAGCAACCCGGATTCTGGATAACCTCATCGTTCAGGGAAAAGCCAAACCAATGATTGTGGTGATGCCAAACGGAAACGTTATTCAGGATGCAGCACCGGGCGAAGGCCGCGATGGTTTTGTGAAACCTCAGTTTATGATACCCAATACGATGGATGGAACTTTTGAAGCCAGTTTTATGGATATCGTAAATTTTGTGGAAAGCAATTATCGTGTAAAAGCAGATAAAGCCGGCCGTGCGATAGCGGGATTGTCTATGGGAGGTTTTCATTCGTTTCACATTTCAAGGTACTATCCAAATACTTTCGATTATGTTGGTTTGTTCTCGGCAGCACTTATGACTCGCGAAGATGCAACAGGAAAGGTATACAACAATATTGATGAAACCCTGAAACAACAAATGGAAAATGGTTTAAAATTGTATTGGATCGGTATTGGTAAAACGGATTTTCTGTACGATGCGAATAAAGAATTCAGAACAAAACTCGATGGAATGGGTATGAAATATACTTACATGGAAACCGATGGTGGTCATATTTGGCGTAACTGGCGAATTTACCTGTCAGAATTTGTTCCGAAGCTTTTTCATTAAACGATCAGTTTATACTATGTTGAAAATTATGAATCCATAGGTTAGAATTAATTAAACAAGTTATCCGAAATTCATTGATTACCGGATTCTGCTTTTTTGAAATAATTAGACCGCTATAAAAACCTTGAAAAACTAAAAAAATGAAAAAAAGATTGTTATTGGTGCTGTTTTGTACATCAATTCTTTTTGGTGCCAATGCTCAGGAATTAGCAAATTTTATGCGCCGCGCTCCAATTGTTTCTCCCGAATTTGGAGAAAAGAATGTCACTTTCAGAATTACAGCTCCCGAAGCCAAACTGGTGAGGCTTTATGGTTCGTGGATGCAGGCCCGAAATTCATCTGTTAATATGGTGAAAAATGCTGATGGTGTTTGGTCGGTAAGTGTTCCAACTCCAACACCGGAACTTTACACCTATAATTTTATTGTAGATGGTTTGGTCGTAAATGATGCTCTTAACGTTTTTATGCAGCGCGACGGTACACGCTATCTTAGTGTGTTACTTGTTCCGGGTGAATTAACTGAGAATTATTTTGAGGCCAACCAGCACGGAACCCTTTCAAAAGTTTGGTATGACTCGCCGACACTTGGAATCAACCGTCGCATGTTTGTTTATACGCCTTACGGCTACGAAATCAGTGGCGAAGATTACCCGGTGTTATACCTGCTACATGGTGGCGGTGGCGACGAAGATGCCTGGAGTACAATGGGACGTGCCCGTCAGATTTTGGATAACCTGATTGAAAAGGGGCTGGCAAAACCAATGATTTGTGTAATGCCAAACGGGAACCCCGGTCAGCAGGCTGCCAGAACACAAATGCTTGAGGAAAAACCATTCGATTACCGCAACGAGGCAACCAGAAATAGTTATATAAATAGTCTGGTTAAAGACATTATTCCATACATAGAAAGTCATTACCGCGTAATTGCCAAGCCTGAAGCCAGAGCGGTTTCCGGTCTTTCAATGGGTGGTGGACATACAACTTCTGTTACCGTTAATTATCCGGGAGTATTCGATTATATTCTTCCATTAAGTTCAGGAATGAGAGGCGAACCAGATGTAATTGATCCTCAACTACAGAAAATTAAAGCGGCCGGATACAAATTATATTGGGTTGGCTGCGGAAAAGACGATTTCTTGGCTTACCAAAGCAGTGTAAATCTTGATGAAGCGCTTACCCGCAATGGCATGGAACATACATTCTTTGTTACCGAAGGTGGCCACACGTGGGCAAACTGGCGTGTTTACCTGAATACTTTTGCTCCGTTGCTTTTTAAATAGACCTCTAAATCAATTAATTATAATAAGATGGAAAAATATATAATCTCATTAATTGCACTGTTTCTTTGTGCAGGATCATTTGCCCAGGAAATAGGCAACTTTATGGGCCGCGAACGTATCGTCTCTCCCGAAATTGGAGATAAAGAAATTACCTTCCGGTATTCTGCTCCATATGCCGATGATGTTAAACTTACAGGTGGTTTTGCACCAACCGAAAAAGTGGAAACTTCGTTTGGAACCATGGATAGGCCCGGAAATATTGATATGGTAAAAGGAGAAAACGGTTTGTGGTCGGTTACAGTGCCGCTGCCCGAACCGGAACTTTATACATACAGTTTTATTGTTGATGGAGTGAGTGTGAACGATCCCAACAATATATTTATGCAACGTGATGGTACGCGCTATTTAAGCGTGTTACTGGTTCCGGGAGAGTTGACTGAAAACTACTTCGAAGCGAACCAACGAGGTAACCTGAACCAGGTTTGGTACGAATCGCCAACTTTGGGAATGACCCGCCGTTTGTTTGTGTACACACCTTACGGTTATGCCGACAGCAAAGACAAATATCCTGTGCTTTACCTGTTGCACGGTGCCGGTGGCGACGAAGATGCATGGAGCACCATGGGACGTGCATGTCAGATTCTGGACAACCTTATTGAAAAAGGATTGGCCAAACCAATGATTTGTGTTATGCCAAACGGAAACCCAACTCAGTATGCCGCACGTACTTTAGTGATCGATGAAAAACCAAGAGATCCTAATGCTGCAGGAATGGGCATGATGGGAAATCTTTATCCAAAAAGTATTGTGGAAGACATTGTTCCTTTCATTGAAAAAACATACCAGGTTGACGCACGGCCAAAATCGCGTGCTATTGCCGGCCTTTCAATGGGTGGCGGACATACAATTACTACTTCTTTAATGTTTCCCGGATTCTTCGAATACATCTGCCCCTTGAGTATGGGAATCGGTGGTATGAGATTTAGAAACAGTGAGGTTGATCAGGAGGAAGTGATGAAGAATTATGAAACTCAGTTTAAAACGCTGAAAAAGGAAGGTTATAAATTGTACTTTTTGGCTTGTGGTGATTCTGATTTCCTTTTTGATTCAGCTAAAACACTGGATAAAATGCTTACAGATACAGGTTGTAAACATACTTTTTTTGTTACATCAGGTGGACACACGTGGTCTAACTGGAGGATTTACCTGAATACATTTGCTCCTCAATTGTTCAAATAGACCGATAAAATTATTGAGACTATGAATAATTTAAAAACAGAATTACTGATTGGCCTTTTGGTCGTGTTTTTTACAGTGGCTGCTCAGGCCCAAATGTTTAACCGTACACCAACTCCAAACGATAACCTGCAATCGACAAAAGTTTTGGAAAATGGCGACGTTGAATTCCGGATTTATGCTCCTGAAGCTGATAAAGTTACTTTGGGAGGCGATATTGTTCCGTGGGGGACAAAACTGGGGAGTAAAAAAGCCGAGAATGGAGTTTGGACAATAACAGTTCCGAATGTAAAAGCCGGAACTTATCGTTACAATTTTGTTGTTGATGGTGTGAAAGTTTACGATCCTAAAGCTCCGGATGCCTACAAAACATCGGCGCTGGTTAATGTTCTTCCAAATGGAGAAGATGAATTTTTCGCACTTCGTAAAGATATTCCTCACGGTGCTGTTTCTGCCATTCAGTATTATTCTGAAACTACCGAAACAATACGAAATATGCAGGTTTGGACGCCACCGGGTTACAATTTTCGCAACAAAAAACTTCCTGTTTTCTATTTGATTCACGGTGGTGGCGACAGCGAACTGGCCTGGCCGGGAGTAGGTCGTGCGGGACTCATAATGGACAACCTTCTGGCCGAAGGAAAATGCAATGAAATGATTGTTGTGATGCCCGACGGAGGAATAGACGTAACCCTATTTGTAAAAGATTTTATAAACGATATTATTCCTTACATCGAATCGAATTACAATGTTTACACCGATACTAATCATCGTGCGCTGGCCGGACTTTCCATGGGAGGATTGGAAGTGCTTGAGTCGTTTATGGCACACCCCGATATGTTTGCATATATCAATGTAATGAGTTCTGGTTGGTTTGCCAATAATAAAGAGATGTATGAATCCGGTGATAAACGTTTGGCTGAAATTGCGTCGACCTTAAATAAAACAGTGAAATATTTAATTTTCACTCAGGGAGGCCCGGAAGATATTGCCTACAATAACGGTAAGGAAATGTTAAAAGTATTCGATAAGAATGGAATTAAATATGATTTTAGCGAAATGCCAGGTGGTCACAGCTGGCAGGTATGGAGACATGATTTAAAAAATTTTGCACCCAAATTATTCAGGTAGATTTTTGTATTTTTAAGTTTCATACATAAAAATAGGCCTTCTGAAAATGGTATTTCGGGAAGGCCTCTTTTTTGTTGGGGCTCTTTGTAGGTATATGAAAAGTTCATCCAGATCTAAGATAAAATTTATGAGGTTAGTATAATCGCGTATCAGATTTTAAAGAGAATACTATTTTTCAGGGCTTCACTTGAAAAATAATATTTGATATAAAATTATTAGGTAGGGTACTCCGATTGTGAGTCTTATTATTGTGGTTGTATTTTAACAACACGTGAGGTTTTTTTTAATTCGGGAATACCATTAAACCAACTTAAGTATATCAAACTACAAAAATAAACCATGGAAAAATATCATCTGTACTTTGGACTTTATTTGTGTATGATTATAAATATTGTGATCTCGTGCACCCAAACAGATGAAATTACAGCAGAAAGAACAATGCTTTTTGATGAAGATTGGAAATTTATTAAAGCAAATCCTGAAGGTGCAGAGAAACCTGACTTTGACGATTCACAATGGAGACAATTGGATTTACCTCACGATTGGAGTATTGAAGATTTGCCAAATCAGGTTGTCGACAGCGTAATCGGACCTTTCTCAAAGGCTTCTGTTGGTATGATGGGAACCGGCTATACCGTTGGAGGTACAGCCTGGTACCGAAAAACATTTACCATTGATAAATCCAATAAGAACAAAAGTGTTTATTTGCAATTCGATGGTATTTACATGGTTTCCGATATCTGGGTGAATGGTCGTTTTGTTGAGCAAAATACAAATGGTTACACTTCGTGTTGGTACGATATTACATCTTTCTTGAATCAGGCAGGTCAAGATAATATAGTGGCTGTTAAAGTACAAAACGAAGGAATTAATTCACGCTGGTATTCTGGTTCAGGTATATACAGGCATACATGGTTAACAATTGTTGATCCGCTACATGTTGGGATTTGGGGAATTTACGCCAGGACTTTAAAGGTAAATAAAGAACAGGCTGAAGTAGAGATTTCATCTTTTATTGAGAATACCGGAGATAAATTGGAACCAGTTGAAGTTGAATTTGAAATTATGAATCCTGATGGAAAAGTTGTTGCCTCCAGAAAGGCTGCTTCTGAGATTTCGCCGAAAACTGAAAAACATTTTGTTGAGCGTTTCACTATCGAAAATCCTTCTGTTTGGTCGTTGCAGGAGCCTAATTTGAATAAAGTTAAAATTACTGTATTAAAAAATGGTCAGAAGGTGGACATTGCAGATATCAAATTCGGAATTCGGTCCATTGAATTCAGTTCCGAAAATGGATTCTTATTGAACGGAGAGAATGTGATTTTAAAAGGTGGCTGTTTTCATCACGACAATGGACCATTGGGGGCTGCGGCAATCGATCGGGCTGAAGAGCGTAAAATTGAGTTGATTAAAGGAGCCGGCTATAATGCCATCCGCTGCAGTCATAATCCTCCGTCTCCGTATTTGCTTGACGTTTGCGATCGTTTGGGAATTCTTGTTATCGATGAAATCTTCGATATGTGGGAGGTTTCAAAATTCGGCTCCATGCAGCATTTACTTGGGGGAGAAGGTGGATACTGTGCCCCGGTAATCGATCTGTCAACTTATTTTAAGGAGAATTGGAGAAAAGACGTATTTCGCTGGGTGCTTCGCGACAGAAACCATCCTTCAATAATTATGTGGAGCATCGGAAATGAAATTCCTGAGGCAGGCACTCCCGATGGTTTAAGAATTGCCACTGAACTTGCAAAAGAAGTTCGAAAACATGACACACGTCCTGTAACAGAAGCTCTGGTTGATATGGAAGCAATAATTAGCGGCCAAAGCAGATGGGATAATTATACGCCCCATATGGAGCAGCTTGATGTTTTAGGGTACAATTACGGTTATCAGAAATATGAAACGGAACACAAAAATTATCCTGACCGGATTTATTATGCTTCGGAATTTATGCCGCCGCTTTCGTTCGAAAACTGGAAAAAAGCGGAAGAGTTGCCTTATGTTATCGGAAATTTTAGCTGGACTGCCATGGATTATATTGGCGAATCTGATACCGGAGTTGCACGCTTGATTGATGCTGATAGCCCAATGTTAAAATCTGAAAATCCAATGAGATTGATGATGATGTTTTTCAATTTGAATTCGTGGCCAGCCATAATAAATTATCAGGGAGATCTGGATTTGATCGGGAATCGAAAAGCAGCTTCGTTTTATCAAAGTGTTGTTTGGCGCGATAGCCCGCTTGAAATGATAGTGCATCGGCCAATCCCTAAAGGGAAAATAGAAATACCAGGTATGTGGGGTTTTCCTGATGAATGGAAATGCTGGACCTGGCCTGGCCACGAAGGAGAAGAAATACAGGTGCATGTTTACAGTCGCAGTCCTCTGGTAAAACTCGAATTAAACGGGAAAGTGGTGGGTAAACAAACTATCGATACTGAAAATTCAATAACAGCCACTTTCGAAGTTCCCTATGAACCGGGAACACTAATTGCACGCAGTTATAGGAATGGAGAGGAAACTGCATCGCAAACATTAACAACCGCCGGCGTTCCTGTTGGCATAAAACTTTGCGCAGATCGAAAATGTATTTATGCCGACAAAAATGACCTGGCCTATGTACAGGTTGAAATTGTGGATGCCGATGGAAATCTGGTACCTTCAGCCGATGGAATTTCTGTTAACTTTGAGCTTAAAGGATTGGGAGTAATTGCCGGAGTTGGTAACGGAAATCCAATGGAACCAATAAGTTATAAACAACCAAAAATGACGACATTTCATGGAAAGTGTTTGGTTATTATTCAGCCACAGGGAGAAGATTTTGAAGTATTAAAATTATCTGCTACCTCTGAAGGATTGAAAAGCTCTGCCATTGAAATAGTACAAAATGAAAATTAAACGTATTACAATATAAATTGTCAAAAAGTAAATTATCCGTATTTAATGAACATAAAATGAATCAACTAACCTTTAGAATTATGAAGTCAGTTTTATTTACTGCAGTTTTATGCTGTTTTTCGCTGATGGTTTTTAGCCAACACGATTGGGAAAACGAACAAATTATTGGAATCAATAAAGAAGATCCCCACAGCCACTATATTCCTTACACTACCGTAAGTCAGGCTGTTAATGATGTAAAAACAGAGTCTCCGTTGTTTTTAAATTTAAACGGTATCTGGAAATTCAATTGGGTTAAACATCCGAACCTGAGACCGATAGATTTTTATAAAAACGATTTCGATCTAAAGTCGTGGGACGATATTAAAGTCCCTTCGTGCTGGGAACTGGAAGGTTATGGAACTCCTATTTATACAAATGTGAGGTATCCGTTTGAAGCGAATCCTCCTTTTATTATGGGAAATCCACCTGAGAACTTTACGCAAACCAAAGAGCCTAATCCGGTAGGATCTTACAGAAGAGAGTTTACTCTTCCCAAAGAATGGGATGGAAAAGAAGTAATCCTTCATTTCGAAGGTGTTAAAAGTGCTTTTTATCTGTGGGTAAATGGTGAGAAAGTGGGTTATAGCCAGGGAAGTAAAGCTCCGGCTGAATTTAACGTTACTAAATATTTACAAGCTGGGAACAACAACATCGCTGTTGAGGTTTATCGCTGGAGCGATGGAAGCTACCTGGAAGATCAGGATTTCTGGCGACTTAGCGGAATTTATCGCGATGTATATTTGTACGCAGTACCCAAAATCAGCATCTGGGATTATTTTGTAAAAGCTGACTTTAACGAAAATATGAGTTCTGCCGATTTAAACATCGATCTTACTTTTAAAAATTATGGCGATAAGGGAGCACAAACCTGCGATGTATATCTGACCAGATTTGGGCAAATGCCGGATATGGATTCTCCTTTAGTTTCCATACCTGTTAAACAGGTTTCAACAAAAAATGCCTTGAAAGTAAATGAATCTGTAAATGTTGATAAACCTGCTTTGTGGTCTGCTGAAATTCCAAATCTTTATCAGGTAATTTTTGTATTAAAAGATGCTGCCGAGAATACATCGGAAGTGATTTCAACGCACTTTGGTTTCCGAAAAATTGAAATTAAAGATCAGCAACTTTGGGTTAACGGGAAAAGTATTTTATTGAAGGGGGTTAACCGACACGAGCACGATCCTTTTACTGGCCGCACTGTAAGCATCGAAAGTATGAAACGGGATGTGGAATTGTTTAAACAGTTTAATATTAATACGGTGCGTACCAGTCACTATCTAAACCACCCCGATTTTATTAAGCTCTGCGATATTTACGGAGTTTACATGGTGAACGAAGCCAATGTTGAATCACACGGAATGGGCTATGGCGATCGTTCGCTTGCCAAAGATGCAAGATGGCAAAAAGCCCATGTTGACAGGGTAGTGAGAATGGTTCAACGCGATAAAAATAATCCGGCGGTAATAATCTGGTCTCATGGAAACGAAGCCGGAGGTGGAATTAACTTTGATGCCTGTACGGAAGCAGTAAAAGCAATCGATACCACCCGTCCGGTTCATTACGAACGCCATAATGAATGTGCCGATATTGAATCGATCATGTATCCGGCTCTGACAAAGGTTGAAGAAGAAGGGCAAAGCGACGATCCGAAACCATTTTTTATGTGCGAATATGCACACGCTATGGGAAATGCTGTGGGTAATTTACCCGAATACTGGGAACTCATTCATAAATACAAACGCCTGATTGGTGGTTGTATCTGGGACTGGGTTGATCAGGGACTCGCTGAACCAGTGCCCGGAAAAGAGGGTGAGTATTTCTTTACCTACGGAGGCGATTACGGAGATATGCCCAACGATGGTAACTTCTGTATTAACGGTTTGACTACTCCCGACAGGCAGATCACTCCTAAAATGGAGGAGGTTAAAAAGGTGTATCAAAATGTGGTTTTCGAACCGATGGATATTACCAAAGGCAAAGTAAAAATTACGAACGAGAATTTATTTGCAAACCTCAGTCAATACGAATTGACCTGGCTTTTGGAATGTAACGGGAATTTTGTTCAGTCAGGTAGTTTGGGTGCAGTTGATATTGCTCCGGAAACTTCAAAAGAAGTAACTATTCCGTTCAAGATAAGTTCTCCAAAAGCAGGAGCAGAATATTTCTTAACGGTTTATCTGAAATTAAAGAAGGATGAGATTTGGGCAAAAGCAGGTCATGTTGTTGCATCGGAACAAATGATGATACCCGTTTACGTTCAGGAACCAGAAATGGTGGAACCCGAAGCAATTACTTCTCTTGTATTGGATGAACAAGATGAAGATGTGGTTATTTCAGGAATGAATTTTAAAATGATTTTTGGGAAGAGTGCCGGAACTATAACTTACCTCGAATACTTCGGTACCAAAATTTTCGAATCGGAAAAAGTGATTCGTTATCCAAGAAGATTTCCACCCCGTAGTGATGATGGACAGGAAGTTAAGCCGATTATAGAGTATCCTTATGTTGGAGGCCCCGTTTTGAATCTGTACCGTGCACCGGTTGATAACGAAAACAGAAGATGGGGAAGAGGGCCTAATCAACCTGAATTATGGAACCTGACAACAGAAGTAACCGGTTTTGAAGTGAAACAAATAGACGAAAAGACGGTTGAACTGAATATTCAAACCAAATCGACTGAAACAAACGGATATGCAGTTTCAACCAGTTCAGTTTATACTGTTTATGGAAATGGGAAGGTGGATATTCAAACAACGTTTTCACCTGATGAAACTGAATTAACATTGCCAAAACTTGGTTTTATGGTAAAAACCAATCCGGGCTTTGAGAACGTACAATATTATGGTGCAGGTCCGTTCGAAAACTATGTGGATAGAAAAAGTGCGGCATACATTGGAAAATATAAAACCACTGCCAGCGGCATGTTTGAACCTTATGTTCGTCCTCAGGACTGCGGAAACAGAGCTGGTGTACGCTGGTTCACCATTAGCGATTACATGGGCACTGGAATATTGGTTTCTGCTCCGGAGTTGATGAATTTTAGTGCGTTGCATTACTCTCCTCTTGATTTAGATAAGGCGAATCATCCATATGAATTGACTGAAAGAGATGAAACTTATGTGACTATTGATGCCGAAATCAGGGGGCTGGGTAATGGAAGTTGTGGCCCGATGACACTGGATAAATACCTGGTAAAACCACAGGAAACATCATTCCATTATTCCATTGAACCTTATGTTGAAGGTATTTTTAAATAGAAGACAAAATTGATTTAATAGTAGAATGAGAGGGGCGTAAGCCCCTTTTGTTTTTTCTGAAGAAGTAAACTTATGTTCCGGAGGAATATATTTTTATCTTTGACACTCGAACCGGCTATCCTGATTAATATTGAAAAATCAGTAAGTTAAAAATAACCAGATGAAGAAACTAATCTTACTTGTCAGCATTTTTGCTCTATTGGTAAATATTACCAATGCGCAAACTACATCTATTAAAAAATCAGCGAAATTAAGCGAAGTCAGCCCCGAGAGTGTTGGATTATCTTCTGAACGTATTGCCCGGATAGACAAAATGTGTGAGGAGGAAGTCGCTAAGGGGAATGTTCCCGGAATCGTCTCGCTGGTGGCACGCGATGGAAAAATAGTACACTGGAAAGCTTACGGAAAAGCTACTGCCAACGGTAGAGAAATGAAACGCGATGATATTTTCCGAATCGCTTCACAATCGAAGGCAATCACATCAACAGCGGTAATGATGTTGTGGGAAGAAGGGAAATTTCAATTGGACGATCCTATTTCAAAATTCATCCCTGAATTTAAAGATCAGCAGGTGTTAAAATCATTCAGATATAGCGATACAACATGGATCGGCGAACCTGTAAAAAATGAAATTACGATTAGAAACCTGTTGTCGCACACTTCGGGAATTGGTTACGGTGCCATCGATGGAGACGAACGTTTTCAAATGTTGTATAAAAAGGCAGGTGTAACCGATCTGTTCACCACCGAAAATATTACCATTGAAGAGAGTGTGAAAAAACTGGCAAAAATGCCTTTGCACCACGAACCCGGCACTCAATTTACCTACAGCGAAGGTCTTGATGTAATGGGATACTTTATTGAAGTAGTATCGGGAATGCCATTCGACGAGTTCCTGAAAACACATATTTTCGATCCGCTTGGAATGGATGATACCCGGTTTTATCAACCAAAGAAAAATGCCGGACGTTTGGTCGATGTTCAGTGTAAGGTTGATGGCGATTGGCAAAAATATCCTGTTACCTTTTATGATCCTGATTACCCGGTTAAGGGAGCACAAACATTTTTCTCTGGCGGTGCCGGTTTGTCAAGTACAGCCAAAGATTATGCAACTTTCCTGCAAATGTATCTGAACGGAGGTGAGTACAATGGTGTACGTCTGTTGAGCCGAACCACTGTTGATCTAATTTTATCGAACCAAATTGGAGAAATTTGGGGAGATGCTGATAGAAAATTTGGACTTGCTTTCGAATTGCTTACCGAAAAAGGTCAGGATAAAGGAGGCCTTGGTAGTGCAGGAACATTCAGATGGGGTGGCTATTTTAATACCCAGTATTTTGCCGATCCTGAAGAAAATATGATTGGTATTATTATGAAACAAACCCAGGGGCCAGTAAACGATATTACCGGTTGGAAGTTTCGTCAAATGGTTTTTCAAACCATTGATGATTAGAACATCGGGAAAGTAAAGGATGACCAGTTAATTGTTTTCTGTTTACTTAGTGGTAAATTTTAATGTTATGAAGAAACTAGTGCTTTCCATTGTAATAATGTGCAGTGTTCTAGCTGTAAAATCTCAGGTTCTCAAAAAAGATATACCAGATAAACTGGTGGTATTTACTTTCGATGATGCAGCTGCCAGTCAATATTCGTTTGTTGCTCCATTACTGAAAAAATATGGTTTTGGAGCCACCTTTTATATTTGTGAATTTCCTCCCAATTTCAACGATACGACCAAATATATGAACTGGCGACAAATTGGCGAGTTGGACAAGATGGGATTCGAAATAGCGAATCACACCAAAAGTCATCCAAAAATTGCGGATTTGCCACTTGATAAAGCAGAAGCAGAACTGGCTTACATCGATCATAAATGCGATTCGATGCATATTGAAGTTCCTTGCACTTTTGCCTATCCCGGATACAGTCTTGATTCCAGCCTGGTAGAATATCTCGCCGACCGTGGATTTAAATTTGCCCGTGCCGGTGGAAAACGTCCTTATGATCCGTTAACCGATCACCCGTTGCTTATTCCAAGTTGGGCAATGAAAGCCGATAATAAGGAGATGATTATGGATGCATTTAAACAGGCAAAAGACGGGAAAGTGGTGGTAATGACGATTCACGGTGTTCCCGATGTAGAACATCCCTGGGTGACTACTCCTCAGGAGCTGTTTACAGAATATGTAGAATATTTAGCAGATAACAATTATACAGTAATTGCACTTCGCGACTTGGAGAAGTATATAAATGTGAGCGATGCGCTTGAATCGATCACTCCTGATTATACAAAGAAACATAGATAGATCAAAAAAAATGCCTCGCAAAATCGCGAGGCATTTTAGTTTGTTCATTTTTGGTTATTATGCCAGGAACGATTCCAGCATCCAGATTTCTTTTTCGGTGTGGCCAATCCAGTCACTCATCATAGCGGCAGTTCCCTCGTCATTGTTTTCTCCGGCTACTTCCAGAATTTCGTTAAAGCTTTTCAAAAAGTAACGCTGGCTTTCAAGAACACTCTCAACACCCGGTTTTGCTTCCGAAACATTTGCAACAACTCCCAGTTTTGCTGTTTTCTGGTAGTCTTCAAAAGTATGTAAGGGTTGGCCTCCCAACATTAAAATTCGTTCTGCAATTTCGTCGACCACCTCTGCTGCCTGGTTGTAATAAGCTTCGTATTTTTCGTGCAGTGCAAAGAAAAACTGACCTTTTATGTTCCAGTGCAAACCTCTCAGGTTTTGGTAATGAATTTGATAGTCGGCTAACAATTGATTTAATTTCTCTACTGTGTTTTGATTATTTGCTTTCATAATATGTAAATTTTAAATGTTTAATTTCTATGATTCAAAGATACTATTAGTAGTATTTATTATATTTATAGCAGTATTAGTAATGCTTATTTTATGAATATTGTACAACTGGAGTATTTAAAGGAATTATACGTTTGCGGATCATTTTCTGTAGCTGCAGAAAGACTTGGTGTTACACAACCTGCCTTAAGTCTGCAAATTCAGAAATTGGAAGAGGAAATTGAGTTTAAATTGATTGACCGAACCAAACGCCCTTTCCAATTTACCGATGAGGGGAAGCTTTTTTATGAAAAATCAGTGGATATTTTAACCCAGATAGAATCACTACGCCAAATTTCTTTAGAGATTAGTGAAGAGGTACAGGGTAATTTAAAGGTTGGGATAATTCCTACCCTTGCGCCATATCTGGTTCCTTTGTTTATCAATCAACTGGTTGATGATTACCCTGCTTTACAAATTGAGATATCGGAAATAAAAACCGAAGATATTATATCTGAAATTAAACTGGGAAATCTGGATTGCGGAGTTATTTCGACTCCTGTTTCAGCCAAGAATATAACAGTGATCCCACTCTTTTACGAACAATTTTTTGCTTACGTATCAGAACAGCATGAGCTGTTTAACAATGAAAAAGTTGATATTAACAAAATTGATGACGAAGACATCTGGTATCTTGAAGAAGGGAATTGTTTTCAGAACCAGGTAAATTCTATTTGTAACATAAATACTCAGAAGCGCTCGGCACAAAATCTTATTTACCATAGCAATTCCATTGAATCGTTGAGGCGAATTGTGGAAAATAAAAACGGAATTACATTTATTCCGGAACTGGCCACAATTAATATCCCTTCAGAACAAGAAGATTTGATAAAAGAATTTTCTACCGGTCAGCCTTACCGCGAAATAAGTTTGATTACCAATAAACGCTATGTTAAAGAGCGACAAGTTGATGCCTTGCAGAAGGTTATACGAAAGAGTATTCCAAAACGTATGCTGAATAAGCCTGAGAGTTGGATTGTAGATACAAATTTGTAGATTGGTTCCGGGGTTTGCCGTTTGTTTGGTTTATTTAAAGTTCCATCCTTATTCTTAATAAATAAAAGACCTTATTGGGCTTCATATTTTTGGTGAAACGGATTTCTCTATCTATTGTCTCCCTTATAGATTAAGGTGTTTTTTTTAAAATAACATATGTAACGATGGTGGCTGGCTTCGGAAGTTTTTGTAATTGTTATTATCACGGTCATATTTACATAATACCTATACATAATACTTATTTTTTACTATCTTTCTCCAGTAAATTCTGGCAGTAGGGAATTAATCATATAAGAATTTTGTGTTTTATTCGGTCTAATCCAAATTATTAACCTTTAAAGTAATATTATGAAAAAATTGTACTTTTTCTTATTTCTAATTTTTAGTTGTATATCAGGCATTACGATGGCTCAAACCTTTAACTGGCAAGAGCAGGTACTTACCGAGCGTAGTGAAAATATGCAAAATATGGGAGTAGCAGATGATGGTTCTGCGACTATTGTTGGTTACGGTAATTCGTTTTATCGTTCAACTGATCAGGGTGACACTTGGGTAGAGTCACCAATTTTTTACGATGCTGATGAGTTTGATTACGGAACTATAAGTTTCTATGGCAATCTTGGTTTTGCGGGAGGATCTTCATTTTTTAAAGTTGTTGACAGAAGAACAAGCCGCGATATTTATGCCAATAATGCTTTGCTAAAAACTACTGATGGCGGAGAGACCTGGGTTCTAGTTACCGTTGATAATATCGGTGCCGGCGAAGCAGATTCTATAAGTCTTGCAGCGGTTGGTAATTACGGTAACCAGTATAATGTTGTTAAAGTTATTAACGATACTGTGGTTTATTTATCTGCTAACTGGTACGATGTATATGGTGACAGACACGGAACCATCTATAAATCGACAGATGCAGGTGAAACCTGGAAATCTGTTTTGCCTGACAATGGAGCTAGTTCTATTGCTTCAATAACCGATTTTAAGGGGAGTATTTATGTTGCTGGTTATAAGACTCTTTATAAAGTTAACATTGAGACTGATGAAGTAACCGATCTTTATCCGATTCTTGTTGCTCAAAATAAAGATGATAATATGTTCTTTGTAAAAACGACTATTTATAACGATAATGAGTTGATATTTCCAACTTACTCTGATAGTATTTGGGTTACAAGCGACGAAGGTGCTTCTTTTAAAACACTTACCCCAAATTTAGAAAAGGGTTATTATGTTTATAAATACGATGAAAACCATATAGTTGTTGCCGGTGGTAAAAGCGACACAAAAGCCACAAGCGACGGTGGGGCTACCTGGACACTAATTTCTGTTGATGAATCGATTTGGAATTGTGTTGTTAGTGAAGACAGCCTAATCGGACTAGCTACAGGAGATATTTATTCTATGGCTATTACCGATATTGCCGCAGGTAATTTTACCTGGAATTATAAAGACATGGAGGGGACAGATGGTATAATAAAAGGTGCTGACACCACCAATAATAATATTTTCATTGCATCAAACGGTGATTATATCTGTAAATCAAGCGACGGTGGTAGTACTTACACTGAAGTAACATTGCCAGCCAAAACAGACATGGTTTATGCCAGCGCCCAACTTGATTTTATGGCATATGGTCAAGGTACCGGAGGGAATGCTATCGCCACCTCGCGTTATTATAAACTGGCTGATTTCCCTTCATCCGATAGCCGTGTCGATTATTATTTACCAGGAGTAATATTAGTTACTGATGATAATTGGGAAACATCGTTTGTAATCGATGATACTAAAATTGGAGAAGCTTATGGCGATGATCCTTCATTAAATCCATTTGCGCCCGGATGTTTCAATCAGGACTTTTTCTCTGCAGAATGCGTTGATAAGGATGTAATGTATGTATTTGTATCATGGGCCGATACTACCGGTGTTGCTTATGCTGATAGAACAAGTTATTCCAGAGTATTTAAAACATCGAATGCCTCATATGCAAAAGATAATAAGGGTGCTGCCCTTTGGGATACCATAACACCAAACCTTGGTAGTACATTTATTAGAGCAATAAATTTTGAAGGAGATACCGGTTATATAACCGGAAATAAAACCATTTACAAAACAACTGACGGTGGTGCTACCCTTACCAGCCTGGTTGAAAAATTAACGGATCTTGGAGCAACCAGTCCTTATGTTCAAAATGCATTATTTTTTGGTGATACCCTTTATGTGGCAACCACAGGTGATAGTATTTTTGTTTCGTATGATGCCGGAGAAAGTTTTTCAGTAATACCAGGAGTAAAAGGTGCAAGTGATTTTGTTGTTGTTGATGCCAACTCATGGATGACAGTAGGTGGTTCCAACGCATGCTTTTATACAAATGATGCAGGAACAACCTGGGATGGTTGCTATCCCGGATATTCTGTGTATCGTGCAGGAGGCATTTATGCCGATAATGTTATCGCATTATCTAAATCGAAAATATATAAAATAGCTGTATCGGATCTGGATCCTGCTACCGGTATTCGTGAGAGAATGGCTGACGCTGATAACGGCATCAATCTTATTCAATATACTACTGAAATTTCAATCACATCTGATAAGGATATTACACAATGTGAGATGTATAATATTTCAGGACAAAAGATGTTTGCGGTAAGACCATCAGCAAAAACATATTCTTTTAATACAACAAGCTTTAAAAATGGAATTTATATTGTTAGGGTTGTTTCTAACAATAAATTTGAAACATATAAAGTTCTGTTAAAAGATTAATTTTCTTTTTAAGTTGTTAAAAGCTCTCGGGCTTTTAACAACTTAAAATAGTATAAAGCAAAAAATATAAGCTGCAGGGAATTAACAATCCTATTTGTTAATTGTATGCAGCTTTGATCTTTACAATATTGTCTGAAGGCAAAAGAAACTATTGGCCATGTACAATACGTTGAAACATTACAAATGCCAGGGTATTAAAAAGAATTAACAGTGAAGAAGGTATTAAATATAACACTTTTGATAGCAGGTATTCTTTATTCAACCTTAGGCTATTCTCAGAAAAAGTATGACATAAAGGGTATTTTATTGGATAAAAGTACTCGTGAGCCAATTGAAATGGCAACAGTTGTTATAACATCCCAAATGTTATGGTCAACCACAAATGACAAAGGGGAATTTATCATTAAAAATGTTTTAGAGGGAGATATCGTTTTGTCTGTTTCCTGTCTTGGATATGAAGTTCAGGAAATACCTTTGCTACCTGATCAGAATAAGTCTGATATAAAGATATATTTGAATCCACAGTCTCTTGGCCTCGATGAGGTAGTGGTAACAGCTAAAGAAAGTGGATTCGGGACTTCCAGTAAAATAGGACAAACGGCATTAGAACACATTCAGCCGCAAAGTCTTCAGGATGTACTTCAGCTAATACCCGGGCAAATTACAGACAATCCTTCATTACAAACTCCCGGACAGATGAAAATCAGGGAGATTGAAGATGATAATAATAGTGCTCTTGGCGCAGCGATTATTATTAACGGTGCACCTGTAAGTAATAATGCCAACTTTCAGGTTACCTCAACGGCTAAAAGCGGTGCTAATTCCACATCTACAACTGTTGCAGGAAGAGGAGTTGATTTGCGTAATTTTTCTACCGATAACATTGAGTCAATTGAAGTTATCCGTGGAATCCCTTCAGCAGAATATGGCGACTTGACATCCGGGGCCATGATTATTAAAACAAAAGCCGGAGTAACTCCTCTGGAAGCCAAAGTCAGTATGAATCCGAATACCAAAAGTTATTTTGTAGGAAGAGGTTTCTCTTTGGGAAATAATAACGGTACTATTAATTTAAATGCTGATTATACACAATCGTATCCGGAGAATCGTGAAAAACAAACGGGTTATGAGCGTTTTACAGGATCCTTTGCCTACTCCAATACTTTTTTTAAAAGTTCAAACCCATTAACTGTTAATTTCACATCCAATCTTTTCAGCACCCTGGATGATGAAAAATCAGACCCGGAAATTGACGCAAATGAAGAATTTCGGTCGGGGAATAAGGGGATAAGACTTGGATTATTTGGGAAACTGGCTCTGAATAAACCCTGGATAACCAATATTAGCTACAACGTTAACTACAATTACACCCATCAGGAGTCGTATGAGTATGAATATCAGACAGTTTCTTCAGGTACTCAGCCGCTGGCCACATCATACGAAGACGGCGAGCACGCTGCAGGCTACGTGCTGGGATCATACTATTCTGAAATGACTATTGATGGGAAACCGTTTGATCTTTTTGCCCAGTTAAAAGCCAATAATTCATCAAAATGGAACAGGGTATTTAATAATTTACTTGTTGGTGCCGAATGGAGAATTAGTGGTAATAATGGAGACGGGAAAAGCTACGATCTTACTAAACCTCCTGTAGTGAGCAGTGTTAGTACAATACGGCCACGATCTTTTAAGGATATTCCAAACCTCAACACATTCTCTTTATTTGCCCAGGATAAGGCAAAAATACCTGTAGGCAAAACAGAAGCTACCATACAGACAGGATTACGTTTTTCTATGCTTCAGCCTTTTGGCGATTTGGAAAGGGTAAAACTCAAATCTCTGGAACCGCGAATAAATGCTTCGTACCAGATTTTAAACAAAGAAAACAACCAACTTTTTAAAGACTTAAGGGTGAATTTCGGTTACGGTATTGCAGCTAAAATGCCGACTTTACTGCATCTATACCCCGACGCGGCTTATATTGATGTTCCTTCTCTAAACTATTACGACGAAGATGATATCACCTACACTGAATCGCTTGCCGTACTCGATACCAGAATTATTAATAATACCTCTAACCCTGATCTGAAACCTGTTATAAATCACAAGATGGAGGCAGGTCTTGAATTTGATTTAAAAGGGGTTAAAGGTGGTGTTACTGCATACTATGAAAAACAAACCGGTGGTTATAATTTCTTTAGACAGGATGTTTTTTTTGATCACCGTCAATATGAAGTTACCGGTAACGATCGCAGACCAAATCTTGTAGAGGGTGAGGGCGTTTATTATTACGATGACAATAATAACATGGTTGAAGCCAATTACTTGTTGGATACTATTTTCTGTAATTACAGAATACCGGTAAACGATAACACCTTAATAAAAAAAGGTATTGAGTATAATTTCGACCTGGGGAGGATAAGAGCCATTGCAACGCGTGTAATTATTGACGGAGGTTGGCTCAATACGAGATCTTATAACACATTGCCTTCTACCGAATCCATTAATTCATCGTATAATGGCCGTAAGTTTCCATACATAAAACTGATGCCAGAAGGCGAAACATCGGTTAGGAACAGGTTTAATACTAATTTCAGGACAATCACACACATACCTGTGGTAAAAATGGTATTTACCTTAACCACACAGGTTATTTGGTTGGAATCGTTTCAACGTGAGTATAACGATGATGACGGAAACACCAGGATATTTGTTGTAAAAAAGGATGGCAATGAATACTCAAGGGTTACAATAGACGATGTTGCCAATTATACAGGAGATAATATCTATAAAGCTGTTGCTCCTCAGGGATATTACGATAAAGCCGGGAAGTATTATGACTGGGATAGTAGCACTCAATTAACTGAACCATATCTTACGATGTTATCGTTGAAAGATGATACATATTATCTGACAGAACGTTACTCACCTGCTGTGCAGTTCAATATTAAAGTTTCGAAAGAAATTGGCAAGAATATTATGTTCGCGTTTAATGCAAATAACTTTTTCAATATAAGGCCATTGGAAAAGCTTGTGAGGTCGTCGGGATACGAAAGGAGGAACAACTCGATTTATTTTGGGGCAGAATTGAAATTTAAATTCTAACAGCACACAGCAATGAAGAGTAGATTATTAGCGACAATAACAACATTTATTATCATTTCAGCTGCATTTGTGTCGTGTAACGACGATACCCTTACGGAATTATTTAATTTTAGCAATGATGACCAATATGCCCAATTGTATGAGGTTAAGGTTACATTGGAATACCCTATCGGTATTGAAACTGATAAATCAGGTATTGAAATAACAGCGACCGCCTCACAAGGAGGTACGTTTACGGCAACAACCAATTCTAATGGTGTGGCAACTTTCAATCTGGAGATAGGAATATACAGCTTTAGTGCTTCGACTGAAGACAGCAGTTTTGCATATAATGCCCTGTTAGAATCTCAGCAGGTTACGGACATTATGTCCTTTAACATGCCCCTTAATGCAGCAGCCTTGTCGGGAGGTTTGGTTTTTAAAGAAATCTATTTCACCGGCTCATCAACCTATGAAGGGGGAACCTACTTTGCCGACCAGTTTCATGAAATATACAATAATTCAGACGATACAATTTACCTGGATGGTTTATGCATTGGGGTGATGGAACAGAGTGCGACACAAGAAAATATTTGGGACGACGAGAGCGTAACAGATAGTTACGACCGCTTACCCATGAATTTTTATACATGGTATATACCCGGATCAGGAACTGATTATCCCTTAGCGCCGCGCACAAGTATTGTCATTGCCCAGGATGGTATCAACCATCAAACAGATCCGTCAGGTAACCCGAATTCTCCGGTAAATCTTGGCGATGCCGATTGGGAAACCTACTGCGGAGATATAAATAATGGAAAAGATGCCGATGCTGCCGGTGTACCAAACCTGTCGTTGTTATATACGAATACAACCACCTTATATGATTTTCTGCATCCTGTATTTGGAGCTGGTGTAATAATATTCAGGTTGCCCGAAGGAACAGATTATACCACTTGGGCAACCGACGATCCGAAGAATCTAGCTACAAAACCCGAATCAACATATACAAAATTGTATCTGCAAGTGCCGGTTGAGTATGTTATTGATGCTGTTGAAATTGTTCGTATGGACGAAAGCAAACGCAACAAACGACTTCCGACTGAATTAGATGCAGGCAAAATATGGTGTACAGATTCATATATAGGTAAAAGCGTCAGGCGTAAGGTGAAACAAATAATTAACGGGAAAGCAGTTTACCAGGATACGAATAATTCTACCAATGATTTTGTTTACAATAGTGAGGGGAATAATTCATACAATATGCAACCTACACCCTTCATAAATCCTTCGGAGGTAGATGAATAAATTAAGCATTGATTTACACGAATGAAACAACGACTAATTAATATATTTTCATTACTAGTGCTAAGTGTCAATTTATTGGCTCAGCAAAACGATTCAATAACACGTAGCGTAAATGCATTTGAAGATATTCAGTTGCTTAATACCTGGGCTTTTACAAACAACCCGGCTAGCGACAACTATCAGCCTTACCGGGAAATTGTGAAAGCCGGTATAAATTACAATTTTACGTCAGGCGATTTATACAGAGCAATGGCACCGGCTTCTTCAAATACCATCATTTTTAATTCAGAGGGATATAAAAAAACCAACAATCTGAATTTTTACGGTAACTTCAAATATTTGTATGGACGCGAGTACGATCTTAACTATAACAATACTTTGTTCGTATCTGCCGACAACCCATTTATTTTTGCCGATACTATTCGTAATAAAGATTACACTTCTGAAATTTATAATTTAAATGGTAGGGTAACCTATCAAACGAAAAATCTTAAAAACATTTTTTCACTCGATTTTGATTATTATTCCGGAAATAAATATTGCGAAAGAGATCCGCGTGCAGATATTAATTCCATTAAGGCCTTTTTTAATGGTGGTTACATACGCTCTTTAACAACCAATTGGCAAATTGGGGTAAATGGCCAATTTGGAAAATTTTCAGAAGAAATTAATGAAATAATTGTAGGCAATAAAAATTATTATTTTTTCAGGCTTAAAGGTTTGGGCTTATACGAAAACTTTCTAGAGGAACGAGAAACAACGATACTTTACGACGGATATAATGCAGGAATAGGATTTCAAATAAAGTATTCGGATGAAAATATGGAATTTCTTTCGGAAGTAAAACTTCAAAAAGAAATTGAAAGTTCACAGGAAGGTACAACAACAGCCATTTACCGAACAGGTGATTACATTGATGTGCATCCTGAATTTAAGCAACTGGTGAGGTTGAAAAAGAATGATATAAACCACGATTTTGTTTTTGACGTTAATTACAACAAGCAAAAAGGAAAATGGTATTACCAGCAACAAACGGTAGATTACAGTACTGGTACGGGTACAACCATATATGAAATCATTAATGAATCTATCATTTATCAGAAGAAACAATTAGTTGCTGATTTTAATTACCGGTATTCAAAAATGAATAATAATAGGATTAATTACTATTTGTTTTTTGGATCAAAATTAATGCTAAATAAAACCAACTCTTATCCAAATCCATATTATGAAGATATTGACAATTTGAGCTTTTACCTGGCGGGGTACAAAGATTTTCAATTTGATAGGAGTGAACTGGCCATAAAAGTTACGTCGGGTTATCAAATGAACCTTTCAGAAGAACTTAATGTGAAAGAAACAAGTTTGAGCAATATTATTACCTATCCGGATCATGCTTATATGAGCAGTGATTTAGTGAATTTTGACGGTGAAATAAAATACAGTCTAAAAAACGTAAGTAAGGGGCATTTTGATCCATATATCATTTTATCGGCTAGTTATAAGCAGGCTTTAGAAAATAATGATTTTTATAAAGATGTGAAACGCGTTAGTGGAAATATTGGTGTTGGATTGTTTTTTTAATAACAAGAGAATCAGAAACACGAAGAGAGATTAATTTTGGCATCAAGACGATTTGTAAATTGCGATAAAAGAATTATTTAAATATAATAGTATGAAGAATTTAGTAATAATCAGCACATTTTTAGCGCTGTTATCATTAGTGGCGTGTAAAAAAAGTGAACAACAGAATAGTTTCGCTGTAGTTATCGATCAGGAAAGCTACAACAATGCACAAACAGAAGTTGATGACTATTTAGCATCTATAAGAGAAGATAATCTTATACCTGTTCTTGTAATTGATAAGTGGCAACATCCCGATTCAATCCGTGCGGAACTAATTAAGCTTTATAATACCGATAAACACCCGATAGAAGGAGCTGTATTTATTGGAGATATTCCAGTTCCGATGATGCGAGATGCCCAGCATCTTAGTACCGCCTTTAAAATGGATGCCGACAGGTTTTCGTACGACAGGTCGTCAATTCCTTCCGACCGTTTTTACGACGATTTTGATCTCGATTGTGAATTCCTTAAGCAGGACACAACATATACAAACTATTTTTATTACTCTTTGAGCCCTTCGTCAACTCAAAGATTGAGTCCCGAAATTTATACAGGTCGTATTAAACCATTTAACAATGCGAAAAAGTACGAACAACTCAGAGCCTACCTTAAAAAGGCTGTTAAGGCTAAGAAGAATCCAACTGATGTCGATCAATTACTGTTTTTTGGCGGACACGGTTATATTTCGGAGTCGATGGTTGCCCGTATGGACGAAAAAATTAGCTTGTACGATCAGTTTCCACAACTGGATAAACAAAAAAACGGAATTACATATCTCGATCATTCAATGGAAGTTCATGTAAAAGACAAACTTATGTCTGAACTTCAACGTGAAGATTTGGACGTGGCTATTTTACATCATCATGGTGCTGATGATACCCAATATTTGAGCGGAATGCCTAAGGTTGACGGGGTAACTCAGCAGATTGACGGCGTTAAATTTTATTTGCGCTCAAAATTAAGGGCAGCCAAAGATCGTAACAAGGATGTGAAGGAGACGATAAAATATTATTGTAACCAACTTGGAGTTCCTGCTGAATGGTTTGAAGGTACATTCGACAAGGAACAGGAATTAAAAGACTCTATTTACTATGCCAATCAGGATATAATAACTGCTGATGTTAATTCATATACTCCAAATGTCCGTTTTATAGTTTTAGACGCTTGTTTCACAGGCTCATTTCATTTAGACAGTTGTTTGGCCAGCGCCTATATTTTTAACAGTGGTAACACGGTAGCTGTGCAGGCAAACAGTGTAAATGCCTTGCAGGATAAATGGGCAGACGAAATGATTGGACTTGTCGGATTGGGCAGAAGAGTAGGAGAATGGAACAAATATGTAGCTTATCTTGAAACACATATTATTGGCGATCCTACATTCCATTTTAAGAATATTGAAAAAATTAATATTCAAAGTAATTGGACCGGCAAAGAGCTGATGAGTAAGTTTGACGAAGTTGGTGCCGATGAACAGGCTCTTATTTTAAGATTACTTTTTGAGAAAAAATATGAGAATTTGTCAGCCATTCTTTTAGAGAAATTTAAAAGTAGCAAATATCCTACGGTACGTATGGAGTGCTTTAGACTTCTTACCGCCTACAACGATGATAATTTTATTGAATGTATGGAATTGGCTTGTGACGATTCATCCGAATTTATTCAACGACAGGCAATTTACCTGATTAGTAAAAGTGGAGATGAACGCCTTGTTCCTTCGTTGATTCGTATTGCGATGAGAAACATTACGGCAGCACGCGTAGAGTTTAATATTAAGCAAGGAATAAGTGTTTATAAAAAAGAGGTATTACTTAATGAACTCGATAAAATCTATGATGCTGAAAATCATTTTACGAAACCAGATGAAGTAAAAGAAGCAATAGTTAACAGCATAGATTATAATACCAAAAGATGGTCGACTGTTATGGATGATTTAAACAATGACAGCTTTACTGAAAAGAATAAGAAGGCGAGCATCAGAACCTTGCGCAACTATAACTACCATCCGGATGTAAAAGAATATTGTGATTTTGTCACTTCATGCGACAACAACAAACTACAGGTATTAATGCTGGAAGCTCTTGGATGGTTTAATATTTCGTGCCATAAGGATGTGATTTTAAATTTATGCAATGAAATTCTTGCAAGTGACAAATATCCTGAAAATGTGAAAAAGGAAGCAGAAAGAACACAAAGTCGATTAAACACTCGCTGGTATAGATAATTTAAGGAAACACTAAAAATATATCTGAAATCCACGTCATTTATGGCGTGGATTTCAAGTATAATAGAACATCGGTTTTGTCCAACCAAATAACAACAAACCGTATTTTTCAGTAATTATACCTCTCCTGCATTTATTTGGGATTTAGTTATTTTCGCACAGCAGCTTAAGAAGGGTGAAGAAATGAAGCAATTAGCTTAATCGCTTTTGTTGTAAACTTTCACTAACCAGAAATGTTTTTATAAATGACTGAAAGGAGATAAATATGCATCAGGATCAACATAAACATCACCACCATCACCATCAGGAAGTAAAGGGTGAAAAATTATTGTGGGTAACCATTCTGAATTTATCTATCACAGTGGTTCAGGTGATTGGCGGAATTATTTCAAACAGTTTATCGCTGTTATCGGATGCGCTTCACAATCTTGGTGATTCTTCTGCTGTATTTATAGCTTTTCTGGCCGGGAAAAGAAGCCGTAAGAGTCCGGATGAACAAAAGACATTTGGATATAAACGGGTTGAAATTCTGGCGGCACTTTTTAACGGAGTCGTTTTAATAGGTATTTGTTTGTACCTTTTTTTCGAAGCTTACGAACGCTTTGTTAATCCTGAACCCATAAAAGGTAAAATCATGTTTATTGTGGCCAGTTTTGGTTTGCTGGCTAACCTGATTTCAGTGTTTGTATTGAACAAAGACAGGAACCATAACCTGAACATCAGAGCAGCATATCTTCACTTGCTGGGCGATACTTTTTCGTCGGTAGCGGTAATTATTGGCGGCATTGCCATATGGAAATTTGGTGTAGTTTGGGTTGATCCGCTTATTACTGTTTTGGTAGGAGTTTTCATTATCTATCACACCTGGGATGTGGTGAAAGAAACCGTAGATATTTTAATGCAGTCGACGCCTGCAAATATCGATCTTGGAGAGATAAAAAAGGAAGTTGAAAAGATTCAGGAAATTGACAATATTCATCATATTCATGTTTGGAAACTGAATGATACACAAATTCATTTGGAAGCCCATATCAACTTAAAAAATAATATTTCCATGTTGGAGATGATGGACGTAAAAGCCAATGTTGAGGAATTACTTCACCATAACTTTGGAATTGCTCATATTACACTGCAGGCAGGTTACGAATGTTGCGATAACAATGTTGGTTTGGTAAATCATAAAACCGGTTATTAATAGATAAAATGCTTTTTTGCCCTGGTCCCTAATTACACTTCTACAGACTAAATTTATAGCTCACACCTATTATTTTTCTGGTTTCTTTATTGCTGTTTAAATAATTATTGGTGCGGTAGTAAGCACCTATTTTATGATGCTTGTTAATTTTATACATTGCTCCTACTTCAAATCTCGATTTACCAAATTCCTTCTCCTTCAAATCCTGATACCACTCATTTAGAATATAAGGTTGTAAATCGAACTTCTTAATATTGTATTCCAATTCCAGTTTGTAACGCAGGTAGTTGGCTACGTCATTATCATCGGTAAAGTCGTCGGCATTGGAATATCTTAACCTGAATTTTGGACTGAATTTCTTCCATTTAAAGCCTGTTTTCGCATCAATATGAAAGCGGCCGAAAGATTCGTGTTCATCATCGCCGTTTATGTTGTATCCGAAACGATAACCGGCACCAAGTCTAAAATATTTATTGAACTTGTATTCCAACGCCGGCTGAATAAAATATTCCTTCAACTCAAATTCTTCTTTAAAGCGAACTTCAGGAGAAACCGAAAGTTCAAGATTTTTGACGATGTCAGTTGAGAATTCAGCTGTGAACCAGGTGCGTTGCGAGAAGGCATGGGCAGTTACTATTGTAAGTATACTAAACAGAAATAATTTTTTCATTTTAAAAATGTGTTGGAAGTACCGTCGGATCCGTTAATGTCGTGATAAACTCTGAGTTTTGCCACATCGCGCAGATAGTTTATCTCTTGAATTTCAATTCTTTTTACCTCAATGCCGGTGCGTTGTTGAATATCTTTATACAACTCTTCTTTTCTTTCGATATTGATATTTTCAATGTTTTCGTAATTAATTACCAGGCAGATTTCCTGTTTAAGGAGAAGAATCTTTTCCAGTATCCACATGGTCGCCAATATGGCTGCATTGGTGAAAACTAATTCTACGTGACTCACTTTTTTGTTCGATAAGGCATTGATTACCGAAATACCAATAATAACGAACAGGTAAGTCATTTCTTTAATGGGAATTGGATCTGTGCGGTAACGTATAATTCCGAAGATGGCGAACAAACCCAATGCAAAACCCAGTTCAAGCTTAACACTTTCAAGCAGGAAGCACAGTACGAATACGGTCATGCTTATTGCAAAGTAGCTGAAGTAGAAATCTTTGCGATTGCTGTTTCGTGAATAAATATAATTTACAGCCACAAAAATTACCAGTATATTAAAAATAAATCTGGCTATTAGCTGTACAAAATCTTCGGGATTAATAACCTTGATATCAAACAACCTGAGCGGTTCGTTGACCAACGTATCTGTTAATTGTTCCATCTTTTTGTTTCTCTTTTTTTGTTAATGATTCCATGTTGATTTCCGAAAATACAATGTTCTCCTTGTAAGCCTTTTTCAGATGAAGCATTTTGGCTTTAAAGATATTTCTCTTTAAATCAGGCTCCAGGAAGGCTCGTCCCACACAATATTTACTGAATCCCTTACTGTAAATTCGAATTCTTTTTAATTCTTTCGAAAGGGGTGTTTTCATATTTAATGTGCCTTGCTTCAGCTCAATAATGGCCATGTTATTGATTGAAACTTTTTCTTTTTCTGAATAAAAATTAAGGTTGAGATCCAGCGTGCAGCGTTCCGACAGGTTTTTGTTAACCAAAGTAATTCTTTGGAAAATATTCCTGCTTTTGGCACTTAGGCTTTGATTTGATAATTTAATTTCCCGGTCGGTATTATGCCTTAAGAAATTGAGTTCTTCATTGGTTAACTGATGCTCATAGTTGTACGTTTTTAACCTGAGTTTTCGGGTTTTCCCTTTATTGTTTTTTTTCTTAATCTCAAGAAACCCAATTCCAGAATCTACGTATTCCCGTTTTCTAATCTTTATTCTATTTAATTTTCCATTGTGGTGCGATATGTAGAAACTATTGTTTGGTGTATCGAAATAGGTTGTTCTGTATTTTTGTATTAAGTTCTCGTTTATCTTCAGAATAAAATAATCGTTTTTTACGGCTTCCAGCACTGCGCACAATTTATCTACCGGTAGCTCATATTTCGAATCGAATCGATTAAGCAAAGCTACTTGGTCCATTTGTTCCAGCGAAATGGTTGGAAACTGTTGTATTATTTTGCGTATGTTTTCCATATTGTAATTTCAGTAATTCCAGTAGTGCTTGTTTGATATTTTTTAGTTGACTTGAACCGATGAAACAGTGCTGCTAATAGAGAATGTGGTTTTTAGGGTTCCGCCCGTATAATTAACATCGGTGTAGTACCCGCAGAAAGAATCTCCGCTTGCACTCCCCCCCGTGTAAAGCGAATAACTGGTGCTCTTTTTTAAGGTTGGAGATGAGAAGACTACGGATTGATAACTTTTACTCGATTTAAAGGTGAATAGTTCATCGCCGCTACCGGTTTCAACATGACAAATACTGCCTGCCGATTGTGTACTTCTGAATACAATAGCAATAGCGTTCTGGCTGGATGATGAACCCGGTGCCTGCAACATCCCTGAGCTTCCTGCTGCAATTAAAACACCGCCATTTTGGGTAAACGTATTGTCGTAGTCGAGGGCGCCATTTCCGCTTCCGGTTGGACCGTGAACAATTATATTTCCGCCCGTAACCTCAATAGATCCATTGGCGTCTAATCCGTCTCCCTGGGCATAAACAGCCAGATTATCAGGATTCAGGTACATGGTGCAAGTGCTGGCGGTTGATTTGTGCCAGCCGCCACCTCCCATATTGTCGCCACCACCCGCAACATTAAGTCCGTCATCGGAAGAAGTGATGATATAAGTTCCCCCTTCGATGTACAAATTGCCACTGGTGCTTTCAATTCCTTCGTATGATTTTGAAACAGTAACATCAGCATTGTAAATCGACAAATCGTAATCGGCATGAATTCCGTCGTCGCTTGCCGAAAGAATATATGTTCCGCCATTCAGTGTTATTGTTTGATCAGAATGAATCGCATCTTCAGCAGAATTGATTGTAAATGTTCCGGCATTCACAATCGTATTTACTCCCGACTTTAGGCCTTTCAGAGATATGTCGGAGTATGAGCTGGAACCATTGGTGGTCAGCTCGAAAATTCCGTCTTCAATAAGAATATCAGTTTCAGCAGAAATTGCATCTCCACCTGATGTGATGTCGATATTTGCGGTAAGTATTTCAATGTACCCTCGTGTTGCGTCCGAGTCGTTATCTGATTTTAATCCGTCGCCTCCTGCATTAATTTTAATTGTTCCGTCTTTAATAATCAGGTAATCTTTTCCCCTGATTCCATCATCGGCGGCATCAATTTCAAGTTGATTCACATCTACTATCAGACCATCTTTTGAGTTG
Source organism: uncultured Draconibacterium sp. (assembly GCA_963676265.2). Classification (GTDB taxonomy): domain Bacteria; phylum Bacteroidota; class Bacteroidia; order Bacteroidales; family Prolixibacteraceae; genus Draconibacterium. The sequence continues at coordinate 5,381,971 of OY781067.2, forward strand.
ATGGCGTCGTTAAAGTTTCCGTCAATAATAAGTTTCCCTTCACCATAGAGTGTAAGGTCGGTTTTACTGAAAATGGTGGCATTGGGCTCTTCATCTTCTGTATCGTCATAATTATACGAACTGCCATCGGTTAGTGAATTTTCTGTATTCTCGTTAACCACAACAATTACCTTTTCAGCACTTTTAATATAAATAGGAGCACTGTTTGTGCAGTTAATGTTAACGCCATTGAGCAATAGACGAACAAGGTCTGAATCATCGGCTTCTACCACAATTTGTCCATTGCTTAGACTCCCGCTAAAACTATAGTTTCCTGCTGCTGAAATAGTAATTGTACTTCCGCTTACATCAACTTTATCCGAACTTTCTGTAACCGAACTTCCATTCAAGGTAATCGATACAACGTCTGAACTGTTCCATGTATAATCCGAACTCGATTCATGATCTCCATCGTTATTGGCTTCTGCATCTGAAATGTCTTCCTCATTGTCAGCTGCCTGAGCTTCGGTTTCTGTTTCAGTTTCCTCTTCTTCAAAAACCGAAGAGGTCAGGTGGCAAGCTGAAAGTGAAACAATTAATGGGAGGATTATCAAAAAAATTAATCGATCTTTCTTCATCATCATTCCTGTTTCTTTAAAAAGAGTTTTCTGTAATCGTTTTGTTTTAAATTATATGATGTATACAGAGAATGGCAGGAATACCCTAAGTGATATTACAAAAAGATTACAAAAGGATTAATTTAATGACAATGAGGGGAGAGGAGTCCCTAATAAATTGTTAGAAAAACGGTTATGTATAGGGGGAAATGAGTGAGGTTGTTACAGGAAATTGTTTTTGACGAATTCCTGGAAAGCATCTTTGTATTGGTCGCTTACCGGAATATAAACCTTGCCGAAAACAATCCGGCTACGTTCTATTGTGTCTATCTTTTCAAGGTTTACGATGAACGATCGGTGTACACGCATAAACTTGGCCTCGGGTAATTTGTTTTCAAGCGCTTTTAACGAACTCAGCGACATGATTGGTTTCGCTTCATGCTGAAGGAATACTTTCACATAATCTTTTAATCCTTCAATGTAGATGATATCGTTAAAGTTGATGCGACGAATTTTGTATTCTGATTTGAGGAAAAGAAACTCGTGATTCGAGTCAACTTCATCAATTTTTTTATCAGCACGTTCGTAACCAATTTGTTTTTTAGCTTTTTCGGCTGCTTTGTAAAACTCTTCGTAGCTGAATGGTTTTAACAGGTAGTCGATTGCGTCGAGTTTAAAACCCTGCAAAGCATATTTTTCGTAAGCTGTTGTAAAAATTATTTTAGGTTTGTTGGTTAGAATGCGGGTAAATTCCAATCCGTTTAAGTCGGGCATTTCTATATCCAGAAAAATAAGATCCACCTCATTCTGATCCAGAAATTCCATTGCATCAATCGGGTTATCAAAAGCGCCTGCCAATTCTAGAATGGGTGTTTTTTTTATGTAAGAAGTTACTAGTTGAAGCGCAAGAGGTTCGTCGTCGATGGCAATGGTTCGTATCATTTGTTTAAGTCTATTTCAAGTTTTACACTAAATACTTCTTCTGACGAATCGATGTTTAAATCGTATTTTCCGGCAAACAATAAGTTAAGCCTTTTTTTCACATTCTCCAGCCCAATACCCGAATGGTTTTCATCCCGTTTTTCGGCTTTTTCTCTTGTAACACTGTTTTCGCAAAAGAAATACACTTTGTTCTCTTCCGTTTTCATATCCACTTTTATAAACGATTTGTCGCGGTAACTTATACCGTGTTTAAAGGCGTTTTCAATAAAAGGAATAAAAAGTAGTGGTGGAATTTTAAGGTCATTCTGGTTATTGGGAAGTTCTATCTGAATGTCTACTTTTTGAGAAACGCGCAATTGCATTAAATCAATATAATGGCGCATAAATTCAACTTCGGCCGAAAGCAGTGTTTCTCCGTGTTCTGATTCGTATAAAAGGTAGCGCATCAGTTTCGATAATTTTAAAATGGACGCTTGAGCATCGTCGGTATTAATGGCTACCATCGAATAAATGTTGTTCAGTGTATTAAAAAAGAAATGTGGACTCACCTGGTTTTTCAAAAATGCAAGTTCTGAATTCAGCTTTTCTTTTTCCAGTTCTTTCTGGCGTTTTTCGCTGGCCGTGAATTGTTCAATGGCTCGCAACCCAATAGAAAAACCAACGATTACAATCGAGAGTAAAGTGTAGCCATAAATCTGCATTAATTTAAAAGGTGGACGTCGAAAGCGTGGCTCGCGTGTTTCGCGCTCGATTTCTTCTGTTACTCTTCTTCCGCGATCGGGATTATGGAAAATCTCGTTGGAATAATCAAGAACAAAATAAACGCAAACGACCACCACTATTGCCAGAACAAAAAACAAGGCCTTTTTATGGTTCATATAAAACTTTGGAACCAGCCAGAAGTAATTGATATAAAAAATGACACCAATAATAAAAGCATTTACATAAAAACCCCAGGCAATAAAATTGTTATTTCCGGCGTAACGGCTTATTATAATTTGTGGTAGAATAATCAGAACCAGCCATACCAACAGATGCATTACAATTGGAAGTCTGTGTTTTTTTGCCCGAAGTCTCTTCATTTTTTATGGTTTTTAACAAAGTTAAAATCAATTGTTAGATAAATGCAGCTAAAGCAATTTTTATATTCACAATGATTAATGCCGATATTACAACAAAGGAGCATTAAGAACGAAGCGAAATAATGCGACATTTTGTTGTTTCATCGGTATTAAATTTAAAACCAAAACTCATTAACAGTTCTTGAATTTTGGCTTTATGTTTATTCATGTCGTACTGCATCAATTGGATCGAGGTTCGCTGCTTTTCGTGCCGGATACCAGCCGAAAAATATACCTATAACACTACAAACCAGGAAGGATAATCCAACAGCCTGCGTATCAACAACAAATGGCATGTCTAATGCTAAGGATGCCAGGTAGGAAAGTGCTGTTCCGAAAATTATTCCAATAATACCTCCCAGAATACTTAACATCACGGCTTCAATCAGGAATTGCATCATGATATCAAATCCTCGTCCGCCAACTGACATCCGCAACCCGATTTCTTTGGTTCTTTCAGTTACTGATACAAACATGATATTCATAATTCCGATACCACCAACCAGCAACGAAATTCCTGCAACTGCTCCTAAAAGCAAGGTTAGCATATCGGTAACCGATGAAACCATTTCCACCATTTCGGCTTGCGAACGTACCTGGAAATCGTCGTCGTCACCTTCTTGTAATTTGTGCTGACGGCGCAAAATCGTTTCAATTTCTTCGATAGCTGCATCCGACTGTTCTTCGCTAACTGCTGAAGCATAAATCGATTGAATGTGTGTAATTGCCAGCATTCTTCGTTGAACGGATGTGTACGGCGCAAGAATCATATCATCCTGGTCCATTCCCATGCCGTTTTCACCTTTTTCTTTCAGCACACCAATTACTTTTAGCGGAATACCTCCAAAACGGATGGTTTGTCCGATCGGATCAACATTGTCGTTGAAAACATTCTCAACAACTGTTTGTCCGACAATACAGACTTTTGCCAACGATTTAATTTCTTTTTCCGTAAAAATCCGACCATCTTCCAGTTCATATTTCCGAATATCAAGATACGGGGCATCAACACCATAAATTGTTGTTGGCCAGTTGTTGTTACCGTTAACAGCCTGTCCGCTGGTGCTTACTTGTGGCGATACTTCGGTAATATTTTTTGCCTCTTTCCGAAGTGCTTCAATGTCTTTCAAGGTAAGCGATTTTGTATTCGAGTTACCCATCATAACGCCACCACGACGTTGCTGACCGGGCATTACAAAGATCATATTGGTTCCCATATCCGACATCTCTTCGCGGATACTTTGCTTTGATGATTCTCCGATGGAAAGCATCGCGATTACCGAACCAACACCGATAATAATACCAAGCATGGTAAGTATTGCCCTGAACTTGTTCCGTTTCAGGGCAGTGGTTGCTATTTTTGTAAGATTTGCGTAGTTCATTTTTCGCTGCTTTTAAGATTCATAATCTTCATCTACCGGAAGTGCTTCAATCAATTGAGTCGCGTTAAATCGATCGGTTACTGCCGATTCTTTTTGTATTCTGCCATCACGGAAAACGATGTTGCGTTTCATAAAACGGGCAATGTCCGATTCGTGCGTTACAAATACAATGGTTTTGCCGTTGTCGTTCAGTCGTTGGAAGAGCTCCATGATTTCGTAAGAAGTCCGGGTGTCAAGGTTTCCGGTTGCTTCGTCGGCAAGGATAACCACGGGATCGTTCACCAACGAGCGGGCGATGGCCACACGTTGTTGTTGTCCACCTGATAACTGGTTGGGCATGTGATCTATACGGTCGGCCAATCCAACCTGTTCCAACGCGTGCATGGCACGTTCTTTTCTTTCTTTTGTTTTTACTTTTGAGTTATAGAAAAGTGGCAGTTCCACATTTTCCAGCGCAGTTGTGCGGGGTAGCAGGTTGTACGATTGGAAAATAAATCCCAGTTTGTTGTTCCTTAATCCTGCCAGCTGGTTCTTGTTCATTGTTCCCATGTTCACGCCATCCAACTGGTATTCGCCATAAGTTGGCTTATCGAGACAGCCCAGGATGTTCAGCATGGTGGATTTTCCCGATCCGCTGGTCCCCATAATGGCAGCAAAGTCTCCTTCGTAAATTTCCATATCAACTCCGCGAAGTGCATGCACGGTCATTTCACCCACATGATAGTCTTTTCGCAGTTCTGATACTTTTATAATTGCTTTACTCATTTTTTCCTTTTTTAGATACTTGATTCTGGATACTCGTAACTCGTGTCTAGTGACTCGTAACTAACCATCTGTTTCTATCTTCTTCCCGGAGGGCCTGGCATGAATGGATTTCCACCTGCTCTGGCTGCTGTTTGATTGGCTCCTTTTTGCTCCATACTGAGCACAACCTCTTGTCCACTTTTTATTCCCGAGAGAATTTCTGCGTTAATATCATCGTTCAAGCCAATTTTTACAGGAACTGGATGAATATTTGTACCTTCTTTTACCCAAACCATGGTTGCATCGCTCGGAGCTTGTTGAGGCATATCTCCCATTTCAGGGGGAGTTTGTCCTGCCGGCATTTCAGGTTTAGCCTGTTGGCTCATGTAGCTCATCAGTAATTTTTGGTCGGGATTAAAACGCAGAGCTTTACTTGGAACCACCAGGATATCGTTTTTCTCCAACACAAAAACCTGAATAGTGGCTGTCATTCCCGGCATTAATTTATAGTCGGGGTTTGGTGCATCAATAATAATGGTGTAAGTAACCACATTGTTGGTAACAGTTGGCTCCCAGCGTAATTGTGTAACTTTTCCTTCAAACGTTGTCTCAGGATAAGCGTCAACTGTAAATTCAACACGTTGTCCTTCTTTAATATGGCCTATATCTGCTTCATCGATATCAGCTTCAACCTGCATTTGAGTCAGGTCGTTGGCAATACTAAACAGGGTAGGAGTGTTAAAACTGGCGGCTACTGTCTGTCCTTCTTCCACTTCTTTATTCAATACAACTCCATCGATTGGCGAGTAAATTAAGGCATAATCCAGGTTAATCTGGTTCTTTTTATGTTGGGCCAGCGCGCTGTTATAACTTGCCTTTGCTTTGTTCAAATTGTAAATCAACTGGTCGTAATCGGTTTGCGAGATCAATTGTTTGTCATTCAGCGGCGCCATTCTGTCGTAGGTGGCTTGCTGGTAATCGAGTTCTGCCTTTGCATTGTCTAAAGTTGCCTGACTTTGCTCCAATTGTGCTGCCAGGTTAGTAGTGTCGATTTTTGCCAGCAACTGGCCTTTTTTAACGTAAGAGTTATAGTCAACAAAAAGTTTGTCAACAATTCCCGAAACCTGTGTACCCACCTCAACAGTTGTGATAGCTTCCAGTGTACCTGTTGATTCTACAACATTGCTGATGTTTCCTTGTCCTGCTTTTGCTGTTTGAATATCGATCTGGCTAATATCAACCTTATTGGGTTTTAAAATAAGTGCTGCCGGTACCAGGACGATAAGCAGTAATGCGATAATGATGATTGTTTTCTTTTTCATGATATTTCGTTTTTTTGAATTTTCGATTTAGAAAGTGATCGGACTGCCCTGATAGTAATCCAGAATTTTATAACTGAATATCAGGTTGAATTTCGATTGCAACAGACTGCTTTCTGCGCTGATAAGATTGGTTTTCTCGAAAAGAAAGTCGACTGAATTAATTAGTCCGTGATTAAATTTTTCTTCAGCAAGTGTGTATGATTCCTGATACGAATTATAACTCTCGAGACTAGCCTCGTATTCAATTTGTGCTGAAGTCACGTCAACACACGCCTGTTCAATATCTTTTCGTAATTCGTTTTTTGTGTTGAGTTCATTTAATTCTGCATTCTGATAGCCTATTTTAGCATTGGCAACACTCGATTTTACCTGTTTGTTCTGGAATATCGGGATGGATACAGAAAGACCTACTGTTGGGGTTATTTGGTCGCCCAATTGTCCCATGCTACTGGAGAATCCTGAAGAAAGACCGGCATTGGCTGATACAGAAGGAAAGTAATTTCCTCTTGCAATTTTTTCATTTAATGCAGCACTTTCTTTCTGATATTCCGCACTTTTTATCTGGGGTTTTATGCCCAATGCCGTTGCATAAACTTCAACAGCTTTAGGTGTTAAGTTTTTATTGATATTTTCATTAATCACAGGACGTTCAATGGCAAAATTTTCATCAACAGGAAGTTCCATCAGTTGCATTAAATTGATTTTGGAAATGGTATACTGACTTTGTGCATTGGCCAGACTGAGTTTTTCAGTAGCCAGTTGCGATTTAACCTGCAGGTAATCTGATTTTGAAATAATCCCGGATTGAAGTCTCGCTTCGGATAACTCGAGCTGGTCGGAGGTCGCTTCCATCTGGCTTTGTGCATTCTTTACATTTTCCTCGTAGGCAACAACCTGCAGGAAAGCATTCAAAATACTGATGGTGATTGATTCTTTAATTGTTTCTGAATCGTAAATTCCGGCCTGAAGATCAAGTTCGGCTTGTTTGATGAGGTTTTTCAGACGAAGACCATTATAAACGGTAATGTTTGAATTTAACGACATGCTCCTGCTGTTTGATCCTTCAAAACTGCTTTCGCCAGTGGTGTAATCCTCTACTTTCGACCATGAAAAATTCTGGCGGGCAGAAGCATTCAACGACGGCAAAAGTTGGGCTTCGGCCTGTTCTTTGTTCACTTCATCCGACAGGTTGCTTAAAATACTTTGGCGAACCTGTATGTTTTGCTCCAATGCATAATCGATGCAATCAGTAAGGCTCCAAGCTTTGTTTGCTGTTTCGTTTTGTGCAAACAGCAAAGTCGGTAAACTTACTGCTAAAAGAAGGACGATTGTTTTTATTTTATTCATAGCTTTTTGTTATTAATATCTGCGGTAAAGCTATGCCTGGCAGTACTTTTTAGCGAATGAAATAGAAGAACAGGGCGATTTTATCGACGGATTGGGAAAGTTTACGTAAGGTGCAGAATACTAAAAAGGGGAATAAGGATTTTTTAAACTAGAAAATAAAATGACAGGCAGGAAAAACAGACTCCTAAATAATATTACCTGTTTTTTGTATAAAGAGGTAATACGAAGAAAGCCAATTTAATCGGTTGTTATTTCTGATAATAAAAATGACGGTTTTGTCTGATTCGAGTGTGCTTTTAGTATGAGGTGCTTACCAACTGCCTTTAAAACCTTCCTGCAGTGCGCGTTCGTAGCGTTCAAGATCAAATTCGTAAAAGTAAGGAGATTTATATGCTCCTCCTGTTTTTCGCTCTTCCAGTTTGTTTAATATTTTATAGGAGAGTATTTTTCGTTGGAAGTTTCTTCGATCTAATTCTCTGCCAAGTATTGTTTCATACAAAGTCTGAAGCTGTGGCATGGTAAATTTTTCAGGTAAAAGTTTAAGCCCTATGGGCTGTTGGTTTAGCTGTACCCTCAGAACACTCAGTGCATCGGTGATAATGTTTCTGTGGTCGAGCAACATCGTAACTTCTGCATTGGGACTTACCCATTCGCATCTGTCGGAAAAATGATCAGGCATGGGTTTTACCTTCGAAAAATCGACAAGTGCATAGAAGCCAACAGTAATAAAACGCTGACTAAAAAATTCCATATCAAAAGGAATTCCCGATTCCTCAACGTCCTGCACCGATCTGTTGTTTTTTGATCGTTCAGGATCGCTGAATACTTTAAATTGTTTAAGGAAGATTTTATCTAATCCTGTACGTTCCTTTAAGGTTCTCTGGGCTGCTTGTTCGAGTGTTTCATCTATTTTCAAAAAACCTCCCGGCAAGGCATATTCTTTAGTGTGTTTCAGATGTAGCATTAACACCTTCAGTTCATTGTTATGAAACCCAAATATTACACAGTCTAAAGAGATGTGATTTAGAAAGTTATTCGAATTAAAATGTTTTAACTCAGACAAAATATGCGATTTTAATTTATTACAAAGTAAATAATTTTCTCGAATTTTTAATTATAGTTGTGAATTAATGTAGTATAGTGTCAAATTGACACTAGTCGAGAATTTTTTTCTATCTTCGGAGCGTTACTTAAGAAAGATTTTCTTTAATACTAAAATCTTTATTGGTATTGATAGTATTTTTTAGGCATTGAAAAGATAGCATAGGTCATAAATTCTTTTACCTGAAAAGATTATTTTTGGCAACTTCACCGTAATAAAAATTCGGTGAATCTATTTAGACAAACAGAGACAGGCGACGACGAGCAGAAGTTTATACTTTTTAAAATATTTTGAGGAGTAATTAATGTATATATGACATTAAGACTCTGTGAAAGATTGTAACATGAAGACCAAAAATCAGCTAAAGCCTGTAGTATTATTTTTATTTATATTTCATTCGATTTTTGCGAACGGAGGTGATGCACTTTCTATTCCTCATAACAGGGGAACAGTAAAATTTGATGGTATCCCTGATGAGGCGTTTTGGCAATCGGCTCAGGTATTCAATTTGGAAACATTCTCTCCAAATTTTCGGGCTAAACCTACTGAAAACAGCACAATTTATATAAGTTACGATGATGAATTTCTTTGGGTTGGTGCCATTCTCGATTACAAAGATCCCGGGAACATCGTTTCAACCAGTAAAAAGCGAGACGAGAAATCGAAAAATCCTGACTCTTTCGGAATTATCCTGGATACGTATAATGATAACGAAAACGCACTTGCTTTTTTTACGATGCCTGCAGGGCAGAGAATCGATTATGCCGTATCAAACGATGCAAAAAAACCGAGCAGCAAAAATGCAGGAAGTTCCTTTAATTACAGCTGGAATACATTCTGGGATGTAAGAACCGCCCGCACTAATAAAGGATGGGCAGTAGAAATGAAAATTCCTTTTTCCAGTCTGCGTTTTCAGGAAGTGAATAATAAAGTTGAAATGGGGCTTATTATTAATCGAAATGTGAGCTACTGCAACGAGATAGATACCTATCCTTCAACCGATCCGAAATATGGCAGTTTTGCCGCCAGAAAGCCATCGTTAGCCCAAACCATTGAATTTAGCGGAATTAAGAATACAAAACCGGTTTACATTTCACCTTATATTACTACAGGAATTGATACCCGAAATGATTTAAACGATGATGAAACTGCTTTGATCCATTCGGAGGATAAAAAACTTACTGGGGGCTTGGATGTAAAATACAGCCTGACCAGTAATCTTACTATGGATCTGACCTTTAATACCGATTTCGGACAGGTGGAAGCCGACGACGAACGTGTTAATCTAACCCGTTACGCTCTTAATTACCCTGAAAAGAGAATGTTTTTTCAGGAACGGTCGAGTATTTTTGATTATCACCTTGGAAGCGGTGGGAAGTTATTTTACAGCCGGCGTATAGGGCTCGATGATGATGGAAATTTTGTTCCCATTTGGGGTGGTGCAAGATTGATCGGAAGACAAGGAAAATGGGATATCGGATTTATGGACATGCAAACCAAAAAGGAAAATGAGCTACCATCAGAAAACTTTGGAGTAGTTCGTTTAAGGAGACAGGTGGTAAACGCCAATTCTTATGTAGGAGCCATTATGACATCGCGTGTTGGTGTAAACAGCGATAATACGTATGCCTATGGGCTGGACGGTTTGATCAGAGTGTTTGGAGATGATTATGTGCAACTTAATCTGGCACAAACTACCGATACACTGGGAAATAATATAGACAGCAAGGCCGATAATATTTTTTATACAGTGTCATGGGAAAGAAGAAGTGATAAGGGGTTTGCATATTATTTGATATACCGGCATTCAGGAGAGCAGTTTGATCCCACGGTTGGTTTTATGTCGGCATATGGAATTAGTACTGAATACGCAAAACTAAAATATGGCTGGTTGCCGGGGAAAAACTCAAAATTATTCAATTTTGGCGTAGATTTTACGGCCTATACCAAACACCGGCTTACTGATAATGAAATAGAAACCGGACATTTTGGCCCTGGATTTAATTTTACCACTAAGAAAGGATGGAGTGGTGAGCTTAATTTATTTTATTACCAGCAAGGCGTTGATGAAGAATTTGAACTGGATGATAATGTTGTTGTTCCGGTTAATCACTACAGGTATTATGCGTGCAAAGCAAATATAGAAACTCCGATGTCGAAACCTTTGTCAGCTAAATTTAATTTAGAGGGAGGTGAATTCTACGATGGACAGAATTTTACTGTTTCAACTGAACCAATTTTAAATTTATCAGCCAGCATCCAATTTTCGGGATACTATAATTACAGCCATGTGGTTTTTTCTGCCCGTAACCAGGAAATGAATGCACATGTTGGGCGGCTAAAATTTCTGTACATGTACAATACAAAACTTTCGTTTAGCTCGTTTGTGCAATACAATAGTGTAAGCGATGTAACAGTATCCAACTTCCGCCTGCGTTATAATCCGCGCGAAGGAAACGACCTCTACCTGGTTTATAACGAGACTCGACCTACCTCCGATTTTTTTCACGAAGGACTGGAAGAAGTGAAATTCTTAGATCATATGTTTCAGATTAAGTATGTTCATACTTTTCAGTTGTAAGTCAAAATTGTTTTTAGAGTGTTGGCTGCTGAAAGATTTTGTTTTAAAGTCGCAACGTTATTGTATTCAGCTACAATAAAAAAGGCAGGAATGCTTTTCTTTTTTCCATTTCAGATGAATGATAAATTGTAATTCGAATTTTGTCGGTTTAATTCGTTTTTGATGATTTTTAATTATAATTACATTTGCATTTGAACAATCGGATGAATTCATTAACAAGGGAAATACTAGAATTATTCAATAAAAAACAGGAAGCTGCCTTTGAGGTAGTTTTTAATTTGTATTACCCAAGGTTGGTGTATTTTGCTAAAGAATATGTCCCGGAATCCGATGCCGAAAACCTGGTTCAGGACGCATTTATTTCGATGTGGAATAAAAAACCCAAATTCGACAAAGAGTCACAGCTTCAGAGCTATTTGTATACCAATGTAAAGAATAACTGTTTAATGTATTTGCGCCACGAAAAGGTGAAAAAGAAATACAAGGAAGAAAAGGCGGTTCAAAAACAAAATCAGGTTTATACTGAGGCTCTGGGATATATCGACACATCGGATGGTGCTTTTCATGAGATAGAAAAGATTATTGAACAAACGCTTCTTGAACTTACTCCCCGGTGTCGCGAAGTATTTATTCTGAGTCGTTTGGAAGGAAAAAAGAACAAAGAAGTTGCAGAAGAACTAAGTATCTCCCAAAAATCAGTTGAAGCCCAAATCACCAAAGCATTAAAAATTTTCAGGGTTGCTTTAAAAGATTATTTGCCCCTGGTTGCTTACCTCCTCGTAAATGTGCGTTAGTTTTTCAATTTCTATATGTCACTATATCAATGATTTGTGATGTGGAAATATGGAAAAGTGAAATTCTTTTAATTTTATATTAGGGTATTTGCCTTTTTAATCATTTAACCTGTAACAAAATCAAAATGGATCAGGAGAAATTAATATATAAGATCATAAATAAAGAATCCTTAAAGGACTCGAAAGAGCTTTTGGATTTTGTAAGTCAATCGGATGAAAACACCCGGGAATATATCCGTCATAAAAATTTGTGGGCATTAATGCAAACGGGGAGCGAAATGGATCAGGATTCAGTTTCGAAGGGTTTTCAAAAGGTAAAAAGGAAATTAACAAACAAAGGAAAATCTCTTGTATTATTGCCGGTTTTGAAATATGCTGCCATTGTTGTATTTGCACTTTTAGGTGGATATTTTTTGAACTCGGTTGATTTTAACAATAAGATTGCAATGAACGAGATTGTAGTTCCGAAAGGAAACCGCACCTCCGTTATTCTGCCCGATGGTTCTAAGGTTTGGTTAAGTAATGGAACAAAGCTGGTTTATCCTGAAACATTTAAAGGAGATACCCGGAATGTGGAATTGGAGGGTGAAGGTTTTTTTGAAGTAACGCACGACGAAAATCAACCGTTCATAGTAAATGTTGGAAATCATAGGATTAAAGTTCTGGGTACAAAATTCGCCGTTGTGGCTTATCCCGGAGAAGATAACGTGAAAGCTGAACTTATTTCAGGGAAAATACAATTTGATATAAATGTTGGTGATACCGAAGGTAATGCAAAGTCATTTTTGGTAGAACCCATGCATAGTTTAGTTTATGATAAAACCTCCGGGAAAATGTATGAATCTGTAGTACCGGATGGTTTTTACGATTACTGGCAAAAAGGAACTTATCGTTTTAAAGACGAGAGTTTTAGTTCGCTTGCAGTTAAAATTCAACGAATATACAATGTGGAGATAATCTTCGAAGAGGAGGAGCTGAAAAACAGGACTTTTACAGGGACTTTAAGTGTTGATGATAATATTTACACCCTGATGGAAGCCTTTAAAAGTGCCTCGGGAGAACCATTTGATTACTCCTACGAGAGTGGAAAAATTTATATTAAAAACTTAAAATAGAACAATTGCCTATGTGATGAACGGACTTATAAAAACGGGAAATGCCGCCAGCACTTCCCGCCTGTAAGGAAACACTCCCAATGTTTCCATTTTTTTTGAGAATCAATAAATAGCCATAGGGCTAAATATCGAACTTTAACACGTTAAATGTATGAAAAAAACTAACATTTGCAATGGGGATCATTGTGTCCTTCATTTCAAAAAATTATTTAGAATTATGAAAATTACATGTTTGCTTGTTTTGATTGCTTTTATGCAGGTTGCTGCCTCCACATATGGGCAATCGACAAAGTTGACATTGGAGATGAAAAATGCCACACTATCAGAACTTTTCGACGTAATTGAAAAAACCAGTGAATTCCGTTTTTTTTACGATAGTGAAGAAGTTGACTTGTCGAAAAAAGTTACCATTAAAAAAGTGAATTCTGATATTGCAGATATTTTATCGGAAGCTTTTGATGGAACTGAGTATGATTATGATTTACTGGACAGACATATCATTATAAAAAATATAGGATTGGATGGTAACAAAACGAATTTGCAATCTAAATCCGTTCAACAATCAGGTGTTACCGGAAAGATTACCAACACAAATGGCGAATCGTTGCCTGGTGTTACTATTATTATTAAGGGTACAACCCGCGGAACTGTTACCAATGTTGATGGAAATTATTCGGTAATGGATATTCCCGAAGGTGCAACATTACAATTCTCTTTTGTTGGGATGAAATCGCAGGAAGTGGTTGTTGGTAACCAGGCAGTTATTAACATTGTCATGGAAGAAGAGTCGATTGGAATTGGCGAAGTTGTTGCCATTGGTTATGGTACAATGCGAAAGAAAGACCTTACCGGTTCGATCACACAAATCCGTCCGGATAAAATTTCTGACGAGAACCCTAAAACAGTGCAGGATGTGCTACGTGGTACGCCCGGACTTCGTGTTGGAATGGATCCTTCAGCAAAAGGCGGTGGCTCGATGCAGATTCGTGGCCAGCGTTCGGTTTACACTGCAGGAGGTCATAATAATCCGTTAATTATTCTTGATGGAATGATCTTTTATGGTGAGCTTTCAGAAATAAATCCTGATGATATTGGTCAGATTGATGTTTTGAAGGATGCCTCGGCAGCTGCCGTTTATGGAGCAAAAGCAGCCAATGGTGTTATCATTATTACCACCAAAAAAGGAAAAAGAGGAAAACCGGTAGTAAACTTTACTGCAAACTTTGGGGTATCGCAAAAAAGTGCCTATCGCGAGGTGTTCGGTCCGGAAGGATATTTAAATTACCGCCAGGATTTTTATACAACGAGAGAAACATACGGTGTTAATCCTGAAACAGGAGCTTACGAAGCTTATCAACGTGGTGATTACCAAAACGGTTATTTCGCCAATCCTGATAATTTGCCTGCTGGTGTTTCAATCGAAGATTGGAGAAGTTATAGTACAAATCAACCGGGTGAATCAGATCGAAGTATTTGGGGAAAACGCCTCGGACTTGACTATGATACCTATGATAACTTTTTGGTTGGTAAAACCTTCGATTGGTACGACCACAGTTTTCGTGTAGGTTTTAACCAGGATTATAATGCCAGCGTAAGTGGTGCCAGCGATAAGGTTAATTATTACCTGTCGATAGGATATCTGAACAATGAAGGTGTTCAACTGGGTGACGACTACGAAGCAGTTCGCAGTAACATGAAAATTAATGCGAATGTGACCGACTGGTTTGAAGTTGGTGCGAATGTAAATTTCCAGAATCGGAGCGACGGTAATATTTCAGAGAATATAGGTGAACATTTAAAGAATAGTCCTTTTTCTAATTATGCCGATGAAGACGGGAATCCTGTTCAATATCCAATGGGAATTGGTGCCAGCCAAAGAGGTTACAATTACGACTTCGATAAACAGTTTTTAGAACTGGAAAAAGGTTATACTGTTTTAAATACAATTTTTACAGCTAAAGTAAAATTGCCTTTTAATATTACTTATTCGTTTAATGCTGCACCACGTTTTCAGTGGTTCTTCGATCGTTATTTTATGTCGGCAGATTTGCCCGGTTCAAATCCTTCATCAAGAGGTGTTAACCGTCAGCAATCGAAAAATTTCGACTGGTCGCTTAACAATACCATTAACTGGGATTATACTTTCGAAGAAAAGCATCACTTAAATGTTACCTTGGTTCAGGAAGCTGAAGACAGAAAATACTGGAGCGATGTAATTAATGCACGCGACATTTTACCTTCTGATGCTTTGGGATTTCATAATACCCAAAACGGAAATAAAGAATATAGTTCTTTCTCCACCAGCGATTCGCATCAATCTGCAGATGCATTGTTAGCACGTTTATTTTATTCGTACGACGACCGTTATATGCTTACTGCATCTGTTCGTCGCGATGGTTATTCTGCGTTTGGTTCGTCAAATCCTTATGCAACATTTCCTTCAGTAGCGCTGGCGTGGACATTCTCGAATGAAGAATTTTTTAACTGGAAACCAATGAGCACCGGTAAATTACGCATGTCGTATGGTAAAAATGGAAACCGTGCACTTGCCGATCCTTATATTTCGCTTGCAAACCTTTGGTCGGGTGCCGGAAAAATGCAAGGCTATATTAATGCATCGGGGCAGTTGGAGCAGTACCGTTATTTAATGGTTGAGCGTATGGCGAATCCGAACCTGCAATGGGAAAAAACGACTGCCTGGAACTTTGGTCTTGATTTTGGTTTTCTGGAAGATAAAATTACCGGATCAATCGAATACTACGACATGAGTACTCATGATATGATCATGAATCAGCGTCTGCCAACTTTTACCGGATTTTCGTCGATTACCACCAACCTTGGCCAAGTTGATAACCGGGGTATTGAGCTGGCTGTCAATTCGCTAAATATAAAAAATAGTGTGTTTGAGTGGAATACAACATTTAGCTTATCGTATAACAAGAATGAAATTAAACATCTTTATTACGAGCAGGAAGATATATTGGATGGAGCTGGTAATATTGTTGGTTCGAAAGAAATGGACGACATCAGTAACGGATGGTTTATTGGTCATTCTGTAAGTGCTATCTGGGATTACAATGTGACCGGAATCTGGCAAGCTGATGAAGTTAACGAAGCTGCTAAATACGGTCAACGTCCAGGCGACCCCAAGGTTGCAAACAATTATACTGCTGATGATGTGGTGAACGAAGACGGAAGTATTACTCCGGTGTACAACGATAACGATAAAGAGTTTCTGGGACAAACTGCTCCTCCTGTTCACTGGGCGTTGCGTAATGATTTTGTGTTCTGGAAATCGCTCAATTTCTCGTTTAATCTGTATTCGTTTATGGGACACAAAAGTTTGTCTAATGAGTATCTGAATAACGATGATTATGGTGGTGTTGTATCATTTGGCAGGAACATTAATAAGAAAGAATACTGGACTTTGGACAATCCAACAAACGAGTATGGACGTATTGAAGCTGTAGGACCCGTTGGTGCAACCGCTCCCGGAAAACTTCATAACCGTTCGTTCATTCGTCTCGAAAATATTTCTATTGGTTACACCATCCCACAAAGCTGGACAAAGAAATTTGATGTAGAAAAACTAAAAGTTTACGGAAGTGTAAGAAATGTTGCAGTTTGGAACAAAGACTGGGAATATGGCGATCCTGAAACAGGTGGTTTGGCCACCCGTACTTTTACTTTAGGACTTAACTTAACTTTTTAATTGAAAACAGGTATGAACTCTATATTTAGAAACATGAAACGTATAACATTATCAGTAACAGGACTGGTGATGGTTATGTGCAGCGCTTTAATGATGAACAGCTGCTCAGAGGATTTTTTGAAACCGGATCCACTTTCATTTTACGAGCCAACTACTACTTTCAGTACCGAATCTGGATTGATGTCGGCACTGGCAATATGCGACAGGCACCTTCGAATTTACTTCACTGCCGACGGCGGCCGCGAAGAAGTGCCTTACATCGGAACGGAATACAACTTTTCCGACCTGATGGTTGCCGGTTGTACCGATAAAAAGAGAGAAGGAATTGACGATTACGCACACCTTTTAACTCCAAACAGTGGGTTGTTCACAAATGAGTTCCCAAACAGTATTCTTTATTTTTGGGATGAAACATACAATGGTATTAAATACGCCAACACCATTATTCAGTTTGTTGATGAAGTTGAAAGTTTAGATGACGCCACAAAAAATGCCTACAAAGGCAGGGCATACTTCCATCGTGCTTTCCGTTATATGGCACTCGTATTTCAGTTTGGCGATGTTCCTTTGGTTACTAAAATTCTTGAAGTTCCAAAACAAAACTACCGCAGCACCGAGCGCGATGCAATTCTTGAAATGATTACACAGGATATGGAGTTTGCCGTAGAGTGGGTTCCCGATCAGCAGGATATGGCTCTGGTAGGAATGGTAAACAAAGCAACTTGCCGTATGTTGCTGACTAAATGTTACCTGGCAACCGGACAATACGAGAAAGCAAAAGAACAGACCGATATTTTAATTAACGAGTCGGGTTATTCTTTAATGACCGAACCTTTCGGAACATTTAATCTGGGTGGCGAACCACAAACATTGCCTATTACCCGTAACGTAATTTGGGATTTACACCGTCCTGAGAACAAACTTATTGGTGCCAATAAAGAGGTGATTTTGGGTATGCCAAACAGCGGGTCCGATACTGAGTCGTTCTTAAGGTTTCCAACCTTGCGTATCTTCGGTCCTTTCTGGGCATCGAGAAATAACTTTTTATCGCCTGATGGAAAACGAATTGTGAATTATTCGCGTAACGATGCAAATTACCGACCACAATACGATTATGCCAGAGCTATCGGACGCGGTGTTACTACGCACCGTCCTTCGTACTGGTCTACTCATGGTTTGTGGGATATTAACGGAGATGGAATTGAAGATACCGATGACCTTCGTCACAACAGTAAAGTTGGTAACTGGTGGGTTATGGATTCAATGAAATACAACGATCCTTCTTCTGCCTATTTCGGACAAAATATTATGATGCACGATCCTGAAACAGGAGCTTTATTGTGTGCTGATTCTATCCGTTATTGGTTCGACTATCCGCATTACAAATTGTACCTTGAAGACCGTGTTCGAGAAGCAGATATGAATGCCAACAACTTCAGAGGTGCGATCAACAGTGGCGACGATGCTTCATGGTATCTGTATCGTTTGGCAGAAGCCTATTTGTTGCGTGCCGAAGCAAAGTATTACATGAACGAAAATGATCCTACAATTAAGGATGACCTGAATGCTTTGAGACAAAGAGCGCAGTGTACTGAGTTTTATGAAGGAACAGTAACCATTGGCGATATCGTGAATGAACGTGCTCGCGAGTTGTACCTGGAAGAATGGCGTAATGTTGAGTTGACACGTATTTCGCTTTGTCTTGCCCGCAGCGGGAAACCCGACGAATGGGGAAATACTTATAGTTTGGATAATTTCGACAAACAAAGCGGAACCGACAGAACCGGTGGAAGCTACTGGTACCAGCGCGTTATCAATTACAACTTCTATAACAACGGACCGATAAGCGTTGCACCGGCAACTTTTAATTATATGATGGACAAACATAACCTGTACTGGCCAATTCCTTATTCGGCAATTACCGCCAATAACAAAGGTGTTCTTGCTCAGAATTACGGTTACGATGGTTATGATCCTGCCACTCCAAAGTGGGATAACTGGGAAGATGCAGTTGCCGACGAAGATCAAACAGAAAATTAATTTTCGGGTATAGTCTCGATTTATTTTCTTGAGTAATAAAATCACTATTAACCGGTAAAATTTTGATTGATCCGGTTGATAGTGATTTTTCTGTAATAAGGACCTCTGGAGATACCTTATTATTTTTGATTATGAAATATAACTGAGGACAGAACTATATTTCTGGGTATTTATCATAAGAAATTATGCTAAAGATTGCTTCTTATTTTGTACAGTTCAGTAATAATTCTTTTAATTGCAAGGATTTCTTGATTTCGGGATATTGAAAATTTAAAAAACAGGAGAAGCGTACTTTCACGTGATCCATAAAAAGGTGTAAAATGAATTTGAAAATTTATATAACATTATTATTCCTGGTGGCATTTTCTGCTTGTGGTAAGAGCGAAAACTTACCTGACGAGGTTCATCCAGATGGAACATCAGATCAAATAAACAATCAGACACCATTGGCTTTGGGCGATCCGTTTATTTTTTATCACGAAGGTCAATATTATGCCTATGGAACTGAATCACCCGATGGAATTGTGGTGTATGTTTCTGATGATTTGGAACATTGGAAAGTTTCGGCAGAGGCAAAAAACGGCCTGGCATTGAATAAAGATGATGTATATGCCGACAGGTGGTTTTGGGCTCCGGAAGTTTATTTTGTAAACGGAAAGTTTTACATGTACTACTCAGCAGATGAACACATTTGTGTAGCCATTGCCGATAGTCCGCTTGGCCCCTTTAAACAGGAAGTAAAAAAGCCGATGATTGAAAATGAAAAGAGTATCGACAATTCACTTTTTATCGACGACGATGGAAAAGCGTATCTTACTTTTGTACGGTTCACTGATGGAAATGAAATATGGATTGCCGAATTGGAGGATGATTTAACCACTATAAGAATGGAAACGTTAAGGTCCTGTTTGCATGTGTCGCAAGATTGGGAGGATGAAATGGGGCGTGTTACCGAAGGTCCATTCATCGTAAAGCACAACGGCATTTATTACATGAGTTATTCGGCGAATGATTACAGAAGCCCCTTATATGGTGTAGGTTTTGCGACGGCCAAAGATGTTATGGGGCCGTGGGAAAAGTTCGAGCAAAATCCAATACTGCAAAAACCTAAGGGATTAATAGGAGTAGGGCACAGTGCCATGTTCCGAGACAAGGACGGCAAGTTGCGAATTGTCTTCCACTCACATCACAGTAAGACTGTGATCCACCCTCGTTTGATGCACATTGCCAGTGTTATTTTCGATACTGTTGACGGAAAAGAAATAATGGAGATCGGTGATGATATTTTTACACCGGTTCTGGAAAAAGAATAAAACAAAGAGTCATTGATATTTTGGTACGGCGATCTTTCTTGCCTTGTTTTTTGAGGGATAATTCTTTCAATTTAATGGCTTAAGAGATCGCCGTATTTTTTTATTAAAACCGATTCTTATCTTATTTTTCGTGAAGAAAAAAATGCCAGAGGAATAAATGTAAGTTTTAAGCAATGATGTAAGATTAATATTCAACCAAAAGATGCTTCGTTAGATCAATATGTCGAAACGAATACCTTAATTTTGGTGAGGAAATATTATTTACATTGTTTATGAAGAAAGGTTTACAAATCGCCATGCTCCTTAGTATTTTTATTCTAGTTACAAATCCTTTTGTTGGTCGCACACAAAACAAAGTGGAAATAAATGTCACTCAGCCACAGCAGGAAATAGAAATTTCACCCAATATTTACGGACAGTTTATTGAGTATCTCCGTAACAGTATTACCGGGGGTATTTTTGATGAAAATTCTCCGTTGTCCGATGCAGATGGATTCAGAAAGGATGTGCTGGTTAAAATGAAAGAGTTAAAAACTCCCGTTTTACGATATCCGGGAGGAACTGTAACAAAAACTTACCACTGGGAAGATGGGATTGGTCTGAGAGCTGAGCGACCGGCACGCCGTAACCTGATTTGGGGTGGGGTAGAAAATAACCATTTTGGAACCGATGAATATATGAAGTATTGCCGTGAGATTGGAGCTGAACCATCAATTGTTGTGAATATGGGCTCGGGAACAGCCGAAGAAGCTGCCAATTGGGTAGAATATTGTAACGGAACAGGAAATACTTATTACGCCAACCTTCGTCGTAAAAATGGTTCGGAGGAACCTTACAATGTAAAATACTGGAGTTTGGGAAATGAAGAAGCGGCATGGGAAGATGCCGGTCGTTTGTCCGATCCGAAAAAATATGCCGAAGAAGCCTGGTATTTCGCCAAGTTGATGAAGCTCACTGATCCGGCCATTAAATTGTTTGTGGTGGCCGATCCGTTTAAATACGAGTGGAACGACGTTGTTTTGGAGTCGCTTTCTCCCATAACCGATTATATTTCGGTGCATTGGTACGTTGGGACAAGTGCAGGCAAGCCCTGGTCGATTTATAGCCAGGTAGCCAGTTTCGATAGTAGTTTAACCAAACTGGGGAACTATCTCGGTAAATATCCAGAAAAGGTGGAGAACTTTTCGAAATGGTACCGTTTTCCTCCACGCAAGGAAGCTATTA
The DNA here is from genome assembly GCA_963676265.2 of uncultured Draconibacterium sp. Classification (GTDB taxonomy): domain Bacteria; phylum Bacteroidota; class Bacteroidia; order Bacteroidales; family Prolixibacteraceae; genus Draconibacterium. The sequence goes on from OY781067.2 coordinate 5,403,306, forward strand.
AAATTTCGGTTGACGAGTGGGGAATCTGGGAAGGCGACTGCGGCGGACAATACAACCTTGATTGTGAATATACCTGGAGACATGCTTTAGCAACTGCATCGTTCTTAAATGTTTTTCACCGTCAGGCCGCCAATGTAACGATGGCCAACTGGGCGCAGTCGGCAAATATTTTAGGAGCGATTCTGGCGAATGAACAGGGATCGGTGGAACAAACTGTTTTTTATCCTTTGCAGTATTTCCGAAATTATGCGGGCACTTCGCTTTTAAATATTGAAACAACTAGAATGCCTGTATTGGCAGAAGATAATAACATTCCGGCTTTAGATATTTCCGCTACTTTCAATAAAAATACGGATGAATTTTGTGTGTTTGTTGTTAACCGAAGCGAGGTAAGTTTTCCCGTTGAACTGAATATTGAAGGTTTAATATCTATGCGTGGGAAACAAGTACAGTTGACTTCATTTGATGAAAATGCACGAAATGCCATTGGCGAAAAAAGTGTAGTTACCGTAGCCGAAAAAAATATTCAGATTGAAGACGAACTGCAAATTGCACCTTACTCAATCAATATATTTATTTCAGAAAAAGATAATTAGATGTAATCGGTTTATAGCCAGTAATGTAAGTCGTTGTGCTATTTTGAGAACTTTCTTTTTTTCGGTTTTGTTTGATTATAATTGACTTTATGTGTAAAAAAACGGTTACTTTCGGATTTTTAGAAAACCGGAAGTATGATTCCGCTCGAAAGGCAATTAATTAACTCAATTAAGGAAGGAAACCAGAAATCGTTTGAACTGGTTTTTAAAACATACTATGCCCGGTTGTGTACATTTGCTTTCGGTTATACAAAACAGATGGAAACCGCTGAAGATTTAGTGAAGGATGTTTTTGTAAATATCTGGAATAATCATAAGAAGCTCGAAATAAAAACATCCGTTTCCGCTTATCTTTTTCGTTCTGTAAAAAATGCTTGTATTAATTACCTGGAACGTGATAAAAACCGAAAACTTCTTTCCATCGATGAGCTGAAACAGCAGGAAATTAAGATTGCAGAACCCCTTTCTACAGATTATCCTATTTCTAAAATACTGGCTTCGGAACTCGAAGATCGCATTCATACAGAAATTGAAAAACTACCTGAATCGTGTAGGGAAGTGTTCAAACTTAGTCGTTTTGAAGGTCTGTCACATAAAAAAATTGCAGAAAAACTTCAAATCTCCGAAAATACAGTTAAGGTTCAAATATACAGGGCTTTATCAAAGATAAAAGATGCTCTGGATTCAGGATCGATGCTTCTTTTTAATTTATTTTTCAAAAAATAACAGCGGGCTTGTAATACCTTCTGCCTCTAATTGTGTCATAAATAACAGAGACTTGTTATGAAATTGAATATGAATATAACTGAAATTGAAAAAAAGGCTATAATCAATTATTTATCGGGTGAATTCTCAGCTTCAGATGCTGAAGTTTTAAATAAATGGTTGTCGGAAAGTGAGAGCAATAAGTTGCTTTTCGATCAGTTCTCCGATATATGGCAAGCGGGCTATCATCATATTGCAAAGAATAAAATCGATATTGAACAAGCCTGGACAGATATCCAGAAGCGGCTTCATCTGGGCGACAGTAAAAAAACAAAAATCGTTTGGAAAGAGATATTGCGATATGCGGCGGTATTTGTTATTGCAGCCTTTTTGGGTACTATGGGATATCACCTTTTGAGGCCAGAAGAAGCCATAAAGCAGGTTGCAAAGAGAGTTGAGTTTATGGCTCCGCTGGGATCGCGGTCTTACGTTCAGCTTGCTGATGGCAGCAAGGTTTGGCTGAATGCAGGTACTACCATTAGTTATTTAACTACATACGGAGCAAACAACAGGGATATAAAACTTACCGGTGAGGCCTATTTCGATGTGGCAAAGAATAAGGTTTTACCGTTTGTGGTGAATTCCGGAGACATATCGGTCACTGCCCTTGGAACACAGTTTAATGTAAAAGCATATGCTGAGGAAAAAAGGATTGAAACAACACTAATTGAAGGTTCTGTCCGGCTCGATGGTAATTCTTTTAAATTAGGAAAAGAGGTTATTTTAGAACCCAATCAAAAAGCCATATTTACCAATTTGGATAAGCCAACAATGGAGATTGTTGAAAATGTTGATCCCCGTCCGGTTGTATCGTGGAAAGAAGAAAGATGGGTCATTCAGAATGAGAAACTTGGCGAACTGGCTAAAAAGCTGGAACGCAGGTACGATGTTAACTTCATTTTTGATGATGAAGTCTTGAAAGAATACGCATTCGGAGGTACACTCGAAGACGAAAATATAGAGCAAATTATGAAAGCGATAAGTTATACCGCTCCTATAAAATATGTTATCCAGGATAATACGGTATACATTATGGCTGACGGAAACAAAATGAAAAAATTTAAATCGCTGCTTATGGAATAAATCCTAAACGAATTAAACAAAATTGGGAGATTTGGCACATCTCCCAATTAAAAGCGTTAATCAATTGTTGCTTCAAATTGGCACTTTAAAGCAACTCAATTTTAAACTTTACAATTCAAATTTATGAAAAAATTACGAATGGGCTCGTCCTGTGCCTTTAAACGGGATTTAAAAAAACTATTACTTATGACGAAACTTACTGTTTTTTTGAGCTTCTTTTTGGTTCTGCAGCTTTCGGCAACGGTATATTCGCAAACTACTCGCTTGTCAATCGATACTGAGAACAAAACAGTTAAGGAACTTTTTATTGAGATTGAAGAACAAAGCAAATTTCGTTTTTTCTATAACGAAAAGTTTGTTGACTTAAACAGAAAAGTTGATTTTAATATTGAGGAACAATCAATCGATGAAGTATTGAGTCAGTTATTCGAATCGTCAACTGTAACCTATAAAATTCTCGAGAATAATTTAATTGTTATTACTCCGGTAAACCAACAACAGGAAAAGAAAGTGACCGGAAAAGTAACCGATTCTGACGGAAATCCTTTACCCGGTGTAACGGTAATTATAAAAGGAACAAGCAAGGGTACAGTAACCGGACCGGAAGGACAATATAATCTAAACAATATTCCTGATGGAAATACAATTCTCGTCTTTTCGTTTGTGGGAATGAGATCCCAGGAAGTTCAGGTTGGAGAACAAACAAAAATTGATGTTACATTGGCAACCGATGCTATTGGTATTGAAGAGATCGTGGCTGTTGGTTACGGAACCATGAAAAAGGCTAATGTAACCGGAGCACTTACCGGGGTAAAAGAAGAAAGTCTGCAGGAACGTGCAGTAACAAACGTTGATGAAGCATTGGCTGGACAAATGGCCGGTGTGCGTATTCAGCAGGCCAATGGTGTTCCCGGCGAAAAATCGATCATTAAAATTCGCGGTGTAAACTCCATTAATTCAGGTAACGAACCTTTGTATGTGGTAGATGGAATTACTATTTCTGATTTAACAAGCGTTAATATCGATGACATCGAATCGATCCAGGTACTGAAAGATGCCTCTTCTGCTGCCATTTATGGTGCTCGCGGGGCAAATGGTGTAATCCTGGTAACAACAAAATCAGGTACCCATGGAAAACCGGTTATTACTTTTGATAGCTATTTGGGTGTACAACAAGCTGAAAAGCTTTACGAAGTAATGAATAAAGAACAGCTAACTGATTATGTTGTTTGGGCCAGAAATGAAGCTTATCGCAGAGAAGTGGGCGGAGATCCTTCAACTCCATGGGCTGAGCGTCCCTCAAAATATCAAATTCCTCAAAACTGGATCGACGACTGGGACAATAATTTGGCTAATCTTCCTGATAACAACTGGCAGGATGAAGTTTACCGCAACGCTTTATTGCAGAGCTATCAGCTTTCAGTAGCCGGTGGAACAGATAAAACCAAATATTTCTTTTCAGGACGTTTCTTCGATCAGGAAGGTATTGTTATCGAAACCGGAATGCAACGTACTTCATTCAGGGCAAAAATTGATACTGAATTAAATAAACGATTAAGGGTTGGAATTAACCTGGCACCTACCTTTTCTACTTACAATACTTCAGGAACCACCGATAAGGAAAGTATTGTTCACCATACTTTGTATATGTTGCCAACCACCAAATTTGATGAGCAAACATATGATACCAAGATTGTTCAGTATTTTATGAATCCCATGGAGAAGTTGAAACGCAGAACAGCTGAAACGCGTTCAACTGATATCAATCTGTCGGTATACGGAGAGTTGGATTTATTAAAAAATATGACTTTCAGATCTTCCTATGCCAAACAAATGTACGACATGAATGATAAAGATTTTTATCCACTGGAAGTTGAAAACGGACAATATCATTACGGATCGTACACAACCAACAAAATTTCGAAATGGCAGCTCGATAATACGCTTACCTATAGCCTGAAGTTGGATGACCATAACTTTAACTTTTTAGTTGGTCAATCTTGCGAATACAGAAAAATATGGTATTCATACCAGCAGTCGAAAGGTTATCCGAATGCAGCAGTTTATACGCTAAACGTTGCAACCGAAACAATGACTTCGACAACTACTGAAGTAGAAGAAGCGATTGCATCGTATTTTGGTCGTATTCAGTACGATTATAAAGACAAATATCTACTTTCTGTAAGTGCCCGCTACGATGGTTCATCTCGATTTGGTAGCAATAATAAATGGGGTTTATTCCCGGCTGTTTCAGCAGGTTGGAAAGTGTCTGAAGAAAGTTTTATGGAAGACATTTCGTGGATCGACCAGCTTAAGTTACGTGGTAGTTTTGGTCTTGCAGGTAACGACAATATCGGTAATTATCGGTGGGTTGGTACAGTTGGTTCGGCCAACTATAACTTAAACGACAAACTAGTTAATGGTTACCTTCAATCGGGAATAGAAAATTCAGATTTCTCGTGGGAAACAACTCAAAGTATCGACGTGGGTATTGATTTATATGCCTTAAATAATCGTTTCCAGATTGCACTCGATTATTATAACAATACCACAAAAGATGTTTTGATGGATGTTCCGGTTCCTGCGCAATCGGGTTATTCAAGTATGACTCAGAATTATGGTGAGGTTCGTAACAGTGGATTTGAAACCGAACTGACAGGTGTAATTCTCGATAGAAAATTGAAATGGGAATCATCGTTTAACCTTTCATACAATAAAAACGAAGTTATTAAAGTTCAGGATCCTTTCAACATGAGTTACGGTGGTATTTATTCACGTGTTGAAGAAGGACACCCAATGTATGGTTTTTACATGTTTAAGGTTGATGGTTTGTTAACCGAAGCAGATATGAACGATGCTACAGTTGCTAAAGTAGCAGGTACCGAAGCCGGTGGGAAAAAATATGTCGATGTGAACAAGGATGGAGAAATTACCGCAGACGATCGCACCTGGGTAGGAAATCCATATCCTGAATTTATTTATGGATTTACGAACCGTTTTAGCTATGGCGATTTCGACTTCAGTTTTATGTTCCAGGCTCAAACAGGTAGTGATATCCTCTTTATGTTTGCCCGACAAATTGACGGAGGTGCAAGTAACGGATTCTATAACCAGCTGTCAAGATGGGCAAATTGTTACCGATCGGCCGATGATCCGGGCGACGGAAGAACAAAATATCCGTTTGCGAAAGGTATGTCACGCTGGGAGTCTGATGATTTATACGATGCGTCTTACATTCGTTTAAAAAACATTACTTTGGGATATAACTTGCCAAAAACAGCTACTCAAAAAATGGGTATCGCCGGAATGAGGTTCTTTTTAACCTGCGATAATGTGTTTACACATTTCTTTGATAAAGATTTCCCCGGAGTTACAACCGAATCAAATACTTCAAGAACTTACAATGGATTTGGAGCCGATTATGCCACTTATCCGTTAGCAAGAAAAATTAGTTTAGGACTAAAAGTAAACTTTTAAAATATAGATGCTATGTTAAAAATAAAACGAATAATATATATATCGATACTTGCGGTAATCAGTTTCTCCTGCTCATCTGATTTCCTTGAATTGTACCCGATATCATCACAAACTACCGGAGCTTTTTATAAAACTCAGGCTGATTTCGACCAGGCCCTGGCGGCTTGTTACAAAAAAATGCAGGATTATTACGACGCTTATTCCACATACGAATATTTGGTTGAAGCGAAAAACGACGACGTAATGCCCGGCCCTTACGGAAGTGCCGATATCGCCCGCTTTATCGACGATGCAACATCCAGCACAACTGCAAGTTACTGGTCGATGGCTTTTGGCGTTATTACTACCTGCAATCAATTAATAACATATATCGACGACGCTGAAGAGGAAATTAGCAATAAAGCCGAAATGGTAGCTCAGGCTCGTTTTATACGGGGTTTGATTTATTTCGATTTAGTTAGAATTTACGGAGGAATGCCATTGTACGATCAGGCTTATGATATTTCAATGTACTATGAAATTCCGCGTTCAAACGTTGAAGATACCTACGATTTTATTTATGCGGATTTTCAGGCAGCTGCCAGTGTTTTACCCGGAGAATATTCAGGTAATGAAAAGGGAAGTATTACCTCTTACGCTGCAAAAGGATTTCTTGCAAAAGCGTATTTGTATAATGAACAATACACTGAAGCTCTGAATTTATTAAACGAGATAATCGGTTCAGGTAAATTTGAGTTTTACAATGACTGGTCGGAAATCTGGAACGAAGAGAATGACAACGGACCTCAGGCTGTTTTCCAGGTTCAGTTTATGTCTGGAACAACCAGCCGAGAACAGGGATGTCAGTATTTAACCTATTGCGCACCTGAAAATATTGCCGTAGGAAACTTAGCTGATAAGAAATATCCTCTGGGGGGAGCGACTACGCAAATGATTGTTTCGCAGGACCTGTTCGATTCTTTCGAAGAAGGAGATATTAGACGTGATCTTACAATCTGTTCAGAATACCTGAACAAACAGGATGTAATAAATACCTCAAATTATTTTGTATGGAAGTTTACTCACAAAGCAAATATTCCTTCAATAACTGAAGACTGGGGATTAAACCGTAGTTTACTTCGTTACACTGATATTTTGATGATGAAAGCTGAATGTATCAATAACATCAGCGGTCCTACTACCGATGCTGTAGGCATTGTAAACCAGGTGCGTAACCGTGCAGGATTGGCCGACTTAACAGAAGAATATACAACATCGAAAGATGCATTCTTCGGGGCAATTGTTCGCGAACGCCGACATGAGTTTGCATTCGAAAACCAACGGTGGTTCGACTTGGTTCGCTGGGGAATTGCAGTTGACGTAATGAATGATTTCCTTGCAGATATGGAGGTTAATGTGAGTCGTTCGATGAGTGCGAATCAGGAGCTCTATCCTATTCCTGCGGAACAAATTGAAATTATTGGCTACGAAACAATATTATCTCAAAATCCCGGATATTAGTATCTACTTGAAAGGACCGGGTACTTCCCGGTCTTTTCTTCCTATATATTTGATCCCAAAAATGTTGGAGATTTAATTACCCTTAGTGGATTATAAGTTACGGCATATAGCAATTTTATTTCTATTTATAATAGGCTTATTCGTAGTTAGTTGGGCGCAATCGGAAGATTGGCGTAATGCAAAAAATGGTTTGTCTATTTATGCAAACGGTTATTGCGATCAACCTTATATCATAGTGTTGAAAAATGGCAAATGGCTTTGTGTGTTTACCACTAACGAAGGACTTGAAGGAAGCAAGGGGCAACATATTGTAAGTTGTTTAAGCAATAATCAGGGAAAAACCTGGACAAAACCTGTAAAGATTGAAAAACCGGGAATAGAATCAGCCTCATGGGCAATGCCATATCTTACCGACTACGGAAGAGTTTACGTTTTTTACAACTATAATGGAGACAAAATTCACAATTTAGGTACCAGGGTGAATATACGCGAAGATATGCTTGGGTGGTATTGTTTTAAGTATTCCGATGATGAGGGAAAAACATGGTCGGAAAGGCACCGTTTAAATGTTCGTACTACTAATGTTGATAGGAATAATGATTGGCAAGGCAGTGTTCAAATGATGTGGGGCATTGGCAAGCCCGTTGATGTGGATGAAGGGATGATGTTTGCGTTTACAAAAATCGGCAAATATCTGAATGATAACAGCGAAGGATGGTTTTTCAGTTGTGATAATATCAATACTGAAAAAAATATTGCAAAACTGAACTGGCAAAATTTACCTGAATCGCAGGTTGGTTTAAAAAATGAGGAGTTAGGATCAATCAACGCGGAACAAAATATTTTTCAGATGAATAATGGTTCCATTTATTGTATGTACCGAACTGCTTCCGGATACCCTGCAGAATCTTATTCTTTCAATGGAGGAAAATCTTGGACATTGCCTGTTCCTCCCAAATATCAGAATGGGGAAGTACTTAAAAATCCAAGGGCATGTCCCAGAATCTGGAAATGTAAAAACGATAATTATTTGTTGTGGTATCATAACAATGGCGCAAATAATTATAGCTCAAGAAATCCGGCATGGATAAGTGGTGGAATTGAAAAGGATGGTAAGATTCTTTGGAGCCAGCCCGAAATATTATTATATGAAGATGATCCTGATGTAAGAATGAGCTACCCTGATTTGATTGAACAAAACGGTAAATACTGGATTACTGAAACAAATAAGGAGAATGCACGATGTCACCAGATTCCTGACGGTTTTTTTGATATGATCTGGTCTCAGTCTGAAAGGAATGTTTTTGTTATAGATAATTTGATTGTCCGATGGGATGAGAATGAGTTTAAAACAAACCATACGTTTAAAATACCGCAAACTGAAGAGAGTCAATATCAATTGGGATTCACATTTGATTTCAAAATTGATCTGACTGATTTGCAGCCCGGACAAGTATTGTTTGTAGTCAATACTTCAGATAACAACAAAATTGTAGTGCAAACCGGCAATGATGGTTCAGTTGAAATGGTCATTAAAAACAATGAGGTGGCAGAGACGTGGAATTCAGATCCGGGACTGATTAAAGCCGGAGAGGAACAGTGTATAGCTATATCCGTGGACAACGGGCCTAAAATTATTCAGTTTATAGTTGATGGCACAGTTTGTAATGGCGGGGATTTCAAACAATTTGGATGGAAGCGGTTTAAAACAGAGCTGGAAAATATATCGCTTTCAGAGATTGAAACCGGAGATTTGTGCAGACAACAAATCATGCATACTAATACTTTAAAAAGTTTAAGCATATATAACAGGCCGTTAATGAATACCGAGATTATCGGGAACCACCGTAATGCCGTAGATTAAATGAAATTATGAAACCAGAATCTTCAAGCTTTTATTCTTATTCCCTCTTTTAGAAATAGCACGCACCCAATTGGTAAAATTTTTGAATCTGTCGGGGAGACAGTTTTTACTTTTTAAATAAATGATTATGAATGATATATTGCATCGTACAACCCAGTTATTTATTTTAATCCTTTTCACAACACAACACCTTGTGGCACAACAGCATTACGGTGTGCAACATACTGAAGAACCTTTTCGGTGGGCTCCTTCATTTCTGTCAAATGATGATTCGCCATTTCTTGTCTCTGAGGAATTTAGCGGAATTATTTTTACAGGGAGGTACCGGAATTATACCAATGCAGACACCTGGTACCCCAGTTGGGGAGAGGATGATCGATTATATTCGCCCTGGACTGACGGGTACATTGATGATGCACAAATTTATGAGCCGTTTCGTGAGTGGCATCCCGGGCATGCATGTAATTCTGTTAATTATTTGGGGCGAAAAGCATCAACTGCTCAAGCCATAATATCAGGAAACGACCCTATGGATTTAACAATAACGGATATTGGTGGTTCCATTGAAGCTTCGCCAAGCCCTTACGGAGGGCGTTATCCGTGTGGTTCTTTAATGTATAACGGAGTGTGGTATTACGGAACTTATGCGTTAACCAATAACCAAACTTGCCGTTGCGGTGGAGTAGGCTGGACAGAGTTGGGGCCTTTTGTCGGATATCGTACCTCGACAGACAAAGGCAAAACATGGACAGAAACCAAACATACACCCGCAAAAGCCATTTTTTCGGAAAATCCTGATTCAGCAAAAGTAAAAATAGGGGCACCGCATTTTGTCGATTTTGGTAAAAATATGGAACATTCTCCCGACGGAAAAGCATATTTAGTGGCACACGGGTCAACCGATTCCAATTCATGCAACAGTTGGATTCAGGGGGATCATATTTACTTGTTGCGGGTAACTCCCGGTTTGGAAACCATTAATGATGCAACCAGTTACGAATTTTATGCAGGGAAAGATAAAAAGGGAAATGCAATCTGGACCAGTGATTTTTCAGAAATAAAACCCTTGTTGTCGTGGCCCGGCCATTTGGGATGCGTTACTGTAACCTATAATGCTGCATTACAAAAATACATGATGTGTATCACCCGAGGTGTGGATGTTTCGGCAGATACTAACCGAAAAGGATACACCAGCTTGCGTTTTGATTCAATGATTTTGGCAGCAGATGATTTAACCGGTAACTGGGAGATCGTTCAGCGGCTTGATTGTTTTGGCCCGGTAGCCTATTTTCTGAATATCCCTTCAAAATTTATTTCCGAAGATGGTAAGAAAATGTGGCTTTGTTATTCTGCCAATTTCCACGATAAAAATATGTATCCGAATCCACCTGGAAGCTTTTACACTTTATCGCTGCACGAGTTTCTTTTAGAGGATAAATAGAAGATTTTTAACTTTTTATTTTAAGCAAATCGTTGTGTAATAATTCGTACCTGTTTTAAATACACAATATAATTAAACCTAATAATCAATCAATGAAAACGATAACTGCTGTTTTATTCTTGTCGCTCGTAAGTGTAGTTTTATTTTGCAGGGGAGAGGATAACATATACAAAATAACCGATTTTGATATTGACCAGAACGGCACAAGTTTAAATACTGTTGCCATTCAAAAAGCCATTAACCAGGCACACACCGATGGTGGAGGTGTCATTGTTTTTCCTGAAGGAACTTATTTAACAGGAAGTATTGTGTTGAAGAGCAATGTTAGTCTTCGTCTCGAAAAAGGAGCCACAATTTTGGGTAGCAGTAACCGGATGGATTATACTGGCTTAAACCGTTGGCTGGCTTTGATTCTTGCCGATGGACAAACAAATATTGGCATTTCCGGCGAGGGGACCATTGACGGACAGGGACTTGAGCTGGCATTACATACCGATAGTTTGTATCATGCAGGCGTTATTGAGGATCCGAATTACAGTGTAAGGTTGTCGCGACCAAGCGAATACCAGCGGCCACAAATCATCGAAATGGTAAACTGTAAAAATGTAAATATTACTGGAGTAAATATTAAAGATGCAGCCTGCTGGGTTCAAACTTACGATCGCTGTCAGAATTTATTTATCGACAGGATAAATGTTTATAGTGACGCTTATTGGAACAACGACGGTTTGGATATAAGTGATTGTAAAAATGTTCGAATCACAAATTGTATCGTTAATTCTGCTGATGACGGTATTTGTTTAAAATCGCATTCACCTTCTCATTTTAACGACAGTATTTACATTGGTAATTGTATAGTCCGGTCAAGTGCCAGTGCTGTAAAGTTTGGAACTGCTTCGAGTGGCGGTTTCAAAAATGTAAAAATTGAGCATATTAAAGTCTACGATACTTTTCGTTCAGCCATTGCCATTGAATCGGTGGACGGTGGTTTCCTCGAGAATATTGATATTTCTGATATTGAAGCAGAAAATACCGGAAATGCAATTTTTATACGGCTGGGAAAAAGAAATAAAAATGGAGAGGCAGGTTCTTTATCGAATATAAAGATTCGTGATATAATAGTTCAGATAGCACGGGAGAGACCGGACAAAGATTATATTATCAGAGGACCGGCTTTGCCGTTTTTTCACAATCCTTTTCCATCGTCAATTACCGGCATTCCAGGGGCTCAGGTAAAAAATGTTAGTATCGAAAATGTAGAAATAACATTTTCCGACAATGCTCATAAAGGATATGCCTATCTGCCGGTAACCCGGTTATCGGATGTACCTGAAAAGATTACGAATTATCCTGAATTTTCAATGTTTGGCGAACTGCCTGCATGGGGATTTTATGTACGACACGTTGACGGTCTTTCCCTGAAAAATATCAAACTGATAATGACCGGCAAGGATTTCAGGCCTGCTTGGGTTTTTGATGATGTTCTCGATTTAAAACTGGAGAGTCCGGTAATTCAGGGATATGGAAATCAGGCACAAATAATTTTGAGGAATGTCAGCGATAAAGATATCGACCGGCAAACCAAAGAATATGGCTTTAGAATAGTCGATTGATAGATACTTGTATGATTTTGTAGTAGATAAATAAGAATATCAACATGGTACAAGGAAAAACAGCATTGCAAAAAACGTTAAATCATCAGCAACCCGATAAAATTGTGGTTGATATGGGATCAACAGCGGTAACGGGAATTCATGTTTTAACCCTTTCTAAATTGCGCGATAAACTGGGGTTGGAGAAAAGGCCGGTTCGTGTTATCGAGCCTTACCAAATGTTGGGCGAAGTTGATGAAGATATTATCGACGTTTTGGGTATTGACGTGGTTGGTGTAAGCGGTAAAAACAATATGTTCGGGTTCGACAATCAACCACCGCTTAAAATCTGGGTAACACCTTGGGGGCAGGAGCTGCTGGTTCCGGAACAGTTTAATGTTAAAACCGATACCGATGGCAGCACTTTCATGTTTCCCGAAGGAGATACCTCTGTGGCTCCTTCGGGAAGAATGCCGGCCACCGGTTACTTTTTTGATGCCATTATAAGGCAGGAACCCATCGATGACGATAAACTGAATATTGAAGATAACCTCGAAGAATTTAACTTTATTACAAATGAAGAATTGGATTACTGGGAAACAGAAGTAAAGAAAGCGTATAATACAGGGAAAGGTGTAATAGCCAACTTTGGAGGAACAGCTTTGGGTGATATCGCCCTGGTGCCCGGAATGAATTTGAAATACCCCAAAGGGATCAGGGATATTTCCGAATGGTACATCAGCACGATTATGCGGATGGACTATGTTAAGGAGATATTTGACCGCCAAACAGATATTGCTATAAGTAATTTTGAAAAAATATATCAACGTGTTGGAAATATGGTGGATGCCGTGTTTACATGTGGCACCGATTTTGGCACACAAGACTCCACGTTTTGTGCCCCCGAACAGTTTGATGAAACGTGGATGCCGTATTATAAACGACTAAACGACTGGATTCATCAAAATACAGAATGGAAAACATTTAAACATTCATGTGGAGCTGTTGAGGGATTTATGAGTCGATTTATCGATGCAGGATTTGATATTATCAATCCTGTTCAGGTTAATGCCTCAGGAATGGATATCAGGCACCTGAAAGAGACCTACGGAAATGATCTTGTTTTTTGGGGAGGCGGTATAGATACACAAAAATTATTACCCTTTGGAAGCAAAGATGAGGTGAAAAGAGAGGTGATAAAAACTTGTGAAATCCTTTCCAAAGATGGTGGTTTTGTTTTTAATACTGTTCATAATGTACAGGCCAATGTGCCGGTAGAAAACCTATTGGCTATGTTTGAAGGTATCCGCGATTTCAATGGCAAATAAATCGTTTAAAATTTGAAGAACTGAACTCACCGTAAATAAAAAACCAGGGTGATTCATAATAATTCATTTTCACTTTCACAATAAATCAATCTTCTATAAAAAGACAGTACTATGAAAAATCTTTTTAAAATAATTCCTCTTTTATTTCTGATCTGGTCTTGTTCTTCCAATCAGTTTAAATATACCGAAAGCCCTTCCGGAATTGTGTTTTCGTGTAATGGCATAAAAAAAAGGGTTGAATTCTACGGCGAAAATATCCTCCGTGTATCTGTTGTTGGAATCGATCGGCTTTTTAAAGATTCAAGTCTCGTAGTTATTGCCAACAGCAAAAGAACGGATTTTCTGACAGAAGATAATCCTGATCATTTGATTTTGAAAACCAGAGGAATGAATGTGAAAATTGATAAGAACAATGGGGCACTTGTTTTTCTCGATTCTCTTAATCGTATATACTTTTCTGAACATCCTGTAAAATTGCCAACGTTGAAGGACACGCTTTTTGCAGATGGACATCAATATTCAATTTCTCAGCCTTTTCAAATAAAAGATGGAGAAGGAATTTATGGATTGGGGCAATTCCAGAATGGTTTTATGAACTACCGGAACAAGGATTTAGAGTTGGTTCAGGCCAATAAAATTTCCATTGTTCCTTTACTCGTATCCACCAATAATTATGGCATTTTATGGGATAATTATTCGCATTCCGAATTTCATGATGGCGAAGATTGTACGTCCTTTTCTTCAGAAATTGCCGATCAGATTGATTATTATTTTATTGCCGGAGATAATATGGATGGGGTGATTTCGGGTTACAGGAAGTTAACCGGAAAGGCTCCCATGTTTTCGAAAAAAGCTTTCGGATACTGGCAAAGTAAAGAGCGGTATAAATCGTTTGCAGAATTACACGATGTGGTTAAAAAGTATCGCGAGAATCATATTCCCATCGATAACATTGTTCAGGACTGGCGTTACTGGGGCGACGGAAAATACTGGAGCAGCATGTATTTTGAGCCTGAATTTTATTCCAATCCCGAACAAAATATTAAGGAACTACATGGACAACACGTCGATTTAATGGTTTCCATCTGGCCTTGTTTGGGCGAAGAGTCAGAAATCTATCAGGACATGAAAACAAACAGATTACTTTACAATCAATATCACTGGTGCGGGGGTAAGGTGTATGATGCATATGATCCCAAAGCCCGTGAAATTTATTGGAAACATATTCAAAAGGGATTAGCCGAAAAAGGAGTTGATGCCTTTTGGATGGACGGCACTGAACCCGAATTCTCCAGCACCGACGATCAGGAAGTAACCGAAACGGAAATTCTAAAAGTTGGCAAAACCCACGCCGGTTCTTCCGCAAAATACCTGAATACCTACTCGCTGGTAACTACCGATGGTGTTTATCGGCAACACCGCAAATACACCGATAAAAAAAGGGCTTTTATTTTAACCCGTTCGGCCTGGGCCGGCCAACAGCGAAATGGCGCAGTTACCTGGTCGGGCGATGTATCTGCCAATTACTCCAACCTCAAAAAACAGGTAGCTGCCGGAATTAACTTTTGTATGGCAGGAATTCCATACTGGACGCACGATATTGGTGGATTTTTCCCAACAGGACGGGGAGGGATGTACCCCAAAGGAATTGAAGATCCTGCTTACCGCGAACTTTACGTCCGCTGGTTTCAGTTTGGTGCTTTTTCCCCCATTTTTCGCTCTCACGGCACAGGCACACCACGTGAGGTTTGGCAGTTTATAAATCGTGATCCAAAAATGTACGAGGCTTTGCTAAAGTGTTTAAAACTTCGTTATCGTCTGCTACCTTATATTTATTCCGAAGCCTGGCAGATTACTTCTATCGATTACACCTTAATGAGAGGCCTCCCGATGGATTTTGCTGAGGATGAGAATACGCGCGACATCGCTGATGAGTATATGTTTGGACAGTCATTTTTGGTAAAACCGGTAACAAAAAATATGTATTACGAAATTCCTTCAATTCCGGATGCTGTCCCTGCAGAGAATTTACAAACTCCAGATAACAAACCCGGAATGCAGGTAACTTTCTTTGAAGGCAAAGAACTTGAAAAAGTATTGTATCAGGGAGTTGATAAAGGGATCAATCATAACTGGGGGGGCGGTGGTTTGCCACAAGGTGTGCCTGAAACCAATTTTTCGGCCCGCTGGGAAGGTTTTGTAATTCCTGATGAAAGCGGAATCCATAAATTTGGTTTTACTTCGGATGACGGGGTGCGTATCTGGTTTAATAAAAAGTTGGTAGTTGATGAATGGAAATCGGGGAGTTCAACTTATTATTTCAGCAGAGATCTGGAAAAAGGCAAAAAGTATCCTGTAAAAATTGAGTATTTCCAAGGCAAAGGTGGCGCAATCGCACGGCTGGGATGGTTTACTCCGGCTTATGCAAGAAATCAAAAAGCGCTGTCGAAAGTCGATTCGGTTTATTTACCTCAAAGTAAAGGTTGGTACGACTTCTGGACAAACGAATTTTATACCGGACAACAAACTGTTTCGAAAGAATATCCCATCGATATTTTTCCCTTGTTCGTAAAGGCCGGTTCTGTTATTCCTTATGGGCCGGAAGTTCAATATGCTGATGAAAAGACAGACGAACCAATGGAAATCAGAATTTATGCCGGCGACAACGGAGCTTTCACTTTTTATGAAGATGAGGGAAATAATTACAACTATGAGGATGGAAAATACAATACAATAGAGTTTCGATGGAATGATGATAAAAAATTGTTGACAATTGGTGAGAGTTCCGGTAATTTTGAAGGATTCAAAAACGAAAAAAGGTTTAAAATTGTTTTGATCGATTCCACTCAACAAGTGAAGGATAAAGATCTTAAATCTCAAAAAGAAATTTTATACAACGGAGAACCTGTGATGGTCAATTTTAATTGAGAGAAGTATGTCAGCAGTAAGCAGAAGAAATTTTATTAAACAAAGCGCAATTGGAGTAGCGGGAGTTTCGCTTTTTCCCGGAATTATAAATGAAGAGAAAGCTTTTATCGACAGGTTGTTACCTGCTCCCGTAAGTGGCGGTTTTGCCATGGATGATTATTGGGTATGGGGCTCTTCGGTAATAAAAGGTCCGGATGGAAAATACCATATGTTTGCCGATCGTTGGAAAAAAGATCTGGGATTTGGTGCCTGGGTAACCAGCTCCGAAGTCGTTCATGCTGTGTCGGATACTCCGGAAGGCCCGTATCAATTTGAAGCGGTTGCTCTGCCGCGTCGTGGGAAGGAATTTTTTGATGGTTTGGTTACGCATAATCCACGCGTTATTTTTTATAAAGGCACGTATTATCTCTATTATTTTGGAACGACATACGATTTTCCAATTCCAACACCGGGAGTGAAATGGGAAGACGACTGGTTTGGCCTGGCCTGGATGAACAAACGAATTGGAGTGGCTTCTTCAAAATCGTTGTACGGCCCGTGGAAACGAATGTCGAAGCCCGTAATTGAACCACGTCCCGGGAAATGGGATTCCAGCATTACGACCAATCCATCGCCGGTAATTAATCCCAAAACGGGCAAAATTTTGTTGATTTACAAATCGTCTCCAAAGGATTGGAATCCACCCTTGTTGCTGGGGGTGGCAGAAAGCATCCATCCGCAGGGAAAATACAAGCGTTTATCCAACGAACCTGTTTTCCATTTTCATACCAGTGATGAAAAACAAAACGATGTGGAAGATCCTTTTGTGTGGTGGTCGGGTAAACAATATGAATTGATTATGAAAGATCGCTTCGGACATATTTGTGGAGAAGAGGGTGGTGGTATTCATGCATGGTCGCCGGATGGAGTTGAATGGAAACTCTCGCAGAAAGTGAAAGCTTATTCTCGCACGGTAAAATGGGACGACGGTAATTCCTCTTTAATGGCCAATTTTGAACGGCCTTTCCTTTTATTTGAAAACGGTAAGCCCACACATTTGTTTGCAGCTACAGGAACCGGGGGAAAACAATGGGCATTCGAGAAAACCTGGAATATGGTAATCCCGCTCGATTTTTAGTATTTGGTTTCATTAATAATCCGTATGGATTCTTTTTATAGATAGTTAGTTTAGTTTTTTCATTGGTCTCCGGGGAGTCTTTCTTCGGAGATCATTCTTTTTATAAATAAATCAGAATCTGATAATTGTCAACCTGACTAGTTATTTCATTATTCTTATTTTATCGTTCACCTTTCCCCCTCAGTGATGTATTCTTTCGCTTTGTCTATTTTTTTTTAGTTTTGCGTCAAGGTATAAAATAAGGATTAAAAGAATACTGATTTCCTTATTCTTTAAAAGATAGATAATCGGTGCCTAAAAACGAACAAGAGACAATATTATTAATTCAGGGATTAAAGAAAGGAAGTCACTCCTGCTTTAAAAGCTTGTACGATATGTATAGTTCTCAACTTTACAGTTTTTCGTTTAAACTTTTAAAATCAAAAAATAAGGCGGAAGATATTGTCCAGGAAACATTTCTAAAAATTTGGGATAGAAGAGCTCAATTAAAAATTGAGGGTTCGTTCAAATCGCTGCTTATGACCATTGCCTTGAATGATATTCGTGGAAGTTTCAATCAAATTTCAAGGGAGAATAACCTGAAAAATGAGTTGTTATTTAGTTTGAGTAACAATTCTGAAAAATATTCACCGGAAAACAGATACGAAGAATTAGTGAATATATTGGAAACGTTACTTGAACAATTGCCCGAAAAGAGAAAACAGATATTTATTAAAAAGAAAATTAAGGGGCAGAAGGTAAAAGATATAGCTGCTGAACTGAATATTTCCGAAAAAACTGTTGAGTATCATGTTGCTCAAACCATGAAATACCTGAAAGCTGAATTTAAATCTACCGGAGTGTCAGGTGTCATCTTACATATTTTGTTAGCCAAAATTCGCAAAAAATAGCATTGCTAAAATATTTATAACTAGTGCTTTAGTGTGGGCTGAATTTGTTATATATAAAAAAAGTGAAAAAAACTTTAGGGTTTTTTAGCATTTTCTGATGTAGTAAACAGAGAGCTAAACTGATAATTCGCTTTAATTGCGTTTTGAAATAACAGAACGGTGGCAATTATAGTTTCACTCTTCAATGATAATTAATATGAATAAGAAGGATAAAAATACCATTCTTGACCGATACCTCAAGGGAACTTACTCTTTAAACGATTACCTAAAACTGGGGAAGTGGTTTAAAAATGATTCCGACTTCGAAGAAGTTAGATTATTAGTTGAAGAAAAATGGGAAAATTACGATAACGATTCTTCAGAACAATTAGGAAGTGAAGTTTTTGATAAGATTTCAAGTAGCATCTTGCTGAAGAAAGAATCTAAGAAACTATTTATAAATCTGTTTATAAAGGTTGCTGCTGCTTTGGTGATTGGCCTTCTGGCAGGATATTTTGTTTCGTATTTGCAGAAAGAAGCGGATGAACCGGTTTATTTTACTTCACGAGCTCCAAGAGGTTCAATTTCTGAAACTATATTACCGGATGGTACATTGATTGTTTTGAATGCCGGTTCAAAACTGGAATACTCGCTCGGGAAAAATAACCAGGTGAATGAGGTGAGTTTGAATGGCGAAGCCTGGTTCGATGTGCATCATAATCCAAATCGGACTTTTGTTGTTAAAACACCTTTTTATAATGTAAATGTAACCGGAACCCGGTTTAATGTGAAAGCCTACGATGATGACGAAGAAATTGCAACAACTCTGGTAGAGGGGAGAGTAATTATTAATTCGGGCGATAGTGTGCTTTTAGCAAGCTCGCAGGAACTAAAACCCGATGAACAATTTTCATACAACAAATTAAACAGATCGGGAACACTGCGTGAGGTAAATACAAAAGTGTTTACCGCCTGGAAAGATAATAAACTCATTTTTCTGAACATGGACCTGAAAGATCTAATTGTTTTACTTGAACGTAAGTTTGGAGTCGATATTGAAGTTGATAATCAGGAGATTTTAGACCTGCACTATACAGGAACTATTAAAAACGAAAGTGTTCTGGAAGTACTGGATCTCATTGCCTTAACTTTGCCAATTGAATATGAAATAATCGGACAAAAAATAGAAATAAAATTAACCAAATAAAAATTGAACTTGCCTATGACAAAGATCTGACTATATGATGAAAAAAGCCGGCGATGCTCCAACATCAAACCGGCATTTAAATTTAATCACGGTGCTCCAACACCATAAATAAATTACTAAAACATTCAAATTTATGAAAAAAAATGATGACCGGGCTATTCCTTATCCCAGGATAGCACGAAAATTAATGCTAATTATGAAACTAACTTTGCTATTACTAATTGTCGGGATGCTGCAGGTTTCTGCATCTGTATATTCTCAAACAGTTAAGTTTTCACTAAACCTGGAGAATCAGCGGGTTATTGATGTCTTAAATGAAATTGAAGATAATAGCGAATTCCGTTTTTTCTATCAAAATGAGCAGATTAATACAAATCGCCTAGTTACAGTTAAAACAGAGGATGCTTCTGTTGAAGACATTTTATCTGACGTTTTCAGAGATACAGAGGTTTCATTTAAAATTATGGATGAAAAACTGATCCTTCTTACCTTAGATACTAAGGAGTCGGATTCTGGTACTGGCATCCAACAGGAAACGAAAGTAACAGGCACGGTAACAGATACAGAAAGACAGTCGTTACCGGGTGTTACAGTTGTTGTTAAAGGTACAACTAAAGGAACAGTAACAAATATCGATGGTGCTTTTTCATTGCCAAATATTAATGATGGAGATATTTTGTTATTTTCTTTTGTGGGGATGAGATCGCAGGAAATAACCTTTCAAGGACAGACAACACTGGAAATAGTTATGGAAGCCGAAACCATTGGATTGGACGAAGTTGTGGCCATTGGTTATGGCACTGTAAAGAAGAGTGATCTTACCGGCTCTGTATTTTCTATTAAAGAAGAAGACTTACAAAGTGGGATTTCGGAGAACATTGATGGAAAATTAAAAGGAAAAATTCCGGGTGTGAATATTTTACAAACAAGTGGTAATCCTGGTGCTCAGCCTCGAATTCGAATTAGAGGAAGCATTTCAATTGCTGGAAGTAACAGCCCATTGTATGTAGTTGATGGGGTCCCGTTTGATGAAAATCCAATTGGTGGGGGATTACCTGGAAACCTTACAAATAATCAGACTAGTGGACTTAATGCGATAAATTCAAGCGACATTGAATCTTTAGAGGTATTGAAAGGACCATCTGCAGTAGCGATTTATGGTTCGAGAGGCTCTAACGGTGTTATTCTTATTAGCACAAAAAAAGGTAAGGAGGGGAAGCCCAGAATAACTTATAATATGGAGGCCGGTGTTAAAGAAGCTGAAAAGAAAATTGATTTACTAACAGCAGATGAATATATAAAAGTTAGAAATGATATCGCCTCAGAATATGGTGAGTCTCCGGTGTTTTCAGAAGCAGATATTGCCAATGCAAGTAATACCGACTGGCAAGATGAAATCTTAAGGATAGGCCATTATCAAAATCATAATTTAAGCTTTGCCGGAGGTGATGAAACAGCAAAATATTACGCATCATTCAATTACTTTGATGAGAAGGGAATTGTAATTAGCTCGGGTTTAAAAAAATATAATGGAAGACTAAATCTAGATCTTAAAGCAAGTGAAAAACTTTCTTTCGGTGTTAAATTTAATGTTAATCGCACCGTAAGTGATTTAATACAGGAAGGTGCCGAAAATGAGGATGCTGGAGTTATAAATGGCGCTCATAATATGGATCCTACAATTTCCAGTGAGTTACAACCAGATGGCAGATACCTGACTGCTCATAACTTGGAAAATCCATTGAATGCTGCGAAGGGTTACTTAGCAGATAAAATTATCAATCGTACTTATGGTGCAGCAACTGCGCAATACAAAATTAATTCTGCATTAGACCTTAATTTAAAAGTTGGAGCTGATCTTCAAAATGCTCAGAGGTCACTTTATCGAACGAGAGAAACTAATGTGGGTCTGGCAAATGGTGGAATTGCAAATATTATAGATGCAAACGTACTCAATACTTTATATGAAGGAACAATCCATTATAATAAAGTTTTTGAAAACAGTAATCTTGATTTATTGGGCGGTGTTACTTTTGAGAATTTTACATCAAAAAGCAATGGCTCTGCAATTTCCGGTTTTCCTACGGATGAAACATTAAATTATAATTTGGGTTTAGGCGACACCGAATTAGATGATTTAAGTAGTAGCTATGCATCACACTCGCTACTTTCGTATCTGGCACGTGTTAACTATACTTTAAGTGGAAAGTACCTGTTTACAGCTACTTTCAGGGCTGATGGCTCATCTCGGTTTGGTTCAAATAATAGATTTGGCTATTTCCCCTCACTGGCTTTTGCCTGGAGGCTTAATGAAGAGGATTTTATAAAAGATCTTAATGTTTTTGATAATCTAAAACTGAGAACGAGTTGGGGGTTAACCGGAAATCAAGAGATTGGTAATTACAATGCTTTAGCTACTTTTGGTATTTCAGGTACACCAATTTCCTTAAATAATAGTTTAATATCCGTTCTCGAACCAGCAAGAATCCCGAATCCGGATTTAAAATGGGAAGCAAAAGAAGAATATAATTTTGGTTTAGATTTCGCTGTATTGGATGGGAAACTTTCAGGGAGTTTCGATTATTTTAATCAAAAAACTCATGATTTGCTTTTTGCAAAACCGATACCATCAAACTCGGGATTTTCATCAATGTTGGATAATATTGGAAGCGTTAAAAATTCAGGCTTTGAGTTTCTCTTAACATCTATAAATGTTGAAGGAGATTTTTCCTGGAAAACAACATTTAACTTTTCATATATTAAAAATGAAGTTTTGGATCTTGGTCCTGTTGACCAAATCGTGCATGGTTCTGTTGGTTGGACATCTCAAGTTGGTTTGATTCGTGAAGGAGAGCCAATGAATTCTTATTATGGACATAAAGTTGAAGGAATATTCCAGGAAGGAGATGATATTGAAAACTCTGCACAACCAACAGCGAAGCCAGGTTTTATTAAGTTTAAAGATCAAAACAATGATGGTAAAATTGATGAAGAGGACTTGGTGCCGTTAGGAAATCCGGAACCAGAGTTCACTTATGGATTATCAAACACATTTAGCTATAAAAATTGGGATTTAACTGTTTTTATACAGGGAGTAAGTGGAGTTACCTTATTGAATTATACGTATCTGAGGTCTTTCTATCCAATCGATTATACACGAAACCGGATGGCAGAACCTTGGTTAAACCGTTGGACCCCATCTAATCCAACTAATAAATTTCCTTCAGGTGTTGATTACAATGCATACGGAGGTAGTCAGGTGAATGATTTAACCTTGCAGGATGCTTCTTTTTTAAGGATTCAGGATATTCAGGTGAGTTATGATATTCCTATCAAACGTAAAAGTTTTATCCATTCTGCCAATCTATGTTTTATGGTTAACAATGCCTTTACATTTACAAAATACAATGGTTATAATCCTGAGGCAGCGCAAAGTACAAACATGGTTGTCAGAGCAGATTATATTTCATATCCATTAGCTAGAACTTATTCATTGGGAGTAAAAGTTGGATTTTAGTACGAACATTAATTAAAGGAATAAGACTATGAAAAATAAAATATTAATATCAATTTTATTCGCAAGCATACTATTAGTTGTCTTTACTGCTTGTGATGATATACTAGAAGAATTTCCTAAGGATCAGTACAGTGAGAACTCTATTCGCCAGGATAAAGAAACAATGATTAGAGTTTTGTATGGTGCCTATAATAATCAGGTTGAACAAACCCATACAAGGTTTACAAGACATGATTTAACTACTGACTATATGTGGCAGAAGTTTGGTGGTTTTAACAATCAAACACAGATATATCAAGATTTTATCTGGACTTCTTTACACAGTTTCTTGCAAGATAATTATCAGAAAAAGTATAGAGGGATTAATGCCGCTAATATCGTTCTTGATAATATTGAATTTAATAATGAATTTACCGATGTGGAGAAAGCTCAAATTATTGCAGAAGCAAGGTTCTGCCGTGCATTTTTATATTATCAATTATACGATGAATTTGGTCCGGTGCCATTAATGAAATCTTCTGAACTCCCGGATTATGAGATACCCAGAGCTGGTGAAGAAGAAATGGTAACTTTTATCGAGAATGAGCTGACAGAATCTGCTGAAGATCTTCCTTTGACTCAGGAATTGTTTGGCAGAGCAACCAAAGGTGCTGCTCTGGGGATTTTATGTAAATTCCTATTAAATCAGAAACGGTGGTCGGAGAGTGCTGCAATTGCACAAAAGATTATTGATATGGGAATTTATGAGTTATATCCAGATTATATTGAGTTATTTGCAGTTTCTTCTGAACCCAATACAAAAGAATTTATTTATGCATGGAATTTATCAGTAGAAGGAGGATATACACATTTCTATCTTGGCGATGCTTATCCTCCATACTATGCAGGTACGCCTGATGGGGTACTCGTCACCGCTGCTCAGTGGTATACAAATGATTGGTTGATAAATTCTTTTGAAGATACAGATCGTAGAAAAGATTTCTTTTTAACGAAATATTTTAATACTCAAACACAAGATACTACATATTTATTTGGATCAGATCGAACTGCATGTTTGAAATTTACCGGAGACCCTGATGGTGTAGGACACGGTTCCGGATGTGATGATCCTATAATAAGATATGCCGATATTTTACTTTCAAGAGCTGAGGCACTTAATGAAATGAGTGGTCCAAGTCAGGAAGCTGTAGATTTAGTAAACGATGTTCGAAAAAGAGCAGGCGCAACAGAAGCTACACTTTCTGAATTCTCGTCGAAGGAGGAGTTCAGAGATATGATATTGTTGGAAAGAATTAAGGAACTTTATCTCGAATCAAAAAGAAGAGAAGACCTTATTAGGCATGATCGCTTTATATCAGGCGCGATTGCAAGGGGTAAGAATGCGAAAGATTATCAGGTTCGCTTTCCGATACCTCAAGCCGAAATTGATGCAAATCCTATGCTGGAGCAAAATCCGGGATACTAGAGATCAGAAAGATAGGTTGTTCAAATTACTGACAACCTATCTTTATTAACTTCGTAACGAGAATTTAATGAAGGTAATTTTTTATTCTATCCTTTCATGGATTTTAATTATTGCTGTTAGTCAATCTTGTCATTCACAGGAAACTTCTCCTCACAAAAACGAGGGAAAACCAAACCTTGTATTATTTATGGCAGATGACTGTTCTTATTTGGATTTAGGATGTTACGGTAGCAAAGACTCCCGAACTCCTAATATTGACAAATTTGTCGAACAAGGAATTCGTTTCTCAAAGGCTTATCAAGCTGCTCCAATGTGCTCACCAACACGGCATAATCTTTTAACCGGAATTTGGCCGGTTAAATCAGGAGCGTATCCTAATCATACAAAGGCATATATTGGTACTGCCAGCATTGTTCATCATTTACATCCTTCTGGTTATAAAGTAGCTTTAATCGGTAAATCTCACGTTGCCCCGGAGTCCGTATTCCCCTGGGATTTGTATGTGCCACTAAAACAAAATAATGAACTTGATTTTGCTGCTATTGATTCGTTTGTTATTGCTTGTACAAAGGAAGAAGTTCCGTTTTGTATTTATGTAATGTCAAATCAACCACATACACCTTGGAATAAAGGAAATCCGGAGTTGTTTAATCAAAATGAAATTACGTTACCTTCTTGCTATGTTGATATAGAGCAAACGCGGATTCAATACTGCAAATATCTTGCTGAGGTAAATTTTATGGATGAAGAATTTGGCCGGTTACTTGATATAATTGATAAAAATAATATAGTTGATAATTCTGTCGTTTTCTTTCTCAGTGAGCAGGGTAATAGTTTCCCATTTGCGAAGTGGACTTGCTATGATGTTGGAGTTCATTCGGCATGTATAGTTCGATGGCCTGGGAATATTAAAGACGGTACAACTTCTGACGCGATTATTGAATATGTAGATTTTGTACCAACGTTTCTGGAAATTGCAGATGCAAGCGCCGTTGCTCCCTTTGATGGAGAAAGCTTTCTTCCTGTGTTGAGAGGAGAGCGAAAACAACATAAAGAATTTACTTTTTCCTTACAAACAACCCGGGGAATTCTACAAGGGAGTGACTATTATGGAATAAGATCAGTAGCCGACAATAAGTACCGTTATATATTAAATCTAACACCCAATATGCGATTTCAGAATGTGGAAACTGAAGGCGATCTCTTCAAGCATTGGAAAGATGAAGCAAAACGAGACTCATTTGCTTATCGGATTACTGAAAAATATCAGAAGAGGCCGAGGATAGAGCTTTATAATATAGAAAATGATCCATACTGCATGAATAATATTGCGAATGATTCAAAAAATAATAATACAATTCAAACAATGGATAAGGTGTTGAAAGAATGGATGGTTTCTTGTGGAGACAAGGGACAGGATACCGAATTGGAGGCGCCTCAGCATCAAACTATTAAATACAAAACGAAATGAATAAGTTTTTGACGATGAAAAGAGTACTTTTTCTCATTTTATCAATGATATTAGCTGTAAATGTTTTTTCAGCAAAGAGACCTAATGTTATTTTGATTTTGGCAGATGATATGGGATACTCCGATTTGGGATGTTACGGAGGAGAGATCCCAACTCCCAATATAGACGGGCTGGCTAAAAATGGAGTTCGGTTTACCCAATTTTATA
This sequence comes from uncultured Draconibacterium sp., assembly GCA_963676265.2. GTDB lineage: Bacteria > Bacteroidota > Bacteroidia > Bacteroidales > Prolixibacteraceae > Draconibacterium. The sequence continues at coordinate 5,429,733 of OY781067.2, forward strand.
ACACATCCAGATGTTGTCCAACGCGGGCATCTTTATTAACAGGTATCTATCAACATGAAGCAGGAGTAGGACATATGACAACAGAAGGTCCATATGATTTTGACTATGGGGTAGATGGGTATCGCGGCCAGTTAAATCGCAACTGTATAACTATTGCAGAGGTTTTAAAAAATACCGGTTACAAAACCTATATGACGGGTAAATGGCATTTGGGAAGTGATATGGACGACCGCCCGTTACAACGTGGATTCGATAAATATTTTGGTTGTCTTAGAGGGGCTTTCAATTATTTTAAACCCGAAGATTTATTTATGTATGGGAATGATATTCTGGAAGAACCAGATCCTGAGACTTTCTATACAACAGATGCTTTTACTGATACTGCTGTAAATTGGATTAATAATACTCAAAGAGATCAACCATTCTTTTTGTACATGGCTTATAATGCTCCTCATTGGCCTTTACATGCAAAGAAAGAGGATGTTGATAAATTTGTAGGAAAATACATGAAAGGATGGGATGAGCTTCGTACGAAACGTTTTGCCCGTCAGGTTGAAATGGGACTTTTTGATTCGTCGCTGGGTATTTCTCCTCGTGATGAACATGTTCGTGCTTGGGAGGAGGTGCCTGAAGATCAAAAAAAACGTTCAGACTTCCGTATGGCAGTTTATGCTGCTCAGGTTTATTCTATTGATGAAAATGTTGGTAAAATTCTTAGGGCTTTAGAAAAGAAGGGAGAGCTGGATAACACATTAATTTTGGTTCTTTCTGATAATGGGGCTTGTGCCGAACCGTACAGCGAGTTTGGAGGAGGCGCTTTTGAGGATGTGAATAATCCGGAAAAAAGTGGAGCAATCTCTATAGGTAGAGGATGGGCTAATTTATGTAATACTCCATTTCGTCAATATAAAAATTTTCCGAATGAAGGAGGAATAGCAACGCCATTTATCGCACATTGGCCCGCAGGTATATCTCCTGAATTAAATGGTCATTTTATAGATGAAATTTGCCATATAACTGATATCATGCCAACTTTGGTTAGTATTGGAGAGGGTCAATACCCAAAACGATTTAAAGGGAATTATATTTTTGATGAAGTAGGTGTTTCATTTGCTCCACTTCTTGCTAAGGAAGAACGAAGTGAGCGCAATACTCTTTTCTTTGAGCACGAGAATAATTGTGGTGTTCGTTCGGGAGACTGGAAAATTATTGGACGTTTTGGAAAGTCTGACTGGGAACTGTACAATATTGCAGAAGATAGAAATGAATTGAATAACCTTGCGGATAAGTATCCCCAGATTGTCGACAGATTAGCAGAAGAATGGCGGAAATGGGCACTTCAAAACAGAGTTGTTCCAAAAGGAGACTCTTCTAAGAAAGGTTATGCGAATCCTAAATATTGATGAGCAGAATCATTAATGTAAATAAATGATTCAGTCTGTTACCTGGATTTTTATTTCACTTTGGATGTTTCGACCTAAAGTTTCTTGTTACAAAGAATGAATAAAAGGAAACACTCTTGTCGATCTTAGTAAGAAAGGTTTATTATCAGAAATAATAGCAAGAGTGAAGAGAAGAAGAACAAAAATCCTTACAATTTTAGATTTTTATATAGGGTTTTTTGCTTTCAAATCATTTATATAATTAGGGATTTAACAGATATGTTGTTTATTTGTGTGAAATATAAATCAACTACCTAGTTTCAATAAAGAATGACCAGCAGATTATTAATACTGATAATAACTACATCCTTCTTATTTGCTTGTTCAACCAGAAGTGAAAAGAAAGCTAAACAAGAAAGACCAAACATTTTGCTGATAATGGTTGACGACATGGGGTATTCCGATTTGGGATGTTACGGAGGAGAAGTGCAAACACCCAACATCGATAACCTGGCTACAGAAGGGGTGCGTTTTACTCAGATGCATAACTGTGCCCGTTGTTGTCCGACCCGTGCTTCACTTTTAACAGGCCACTATCCGCAGCAGGCCGGGATTAACGGAATGGGCGTAAATTTAAGTATGAACACTGCAACCATTGCCGAAGTGCTGAAAGAAAATGGTTATCATACCGGAATGACCGGGAAGTGGCACCTTTCGCAAACCAAACCGGTTGACGACCCGGTGGAACAATTGAGATGGATGGCTCACCAGGTGGATTACGGACCATTTTCCCCTCTTGAAAATTACCCGTGCAACCGCGGTTTTGAAGAACACTGGGGCGTAATCTGGGGTGTGGTAAATTATTTCGATCCCTTCAGTTTTGTGCACAACGAAGAGCCCGTTAAAGAAGTGCCTGAAGATTTTTACATGACGAATTTTATCACCGACAAGTCAATTGATTTAATTGATGAGTACAGCAAAGACGAGAAGCCCTTTTTCCTGTATGTTGCCCACACTGCACCTCACTGGCCATTGCATGCCCTGCCCGAAGACATTGCCAAATATAAAGACACCTACAAAGACGGTTGGGAAGTACTACGCGAAAAACGGTACAAACGCATGTTGGAAATGGGACTGATCGACGAAGAAACTTATCCTCTGCCTGAAAACTCATCGGGCAAAAAATGGGCCGATTGTGACAATAAAGATTACGAGGCTGCATGCATGTCGGTTCATGCTGCCATGATTGACCGCGTAGACCAGGGAGTTGGTAAAATCATTCAGAAACTGAAAGAAACCGGTCAGTATGAAAATACTATCATTTTTGTGCTTTCCGACAACGGCGCTTCTTACGAACGGGGATACCCACCCGGCTTCGATCGTCCGGGATTTACACGCGATTCAACCATTATTGAATACAACTCGAAAAATCCGGGTGCAGAAACTACATGGAATTATATTGGCAATGCGTGGGCCAGCGCCGTGAATACGCCTTTCCGTTACTGGAAAAAAGAGTCGTACGAAGGTGGAAGCGCCACACCTTTTATTGTTCATTGGCCTGAAAAATTGAAGGGAATGGAGAATACACTGAACAGGGGAGTGGCTCATGTAATTGATATTTTACCCACTTGTTTGGCGCTTTCGGGATCGGATTACCCGGAGATAGTAAACGGGCAAAAAACAATTTCACCTTCAGGAAAAAATATTCTGCCTTTGCTGTTTAAAGAAACGGAAGCAATTCACGATACACTTTACTGGGAACACGAAAAAGGAAAAGCCATCAGGATTGGAGACTGGAAAATGTCTGCTATTCCGGGTAATGCTTGGGAGCTGTTCAACCTGGCAGAAGATCACACTGAAATGAATGACTTATCAGCAAAATATCCTGAGAAAGTGGGTGAAATGGATGACGCCTGGAAAAAATGGGCTAAAAGTGTTGGTTTGTAACAAAATTCGATATATAATTATTATGTTTCACACATAATGCAACTATTAATCTAATAAACAAAATTCTACATGCGAAGATTGAGTTTAAAACAATTTATTTTGATCCTGCTGGCAGGTATGATAATTTCATGTAACACAAAAAAGGAAGAAGTTATTGACTCAATAACCACCGAATTAAGGGCTCCGGCTTATCCGCTAATAACAATCGATCCGTATTTTTCTGCATGGTCAATGGCAGATCAGTTATTCGACGTGCCGGTAAAACACTGGACCGGAAGAACTCAATCTTTAATAGGAGCCATCCGTGTTGACGGGAAGGTTTATCGTTTTTTGGGGAAAGAAGATATTCCTTTGCAGCCGGTGGTGCCAATGGCAAAACAAGAGAAATGGGAAGGTTCTTACACTTTCTCGAAACCTCGCGGGGGCTGGGAAAAAGCAGATTATAACGATGCCTCGTGGAAAACCGGAAAAGCTGCATTCGGATCGGAAGGAATGCAAGAAAGTACTACCATTTGGGAAGACGATGAGATTTGGGTGCGCCGCGAATTTGTTTTACCCGAAACAAAAGCCGGAGACAAACTTTTCCTTGTTTATTCTCACGACGATGATCTGGAGCTTTTTCTGAATGGCAAAAAGTTAATTGATACAGGTAACAGCGCAAAAAGTATGGTTGTTATGGATGTTGATAAGGACCTGTTTAATAAAGATGGTAAAAACATAATTGCGGCTCATTGTACCGATCGTGGCGGATTGGCGTATATCGATTTCGGTATTTTTAAGGAGAACGAGCGGAAAGATGTTTTTGCAAATACGGCCGTTCAAAAGAAAGTTTCATTGTCGGCAACCCAGACAAATTACAGTTTCCGGTGTGGCCCGGTTAATTTGAATCTGCAATTTGTTTCTCCTTTGCTTCCCGATGATTTGGATCTGTTATCGCGTCCGGTGAGTTACATTAATTATGATGTTGTTTCAAACGATGGCGGGAAGCACGAGGTACAAATTTATTTCGATGCAACTCCTGAATTTGCGGTAAACGAAACCTACCAGGAAGTTGAACTTTCAAAAGGCAGTAATAATGGTATTGCTTATTTAAAAACAGGTACAACAGAACAGCCTGTTCTGGATAAAAAGGGAGATAACATAAGAATCGACTGGGGGTATTTTTACCTTGCTTCAAAAGAAAACGAGAAGAAAACGATGGGCATTGGTGATTATTTTAAAGCCAAAGAATCTTTCCTTGAAAATGGCAGTGTTCAGGCAGGAAAAGAAAGCCAAAAAGCAGTAATGACAGAAACAATGCCTGTTATGGCAACAGTTCACGATTTGGGAACAGTTTCTTCAAAACCAGTAAAAGATTACTTGATGTTAGCATACGACGACATTGAATCCATCCAGTATTTTGGAGATAATCTGAAAGCCTGGTGGACTCAAAATGGTAAGTTGGGTATTTTTGATGCACTGCAAATGGCGGCTTCTGATTATGTTTCTGTTTTGAATCGTTGTGCCGGGTTTGATAATGAACTTTGGAATGAAACCTTGAATGCTGGCGGTAAAAATTATGCCGATTTGTGTGTGTTGGCTTTCCGCCAATCTATTGCTGCTCACAAATTGGTAGAAGATACACAGGGCAACATTCTTTTCCTTTCAAAAGAAAATTTCAGTAATGGTTCTATCGGAACAGTAGACGTTACTTATCCTTCGGCGCCAATGTATTTGAAATACAATCCCGATTTACTGAAAGGTATGTTAAATCCTATTTTTTATTACTCCGAAAGTGGAAAATGGGCCAAGCCTTTTGCTGCTCACGATGTGGGCACTTATCCAAAAGCCAACGGTCAGACTTATGGCGGCGATATGCCTGTTGAGGAGTGTGGTAATATGGTGATCCTGACTGCTGCCATTGCAAAAATGGACGGAAATGCCGATTATGCAGCCCAACATTGGGATGTGTTGACAACCTGGTCGAACTACCTGATAGAAAATGGACTTGATCCTGAAAATCAGCTTTGTACAGATGACTTTGCCGGACACTTTGCACACAATGTGAACTTGTCGACCAAAGCAATTATGGGAATTGCCAGTTACGGGCGATTAGCAGATATGCTGGGTAAAAAAGAGATTGCTGAGAAATATACTTCAGAAGCTAAAAAAATGGCAAAGGAATGGATAAAAATGGCTGATGATGGTGACCATTTTCGCCTGACTTTTGATCAACCGGGAACCTGGAGTCAGAAATACAATCTTGTTTGGGACAAGCTTTTGGATTTTGGAATTTTCCCTGATGAGGTTCCTCAAAAAGAAATTGCTTATTATCTGACTAAGCAAAATAAATATGGTCTTCCACTTGATAACCGTAAAACCTACACAAAAAGTGACTGGATTGTCTGGACTGCAACTTTAGCCGACGACAAAGCTTCCTTCGAAAAGTTTATCGATCCGATACATGCTTTCGTTACGGAAACACCTGACCGTGTGCCGATGAGCGATTGGTATGAAACACCAAGTGCAAAACAGGTTGGATTTCAGGCGCGTTCGGTAGTTGGAGGTTATTTTATTAAGTTGTTGGAAGATAATCAGCAATAGCAGAATGTACAAAATGAGAATGTTTCTTTTGGTTTTTGTTGTCTTATCCCTTTTTTCGCATTGCGGTAAAGCCGATGATGTTGAAAAAGATTCGATTAAAACCACTTTTCAAAATCCGGTTTGGGATGGTGCTGATCCGTGGATGGTGAAGCAGGGAGATAATTACATATACTGTTATTCTGCTAATAATGGAATTTCTGTATCACGTTCGAAATATATGACAAAGCGCGGTGAAGCGCATCAGATTTGGAAAGCACCGGAAACCGGGTGGAACAGTAACTGTGTATGGGCTCCTGAGATTCATTTTATCGATGGACACTGGTATGTTTATTATGCTGCTGGTGTTTCTGGACCACCTTTTATTCATCAGCGAGCAGGGGTTTTGCGTTCGGTAAACGATAATGTTTATAGTGAATACGAAGACATGGGAATGTTGAATACCGGCGATGATCCCGAAGATATTTCAAAAAATATCTGGGCCATTGATATGACCGTTTTTGAGAATAATGGGAAATTGTACGCAGTTTGGTCGGGTTGGCTGAAGCAAAAGGATACAGATGCAACACCGCAGCACCTTTTTATACAGGAAATGGAGAATCCTTATACTCTGAAAGGCAAGCGTGTTCTTTTATCGTCTCCGGAAGAAAGCTGGGAAACCGGCGGCCCGCTAAATTTGAATGAAGGTCCCGAAGTTTTAAAGCATAATAATGAAGTATTTATCATTTATTCCTGTCGAGAATCGTGGTTGAAAGAATACCGTCAGGGAATGTTGCAACTTGAAAATTCGGGTGCCGATCCGTTAAATCCTGAAAATTGGATTAAAACGGGGCCGGTTTTCGAAGGAAATGATTCGGTTTATGGTGTTGGGCATGTGTCGTTTGTAAAATCGCCCGACAATTCGGAAGACTGGATTATTTATCATTCAAAAAAAGATACAGAACCGGGCTGGAACCGCGATGTGAGAATGCAACCGTTTATGTGGAATGAGGACGGAACACCTGATTTCGGGGCGCCAGTTCCTGCAGGAGAGGAGATAGCAAAACCATCCGGAGAAGTGGAAATAGAAAAGAAATAATAACCGATAAAACAAAAATTTAAACAAATGAAAAGCCGAATTTTATTACTTGTAGTCCTCATTGTCCTTGGGATTGGTTGTCAAAACAAGACACAGAAAAAAGAACAGGCAGCAGAAGTGGGATCTACCCAATGGACAAAAGAACAGGCAGAAACTTGGGCAAAAGAAAACGGATGGTTAAGAGGGTGTAACTTTAATCCCAGTACCGCCATTAATCAGTTGGAAAACTGGCAGGCTGAAACCTTCGATCCGGAAACCATCGATCGTGAATTAGGCTGGGCCGAGGAAATAGGTATGAATTGCATGCGTGTGTATTTACACCATGTGGCATGGGAAGTAGATAAAGAAGGGTTTAAAAACCGCATGGACAAGTACCTTGAAATTGCCGATAGCCATGGTATCAAAACCATTTTCGTGTTTTTCGACGATTGCTGGAATGCCACTTACAAAGCCGGTAAACAACCCGATCCAAAACCTGGTGTTCACAACTCTGGCTGGGTAAGAGATCCGGGTGATTTGATTTATGAAGATCCGGAATTAATTGTGACATTGGAAGCTTATGTGAAGGATGTTTTAAGCACATTTAAAGACGATAAAAGAATTGCAATCTGGGATTTGTATAACGAACCGGGGAACTCTGGTTATGGCAACAAATCGATGCCATTATTAAAAAAAGTGTTTAGCTGGGCGTGGGAGATTCGCCCGTCACAACCTGTTTCTGCAGGGGTGTGGAGTGCTTCGTTAACCGAACTAAATAAATTTCAGCTTGAAAATTCCGACATTATTACTTACCACAACTACGAAGGTCCGGAACAACACCAGGCAGCCATCGATACTTTAAAAACGAGAGGATTGCCAATGGTTTGTACTGAATACATGGCACGCCGAAACAACAGTTATTTCCAGAACATCATGCCAATGCTGAAAAAAGAGAATATTGGCGCCATCAACTGGGGCCTGGTAGCCGGAAAATCGAATACAAAATATGCGTGGGACGAACCTATTCCTGACGGATCGGAACCTCCTTTGTGGTTTCACGAAATTTTCCATCCCGACGGAACTCCTTATAGTGAGGAAGAGGTGGATGTAATTAAAAGTTTAACCGGTGTTAACTAGTTTCGATTATCATTTTTTATTGAAAAATAATGTTTAGACCTATTTATTTATACATCATCGTTGTGATGGCTTTTATGCAGTCGTGTAGCACAAAAACTACTAACCCGGAAAGTGATAATCCGTTGTCGGTAAAATTTGGAGATCCGTATATACTGAAAGCATCAGATGGAATGTACTATATGGTTGGTACAGGCGGCGTTAAGGATGGATTTAAAATGTATTCGTCATCCGATCTGAAAAACTGGAAAGATGAGGGACGTATTTATCAGGGAAATACCAATGATTCCTGGAATATTGCAAATTTTTGGGCTCCTGAACTGTACGAAATCAATAACAAATTTTATTTGCTTTTTAGTGCCGACTGGCGCGAAAATCCAACTAACGAACTTGAAAATTTCAGAATTGGAGTTGCCGTTTCAGATACACCAACCGGGCCCTTTACCGATTTATATGAGCGCCCGATTTTTGATCCCGGATATCCGGTTATTGACGGGAATTTGTGGTTTGAAGATGGAAAGACCTACTTGTATTATTCGCGTTGTTGTTACAAAAATCCGGTGGAGAGCGAGGTTGCCGATTGGGCGCGAGAGCAGAAGCTTTTTGACAAAATTGAAGAAAGCTGGGTATATGGCGTTGAAATTAAAAACGATTTTTCAGGAATTATTGGCGAACCCAAATTACTTCTGCGTCCTCCTGTGAGCATGGATGATCAACAAGCCGAGTGGGAAAGCCGTTCGGTAACATCGGGCGAAGTTAACCGCCGCTGGACAGAAGGCTCTTACATTTTCAAAAAGAATGATTTGTACTATATCATGTATTCAGCCAACTATTTTGGTGGTAAAAATTATGCGGTTGGATATGCTACTTCCAATTCTCCGCTGGGGCCATTTAAAAAGGCTGATAATAATCCGGTTTTACAAAAAAATGTGGAGCAAGGTGGCATTGTAACCGGAACCGGTCATAATTCAATAACCGTTACGCCAGACGGAAAAGGAATGTTGTGTGTGTATCATGGCAGGACTTCTGAAACCGGTGATGAAAGAGTTGTGTTTATCGACCCGATGGAAATTACAGCTGATGGGAAATTAATAGTGCACGGACCAACAACAAAAAAATAAATCAGTATTAAAAAATTACCTGAAAAATGAACCAATTAAAATTGATTGTAACTATAATTCTGACAAGTTGCATGCTTTTGGCCTGTAATCAGAAAAAGACTACCGAAGAACTTATTTGCGGATGTTTAAAAGCCGCCGATTATAAAACAACAGTGAATGGGAAAGAAACCGGAATATACGAGTTGAAAAACGGAGACCTTACCATGGCTGTTACGAATTACGGAGGGAGAATTGTAAGTTTGTTTGCACCGGGCAGGAACAGGGAGATTGCCGATGTGGTTTTGGGATTTCCATCCATTGATGCCTATTTGAATGCCCACGAAGTTTTTCACGGAGCTTTAATCGGTCGCGTTGGAAACCGCATTGCAAGGGGCAAATTCACTTTGGATAATGTTGAATATACATTGCCAATTAACAACGATCCCAACCATTTACATGGAGGTCCGGGAGGATTTCATAATGTGGTTTGGGATGTGAAAGCGGTGAGTGATACTTTTATCGTGCTAAGCTATTTATCCAAAGACGGGGAGATGGGCTACCCCGGAAATTTAAGTGTTGAAGTTACTTATCAGCTTACAGCTTCTAACGAAGTTCAGATCGAATACAAGGCTACCACCGATAAAAGTACACCTGTGAACCTTACCAATCATGCATTTTTTAATTTGGGAGGTGAAGCAAGCGGTACCATCAATAATCACCTGCTGACTATTAATGCCGATAAATATACAGCTGTTGATGCCACCTTGATTCCTTTGGGTGAAAATGTGCCTGTTGAGGGTACTCCATTCGATTTCAGAAAAGCGAAAGCCATTGGGACTGATTTGTCGTTGCAGGATGAGAACGAACAGTTGAAAAACGGATTGGGCTACGATCATAACTTTGAACTGGTTAAATCCGAGGCAAATGCTATGACTCTGGCTGCCACTGTTGTGGAACCTGTTAGTGGAAGAAAAATGGAGGTATTTACTGAAGAGCCGGGCTTGCAATTTTATGGAGGTAATTTTATGGATGGTTCGGATACCGGTAAATACGGAAAAACTCTCGATTTCAGGGAGTCGTTTGCTCTGGAAACACAACATTTTCCTGATTCACCAAATCAACCTAACTTCCCTGATATAATTTTAAATCCGGGCGAGACATATTATACAAAAAGCATTTACCGGTTTAGTATTGAGGAGTAATTGTAACCTGCATAGAATTAGATTTAAACGATATTATTGTATTTTACTGAAGTAAATCAACAATAAATATTGAATTTAGAAACCTGGTATCCGAATGAGGATAAATTAATTTATTACTATGAAATTCGTTTCGTTACTGTTAGCTTTTACAATTTTTTCAGGAATATATGCGAGCGCACAAAAACGTGTTGGCAACAATCATAATCCGGTTTTCGAAGGCTGGTATGCCGATCCCGAAGGCATTGTTTTTGGAGATGAATACTGGATTTATCCAACCTATTCGGCGCCATATGATGAACAGGTATTTTTAGATGCTTTCTCTTCGAAGGATATGGTCACGTGGAAGAAGCACAAACGCATTATTGATACCGATGAAGTAAAATGGGCGAAAAGGGCCATGTGGGCGCCGGCAATTATTGAGAAGGACGGAAAGTACTTTCTGTTTTTTGCTGCCAATGATATTCAGAGCAATGAAGAAATAGGTGGAATCGGAATTGGTGTTTCCGATACTCCGGGTGGTCCGTATAAAGATTACCTCGGCAAGCCGTTAATTGATAAATTTTATAACGGTGCACAACCCATCGATCAGTTTGTTTTTCACGATAAAGACGGGCAGTATTATATGATTTACGGTGGTTGGCGCCACTGTAATATCGCAAAATTGAAAGACGATTTTACCGGATTTATTCCTTTTGACGACGGGACAACTTTTAAAGAAATTACTCCTGAAAATTATGTGGAAGGTCCGTTTATGTTTATTCGAAACGGCAAATATTATTTTATGTGGAGCGAAGGTGGTTGGACCGGTCCTGATTACAGTGTGGCTTATGCCATTGCCGACTCGCCGTTTGGTCCGTTTAAACGTGTTGGAAAAATCCTGAAACAGGATCCTGAAGTAGCTACCGGTGCCGGACATCATTCTGTTATTCATGTTCCCGATACTGATGAATATTACATTGTTTATCACAGGCGGCCGTTAGGTGAAACTGATGGCAATCACCGCGAAACCTGTATAGATAGGATGTATTTCGATGAAAACGGCATGATAAAACCCGTAAAAATCACCTTTGAAGGTGTACCTGCAAGGCCGCTAAAATAATACCGAATTATAATTAATCAAATCCAACTAATATTTAAAAAATGAAACAAAGTTTTATTGTTCTGATTTTTGCACTTTGTGTTTTAACGAGTGCTGCCCAGTGGAAACCTGCGGGCGACAAAATTAAAACGTTCTGGGCCGAAAAAATTGATGTAAATAATGTGTTGCCGGAATATCCACGCCCGATTATGGAGCGTGTCGACTGGCAAAATCTGAATGGCTTGTGGAATTATGCCATTACCGATGCCGGACAAAATCAACCAGCAGAATACGATGGAGAAATTCTTGTTCCTTTTGCTGTGGAATCTAGTCTTTCAGGTGTTCAAAAAAGAGTAGGCGAGAATAAGGAATTGTGGTACCAGCGCACTTTTACTGTACCTTCATCATGGAAGGGTAAAAAGGTATTATTGCATTTTGGTGCTGTTGATTGGAAAGCTGATGTTTGGATCAACGACATAAAAATAGGAATGCACAAAGGTGGTTATGATGCATTTTCGTTCGATGTAACTCCATTTCTTACCAAATCGGGGGAACAAAATCTCGTGGTAAAAGTTTGGGATCCGTCTGATAAGGGGTATCAACCTCGCGGAAAACAGGTAAGTAATCCCGAAGGAATCTGGTATACACCTGTTACCGGGATCTGGCAAACGGTTTGGCTTGAGCCTGTAAATGAGAAACACATTACTGATGTTGTAGCTATTCCTAATATCGACAATGCAAGTTTAAAAGTTGAAGCAACGATTTGTGGAGCCACCTTTGGTGATGTATACGAAGTGGTTCTGAAAGAGGGTAATAAAGTTATTTCGAGTGAAAAAGCAGTTGCCGGACAATCAGTAGAACTGGCCGTTCCAAATGCTAAATTGTGGAGTCCTGAGTCGCCATTTTTATACGACCTGGAAGTGAAACTTATTAGCAACGGGAAAACAGTAGACGCAGTTGACAGCTATACAGCCATGCGTAAGGTTTCAAGTAAACGCGATGAAAACGGCATTGTAAGATTGCAATTGAATAACAAGGATTATTTCCAGTTTGGCCCGCTCGATCAGGGTTGGTGGCCTGATGGATTATATACTGCACCAACTGATGAGGCATTGAAATACGATATTCAAAAAACCAAAGATTTTGGTTTTAATATGATCCGCAAACACGTAAAAGTGGAACCGGCGCGTTGGTACACACATTGTGATGAGTTGGGGATTTTGGTATGGCAGGATATGCCCAGTGGCGACCGTTCACCTCGTTGGCAAAACCGCCAGTATTTCGATGGAACCGAAAATAAACGTACTCCCGAATCGGAGGCTAATTACCGTAACGAGTGGAAAGAGATCATGAATGAACACATGTCTAATCCGTCGGTAGTGTGCTGGGTGCCGTTTAACGAGGCCTGGGGACAGTTTAAAACCGAAGAGATTGTTGACTGGACAAAGGCGCATGATCCAAGCCGGTTAGTAAATCCGGCAAGTGGTGGAAACCATTACCGTGTTGGCGATATGTTAGATCTGCACAATTATCCGGGGCCGGAAATGTATTTATACGACGGAAGTCGCGCCACTGTTCTTGGAGAGTATGGAGGCATTGGTTTGGCTCTCGAAGGTCATCTGTGGAAAACAGACAGAAACTGGGGTTACGTTCAGTTTAAAAACTCAAAAGAAGTTACCGATAAATACATTGAATACGCTGAGGAGTTATACAAAATGGCAAAAAGCGGTTTTTCTGCAGCGGTTTATACACAAACCACAGATGTGGAAGGCGAAGTAAACGGATTAATGACCTACGACAGAAAGGTAATTAAACTGGATGAAAATCGGGTAAGTGAAGTCAATACAAAAATTTGTAAATCTTTAGATAGGTAGTTTAACAACATTTTTTTAAGTCTGAAAGCCCCTGCAACTTTGAGTTTCAGGGGCTTTCTATTTTGAGTCAGTTTATTCAGACTAGCTTGTTTTTTCAAAAAAAAAGGTTCCACTTTTTTAATAATTCTTAAATTTGAAACCAAGCGTTGATTTTAACATAACCTAATGTTGAAAAATTAATACGCAGTGAAACCTAAAATTAATTGTTTATTTGAATTTTATGCAAATAAACGGAATAGACGAAAAAACGCTGGTAGAAAGGTTGATCTCAGGAGATAAAACTGCCTTTGAATTGCTGTTTCGGTTTTATTACCCCGGGCTTGTGGTTTTTGCTTCACAAATCATATTGGATAATGAAAATGCTGAAGAGATCGTTCAGGATTTTTTTGTGAAACTTTGGGAGAAGCGGCAACAAATTTCGGCAAACTTCACATTTAAGAATTACCTGTTTACTTCAGTTAAAAACCATTCTTTCAATTTTCTGAAAAGAGAAAAAATAAAAGGAAGCATTATTGAAGACCTCAAACAACTTACCAAGGGAAATTTATTGTATGAGCCCGATCTGTTTGTTGATTCTGAACTTCAGGCAGAATTAAAGAAAGCTTTTGAGAAATTGCCTCCCCGCACCCGCGAGGTTTTCGATATGAGTCGCTTCGGTGGTTTAAACAACGAAGAAATTGCTCAAAAACTCAATATTTCAAAACGAACCGTTGAAACTCAAATTTCTAATGCCCTTAAAATTTTACGTGTAGAACTTAAGGATTACCTGACTTTACTTCTGTTGTTTGAGTTGTTAAATCTGTAATTTTATAAAAAATACATTTTTCCAATACGTGTGTTGGTATTCTGAATTGTACTTTATATAAAACGACAATTTTTTAGGATTTAATGCAACAGAATTTCAAAAAAGAAAAAAGGGAGAAGGAATTAGAAGCTTTTCTGAATTACAGAGAAAGTTTATCGGATTATGAACAGCGAATTGAAGCCGGTTCGCTCATTTCCAAACTTGATAATGTTGATACAAATAAAGCATTTGAACAGGTTAATGAAAGAATAAATACCCATGGAAAATCAGTAAATTTTATCAATTATCTTACACGAATTGCCGCGGTGCTTACCATACCGTTGCTGGCATTTGCCATATGGAGTTTGTTTTTTTCGGATGGGGGAACGGTGCAACAGGCTGATCTTTCTTATCAGGAACTAAGCAGCCCGGCAGGAATGCGTTCGCAGGTAATTTTACCTGATGGATCGGTGATGTGGTTGAACGCCCAAAGTTCGGTTAAATACAGTATTCCTTTTACCAAGCGGCAAAGAGTGATTGAATTGAAAGGCGAGGCGTTTTTGAATGTGGTAAAGAATAAAAAAGTACCGTTTATTGTAAAATCGGCTGAAACTTCGGTTGAGGTTTTGGGTACACAATTTAATGTGAAGGCTTATCCCGGAGATCAAAATATACAGGTAGCTTTGCTCGAAGGGAAAGTGCGGTTTCATGTTGATAAAGAAAACCACTCGAAATTCCTTGAACTTACCCCGGGAGATTATATTGTTTATAACAAAGAAGATTCGCAGACCAGCAGAACAAATACCAATGTGGAAAAATACATTGCCTGGCATAATAATGTTTTGGTACTGGATGAAACGCCCATGGAAGAAGTTGCTGTTTTGCTGGAACGCTGGTATGGAGTAAAAGTGATTATTCAGGATGAAGAATTGAAAAAATACAAATTTACCACCACCTTCGATAACGAATCATTATTCAGAGTACTTGAACTGTTGGAGCTTAGTTCTCCTGACATTGAGATAAAATATACCCCCTCTAAACGTAATGATAACCAGTCAGTAGTATGCATTAAACTAAAAAAATAAACGCCTATGATAAAATAACCTTCTATTGTTCTAAAACTAAAGAGGAAGTGCGCCAACACTCCCTCTCTGATCTAAAACCAAAGAAATTTGGTCCTAAATAATTTAATAATAAACATTCAAATTTATGAAAAATATTGTTGAACCGTTGTCCTTGTTGTATAAAGGGCAAAGAAAAAGACTAATAATTATGCGTAATGCATTGCTGATAATATTAATCAGTGTTTTTCAGGTAGTTGCATCGGGCACCTACTCGCAAACTAAAAAGCTAAGCCTTAACCTGGAAGAAACAACCATTAAAGAAGTTTTGGCTGCTATTGAAGATCAGAGTGAATTTTATTTTTTGTACAACAGCGAATTAATTGATGTAAATCGAAAAGTTGATATTTCGATTGAAAACGAGAATGTTGAAAATGTTTTATCCCGTTTATTCTCGAACAACGAAGTAAGTATATTGGTAAAAGATAAATACATTGTTCTAACACCGGTTTCCGATAATAAAGGTGAACAACAAAAATTGGTTTCCGGAAAGGTTACTGACTATGGAGGGGAACCACTTGTCGGGGTTACTGTCCTTGAAAAAGGTACTACACACGGAACTGTCACAAATGTGGATGGTATATATTCGCTAAGTAATCTCACTTCTGATGCAATTTTGGTTTTTTCATTTATTGGAATGGAAAGCCAGGAGGTAATCGTTGGAGATCAAACTACTATAGATATAACCTTGACGTCTGACGCTATTGGTATTGATGAGGTTGTGGTTACCGCTTTGGGTATTAAACGTGAACAAAAAGCACTTGGGTACTCTGTGCAGGCTATTGGTGGAGAAGAACTTCAAAAAGTACCGGTTGTAGATGTAAGTACTTCTCTTACAGGAAAAGTTGCTGGGGTGTTGGTACAAAACTCTTCTGATTTTAACCGCGAGCCTCAAATTTTTATCCGTGGTGAAGATAATCCATTAATAGTTATTGATGGTATTGCATATGCTAATAAAAGATTAAGCGACATTGCTGCTCAGGATATTGAATCTATATCAATCTTAAAAGGTGCAACTGCTACCGCATTATATGGATTTCGTGGAGAATCGGGTGCAATATTAATAACTACAAAAAATGGAAGTACCGGCGAAATGGGTATGAGCGTTGATATTTCTTCCAATACAATGTTCAATGCCGGATTTCTTGCTATCCCTGAAAAACAAAGTACTTATGGCCGTGGAGATAATGGAATCTACAGTAAAACCCAAACCAAATCGTGGGGCCCGTTAATGGATGGAACAATCCGCGAACAATGGGATCCATATGCAATGGAATATGCAGAATACGAGTATTTGCCTATTGGTAAAAACAACTTTGAAAACTTTTTGGAAACCGGTTATATAACTAATAACAATGTTGGAGTTAGTTTCAGAACAGAGCATATTGCATTAAGGAGTTCGTTAAACTGGACACAGCAAAAAGGGGTATATCCTAACTCGAAACTCGATAAATATACCTACACATTAGGTGGCGATATTAATTATGGAAAATTTAAGTTAACATCGAATTCATCGTATACAAAAAGACAATCTCCCAATATGGGAACCAATGGGTATACTTCTTACGACGTAATGTATTCATTGTTAATTTATTCTCCGTCTGACTTTGATTTACGTGATTACAAAAACAATTACTGGATGGTTAAAGATCAGAAACAGAACTGGACTTATCCAACCGGAAATATTAATAACCCGTATTTCGACCGCTATGCAATAACAAATAACCAATCACGCGATATTTTTAATACTGACTTATCAATGAGTTATGATGTTGCTGATTGGTTAAAGGTAACAGCACGTTCAGGGGTTGATTTCTATATGGACAGGGGCCAGATTAGCGTATCGAAAGGTTCCTGGACTTCTACCGGGAATACCGGAGTTCCCGGAATACCTTATCCCTGGAACGGAACAAAAGTTGGTGCATATCTTAGTGGAAGAACACAGGGGTTTAGTATTAACAGCGACTTACTACTTACAGGAGAGAAAAAATTTGTTGACGATAAATTCCGTTTGGAATATTTGGCCGGTGGGACGATTTATTATCGCAGAGACGATAACCTAAATGCACAAACTCAAGGTGGCATTTCAATCCCTGGTTATTATTCATTAAACGCTTCGGTTAATGCAGCAAAAGTTGGAGAATCTACCACTGCAGAACAAGCCAACTCTTTATTCGGACGTATTGGCCTGTCATGGAACAACATTCTCTATTTGGATGTAACCGGACGTAATGACTGGACATCAAGGCTGGCAAATGAAGTAGTAGCAAAATCAGACCGCTCATATTTTTACCCTTCTGTTTCCGGAAGTTTTGTTGTTTCTGAATTACTGCCTGAATCAACCGATAATTGGTTAGATATATTGAAATTTAGAGGCTCATGGACAAAAGCAAGAACTGCCCCGGAAGTCTATAAAATAAATAGTGTATTTACTGTAACTGCACCAACATGGATTGATTATAATGGTGCCACTGCATCTCACACCCTTTATTTGGATTCTTATAGCCCCAATGATTACGCCACTGTTGAAGCTGGTTTTAATGCTATTGGCTGGCAAGGTCGTCTTGCGTTGGATGTGTCTTATTATAATAAACGCATTTATAACCAGTTGGTTAATGCTGACAGAACAGCGGCCTCGGGCATTACCAGTGTTTATTTAAATTCTGATGAGGAGAGGGCACGCAGGGGCTGGGATGCCATTTTTAATGTTACTCCTGTAAAAAATAGTGTTTTTAAATGGGACATGGCCTTTAACTGGGGGACGTATAAAGAAATATATACAAAGATAGACCCTGTTAATACCGACAATAACGATAAAGAATGGGTAGCAGAAGGAAAACGTACCGATTTTTATACCATTAAAAATTTTCTTTATGAACCGGGAACCGGTGAACTGATTTGGGAAAATGGTAAACCCAAAAGAAGTAATATCTATACGTTTTATTCGTACAAAACTCCGGATTGGAACTGGGGGATAAGTACTACACTTAAATATAAGGATCTTAGTTTATTTATGTCTTTTGACGGGGTTGTTGGCGGTTCTGCATGGTCAATTACCGAAAGCTATATGTGGCAGGCAGGAGTACACCCCGAGTCAGTTACTGATGAGCGTTATGAAGATGTTACCGCAGGAGGAGAGCATTATATTGGTGAAGGTGTAATGGTTACTTCCGGAAGTGCCACTTTTGACCCAAGTGGAAACATTCTCACTGATGACCGGGTATTTGAAACGAACGATGTAGCTGTTTCTTATCAAAAGGCTGTACAAGCGCTGCACTCCAGTAGCGTGTGGGGTGGAGGTCCAACTCCTTACGATGTATATAGTCGGACATTCCTGAAAATGCGTGAGATCTCGCTTACCTACGATGTGCCGCGAAAACTCATAAATAAGATGGGTCCCGTAAAATCAGCATCGATTAGCTTTGTGGGCCAAAATGTATTGTTTTGGGCAAAAGAATTCAAATACTCCGATCCTGATGGAGGTTCTGATGATTTTTCTGACCCTTCTGTCAGATATTTGGGAGGTAATCTTAAATTCTCATTTTAATACCTTACTAACATGAAAAAGATAAAATATATATTATTCGCAATAATTTCTCTTACTATATTACATGCGTGTGATAATTTTGAGGAGTTAAATACAAACCCTAACACCACTACAGAAGTTGCACCATCAATGCTTGCAACCCAGGTATTAAAAGATTCCTATAGGTTTTGGAATGTAAATGCTGCTGATTTCTTATCCGGAAATTTATTTAATCACCATATAATCACAACCCGCGAAGAGAGTCCCGGCCAATATTACTGGTCGTATGGGCCATATGGCAGCTTTGGTGCATATGCAAGATTAACAGATCTCGATTACATGGTTAAGTTTGCCGAAGGGAGCAATTACGAGCCTTCATACAGGGGGCTTGCATTATTCCTTAAAGCATGGTTTGGATTTAAAAATACCCTGACCATGGGAGATGTGCCTTATTCTGAAGCTGGATTAGCAAAGGAAGGAAATTTTACACCTAAGTATGATAAACAAGCTGATGTTTTTGTTCAGGTTTTGACCGATCTTGAGAGCGCAGCCGAATACTTCGGAGAAGGGAACGATTTTGATGGTGATTTTATGTTTGATGGTGATGCTTCAAAATGGCAGAAATTATGTAACGCCATGCAACTAAAAGTAATTCAAACCATAAGCAAAAGGGTGACTGCAGAACAAAAAGCCCGTTTTGCAGAAATTGTTAATTCTGAATTACTTATGACAAGTAATGATGACGATTTTAAATTGGTCTATTCAACCATCTCAAATGCCGTTTTCCCATTTTATCCCAATGGAGAAACGTTTCAACCCTATGCTTCACTTTCGAAATTAACTGTAGATAACCTAAAAACGTTACAAGACAGAAGGTTATTCTATTTTGCAGAACCTGCACCTGTTAAAATAAATAGTGGTTTAACGGAATCAGATTTTGAAGCTTACACCGGAGGATTAAGCTCTTTGCCATATGCAACATTACAAGCAGAAGCTTTAGCAGGGGAGCAATCATTTATAAATAAAAGGTATGCTTTGTATCAGGATAACGATCCCATGCTCATTTTTACCTATTCTGAACAATGTTTTATTATTGCCGAAGCTATAGAAGAAGGCTGGGTATCAGGAGATGCTAAAACTCAATACGAAAATGGAGTAAAGGCACAGTTAAAACACTATATGAATTTGCCCAATACCGCAGGACATGTGCACGGAATGGCAATTGATCAGGATTATATTGATGGATATTTTACCGGAGAAACTGCCTTCAAAACAACAGGAAGTAAAACCGAAAGATTACACCAAATTTGGACACAACGGTGGCTAATTGATTTCTTCCAGGGGAATGGTGGTAATTACGAACAGTTTTTGCGCACCGGATGGCCAGAATATCCATTAGATCCTGCTACCAGTTTAAATAACGATAACAAAAATGTTTATCCTAAGCGCTGGTATTATCCGCTAAGCGAACAAACTACAAATGCTGAAAATTATTACCAGGCAATTAGTGACCAATTTGGAGGTGTAGATGCTACAGACCAGGTTCCCTGGTATTTAAAATAAATAGATTGTTTAGTTAGATCTAAAGGAATGGGAAATTTTCTCATTCCTTTCTTTAAAAAGAATATTTGTTCCTGATAACTGATTTTTATACCTAATATTTAAAGAGTGGAGCCTAACTACTCATTTAACATTAAGAATATGAAAAGATTATTTTTAGTATCCCTGGTCGCTTTATTTTTCCTTCAGTGTACAAACAGCCAAAAAAAAGCTGGTGAAAATAAATCAAATGAAAAGAGCGATTGGAAACTTGTTTGGTCTGATGAATTTGATACTGATGGCCTTGTGGATACAACAAAATGGAATTATGCCACCAGAGGAAACGAATATGGCTGGGGAAATAACGAGAAACAATGGTACACTATTGCCGATTCCGACAATGCTTTTATAAGCGATGGCATTTTAATCATTACCGCAAGAAAGGAACAAACCTTTTCAAAAGATTACAGCTCGGCCAGGCTTACAACAAAAGGTAAAGGCGACTGGAAATATTGTAAAGTAGAAGTAAAAGCCAAACTGCCAAAAGGTAACGGCACCTGGCCTGCAATCTGGATGCTTCCTTCTGACAATATTTATGGGAAATGGCCTAAAAGCGGCGAGATTGACATTATGGAACACGTGGGATTTAATCCCGATACCGTTTTCTCAACCGTGCATACCGGAAGTTTCAATCATATAATTGGAACCCAGGTGGGCAAACGAACCGGATTGCCAACTGCAACCACCGATTTTCATGTTTATACAATGGAATGGTATGAAAATGAAATCAGAAGTTATGTGGATGACCGGCATTATTTTACATTCAAAAACAATGGAGAAGGGCCTGAAGCCTGGCCTTTTAATCAATCGTTTCACCTTATTTTAAATTTGGCCATAGGAGGAGGTTTAGGTGGAAAAAAAGGAATCGATGATTCCCTGTTTCCTCATACTTTCGAAATCGATTATGTGAGAATTTATAAAGCCACCAGAGAACAGGGGGAATAATCTCTTGGGACTGGCACAAAGCAGGGAAAACTTTCGATTAATTTTATTGGTCTGATAGAGCCCCGGGATTTCTGTCCCGGGGATTTTTTGCAGGTACTTTTGTAATATTTTAATGCTACCAATTTTTATTTGGCAGATCATGTTTTTACTACTTCGAAATAAACATTTCAAAAAAAAGCACAGCCAATAATCCGTAATCTTTTAGGTTCTCTTTTAAAAATTTACGTGCTTTTGTAATGTGATCTTCAACTGTTTTAACTGAAATGTTTAGTTCTTCTGCAATCATTTTATTGGTGTAGCCCTTTTCTTTACTCAATTTAAAAATCCGTTTGCGTTGAGAGGGGAGTTGGTCTACCAGTTTCTTTACTTCTTCAGAAAGTAAGTTGTAATTAATTTGTGATTCTGTATCGATACTGTTTGATACAACTTTCGATTTTAGCGTTTCAAGATATTTCTGTTCAGATATTTTTTTTCGGAAAACTGAAATGACGGTGTTTTTTGCAACGGTAAATAAATAGGCCTCCAGGTTGGAATCTTTTTTTAATTTATTTCTGTTAATCCAAAGGTTGACAAAAACTTCCTGAACAATATCCAGAACTTCTGACTCCGATTTCAAGTAGGCCATTGCAAAGCTGTATAGCCTTGGACTATACTCTGCATATAAGTCATTAATAGCGGTTTTATCTCCCTCAAGAAACCTGGTTATCAGTTTATCCTTGCTCATCTGTTTCTGTTCGCTAGAAAGCACAAAACTATAAAATGTTTTTAGATTTGTTCACAATAACAACAGGGAGCAAAATTTATCAGAAAATAAAAATGAAAAAAAACGAGAACCCGAGCAGGGGTTTTTTATTCGCTACACGTTTAACAAGTGATTACAATTTTATATGAAAGAATATTACAAAAAATATATCGAGGCCAATTGTTCCGATGAAGAGTTTAAGCAATTTATCGAACTGTTTGCCAATCCTGGCAATCAACCGGTTATCGATGCCGGTATGCTGGAACATTGGAAAAACATAAAACCCGAAGAAGAACAAATTCCTGATTTGACAGATACGCTGCATAAAATTCATTTCGAAATAAATAACCAGGAATCAGGAACAACAAAAACCCGAAAATTGATGACTTATTTAATGCGGGTAGCAGCTGTTCTTTTTATCCCTTTGGCCATTGCCTTCTTTTTTACTCTGAATAAAACGGGTATGAAAACGGAGTTGCAAACCATTTCAACGCCACTCGCCTCAAAAACCTATTTTGTTTTGCCCGATGGTTCTGAAGTTTGGTTAAACTCCGGTTCAACTTTATCGTATCCCCGGAAATTCGATGGTAAAAAACGCCTGGTAAAATTAGATGGAGAGGCTTATTTTGATGTGAAAAAAAGTAAAACTCCTTTTGAGGTTGAGACCGACAATGTGAAGGTAAATGTACTTGGTACAGCTTTTAATGTAATGAATTATCAGAATACCAACACCGAAGTAACTTTGGAAAGGGGAAAAGTTCAATTGTTTTCAAATTCCGGTGCACAACAAATTCTGGTGCCGGGCGAGCAGGCAGTAATTGATTTGGGTAATTCTTCCATTCAGGTACATAAAGTCGATACCGAAATTTATTCATCGTGGATTAATAATAAGTTGATATTCAAAAACGAATCGTTGAAAGATGTTGTTGAGCGCCTTGAACGATGGTATAATATTTCGATTGATATAGATGATAAGTATATTTCAGATAAAAAATTGACAGCAACAATTGAATTTGAGTCGATTACGGAAGTGATGGATTTGCTTGAAATAACTATGTCGCTAAAATATGAATATGATAAGAATGAAAGAAAATTAATTATAAAACCAATAAAATAAGAGAGTTGCCTATGATATAAACCAGTAAAACAAATCCTCAAATACAAAGAAGTAGGGAAGCCACCAACTTCCCCACCTCTGAAAAATAATTATTGAAATTATTAATCTTAATACGTCAAATCTATGAAAAAAAAGAGATTGAAGGAAATCCCTTTGTGGACTTTCTTCGTAAAACTTTTAAGACTTATGAAAGTAACTTTGTTTTTGTTATGTATAAGTGTCTTTTCAGTAATGGCTACAGAGAGCTATTCGCAGGTAACCCGGTTGTCTGTTGAGCTGAAAAATACGGATATAAAAAGTGTTCTCGAAGAAATTGAAAATCAAAGCGAGTTTCATTTTTTCTATTCCGAGGATGTTATAGATGCTGAACGAAAAGTGTCGGTAAATTTTAGGAATACCGATATCGAGAAAATTTTAACCGAGATATTTGATAACACCGGTGTAAAATATAAAATTGTTGGGCGCCAGGTTGCATTATTTAAAGGCGAAGACAACAGTCAGGAATTACCTGCCTTTCAGCAGCAATTTATTAAAGGACAGGTAACCGGTGTTGAAGGCCAGCCAATTCCGGGTGTAACTGTTTTTGTAAAAGGTACTACCCAGGGCACCGTAACCGATATTGATGGAAATTACCAGGTAAGTAATCTGGATTCCGATGCAATTCTGGTTTTTTCTTTTGTAGGGATGATTACCCAGGAAATTACAGTAGGTACTCAAAACAGTATTTCTGTAGTGATGCAGGAAGATGCCATTGGTATTGAGGAGGTTGTAGTAATTGGTTACGGTACCATGCAAAAGAAAAATCTGATTGGTTCTGTTGATCAGGTAAATTCAAGTTTAATCGAAGATCGTCCGGTTGCCAATGCTGTGCAGGCCTTACAGGGAGCTTCTGCGAACCTGGTTATCCAGCAACGAAGCATGAACCCGAACGACAATAGTATGAATATTAATATTCGTGGTGTAAGTACTATGAATAATAATAATCCATTAGTAGTAATTGACGGAATGATTACAGAGATGGGGAGTTTAAATAGTTTAAATCCTGCCGATATTGAAAATGTTTCGGTTTTAAAAGATGCCGGTAGTGCTGCTATTTACGGATCTCGTTCATCGAACGGGGTAATCCTGGTAACAACAAAAAAAGGTACAAAAAGTGGCAAGCCTGTTGTTCGTGTTAATGCAATGACCGGTTTTCAAGATCCCGATGTATTGTTTCAACCGGTAAAAGGATACGAAAATGCCTTGTTAAAAAACCAGTCGCTGATTAATGTTGGATCATCACCAAAGTATACTCCTGCAGAAATCAGGGATTTCCAGGAAAACGGAGACGGTCAGTGGTTTTTGGATGGTATTCTGCAATCGGCTTTGCAACAAAATTATACTGCCAGTATTTCTGGTGGATCAGAGACTTCTACTTACATGGTTTCTGCCGGATATTACAATCAGGAAAGCAACTTTGTAGGCGATTTTGGTATCGAACGTTATAATTTCAGAACCAATTTGGTAAGCGAATATGGTAAGCTGAAATTGAGTGCATTAATGGCTTTTAACCGCACAATGCAAAAGGCGCCTAATGCAAGTACAGGAGTTCTCGTTGTAGACGGCTCTCGTATTCCTCCTTATTACAATTATATTATGAAAGGAGAAAACGGAAGGTACCTGATAAACGATGTGCTTTCGCAGTTTAATCCACTTGGTTTATTAGAAGCAGGTGGATTTCAGAAAAAGGATGACGATAATTTCCTTGGAAGTTTGAACCTGGAACTGGATGTGGCTAAAGGTTTGAAAGCAAAAGGAATGGTTGGTCTCGATTTAGGGGCAAATCACCGTTTTATCAGAGGTTTGGAAGTTCCGTTCTACTCGAGTGAAACTGCTGAAAAACCAAATTCGTATGCCAACGATACCAGAAATACGGAAGATTACAACGAAAAAAGGTATATTCTGAATACCCAGTTTTTACTGGAATACAACCGCACTTTTAAAGAAGATCATAATGTTTCCGGTTTGATTGGTGTTTCTAACGAATCGTACACCCGTCAGGCCAACGAGATAAAAATGAAATATACCGATCGCGATCTTGGACTTCCTGAATCGGAAACTGAAATTGATCCGTCGAGCTACAATACACCTGCACAAACACAGGAAAGAAGTATCTACTCTGTTTTTGGCCGTGCTGGTTATAACTACAAAGACAAATACTACGGCGAATTTAGTTTCCGTTACGATGGTTCTTCAAAATTTTCGGAAGAATACCGTTGGGGATTCTTCCCGTCATTTACAGCCGGCTGGCGTTTGTCTGAAGAAAGTTTTATGAACGATTACAAAAGCAATATTGGCGATCTGAAATTACGCGGTTCGTATGGTGTGCTTGGTAATCAGAATGTAGATGATTACTCGTATTTTACAACTTATACGGTTTACAACAATAGTTATGGTTTTAATAACGAAGCTGTTTCAGGAACCGGGTTTGATTTTGGAAACAGTGCGCTGCAGTGGGAGCAATCGGCGAACTTTAATATTGGCGCCGATGCTACATTCTTCGATTATAAACTCTCGGTATCATTCGATTATTTCAACAAACTCACTTCTCAAATTTTATTGACTCCTGTTGTTCCATCGGTGTTTGGTGGTGCAGTAGCAAAAGAAAATGCCGGTGAGATGAGAAACCGTGGATGGGAAGCCACCATAAACTATCATGCGAAAACCGGAGCAGTTGATCACAACGTAAGGTTAAATATGGCCGATGCGAAAAACGAAGTGGTTGATTTTGGAGGTAATGAACAAATCAATTCCAGCGATCAGATGCGTAAATTGATTCGCGAGGGTGAAGCTTTGGGCTCATACTTTGGATATAAAACCGATGGCTACTTCGGAAGTTATCAGGAAATTGAAAATAGTGCTTTACCAATTGGTGCTACCGTTGAACCGGGCGATGTAAAATATGTGGATAAAAATAACGACGGCGTTATTGATGACAAAGACCGCCAGGTTTTAGGTAACGCTTTTCCTCGTTATACCTTCGGATTGAATTACGACGTAAGCTGGAAAGGATTTGATCTTGGTGTTTTATTCCAGGGTGTTGGAAAACGTGAAATGTTTTTACGTGGTGAGTTGGTGGAACCTTTCCATGCTAATTATTCTTACGTTATGTATACCCATCAGTTAGACTTTTGGACACCGGTTAATCCCGAAGCAAAATGGCCAAGACTTGCAGCTGCAGGATCTTCGTCACAGGTTAATAACTGGGAAAAAGCTTCTGATATCTACATTTTTAATGCTGCTTATGTGCGCTTAAAAAATATTCAGCTGGGTTATACTTTGCCAAAAGAAATTACTTCAAAAGCAGGTATCCAGAAACTACGACTTAGTGTAAATGCACAGAATTTATTTACACTTTCTAAAGTCTCATTTGTTGATCCTGAATCTACTGAATTTGGAAGCAATATGGGAGGAACCGGAGGAACCGGCGCAAATAGTGGCCGGAATTATCCTACGCTTAAGTACTACGGATTTGGTTTAGAACTGGAATTTTAAAATTGATTGACATGAAAAAGAAATTTCTAAAATATAGTGCAGGCGTTGCAAGTTTAATTTTAATACTTTTTACTTCTTGTAACGAGTTGGATTTAGCACCAACAAATAAGTTTACAGAAGCCAATTATTGGACATCTCCTGAAAAAGCCAATATGGTTTTAAATATGGCTTACAGTCAAATGTATAGTTCGGGCTATTTTTTCTCTACCGAAGCGCTTAGCGATAATATTTACGAAGGACGGGGTGCGAGTTCTGAAAAAATAATTTCAGCAGGACAGGCTGATGCTGCCAACAATCGTTTCGCAAACGAATGGAGAGATTGTTATGCCGGAATTAAAACATGCCATACTTTCCTCGAAAACGTTGACAGGGTAGAAGGTATGGACGAAACCTTAAAAGCAAGGATGAATGCTGAAGCGCGTTTTATCAGGGCTTTTTTGTATTTCCGGTTAACCACATGGTATGGCGATGTTCCTTTGTTCGAAACAGATATCACTTTAGACGAAACGAAAGAGATTGCAAGAACTTCGCATGAAGAAGTACTGGCTTTTGTAAGAAATGAGCTTGATGCGGTTATCGATGTTTTACCTACAAATGAGGAATACGGAGAGGATGATAACGGCAGGATTACTGCCGGAGCTGCAATTGCATTGAAAGCAAGAACTTATTTGTACAGCAACGATTGGCAGAATGTGGTGAGTACTTGTGAAAAGTTGATTAATTCTGACCAGTATGGTTCATACGACTTGTTCCCGTCATACGAAGGTATTTTCCTTCCTGAAAATGAATATAATGATGAGGTAATTCTTGATTTGGGTTATGTACCATCGCTGCGTACATGGGGCGAGTATTTTGATTATGCACCGCTTTCTGTTGGAGCCCGTGTAAATCAGATGTCACCGACTCAGGAACTGGTTGACGATTACCTGATGCTGAACGGAAGGACCATTGATGATTCGAATTCGGGATACGACGAGAACGATCCTTATGTTCGTCGCGACCCGCGTTTAACAGCTACTGTGGTTTATCACGAATTTCCGTGGCGATTGCCTGACGGAACGATTCAGACCATTTATATAAAACCGGGTAGTGCTCCTGATGAATCAGCAGAAGTGGATGAATACAAAGGACAAGGTACAAACTCAACTTCAACCGGTTATTATATGCGAAAGTATTACGATCCACAATCGTTAGCATCGTTCACTTCGGGGCTGAATTTGATATTGATTCGTTATGCCGACGTGTTGTTAATGTATGCCGAAGCTAAAAATGAACTGAATGAAATGGATGAGAATTTATGGAACAGTACAATTAAAGCTTTGCGCGAGCGTGCAGGATTTACCGATGCAAGTGCCTTAAATTTCGATGCGTCGCTGAGTACTACAGATCTGCGGGAAATCATTCGCCGCGAACGTCGTGTAGAACTGGCATTGGAAGGACTTCGGATTTTTGATATTCGTCGTTGGGAAACCGCTGAAACGGTATTAAACGTTAATCCACATGGAGCTCAGTATGGCGACCCAAGTATCGATAACGGCTATATTAATCTTGATAAGCGATCGTTTAATCCGCAGAGAGATTATTTGTGGGCGGTTCCTCAAGCCGAAAAAGATTTAAATCCGAATCTGGGTCAAAATTCAGGCTATTAATTTAAGTGATTCAAAAAATGAACAATAAACACAAACATATAACGATTATGAAAACTCTAATTATAAAATTAACCATATTAACTTCTGTGCTAATTGCATTTGTAGGATGTGAAGATGAAGTATTGAGAGATACACGTGTTACTGCCGTTCAATCTTTATACGAACCTGCCGATAATAAAACAATTGTATTACAAACTTCTGCATCGGCAGCCGAATATTTCGAGTGGGAGCCTGCAAAAGCTGAAGACAGCGGAATGGTACTTTACGAAGTAGCTTTCGATGTTGAAGGCGGCGATTTTTCAGCACCTGTTTACAGAATGGCTTCTGATAACAACGGAGGTTATAATCACGCTACAATCTCGCACAAACAGCTAAATAAAATTGGTGCAATGGCCGGTATTGGTTCTGCTGAAACAGGCAAACTTATCTGGACAGTATTTTCTTCAAAAGGAATTAACGATTTGAAAGGTGAAGAAGTGCGGACAATGACAATTACTCGTTTGGCAGGTTTTGCCGATGTTCCTGTTGATGTTTATGTAACAGGTGCCGGATCAGAAGGTGGAAGCGACTTGGCCGATGCCAGCATTATGAAGGGAATTGCTCCGGGTGAGTTTGAAATATATACCAAACTTACTGCCGGCCAGGAATATTTCTTTACTGATGGCAATGCGGGTGATACACGTCAATTCTACATTGAAAATGGTGTAATTAAAGAAGGTGCTTCAACAGGTACAGTTGCAAATACATCAGTTTACCGTATCAATATCGATTTTAATGTTGGTTCTGTTGTAATGACTGAAATTGTTGACTTCCAGTTGCATTTTGCACCAACCGATGAATTTTTATTCTCGTTGGAATATCAGGGTGGCGGTATCTTTAAAGCAAGCAACCAGCCGCTTGAATTTAAGCAGGAAGGCTGGGGACGCGATGAGCGTTATAAATTCAGAATGACCGTTAAAGATGCAGACGGTAACGATGCCTACGAATGGTGGGGAACACTGAATGCAACTGATGGACGTCCTTCAGGAAATGAAGAATATTACTACATGGCACCGGTTCCTGAATCAAGATGGGACGACAAGTGGAAGTTCGATGGAATTATGGATTTGGCTTATATTGATGTAATTGCCTATTTCTGGGCAGAAGGGCCATACACGCATAATGTAATTAAAATTAGTGACCAATAAATAGAGTAAAGGTAGAACTGAGGCAGGGAAAGCCCTGTCTCAGTTTTTTTCAGAAGTTGAGGTATGAAACGAGCATGTAAAATAGTTACGCTCGGGAGGATATTTAAAAGTAATGTGAGTTACATACTATACCTTTGAAAATTAACACTTTTAATAGTATGAATAAGAGAATAATATTATTTGCGATAATTTGCCTGTTTATTATTCAGGCTTGTGGAAAGGATGAAGTTGAGCCGGGAAATGGAGGCGAAGAAGAAACTGCTATTAACTGGGCATTGGCAGCCGACAGTAGCAGCTCGTCGTTTATTTATTCATACTGGAATCCTGCCGATGCTTATTTCCAATACAACAATACGAATAATACCGATTTTCACTACTGGCCGCAGGCACATGCTTTGGATGTTGCCATTGATGCTTACGAAAGAACTGGCGATAATTTGTACCTGACTACCATTAACGACTGGTACGAAGGTGTAAAAGCCAAAAACGGTAATTCGTTTTTCAACGTTTTTTACGACGATATGGAATGGAATGCGTTGGCCATGTTGCGTGCTTATAATGCAACCAATCAGGAGCGTTATAAAACAGCTGCTATTTCGGTTTGGGAAGACATTCAAACGGGCTGGAACGACAACGCCGGTGGTGGTATCTCGTGGAAAAAAGATCAGCCGTACAGCAAAAACGCCTGTTCAAATGGTCCGGCCTGTATTTTGGCAGCACGACTTTATCTGCAGTTTGGCGATGAGGCAGACAAAGAGTGGGCACTAGATATTTACGGATGGGAAAAGGAATATCTTTTTAATCCGGCAAGTGGTGCGGTGTACGACAACATTAACAGCCGTACCGGGGAAACTCAAATGGCATGGATTTTTACTTATAACCAGGGAACATTTTTGGGTTCGGCGCTGGAATTATACAATATAACCGGTGAGAAAACCTATTTAAACGATGCTCAAAAAGCCGCCGATTACACTCTTAATACCCTTGTAAATAGTAATGACCGACTGTTGAAAGATGAAGGCGCCGGCGATGGCGGTTTGTTCAAAGGAATATTTGTGAGATATTTTACTCAGCTCATTCTTCATCCCGATTTGTCGGACGGTACCCGAAACCGCTACCTGCAATTTCTAAAATACAATGCAGAAAAACTGTGGCAGGAAGGAACAGATAAGAACAAATTACTTTACGGTACTTATTGGAAAAACAAACCGGGAAGCACAAGCGATTTAACCACTCAAACCAGCGGAGCCATGTTAATTGAATCTGCTGCTTTACTTGAAGCGGAAGAACTGATTAATCCTTAATCGGATCTTGTTTGATATAAAGAATTACAAAACAAATGATACGATCGGTAATTATTGGTGTAGCATCACTGGTATTCGTTTTATGTTCGGTGCATGCGAAAGGACAGTCCTATGTGTTGAAATTTAATACATCAGACCCCGAAAGCTATATCGATTGCGGTATTTTTGATGAATATGTTTCCGGTGATTTTACCATTGAAACCTGGATGTATGTTGACAGTTGGTCAGGAAATTACATATTGGCCGATGAATCGTGGAATAGTGCTTCCGGTTCTGTAGGATTTGCATTTCGGTTTAACTCAAGCGGAAACGTAGAAGTGAACGTGGGAACCGGAGACTGGGAAGCTGTTACAAGTACCGGAAATCAACTTGAAACGGGAAAGTGGCAACATGTAGCAGTTTCTGTGAATACCGACAATGAGGTGAAAATATTTATCGATGGTATTTTGGCTGGCAACGGAACCCTGAGTAAACCAATGATTGCATCGGGAACCCATGTTTTTGTGGGAGAAGGTTCTATGTGGAAGGGACGCCGTTTGGATGGCAAATTATCCGATTTCAGAATTTGGAATACCGTACGAACAGAAGAAGAGATTAACCTGAATAAAGACACCCAACTCAATGGCAACGAAGATGGACTTGTAGCCAACTGGTTGTTGAACGAAGGTCAAGGTGATTCCATTTTTGATCGAACATCTCAGCATAATCTGAAACGGGGAACAGGTACAGAATGGACACAAAAAGACAATATTTTGGTAAACGGAAGTCTGAAAATTCTGGATAGTGGAAAAGACTCTGTTTTGGTAAGTGTTGCCGGCGAAGTTATTAGCGATTGGAGTGTGACTGAAGCCGAAATTCCCGGCGAATTTTTATTCCGAAAAATAGATGACCACTCAGCTTATCTGGTTTATGAGGCAGAAACTTCGGACTACCGGAATGATACCATTACAATTAAGGCAACAACAGCCGATGACGTTGAACTTGAGGCGGTAGTGCCAGTTGACTTATACGATAATAAATACCAATATTTTGGCGAAAAACTGTTGGATAAAATTCATGACGAGTTTTATAATAAAAGTAATGGTTTGTATGCCGAATCGATTGACGCTTCGTCAAATTTTATACAGGGAACGAGCTTTGTTTGGCCGGCTTCGCACATGTTGCGGGCATTAACAAATGCCTGGAAACTAAATTCTGAAAAATATGAGACTCTCCTTTTTAACTACTTGTCGGCTATTGACTCATACAAAGTAACAAAAGCAGGACGAACCGGTTATGCCGTTCTGCCTGGAAATACCGGAACGCGTTTTTACGATGATAACGGACAGCTAATGATGCCGTTTTCGATGATCTATGATCTGGCACAGGATGGTACCG
Source organism: uncultured Draconibacterium sp. (assembly GCA_963676265.2). Lineage (GTDB taxonomy): Bacteria > Bacteroidota > Bacteroidia > Bacteroidales > Prolixibacteraceae > Draconibacterium. The sequence continues at coordinate 5,461,972 of OY781067.2, forward strand.
CTCTTGATAATCTGAAAACTGCTTACGAGTTTAACAACGAAATTCGAGATAGTCGCTACGCCATTCCGCAGCACGAAGACCAATTCGGCTTTGGAATGTTGTTTTCCATGTCGGTTAATTACACTAGTTATGCGGCCGCTAAGTTGTATCAGTATACAAACGAAAACCGTTACATAGACGAAGCATTGGCTTATTATGAGTTGGAGAACGACTTATCGGTAAAAATTAAAGATTCAAATACCAAGTTGTTTAACCAGGCCAGTTATTACCAGAACGGCAGCTGGTCGCTGAATGGAACCGTGAACGGAGAACAGGTATGGGGAGGTGGTTACCGGGCCTACCAAACAACCGTTGTTATTCAAAATGCAATTCTGTTGTATCAGCTTACCAATGAACAAAAATACCTCGATGATGCCCACGAAATGATGAACAGTTGTATTGATCAATGGTATAAACCGGGACAAGGTTTAAGCGAGATTTCATTTTGGGGCGGCGACGATATGATTGATGCTTTGCTCGATATGTACCGCGAAACGGCAGATGAGAAATTTTATACGATTGCTGCGGATATTATGGATTTTCTAAGTGCGTACAACAGAGATAAACGTGGGTACTACGCCAGTAGTTATTCCGATGCTGAAGGAAAATGGAACCTGAACAGAACAAACCAAAATCCATCAGAAATTGGCATGATGGGGCAGGCTGCTGCCGCTTCGTCCTTTTTGAATGTAGCCTATAATGCGGCGAATCCTGTAACTGATGTAACGGAAATAATCAAGGATAATCAAACCGTAAAAGTATTTCCAAATCCACTTCCCCGGGGAATGGGACTTACGCTGCAGTTACCAGCAAAGTGTAATGCCTTTTGTGATCTTAGCTTGTATAATCAATCCGCTCAGCTTATTCAAAAACAGGTACGCGCGTCAATTTCGGCAAATGGGCGTATTGCCTTTTATCCGGAAGTAACTGTGCCTGGTATTTATTTTTTGAAAGTTATTTCCGAAGGACAATCATATCAGGCAAAAATATTTATTCATTGAATATTGTCAATTTTTTATTTGCCTGATAAACAATGTTACACGAAAAAGCAAGATTGAGTAGAAACTTTTCAGTAATTTTAATTTGAACCAACTAAAAATGAGAAAATTGATATTCTTTACAACGCTGGTTATTACAATAATCAGTTGTAATTCGGCGGTTAATATTGTAAGTCAGGATGATTCTGAAAGGCTTACCAAATATGTGAATACTTTTTTGGGAACTGCACCTTTGCAAGACAGCATCGATTGTGGTTACAATCCGCCAAAAGACTGGCGCGTGTGGGCCGGGTTAACTTATCCGGGAGCTGCCTTGCCAAATGCCATGGTCCAACTGAGCCCGATTACCGAATGGCACAGCGGAGCAGGTTACGAATACGAGGACAAAGTTATTTATGCCTTCACGCATACCAATAAAGGACACTGGAATTTGTGCCATATTCCTGTTCTTCCGGTAACTGATGATTTTACGGCTAATGATTTTGGTTCTGGGTTTAAACATGAAAATGAAGCTGCAGAACCGGGTTATTATCAAGTTAAGCTGGAACGTTACGGAATTGATGTGGAGTTGACAAGCACTTTGCACTGCGGGTACCACAAATACCAATATCCAAAAGGGAGCGCGGAAAAGATAGTCTTGAATCTGTCGAAATCCAACGAGCGGGTGCGGAACTGGGACGTTGAACAGGAAGGGACCAACGTTCTGAAAGGTTTCCAGCAAACCGGAGACAAAATATATTTTTATGCCGAAACCAACCGAACAATTACAAAATTGGAAACTTTGGGCGAAGGACGCGATCAAATTTCTGTAGTTACATTTGAAAATTCGGCCAATAGCGAACCGCTGGAACTTAAACTGGCTCTATCGTTCGTAAGTTTGGAAAATGCGAAGCAGAACTTGGAAGCCGAGTTGGCAGGAAAAAGTTTTAACGACGTAAAAAGTGAAGCTTCTCAAACCTGGGAAAACTTGCTTGCAAAAATTAAGGTCGATGGCGGCACCAAAAAACAAAAAGAGTTGTTTTACTCATCACTTTATCGGTCATTTTTATGGCCGGCACTGCGCAGCGATGTAAATGGCGATTTCACCGATGCCAACGGGAAAGTTGTTAATAAAGGATTTCGTTACTATACGAATCCTTCGCTTTGGGACACCTACCGCAACAAGTTGGTTTTGCTGGGTATGTTATCGCCCGACGTAACTGCCGATGTCATTCAGTCGCTGATTGACAAAGGGGAAAAAACAGGTTTTATGCCTACCTTTTTTCACGGCGACCATGCAGCGCCTTTTATTTCCGGTTCGTATCTGCGCGGAATTCGTAATTACGATTTTCAAAGCGCTTATCAATTGTTACTGAACAATGCAACAAAAGAAGGTGGCACACGCCCTTACATAGCCGAGTATATTGAGAAAGGTTACATCTCAACGCCTGAAGTGAAAAATCCAAATGTGGAGTCGAAAGCCAAAGCCGGAGTAACAAAAACGCTGGAGTTTGCCTACGACGATTATGCGGTGGCACTTCTTGCCGAAGAATTGGGAAAACAGGATGATTATGAGATGCTGATGAAGCGTACGGAAAACTATAAAAATCTGTTCGATCCGTCAACCGGTTTAATGCGGGGCCGCCTTGAAAACGGCGATTGGGTGCCGGATTTTAATGCCGAATATCCGTATTACGAGTACATGTATCGTGAGGCCAATGCATGGCAATCAACTTTTTTTGCACCGCACGACACAAAAGGATTGATCAGTTTGTATAAAAGTGAAGACGAATTTGAGCAAAAGCTGGATTCGTTGTTTTCTATTCCTTGGAACAGTTCTTACATTGCCCGTAATGTTTCTTCTTTTATCGGACAATATTGCCACGGAAACCAGCCTGATCACAGTGCCCCTTATCTGTATTATTTTATCGACAAACAGGAGAAATCACAAATGTATCTCGATAGTATAATGAATCGTTTCTACGGAATGGGAGAGTGGGAAAATGCACTATGCGGAATGGATGATGCGGGAGAAATGTCGTCGTGGTATGTGTTTGCTGCCATGGGAATTTATCCATACTCACCGGCTGATGACGATTACATTGTTTCCGTTCCTGTTTTTGATTCAGTTAAACTGGATACGGGAGCCGGAGCCAACGTTTCTTTAATAAAAAGAAATTCTGGTAAAAAAATTAAGGAAATTTTACTTGATGGAAATAGCATCGATGGGTATTTTGTATCTTTCGACCAGCTAAAAAAAGGTAATGAATTAATTATTGTGACTGAGTAGATGGTCATCTTAAAATTTTAAAAAATCAATGAAAAATAGAAGGGAATTTATTAAAGCAGGAGTATTAACAGCAGCAGGAATAGGAATAGCGGGAGGTTCATCTGTTTGGGCTACATCAGTTAGAAATTTATATGTAAGCAATCGTCCGGCAGCCGGAAAACGTAATTTTACTTCGAAAGCGGTTGAGCAGACTATTGTAAACGCCAAAGCTAAAATTAAAGATCAGAAACTGGCCTGGATGTTTGAAAATTGTTTCCCGAATACATTGGATACAACAGTAGAGCACGGGAAACTGAACGGCAAATTGGATACTTTTGTTATTACAGGCGATATACATGCCATGTGGCTGCGCGATTCTACAGCGCAAGTGTGGCCTTATTTACCACTTGCCAGTCAGGACGAACAGTTAAAAGATCTGATTGCCGGAGTTGTAAATCGTCAAACCCAATGTGTATTGCTTGACCCGTATGCCAATGCTTTCAACAAAACAAAGGAAGAAGAAGTACATTGGATGAGCGACTTTACCGATATGAAACAGGGTCTGCACGAACGGAAATGGGAAATTGATTCACTGGCATATACTGTTCGTTTGGCTTACAACTATTGGAAAACAACAGGCGATACTTCTGTTTTTGACGCCGACTGGCAGAAAGCAGCAAAACTGATTGTGAAAACATTTAAAGAGCAACAACGCAAAGACGATTTAGGACCCTATAAATTTCAGCGTGAAACAGCTGCACAGCACGACACTTTGTCGAATAGTGGTTACGGACGACCATTGAAACCTGTTGGTTTGATTAATTCTTCATTCCGTCCTTCGGATGATGCATCAACTTATGGATTCTTAATTCCATCCAATTTGTTTGCGGTAGTTTCATTGCGTCAGTTGGCTGAGATAAGTGAAAAAGTTACCGGTGATAAAGCGTTTGCAAAAGAATGTAAGGCACTCGCCGATGAAGTGGAGAAAGCCATCAAAGAATATGCTATTGTAGAGCATCCTCGATATGGAAAAGTTTATGCATTTGAGGTAGATGGCTTTGGTAATCATACCTTTATGGATGATGCCAATGTTCCAAGTTTGCTGGCATTACCATATTTGGATCTGGTTGACAAAAACGATAAAATTTATCAGAATACCCGGAAACTGGTTTGGAGCGAAGATAATCCTTACTTTTTTAGAGGAAAAGCAGCTGAAGGAATTGGCGGTCCGCACGTAGGTTTCGATATGGTCTGGCCCATGAGTATTATTATGCGTGCCATGACTAGCTCTGACGATAAGGAAATAAGCTGGTGCATAAAAACTCTGCGTGATACCGATGCAGACACCGGTTTTATGCACGAAACGTTCCACAAAGACGATCCTGCAAACTTTACCCGATCGTGGTTTGCCTGGGCAAATACCTTGTTTGGCGAACTTATTCTTAAAGTGATAAATGAAGGAAAAGTTGATTTACTAAATTCTTTATAATTTGCGCAACAAGAAACGGGAAGGTGTTAACCTTCCCGTTTCTTATATATTTTTGAATTGATTTTTCAGGGCCTTAATTTTTTACAATTACAAGTTTTTCTGAAGCTGTTTCTTTATCTGATATTATTCGAAGCATATAATAACCACTACGCAGATAAGATAAATTCAATGTTTTTAAAAACTTATTATCTGAAGAGTAAAATTCTTTATCATATACCAGATTTCCTTTCTCTGAAGAAATTTTAATCGAATATTTTCCAGTTATATCACCAATCAGAACCTGAATAATTCCGTTACTTGGATTCGGAAATAATTTCAATAAAGGTTTTTCTTCTTTCATCGAAGAATCATCGTAAATGGTGATTCTAATTTCATCCGAACTGCTGCACTGATAGTAGTTTGTTACGGTTACAGAATAATTTTGCACCCCCAATCCCCGGGCTGAAGAGATGTTTATTTCCTGTGTAGTTTCTCCCGTATTCCACTGATAACCTTCAAATCCCGGGCCTGCATCTAAGATTTTATCTTCAGAAGAAAATAAAATACAATCATCTCCCAGATTTACTTCCGGTAAAGCTACCACATTTAAAAACAGGGTAACAGTAGAGTCGCATCCGTACCTGTTCGAAAAAGTATAAGTGTATGTTCCCGATTCGTTATACTGCATTTCTCCAAAATTATAGACAGATCCTTCGCAAATATTTTCGTAGATTTCCATCTCTTGAACAGGATTAACTGTTAATGTAAGATTAACCGTTGAATCGCATCCAAACCGATTTGAAAGCACATTAATGTAGCTCCCTGAGGTTTTATAAACGGAAAAACCAACCACTATACTATCGCCTTCGCAAATGGTCTCATCCAAAATAATTTCATCTATACGATTAACGGTTAAATCAAGAGTAACAATGGAGTCGCATCCAAATTGATTTTTCAGATTTACAACATAAACTCCGGTTTCAGAATAATATGAATTGCCTATTTGAACAGAATCTCCGGCACACAAGGCGACACTTAACAATGTGTCGTTTACGGGATTAACTATTAGGTTTAATATTATTAATGAATCACATCCAAAACCGGTTGTATACAGGTTTTCATAAGTTCCCGTTTCGTAGTATGGCTTTTCATCCAGCCAAAGCGTATCACCTTCGCAGATGGTATTTTCTAATATTATTTTATATGAAGGATTTACAGTTAAATCGAGTGTAACCAATGAATCGCATCCAAACCGATTGGTGAGTAGGTTAGTGTATATACCTGATACATTATAGACCGAATCGCCAACAATAATACTTTCCCCTGAACAAATGTTTTTACTCAGAAGAGTATCGGATTTTGGGTATACCGCGAGATTAAGCGTAACAGTTGAATCGCAACCGTCGGAACTGGTAAGTTGATGTGTATATATTCCCGTTTCTTTATACACCATTCCTGCTATTTTTATCGAATCGCCCAAACAAATCGATTCAGTTAAAAATACTTCTGTTGGTTCAACAACTTCCAGATTCAGATGAATTATGGAGTCACATCCGTATTGATTTATTAAACTTTGTGTGTAATTTCCCGATTCAGAATACACAGTTGTTCCAATAATAACGCTATCTCCTCGGCAAATTGTCTGATTCAACTCTAATAAATGGGTGGGGTTTACGGTTAAGTTTAATACCACTACCGAATCGCATCCGGTTTGGCTTGAATAGGCGAATTCGTAAGTTCCGGATTCAGTAAATTCTTCATGCTCAAAAATTACACTCTCACCTTTGCAAATTATTGTGTCGAATAACGTAAGCGATGGACGGCAATAATAATAAGGCTCATTTGTGAATACACAAATATTGTCTGTTTCATCCAACTCTGTAACATTTTCGTTATTATCAATGATAAAGCCGAGATAATAATTGCCTTCATTTAAATTGTCACCAATAGATTCAATATCAATAGAAATTATTTTAATAACCGAGCTACCTGCTGAAATTTGTTCCAGAGAAATCGATTCTAAAAGGAAATCAGATGTGGTAATTTTTGAATTGGTTGACATGTAACATCCCAGGTTACAAGTTGGTGATGTCTTTTCTCCGTTATTTAAAACTTTGATATTGAAGTTGATTGAGGAAGTTAGAATTTCAATATTTACATTTTCTGTATCGTAAGTTAAATTCGGATACAGAGTGTGTTGTAATGTCTGATTTGTATAAACAAAATAATTGTCTGCTTCATTGCTTTCCTCCACACTCCCTTGATAATCGATATAATAACACAGGTAGTAGTTCCCCTCCGGTAAATCTGGAAATTTTTCAAGTACATTCACACTAAAGGTCTTGTCTGATGTTTCTCCTGAACCAAGGGCCTTGAGACTAACAGTTCCCAGTAAATAATCTTTGGTAACATTTAACAATCTGTCGGAAGAAAGAAAGTATCCTATGCTGCAGGCATCAGAATCATAATCATCGTTGTTTATGGCCTGGAGGTTTATTGTAACATCATAATTGTTAATAGTAAAACTATTTTTTGATGCGTTATAAGTAAGGTTAGGAAGTCTGTAGAGTTCAACCTGTTTAGAGAATACATAGCTGTTATTGCTTTCATTTGCCTCGCTTATCGTGTTCTGGTAATCAATAATATAGCCAATATAGTAATCTCCTTCAGGTATTTCTGGAGTTATTGTTGCCACATCTTCCAACAGGTTAAGACTAATTGTTGAACCAGAATTTAACCCTGAAACTGATTTTGTACCAATTAAATAGTCGCTGGTTGTCACCGAAGAATTATTTGACAGGTAAAATGCGACATTGAATGCGCCAGAGTTTTGAGTACCGTTATTTTTAACTTCAATGTCCAAATTGATTTTTGTGTCGTTAACTGTTAATGAATTTGAAGAAGAATTATATGTCAGGTCTATTCCTTCAATAACGGTTATATCCGGTTCTATCCCCATAATTGCCCGTTGGTCGGTACTAAACACATCCTGATCTGGTTGAAGGGCATCCAATGTAAAAAAGCCATCGCCAGAACCACCCCATCCCCAGTTAAAATGAAAGTATTCATCTTCATCATATCCGTCGCAAACAAAAGCATGTCCGCTGGTGTTCGGGCCTGAAGTATATCCTGAATAGAGAACAGGACGACCTGCGTCAATTTCAGATTCAAGCATTTGAATCCATCCGGTTTCTGAATAATCATTTTTTAATAAACCTTGCAAGCTTGATTTGTAGCCAAAATAATCTACCAGGGCATTCTCTGCACAATATTCAGACCACCAACCTGTGTAAATAACATAAGCCCCACTTGAATATGAACTGTAATCCATTTCAACACTAACTCCGCAGTGATACATTAATGTTGCAACAGCTTCAACCTCAGTGACAGTACTTGATCCTGTTAATATATTCGGCATATTGTCCCAATCGTATGTAGTGGAAGCAAAGTCGGCACTTTGCTCTCCACAATCATCGTCAGTATAAGAATGGCTTCCTGATCCGGTTGAAGGATAATTCCAATATTTCATTACTTGTGCCATTGCTGTTGCCACACATCCTGTAACCGCTTGTCCGTTATCGTCATACGGGCATAAATCGTTGTAATACGGACTTTGGTTCCAGGTAGTTTCCAATAACGGACCAACAGCCGCTGCTGATTCTGAGGAAGAGACGATTCCTGTTCCCTCCTGAAGGTTATCCCATTGTGCTTTAATATCTTCTGATGGAAGTATATGGTTATCGATAGCATATTGGATTTGTTGCTTGTAACCTTCGAGCCAATTTTGCATATTCTCAGGAACATTGTTTGGATCGAAACTGCCTTTTATTCCGTATCCCAAAACAGGTGTTGCGCAATCTTCTGCTGAGACAATGATAAATCCTCCTTCATTTTCAACATTGAAAATATAAAATTCGTTTGATTTGGATTTTGTTACAGCTTTCGTTAGTTGTAGAGTACGTTTTGCATTTTTCAAATAAGGATTATTACCTTGTGTGGTTATTGATTTTTGTTGTAAGAATATTTGTGCAACATTTTGGGCTTTTATTGAATCAACAGGATTTGCAAATAATGTAAAATTGCTAATCAGAAACACTATTGAAAAAAAGTATAATTTTTTCATATTTCAATCACTCAGGGTTTGTCTTTTCTGCGTCAGTTCAAATGTAGCACTTTCAGATTAACCGTCCAATATTAGTAATCGCGAAATTTAGATAAGAGAATCTCTATCATCAGCTATGAAATGACTAAGCTTAGATCCTCCAATTTTTTTTTAAAACTCCCTTTGATTTTAGAACATCATTGAGAATTGTACACATCATAGATGCATAGTGATAAAATGCCCCTGAACCATTATTATAACTTTTTGTTGTTAAGGTTATTAAAAAAGTCTAAAAACTCTTTTTTTAGTGCCAAAACGAAATAAGAAAAAGGGATTTTGGATTTTGATCTTTAAAAGTTTAAAACACATAGAATTCATGTCAGTATTTAATCTTAATGTCAACGGAAAAACGCATCAGGTGGATGTCGATCCAACCACTCCCATGTTATGGGTGCTTAGAGATCATCTTAATCTTGTTGGAACCAAATACGGATGTGGTATTGCTCAGTGCGGAGCCTGTACCATTAATCTTGGAGATATTGCAGTCCGTTCCTGTCAGTTGCCGGTGTCTGCTGTTGGTAACCAGGAAATAACAACTATTGAAGGATTGTCGGAAAACGGCGATCATCCTTTGCAAAAAGCCTGGATTGAACATGATGTTCCTCAATGTGGCTATTGTCAGGCTGGACAGATTATGAATGCCGCTGCTTTTTTAAAAGCAAATCCACATCCGGGAGATGAGGAAATTGAAGCTGCAATGAACGGGAATTTGTGTCGTTGTGGTACTTATACAAGAATAAAAGCAGCTATTAAAACAGCTGCAAATTCGTAGTACAAGTACTTTGTATAAAATTCAGATTTCATTATTGATTAATGTATAAATAAAATCACACAAAATGGCGGTAGTAAAAACTAAGTTCGACAGGCGTTCATTTATCAGAAGTTCAGTACTTGCAGGAGGAGGATTAATGATCGGTTTTAGCTGGCTGGCTTCATGTACTTCAAACAAAGCCAAAGGTTTGAGCATGCCCGACGAATGGTTCGAAATTAATGGATTCTTAAAGATTGGAGAGAACGGAGTTGTCACCATTATGTCTCCAAATCCGGAAATCGGACAGAATGTAAAAACTTCGATGCCCATGATCGTGGCCGATGAACTGGATGTTGACTGGGAAAAAGTGATTGTTGAACAAGCTCCGCTGAACACCGAAATATTTACCCGGCAGTTGGCAGGTGGTAGTCAGGCTATCAGGCAGGGCTGGCCCGGACTTCGTATGGCTGGCGCAACAGCAAGGCAGATGTTGAAACAGGCAGCTGCAAATGCATGGAGTGTTCCTGTAGAAGAAATTAGCACAAAGGCCGGGATTCTGAGTCACGAAAAAAGTGGAAAGAATGCCGGTTACGGAGAAATGGCATCAGCTGCTGCTCAGCTTCCGGCACCTGAAGAAGTGAACCTGAAAGAACTGAAAGAATTTACGATTATAGGCACGTCGCGAAAAAACGTGGATGGCAAAAAAATTGTAACTGGTCAGCCTCTGTTTGGCCTTGATTATAAAAAGGAAGGAATGCTTATCGCTATGATGGAGCATCCTCCTGCATTTGGTATGAAATTGAAATCAGTTAATACCAACGCCGCTAAAAATATGCCCGGAATTAAAGACGTGTTCACCATAAAAACCTACAACGACGATTACAAGTGGCAATGGTCTGACGTGGTCAGTTTCACGGAATTGGTTGTTGTGGTGGGCAATTCAACATGGGAAGTGATGAATGCCAAAAAAGCACTTAAAGTGGAATGGGAACCTATTGCCGATACAAAAATTACGATGGCCGGTTGGGGAAGTGATAGAGAAGTTATCGTTCCTGCTGGTTTGGAAAGCACATCCGATCACCACGCCAAAATGGTTGAGATGGCTTCGAAACCCGGGAACACTGTTCGAAAAGACGGAAACCCTGAAGACGCATTTAAAAGGGCGGCTAAAGTTATTGAACGCACATATACAGCTCCTCATCAGGCTCATAACACTTTGGAACCAATGAATTTTTTTGCTGACGTTACCGATGAAAAGGCTGAATTGGTTGGACCTATTCAGACGCCGGAAGTAATGGAAAAAACTATTTCTGCGCGGTTGGGTTTGCCTTTGGAAAAAATAGATATTCAGATGACAAGAATGGGCGGAGGTTTCGGCCGGCGTTTATATGGTCATTTTATGGTAGAGGCTGCTGTGATTTCACAAAAAATGAAAGCCTCGGTTAAACTCGTTTACACCCGCGAAGATGATATGACTTTTGGTTTATATCGTCCTGCTTATTATGCCCTGTATCGTGCTGCTCTCGACGAAAATAATAACCTGATTGGTTTTCATGTCAGGATGGGCGGTGTTCCTGAAAGTCCACTTCATGCCAATCGTTTTCCCGCCGGTGCCGTCGATAATTACTGGGCCGAGAGTTTTACGGTTGATTCAAATATAAGTTCAGCAGCTCTGCGGGCACCAAGTTCAAATTTTAATGCTGTTGCCGAGCAGTCGTTTTTAGATGAAGTTGCCGAAGCTGCAGGGAAGGATCCTATTCAGTTTCGGATTGATTTGTTAAAACGAGCAGAGGAAAATCCGGTTGGCGAAAGGAACGATTACGATGCAGTCCGTTATGCTGGAGTACTGGAATTAGTGCGTGATAAATCGGAATGGAATTCCAACCCGAATGGAAAAAGCAGGGGAGTTGCAGCCTATTTTTGTCATAACTCGTATGTGGCAAATGTGTTGGATATGACTCTTAAAAACGGGCAGCCGGTTATCGATAAAGTTTACGCTGCGGTTGACTGTGGAATTGTGGTGAATCCGGATGCTGCTGTTAATATGGTTGAAGGCGGTATTGTTGATGGAATCGGACATGCCATGTACAGCGAACTCACATTCAGAAATGGAAAGCCCGAGCAAAATAATTTCGATAAATACCGGTTGATCCGTCACATGGAAGCGCCAAAAGCAATAGAGGTTCATTTTGTTGACAATGAAATTGATCCTACCGGGTTGGGTGAACCACCATATCCTCCGGTAATGGGAGCTTTGGCTAATGCACTTTATAAGGTCACCGGCGAGAGGTACAATCATCAGCCTTTCGTAAAAAACAGTTTTGAAAGCTAAATTTTGTATTGTTGAAGAATGACACACGAGCTAAAATTATTGTTCGAAACCTTATTGACCTGGCAGCGGGCCGGTAAAAAAGTGGTATTTGTTTCCGTAGTTGCTTTAAAAGGTTCGTCGTACCGACGGCCGGGTGTTCGGATGATTATCAGTGAAAATGGCGAGTCGGTTGGTGCTGTTAGTGGCGGTTGTGTAGAAAAAGAAATTGAACTTCAGGCGCAAAGTGTTTTCAAAACCAATAAGCCAAAAATAATTACTTACGATGGCAGGTTTCGAATTGGATGCGAAGGCGTGATTCACATATTAATTGAACCTGTTCTCCTGTCGGAAGAACTTATAAATGCATTTCGAAAACAGTTAAAAGTAAGAAAGTCGTTTCGAATGGATTCCTGGTTTTATTCTGAGGTTGGAGAGTACGATCAAATGGGATCGGTTCTTACTTTAAATGGACATGGATTTCCTTTGAACCCTGACTTTGAAGTAGATACTGCAGGAACCCTAAAATGTTTTTCGCAAACATTTGAACCGGTATTTCAACTGTATATTTTTGGCGCAGAACACGATGCCGTTCAGTTAAGCCAGGCGGCAAAATTGCTGGGGTGGGAGGTAACCGTTGTGGCTTCACCCGATGAGTCAAAATCATGCGAATATTTTCCGGGAGCATCTTCATTCATTACTCCGACTTTTGATGAGGTGAATACTTTTGTTTTTGATGAACAAACTGCTGTGGTGTTGATGACGCACAGCTTTAATAAAGATGTTCAGTACCTGATTGCTCTGAAAGATATAAAAACTGCCTACATCGGATTGCTTGGATCGGTTAATCGAAGAGAACGTGTTATTTCCATGTTACTGGAATATGTACCCGATCTTTCTCCTGATTTTATTGAGCAGATTTATGGTCCGGCAGGAATTAATATCGGGGCAGAAAACGCAGCCGAAATTTCTATCTCCATTCTGGCAGAGATTCTAAGTGTTGTAAGAGAACAAAAACCGCAAGCCTTGCGCGAAAAAGTGGGTGCCATTCATGAATGAGATTCCAATTATATTGCTGGCGGCCGGAGAATCGAAACGGATGGGCGAGCCCAAACAATTGCTAACTTGGGGAAATAAAACATTAATTGAACATCAGATTCATACGCTCATTGAAACGGGAAACCCTTTGATTGTTGTTTTGGGGAGTCACTCGGATAAAATCATTCCGATTATTCAGAAGAAACAGGTTTCGATTGTTATTAATGAGCGTTGGAGAAATGGAATGGGAAGTTCTGTCTCAACAGGAGTCTCATTTGCCTGGGAAAAATATCCTCAGGCTGAAGGAGTGTTAATTGTACTTATCGACCAGCCTTTGGTTTTAAGCAGTCACTATCGAAATCTCAAAGCCGCATTCATCCCGGGGAAGAAACAAATACTTGCATCACGAGCGAAAGACAGATGGTTGGGAGTTCCTGCCTTATTCGATGCCTTTTACTTTGATGAACTTATAGAACTTGATGGTGATGAAGGCGCAAGAGGAATCATAAAAAAATATGATTCGCAGGTTATTCCAATCGACGCCGATGAGCAGTTGGAGGATATGGATAATCAGGAAAGTTACTTCCAAATGCAACGGCGATCTTCAAATTGATGCAATGTGTATCTTTTCGTTTAAAGCGAAATTTGGAGCCCCTAAAAAAACGGAACTCCTATTCCACTTAATAAATTACAACCGGTTTCAGTAGCTCAGTTATTTATTTTCAACAATTACTGTTTGTCGAATAGTCCGTTCACTTCCTGACTGATCACCATAATTTTGTTGAAGTCGGGAATGTGCACCACTTCCGGAAGTTGTGTTGTTCCAAAGTCGATATAAATCAACTTCTCGTTCTCCGATTCATTTTTAATGACATGAGCACCTTTTTCGCCTGTTGGAAAACCAATCACATCACCGGCGCTTACTCTAATTTCACCATCTATGGTGCGAACCAAGCCACTTCCGCTGATAATATAAAATATTTCTTCATTGGCTTCATGGTAATGGTAACCGTAGGCATAATTTCCGGGATCAACTTCAACAAAATTGGCCCGGCATTTTCTGGTTTCTTCTTGCGGAATGATCGCTTTTATGGCAAACTCATTTCCGTTTTTGTTAATTTTTTCGCTTTGTAGTTGCTGTACATTTGTTACAATCAGATTTTTCATAATAAATTCTTTTTTAAAGATAATTTGTCTCAAATGTCAGCCTTTGTCTTTGTTTGTGCAAGCGGGTTTGTTACCGGTGTATCTGGTTAGAATTGTTGATTATCAGTTGTTTGTGGTGTGAATGTTTTTTTAGAAAAGTTGGTGTCTTAAAGTATTGTTATGTGTCAAATGGGTTATTACTCTTTAAAAGAGATTATTGATTAACTTTGACTCCTAAAAATTAAAATTATGCGCCAGTTAGATCCTTTGTATCCAGGTTGCCCTGTCAGAAATATTTTAAGCCGGATGAGTGACAAATGGTCGCTCCTGATTTTAGGCATACTCAGCAGAAATGGAGTAATGCGTTATAAAAAGCTGAACGCTGCCATCCCCGACATTTCACAAAAAATGCTTTCGAGTACTTTAAAACGTTTGGAAGAAGACAAACTAGTTAACAGGAAAATGTACGCTGAGATTCCTCCGAGGGTCGAGTATTCGCTTACCCCAATCGGAAAAGATTTAATTCCTGCTGTTAAAATGATGGTGGACTGGGCCTTGGAACATTTTGAGGAAATTACCAGTTAAATTTAATAAGTGGATTTGAGTCTATCTGATTTTTTAAGATGTAAGCTACATTGCAATTTTTGATAAATAGAAATTTCAAAAAACACAGAATGGTTTGTTTTTCGTTAAGTCTTGTTTGAATATTAGATCTTACGGAATTAAACCAAATTGACTTTTTGATAGTCTAACCTTAGATATAGAAATTACGACAAACCAAAAAAAGATATTATGAAAAAACTATCCTTACTGTTTTCTGCTCTATTTACTATTTTGTTGGTAAATTTTGTATCGGCCCAGGATTGGCCTCAGTATTTGGGGCCCGACCGTAATGGTATTTCTCCGCAAAAAGACCTGCTCCGTTCATGGCCTGAAACAGGGCCGGAGGTACTTTGGAAGGTCGATGTGGGTATTGGATACGGTGGCCCGGTTGTTAAAGACGGAAAAGTGTACCTGCTCGACCGTGACGATAAAGTTGGCGATAAAATGCGCTGCCTTGATTTGAATACAGGTGAAGAACTCTGGACCTTTGAGTACGATGCTGTTGGAGAAGTAATGTTTCCGGGATCTCGCAGTGTACCTGTTGTTGAAGACAAATATGTATATTCCTGCGGCCCTTACGGTGATTTATACTGTATTGATATTGAAAGCCACAAACCGGTTTGGCAAGCGAATGTGTGGACCGATTTTGGAGGTGAAATTCCTGAAGGAGGAAGACCTGGTTTTGGAGGTGGCGAAGGAGCGTTTCCTACCTGGGCCATATCACAATGTCCTTTAATTTATGGCGATTTATTAATTCTTGCTTCTCAGGCACCTGAAGCCGGAGTAGTAGCGTACGATAAAAATTCCGGTGAATTGAAATGGAAAACCGATAATCTTGGTCCAACAGGTTATGTAAGTCCTGCAATTGCAAAGATCGACGGGAATGATCATTTGGTAATGGTAACTGCTTCCAGCGGAGGACGGGGCGGACAGGAACTTAAACCTGGAAATGTGGTTGGAATAAATCCGCTCTCAGGTGAAATACTATGGGAATTTAACAATTGGGTTTGCCGCATTCCGGTGCCCAGCGCTGTTGATGCCGGAGATAATAAATTGCTCATTACCGGTGGATACGAATTGGGGGCACTAATGATTCAGGTTGAAAAGAAAGCTGATGGCACTTACGGCACAACTGAGTTGTTTCGCACAGAGGAATTTGGCGATCAGACCAAAACACCGTTATTCTACGAAGGGTATTTTTATGCTGAATACGGAACCAACAATAAACGCGATGGTTTATCTTGTATGAATATTGATGGCGAAATTATGTGGAAAACCAAACGCGAACCGGATTTTAACAAGGGGAGTATTTTGATAGCCGATGGTTTGATGTTGGCTACTGATGGTGCTAAAATGTTGTATTTAATTGAGCCGGATCCAACAGCTTATAAGCCAGTTGCATCAGCAGAATTGTTAACTGAACCGGAAGCTGGTGGCGGTGGCCGTTTTGGAACGCAGAACTGGGCTCCCATTGCTTTGGCTGACGGGAAGTTGCTGATCCGCGATCAAAGCCAGATGTTGTGCGTGAAAGTGGCAGAATAGAATGATTTTTAAAAATGGAAACGACCGGGATAACTATTCGCTAACACAAATAATAAACCCGGGGCGAACCCGGGTTTATTAGACTATTTTTAAGTTCAGAAACTAAAGCGATATTTCAACCGAATAGTAGTGCACTGCGATACGAATATAAGAAACAGTTTCCGTTATCATTTATAGAATTTCTAATAATCTCTTTTGGCTCACGGCTAATCCCGGATCAAACTCTTCCGTTTCCATATAATTAAGAATGGACCGGTAGAGTTGTGCCGCCTCCGGTTTTTCTTTTATTTGATTGAGTTGCGACATACAAACCAGCAGTTTTCCTTCGCCTACTTTCATCTCGAGAATTAATCCCAGTTTGTGATTGCGTTCAAGGTTATCAATTACCTGAACAATGGGGTAGTAGCCGGTCGGTAATTCATCCAAAATTAGCGGGTTGCTCGCTTTAACCATGGAGAACCACTGCCAGTTGGTATGAAAATCGGTTGGGAACGTTTTAAACAGCGGGTGAGACGGATCGGTTAACAATCCCAGTGTTCCTGGAGAAAGCTGTTTTCCGTTATTTTCGCTAATGGTTTTAAACATGCCGTAATTCCAGAAATCAGGAGGAAACAGACCGGGAACACTTTTTCCCTTCACATCTGTGCTTTGCGGAAACAGCAACACTTTACCTCCCTCTTCTAAATATTCAAAAACCTTTTGATCTGCTTTTGTTGAAACCAGAATATCTTGCGGAACTTCAATTTCATTTGTAGCCGGGTATACCCAAATAGGGTAATCGTTCGAATAATCACTTCCGGCAATGGAAATATACAGCAGGAGTTTTGCTGCTTTTTTTACGGTTGAAAGATTTGCGCTTGCATCGCCCAGCTCCGTGAGTCCTCCAACCGGAATTTCAGAACCAGAAAATGTACCTTCACCAACAACAGTTCCATCATCTTGTTTTAAAGTCCATGAAATGTCATCGGAAATTTTTTTATTGGAGTAGTTCGCAACAACAGCCTTGGCTTTAAATGCTTCGGTGTTGGTGTAGCAATATTTTGGGAATTCAAGTAGTAAAACCACATCGTTACACGATTGTTTCCAGGCTTTGGGAGAGATTACATTTTTACTGTCCATAAATGCATCGAGAATACCCACAAGCGCAGTTCCCTGTCCCGGAAAATCCTGAAGGTCGAGCAACTGGAAACCTGCAAATCCTTTTGTGCGGATAGCAGCCTCCATCTCAGCTTTGTAACACAGGGCCGACCACGCACCCGATGCCTGTTGAAAAATACTGTCTTTATCCGGCATTCCTGCTTTTTCTAACCTGTTTTTAAATATTTCAAGATTAGTTGCCCGTACTACTCCGGTGTACTTTTTTATTTCGTCGTAATCCGGAAAAATCTGGTATTGCCCGATTTCGTGGCTGACAATAGGCATATTCATATGCGCCACTGCATAGTCGAAATTAATTTCGGTTGAAGGAGTGCTTGAATTTAACAAGGCTCCGTCTCTTGAATCGGCAAAAGCATGGGTTAATCTTACATGCGTTAAAGTTGTGTCGCCAGTTGAAGGAGTTCGTGCACCAACAAAATACTCAGAAGAGGGCGTAGGTGGAATATAACCAATACCGTTGTTGCTTCCCATCGTATATAAAGGTCGATTGTCGTAGGCTTTTAATGCTGCGATATTGGCATCTACACGATCCATTCCACTCCAGATTTCATTACCGTGCGAGAACATTACGAAAGAGGGGTGATTGGCATAGGCATCCAGCATCGAAAATCCTTCTTCCCGTAATTGAGTGGCGATATTGTCTGAATTTAAACCACCCCAAAACGGAAGTTCCGGTTGTAAATAAATTCCTTCTATGTCGGCAGCTGTAAAAGCAGCTTCCGGCGGGCAATACGAGTGAAAACGGTAATGATTGATCCCATAATTTTTGGCAATTTTAAAAACATATCTCCAACTTTCAACATCCATCGGCGGATGTCCCGTTAGCGGAAATACTGATGCATCGTTTTTCCCGCGTAAGAATGTGGTTCGGCCATTGATTGAAAACTGTGTACCCTTAACTGCAAATTCACGCATTCCAAAAGTTACAGTTTTTGCATCCTGAATTCCTTCACCTGAAACAACCGCTGTAACCTTATACAAGGGCTGGTTGTATTCGTTCCACAACCGGCAGTCGTTGGCAAGGTCGTATTCCAGGTGAATTTTGTTTTGTGCATCAACCGTTTTACGCAAGGTTTTTAAACGAGAGGTTTTCCCTTCTTCGGTTTTTTCAATATGAATTTCAACCTGCAACCCGCCCTTTGGTTCGTTGGTAATTTTTAGGTCGATAAGCGCTTTTTTTCTTTTCGTGTCGGGAGTAATTCGAAGGTCGGAAATATAAGTTTTCGAGCTTGCTTCTATCTGAATTTTCCCGATAATTCCGTTCCAGTTGGTTTGTGTTTCATCGGTATAGATATGTACATTTCCGTAAGGCGTGAGTTTTAAATCATTATTTACCTGTATTGTGATGTAATGGTCTCCTGGAGTCAGGAACTCAGTACAATCGAATTTTTGTGTAGATTGTAATAGCATCGATGATCCTACAAAATGTGCGTCAACCCAAACTTTTGAAGGTTTGGTGCGCTCAAGCTGCAGTTCCAATCGCTTGTTATTCATGTTGTCGTTAATGGTTACCTTTTTTCGGTACCAGACAATTCCTTCGTAAGTATAAATACGGTTTAGGTGAAGAGTGGAAGTATCGCGGTTCAGATATCCTTTTTGGTTCGAATCCGTTGTTCCCGGCAACAGTACTGAATCATCAAAATCAGAGAGATACCATTGTTGTTTTTCGCCAACTTGTAATGTGTCGGGGGCAAATTGCCATTCGCCCTGCAAATCGATGGTGTTTCGGTATTGTGGCGTTTGGGTAGTGCAGGAAATTATTGCGAATAAAAGGATCAGAATGAAATTTCTCATGATTGTGTTTTTTTATACCCGATGTCCGGTATATTCAATTTTTACTGGAATAATACAATAATTTTTATTGAATAGAAATGATATATTTTAGTGATGTTAAAGTTAATATCCTGTCTTTTAAAATCAATTTATAATACTAATTGAATGACTATGTTTAATTAAGTTTTACCTATTAATTTTAAGAATATTTGAGATGTTTTTAAGTAATTATCCGGTTTTTAGAAATCCTTCATTATCAAAGTAGGGGTAATAAACTTTTTTATATGTTGAAAATACAAGCTGCTTATATGGAACAACAAACTATTATTTCTTCAGGTTGTTTATAACAAAAATCATTTACCTTCGGGTAATTTATAGTTTATTTTGAGCAAACATATAATGGTTTAGAAATGAAACGAATTGCATTTATTTTATTGTCTATGGTTATTTTAATGAGTTGTTCCCGGCGTGAAACAGGAACAACCGGGAAAGCATATATTCCGGAAACGCCGCAATTAAGTTCCGATGTAATGACTCCTGAGGTTTTATGGTCGTTTGGCCGCCTGGGAGGAGCGCAGGTTTCGCCCGACGGGTCAACTGTTTTGTACACGGTAACCTATTACAATATTGAAGAAAATAAATCGTACCGCGATATTTATACGATTCCTGTTGCGGGGGGAGAAGCAAAAAATCTCACCAACACCGCCAGTAACGAATACAATGTTGTTTGGCGTCCCGATGGTAAAAAGATAGCTTATTTGTCATCGGCTTCCGGCAGCGTTCAGTTGTGGGAAATGAATCCCGATGGTAGCGATAAAAGCCAGGTTTCGGAAATTGAAGGTGGAATTTTCGGATTTCAGTATGCACCGGATATGTCGAAAATATATTACCTGCAAACGGTAAAACTCGACAACGATATTCACGATCTTTTCCCTGATCTGCCAAAAGCCAATGCACGACTGGAAACAGATATTATGTACCGCCACTGGGATACCTGGCATGATTACACCTACAACCACATTTTTATTGCCGATTATTCGGATGGGAAAGTGGGAGCGGGAAAAGACATTATGACCGGTGAACGTTTTGATTCGCCCATGAAACCTTTTGGTGGAACGGAGCAAATTGTATGGAGCCCTGATTCGAAAACGCTGGCTTATGTTTGTAAGAAAAAGGTTGGAAAAGAATATTCTGTTTCAACCAATTCTGATATTTATTTGTACGATTTAGCAAGTGGCAAAACCAGCAACTTTACAGAAGGAATGATGGGTTACGACCAGAATCCGGTTTATTCGCCTGACGGAAAATACCTGGCCTGGGAAAGTATGGAGCGTGATGGTTATGAATCAGATAAAAACCGCCTGTTTGTTGCCGATCTGGAGTCAGGTGAAAAGAAAGATTACAGCGCTGATTTCGATCAGAATGCGGCTTCATTAAGCTGGAGTGCTGATTCAAAATCCATTTATTTTATCAGCGATATTCATGCTACTGATGAGATTTACCGGCTGGACATTGCAGATGAAACCATAACCCGTTTAACAGCTGGCGTTCATAATTATCAAAGTGCAGTTCCGGTTGGAGAGAAATTACTGGCACAGAAAGTTTCCATGTCGCAGCCGGCTGAATTGTACCTTGTTGATCCCGTCACCGGGAAAGATGAGGCACTAACTTCAGTAAACAAAGGTATTCTCGATCAACTCACCATGGGAAAAGTGGAGAAACGCTGGATGGAAACCACCGACGGAAAACAAATGGCCGTTTGGGTAATTTATCCACCACATTTCGATCCGAATAAAAAATACCCTGCACTATTGTACAATCAGGGTGGACCACAAGGGACGGTTAGTCAGTTTTGGTCGTACCGCTGGAATTTTCAGATGATGGCAGCCAACGATTATATTGTTGTTGCTCCCAACCGACGCGGATTACCAGGTTTCGGACAAGAATGGAACGAGCAGATTTCGAAAGATTACGGTGGACAAAATATAAAAGACCTGTTAACGGCCATCGATGAAATGGCGAAAGAACTTTTTGTTGATGAAACAAAATTGGGTGCAGTTGGTGCCAGTTACGGCGGTTACTCGGTAATGTACCTTGCCGGAAATCATGAAAAACGTTTTAAGGCTTTTATTGCTCACGACGGTATTTTCAATTTCGAAAGCATGTACACGACCACCGAAGAAATGTGGTTTGTAAACTTTGATTACGGTGGTGCTTACTGGGATAAAGACAATGCTGCTGCGCAACGTTCATATTCATTCTCTCCGCATAAATACGTTCAAAACTGGGATACTCCGATTTTGATCGTGCAAGGTGAAAAAGACTACCGTGTACCAGCGGAGCAGGGTATGGCAGCCTTTAATGCAGCTGTTTTGCGAGGAGTTCCTGCTGAAATGTTATACTTGCCGGAAGAAAACCATTGGGTGTTGAAACCTCAAAACGGAATATTGTGGCAGCGGGTGTTTTTTAACTGGTTGGATAAGTGGTTGAAGTAGACGGGCTGAGAGCAAAGGGCTTAGAGCTGTGAGCTTTTTTGAGAAGGATGTCATCTCTGTTAAATATAAAAACAGAGATGATATCCTTTTTTTATTGGTGTTCCAGCATTATCTCCATTAAATTTTTTGCTGTAAGTTCTCCCTTCTTTTTTATCAGCTCACGCGGAGTGTCGTCGCCCACTTCATAGGTTACAGCCTCGGCACCAAACTCATGAAAAATAGAAACGGTAGAATTAATTCGCTGGGCATCCGCTTCATTAGGCCGGATATTGGGATCGTAACCCGGAATATCTTCCGCCATGGCCTGAATGATTTTTGGAACTATTCCAGGCATATTTCCTTTTAGCTCAGGCGCGATGGTATAGTAAATATCTTCGTAGGTTGAATGGAAATCAATCATAAAATAGAATTTCCGCTGCTCTGCTACTTTGTTTTGCATGAATTTACGGATGGCTTGTGTCTCCGGCTGGTTGAAATCTTCCCAATCGCGGTTGAGGTCGATTCCACCTGCTCCATGTCTCCAATTACCATTGTCAACGCCATCAGGATTAACACAAGGTACCACATAAATACAATATTCTTTTCTGAATTGATCAGGCAATTCATCCAAAGCACAAAGTTCCTCGGTAAAAGCTTTCATGGCAAGCCAGCCTGTTACTTCCGGCGGGTGCTGACGCGATAAAACCATGAGCATCTTTTTGCTCTCCGGATTCCCGATTTGCAGGTAATTAATTGACCTGCCTTCTTTGCTTTTTCCAAGCTCTGCCATTGAAACATAATCTTTCTCAGCCAATCCAGTAGCCCAGGAATTTATGTTATTCGAAACAATAAGTTCTTGAGCTGCAACCCATGTTGTATCAGGACTCAGACTTAAACTAAAAGAACAAAATTTGGGACTCTCTCCTTTGGCAAAGGATGCTGTATCGACAAGATAAAAGGTTGAGTCGACCGGTGTCCAGTTTTTCCCATTCGCACTGACTTTGGGGTAATAACGATGCCCAACTCCTTCGTTGTAAGTAATTTTTATTTCAATATCTTTTTTTGAATCCGACCAGATTTTAAACGCATACCACGGGCTTGAATTAATAGGCGTATTTTCGGGAGTGATTAAAACCGTTACCTTATTTTCGCCTGTTTTGGCAACTCCGTTCATTCTGGCTCCGTCGAATTCGTTCGAGCAGTAAATCCCGTTTCCCAGATCATAGGTCTTTTTAAGTTGGTACTGAATAGGTTTTGTTAAAGTACTCACTTTTTGAAGGGGAGCCTGGCCGGCCCATTTGGTGTCTTTCGGCTGGCAAGACCAAAAAAGAACGATGATGATGAGGAAAAGCAGACCTTTGTTCATTTTACTAAAACTAAATATTAAGAGTTAATTTCAATGATGCACTATTGAGGGCAAAACATTATTTTTGGCTAAAATTAGCAAAAAAGAATATGCAAAAAATACATGTAGGTTTTATTGGTGCCGGCGGAATTGCCCGGGCCCATGTTTACTCTATACAAGCTTTAAAATTTTATTATAATAATGTTCCCGAGATTATTCTTGAATCTGTTGCTTCGGCCAGGAAAGAAAGTCGGGAAGCCTTTGCCGGCCAGCTGGGGTTTAACAAGGCACAGTCAGTCGATGAATTTGCCCAAAACAACAGGATAGAGGCTGTATTTATTCTTGGCCCCAACAACGTGCATTTCGAACATTTTGAGCTGGCGCTGAATATGCCTAATGTGAAATATATTTATCTTGAAAAACCGGTTTGTTCTTCGCTGGAAGAAGAACAGAAAATGAAACAGTTACTGGAAAAAGTTAATCCTGAAATTAAGATACAGGTGGGATTTCAGTACCTGCAAACCTCTTCGGTTCGTGAAGGGCTTAAGTTTTGGAAATCAGGCAAGCTGGGCAAACCCATTCACTTTGATTTAAAATATTACCACGGTGATTATTTGCAGGAAGAATACCGAAAAAAGCGCGTAACACGGTTAACACCTGCTCCTGATGGTGGTGCAATGGCCGATTTGGGGTCACACGGAATCAGCCTGTTGATGGCTTTTATGGGCGAAGATCTTCAAATAACAAGTGCTTTGCAGGCAGGAAGTTTTGAAGGCGTTCCTGCGGGATCGGATTTGTTTAGTTCCCTTTCGATGTTTGAGCCACAAAGCGGGGCAGTGGGAAACATGTCTGCGAGCCGGGTGAGCTCAGGATCGGGCGACCTTGTGTACCTTGAAATATATGCTGAAAAAGGCGCTTTCCGATATTCTTCGCAACATTCTGAGTATTTCGAGTATTATATTGAAGGTTCAGATCAGTGGGTAAAACAAATGATTGGCAGCAATTACAAGCCGGTTACCAGTTTCCCGTCGGGTCATGTTCCTCCGGGTTGGCTACGATCGATGGTGCATGCACATTACCAGTTTTTTACCGGCGATGATATGGAATCAGTAATTGCCGACTTAAATCATGGGTTGGCAGTTCAGCGTATTGTGAGGGAAACAGCCGATCATTTAAAAATTTTCAGAAGCAATTATAAAAATGAAAAATAGGAAGAGCGGGATTCTACTTCATATTACTTCTTTGCCGGGAGCAGAAGGAACAGGTACCCTTGGAAAAGAAGCCTTTAAATTTGTCGATTTTCTGCACGATGCCGGACAGAAATTGTGGCAGATATTGCCACTTGGACCTGTTGGTCACGGGTATTCTCCTTATCAGTGTTATTCCGCTTTTGCCGGAAATCCCATGTTGATAGACCTTGAATTGTTGGTAGAAGAAGGATTGTTGACGGAAGATGAACTTTATTCAATGCCAAAATTTTTAAAAAAGCGTGTTGAATTCTCGAAGGTTGAGAAGTGGAAGTGTCCGGTTTTGCGCAAGGCTTTTGAAATGTTCCGTGGAGAATTGTTTTCCAACTATCGCGATGAATATTATACGTTTCTCGACACACATGGATGGTGGTTAAACGATTACGCCATGTTTATGTCGGCGAAAGTTCATTTTGGAACCGAGGTTTCATGGAGCGATTGGGAAGACAATATTAAGTTTCGAAACGATAATGGCTTGAGGGAATTAGGCGGTGAATTGTCGGATGAGGTGGAATACAGGAAATTTTTACAGTTTCTGTTTTTCAGGCAGTGGTTTAGTCTGAAACGTTATGCCAACGAAAAAGGCATTGAAATTATCGGCGACGTGCCACTTTATGTATCGGGCGACAGCTCTGATGTTTGGACCAATACCGATATATTCCTTCTAGATAGAGAACTTAATCCTACTGAGGTGGGAGGAGTGCCACCCGATTATTTTTCTGAAACCGGACAGTTGTGGGGAAACCCTGTTTTTAATTGGCCCCGTTTAAAAGAACGGGAATACGACTGGTGGATGGCTCGTTTACACTTCAATCTGAATATGTTTAATCAGGTACGCATTGACCATTTCCGAGGACTCGAATCTTTTTGGTCGGTGCCCTCCGGAGAAGAAAATGCTATAAACGGGAGATGGGTGCCAGCTTTCGGTTATGAGATGTTGAGTTTGATAAAAAGCCAGATTGGTAAATTACCTTTTATTGCGGAAGATCTTGGCATAATAACTCCTGAAGTTGATCATTTACGCGAAAGTTTTGATCTGCCGGGAATGAAAGTTCTGCAATTTGCTTTTACAACCGATGCAACAAATAAAGATTTACCCCACAACTACGAGGGGAATCATGTTGTTTATACCGGTACTCACGATAACAATACTACACTCGGCTGGCTGAAGGAAGTTAAAGACGAGGAAAAGTTAATGGTTGAGAAATACGTCACAAAAACTGATAAACAGGCACTAACAGAAGTGGTGGAAATGGCTTTGTCATCGATAGCTGAAACTGCCATTATTCCCATGCAGGATCTGCTGGAACTAGACAGTGATTCACGCATGAATACTCCGGGTACGCCAACCGGGAACTGGGGCTGGCGTTTTCAGTGGAGCCAGTTAAAAAAATACCAGATGGAGTTTATCA
Source organism: uncultured Draconibacterium sp. (assembly GCA_963676265.2). Classification (GTDB taxonomy): domain Bacteria; phylum Bacteroidota; class Bacteroidia; order Bacteroidales; family Prolixibacteraceae; genus Draconibacterium. Next base: position 5,487,684 of record OY781067.2, read on the forward strand.
AAGAACTTACCGAAAAATACAACAGGTAAGTTCTTTGATAAATGTTTAAAACTTCTATTACAATTTTTTGATAATGAATCCTGCCTGAAATCAGGATTCTTCAATGGTTCAGGAATGATTAACAGCACATCATAACCGCCTCCATAAATTTTTGAGGCTGCTCGGCATGCAGCCAATGTCCGGCTTGAGGTATGTCCACAATACGGGCATCAGGGTATATTTCCTTTATCAGTTGATTGTCTTCCTGCATGATGTAATTCGACAACATTCCATGGATAAATATTACTGGGTATGCGGTTATCGGAATTCGGTCGTCGAACCAGTTTTTATTAACGCCACCTACAATTTCATCGAGGTGATCGTACAAAACCTCTGCGTTAACCCGCCAGCGATATAATTTGGTTGCCTTGTCTTTTTCGATATTTTTTAAAAGAAACTGCCTGATGCGTTTATCGTCCAGCTTCTCGGCCATAAAATCGTCAACATCATTTCTTGATTTTATTATCGAAAAATCAATTTCCTGCATTGCAAGTAATATATTTTGGTGCAGGTATAACTGACTGTTATCTTTTAAAAGCAGATAATCTTTAGGAGCAATGTCGGCAATAACCAGCTTTTCAACTTTTTCGGGGAAATCGGCCGCAAACCACATCGCAGCTTTTCCGCCCATACTATGTCCCAGTAAAGTGGCTTTTTCAATGTTTTGTTGTTCGAAGAATTCTGCCAGGTCATTTCGCATATCGTTATAGGTATGCGTTTCCGCAAAGGGAGATCTGCCGTGATTTCGCTGGTCGAGCATGTACACTGTATGTTTTTCGGCTAGTCGTTTTCCAATATTTACCCAATTGTCTGAAGATCCGTATAAACCATGTACAATTACCAATGGTGAACCATTGCCATTTTTTCTGAAAAATAACTTCATTTTTAGCTCCTGCTTTTGACGTTTAAACTATTTAAGACAATCGAGATATTTTTGAATGGTTGTTTCCATTCCAAAGTATAAAGCATCGGCAATTAACGCATGTCCGATTGATACTTCTTTTAAGTTTGGGATACGGTGATACATATAATTGAGGTTCTCAAGGCTAAGATCGTGACCGGCATTAACATCAATTCCCAGTTTTTTTGCCAGTTCAGCAGCTTTAACAAAAGGTTCGATCGCCTTTACATGATCGATAGGATACAGTGTGGCATAAGGTTCTGTATAAAGTTCAATGCGGTCGGTTTTTATTTCAGATGCTCCTTCCACCATTTTTTCATCAGGATCGACAAAAATAGATGTGCGGATACCGTGTTCTTTTAGGCGGGCAATTACTTCTTTTAAAAAACTCATGTGTTTCCAAGTATCCCAACCGTGGTCGCTTGTAAGTTGTTGATCTGAATCAGGAACCAGGGTAACCTGATCGGCCTGAACTTCAATCACCATTTGTAAAAAATCTTCGCGCGGATAACCTTCAATATTGTACTCGGTAGTTATCAAAGGTTTTAATTCATAAACATCTTTGCGTGTAATATGTCTTTCATCAGGTCTGGGATGAATGGTAATTCCCTGTGCACCATATTCCTGGCAACGAATGGCTGCTTCTTTAACACTGGGGTTTTTCCCGCCTCGTGAGTTACGCAGTGTTGCTATTTTGTTTATATTTACACTTAGTCTGGTCATATTTGTATATTTAAAGACGCAATTTACAATTTTCAGATAGAAACATTAATAATAAACAGAAAGTTTTGCTTGCAGAAAGATTAATATCAGACGTTATTCCTTCGGTGCGGAGCACCGAAAAAGGGAGAAAGGCCCTGAGCCATATGGATGTTTTTCGGGTTTCGCACATTCCTGTTGTCGACGATACGAAATACCTTGGTTTGGTTTCGGATAAATTAATTTACGATTTGAACATGGTTGACGAGCCTATCGGAAAAAAACTCGATCAGTTGAACACCACACATGCACACCGCGATCAGCACATTTTCGAACTGGCCATAGTGATGTATAAATTAAAAATAAGTGTTCTGCCTGTTTTAGACAGCGATCATTATTACCTGGGGGCGATTACACTTTATGACCTCGCGCGCAGGTTTGCCAGTTTGTTTTCGTTGCAGGAAATTGGAGGTGTGCTGGTACTTGAAATGAATGTAAATGATTACAACGTATCGCAAATCAGCCAGATTATAGAAAGTAATGATGTTAAAATTTTAAGTTTTTTTATCGACCGAAAGCCCGGTACCAATAATATGGATGTAATTTTAAAATTAGATAAAGAAGAATTGTCGGGAGTAGTTCAGGCATTAATGAGATACAATTACAACGTAAAAGCTGTTTACCAGGATCGGTCGATGTTAACCGATTTGTATCAGGATCGATACGATCAGTTTATGAAATTTATGAATATTTAAGCCCGCACATTTATGAAGGTAGCAGTTTTTGGAACTTTTGTTTCTGATGATTTTGTTCCGGTATTACAGGAGTTCTTCCAGTTTTTAAGAAAGAACCATATAGAAGTACAACTATACAAGCCTTTTTATTCACACTTGATTGACGATTTAAAAACAACACCTTATTATACCAGCTTTTTCCATTCTTATACAGATTTTAGTGAAGAGAATGAATTTATTTTTAGTGTTGGCGGCGATGGAACCTTCTTGCAGTCGGTGTTAAACATTCGAAATTTTTCGATACCGGTTATTGGTGTTAACAGCGGACGTTTAGGATTTTTAGCCGATATTTCTGAAGACCAGATGAGCGACGCATTACTGAATATTTTTAATCATAATTATAAAATTGTCGAACGCTCGATGTTGGAAGTGGAATTTACGGGGGGAGAAGACCTTGAATTTAAATACGCCCTTAACGAGATGACGGTATTAAAAACCGATAACTCATCCATGATTAATATTACTGCATACATTGACGGCGAATTTTTAAATAACTATTGGGCCGATGGATTAATCATTGCAACGCCCACTGGATCAACTGCTTATTCGTTAAGCGTGGGAGGGCCTATTTTAACGCCAAATTCCGAGAATTTTATAATCACTCCGTTAGCTCCGCACAATTTAACCATTCGTCCCATTGTAGTGCCCGACGACTGTACAATTTCCTTGAAGGTTGAAGGCCGGGGAACACACTACCTGACATCGCTCGACTCGCGTTCAGTTGCGGTTGAGTTTACTACTGTTCTGCAAATCAAAAAGGCCGGCTTTAAACTTAAAACCCTTCAATTGCCGGAACAGCCTTTCTTTAATACACTTCGAACCAAATTAATGTGGGGAATCGACCGCAGGAATTGAATTTCAACAGCCTGCTTAACAATTTTTAATCTTTGTTTGGGTTTTATAATAGCAAAGGGGTATGTTATTTTTAGAATTATATTACTTTTGTAGCTTTTGAAAGCAAAAGATGTGTCGCCGATAAGCGATTAAGTTCATTGATATTCAGTTTGTTATAGAGGTAGGGTTGTGGCTTCGAAAAGTCGTTTTCTTAGAAAATTAACCTAATAAAACGGGTGATATAAAGTGTTGATCTTGCATCTTCGTATGAATTGGATTAAATAGTGAAAATAACATGTCCGAAACTATTGTTAAATAAACGAATTTGAATACCAAGATGAAAAAATTAGTATTGGTGTTTGTAACAGTTTTGATAACTGTTTCAGGATATGCACAAAAAACTGCTGACATAGGGATTTGGGGAGGTTCATCAACCCTTTTTGGAGATATGGATGACAATACCCCTTTCCAAACGTTCAATTTAAATTTTGGAGCCTACTTCAGGTATAATTTCAATGCTAGGGTTGGGGTTCGTGCCATGTTTCTTCATGGTAAGTTTGCCAACGAAGGATTAGTAGAGAATGCACCTTGGGATTTTGATAAAAATGTTGAGGATCTTTCCGTTCAGGCAGAAATTAATTACCTGAGGTACATTTTGGGATCGAGAAAAATGAGGTTTACTCCTTATGTTACCATCGGCGCAGGTGTGGCATATTTTAAATATAACTACAGGCCGGTCGACATTGAAACATTTAATCCTAATTATCCAGGGCTGTATGCACAGAGTGGAAATTTAACAAATCCTTCTCAGGAATCGCTTGCAGTACCGACTATTCCTTTTGGAATAGGGATAAAATTTACAGTGGGTGACAGGCTTGGTATTGGAGCAGAATATCAGATGAGGAAATACATGAGCGACAAACTTGATGATCTCGATGATCCTCTGGCTTATGAAAGAGATGGTGAAATAATATCGTACAACAATGGTAGCCATAATAACGACTGGGGTGCATACCTGGGAGTTCATGTTACATATAAAATATATATAGGCAAAAAAGCGTGTCCTGCCTACGACAGTAAAAATTGGTGATGGAATCGTTCAGAAACAGCTTAAATACAGAAAATATACCGGAGCATATTGCCATTATTATGGATGGTAACGGCCGATGGGCAGCCAGGCATGGCAAACCAAGGGTTGAAGGTCATGAGAATGGTGTCGACTCTGTAAAGGCTGTTGTGGAGGGTGCCGGAGAAATCGGGGTTAAACATTTAACCCTTTACGCTTTCTCAACCGAAAACTGGGACCGCCCCAAAACAGAAATTGATGCATTAATGAGGCTTTTGGTCCATTCGATTGAAGCAGAGGCCGAAACATTAATGAAAAACAATATTCGGTTGACGGTTATCGGCGATTTAGAATCCATTCCCGATGAAGTCAGAGAAAAATTGGAAAGGACTATAGAATACCTCAGTCCAAATACCGGATTAAATCTTATTGTGGCTTTAAGCTACAGCGGTCGGTGGGAGATTGTAAATGCTGTTAAGCAAATCGTTGCCGATTCTGTCAAAGAAAAAATAAAACCAGAAGAAATAAACAATAAACTGTTCAGTAGTTATTTGTCAACTGCCAAAATACCAGACCCGGAACTTCTTATCAGAACAAGTGGTGAATTCCGAGTCAGTAATTTCCTATTATGGCAAATAGCTTATTCCGAGTTATACTTTACCGAAAAATTATGGCCGGATTTTCGAAAAGAAGATCTTTTTGAAGCGGTATTTAATTATCAGAACAGAGAGAGAAGATTTGGAAAAACAAGTGAACAGTTAACAAGTTAATTTTATGTATAGAATGCAAAAATCTATAATAACGTTATTATTCCTTTTTGTTGCAGTAGTGCCCAGGCTTTTTGCCCAGGAAGCCGACAGCACCAATTTTTCAATTTATTATTCGAGTGCCAGGAAATACACCATTGCTGATGTTCAGATTTCTGGAATTAAGTATCTTGATAAAACAGTATTAATTCAATTATCAGGTTTAAAAGTTGGCGATGAAATAATGATTCCGGGTGATGAAGTGACTTCTGCAATAAAGAAACTTTGGCAGCAGGGACTATTTTCTGATGTGCGTGTTAATGCAACCAAGATAATAGGTGATAAAATTTGGATAGATATCTATCTGCAGGAACGTCCGCGATTGGCAGACGTTAATTTTTACGGAGTCTCGAAATCTGAAAAGAATGATGTAACCGAGAAAGTCCTGTTGCTTAGAGGAAGCCAGATTACCGACCACCAGATTAATAGTGCCGAACGCACAATTAAAGGTCTTTTTACTGCCAAAGGATTTTTGAATACCGATGTAAACATTGTTCAACGCGACGATACTACACAGAATAACAGTGTAATTCTGGATATCTATATTGATAAAAAGGAAAAAATTAAAGTTAATCAAATCGATATTTATGGTAACGAGGCCATTAACGATATAACACTGGAACGCGCTATGAAAAAGACCAACGAAAAATCGTTGCGTAACTTTTTCAAAACGAAAAAATTCCTGGAAGAAGAATATAAAAACGACAAAGGAAACCTGATTGATAAATTTAACGAGAAAGGTTACCGGGATGCGATCGTTGTTGATGATTCTGTTTATCAGGTTGAGGTAGGAAAGAAAGAAAAAAAGCGTGTTAATATCGACATAACAGTTGAAGAAGGTAATAAATATTACTTCGGAGATATAAGATGGGTCGGTAATACTGTTTATCCTTCCGATTATTTATCTGCACGACTTGGTATTCGAAGAGGAGATGTTTTCAATCAGAAAATACTTGATAAACGCTTATTTGATAATGAAGAAGGTTTAAATAACGTTTATCTCGATAATGGTTATCTTTTCTTTAGCCTCGATCCAATAGAAGTAAATATTGAACAGGATACGATCGATTACGAAATGCGTATTTTCGAGGGGAAACAGGCAACTATTAATGAGGTTCGGATTGTGGGTAATACCAAAACACACGAACATGTTGCCCGTCGTGAACTTCGTACTTATCCCGGAGATTTATTTAGTAAATCGTTACTAATGCGTTCTTACAGGGAATTGGCACAGTTGGGTCACTTCGATCCGGAAGCTATAAATCCGGATGTGCAGCCACACCCCGAAGATGGAACGGTTGATATCGAATACCAACTTCAGGAAAAAGCAAACGACCAGATAGAACTTTCCGGAGGTTGGGGAGCAGGTATGTTTGTTGGTTCTGTAGGATTGAAGTTTGCGAACTTCTCGATAAGAAATATTTTTAACAAAGAGGCATGGAGGCCACTTCCAACTGGTGACGGTCAAACCCTGAGTTTACGCTATCAAACCAGTGGACGGTATTACCGAACAATAAGTTTATCGTTTATTGAACCCTGGCTCGGAGGTAAAAAACCTAACTCGTTGTCGGTTTCATTATCTCATTCCCGAATTAACTACAGTGCAAATAAATATTATAATAATTATAACCGCTATAATTCATATGGTTACGGAGGTTATTCTCCATACGGTTATGGAGGTTATTCTCCATACGGTTACGGAGGTTATTCTCCATACGGTTACGGAGGTTATTCTCCATACGGCTATGGTTATGGCTACAATAATTATTATAATACAGACACTGATACCGATGAGTCGGATGACCAGATTTGGGAGACAACGGCATTGGCTCTTGGTTACGGATACCGTTTATCGTGGCCCGATGACTATTTTACTGTTTATCATGAATTGTCGATGGAGCATTATAATTTGAAGAATATGGGAAGTTACTTTTATTTCCTAGCTGATGAAAACGGTCAGGTTAACGGGACTTTTAATAACCTAAGTTTTAAAACGGTTCTTGGAAGAAGCTCGGTTGATAATCCTTTGTATACACGAAGGGGATCTAATTTCTCTCTGGCATTAAAATTAACACCACCTTTCTCGTGGTTTTCCGATAAAAATTATTCTGATCCTAGTCTGCCAAATAGTGAAAAGTATGACTGGATTGAGTACCATAAATGGTTATTTAAAGGTCAGACTTTTATACCGCTTACCAATCCGAACTCAAACCATACTCTTGTGCTGAAAACGGCTTTCGAACTTGGATATCTTGGTTATTACGATGAAGGGAAAAAATCGCCGTTTGAAGGATTTATTGTTGGTGGATCGGGTATGTCGGGTTATAATATTTACGGAACCGATTATGTTGCTTTACGTGGTTACCGTGATTACTCCTTGAGTCCGAGTAATGGTTCGCACATGTATACAAAATTTACCAGTGAATTACGTTTCCCGATAACTTTAAAACCCAGTGCCACTATATACGCCCTTGCTTTTCTTGAAGCAGGAAATACAAGTATGAATTTCCAGAATTATACTCCATTTGATTTTCATCGATCAGCAGGTGTTGGTGTACGTATTTATCTGCCGATGTTTGGTCTTATGGGGATTGACTGGGGATATGGTTTCGACGAAGTGCCAGGTGTTAGTGATGCCGCAGGCAGCCAGTTCCACTTTGTCATTGGTCAGCAGTTTTAAAAAGGATATTTTGGCATAAAATATGATAGACAACAAACAGTTTAACTTAAAAATGATTGCCATGAAGAAATTAGTATTAACATTAGCAGTAATATTCACAGTAACTCTCGTTTCTCAGGCTCAGAAATATGCCTTCATTGATTCAGAGTATGTAATGGAAAATATTCCGTCGTTTACTGCAGCACAGGAACAGTTAAATCAATTATCCTCACAATATCAAAAAGAGCTGGAATCGATGCACGCTGAAATTGAGCAAATGTATCAGGATTTCCAGGCTGAGAGTGTATTACTTTCGGAAGATATGAAACGCAAGCGTGAAGATGTGATTATCTCAAAAGAAAAAGAGTATAAATCATTACAGCGTAAATACTTTGGTCCGGAAGGTGATTTATTTAAGAAGCGCCAGGGACTGGTAAAACCAATTCAGGATGATATTTTTAATGCGGTTCAGGAATTGGCAACAGAAGGAAGTTACGCCGTAATTTTCGATAAAGCCGGAGGTACTACTTTGTTTTTCACTAATCCGCGTTACGATTTAAGCGATAAAGTTCTACAGAAACTGGGATATAAATAGGATGATTGGAACAAGGTGCCTAAAATACGTGCCTGACTTTAATTCCGTAAGTCATTTTATTTTATAATTGGTATTAAATACTATATTTGCAACCAAAAATTAATAAGACCACATTGATTATGAGAAATTTAATGAAACTGATGGCAATAGTTGTTTTTACTGTAGTTACAGTAACAGCTGCCAATGCGCAAACACCAAAATTTGGACATATAGAATTACAAGCGCTGGTACGTGTTATGCCCGAATATACTGCTGCAGAAACTGAAATGAATAACTTTCAGAAAGAGTTGGAAGATATCTTAACTGAAATGAATAATGATTATCAAACCAAGTTAGGTGAATTTGAAGCATTGGGTGAAACTGCATCAGAAATAAAAAGAAATGCAAAAATCGCTGAAATTCAGGATGTACAACAACGTATTCAGAATTATCAGGTAACTGCTCAACAGCAAATTCAACAAAAACAAGGTGAATTGCTGCAGCCTGTTTTCCAAAAAGCTCAGGAAGCTATCGAAGCTGTTGCAAAAGAAAAAGGTCTGATTTATGTATTTGATGTTACATCAAATGTAGTTGTATACAAATCAAACGAAAGTCTTGATGTACTTCCTTTGGCGAAGCAAAAACTGGGAATTGAATAAAAAAATATTCGATACTTCAAAAAAAGCCACCTGTATTTTTACAGGTGGCTTTTTTATTTTAAAACATATTGTAATCGTAATAGATAAAACCTATATTTAGTGTCAGGAATTCGGATATGTTGATGAATAAATAAGAATACCAAAAGGTAATTTACTGCATTTGCGGTTTTACATATACATGCTCGCAGCTTATTTTTTGTTCAAAAAAAGTTCTTATCAGGGGATTCCAAAATAGGCGATACAAAAATTTAACTAACCGAATGATTATGTCAGCAGAAGAGAAAGGGAGAAGTACCGAGTTAAAGGGAAAAGGAGGAAAAACAAGTTTGTTTGAAATTGCCTGGGAAGTTTGTAACCAGGTTGGTGGAATTTATACGGTAATTAGGTCGAAGGTGCCTTCAGTTATTCAAAAATGGGGGGTGGATAATTATTTTTTAATAGGTCCTTATTTTGAAGATCAGGCTGCTGCACATTTCGATCCCTCAAGTGATTATTCAACGCCAATTGGTAAAGCAGTATTGGAAATGCAGGCCCGGGGGTTTAAAATTTACTATGGGAATTGGATGGTGTCGGGTCGACCAAATGTAATCCTGTTCGATCCGTATTCGGTTTACGATAAACTGGGTGAGATAAAGTATTACCTACATAAAGATTATCATATATCTATTCCTGATGGTGACGATCTGTTGGATAAAGTTGCAGCTTTTGGTTTTCAGGTTAAAGAGTTTTTTCATTACCTGTGTTCAGAGAAGTTTTGCGATAGCAACGTAATCGCACATTTTCACGAATGGATGGCCGGTATTCCAATCCCGGAAATCAGGAAATCGAATTTGAATATTAAGGTTGTATTTACAACTCATGCTACTTTGCTGGGACGTTACCTGGCTATGAATGACCAGGAATTTTATAATCATTTACCATTTTATAACTGGGAGCAGGAAGCCATTAATTTTAACGTAAAACCAATTGCAGAGATTGAACGTGCTTCTGCTCATGGTGCTCACGTTTTTACAACAGTGAGCGAGGTAACTGCTAAGGAATGTACACATTTGTTAGGCAGAACTCCGGATTTGATACTGCCCAACGGCCTTAATATTGAGCGGTTTGAGGCTATGCATCAGATTCAGATTCAACATGTTCAGGTTAAGGAACAAATTCATGAGTTTGTGCGTGGGCACTTTTTCCAAAGTTATTCTTTCGATCTTGATAAAACACTATACTTTTTTACCTCGGGAAGATACGAATATCATAACAAAGGCTACGATCTTACATTGGAAGCTTTGGCCCGTTTAAACTGGAAAATGCAACAGGCTGGTTCTGATATGACTGTTGTGGCTTTTTTCATTACTAAACGCCCGTTCTATTCTTTCAATCCTGAAGTGCTGCAATCGAAAGCGCAAATTGAAGATGTACACAGGGTGGCAGAAGAGATTACCAAACAAATCGGGGAAAAAATATACGACGAAATTACGTCATCAGACGGGCCCTATAAATTTCCTGATATAGACAATATGGTGAGCGATTATTTGAAACTGAAATTGAGAAGGAATGTTCAGGGTTGGAAAACGAATAACTTGCCTAAGGTGGTTACTCATACGCTGGTAGATGATGCCAAAGATGAGATATTGAATTTCCTGAGATCGTCGAATTTGGTTAATAATCGTCACGATAGGGTTAAGATTGTGTATCATCCTGATTTTATAGCAACTACCAATCCATTGTTTAAAATGGATTATACCCAATTTGTTCGGGGATGCCATTTAGGATTATTCCCAAGTATGTATGAACCATGGGGATATACACCACTTGAGTGCCTGGCGAGTGGATTACCTTCGGTAACCAGTAACCTGGCAGGATTTGGCGATTACGTTGAGAAAAATGTTCCGGGGCACGAAGAAAAAGGAATGTATATTATCGATCGGACTGACGGTAATTTTCACAGGGCTGCTGAGGAACTTGCAAACATTATGTTTGAATTTGTCAAATTAACACGTCGCGATAGAATATCACTGAGATACAGGTGCGAGGAGTCTTCGTTGCATTTCGACTGGTCCAATCTCGGGAAATACTATGATGAGGCTTATAAAGTAGCCCTCGACCGTTAATACTCTTTTTATGAAAAGTAACCCAATCGGTGTTTTTGATTCCGGATACGGAGGTCTTACCGTATTAAAGGAGTTGGTAAAGGCTTTGCCTCAAAACGATTTTTTATACCTTGGAGATAATGCCCGTACACCATATGGAACCCGCTCGTTTGATGTGGTGTATGAATATACTTTGCAGGCTGTAAAATACTTATTTAGTCAGGGATGCCCCTTGGTAATTCTGGCTTGTAATACGGCTTCGGCTAAGGCATTGCGTAACATTCAGATGCTCGATTTGCCACATATTGCCCCCGATAACAGAGTTTTAGGAGTAATTAGACCAAGCGTAGAGAAGGTGGCTGAAATAACTAAAAACGGTCGTGTAGGTGTTCTCGGTACGGTGGGTACAGTTGTTTCCGAATCGTATCCTATTGAGCTGGATAAATGGTCGAACGGCAAAGTTATATCTACGGTGCAGGAAGCATGCCCTATGTGGGTTCCCATTGTCGAGAATAATGAGATTTATAGTGAGGGCGCTGATTATTTTGTGCGAAAGAATATAACCAATATTCTCAACAAAGATAAGGATATGGATACCCTGATACTTGGTTGCACGCACTATCCATTGTTAATTGAAGTAATAAAAAAATATGTTCCGGAGGAAATCGAAATATTAACCCAGGGACACATTGTCGCCGAAAAACTTATCGATTATCTTCAACGTCATCCGGAAATGGAAAAGCGCCTTACTAAAGGAGGGACCAGAGAATATCAGACTACTGAATCGGTAGAAACCTTCGAAAGCAAAGCAGCCTTGTTTTTAGAAAAGGAAATAACAGCTAAACATATTCATTTATAATTATTTGGGAATTTACTTAGGTAAAATAAAACCCGTGCTATTTATGTGTCAAAAAGCGGAAGGACACAAAATGTCACGGGTTTTTGTTTTTTATTGATTAAAAGTACTACGCAATATATTCTTTTACAATTTGATTCATTTTATCGAATTGTTCTTCCATGCTTTGTAATAGTCTATATTGGGCACGGGTGCGGATGAGATTATGATCCGGTGATTTAATTTTGTAATAATTATCACCATCAATATAATCCATTAAAAAGCGAAGCACCTGCTCGTATGTAATGTATTTAGCTGAAAAAGCCAGGTACTCAATTTCTTTGTCACTTAAAAACGAAGCTGTTTCTTCGAGGTAACCTTTAGCAAATGCTTTGTAAATTTCAATATCCATCGATACATTATCGAGGTTGGTGTCGTCTTCCAGTCCGGTGTTGGTATAAAAACGCATGGCATCGCCAAAATCGTTTAATACGGTACTGCTTAACACGGTGTCAAGGTCTATTACACAAAGTACATCTCCTTTTTTATCGAAAAGAATGTTGTTGATTTTAGTGTCGTTATGGCTGATTCGCGTAGGAATTTCTCCATCTTCAACCATCTTCCAGAAATTAAGCATTTCTTCCTTTCGGCTTTCAATCCAGCTTATTTCTTCCTGCACCTGGGCTTTTCGTCCTACCGGATCTTTCTCCAGAACCTCATTCCATTGTTTAAAACGGTAGCGGATGTCGTGGAAGCCGGGTAAAATATTTACAAGCGTTTCGTCTAAATCGGCTACCAGAGACTGGAATTTACCAATACCTTTTCCTCCTGCATATGCCAATTCAGGTGTCTCTGCAGCTTCGTATGCAATGGTGTCTTCAATAAACAGACAAACTGCCCAATATTCTTCTTCGTCATCCAAAAGATATAATTTACCATCTGTTGCAGGAATTATGGTCATCGCCTCACGTAAAGGATTACCACCGGCCTCTGTAACCTTCTTTTTGATGTGTAAACAAACCTTTTGGATGTTGTCCATCATTGCAGGAATAGGCGAAAAGATGTTTTTATTTTTTCTTTGCAGGATGTAGTTGGGCGAATCGCCTTTGGTTGTAATAATAAAAGTGTCGTTAATAAATCCTTCTCCCAAAGGTTTTACACTGTCGATTTCGCCTTCAAGTTGAAAGCTTTGGGCAATTTTATTTAAATCTGTTGTCATATTGGTTTAAGTTATTATGTATGAAGACTATAAAATAGTCTTTTTTTATCATCTTTATTAATTCCACAATTTTGCAGGATATTCTCCCTCCTCAATCAGTTTCCTGATTTTTTCTACTACAATTGGTTTGTCTTCCTTGTAGGTTACTCCAAACCAGGGCGAATCGGCTTTCAGAACTTTAACATTTGCCTTTTGTTCTTCAATCATTTCAAAAACAACAGAGGGAATGTACATTTCTGATTTTGGTTTGTGCATTTCAGTTTTCAAGAAGTCGACGAATTTGGTTTCGAGTGTTTCGAAAAGTGAAGGTTTAAATCCCCACATGTTCATCGAAGCTGGTTCTTCTCCGGTCATTGGTGTTTCTCTCCCGTCTTCTTCGATGGAAACCGCAGCGTCACCCTTTTTTATAATTTTAACCGTTTCTACAATTTTTACCAGGTTTTGTTTGTCGTTAACTGTACAGATGCCCCTTGAAACCGATCCAAAATCAGAAAGTGTATTTTTGAGCTGGTAACCCACCATTGCAAATTCGTCTTCATTTTCTGATGATTTTAGAAAATCAGCCAGCACCATGTAGGCATTTTTCCCGTAAAAGTCATCGGCATTTAAAGCACAGAACGGTTCATTAACCACATTTTTTGCCACAAGAATGGCATGGGCTGTTCCCCAGGGTTTTTCCCTTCCTTTCGGGAGAGTAAAACCTTCAGGAAGTTTGTCCAGTTCCTGGTAAACATATTCTACTTCAATTTTTCCGTTCAGTTTTGCGTCGAATTTTTCTTTAAATGCATCGGCAAAACTTTCGCGAATAATAAATACCACTTTGCCAAAACCGGCGCGAATAGCATCAAAAATAGTGTAGTCGATAATGGCTTCACCATTAGGCCCAACCGGTTCAACTTGTTTTAAACCGCCAAAACGACTTCCCATACCTGCTGCAAGTATTACTAATGTAGGTTTCATAATCTGTTTATAATGTGATTCATATTGACAAATGTAAAGTATTCGATATCATTGGTCAATATATTTCTGGTTACATACACCTTTTTTTACAGAGCGTTAAATTGCATGCTAAAGAATAAAAAACATTGGAAAATAAAAAATAATTCACCTAAAAGTTTTTAAAAAAATTAAAAAGAGAATTTGTTTCTAATATTTTCTTTTGTGGCACTTATGTTTAGTAATTCTATTAACTTTTTCAACATTCAATAAACAATTGTTGTTTTTCTGAAACTATTCTCCTTATATTTGCCTCGAATTTTGGTTCAAGGTTCATGATTCATGAACGCGATGAAAAGGGAATCCGGTGTAAATCCGGAGCTGTACCCGCAGCTGTAAGTCCCAATTGCATTTTGCAATTTGTGTTGTTGAACTACAAGCCACTTTCAGTCGGTTGACAGAAGGGAAGGCATCAACAAACGGGACGAGCCAGAAGACCTGCCTTAATTCGTATTAAATAATTAAGCTTCGGGATAAAAAGCTTGAGAAATATTTCTGATATTTTTCACCGATTATCCAAAGCTCCTTAAAAATGTTGTGATGAGGAGGTTTGTGTTTATTCTTAGTATTGTCTTTTATGGATTTGGTCTGTTCGCGCAAGAGGAAAGCGTGATGGATACTGTTACGATTGAAGAGGTTGTTACTTATGGCAGTTATAAAAAATTTCAGGCCGGATCGAAAATTGAAGCAATTTCTCCAGAGCAGATATTATCGGTTCAGGAAGGTGGTATTGAGCAACTATTAATGCGTTTTACTCCGGTTTATGTGAAAACCAATGCCGGAGGTTTGGCGACAGTGCACATCAGGGGAACTGCTGCTGACCACACAAGTATCATGTTTGGTGGAATTAATGTCAACTCATTAACTCTCGGACATTCTGATCTGTCGAGTATCACTTCTTTTTTATTCGATAAAATGGAACTTCAATACGGGAGTTCTGCAGCATTGAACGGATCAGGTGCCATTGGCGGTGCCATTTATCTTGGCACTCAAAACAGATGGACAGATGGTGCGAGAATCAGCGCTAAATATTCTTTGGGGTCATTCGGAGAACGTTTATATGGAGCCAAAGTTTATTTGGGAAATGGGAAATGGGAGTCGGTAACCAAATTGCTAAAGTATAAAACCGATAACGATTTCCCGTACATGAATTATTCCGGTTTTGGAAATGAAAACGGAGTAAAGGAAATCCAACAGAATGCTGCTGTCGACAATAAAGGAATAATTCAGGAATTTAATTATTTATTTGGCGACAACGAGTACTTCAAATCATCATTTTGGTACGCCGATAACTGGCATGAAATACAACCAAGTATGGGAGATGCCTCAGAAGTTGTTACTGAGCTTAAGAACGACGATATTCGTGTGTGGGGAGAATACCTTAATGAAAATCATATTTTAAAATTCAACCTGGGGGCAGGTTATGTTCTCGATAAACAGATTTACAATAACGATCCGGGACAGCGGATTCAAACCAATCGTTTTATTACAGACCTCAGCGTGAAACAACAAGTTTCGAAAGACCTTGAATACAAGGGCGGAGTGAAATATAAATACATCGTTCCGGATGTATATTCATATTCCGACTCAGCTGATTTGAACGAACATGACGCCGATTTTTACCTTACATTCTTTTATCAGCCGATTACTAAACTAAAAACTACTGTTAATTTACGGCAACAGTGGGTTAGCAATTACAACACTCCTTTTACTCCGGCTCTGGGAATCGAATATAAATGGTTGCAAAAGGAAGGAAATAAACTAGCTTCGTTGTTCAATATCTCAAAAAGTTATCGGGTACCGACACTTAACGACCGTTATTGGCCAACTCCCATGAACCCGTTGGGAACTCCTGATTTGAAACCGGAAAATGGATTTACTGTTGAAACGGGAATCAATTACAATTACGATCAGGAAGATTTTAAATCGGAAATTAAGTTGAATGTGTTCTGTTTAAATGTTAAAAACTGGCTCGAATGGCGAAACGATAACGGATCAATTCCGGTGAATCTTGAGAAGGTGGTAAGCAAAGGTATTGAAGTTCATGCAAACGCAACACTTAAAACCGGTGAATTTGTTTCCACGCTAACAGGGAATTATACATATAATCCGTCGACTAAAATTGAAGACGGTAAACCCGACCAGCAGCTTATTTATATTCCGCATAATATGTTTAACGCCTATTACCAGCTTAAATACCAGGATCTTTTGTTATTGATAGATGGGAGTTACACAGGTGAAAGATATTATTACTATATCACAAAGTCTGATCAGGTTAGAAAAACACTCGATTCGTATTTTGTAACGAACTGCGTACTTCGGTATTCTTTTAAGCTTGTGGAGCAGGATTTTGCAGGAGCCTTTTCTGTGAACAATATTTTTGATGTAAACTATCAAAACCAGCGAAATTATGCAATGCCGGGTATCAATTTCAGATTAAGTATAACCGCAAATATTGACTTATAAAAAAAACATATAAATTTTATTATTATGAAAAACCTTTTAAATTATTTACTGATTTTAGCCATTAGTGGGGTGTTCTTTACAGCGTGTGATAACGGTGATGACGATTTAAAGCCGATTGTTGATAATGTTACCGGATTGTATTTTATAAATTATGGTGGAGGTAGTCTCGGCACCGGAACCATTACAAAATACGACTATAAGAAAGATACTGTAATTAATAATTACTACGAAGCTAAAAACGGATTAGAACTTAATTCTAGCATCCAGTATGCCTGCGAATACAACAACCAGATTTATATGATGGGTAATGGAATTGATCAGGTAATTATTGTTGATACTGGCTTCGTACAGCACATAGATGGAATAACTGAAGATATTAATGTTCCGCGTTTTTGTGTGGGTAACGGAGATTACCTGTACATTTCTTGCTGGAAAGATGCATCGGAATGGAATATCGGTATGCCAAGCTCGTATGTTGCAAAATTCAACATTAACAGCAATACAGTTGAAGAAACAATTCCGGTACCCGGTGGACCTGAAGGTTTGGCTATCGCGAATGGAAATCTTTATGCCGCTTTAAATTATAAAGACAGTATTGCGGTGATTGGTTTGGCAAATGATGAGGTTTCCTATATTGCTACTCCGGCGGTTACTTCATATTTTATTAAAGATAACAGCAGTAATCTTTATGTTTCCATGGTAAGTACTTATACAGATCCTTCTACTGCAGCAGGACTCGGATATATTAATACAAGCAATAGCACCTTAGAGGCAACCTATGCTCTCGAAGGAGTAAGTTCAGGATATAGTCAGATATTGGAAGCAAATGACGACGCGTCAGTTCTTTATGTTCTTGCTTCTTCATGGGGACAGCCAGGAACAATATATACTTTTAATACTTCAACTAAAGAGTTTACTCCTTTTTTAGAAAATCTTTCAGGACTAAATGGAATGACTTATAACTCCAAAACAAATCATCTGTATGTGTTTGGTGCTGATAGTTATAGTGAACCCGGCACGGTTGACATTTATGCAACAGACGGAACATATGTAAGTGAGTTTGATTGTGGTGTATCTCCATATTGGGCACTGTCTTTAGATTATGAATAGAAAATGAAACTCAAAAAACGATATGTATTTTGCTTTTATCTGCTGCTGGCTTGCTTTCTAGAATTATCGGCATTTGTCGGCAACAGAGATAAGGTGATTGTTGAAATTGAGTTTGGAAATAATATTCTGACGGATTTGAAAATCGAAACAAATTGGAAAAAAGGGCTTTCAGCTTTGGAAGCTCTCCAGTTTGTTGCGGAGGTTGAAACGCATCCGGTTGGTGAATTCGTTTTCGTTACAGAAATAAACGGAGTAGAAGGTGTTCCAAATAAAAGTGTTTGGTACTACAAAATAAATGGTGTGCCGGCAAAACAAATTGCTATTAATCAACCTGTAAAAAAGGGCGATATAATTACATGGATATACAAGCAGGATGTTTGTTCGCCTGCAAAAAAATAAGATTCTATATTTTAATATAGTAATTTTTACTCCAGGTTTTTTACACGTAAAGTGTATGATTATGATTATGAAACCCCTGGCTTTTTTAGGCCGGGGGTTTAATTTATTGAAGGCATATTTGAGTAGAGATTGATTAAAAATGGTTTATGGCACAAATAACATTCATAATAGGTGGTCAACGTTCCGGTAAAAGCAGCTATGCACAACACCTGGCCGAAGGAAAGTCGGGACATCCGGTTTATCTGGCCACTGCACGAATCTGGGATGAAGATTTTCATGAGAGAGTAAAACGTCATCAATCCGACAGGGGAGAGCAATGGAAAACCATTGAGGAAGAATTTGAAATTAGTAAATATGACTTCTCCGGAAATACGGTTTTGATGGATTGTGTTACCCTTTGGCTAACCAATATTTTTTATGAAAATAGAAACAATGTGAACAGAAGCCTGGATGTTGCAAAAGAAGAATGGGATAAATTTGTTGAGAAGGATTTTTCCCTGATTGTTGTAAGCAATGAGTTGGGAATGGGCATTCATCCCGAAAACGAACTGGCACGAAAATTCGCTGATCTTCAGGGCTGGATGAATCAATATATTGCAAAAACTGCAAATGAGGTATTCCTGATGGTTTCGGGTGTACCTGTACAAATAAAATAACTAAATAGTAAACGCTAAAAGTCAAGAAAAATAAAGATGACATTAAAAGAACAACTTAAGCATAAAATTGATAACAAAACCAAGCCGCTTGGGGCACTTGGAGTATTAGAAGAGGTTGCACTTCAAATAGGAATGGTGCAGAATACATTATCTCCTAAAATTGAGAATCCGGCATTACTGGTTTTTGCTGCCGATCATGGTCTGGCAGATGAGAAGATCAGTCCGTATCCAAAAGATGTTACCTGGCAAATGGTGATGAACTTTTGTGCCGGTGGGGCCTCCATTAACGTTTTTTGCCGGCAGAATGAAATTAACCTGAAAGTCTTCGATGTTGGAGTCGATTATGACTTTTCACCGGAATTGCCAATAGAGAATGCAAAACTTGCACGAGGAAGTCGTAACATGAGAAAAGAACCTGCCATGACTACTGAAGAGTGTCGTGCCGCCATGAACGTGGGAGCTGAGGCGGTTCGGAAGGAAGTGAAAAAAGGTTGTAATACTGTTGCATGTGGAGAGATGGGGATTGGAAATACTTCGCCGTCTTCATTATTGATGCATAAATTTACGGGCTATTCCATTGAAGATTGTACTGGTCGTGGCTCTGGTTTGCAGGACGATGCCCTTGTACGCAAAATCCGGATTCTAAAAGAGATTTCAGAAAAATATGATCCGGCAACTCCAGAAGATGTATTAGCTACCTTTGGAGGTCTGGAGATTGCCGCTATGACCGGTGCGTATTTGGAAGCCAAAAAGCAAAATATGCTTATTTTAATCGATGGTTTTATTGCTACAGCCGCTGTAATTACTGCAATCCAGATCGATGCCTCAGTAAAGGAAAATTGTATTTTTTGCCATAGTTCCGACGAAAAAGGTCATAAGTTAATGCTGGAATATCTTAATGTAAAACCTTTGCTGCAGTTAGGAATGCGTTTAGGCGAAGGTGGCGGTGCTGCCATTGCATTGCCTCTCGTAAAATCGGCTGTTAATTTCCTGAACGAAATGAGCAGCATGGAAGATGCAGGCGTGAGTAATAAAGATTAGTTTTGTTTGAAGTTTAATGTTTAAGGTTAAAAGAGGCCTGTCTCAAAAGGTTTATCGCTTTTGTAATGAGAAATGAACTAAAAATATTTCTGACGGCACTGATGTTCTATACACGTGTTCCGGTTGGCAACATCAAAGGATGGTCGGAGGAGATGCTAAATAAATCAACCCGATATTTTCCAATAATGGGGTGGATTGTCGGATCAGTAGGAGCTTTGGTGTTTTGGATGCTGAGTGGTGTTCTTCCTCTTTCTGTTTCGCTCGTTTTAAGTATGGTAGCTACTGTATTATTCACAGGTGCATTTCATGAAGATGGATTTGCCGATTTTTGTGATGGTTTTGGTGGCGGATACACACCCCAGCGTATCCTTGAGATAATGAAAGACAGTAGAATTGGGACCTATGGAACGGTTGGGTTACTTTTTATGTTTGTTATCAAGTTTCTTGCCTTATCGCACATTGAGGCCGAACGGATTCCGGTTATTTTAATAGCCGGTCATGCCATCAGTCGGGTTTTCCCGGTGTTGCTCATATATTCTTCCAGGTATGCGCGCCTCGATGCCAGTAGCAAAACCAAACCCGTTGGAAAAGCTGATTCTCTTTATTCATTTCTATTTGCTATCGTAACCGGGCTGCTTGCTTTGGTTTTTCTTTCATTGGATGAAATGATAATTAGTGTTGCCGTTTTAATGTTGCTTACCTTTTTTTTTAGAAAATATATTACGCGTAAATTGGGCGGGTATACCGGAGATGTGCTGGGAGCTCTACAGCAACTTTCAGAAGTGTTTTTTTATTTGTGTATTTTAAGTAACCAAAATCTTTAATGAAGATTTATGCCATTCGACATACTAGTGTGAAAGTTGATCCGGGCATTTGTTACGGTCAAACCGATGTGTCGGTCTCTGATTCGTTTGAAAACGAAAAACAGAAATCGGCACAGGAACTCAATGGGATTACTTTTGATAAGATATATTCCAGCCCTTTATTTCGGTGTCGGTTATTAGCGGAAAATCTTTTTCAAGAGGAAACTATTGTGTATGATGATCGTCTGAAAGAATTAAATTTTGGTGAATGGGAAATGAAAAGCTGGGATGATATTTACACCGATTCAAAAGGGAAAATATGGATGGATAATTACCAGACATTGCCAGCTCCCGGTGGAGAATCGTATCCTGAAATGATAAAGCGGATTCAGGAGTTTGTTGAAGATATGAAACTGGAAAAGTCTGTGCAGGTAGCTCTTGTTGCACATGCTGGTGTAATCAGAATTTTAAAAAGTCTCATTGATAATGTTTCCATCGCCTATTTGTTTGAACATTTTAAACCCGGGTATGGCAGTGTAACTATTTTTGAAATCAGGGAAAATGAATAAAAAGAAATATGGTCCTATAATGTTTGTGGGAACCGGTTCTGATGTTGGTAAAAGTGTTATTAATGCCGGATTTTGCCGGATATTTAAACAGGATGGATTGGACCCGGCCCCATTTAAGGCGCAGAATATGTCGCTGAATTCGTTCCCGACACCCGATGGATTGGAGATTGGGCGCGCACAGGCTGTGCAAGCCGAGGCTTGTGGAATTGATTGTAGAGTAGAAATGAATCCGGTGCTGCTAAAACCTACCGGTTACATGGATTCGCAGATTGTTCTTAATGGAAAACCCTGGGCCAATAAATCGGCAAAAGCTTATTTTAACGAAACCGACCTCGATTTCCTTTTTATGGAAGCAATGTCTGCTTTTTCTCGTTTGGAAAAGGATTATAATCCAATTGTTATTGAAGGAGCCGGTAGCATTTCGGAAGTAAACCTATGGCAAAAAGATATAACCAATATGCGTGTTGCAGTAGAAAAAAATGCAGCAACCTACTTGATTGCGGATATCGATAGAGGCGGTGTGTTTGGAAGTGTTTATGGAACTATGTTATTGTTGCCACAGAATGAAAGAAAACTGGTAAAGGGAATTATTATAAATAAGTTCAGAGGAGATATTTCTTTATTTGAAGATGGTGCCAAAAAATTGGAGGAGTTATGTGGAGTACCCATAGTAGGTATTATTCCATATTTTCGTGATATTTATATCGATGACGAAGATTCGGTAGTAGTTGATAAAAAGCAATTTAAAGCTGTTGAGGGGAAAACCAATATTGCAGTGGTGCTTCTGCGGCAGATGTCAAACTTTACCGATTTTAATTTCCTGGAACAGATGCCGGACGTAAACCTGTTTTATGCTGCAACTCCTGAGGATATTGAAGAAGCCGATATCGTTATTCTACCCGGTTCAAAAAATACCATATCTGATATTTTATTCCTGCAACGGCAGGGAATGGCAAAAGCCGTAAAAAAAGCGCACGAGCAAGGAAAAGCTGTTTATGGCATTTGTGGTGGTTTTCAAATGATGGGAGAGTGGATTCACGATCCAAAACACGTGGAAGGAAAGATTGAAAAGGTTCCCGGCCTCGGAATTCTGCCTGTTGAAACCACTATTACTGAAGAGAAAGTTACTGAACAATGTGCGTTTACGTTTCGAAATAATTTGGAAGGTAAAGGTTATGAAATTCATATGGGCGAAACGGTTGCTAAAAAATCAAGCCCAGTATGTTTGGTTAATGGCGAAAAAGAGGATGGTTATTATTTAAATTCAAAAGCCTGGGGAACATATATTCATGGAATTTTCGATAATACACAAATTGTAAATTCCGTGTTGGAACAATCAGGAAAGAAGGTGTCAGCAAATCTCGATTTTCAACAGTTTAAAGAAGAGCAATACGACAAGTTAGCTGCCCTCATTCGTGAAAATATCAATATGGAGTACATTTATAAATCCATGGAAATTGAATGATCATCCGGATATTATTATCCCTTTATTGGCGGGCTTCATGTTGGATTGTTTATTCGGAGATCCTTACTGGTTGCCCCATCCCATTCGTTTATTCGGGAGGCTTATTTCAGCCGGTGAAAAAAAATTCAATAGCGGTGAGAGAAAAATTCTGAAAGGAGCTGTTTTTTCATTGGTTCTTATTTTCTCCGTATTTTTTACTTTTTGGTTTTTATTCGAATTTCTTTCAGCGTTTCCATACTTTTATTGGGTGTTGAGTTCGGTTTTTGTTTTTTACGGTCTTGCCAATCGCTCTTTAATTACGGAATCGTTGAAAGTTATTACCCGACTCAAAAAAGATGGCTTGCCGGCCGGACGCCAGCAATTAAGTATGATTGTGGGCCGTGATACGAGTCAACTTAACGAAAACCAGATTCGAACTGCTGTATTGGAAACCCTTGCCGAAAATCTTAGCGACGGGGTAATTGCTCCGCTCTTCTTTTATTTTATTGGCGGGGTGCCGGCAATGTTTGCCTATAAAATGGCAAATACCCTCGATTCGATGATTGGATATAAAACCGAGCGATACAAAGATTTTGGCTTTTTTGCTGCCAAAACTGATGATGTGCTCAATTTTATTCCTTCGCGTTTAACAGCTGTGTTAATGGTATTCTTAATATTCAATTTTCGTGGATTGAAATATATTTTTAAATATGGCAAAAAGCACAGTAGTCCCGATGCCGGTTATCCCGAGGCTGCCTTAGCCGGAATCTTAAATTGCCGCTTTGGGGGTCCGAATATCTATCATGGTGTATTGGTTGATAAACCATTTATTGGAGAGAATGCAAGAATCATTTCCGATAAAGATATTTACAGGGCATGTGTTTTGAATTTTGCGGTAACACTGTTCGTAATTGGGTGTTTTACTCTATTTGTTCTTATAAAATAAAAAAGGACGGGTCAACACCCATCCTTTTCGTCTAACTAAACCAATAAAACTAATCAAACCTAAACTTATGAACTAAAACTTATGCTACAAAGATAGACCGAAATATGTTAAGTGAGGTTAAAGGAATGTTAAATAAGTGTTATGTCGTATTGTTAGTATCTATGTGCGATAGATTTCGTTTATGATTTGATTTTTGTATAAAAATAGAATAGTGTGCAAAATAGTGCTGTGATTGTGGAAAAATGATATTCGAAGATATTGTTGTTTGATGTAACAAAAAAAGGACGGGTCAACACCCATCCTTTTCAACTAACTAAACCAATAAAACTAATCAAACCTAAACTTATGAACTAAAACTTATGCTACAAAGATATGCTGAAAAACATAAAGTCGGGTTAATTGAATGTTAAAAAACATGTTGAGCAACATATGTAAACTTAGTGTTAACTCGGAGCTTTTTTTCTTAATCTGGATGGTTTTTTTTTATATGCTGAGTTTTGCAATGAGAATTTTTCTGCGACCATGATTTGTTCTTCGCTTCATTTTTTAGTTTCTGATTGTTTTATCTTTCTAAGATATTTTAAAAAGAAAAAGGACGGGTCAACACCCATCCTTTTCGTCTAACTAAACCAATAAAACTAATCAAACCTAAACTTATGAACTAAAACTTATGCTACAAAGATAGGCTGAAAAACACTAAGTCGAGTTAATTGAATGTTAAAAAACATGTTGAGCAACATATGTAAACTCAGTGTTAATTTCAGACACGTTATGATGAATGCAGATCTTGTTTTTAGTGTTGTGGTTTTGTGCAGGAAATAACTTTTTGAGATTAAGAAGTATTGCCAATTTATTTTTACAGGTTTTTGTGGAATGTGTTTCTAAAATATTTTAAAAAGAAAAAGGACAGGTCAGTACCCATCCTTTTCAACTAACTAAACCAATAAAACTAATCAAACCTAAACCTATGAACTAAAACTATGGCACAAAGATATGTTGGAAAACATATTGAAGGATTAAGTGGATGCTAAAACGTACATTTTATAATATTCTTTAATTGAATGTTAATTGGTAAGGCATAAAAAAGCCCTGAGTTTCAAAACACAGGGCTAAATCACGGGGTATTTATATTATTTATTCCGTAGGCTTGTTTTCTTCGCCGGCAATAGCATCACGCATTGAAGTGTCGGCCATAATATTTTTATATTTCATATAATCCATAATTCCAAGGTTGCCACTTCTGAATGCTTCTGCAATGGCAAGTGGAACCTGAGCCTCAGCTTCAATTACCTTCGCTCTCATTTCTTGTGCTGTCGCTTTATTTTCCTGCTCCAGCGCAATTGCCATCGCACGGCGTTCTTCGGCTTTGGCTTGGGCAATGTTTTTATCTGCTTCAGCCTGATCTATTTGAAGGACTGCACCAATATTTTTACCTATGTCAATATCTGCAATATCAATAGATAATATTTCGAACGCTGTTCCGGCATCAAGACCTTTTTCAAGAACAACCCTGGAAATAAAATCAGGATTTTCAAGAACTGCTTTATGAGAGTGAGAAGATCCTATTGATGAAACAATACCTTCACCAACACGGGCTAAAACGGTTTCTTCTCCGGCACCACCAACCAATTGGCGGATACTTGCCCGTACGGTTACCCTTGCTTTTGCAATTAACTGGATACCATCTTTTGCAACGGCAGTTACAGGTGGTGTATTAATAACTTTTGGATTTACCGACATTTGTACGGCTTCAAAAACGTCACGTCCTGCAAGGTCGATGGCGGTTGCCATATTAAACGGTAAGTCGATATTTGCTTTCGATGCTGAAACCAGCGCATGAACTACTTTTGCCACGTGTCCGCCTGCAAGGTAGTGGGCTTCCAGTGCATCGCGGCTTAAAGGAACATCTGCCTTTGTTCCTTCAATGAGTGCTCTTACAATAATTCCCGGAGGAACTTTTCTGAATCTCATTAAAAACAATTGGATTAATGAAATGCGGACACCTGAAACCAGTGCCGAAAACCATAATCCTATTGGGATGAAATATAGGATAATGAAGAGTAATACAATTACACCAATCATTAACCCCCATGTGCCAACTGTTTCAATCATAATTAATTATTTAAAGGTTCTACAATAATTTTATTGGATAATATTTTTAAAACTTTTATTTCGGTATGCTGGTCGATGAATGTTCCGGTTGATTGGGCTTCCACCACTTCTCCGTTTACTTTTACTTTGCCTGAAGGAGCAAGTCGTCCAATGGTTTTTCCTGTATCGCCAACAGCTATCTTGTTTGAATCTACCACTTCAACTTTTCCTTCAATGTTTTTTTCAAGGATCATTTTTCTGCCTGTTCTCGACTTAAAAAAGTAATAGATCATAGCCGGAGAAACGACCAAAACTACTGCAAGAGTAATAAACCCGGCAGCATTTCCGTATTCGGTAAAAGCAATGTATACGCTGGCTGCTAAAAGTAAAAAACCTCCAATGCCGGCAATGGTAATGCCCGGTATAACGGCAAATTCAATCAGTAATAATACAAGCCCAAGAAGGATTAGCAGAATAATGGTAAAAATACTCATATGATTTAGTCTATAGTGGCATTTAATTCGCGTAATATCAAGGCTTCTTTTAGTGGTTTAAGTGCTTCGTAACCGCCTTTTTTAACATCGCATTTGCCTTTGTAATGAACCAGCATGGTGCACTGGGTAGCCTGCTCGTAACCATGGTCACAAATATCAACCAGAGCATCAATTACATAATCAAATGTGTGCACATCGTCGTTATGCAAAATCAGGAAATTTTCGTCAACAACTTCTTCCTTAAAATCCCTTACGGGAATCTTTTTTGTTTCTTTCTGCGTCATCTGTCGGCTTCTATTTCTTTTGCTTCTTTCAAAGTTATTCTTTTTCCGTTAAAATACGGTACAATAAATGCACCTTCTACACCTTCTTGTTTCACCTGGTCAAGCATAATCATGGCATCGTCGTAATTGGTAAGGTTGCCGGTGGTATAAACAACAACACCTTTTTCATCAGTGTAGTTCTCAATTTTTCGAATATATGATAACTTTTTAAATAATCGTTTAATGTAAGCGGGAAGTCCACGGCTGTAAGCTCCAAGTTGGATTTTATAAATGAGCTCATCTTCGTTTGTTTCTTCCAGCGGACTTATTTTTTCAGTATCTCCAAGTAATATGGCTGGAAGAATAATATTAGCAGTGTCAGTGTTTTCTGTAACGGCTGACTTATTTTTAGCTTCCAGCATTTCTTTTGAAGCTGAAATAAAGTCTTGTTTTTCTTCTGGAGATGCATTTTCCCAGAATTCATTTTCCAGCTGCCGGGCTTGCGCAAAGGCTTGTTTTGTTAAAGATTGAAGCGTGTATATTTCACCCTCTGCGGCCAGGATTTTTTCTCCTAAGTTTTGTCTTTCTGTATACGATTGTGAAGAGGCATATTCTTTTCTCAGCTTTTCTGTTTCTTCTGTTATCCGGTTAAGCTTTTCTTCTTCCTGATTTCCTTCGTTGAAGTATTTTAATCCCTCTTCTGTTTTAAAATGGGAGGTTGTCAGATAGGTAATCTCAGGATTGACAATAAACTCGATGGAAGGCATTTCCGGTTTTGGGGCTATTGGTTTTACCGTTTCGATAGATGGGGTAGCGATTTGAGGCAAAGTGTCGTCAATCGTTTCTGTTAATGGAGCGCTGGCAGAATCAGGAGTTGAATGAGCCGATTCGTCAATAACAGGATTGAATTCTTCCATTTCATTTTCGCGTGGTACAGCCTGTGGTAAAACATCCTGGTGAGCGACATTAGTATCTTCACTTACAAATGGATTAATGTTGTCTGTACATTGTTGTATTTTTTCAGACAACTGTTTTTCTTCCTGTTCCTTTTCGTTTACCTTATTTTTATAGAGATTATAGTGCTCAATGGCTTCTTCCCAGCGGTTTTGTGCATGGTACTGAATTCCCAGGTAATAATCGGTGTCGAGTGGCGATTCGCCGGTGCTTCCTTTTAATAAATATATAATCTCTTTTTGTCCGTAATGTTGATTTTCTGTTCTGCAGGCTCCGTAATAATAATTTACCATAAGATTGGACGGATCCTCTTCAATCAGCTTTTCTAAAATAGGTTCGGCCTCTTCGAATTTTTGTTGTTCAAAAAGTAAAATTGCCTTAACAAGAAGGTTTTCTTCTACTCCGCCAAAACTTAAAGCAGGCGCAAACAAAAGGAAGAGGAATATTGTTAAATGTGCATTGGTTTTCTTAAAATCCATAGCAATTTTATTTTTGGAACGTAAATTTAAAAAAAATGTATTTCCCGACAGATTTATTCTGCTTGAATTGTTTATTAAGAAGTGGATTTGAAACCTGAGATATATTATTTATTCAACTATATTTGTAAAACTGATTGGTATTAGAACATGGAAAATTTAAAAGTTGGAATGAAAGCACCCGTATTTGAGGGTGAAAATCAGAATGGAGATAAAATTAGCCTTAAAGATTTTGAAGGCAAAAAACTGATTCTTTATTTTTATCCGAAAGACAATACTCCGGGATGTACAGCAGAATCGTGTAATTTAAACGACAATTATAACAGTTGGCTCGACAAAGGTTTCGAGGTTTTGGGAGTAAGTCCCGACAGCCAACAGTCGCATCAGAAATTTATCGAAAAATTCGGTTTCAAATTTGATTTGATTGCCGACACCGAAAAAGAGATTTTGCAGGCCTACGGCGCATGGGGGTTAAAAAAGATGTATGGAAAAGAATACATGGGCGTTTTACGCAAAACCTTTCTTATTGATGAAAACGGAGTAATAACAGAAATTTTTGAGAAAGTAAATACAAAGGATCACACAAATCAGATTATTGAAGCTTTAAATATTTGAACCTTTACTGAACATGACAAAAGAAGAAAGAAGCGAGATGAACAAGGAAAAGCTGAAAGCACTTCAGCTTACAATGGATAAAATTGAAAAGAGCTACGGAAAAGGCTCTATTATGCGAATGGGCGATCAGGCAGATGAGAATATTCCTTCCATCTCGTCGGGTTCCATTGCTTTAGATGTTGCTCTTGGAGTAGGCGGATTTCCCAAAGGACGTATTGTTGAAATTTACGGACCTGAATCATCGGGAAAAACAACCCTTGCCATCCACGCTGTTGCAGAAGCACAAAAAGCCGGAGGTATTGCGGCCATTATCGATGCAGAACACGCGTTTGATCCATATTACGCCAGAAAACTTGGTGTTGATATTGATGAACTTTTGATTTCGCAACCCGACAACGGTGAGCAGGCACTTGAAATTGCTGATAATTTAATTCGCTCAGGAGCTCTTGATATCGTGGTGATCGACTCGGTTGCAGCACTTACTCCTAAAGCTGAGCTTGAAGGAGAAATGGGTGACTCAAAAATGGGATTACAGGCTCGTTTAATGTCGCAGGCTTTACGTAAACTTACTGCCAATATCAATAAAACTAAAACATGTTGCATTTTCATTAATCAGTTACGCGAGAAAATTGGTGTGATGTTCGGCAACCCTGAAACTACAACCGGTGGTAACGCACTTAAATTTTATGCATCGGTTCGTTTGGATATACGTAGAATTGGTCAGATAAAAGACGGTGAAGAGG
Source organism: uncultured Draconibacterium sp. (assembly GCA_963676265.2). Classification (GTDB taxonomy): domain Bacteria; phylum Bacteroidota; class Bacteroidia; order Bacteroidales; family Prolixibacteraceae; genus Draconibacterium. The sequence goes on from OY781067.2 coordinate 5,516,919, forward strand.
TGAACGGAAACCACGTTCGTGTTAAAGTGGTGAAAAATAAAGTGGCACCTCCTTTCCGCAAAGCAGAGTTCGATATTATGTATGGCGAAGGAATTTCCAAGTCGGGAGAAATTATCGATTTGGGTGTTCAGTTTAATATTATTAAAAAGAGTGGTTCGTGGTTTAGCTATGGAGATACTAAACTTGGGCAAGGTCGCGAAACTGTGCGTAACTTAATTCTTGATAATCCGGAACTGGCACAAGAGCTGGAAACGAAAATTATTGAAGCAATTACAGGAACCACCACCACAACAACAACAGAATAAATAAAACGAATATAGACAGAATGTACCGGATGAATTGCTTCTGTCGATTCATCCGGTTTTTTTATATAAAAAATAGAAACAAGGGAGAGGCAGGAAGTTTCTCTCCATAACAAAAAACAAAAATTAATTGTATGAAAGTCTTAAAGTTTGGCGGAACATCCGTAGGTTCTGCCGCAAACATTAAACGCGTAAAAGACATTGTCCTTAACCAGGAAGAAGATGTAATTATAATCGTATCTGCCCTTGGCGGAATAACCGATAAAATTCTTACGGCAGCTCGCAAAGCTGCCACTGGTACCGATGACTTTCATACGGAACTTACGGAAATCCGTAAAAAGCATGAGGAAACCATGTCCGAACTTTTTAACGGTTCAGGCGCATTAAAATATATTGTAGAAGAACTTCTTGATGAACTGGAACAGATTTTAACAGGAATAACCCTGGTTGGCGAATTAACGGCTAAAACGCTTGATAGAATTGCCGGTATTGGAGAACGCGTATCATCACACATTGTTGCAAATTATATTGGTTGTGAAAGAAAGGATGCTGCTGAATTTATTCAAACCGACAGCAATTTCGGAAAAGCAAGTGTTGACTTTGACATAACGAACCGGAGGATTATTGAAACCTTCGGTAATTTAAAAGGCAGCGTTGTGGTTCCCGGTTTTATTTCCAAAAACAGTAAGGGCGAATTTACAACCTTGGGTCGCGGTGGTTCCGATTATACTGCAGCAATTATTGCAGCGGCCCTCGAAGCAAGTATTCTTGAAATATGGACAGATGTGAATGGTTTTATGACTGCCGATCCAAGAGTGATCAGAAAAGCATATACTATTCCTGAGTTGACTTATTCCGAAGCCATGGAATTGTCACATTTTGGTGCAAAAGTTATTTATCCGCCAACTATTTTGCCTGTTTATCAGAAAGGTATTCCTATTCAGATAAAGAACACTTTTGAACCTGAAAACCCGGGAACCTTGATTGTTAAGGGGGTGAAAAACGGATTCGACCGACCAATTAAAGGTATCTCTTCTATTTCTGATATTACACTGGTAACTTTGCAGGGGATTGGAATGGTTGGAGTTACCGGCATTTCCATGCGTTTGTTTACTGCCCTGGCAAAACAAAATGTAAATGTTATTCTCATTTCTCAGGCTTCATCAGAAAATTCAATCAGTGTTGCCATTGAGGAAAAGGCACTTGAACTGGCGGAGTCTGCTATTCGCGAGGAATTCGAAAAAGAGATTGCAAGCGGGCAGGTGAATAAGATTGAAATGGAAAACGACGTTTCTGTTGTCGCCATTGTGGGTGAAAACATGAAACATACCACAGGTATTGCCGGAAAACTGTTCTCGACCATGGGAAAAAGTGGTGTGAATGTTATTGCCATTGCCCAGGGAGCTTCAGAATTAAATATTTCGTGGGTCGTAAAAACGGAAGACCTGCGAAAAACATTAAATACAATCCACGAATCGTTTTTCCTTTCCGAGAATGTGGAACTGAATATATTCCTGATGGGAATTGGAACAGTGGGAGGAAACCTGCTCGATCAGATAAAACAACAGCAGGAAAGGTTGCTGAAGGAAAAACACTTGCGATTAAAATTAACCGGTGTTGCCAACTCAAAAAAAATGATTTTTGAGCGTGATGGAATTGATATTGCCGGATTCAAAGATCAACTCGATGCATCAGAAAAGAAATCTTCGTTGCAGGGATTTGTTGAAGGCATGAAAGACATGAACATTTACAACTCTGTATTTATTGATTGTACCGCTTCAGACGCTGTGGCTGCTCTTTATAAAGACATTTTAAGCTCAAACATTTCAATCGTTACAGCCAATAAAGTGGCGGCTTCTTCTGAGTACGAGAATTATGCCATGCTTAAAAAGGTCGCAAAAAACAAGGGTGTTAAGTTTTTATTTGAAACCAATGTTGGTGCAGGATTGCCAATTATCAATACACTAAACGATCTGGTAAATTCAGGCGATAAAATTTTAAAAATAGAAGCAGTTCTTTCAGGAACACTCAATTATATTTTTAATACCATTTCAGAAGAAATTCCTTTGAGTAAAACCATCAGGATGGCTAAAGAAGAAGGCTATTCGGAACCCGATCCAAGGGTTGATCTAAGTGGTGTGGATGTGGCCCGGAAGATATTAATACTGGCACGTGAATCGGGATACAGGATTGAAATGGACGATATTAATATTAATCGTTTTGTTCCTGATTCGTTATTTGACGGAAGCCTGGAAGAGTTCTGGGAAGGGGTACCTGCCCTTGATGCCGGGTTTGAAGAAAAACGTAAAATACTGGAGGCGGAGAACAAAAAATGGCGTTTTGTAGCTCAGTTTGAGAATGGAAAAGCCGAAGCTGGTTTGCAGGAAGTTGATTCGACCCATCCGTTTTACGATTTGGAAGGAAGTAACAACCTGGTGATGTACACAACCGAAAGATATCACGAGTTTCCGATGCTGATTAAAGGTTACGGTGCAGGAGCTTCAGTAACTGCCGCCGGTGTTTTTGCCGATTTAATTAAAGTATCGAATATATAGAAAGTAATGGGCAGAGAATAGAGAGCGAAGAGCTGAAAGAAAATGAAAAGCCCATAATTTTTGATTAACTAAAAGCAAACAACATGAAATACATAATAATATTAGGCGACGGAATGTCGGATGAACCTCTTGCAGAATACGGCGGGAAAACGCCATTACAAATGGCTGACAAGCCTCATATCGATTGGCTGGCAAAAAACGGACAATCGGGTTTGTTTAAAACTGTTCCTGAAAGTATGCATCCCGGTAGCGAAATTGCTAATATGGCTGTTCTGGGATACGATGTGGAGAAGGTGTTTGAGGGCAGGGGAGTACTCGAAGCTGCCAGCATGGGAATAGAATTGCAACCCGGAGATCTGGGATTGCGCTGCAACCTGATTTGTATTGAGGATGAAAAAATTAAAAATCATTCAGCAGGTCATATTTCGAATGAGGAAGCTGCAGAGCTCATCAGTTTTCTGGATGATAAACTCGGGAATGAAAAGGTGAAATTTTATCCGGGAGTGTCTTATCGGCATTTAATGGTAATAAAGGATGGTGTGAAAGACTTTCATTGTACACCGCCACACGATGTTCCGGGTACGCCTTTCACAGAGGTTTTGCCGAAAACAAAAACAGAAGAAGCCAAAAGTACCTGTGATTTGGTAACAGGACTTATTTTGAAGTCCCAGGAATTACTCGAAAACCATCCTGTCAACGTAAAAAGAAAAGAAGCAGGGAAAGATCCCGGAAACAGTATTTGGCCCTGGTCGCCGGGTTATAAACCGGCCATGCCAACATTAAATGAAATGTACGGGATTGAGAAATCGGCCGTTATTTCTGCAGTTGATCTGATTCATGGAATTGGCGTTTATGCTGGAATGCAGGTTATTCACGTGGAAGGTGCAACCGGCTTGTATAACACCAATTACGAAGGGAAAACCAAAGCAGCTGTTGATGCTTTAAAAGAGAACGACTTGGTTTATCTGCACATTGAAGCCAGTGATGAAGCCGGACACGAAGGCGACGTTGAATTAAAAACAAAAACCATTGAATACCTCGACCAAAGGGTAGTAAAATATATCTTGGAAGAAACAGCGAAAATGGACGAAGATGTGGCCATTGCTATTTTACCTGATCATCCAACGCCATGTGCATTAAAAACACATACACGCGATGCTGTGCCATTTTCAATTTACAAACCCGGTATTAAACCCGATCTGGTTGAAGTATACGACGAGTTTGATACAAAGAATGGCATATTGGGAACTTTACATGGAAACGAGTTTATAAAACAGTTTTTGGAGAAGTAACCTTGGTCATTAAGTTTGGGAATTTCATTTCCTGAAATTAGTTTAGAACCTGTTAATTTTGTGATATATGTCATGTTTTTTACATGTTTAGCTATTGTTCTAATCAGTAAAATAATACATTTGTCTCCTAATAATGAAATACTACAGTACAAATAAAGAAACCCCTGACGTTTCGTTAAAAGAAGCGGTTGTAAAGGGATTGGCAGCTGACAATGGCTTGTTTATGCCGGAAAGAATTGAAAAGTTCGAATCTGAATTTTTTGAGAATATACATCATTTGTCGTTTCAGGAAATTGCGTTTGAGGTAGCAAAGAAGTTTTTTGGCGAAGATATAGAGGAGAATAAACTTAAAGATATCGTCTACGATACTTTGCAGTTTGATTGTCCGGTAGTTCAGGTAAAAGAATCAATCTATTCTCTTGAGCTTTTTCATGGGCCAACTCTGGCATTTAAAGATGTTGGAGCTCGTTTTATGGCCCGTTTGCTCCAGTATTTTCTGGGGAAAAACGAAGAACTCGTAAATGTTCTTGTTGCCACGTCGGGTGATACCGGAAGTGCTGTAGCCAATGGCTTTTTAGGAGTTGAAGGCATTCATGTTTATGTGCTTTATCCCAAAAATAAAGTTAGCGATATTCAGGAGGCGCAGTTTACTACGCTGGGTAAAAATATTACTGCCCTTGAAGTAGAAGGAACTTTTGACGATTGTCAGCATTTGGTTAAAAAGGCCTTTTTGGATGAAGAGCTGAATAATAAGTTGGTGTTGACCTCGGCAAATTCAATTAATGTTGCCCGTTTCCTACCACAGGCTTTTTATTATTTTAATGCTTATGCCCGACTGAAAGAAAGCGGTGTACTGGAAGGCAAAGAACTGGTTGTGTCGGTTCCCAGCGGTAATTTTGGCAATCTAACAGCGGGATTAATTGCTGCTGAAATGGGGCTGCCAGTTGTCCGTTTTATCGCCGCCAATAACGAAAACGATGTGGTTTATGAATACCTGAAAACAGGAGGATATAAGCCTCGTCCGTCAGTAGAAACAATAGCCAATGCAATGGATGTGGGTGCTCCAAGCAATTTTGCAAGAATTCTTGATTTGTATCAGCACTCGTATTCGAAGGTAGCAGATCGAATTACCGGATGCAGGTATTCTGATAATCAAATCAGGGAAGTGATTAGAAACGTTTATGACCAGACAGGTTATTTATGCGACCCCCACGGTGCCTGTGGTTATAAATCGTTGGAAGAACTTTTGGAAGAAAATCAGGTTGGAGTATTTCTTGAAACAGCCCATCCTGCTAAATTTACAGAAACCGTTGAAGGTGTAATCGGAAAGGGTAATGTGCCGCTTCCTGATAAGCTTGCAACATTTATGCGTGGCGAAAAGAAGAGCATATCGTTAGGTAAAGATTACGAAGGTTTTAAGAATTTTTTAATAAAATAGTTGAAATATTTAGTTTGTTGTGAATATAAGTTGTGATTAACTTTAAATATCTGTACAGAAAATTAATTCAACTTTTTTTTATGGAATAGAGTGTTACTTTTGTAAGGCAGAAGGAATTTTATAATAAACATTTCTTCGGGATTAATGTTAACAATATCAAAATATGAGACAACTTAAGATTACAAAGCAGGTAACTAACCGCGACACCCTCTCGCTGGATAAGTACTTGCATGAAATTGGGAAGGTGGAGTTGTTGTCTGCAGATAAAGAAGTCGAACTGGCCAAACGCATCAAAAAAGGCGACAGAGAAGCCCTTGAAACCCTGATTAAAGCGAATCTTAGATTTGTGGTATCTGTTTCTAAACAGTATCAAAATCAGGGACTTAGCTTGCCTGATTTAATTAATGAAGGTAATTTGGGGTTGATAAAAGCCGCTGAACGTTTTGATGAAACCCGCGGGTTTAAATTTATTTCTTATGCAGTTTGGTGGATCCGTCAATCAATTTTGCAGGCATTGGCCGAACAGGCGAGAATCGTACGTCTGCCTCTTAATAAAATTGGTTCAATCAACAAAATCAATAAAGCTTTTAGCAAGCTCGAACAGGAGTTTCAGCGCGAACCAACTGTTGATGAGGTTGCTGACCTGATGGAATCGAAGCCGGAACTGATAGAAGATTCGATGAATTTTTCGAATATTCATGTATCTATGGATGCTCCGTTGCGTGATGAAGAAGGCAATAATATGTATGATGTTTTGCTGAATGATGATTCGCCACGTCCTGATGAAGATTTAATGGATGGTTCATTACGCCAGGAGATAGAACGTTCGTTGGCGACACTGGGAGACAGAGAAGCCGAAATATTACGTTTTTATTTCGGGTTAAGAGGTTATCAGCCACACACATTGGAAGAAATTGGCGATGAATTTGGATTAACGCGTGAAAGGGTTCGTCAGATTAAAGAAAAAGCGATCAAAAAATTAAAAAACCAATACAGAAACAGGTTGTTAAAATCTTATCTCGGACAATAAAATCACTATGAAGCGACTTATAGCACCCTCAATCTTATCAGCTGACTTTAATAATTTAGGAAAAGACATCGAAATGATCAATAAAAGTGAGGCTGATTGGATTCACTTTGATGTGATGGATGGTGTATTTGTTCCGAACATTTCTTTTGGCTTACCGGTAATCGAACATGTAAACCGGATTGCTGAAAAACCTCTTGATGTGCATCTTATGATTGTTGAGCCAGATAAGTTCGTTGAAGCATTTGTTAAAGCGGGTGCTACCATTCTTACGGTTCATTATGAGGCCTGCAAACATTTGCATCGAACTGTTCAGTTGATAAAGTCGTATGGAGCCAAAGCTTCTGTAAGTTTGAATCCTCATACTCCGGTAGCAGTGCTCGAAGACATTATTTCTGAACTGGATATGGTTTTATTAATGTCGGTAAATCCGGGCTTTGGAGGACAGAAATTTATTGAGCGCACTTACGATAAGGTAAAAAAACTCAGAAAGATGATCGATGATGCCGGAACCGATTGCCTGATTGAAATTGATGGTGGCGTTAATTTTGAAACAGGTAAAAATCTTTATGAAGCAGGTGCCAATGTACTTGTTGCCGGTAGCTTTGTTTTTAATGCTGAGAATCCGATGGGAACAATCGCAGGCTTAAAAACTCTTTGATTTTATTTCTACCTTTTTGCAAAGATCTGTGTTCAGTTTTATTTTTTTCTGAGGCAAATCTCTGAGAGCGCATTCTGCCGAACAGCTTGAACAATTATGCCCCGAATTTACTGCTCCCTTTGGAGCATTTTGTTTATTCGGTTTTTTACGTTTAAACCGGTTGGCAATTTTTATAATGGTTAGTGTTGCAGCCGAACCGATAATCATATATGTTATTATTTCCTGGAACATAACTACATGATTAAATTACCAATGTTAAATACAACGAAAGCTGCAAACCACGCAAGCGAGGTGGTGTAAAGAATGGCAAAGAGAGCCCACTTCCAAGAGCCAGATTCATTTTTAATGGTAGCAACTACTCCAATACACGGAAAATAGATGAGAATAAAAATGAGAAAGGCTAAAGCAGCAGGAGTAGTGAATACTTTTTCCCCTTTTCTTTTTCCAAACTGGTATTTCTCGTTTTGTAGCTTTTCCTGCAGATTAACTGTTGTTTCGTCGTTTGAAGTTTGATAAAGTACGCCCATGGTACTAACAACAATTTCTTTCGCCGGTAATCCGGCAACCAGTGCAATACTCATTTTCCAGTCGAACCCCAGTGGGCTTAAAACCGGTTGAATAAATTTCCCCATTCGTCCCAGGTATGAATGGGTAAGTCGATCGGCTTCCCGTTTCTGAATGATGGTTTCTAACTGAGACTCTTTATCTTGTACCGACAAATTGATATTCTGCTCAATCGTTGTGTATTGCTGTTCAAATACTACAGAATTTTTTGTTGAACGTGGAAAATATTCCAGTGCCCAAATAATAATCACACCGAGTAGAATAACAGTCCCGATCTTTTTCAGGTAATGTTGTGTTTTATCCCACATGTGGTATATCACATTTCTGAAAGTAGGGAGCCGGTAGGTAGGAAGTTCCATTACAAAGGGAGTTTCCTTGTTTTTAAAGACTGTTTTATTCAGTATCTGAGCGGTTAAAAAGGCAAATATTACGCCTGTGGCATAAATCCCAATTAGTATGAGTGCATGATGCCTTTTGAAGAAAGCTGATATTATTAGAATATAAACAGGTAATCGCGCACTGCACGACATAAAAGGAATAATAAGCATGGTTAAAATCCGGTCTCCCCTGTTTCGCATCGATCGTGTGGCCAGAATGGCCGGCACATTACATCCGAATCCCATAATCATTGGAATAAACGAACGGCCGTGCAGCCCGAAACGGTGCATTATTTTATCCATAATAAAAGCTACCCTTGCCATATAACCCGATCCTTCGAGCAAGGAAATAAAAAGAAACAGGATTAGAATGTTGGGCAGAAAAACGAGCACACTTCCTGCGCCGCTTATTATTCCGTCGGTGAGCAAATCAGTGAGCATGCCTTCGGGCAAAATACGTGAGGCTAGATTTGCCAAAGCTGTTACACCCAGATCAATCCATTCCATGGGGTAGGCACCCAGCTTAAAGGTAGCAAAGAACATGGCGAAAAGTAAGAACGAAAAAATAGGGAACCCTAAATAACGGTGGGTTAGTATTTTATCTATTTTTTCTGACGGTGTAGTCTGTTCAATTACCTTGCTTTTATAGGTTTCTTTTAATGCCCCCGAAATAAAACTGTATTTCGAGTTGGTAATTACAGTTTCGCTGTCTTCGTTCTCAAGCAATTCAATCTTTTTGATTTCTCTCCTGGTAGCCTCCTTAATTTCAGCAAAATTCGAATAATCAGACAGTAGTTCAACTACCTGGTTGTCTTTTTCAAGCAGCTTAATGGCCAAAAAACGCGACGATATTTTATCGGTTATCGGCTTAAAGGCTTTTACTTGTTCTCTGACAGTTTTTATCGATTTTTCGAGTTCTTTTCCGTAATTGATATGGATGTGCCGTGAGAAAGTATCTTTCCCTTCGAAAACCTCAATTACCTTATCGATTATTTTATTCAGTCCAATTCCTTTGCAACTGGTTGTTGGGATAATTGGTATTCCAATCAATTTAGCCAGTTCGTCTTTATCGAGAAAAAGGTTCTTTTTCTCCAGTTCGTCGAACATGTTTAAGGCCATGACAATGCGCAAGTCCATGTCGATTAACTGGGTAGTAAGAAAAAGGCTGCGTTCGAGATTGGTTGAATCGATTACGTTAATTACAATATCCGGTGTTTGTTCGTAAATGAACTTTCTTACAAATATTTCTTCCTTCGAATAAGTAGTTAAACTATAGGTTCCCGGCAGGTCATAAAAATTAAATTTATACCCTTTAGCTTTAAATGTGGCTTTAATAATGTCAACCGTAACCCCGGAATAATTACCCACCTTTTCTTTCGAACCGGAAAGGAAATTAAATAAGGTAGTTTTGCCGCAGTTTGGGTTTCCTACCAGTGCAACATTAATGGTTTTGGTTCGCTCCGATTGGTTAACCAAATCAATATTGCGGTCGATTATACCTTCGTACTGTCCGTTTTGGGAGATATCGAATTCATCGATGGGAACAACTTCAATCAGGTCAGCTTCCGACTTGCGAAGAGAAACATTATAGTTTAGAATTTTAAACTCAGTAGGACCTTTAAAAGGGGCTGTTTTAATTACCTTAACTTCTTTTCCCCTGATAAAACCCATTTCTGCAATACGCTTACGAAAAGAACCGTGTCCAAGTACTTTTGTAATGATTACCGATTCGTTATGTTTTACCTCACTTAACTTCACCTGCCCCTCAAGAATTAATTTGAATTCAAATTAAATAAAAATAAGCGTACAAATATATCTAAATTATACTCAGTGGAAATAAAATTCAAATGTTCTTTACATACTTATAACAAGTAGTTATTTTTGTTCGTTTAAATGGAGAAGATGGAGGAAGATAAATTTTATCAAAATATTCAGAAAGCACTGGAAGATTTACCTCAGAATTTTAGAATACTGGAGGAGCGAATTGATGTTGAAGTGCAAATGAAATATTTTGAGTTCACAAAAAAGATCAGGGGAGAGGATATTGCTGAAAAAAGTTTTGAAGAACGAGAACAGTTATTTGATCCGGAACTAGATGATGAGCGCAAAAAGGAAATTCTTGCTGCCATTGCGGTTTACGACGATGTGAAAGCTTACCGAACCCTCGAAAAATTTGTTGAAGAGACTGATGGAGAATTAAAGTCATGGGGAATTCTTGCGCTTCAGGAAAGCCGGATGTTGATGCATAGCTCGTTACTCGACGAAGAGCAGGTTTTTATATCGACCGGGCTTGGAGGAAAAGGACAAAAATTACGATACTTCGTCGTTTTTTTAAGCGTAGAAAAAAATGAGCTTCTGAGCGCTACCCAACAAAAATTGCTGAAAGACGAGTTAATTTTTGAATTAAAGAACCATGACGGAGAATTCGAATCGATGGATTTTATGGAAGGATTTTCTTCTGCACTTGTAATGTTACCCCTTACTGCCGATATCAAATCGGTTTTTCAGAATGTAATAGATGAATGTAATCAATACGGCGGATTTTTGCAGCAAGATATGATTATTACGAATGTTAAAGTTTTATCGCGCGCCGAAATCATGCAATTAATACACCAAAAACAAAATAAGAATCTCGATGAGTTGGAAGACGAATAAAATAAACGTGGCCATCCAGGTTTTGCCTGAAGCCGATGGGAAAGTGAAGTACGAGTTAGTTGATAAAGCGATAGAAACCATTCAGAAATCGGGTTACCGTTACCAGGTTTGTCCTTTCGAAACTGTTGTTGAATGTGCATTTAACGAATTGCCTGCTTTATTGGAGAGCATTCATGCAGCCTGTGACGATGCCGGTACACAACGTATGATCACCAATATGAAACTTCAGGTTAACTTTGAAAACGATGTAGCCATTGAAGACAAAATGGAGAAATACTCGTAGAAGTTTGATTGTTAGGTAGCTGTATATTTTGGCCGAAATGAAGGCGAAAACGATTTGTAATAAATTTCAATAAAATTCTTTCGTGGACTTGTATTTATACAAATAAGCGTTATATTTGCACCGCTTTTAAAGCAAATACGTTCTGGACCTGTAGCTTAATTGGATAGAGCACCTGACTACGGATCAGGAGGTTAGGGGTTCGAGTCCCTTCAGGTTCACGTTGGTAGAGAGGTACTTACAGTTTTTTGTGAGTGCCTTTTTTCTTTTATATATTTTTTTTTATTCTTCTCTTTACATAACAATTAAACCAAGATGTAAACTGTATTTACATCATGAATACATCAATTTAAGTAGTGTGTTACTAAACCCTTTGCTAATGGCAAGAACTCTTTAATGTTTTGCAAGTAAACTTAGATAGTAAGCGAAATTACCAGAATTTAGGCATCTCTGTAACCCAAAATAACTGGGACTTTTAAAAGAATAAACAATTTAATGAAGCAGTGAAGCATTTACTTTAATTCATTTAGTTTGTTGGATATATTATATAAATAATTTTATCCTTCTTTAGGAGAAAAGGCACCGAGTTGCTGCATTATGCCATAAACATCCCAGCTTACCCAAACCTCCACAATCTTTCCATCTTCAATTCGGAATATTTCAATCCCCTTTAATACGATTTTTTTTTCGGTGGCTGGAATCCCAAATAATTCAGCTTTATGTGTGCCCGTCCCTGACCATAATTTTGCAACCTTTTCTCCTTCAGCAATAAGGTCTTCTGTTGTGATGTGTAAATCAGGCAACGCGGCAAAGAATCCCTGAACGGATACTTTATACTGCTCAAAATTCTGATCTCCACTAGTAAAGTGTACGATGCAATTTGTGGAATAATACTTTTCGAAAACAGCAATGTTTTGTTTGTTAAAGAAATCCTCTGTAAAGGCTAAAAGGAAAGCCTTGTTCTCTTCTTCGACGGTCTTTGACAAATCTGCATCTTTATTCTTTTGATTGTTACAGCCAGCAAAAAACATAAATAATACAAATAAGCCTATAACATGGGCTAAGAAGCTGTTACTTTGTTTCACTTTGCGCATAATATACCTCCTTTTTTATTAATGAAATGTTTGGAATATTTAAATTTTATTATGGAATTGTGATATATTACCTTTTGATTTTTGACACATAGCTGATATACGTTTGTATATTTTATAAGTTATCTAAAGACACAATATTTTTGTCTGTTAATTAGGGTTTTGTATTCTAATTGGGCATTTATTAAATTACTACTAATGCAAAGGCGTGGGATTACTATTGTCTTTCTCCCCATTTTTAAGTTTATTTGCAGACACTTGTCAAAACGAATCAACCTGATGGCTGAACAAAACTTAAATAATACAGGAGATTTTATCCTGCAACTCAAAAAAAGTTCGCCCTTTGCTTTTCAGGTCTTATTCGAAAAATACAGTCAGAAAATTTATCATTTTTCTCTTAGTTATTTAAAAGATAAACAGGAAGCAGAAGAGATCGTGCAGGAGGTGTTTTTGAAAATTTGGAAATCGAGGGCGGAGCTGGACCCAACCGCCTCTTTCGAATCATTTCTGTTTACCATTGCCAAGAATGCTATCCTCAACACCATTCGAAAGGAAAAGTATGAACAGGCATATCTAAACTATGCCAAACTTCATCCCGGCAGGAATGTTTTGCTCGATGAAGAAATTGATTTCAACGAGCTTCAAAGTGCTTATCAAAAATCCATCGAAACCCTTCCACCAAGACGCAAGGAGATTTTTATTTTAAGCCGTGAGAAAAACCTTACCAATGCTGAAATTGCAATAAAAATGGGAATTTCTGTGAAAACGGTTGAAAATCAGATGACCTCGGCTTTTGCCGATATAAAGCGTAGTTTGCGCAATCTTGGTTTCTCCGGGATTATCTTTTTTGAACTTTTTTTATAAAATTTTTAATATCCAATAGGGGTTGATTCTTTTTTGTGTGTATACCTAACAAATTACACCAAAATTCAATCAAAAATGAATTCACTCAATAATACGAATATTAAAACACTTCTTAATAAGTTGCTGACAGATGACTTGTTGGAAAAGGAAAAGGAAGAACTGCGTAAGTTTATTGGGAATTCATTTAAAGATGAGCAACTCGAAAGTTTAATGCATCAACACTGGAATAATCTGGATAATATCGGCTTGTACGATGAAGTTTCCCTTGAAAATGTAAAAATGAAGTTGTGGGCTGTAATTCATGAAGAAGAATTAGAACAAGAGCAAAAAGAAAAAATACACAGAATCAGCTGGCAGACTACACTTATTCGGATTGCGGCTGTTTTATTTATACCTCTACTGGTTTATACCGGATTTCTTTTCTCTCAAAAGTATTTTCAGAACGCCCCTGCTAAAATAGTTATGCAACAAGTGGTTGCCAATCCCGGCTCGCGTGTGCAATTTACCTTACCCGACCAAACCCGGGTATGGTTAAATTCAGGGAGTTCGTTAGAATACCCGGTAGATATGAATCGGCAAAAGCAGCGAAATGTAAAACTCACAGGACAAGGTTATTTTATGGTTGCACATAATAAAGAACGACCATTTATTGTTGAAGCCAACCAACTAAACATAAAAGTATTGGGAACGTCATTTGACGTTTCCAATTACTTAAATGATGGAAAAATCATTTCTACCCTTGAAGAAGGCAGTATTGCCATATTGGATTCACAGGGTAGAGAGGTGGCAAAAATGGAACCCGGACAACAGGCTACGCTAAATACGAAGACCAAAAAACTAAATATTGAGGAAGTAGATACAAGATTAAGTACATCCTGGAAAGATGGTCGCCTTATTCTCCGTGACTCTTCACTACCTGAAGTTGCAAAAGCATTGGAACGCTGGTTTAACTGTTCTATTGATTTGGAGAATTCCTTGCAAAATACGGATATAAAATATACCGCAACTATTCAGGACGAAACTCTTGGCGAAGTGTTGCAAATGATTGAATTATCCACATCGGTGAAAACAAGTATAAAAGATAGAAAAGTATATATATGGGCTAAATAAAAAACAAAGGACAGTGGTGACGCACCGTCCTTTGTAAGAATTAATCATATCAAAATAATTAATCCAGTAAAATCCAAATTTATGAAAAAAAAATGGTTCTTAAAGGATTACAGCTATTTGTTTAGCTGTGTCAGAAAAATTGTAAAGGTTATGAGACTTAGTATTTTTCTTGTTGTTTTAACAAGCCTTCAATCTTTGGCGATAAGCAATTTCGCGCAAAGTGGGAAGATAAACGTTAAAGTTGAAAACAAAACCGTTTCAGAAGTTCTTCAACTTATTGAACGGGAAAGCGACTTTTTTCTTTTTTACAACAATAAAGTTGTTGATTTGGATGAAGTAGTGACTCTCGATTTAACCAATAAAACTGTTATTGAGGTGTTGGATATTTTATTTAAGGATAAAGGAGTTACCTACACTATTAACAATAAACAGATTGTACTTTCGAGAACGTCAGGAAGAAGCAACCGGTTCGATTCATTACAGAAAAAGTCGGTTTCGGGGAAAGTAACCGATAAAAACGGAGAACCGTTACCTGGTGTAGCGGTAATGATAAAAGGTACAACTCAAGGAACAATAACCAATGCTGATGGAGAATATTCATTAAATGCAAATATGTCAGAAGATGATATGCTCGTATTTTCATTCGTAGGGATGAAGACACAAGAAATTACATTAGCAGGAAAAACCAACATTAATATAACCCTGGAAGAAGAAACTGTCGGGGTTGATGAAGTTATAGTAACGGCATTTGGTATTAACCGTGAAAAAAAACAGTTAAGTTATTCGATTCAGGGGATTGACGGAGATCAATTATCGGCTACCGGTAACAGTGATTTAACCAAAGGCTTGCAGGGAAAGGTTGCCGGTGTAACTATCCGCCAGGTAAACGGTTCTCCCGGATCTACTCCAAAAGTAACTATAAGAGGAAGTAATTCTATTAATGGAGGAAATGATCCTCTATATGTTGTTGACGGATTTCCGGTCGACGGTAGTATTGCATTAGATATTGATCCCAATGAGATAGAAGACATCAGTATTCTGAAAGGAGCTACAGCCGCAGCTTTATATGGTTTAAGAGCATCGAACGGTGTAATACTTGTCAGTACCAAGAGAGGAAAAAATAACGAAAGGAATAAACCTACTGTAACTTTAACTACCAACTATAGTTTTGATTGGCTTTCAGTTTATCCTGAAACCCAAAAAATATATGCTCAGGGAATTAATACCTTCGATGCATATTCGGCATACTCCTGGGGACCCAAAATATCGGAAATGGGTACTTACACCAATCAGCTGGGCGAACAGGAGGAAGCAAGAGCATACGATAATGCCCGCGACTTTTTCAATACCGGAGGAACACTCAACTCAAATATTAGTATTGCCAATAATTTCGATCGTGGAAATTATTCTATAGGTATCGGTTATGCAGGACAAGAGGGTATTGTCAGCAATACAGATCTTAGCAGGGTATCAGTAAAACTGGCCGGTGATTATCAGATTTCTGACAAAATAAAAGTTGGAACCTTAGTCAATTATTCAACATATACAACCAATGGAACAACTAATAATGGTGGTAATTCAAGTATATTTTATGCTGCTTTTGATACGCCTCCTTCGTATAATCTAAAGGGGAAGCCAACTCATGTAGATGGGAATGAATATCAACAGATTAATTTCCGTGGTTCTCATGATAATATCTATTGGGGAGTTAATCATAATGTTATGAAAACAGAAACTTCTTCATTTATTGGTGCCATTAATTTTGACTATAATCCTACCTCGTGGTTAAATTTTAATTATCGGGCAGGAGCAGAGGAAGTTGCTATTGATGGTTTAAATGTTTATGAATTAGGATCGGGTGTTACAGGAGGACGTACTAACCCTCCTTCCGGAGGAAAAATGTCTAATACCTTCAATAAGAGAAGAACAATTAACTCAACTTTTTTGGCTTCTGTAAAAAAACAGGTTGCCGATAAACTGGACCTCGATTTTATGGTAGGGCATGAGTATTATGATTATAATTATAGATACCTCCAGTCAGTAGGAACTGATTTTACAATTGGAGGATTTCATAATCTTTCAAATTGTGGCAGCATCACCTCCGATCAACATCAGAACAGAAGAAGAAGTTATGCTTTCTTCAGCAATTTGAATTTAGCCTATGATGATATGCTGTTTTTAACCCTTACCGGGCGTAATGATGTGGTTTCCAATATGCCAAGGGCAAACCGTTCGTTTTTTTACCCTTCAGTGGGATTAGGTTTCATTTTTACTGAAGCTATGGAAATAAATCCAAAAATATTGTCGTTTGGAAAGGTGCGTATGAGTTATGCCGAAGTAGGGCAGGCAGGAAGTATTTATTCGACTGTTACTACCTATTCACCAGGAGGTGCTTCTTATTTTTCCTTTCCTTTTAATGGTATAAATGCTTTTACCTTAAGCAATAGCTTAAAAAGTACTGATTTAAAACCGGAAAATACGAAGTCGGTAGAATTTGGAACTACATTGGGATTCTTGAATAACAGAATCAATTTAGATTACACATATTATTATTCCAAGTCTGACGGTCAGATATTTTCTGTTCCAATATCTTCTTCTTCAGGTTATACATCTGAAACGAGGAATGCCGGGGTAATGTTGAATCATGGACATGAAATGGTATTAACAATTAAACCCGTTGTGACCGATAAATTTAGTTGGGACATAACAACAAACTTTGCATCGTTTGTAAACAAAGTTGAAAAACTTGCCGAAGGAATTGAAACTCTGAATATGGGAGGAAGTCGTGTGAGTATCCAGGCTCGTGCAGGAGAATTGTATCCGACTTTATTTGGAACAGGATACGCACGGGATCCGGAAACCGGAAAGATTGTTGTTGAATCTGATCCTAATAGCGCACGGTACGGGATGCCTCTTTCTACAACCGGTGATATAAAATTAGGGAAAGCAGATCCTGACTTTGAGTTAAGTTTCATGAATACATTTAAATATAAAAATCTCACTCTTTATGCTCAGGTTGATTGGAGGAAGGGTGGAAAAATTGCTTCCGGAAATAGTCGTTTAGCTAAACTGTATGGAACTCATCATGATACTAAATTTAGAGAAGAAGACTGTGTACTGGATGCAATGAAAGGGCACTACGATAGTAATGGGAATTTAATAGTAGAAGATCAGAATGACATTGTTATTCAGAAAGGTTATTATTACTATAGAACAGTATTGGATCCAATTCGTGAATCAAATGTTTACGATGCCTCATTTATCCGATTGCGGGAAGTAAAGTTGGGCTATGATTTACCTGCCAGATTTTTGAAAAAATTACATATAAGCAATGCTTCTGTTTATGCTATTGGTCGTAACCTTTGGCTCATTAAATCGGGATTGCCCTATTATGATCCGGAAATGAGTGATGGCTCAGGAAATGCGATTGGAGAAACCTATGCCGATTATCCACAAACATCAAGTTTTGGACTTGGACTAAATCTTAAGTTTTAATTGGTAACTATAAAACTATTGAAAATGAAAATATATAGAATTATAATACAGATATTTATCATTTCGGTCTTGTCGTCTTCATGTTCGAATGATACTTTTGACGAGATTGATACAGATCCTAATAACCCTACGAATGTATCCGTTGATTTACTTTTGCCTAACATTGAAGCGGGCATGTTGAATAATGTTTTTTCAGGAATTTCAGCAAGATATATCACTACTTATGTTGAACACTCTTGTAATGTTCACTTGAATCCTATGCTGCCCGAAGATACAAATACTTCTTTATGGAATAATTCATATAGTATTTTGATGGATTGTAAGGATATTATTGAAAAGGGAGAAGAAGGAGAATATTGGATGCATGTGGGTATTGCCAAAGTTATATATGCTTTTGTATTGGGAACACTAACTGATATTTTTGGCGATGTACCATATGCGGAAGCACTACAGGGTAGTGATAATCGTAATCCAAACTATGATTCACAGGAAGATATTTATGATGCTTTATTAGCGATGTTAGATAATGCTATTGCCGATTTTGAGAAAGATGAAATTTCGAATCCGGGAAATAATGATTTGCTATTATCAGGAGACAAAGATTTGTGGAAAAAAGTTGCATGGGGTCTAAAAGCCCGTTATTTGAACCGACTGAGTAATATTGATTCAACCGGTTCTGCAACTGATGCATTGGCTGCTTTGGCTAATTCATTTACTTCGGTAGATGAAGGAATGATTTTTTCTGATTATACCGATGGTTCTTCAAATCCTAACCCTTATGCATCATATGAGCAGTCTCAAAATACTTATGCTTTAAGTGTAACCATGCTGGATGTAATCAATAGCTTTAATGATGAAGGTTATGATGATCCTCGTGCTGAGTTGTGGTTTAAAAAAATAAACGGAGAGTTTATTGCAGCACCTAATGGAGAAAATATTACCGATCAGACACATACTACTTACTCCGGAATATCGACAGAAAATGTTCTTTATAAAGAAGCTCCTTTGGCTGTCATTACCTATGATGAGGTGAAATTTATCGAAGCTGAAGCTAATTTTAGACTTGGATACAAATCGGAAGCCAATGTCGCCTATAAAAAAGCTGTTGAGGCTGCGTGTGTCAGAGCTGGTTTGTCAGAAGAAGATATTGCTGCTTATACAGCTCAGGGAAGTGTGTTTACCAGCGATGAAGAGCTTACACAGGAGATGATTATTAAGCAGAAATTCCTCTCGTTTTTTATTACACAACCTATAGAAGCTTTCAACGATTACAGGCGTACCGGTATTCCTGCTTTGTATAATACCGCTGACGGTATTGTGAAACGTTTGCCATACCCGAATACTGAACTGGCAACCAATTCGAATGCCCCAACTGATATTAATAATGTGACTATTTATACCAAAAAAATATGGTGGGCTAAAGAGTAAACTTCAATTTTAATTTACAGGAAGTTGCTGCACTCATGTGGCTGCTTCCTGTAAGTTTTATTATTTAAAGTTTTGTAAATGTAAATAACCATGAATAACCAACTAAAATCTACAATTATATTTTTGGCATTTTTATTTTTCTTCGTCGGAACAAATGCACAAACCGATGTTCATCCGGATGCGCGTTACGGTGAAGGGGAATTAATGAACATCAAGGCCAATGGATTCAGGGGTATCTGGTATATGAATCAACCATCGAATGATGAATATGTATATAAATACAGCGGAGGGATGGGCACATACTGTGCCAAACACCGTCCTCTTGCTATTTATTCAAAAAAGGTGAATAAAACCTTCTTTTGTTTTGGAGGAACTGATGAAACGAATTCAACCTTATTTCATAATGTTTCTTATTTTGATCATTCAAACGGGAAAGTGGCTAACCCGACTACCATTTTAGATAAACATACTACTGATGCTCATGATAATCCGGTGTTATCAATAGATGATAAAGGGTATATTTATGTGTTTTCTACGGCACATGGAACAGGGCGGCCTTCGTATATAAACAAAAGTGTTAAACCTTATGATATTTCAGAATTCAGGATGCTCCATCCAACAGAAATCGTTGATGGGAAAGAAGTTCCGTTTGATAATTTTTCTTATTTCCAGGTTTGGCATGTAAAAGGTAAAGGCTTTATTGCCTTATTTACCAAGTATAATGGATGGGGTAATCGAATTATTGGTTTTAACACCAGCATTGATGGAGAAAAATGGGGAGAATGGAAGGTGATTGCCCATGTGGATATGGGGCATTATCAGGTTAGTGCTGAACATGATGGGAAAATTTCTGTGGCATTTAATTATCATCCCACCCCAAAAGGATTAAACTGGAGAACGAATTTGTATTACCTCGAAACAAAAGATTTCGGTAAAACCTGGACCAATGCTGACGGGCAAAAGGTAGGGCTTCCTATTACAACGGTAGAAAATCCGGCTTTAGTAAAGGATTTTAAATCAGAAGGACTTAATTGTTACATGAAGGATATCAATTTCGATAAGAAAGGGAATCCTGTCATATTAGTTGTTTCAAGCAAAGGGTACGAATCCGGACCGAAAAATAACCCGCGAACCTGGGAAGTTTTCAGTTATAACAAAAAGTGGAGTAATTCGAAGGTAACCACTTCTGATAATAATTACGATACCGGTTCAATATTTATTGAAAAAGATGATACCTGGAGAGTTATTGGTCCAACAGAACAGGGGCCGCAACAATATAATCCGGGAGGAGAGATGGCAATGTGGATTAGTACCGACCAGGGAAAATCATGGGAAAAGATCAAACAAATGACCAATCAAAGTGAGCAGAATCATAATTACTTCAGACGGGTAATAAATGCGCGAGAGGATTTTTATGGCATCTGGGCCGATGGTCATGGAAGAAAGCCTTCTAAATCGTCGCTTTATTTTGGCGATTCAAAAGGTAATGTTTGGCAAATGCCGTGTAATTCTGCCGAAGAAATGATTTCTCCGATATCTGTAAAATAATTTAGTATTACTGAAGGATTTGTAAAAAGGCCGTTGCACAGGGCTAAAGCAATGTTTCATGAAAAGCTAATGAAAATTACAAATGTCAAATTAGGAGTAGTTGTTTTTTCTTTGTCAACCTTTATAAAAGTTACGTGTCATAGTTAAATGAAATGCAGGTAGAAGAAAAAATATTACTAAATGAAATAAGGAAAAAAAACAAGGATGTTTTTAATCTTTTATTTGAACAATATTATCCAGCATTAGTTAAGTTTTCGGAAATTTATTTACATGATCAACCTGCATGTGAGGATATTGTCCAGTCCTTTTTTATTTCTTTTTGGACTGGAGCTGAAAAAATAAATATAAACACTTCTCTTAAATCATATTTCTATACTTCAATTAAAAATTTGTGTTTAAACCGTATTCGTGATTTAAAAGTACGCGATAAATACGAAATCTTATATATCGAATCTTTGGTGAATAGTGACAATAATGAGGTGATCTTCGATCCAGACATTTTTGATTCAATTAACGCTGTTATTGAATCCTTACCTAAACAAATGGCTGAAATATTTTGTCAAAAGTATTTTGAAGGAAAGCAGTTGAAAGAAATTGCAAAAGAACTGAAGGTCTCTGAAGGAACTGTCAAAAAGCAGTTGAATAGGGCAAGATCAAAAGTTCGTGAAAGGCTATTGAAAATCACAAATGTCAATTTTATTTTATAGTTATTCTATTTTTTTGTCAACCTCATTAAAAGTCCCGTGTCGTATTAAAAAATGCATTACTGCTAGATGAAGGATTTTTTTGACATAAGTATTATTTGGAAAAAAGTTAATCAAGAGTTATCGGAGAAGGAAGCAGATAACTTATTGGATTGGATTGGGGATGAAGAGGATAGAAAAGACTATGCTGAAAAATCATATTCTTATTTTGAAACCGGACCAAAAATTAAAACTGCAGATATTAATGTAGCAAAGGCTAAACGAAAAGTTTCTTTTTTAATTTTTATCAAACCTAAAATAATTAAGGCTTACAAGGTTGCAGCTGTTTTTGTTGGTATTGTGTCGATTGTATTCGTTCTGCACCAAATAAGTAGAAACCATCTGGTTGCAGAAAGTTCAGATAGAATAGAACCCGGGAAAGCAAAAGCTACTATCGTTTTATCCGATGGGTCGCGACATTATCTGGATGAGGAGAATCCTCAGGAATTGAATGAAAAAGGTGCTGTTATTCTGAATTCGGGTAATAAATTGGATTACAAAACTGAGCCTGGTTCAGATTCATTTCATTTAGAGCGATTAAGATCCCGTTATAATACGATAAAAATTCCAAGGGGAGGAGAATTCTTCTTAAGGCTTTCAGATGGTACAAAAGTTTGGTTGAATTCGGAAACTACAATTACATATCCCTTGCAATTTGGAGACAAAGAACGAAAAGTTAAGTTAATTGGTGAAGCTTGTTTCGAAGTAGAACACAATCCGGAAAAACCATTCAAAGTTGAGATAGAAAGGCAGGTAATCGAAGTACTTGGTACTACTTTTAATGTGAATGCTTATGCTGATGAGAATAAGACCTCAACCACACTGGTAGAAGGTTCTGTAAAGGTTAATTTGGGCGGGGATCAGGATGATGTATTGTTGACACCGGGATATCAGTGTGAGGTTAACAAAATGGACAAGTCATATTTCGTTTCTCAGGTAGATGTTAGAAGTGTAATTGCGTGGAGAGATGGTGATTACATGTTTGATAATGCCACTTTAGAAGAAATGATGGTTAAACTCTCCAGGTGGTTCGATTTCAATTTTGATTTTAAAACTGATATTGCCCGAAAGTTACGTTTTACCGGAAAACTAAAACGGACAGACAAATTTGAAGATATATTAACCATAATAGAAAATACCAATGAAGTGAAATTTAAAGTAAATGAAAGAAATGTGATTATTTATTAAAAAGCGACAGGTACTACCAATACCCATCGCTTTAAAGTGTTTAATGTCGTTATTAAAAACTCAAATCAAATTTATGAAAAAAAAACGGAATGTTTTGCCGCTTAGGCAATACAATAGATTGTTGTTACGTATGAAACTACTCAGTTTATTTTTGTTACTCTTCGTTATCCAGACAAATGCCAGTGTATATTCACAGAGTACAAAACTTTCGTTAAAAGTAAAAGATGCAAGGATTGAGGAAGTTATAAAGCTTTTTGAACAGCAAAGTGAATTCTCATTTATTTATCGTTCCGACCTGTTTCAGGGGCAAGACTTGATTGATGTTAACGTGAAAAATGTTAGAATTGAGGATTTTCTTGAAAAATACATTATTCCGATTGGTTATACATATGAAGTAATTAACCAAACGGTTGTAATTAAAAAGTCAGAAATCGTTAAGCCTTCTGAACCTTTGAAAGATGCTGCACAAGATAATCAAGTAAAGGGAACAGTTAAAGATACTGACGGAAAGCCACTCCCTGGTGTTACAATAACTATTCTTGGATCAACGCGCGGGGTTATTACAGACATAGATGGGAAATTCGAAATCGCCAATGTCGATTCAGACAATAAGTTGGTTTTTTCATTTATTGGTATGGAAAGCCAGATAGTTGATGTAGGTGATCAAACGAAGATAGATATTGTATTAAAAGATAAATCACAGGAACTTGAAGATGTTACAGTGGTTGCTTTTGGTAAACAAAAGAAAGAATCGGTAATAGGAGCCATAACTACCGTTAAACCTGCTGAATTGAAAGTGCCAAGTAGTAACTTAACTTCAGCATTAGCCGGGCGTGTCTCAGGAATGATATCGTATCAACGAAGTGGAGAGCCGGGTGAAGATAATGCCGAGTTTTTTATCCGAGGGGTTACATCCTTCGGATATAAAGTTGATCCGTTGATTTTGATTGATAATGTGGAGGTAACAACCACTGAATTATCCAGATTACAACCTGATGATATTGCGAGCTTTAGTATAATGAAGGATGCTACTGCTACCGCACTTTACGGTGCCCGGGGTGCAAATGGTGTAATATTGGTTACAACGAAATCTGGTGTAGAAGGAAAAGTAAAAGTTAGTTTTAGGGTAGAGAATTCAATTTCAATGCCAACAAAAAATGTTGAACTGGCAGATCCTATTACGTATATGAAACTACATAATGAGGCAGTGTTAACCCGCGATCCCTTGGGGATGTTGCCTTATTCGCAGCAAAAAATTGATTATACTGAACAGGGAATAAATCCTTATGTATATCCGGCAACTAACTGGAGAGAGGAATTATTTGAAGATTATACCATGAATCAACGATATAATATGAATATATCCGGAGGTGGTTCAGTTGCAAGATATTATGTTGCAGGATCGGTAAGTAAGGATAACGGTGTTTTAAAAGTTGATAGCAGAAATAATTTCAATAGCAATATTAATCTGACCAAATACAATCTAAGGTCAAATGTAAATGTTGACATTACCAAATCAACAGAATTGGTCATTCGTTTAAATGGTAATTTCGATGATTATACCGGACCTATTGATGGAGGTACAGGGATGTTTCAAAAAGTTATGAGGACTAATCCCGTATTATTCCCCGCATATTATCCTTCCGAATTAAATCCTTATGTGAAGCACATCATGTTTGGAAATTATAACGAAGGTAATTACATAAATCCATATGCCGATTTGGTAAAAGGTTACAAGGATTATTCACGATCTAATATGTTGGCACAGCTGGAATTAAAACAGGATCTATCAATGATCACTGAAGGTCTTTCCTTTAGGTCTTTAATGAACACTAACCGTTCATCTTTTTTCAGTGTAACTCGATCATATAGTCCATTTTATTATGCTGTTGACAGATATGACAGATTAACAAATGAATATTCCATACTCCAAATAAATGAAGATACGGGAACAGAATATTTAGGGTATAGTGAAGGGCAAAAGGAAGTAAGCTCAATTTTTTATATGGAAGCAGCTCTTAACTATAACCGTACATTTAAAGAAAAACATGGAGTAAGTGGCCTGCTGGTTTATACTATGCGTCAAAACCTGAAAGCTAATTCCGGTAGTTTGCAATTGTCATTGCCATATCGGAATTTAGGTGTTTCCGGGCGTGCAACATATTCATATAGTAACAGATATTTTGCAGAATTTAACTTTGGTTATAATGGGTCGGAACGTTTTCATTCATCTCAACGATTTGGCTTTTTCCCATCTGCAGGTTTAGCATGGAGTGTATCCAATGAAAAATTTTGGGAACCATACAAAAAAGTGGTTTCCAACCTGAGATTAAGAGGTAGTTATGGACTGGTTGGAAATGATGCAATAGGTAGTGCTGAAGACAGGTTCTTTTACTTGTCGAATGTGAATATGAATGCAGAAGGAGCCAGTTTTGGTACCGATTATTCATATAGCAGAACCGGTGTTACCGTTACTCGCTATGCAAATGAAGACATTACCTGGGAAACCTCTAAAAAACTAAATGTTGCACTGGAGCTTGGATTATTTGATGTCCTTCAGATTCAGGCAGAATATTTTAATGAATACAGAGAAAACATTTTAATGACCAGGAGTTATATACCGAGTACTTTAGGATTGTCATCTGAAATTAGAGCGAATGTTGGTGAAGCATCCGGGCAGGGAGTAGATATTTCTCTTGATTATTCACAGTATTTTGGAAGAAATTTATGGATCCAGGGACGCGCTAATTTTACCTATGCAACCAATCAGTATGAGGTATTTGAACAACCTGAATACGATGAAAAGTGGCGATCGAAAGTAGGTTATTCAATACAACAGGAATGGGGCTATATTGCTGAACGGTTGTTTGTAGATGATTATGAGGTTGCCAACTCACCCAAACAAAACTTCGGAGAATATGGAGCCGGAGATATAAAATATCGGGATGTAAACAGGGACGGACAAATTACTGAAGCCGATATGGTTCCGATAGGGTATCCCACAATACCCGAAATTGTATATGGTTTTGGATTATCATTAGGCTACAAAAATTTTGATATTAGTGCCTTCTTTCAAGGTTCTGCGCGAGAATCTTTCCGTATTGGAGTTGCAGCAACATCTCCTTTTATTGATAACGACGGTTCCTCTTCAATAATTTCACAAAATCAACTATTAAAAGCTTATGCAGACAGTCATTGGTCTGAAGACAATAGAGACATATTCGCTTTATGGCCAAGATTAAGTCCAACCTTAAATGATAATAATGCTCAGCGAAGTACATGGTTTCAGCGTGATGGATCATTTCTAAGATTAAAACAATTAGAGGTTGGTTATTCATTACCGGGAGTTGCTAAAAAGCTTAAAGTTGATAAACTGCGATTTTATGTAAATGGTACTAACCTGTTCTGTTGGAGCAAATTCAAACTTTGGGATGTTGAAATGGCTTCAAATGGATTGGGATATCCTATTCAACGGGTTTTTAACTTAGGATTACACGTGAACTTCTAAAATTAAATCAGGATGAAAAAAATAATAAAACATATAATACCGCTTATAATTTTGGTATTTGGCATAAGTGGATGTGATTATTTAGATGTAGTTCCGGATAATGTAGCTACAATAGATAACGCATTTACTCTACGGAATACTGCCGAGAAATATCTCTTTACCTGTTACCGATATTTGCCAAGTCATTCCAGTTTTTCAGCCAATCCGGCATTTCTTGGAGGGGATGAAATTTGGACCATAAAGGATGGTGCAGAGCCAAATACTTTCCATATTGCACAAGGCAATCAAAATGTGAATTCCCCATTAGTTAATTACTGGGATGGCGGGAGTGAACCATATAAAGGGATAAGGGATTGTAATATTTTTATGGAAAATATTGACAATGTTCCTGATTTAACAAACGAGGAAAAAATAAGATGGATATCAGAAGTTAAATTTCTGAAAGCCTATTATCATTTTTGGCTGCTCAGGATGTATGGTCCTATTCCAATTATTAAAGAAAATATCTCTATAGCTGCTGATCCATCCGAGGTTAGAGTAGAACGTGAGCCCGTTGATGACTGCGTTGATTACATCGTTCAATTGCTGGACGAATCATTAGAAGGACTACCCGAGTTTATTGAAGCTGAACTAACTGAAAATGGACGAATAACAAAACAGATAGCATTGTCTGTTAAAGCTTTGGTGTTGGTTACTGCTGCAAGTCCGATATTTAATGGTAATCAGGATTATACAGGATTTAATAATAGTAAAGGTGTTCCACTGATTAATCCTGAATTTAGCGAAGAAAAGTGGCAATTGGCTAAGACTGCTTGTAAAGAAGCGGTTGAATTTTGTCATCAAAGCGGACGGGCACTTTACACTTTCGCTCCTGAATATGGTTTCAACATCGAATCAGATGTAACTAAAGTAAAAATGGGAATTCGAAATGCGGTTACCCAAAAATGGAACCAGGAAATCATATGGGGAAATCCAAATAGTTTATGTGTAGATCTTCAAAGAGCATGCACTCCGGGAGGTCTTGATCCTGCATATGGAAGTAATGTCTATACCCGAGGTAATTTTGCCCCTCCATTAAAAATGGCAGAATTGTTTTATTCTAAGAATGGTGTCCCAATTGATGAAGATAAAGAATATGATTATGCCGGCAGATTTAGTATAAAAACAGTTGGTGAAGAAGACAAATATAATTTACAACTTGGTTACAGAACCGTCGGATTACATTTTGACAGGGAACCTCGTTTTTATGCCGACCTGGCATTTGATGGCGGATTGTGGTTCGGCCAGGGAAAATTGGATGATTCAGATCAATGGGTTATCCAGTGTAAAGCCGGGCAATATCAATCTGCTGTGGCATTGAACAGGTATTCGGTTACAGGTTATCGCCCTAAAAAATTAGTTAACTACGAAAATATTATATCTGAAACCCTGTATACTATTCAGGAATATCCATGGCCTGTTATTCGTTTGGCTGATTTGTACTTGTTATTTGCTGAAGCGATTAACGAATCGGATGGGCCTACTGATGAGGCTATGTTTTGGGTTGATTTAGTAAGGGAAAGAGCAGGATTGAATACGATTAAGGAGTCTTGGTCGCGGTATTCGAAATATCCTAATAAATATACAACTCAAGATGGCTTAAGAGAAATCATTCAACAGGAACGATTAATAGAACTTGCCTTCGAAGGTAAACGATTCTGGGATTTAAGAAGATGGAAATTAGCTCATATCGAGTTAAATAAGCCAATTTCAGGATGGGATATCGATCAGGAGAAAGAAGAAAATTATTATAGAGAAAGATTAATTATTAATCAGACCTTTTTAACCAGAGATTATTTCTGGCCAATACGTGAAAGCAATCTTACTGTTAATAAAAACCTGGTACAAAACCCAGGATGGTAAAACAATTCTCATGAAAAAAATTCTATATATAGTATCCGTTTTATTTCTTTTTGCATTAAGTGCATGTTTAGAAGAAATGCATGAATCAATTACAGAGGGAGGAGAAGCTCCTTCTCAGATTCTTAATCCTGTCGTTGAAAACCTGCCTGGTGGAGCGAGAGTCAGTTATACTATTCCTGATAACAATAATAATTTATTGTATGTAAAAGCAGTCTGTGAATTAAAATCCGGTGATATTAGAGAAGTAAGAGCATCTTATTATACTGATAATTTACTTATTGACGGGTTTGGTGACACTTTGGAGTATACAGTAAACCTTTATTCAGTAGGAAGAAATAATATGATCTCTGAACCGGTTAAAGTAAAAATAAATCCACTGGAAGCTCCCATTTGGCAAGCTTATAAGTCTCTTAGTATTAAAGAAGATTGGGGAGGCGTTAGCTTTACTTTTAAAAATCAAAGTGAATCTAATATCGTATTTGAATTTATGATGAAAGACTCTTTGGATAATTGGGTTTCTATCAACAATTTTTATACAGAGCGTGATTCGGCAATGTTTTCAGTAAGAGGTTTTGAACCTAAGGAATATACCTTTGGAGTAACAGTCAGAGACAGATGGTTAAACAGGACCGATACGCTGGTGGGTAATTACACACCATGGTATGAAGAAAAATTGGATAAAACACTTTGGAAAAAAGCAAATCTCCCAACAGACTATACTTTAGGGCATTCAGGGACATATTTTGAGAAAATTTTCGATGAAATTTATTCTGATAATGGTTGGATATCTAAACCCGACATCGATGGATCTCTTGGAGGCGGGATGCCACAATGGTTTACAATTGACCTTGGAGTAAAGGCCCGATTTTCAAGATTGGTTGTGTTTTATCGTAGAGGTGATTACTTATACAAGTCAGGTTGTCCCGATGAATTTGAAATTTACGGTTCAAATAATCCTAACCCCGATGGAAGCATTGATGATTCATGGACTTTACTTCGTGAATGTAAAACAGTAAAACCATCTGGTTTGCCTCATGGACAATCAACTCAGGAAGACGATGATTATGCTGCTGCCGGAGATGAATTTATAATAGATGTAGCTGAATCCTTCAGATTTTTTAGGTGGAAAACTTTGTCAAATCAAGCTGGATCAACCCACCTTAATTTTGTTGAAATGAGTTTGTATGGCCAAGTTGTAGAATAATTATAAAAAAGAAATGTAATGAATTATTATAAAAAAATATATCGGTTCATAATCGTTTCATTGCTTGCATTTGCATTTTTTGCATGTGGTGAAATGGATGCAACTTATGAAGAGTTTTTGGAGGGAGGAGAATATATTTATCCAGGTAAAATTGATTCTATATGTGTTTACCCCGGAAAATACAGAATAGGTTTATCATGGGAAAATCCTGTTGATCCAACAGTTTCTTCTACGATAATTTATTGGGATAATGAAAAAGATTCTATGGAATTTGAAGTGGATAGATCAAATGGACTCGATTCTGTTTTTGTCGTCATTGATAATTTATCGGAAAGATCACAGACTTTTACTGCTGTAACGGTTGATGATGAGGGAAACAGATCTGTGAAGTCTGAAGTTATTGGAACTGTTTATGGTAATTTGTATCGCAATAGTTTATTGGTTAGGGGGATTGAGAAGTTATCTTTTTCGGAAGATGTCGGCTTGACTATTGATTGGGCAGCAGCTGACGAAGAAGTTCAATTTCAAGAGCTAAATTATACCGATTCAGAAGGTATAAATCATGAAATGGTATGTAATCTTGAAACAGACCAAATTATTCTGTCAGATTATGATGCTGATAATGGTTTTTATTACAATACTGTTTTTAAACCGGAGGAGGCTGCAATTGATACATTTAAGACTGCCTGGCAACATATACAACCTGAATTGGTAAGTAAAGAAGCAAAGATTGATAAATCATTATTTTCGTTGTACGAATTACCGGGGGATTATTCGGTCGAGCATAATTCTTCAAGTCCCATCTCAAATATTTGGAGTAATCCAGATGAAACAACCAGTAGCCCGTCTTATATATCTTTAGTTAACGGACATCCATTACCTCAATGGTTTACACTTGATTTGGGGAAAAAATACAGTCTTACTAAAATTTCAATATATCAGAGAGGCGATTCTGGGGCAAACTCAAATAGATTTTATGCCGGAGGAAATGTAAAATCATTTGAAGTGTGGGGATCTGCTAATCCCGATATTAATTATAATCCAGATGATCATGAAGGAGTTTTTGATGATAGTTGGACACTTTTAAGCGTTTGTGAAGTTAACAGACCGTCTGGCAATACAGTTATTGCTGGTTCATCCCGCGCTGATAATACACAGGAAGATATTGATGCAGCATTGGCAGGCCATGAATTTGAACTTGAAGATCATGGAAAGGTAAGATATCTGAGAGTTAAAGTATTGGAGGATTGGCATTCTGCAAATGATTATGTGAATATTGCAGCTATCAGTTTAAAAGCCTTTCAATACTCAATTGAATAGTAATTGATTTGTACATAATATAATCTAATGAGTTGTTGTAAAAGTCGTGGAATCTAAAGCAATTATCATCCTAAATTTAGTTCGGGATCTGTTATTCAATGAACAGAGATACCGAATCAAATTTGGAATGACTGAGTCCGGTACTTTTACGACAACTTCATTTTGAATGATAAAATAGTCATCTCATCCTATTTCTAAACAATATTAAACCTAATATTCATCGACAAAAATATGATTAGAATAAGAATAATAGTTGCAGTTATCATCCTTGTATGTACACTATCTTCTTGTGCTGAAAATCCTGTTATAACAGAAAATCCATCAGAAAAAGAGGAAGTGATAGCCAATAAAGCCAATGGTTTTAAAGGTATTTGGTATATGGACCAACCATCAAATGATGAGTATGTTTATAAATACAGTGGTGGAATGGGAACATATTGTGCCAAGCATCGTCCATTTGCTATTTATTCGGAAGAAGCGAATAAAACATTCTTTTGCTTTGGAGGAACAGATGATGAGAACTCGACTTTGTTCCATAATGTATCGTATTTTGATCATGCAACAGGAGAAGTTGCCAATCCAACAATTATATTAGATAAGAAGACAATTGATGCTCATGATAATCCCGTGATTTCAATGGATAATTATGGGTATATCTATATTTTTTCAACTTCACATGGCACATCGCGACGATCTTATATATCTAAGAGCAAAAAGCCTTATGATATTTCAGAGTTTAGGTTGCTTAATCCAACGGAGAAAGTTGATGGAAAGGATGTCCCGTTCAATAATTTTTCATACTTCCAGGTTTGGTTTGAGAAAGGAAAGGGATTTATCGCCTTATTCACGAAATACAATAATAAGGGCCATAGAGTAATTGGTTATAATACAAGTGTGGATGGTGAAAAGTGGGGAGAATGGAAAGTAATTGCACATATGGATTTGGGACACTACCAGGTTAGTGGTGAGCAAAATGGAAAAGTAGCCGTCGCTTTTAATTACCATCCCAATGGTAAAGGGCTAAATTATCGAACCAATCTGTATTATTTGGAAACATTGGATTGGGGAGAAACCTGGCAAACTGCAAAAGGAGAAAGTGTTGAATTACCTCTGACAGAATACCAATCTCCTGCTTTGATTTACGATTATAAAAAAGAGGGGTTAAACTGTTACATGAAAGACATCAATTTTGACAAGGATGGTAATCCCATTATTATGATTGTCTCAAGTAAAGGTTATCAATCAGGACCGTTAAATAATCCAAGAACCTGGGAAGTTTTTACTTTCAATAATAAATGGCAAAAAAATACCGTAACAATTTCTGATAATAATTATGATTCAGGATCAATTTATGTTGAAAATGGGGGAGCCTGGAAGGTAGTGGGGCCTACAATTACAGGGCCACAAGCTTATAATCCTGGTGGCGAAATACTAATGTGGAATAGTTCAAATCAAGGTGCCAGTTGGCAATTAGAAAAACAATTAACATGGAATAGCACTATGAATCATAATTATTTAAGAAGGCCTGTTAATGTTCATCCTGATTTTTATGGTATTTGGGCAGATGGACATGGAAGACAACCATCAGAGTCAGCAATTTATTTCTGTAATAAAAATGGAGACGTTTTTAAATTACCAAGAGAAATGACCGGAGCTAAAATTAAGGTAATCCCTTAAAAATAGATATAACTCTAAAATGAATGAAGTATGCGAATTAAGGGCTGCAATTAGTATGGAAAAAATACTCGAATAGTATGAGTTTCGGCTGTTTCTTAATTCGTATTGATAATAATATGAAATGAAAAAACGTATGAAATTATTTATTTGTATCGCTGTATTCTTATGTTCGATATACAGTTTCGCGGGAGAAAAACATATTTTATCTGATACAACTGGTATTAAGTATAGTAATAAAGAGTTACAAATAATACCTTTTCGACTGATTGCTCCACCAGTCGGTTACCAACCTGAGTATATTGATTTAGACAATGATGGTGATCCTGATATTATCAAGTCAGTAACAATAAACAATACTCCAGTCATGTGGATTGATGACGATGATGATATGAGTTATGATGATTTTGAGGGAGATCTCGATAATGACTGTTTGCTTATTGACAGGAATAAAGACGGTCACTATGGAATGTCAGGAGATTTAATTATCGACTGGGGTGATAATAATGGAGATCAACAGGCGGATATGCAGGTTATCGCAGATTATCCTAACAATGATGGGGAAAAAGCATGGTCTGCCGGGCATTATATGTGGGTTTTTGATACTGACAATGATCAGGTCTTTAATTATATTGACTGGAATAAGTTTTCGCTAAAAGCCTGGGAGTTTAAAGGCCTTTCAGATTTTTACGAGGATTATAGTGGACAAAGTCTATTCCTGAAAGTTCATGCGGGAACAAATAGAATTGATGATTTAACTATGAATTGGGAAACACCTTTTCTCTTTTATGATGAAGATCAGGATAATTTAACAGAATTTGCTATTCGTTTAGCAGATTCTCCATTATACTATGATGATTCTTCAACAAAAAAAGAAATGTTGACTTATGATGGAAAAATTGACTGGGTTTCTATTGCCGTTGATATGGATAACGATAATCAAACAGGCAATGAATTTGACTTTGATTTATCCATCCGGTTTAGGGGAGAAGGATTTGACTATCGCAATATGCTCCATGATATATCAAACTTCAATGGCTTGGCTGAAACAGATACTTTCTTCCTGGATCCCAGATTCAGACACTTAACAGAATTGAGGTATCCTGATCATGTTCAGTCTAAAGAAATGATATTCAATGAAGGAAAATGGGATGAAGTGTATTTTGTTTATGATGAGGACGATGATTGTAGCCGATGGGAACGTGTTGAATTTCTGGAACCTTTAGATCCTTTTAAAACAGGATCATTTAAAGGAGGTTTGGATAATCATCCTCAATCCGATATATCAGGAGATAGAGGAGAGTGGGACCTGGATAATTCAGGTAATGGGAAGTTATACATAAGCAAGTTTGATGGCAGATTGCACCTCTATGGGGCAGAATGGGGATGCTGGCGAATTGATCAAACAGCAAAATTCTATCAGGGTTTCGATAGAGGCTGGCATAATAGAACGCCCAATAAATTCCCTACTATAAAATATACTGATGTTGATAAGAATGGATTCATCGATCTGGTGGAATATGATCTCGATGGCGATCAGGTTTTTGAAGAGAAACTGGATTTGAATAGTTTGGGTTTAAGTGATGAAAATCAGTTGATTGATATTAGCAACTTTGAATACAGCGATTATCTGGAATTATCAGAGAAAATAGCCGATGGCCTGTGGGAAAATGCTCAAAATGCAATAGAAGCTGCAGAATCACTAGGTGTTAAAACTGCCTGGTATGCAAAATTGAAACAAGCAAGAACTTTGAGAGAGAAATATCATAATGGATACTGGTTGCAACTATACATATTTAAAGATTTGCAATATCTCTGTAAAAGAAATAATGATATGGATATGCTTCGAAAAGTTGAAGTTGCATATCTGACATCAGACTGGGAATCAATAGTAAAAAAATAAAGTAAACAAATAATGAAAATGAAAAACAAGACATTCGTTCAATTAGTACTATTCTTTGTGATCGGTATATCATTTCAGAGTCTTGGGCAAGATGAAATTTACGGTAAGGCCAGATTATTAAATGATAAAGACACAGGCTACAGAGGTATCTGGTATTACATCAATAATGCAGGTCAAAGAGGCAATGTAAGTAATGAATATAAATATAAATATAGTGGAGGATTGGGAACGTATCCATCAAACCACTATCCTTTTTCGGTTTATGTAAAAAAAGTAGATAAAACCTTTTTTTGTTATGGAGGAACTGATGAATCTGGAAAAACGTTGCTGCATATGGTTTCTTATTTCGACCATAAAACAGGAGAAGTTCCTCGTCCGACAATCTTGCTGGATAAAGCAACTAATGATGCTCACGATAATCCGGTTATCCAGGTAGATAAACATGGTTACATTTGGATCTTTTCCACATCACATGGTGAAGTCAGGCCATCATTTGTGCATCGAAGTAAAAAGCCATATGATATTTCATCTTTTGAGCTCATACCCGTATTTAAACTAGTCAACGGGAAGAAAGTTCCGATGGATAATTTTTCTTATCTGCAAATCTATTATTCCGATAAAAATGGTTTTGCAGGATTGTTTACTCATTATGAAAATAAGGGCGGACGGGTTATTGCATGGATGACCAGCGAAGATGGAATAAACTGGAGTGAATGGAAAAACTTGTCGATATTGGGCGAAGGACAATACCAGACAAGTGGTAATAAAGGAGATAAAATAGGGACATCCTTCAATTATCACCCTCATAGAAAAGTAAGGGGAGGACTCGACTTCAGGACAAATCTTTATTATTTAGAAACAAGTGATTTTGGAAAAACATGGCATACGATTGATGGAGAACCTATAGATTTACCTTTAAAAAATGTAACTAATAAAGCCTTGGTACATGATTACGATTCAGAAGAAACAAATGTTTATATATGTGATTTGAACTTTGATGCTAATGATTATCCAATTATTTTGTATTTGACAAGC
The DNA here is from genome assembly GCA_963676265.2 of uncultured Draconibacterium sp. Taxonomy (GTDB): domain Bacteria; phylum Bacteroidota; class Bacteroidia; order Bacteroidales; family Prolixibacteraceae; genus Draconibacterium. Next base: position 5,552,083 of record OY781067.2, read on the forward strand.
AAAGGTCCAATACCCGGACCGGATGATGGACCACGTGTGTGGCATACTGCACATTGGAAGGGAGAAAAGTGGGAGATAAACGATTTTACTACCTCTGATAACAATTATGATATGGGATCTTTGTACGTTGATGAAAAAGGGAATTGGGAGGTTGTTGCTCCAACAGCTACTGGCCCTCAGCCATATAATACCGGTGGTGAAATGGTAATGTGGAGAAGTAAAAACGAAGGAAAAACCTGGAAAAATATTAAGAACTTAACAAGTGGAAGTATATACAACCATACTTATCCAAGAAGACCTGTAAATTACGATTCTGATTTTTATGCTTTTTGGGCAGATGGACATGGACGAGAACCATCCAAATCGAGATTATATTTTTCTGATAAAAAAGGAAATGTATATTTATTGCCTGAAGTTATGGAAGGCGATTTCGCAAAACCAATTAAAGTTAAGTAAACTGGTTATCTTTGAACATCTTTTTATTTCTTGAAATACTTAGTGTTGGTTGTCTTTAATCGCGGATTAGGAGATCCATGTAAATAAATTAAAATTCAAACTTAAATAATTATGATGACTGTGAATTTACGATGCGTGATTTTTTTATTCCTTTTAATGTTTAGTTCGGCTCAGGTTATTGCAGATGTAGGCGTTAAGAATCTACAATGTGAGTACCTTGAAAATCCGATAGGAATTGATACAAAACATCCACGATTCACATGGCAACTGCAGACCGATGAGCCGGGGATTCTGCAACAGTCCTTCCAAATTATTGTGGGGACTGATTATTCAGCAGTAGTTGATGGTAAGGGAGATGCATGGAACCCGGCAGATATTCAGTCGGAAACCATTCCTGCAAAATATGCCGGAGAAGAACTAATGCCTTTTACAAAGTATTTCTGGAAAGTAAAAGTTCAGCTTCAGAACGGGAGTTGGACCGCTTATTCAAAAGTTGCGAGTTTCGAAACAGGGATGATGGAGCCGTCAAACTGGAAAGGTGACTGGATTTCAGATTCATACGATTTTAATATTAAACCGGCTCCGTATTTTCGGAAAGAATTCAAAGTGGAGAAAAAGATCAAATCGGCACGGGCTTACATTGCTGTTGCCGGTTTGTACGAACTGTATTTGAATGGTGAGAAAGTGGGAAATCATCGTCTTGACCCGATGTATACCCGTTTCGACCGCCGCACGCTTTATGTAACTTATGACGTTACCCAAAGTATTTCTGAAGGAGAAAATGCGGTAGGAGTAATTCTCGGAAATGGCTGGTACAATCATCAGTCAACAGCCGTTTGGTATTTCGAGAAAGCCCCGTGGCGGGCACGTCCCAAATTTTGCATGGACATAAAGATTCAGTATGAAGACGGCACTGAAGAAACGCTTTCTACCGATCAGGACTGGAAGACTTCGCTTTCGCCCGTTATTTTCAACAGTATTTACACCGCCGAACATTACGACGCACGTTTGGAACAAAAGGGCTGGAACAAAGCAGGTTTTGACGATTCAAAATGGAGCGGTTCGATGAAAACCAATGCTCCTTCGAAAAATATTACAGCACAGGTTTTACATCCGGTTCGGAATGTTACCGAAATTCCGGCAAAGACTGTTACAAAGTTTAACGACCATAACTATTTAGTTGATTTTGGCCGAAATATGGCCGGTATAACAAAGCTCGAAATAAAGGGTGCTGCAGGTACAACTGTTCGCCTGAAACACGGAGAGCGCCTATATGACAACGGACATTTGGATATGTCGAACATTGATGTGCATTACCGCCCAACGGATGATTCTGATCCGTTTCAAACCGACATCGTGATTTTGAGTGGCAACGATGATGTGTTTATGCCAAAATTCAATTACAAAGGATTTCAGTTTGTGGAAGTGACTTCAGATAACCCGATAGAATTTTCAGAAAAGAACCTGACAGCCTATTTTATGCACAGCGATGTTCCTCCTGTTGGGGAAATTAATTCCTCGAACGAAACGCTGAATAAAACCTGGAAGGCGGCCAATTCTTCCTACTTATCTAATTTGTTTGGTTATCCGACTGACTGTCCGCAACGCGAGAAAAACGGCTGGACTGGCGATGCACAGATTAACATTGAAACCGGCTTGTATAACTACGATGCAATCACCATCTACGAAAAATGGATGGCCGATCACCGCGATGAACAGCAACCTAACGGTGTACTTCCGGCAATTGTACCGACAGACGGCTGGGGATATACCTGGGCAAACGGACCCGACTGGACCAGTACTATTGCTATTATTCCATGGAATATTTACCTTTTTTACGGTGATACAAAAATTCTGGAAGACTGCTACGAAAACATCAAACTGTATGTCGATCATATCAATGATTTGTATCCGACTGGAATTACCGACTGGGGACTGGGCGACTGGGTTCCGGTGAAATCAATAGCCCCGAAGGAGTTGACTTCAACTGCGTATTATTATGTAGATGCCACGATTCTGGCAAAAACTGCTCAAATCTTAGGCAGGCAGGACGATGCTGAAACTTATTTTGCTTTGGCCAAAAAGATAAAAACTGCATTGAACGACAAGTATCTCGATCGCGAAACGGGAATCTATGGTAGTGGACTTCAAACCGAATTAAGCTTTCCGTTGCAGTGGGGGCTGGCTCCTGACGATATGATTGAAAAAGTAGCAGCCAATTTGGCCAAAAGAGTAGAAGCGGATGGCAAACACATTGATGTAGGGTTGCTGGGGACAAAAGCTATTTTAAATGCAATGAGCGAAAACGGTTATGCCGATCTGGCCTACGAAGTTGCAGCCCAGGAGACTTTCCCGTCGTGGGGATGGTGGATTAAGAATGGTGCAACAACTTTTTATGAAAACTGGCCTTTAGATGCTTCCAGTGATATTTCGATGAATCACATCATGTTTGGGGAAATAGATGCCTGGTATTACAAAGGGCTGGGAGGAATTTTTCCGGATGAAGCATCCCCGGGATTTAAAAATGTAATCTTAAAACCAAATTTTGTAAAAGGATTGGATCATTTTGAAGCACGACACGAAGGTCCTTATGGCGAGATTGTTTCTTCGTGGAAAAAGTCAGGTAAGAAAATTGATTATAAAGTAATAATTCCTCCAAACAGTACTGCAACTCTATATATTGATGCAGGTAAAGTAATTGAAAATGAAAGTAAATTAGTGAAGAACAAAACAATTTCAGCAATATCCGATGATGGTGACAGATTGAAAATTGAACTAAAGTCTGGTAGCCATATATTTTCAATTAAATAGTACCTGAAAATTTGAACTTTTAAACCAATGAAAACCTTAATAATTTTATTTATGCTTCTATTCTGTTATTCGGTAGAAGCACAAACGGTAATTCCACTTTACCAAAATTCAATCCCCGGGGAAGTTGCACACGAGAACAAAGAGTATGATCAAAATGGCATTTTGCATGCTGTCTCAAAGCCTGATCTTACAATTTATTTACCACAGGATGAGAATAAAAACCGAACAGCAATTGTTATTTGTCCAGGAGGCGGTTATGGTGTGGTTTGTGCCAGTTACGAAGGGCATGATATAGCCCGAGAAATGAATAAAAAAGGAGTGGCAGCCTTCGTTTTGAAATACCGAATTCCAAATGATGAAACATGCAGTAACAAGGCAATAGCTCCTTTGCAGGATGCACAAACAGCGATAAAAACTATCCGGGAGAATGCTGAAGAGTGGGGAATCGATAAAGATAAAATTGGAATTATAGGATTTTCTGCAGGAGGGCATCTGGCTTCAACTGCAGGTACCCATTACAATAAAAATTATATTGAAAATAACGAAGGGACAAGTTTGCGTCCCAATTTTATGGTGCTTGTATATCCGGTAATCTCAATGCAGCCCGAATTAACACACAAAGGTTCGTGCAAAAGCCTTTTGGGTAATGCTCCGTCAACAGAGATGTTAAAATTATTCTCCAACGAAATGCAGGTTGCAGAGGATGCGCCACCAACTTTTCTTACCCATGCAGAAGACGATGATGTTGTTCCTGTAGAAAATAGTATTCGTTTTTATGAAGCTTTAAAAGCTCAGAATATTCCGGCGGATATGCACTTATTCTCTAAAGGTAAGCATGGTTTTCCTTTGGAACCTGCAGCGTCAAAATGGTTAGGGTATGTTTTTCAATGGATGAAAGAACAACAATTTATAAACAACTAAAATAAACGGTAGATGAAACTATTTACGATTGAAAATAAGAATGGGATAAAAGCCTTTAATACCAATTACGGTGGACGGGTAGTAAAACTTTTTGTTTCTGATGAAAATAGAAATGTAGTAAAATTATTAACCTATAGTTTGATTGCAATTTTATTGTTGTTTTCATGTGTTTCTCAAAAGTCAGAGCAAACACAAACTGATTATACAAAATATGTTGATCCCTTTATTGGAGCTGCAGAATTTGGTCATTGTTTTCCTGGTGCATGCGTGCCTTTCGGTCTTATTCAGGTTGGATCTGAAACCGGAAACTCAGGTTGGGCTTATTGTGGTGGCTACCAGTCAACCGATTCAACGATCAATGGGTTTACTCAAACCCGGTTAAACGGCACCGGATGTCCTGATCTGGGAGACCTTTTAATGTTGCCATTTTCCGGAGAAATGAATAGTGAATATAAAAGTGCTATTAATAAGAAAACAGAACAGGCAAGTCCTGGGTTTTATGCCGTACAACTAACTGATTTCGGCATTAATGCAGAGATGACCGCAACACCACATGTTGCCCTTCATCGCTATAAATTTAATAAAGGAGATGCTAAATTATATATTGATTTCCAAAGTGCTCAGTGTGGAAGTGAAACACAGATGAAAACACACGTGAAAGATGCAATGGTGAATTTTGAAAATGAAACTACCATAAGTGGTTATAGTCAAACACATGTTTGGTTGGAACGAACTTACTACTATGTAATTGAATTCAACAAACCAATCATTAAGCGGGAGTTATTGGAAAACCTTGATGATAAAGAAAAAGCTCCCCGTTATGTGCTGGATTTCGATTTAAAACCGGGCGAAGAATTAATGATTAAAGTAGCTCTGTCATCCACCGGAATTGAAGGGGCTAAAACCAATCTTGCAAAAGAAAAGAGCGATTGGGATTTTGAGTCTACTGTTAATGTAGCGAAAGATAGTTGGAATAAATATCTGGGTAAAGTTGAAATTGAAGGTGATGACGATAAAAAAACGATGTTCTATACTTCAATGTATCGCTTGTTTATTCAGCCAAATAATATTGCTGATAATGGAGATAGTCCTTTCTATTCAACACTTTCATTATGGGATACTTATCGTGCAGCTCATCCTTTATACACCATCGTTTCTCCTGAAAAGGTGGATGGTTTTGTTAATTCCATGTTGAGACAATTTGACGATCAGGGGTATTTGCCAATTTGGGCTTTATGGGGAAAAGAAACTCATTGTATGATTGGAAACCACGCTGTTCCCGTTATTGTTGACGCATATTTAAAAGGCTTTAATAGTTTTGATGCAGAAAGAGCTTATCAGGCAATAAAAACAACATTGACAACGGACATGCCAAAATCGAAATGGGACGTTTACGACAAGTATGGATATTATCCGTTTGACATTATAAAAGAAGAATCAGTATCCCGAACTCTTGAATCGGCATACGATGATTATTGTGCCGCCCAAATGGCAAAGGCTTTAGGAAAAGAAGATGATTACGAGTTTTTTACGAAACGATCAACTTATTACAAAAACCTGTTTGATCCGGAAACGAAGTTGATGAGAGGAAAAGATTCAAACGGAAAATGGCGTACACCTTTTCATTCCTTTGAACTTTCACATGCCAGTACTTCCGGTGGTGACTATACCGAAGGAAACGCGTGGCAATATACCTGGCATGTTCAGCATGATGTTGATGGTTTAATTGATTTAATGGGTAGTAAGGAATATTTTACCACTAAGTTGGACTCGTTATTTACCATGGCTGAATCGCAGGACGGTTCCGGTTTTGTAATGGATGTTACCGGTTTAATCGGACAGTATGCACATGGTAACGAGCCCAGCCATCACGTGGCTTATTTATATGCTTTAGCTGGAAAACCCTACAGAACTCAGGAATTGCTCAATGAGATTGTTAAAACTAAATACGTTAACGAAATAAATGGTTTGTGTGGGAACGATGATTGCGGACAAATGTCGGCCTGGTATATTTTTACAAATCTGGGTTTTTATCCCGTAAATCCATGTGGTGGTGAATATGTATTGGGTGCCCCACAATTAGAGAAAGCCACAATAAATTTACCGAATGGAAAAACATTTACGGTTGAGGCAGTTAACTTTTCAGCAGATAATATTTATGTGGATTCTGTTACATTGAATGGCGAACCATATACAAAAAAATACATCACTCATGAAGATATTCTAAATGGGGGTGAATTGAAATTTCAAATGAGCCATTTCCATAATTAGATAAATCTCAAAATCGAATAACTATTTAACCTATAGGATGAACAAATCAGGATTTTTTATCGGAACGTTACTGAGTATCGTAATGCTATTTTCGTGTTCAACACCCCAGCCAAAAGATCAGGTTCAGGCGACAGAGAATGACAAGCCAAAGATCGTTAACATCGTTAATTTTATTCGTCTGCTGGAGCCACGTAAAGACGAAATTACCGAAGATGTGCTTTACCAAACGGTGGTAAATCAGGTGGCGATGATGCAGGAATATCAGCTTGGCGGAACTTTTTTGCTGCAATACGATGCATTGCTTGACTCCCGGTATCAGACCCTTTTAAAAAGTCTTCCCGATAGTTCATTTGAAATAGGAGGGTGGTTTGAAATTCCGCAGCCATTGGTTGAAAATGCAGGGATGAAGTGGCGTGGTCGTTATCCGTGGGACTGGCACGCTGACGTTGGTTTTGCAACGGGATACACACCTGAAGAGCGCGAAAAGCTAGTGGATGTTTACATGGAAGATTTCAAAAAGATTTTTGGCTACTATCCAAAATCGATGGGCTGCTGGTTTATTGATGCACACTCGCTGAAATACATGTACGATAAATATGGAATTGTGGCATCGTGCAATTGCAAAGACCAGGTAGGAACCGATGGTTATACGATGTGGGGAGGATATTGGAATCAGGCATATTATGCAAGTGTGAAAAACGCTTACATGCCTGCACAAAACGAAGAGAATCAGATTCCTGTGCCAATTTTTCGCATGCTTGGGAGTGATCCGATCCACCAGTACGACAATGGTGTGGGAATCAGTCGCCAGGGAGTTGTGTCACTGGAGCCGGTTTATAAAGAAAGCGGTGGCGATTCAACCTGGGTGCATTGGTTTTTTAAACACTTTGTTGATGGGGAATGCCTTGAATTTGCTTATACGCAGGCCGGACAGGAAAACTCATTTACATGGGAGCATATGCAAAAGGGTTTTGAAATCCAGTTTCCGTTAATGGCTCAGTTGAGGGACGAACATAAAATAAAAGTGGAAACACTTGCCGAGTCGGGAGAGTGGTTTAGCAAGAAATACAAAACCACTCCGGCAACATCCGTTAGCGTGTTGGAAGATCTGCCCGGCAGCAACCAGAAAACGGTTTGGTATAACAGCCGGTTTTATCGGGCCAACTTAAACTGGGACAAGGGAGCACTTCGTTTCCGCGATGTTCATCTGTTCGACGAGAACATGGTTTCGTTATACCTGACAGAAAAGGGTACTTCCAATCAATGCATCTATCATACTCTTCCATTTGTTGACGGGTATTTTTGGAGCTCAAGCGAAACAACAGCTGGTTTGTGGTTTAAAGCCGATAAAAACGGAGAAGAGATACTTTTAAAAGGGGAGGATGTTTCAACGTCAAATACCGAAAACGAAACGCTAAATGTGGTTTGGAAACTGGACGATGGGCTTGGTACTTTTAATATTACTCTTGATGAAAACAATGTGAAAGTTGCTTTTAAAGGGGATAGTGATATTAAATGGTTTTTGTCTATGGATGTGGCTGATAATGCCGAACTCCCGTTTAGGTCGGTCGGACTAAAAAAAGTGGAAATGAATTTTAAAGATATCGGTTACGAGGTAAAAGCTCAAACAGGAGATTTTGTAGTTCAGGATAACTCTGAGGCTTTCCATATTACTCCATCAGATAATGAAATTGTGTTGAATCTTTCGGAAAAGAAATAGTAGCAGGATTCTTATTTTGGGCTTTTTAGAACAAAAATAGAAAGTTTTAAAACCATGTTTTTTATTGTATTTTGTTTTTCTGAAAATGAAAAAGCCTGTTAAAAATTATTGGGTTGTGTAACGGTCACTAGTAAGTTGTCGTTGCGGATTTCGGAGAGCGTTCCTGTCCGAAGGACACGGAACTGCGATGCGAGAATCCGCAGTTAGCGTACCACCAAACCCCGCCCTGCAATATGTACTTTGTTATGGCCAGTTATTTATTTTTTTTAAGTCAAGTTTAGCTAATCTGGCCAAACTGTGTAAGTACACCTTGGGTAATTTGTACATCCTAAAAAATATTTTATGGGTGAGGTTTTTTTTGAATGTCGAGAAACCATTGGGGCACCACACCTTTTACATTTTCCATTATCAACTGTGATTTCCATTTTCCCATTTTCAAGTTTTTCTTGGCATGGAACGCAGGTTTCAACACCCGGGTTTGCTTTTATTCTTGGACCTGGAATTGGATTGTGACAATACTTGCAAGTTTTGGTTTTTAGCATTTTGTTAGTTGGATTTTAAAGTTTAATTAATTCAATTTTTTTTTCTATTTCTTGTTTAAATTCTGTTTCACTTTTATAAAAAGTCACAATTAATCTTCCTCCATCCTCAATATATTTGTATCCTTTTTCCAAATACCAATTAATTCTTTTATCTATCTTATCTAAGTATTCATCTTGATTTGTCATACCAAAATGTTCCCAGTGATATACAATTTTGCTTTTTCTGTTGGCAACTGTAAAATCAGGATATTTTTCTTGTAAAGGACGTTCATAGTAAATCAATAAATCTTGTTCATTTAAAAGTCGGTTGTAAATATATTTTTCTTGTTGTGACCTAACTAATTCTCCATTATTCGTTTGAACAATTTTATTTCCTTTAAAAAGTTTTGAATCGCTAATTCGATAATCTGCTTTTATTTCATTAGTTGTTTTTTTTATTTCTTTTCTGTAAAATCTCCACTTAAATGCATTATAAATACTTGTGTCAACGTATGAGTTCGGTATGATTTCTTTTAATAATCCAGACCTTTGCATTTTTCTAAGAAACTGATTAAAAATTTTACCATTAGGAAATATTTTTTTGAAAGGAGCTCTGTTTTTTATAAAATCGTAAATATCAGTAGAACGTGCTTCTTTTATGTCATAAGTATTTTTAAAGAAACTATCTATTTCATCACTAATTGATTTTAAAAGATTATATTCTGAATCCGTAACTTTCATTAGTTTCAATCACTTTTTATAATTGGCCATAACGGTTGGTACATGTTGTCGGGGCGGATTTCGGAGAGCGTTCCTGTCCGAAGGACACGGAACTGCGAAACGAGAATCCGCAGTCGGCGTACCACCAAACCCCGCCCTGCAATATGTACTGTGTTATGGCAAGTTTTTATTTATTTCTTTTATCAAAAATTTGTAATATTCTTTGTCTGCATTATCCTTTAAAATCTGACTGTTCCAATATTTAATTAAAGTGTCTTTGTTTAATATATTATTTTCAATCAGACATTTAACTTCTCTAACCTTAAAAACACTGTCAACGAAAGTGTTTCTTAGGGAATCTGGAACTGGACTTCCAACTCCATAATTAAAAAATCCCTGATTAATCAAATCGTCAATTGTGTATTCATCGTCTGGGATTTTCTTTAAAACCAATTTTTCGTTTAAACTCTCAAGCACTGCATTGTCTGAGTCAATGAATGTTATTTTGTATTTTGTTATTGTCGAATTGCTTAGTGTGCTTTTTATTGTAAGGCTGTCATTATCCACCTTATAAACAGAAGGAGGGAGAAAGTCCCATTCTAAATTAAATCTCTCAAGTGTATCCCCTCTAAAACAAATCTCATTATAAACGGAATCAATCAAAGTATACCAATTTCCAGTAATGCTATATTTTGTTTTTATTTTGTCAGCGCCACAACCAACGAAATATATCAAGGAAACAATTATCAATATTTTAACTAAGTAGCTTTTCATCGGTTTTCAAAATTTGCCATAACGGTCACTTGTATGTGGTCGGGCGGGATTTCTGGAAGAAATCGTGTCAGACCCGCAGGAAAGTGGGCGCAAGGTCTGACTTGTCAGACCGCTAAAACCCCCGCCTGCCATATACAATTTGTTGTGCAACGTATTTTTAATCCACATATCCATATATAATTTCATTTATTGTCTTGTCGTTGATAATCCATTTTGAACTAATTGAACCTTGATATTGAGGTTCCCAATAAATGTATTCCATATATTTCACGAATTTGTTGTCTTGACTTAAATAGAACTTTCCGTTTTTAATTAATTTGTCTGCAACCGAATTTATTGAATAGTCTAATGGATATTTGATTTGGGTTGTGTCATTGAGAGTAATTCCCTGAATACCTTTTTTAATAACCAAAGTTTGATTGTCGTGAAGGAAGTTCTTTTTTAAATAGTCGAAATCTGATTTATTATATTCTTTCATCATCCTCGCAATCTCATCTTCAAAATCAACTCTGCTAAATTTTAAAGTGTAATCATTTATTTTATATTGAACTTTTCCATCAACCAGTGTCGAGTCACTGTAGACCAAAAATCTTTGCTCAGTACCATAAGCGATTAAAAGTTTAGGTTGAGAACAGCAATATAAAAGTCCTGTTATAAGTAAAATTGGTAAATAGAGTTTCCATTTCATAAGCTTAACTTTATATTTTGTAGAGCTTTTTTAATATGTTGTACAACGGTTGGTACATGTTGTCGGGGCGGATTTCGGAGAGCGTTCCTGTCCGAAGGACACGGAACTGCGACGCGAGAATCCGCAGTTGGCGTACCACCAACCCCCGCCCTGCAATATGTACTTTGTTGGGTGTAGTTTTTGATTCTTAGTTATAACTAGTAATGTGGTCATAAATTCTTTTGTCAACATGAATAGTTCCAGGTAAATAATCTCTAGCCTTTAATGAAATATTTAAGTCTTTATGAGTAAGTATCACTTCATATTTGAATTCTTGGGCTCTTGTATAAGTTCTAAATAAATTTGTTATTGAAATTGAAACGTTTGTTGAAGAAATTAATTTATATAACAAGCTCTTGATTATTGAAACATTTTCTTTATCAATTTCTAACATTCGTAAAAAGAAAACAATTACCGAAGGATTATCGGTAAAGTCTGGCTTCTCTTCAACTAACCTTGTAAACATACTTACCCAATAGTCGATATCAAAATCTCTAATGTGTGAAAGAAAGTAAGTGAAGAAATCGTTTGGATTAGATGATAAACTAATAGTAATAGCTGTTTCTGCAGGCAATTCTTTTAAAATTTTACTATCAGGGATTCTGCCAAGTCTAATTAGATATTTGGCTGTTAAATATTCTTGTAATGATTTATGAGTAAATTGATACATATCATGTCCCGATTGAATAAGTAGTCCATTATGAGACTCAATTTCCGTTACTACCTTTTTAGCTTGAGAAGGTGGGAGACTATAAATATTATGTATTTGATTATAGCATTTTCTTAGATTAGAACTTGTGAATTGAGCTTCTTTCAGATTGTACGAAATCCAAAAAGATATATGAGAAAGAAAATCAATTTTTTTATCTGTATAAAACATTGTATATGCTGATGGTCTATGAATTCCTCTTTCCTCATCCCATTTTTCGATTAATAAATGGATGATAATTTTATAAACATCTCTTGGTGTTGAAGGAATCTGTTTTCTTCTTTCGTATATAGCACAAAGATGAGATAATGTTAAGGGTCTCATTGTCGCATCATAGTAACTGGATGATTTAATTTGGTTGTATACCTCATTTGCTTCACCCTCATTTTCTAACCAGTTAGTTGCTAAAAGTTTAATTTGATTTGAGGTTAAAGGACAAATTTCATAAGTGTGAGTATTTGGGTATCTTAATACAAGTTCTCCATTTCTTGATGTTAAAATAAATCTTGATTTTCTTAATACCAACGCCAGTTCATGAAAGTCTTTTTCTATTCTTTTTTTCAATTCAATACTTGGAATTTCATCAAAGCCATCAAATATCAAGAGCATTTGACTACTATCAACAAATTCGTGAACAACCAATTTTAATAATTGATGATACTCATTTTCTATAAACTTAATATACTTTTTGGGGTATTTTATTATAATCCCAAACTCTTTAGCTAAGATTGAATAAAGTCCAAATTCTTTATAATTAACGTCCGTTGGTTTGGGATAGTTTAATTCTCTAAATCTTAAAACGAAAGGATATGTATATTTTCTTTTCTTTGATTTTAGTTCGTTATAATGTGAAAAAACATTTTTCACCAATGTTGTTTTACCGGCACCGGGTCCACCTAAAATTATGACATTTTCTTCTCCAATGTTATATAGAATATCATTACTTTCTTTTGTATCTAAAATTTCTTCTTTGTCGTATCGGAATTTTAAGGGAGATAAGTAAAGATTTAATTCAACAAAAACTCTACTTAAACTTTTATTGTTTATTGCAAGGTTAAAATACACCTCTTTACTCCAAGTTTCAGATTTTTTAATGTTTTCAACGATACTTCTAATCAGTATTTTTTCTGAAATTTCAAGATTGTATTCTGTTAAATAATTCTCGTATTCGGAAATATGAATTGACCTTTTTACAATAGAATTAATTTGCTCTTGTTTATCTTGGAAAACTCTATTTACCCTTTTTATGGCAATGTCAAAAATGTTGTGGATGACATATTCAGCGACTATGCCCTTATAGTCAATTGATTTCAAAAATTCCAAAAGATTACTGAAGTTCATAATAAGTTATTTTCAAAGTGATGTTTAGTTTTTCAAATTTTCCGGATTACTATATCTTCTAGTTGCTCTCCAACTGTCATTAAATGTTTCATAAAATCGAAATTAGTTTCTATTTCTAATTCCTGTCCAGAATTCCCGGTATGGGCTATTTTATGTCTTATTTCTAAAAGTTGATTTACTTTAGATTTAAGAGCATCTAGTTGCATACCTGAGATATTTATGTCATTTGTAATTTTTTCTATTCCCAAAACTGTCTTAAAAGTTTGGTCTATATTGCTAGTATTTGGAGTATTAAATCGTTTTATATTAATATCATAATTTGATTCTAATATTTTAATTGCAACTGGACTTAGATTCGTTTTCTCTATTATTTTATCTAATCCAAATTTCAGCAACTCTTCAATAAAAACTTGCCATGATGCAACTAGATTTATAATATAGGATTCTAATAGGTATCTTTTCTTCTCATGGAAATTTCCTACATCTTTATTGTCTAAAAGGTCGTTAATTATTAATTGAGAATATTTAATATGTGTCAATCGTTTGCTAAATAATTGGATTGGAGTTCTTGTAAGATTTAATTTCTCTTGTTGCATATTTATTGAGTAAGTGTAAATAAAATATTTATTACTATGTCAATTAAATCGTTTTGCAAGTTTTATTGCAATTTTAAATTACACCCAACGGTTGGTACATGTTGTCGGGGCGGATTTCGGAGAGCGTTCCTGTCCGAAGGACATGGAACTGCGAAACGAGAATCCGCAGTTGGCACACCACCGAACCCAGCCCTGCAATATGTACTGTGTTAGCGTGTCGTTTTTATAATTTAAATAATTTCAATGCTCCTATCGTCTTTTATTTTAATGTAGAAATACTTCTCGTTGAGCTTAAAATCAAAGCTATCATGAGTTTGCCACTCTAAAGACTCTATGAGAGTATATTCTTTTTCAAGTTCATATTTCTCCAATAATGGCTTTAGAATTATTTTTTTACACCATTCTATTTTATTTGGAATACCTTCAACATCAACAATTATTTTTTCAATGAATAGGCTTTCATGTGTTTCAAATCTGTCAACAACTAATCTATATCGAAATCCAGCAGAATCATCATTGTCAAAATCTTCGAAATATTTCATTTCCCCTAGAGTCATAAAACTGATTAGTTTGTAATCCAGTGACGAATCTGTCAATTGGTAAATCCGATTTTGTCCATTAACTACAACCGTTATTAATGTTAAAAATATCGTAGTATAATAAAGTTTAATTTTCCTTGTCATGGGGATATTTATTTAGCTCTTCTATTTAAATGTAATTCCATATCAAAGCTGATATCGTAAAGAATTAAAGAGTCTGTTGATAGTTTTAAAATTATAAACTTCTCAATATAATCTTCACTGTCAGTTGTAATTATTGTGTCTTTTCTTAATTCATATTTTACCCTTATGTTTGGCTCTGGATAATAAATAGAATCGTCATAAATTCCACAATATGCATTCTCTGTTTCTTCGTCACCACCGTATGTGCCTTTTAAATTCTCTTTATTGATTTCTAATTCTTTCTCTTTAATTTGAATAAATGAAAAAAGAGTCAGCACAATTATTATCGATGAAATAAATTTTATGGTTTTTATGTTAGTCATTTATTATATGTGATTTTGTCTTTTTTAAAATGCACGCTAACGGTTGGTGCAAGTGGAGTGCGGAGCTTTGAAACGGCAACTTGTCAAGTTTGCACGGAGCCAAGCCGGCGTAGCACTAAATTTTGTTTTTTACCGATAATCCGTCAACGACGGATTGGCGGTAGTTGAACAGGGCGCAAATGTTGGAACACCACGCCCGCCCGCATTACATTTGCACTTTGTTGTGTGCTGGTTTTTATTCATTATTCGCTTATGTATTTATCTATTAAATTTGTCAACTGTTCTCCACTACTTGGATTTGGTACTTTGCTATTAACAATTTTTCCATTTTTGGATATTAGCACGTAGTGAGGAATTCCAACTACCTGAAACTTCTGACTAAGAATATCATATTCTGAGTCATTCAGTAAGTAATGACTGCCACTCAAATTATATTCTCGAATCTTATCTTCCCAATTTTCTTTTTTTGATTTTACGCATAAATACACGAATTCAATTTTTTCCTTTTCGTATGTTTTTGCAAGTTTCTTCGAATGCTCAAATTCCATTAAACAAGGTCCACACCATGTTGCCCAAAAGTCAAGTAAAATGACTTTGCCTTTATTTTTTTCAATAATACTCTTTAATATATCATTGGCAACTACTTCAATTTTATCGTCCTTTTTCAAAAGACTTTTATTCTTTTCAGTGCTTTTTTCTTCTAATTTCTTTTCAGTGTATTTTTTGTCGAGGATATAACAAAGTTCTTTTCTTATTTTTCCCTTGTATTCTGGGTACACATTTTCAAAAACGTCAGTTCTGTTATATGAATCCAAAAGACCATATAGTTTTTGGCTTATAAATATTTCAGATGCTATTCCATCATATTCGTCAGTTATTTCTTTTAGGTATTTCTCAAATTCTTCCTGAAATAAATTGGATTGCGTATATTTTCCACGTGATTCTCTGTTCTTTTTATAAATGGTTGAATTGCGTTCTGTATTAGCTAGAAAAAATTCATGGAGAAAGTGAATATAATTACTGTTAATTATTGCTTCATCACTGGAAGATGGAATATTTTCAATTGCTTCGTAAAATGATTCTGGAATATCAATTACTTCAAATTTCCTTTCCCCATTATTGTTCGAATGAGGATAAAACCATGTATAGTGAAACAATCTTGAAGCAAACCGATAATCTATTAAAAGTTGCGACCATTTTACAAATTTTTCAGAGTATTGATTTGTATTTCGTAAAGAATCCAAAATATGAGTCCTTTTTGTCTTTACACTTTCCAAATAATTCAGATAATCTTCAGGTAGCAAAGTTTTTTCTTTATTAGTTGCCTCATAGGGATTTTCGAAGAAAATATGCGGAACGAAGTCCTTTATTTCATTATTGATTTGTTCGTTGCTTCCAGAGAATTTAAGAGATGGGAATTCATACCGTTTATCTGGATTAGGATTTAACAGTTCATTTGCATTAAACTCAACATGAATACTATCTCCAGGGGTAACAAACAATGTTATTAAACCGCCATACATCAAATAAACATCGCTTGAAAATGATTTCTCAAACGTAATTTTAAAGCTTCCGTCATCATTGATAAATGCAGTGTGGTAAGTCCCAAAACTGACAAGATTATTTTCAAATACCTTAATTGTGTAATTGTCTGGAAATTTATCCTGATTTAATATTTTACCTGTGACAATTACATTTTTCACAACCGTAGATTCTGTTTTGGTAGAGCATCCAATAATCAGAATAATGATTAGAAGGATTGAAAATTTTAAAATTGAGTTCATTATGGTTTGTCGTTTTCTTGGTTTTTAAACTTGCACACAACGGTTGGTACATGTTGTCGGGGCGGATTTCGGAGAGCGTTCCTGTCCGAAGGACACGGAACTGCGATGCGAGAATCCGCAGTTGGCGTACCACCGAACCCCGCCCTGCAATATGTACTGTGTTAACTGCAGTTTTTAAATTTTTAATTTTTCCATCAAAATCTTTTTAATGTCCTCGGGTGATGGATTAATTGCCAATATTGTTCCATCCTTATCAATCAGAACTGTTTTAAGACCTCCATCGTATTTCTCAGCAATTTTATATTTCTCATCTAAATCATAAAGGTTAGTCCAAGGATATTTATCTTTTTCGATTCTCTCTTGAAAAGCCATTGTACTCTTGTATTCGTTTGCCAAACCAATAATTGTAAAATCTTTATTTTTAAACTCTTCGTAAATAGGTATTAGCTTTTTACTTCTTTCAATACAAGGAGAACACCAAGAAGCCCATAAGTCAACTATTGCGATTTTATCATTTATTTTTTCAGAGATTTTAATGAGATTTCCATTAATGTCAGGTGCAGAAAAATCAATATATTTTTCTCCTATACGGAAAGGAGTTAATAGATTTTTAGCATACTCGTTATATGGATGGTTAGGATATTTAGTTACAAAATTTTCATAAGTTTCTTTAACTCTTGATTTATCTATATATTGCTCAAATTCTTTTATGTTCTCTACAAAGAAATAATACGAAATAAACGATAGGTTTTCATTAATTTTTTTGAAGAGCCAATTATTCATTTCTTCATTAATCTCTCTAATTCTGGTGTTTATATCAATAACTTTTTTGCTATAATCCGTTCTTTTGTCACAGATGCGACTATTAATAAATATTATTGTTTTCTCTATTTCTGGATTCGAAATATCAATTGATTCTTTTTCTAAACCATTAGAGTAATATGAATTACTATCATAAAGTTGATTCTCCATTTGATTTAAAGAATCGAGTTCTGAGTAATATTGGGAGTTAAATTCCATTATATTTTGTTCGAACTCTTTATATTCTTTGTTTAATTTTCCTCCAGTCACTATGTTCTTACTGAACTCTTTTTCTGGGTAAACCGTAATATTAATATCTCCAGGCTCAAGAAAGAAAGTCATTCTTTTTCCACCTCTTGTTCTAATATTATCTAAATAGAGTCTACAGCCTTCAGGATAATCTAATTCAAATTCGTAGTTAAATGTACTGTCACTATTTATAGGAACATCTACACCTTCTTTAGTAAAGCTTTCACCAGCTTTGACCAATACAATGGCTTTATTGGATACTCCAATAACTTTTCCTTTGATTATGCACTTATTATTTTGTTTACAGCTAAAAAGCCCAGTTGATATAATTGCGATACTAAAAAATAATAAAGCCGTTTTTAATATTTTCGATTTTTTCATTTTCTATAAGTTTGTTAGATACTATGTGCATGCAGATTTAAAATTGCAGTTAACGGTTGGTGCAAGTTGCGTAGCGGATTTCGGAGCGCGTTTCTGTCCGAAGGACACGGAACTGCGATGCGGGAGCCGCAGTTCGAATACCCACCAACCCCGCTATGCAATTTGCACCTTGTTGGCGGTAGTATTTTCTAATTCCATCCATATTTGTAGAAGTCTAGACAGCACGCCAATTTTCTATAGTATGTCCTGTATTTGTGCGGTTTTAGCATAAACTCTTGAAATTGCGATTTTAAAAACTCATTTATTTGCTGAATATCACCGTCATTTATTTTTTGCACAAAAGGAATATATAAGCAAACTTTCTCAGCGGGGAATCTTTTAATTATTTCGTCAATTGTAAGTCCATAAGCGTTTGTCATAAAGCTTTTTTTATACTGAGTGTGTTGGTAGTCAATAGGTGTTTTTATATAATCAGCTAGTTGCAATCCACTAATTACTAATTTCTCTTGATTGTCGATGCCGATTGCTGATAAGTATTTATAAATAGGGACATTACCTTGAACACTTCTCAATGTGCTTTCTATTATAGTTTTTGCATCGAATTTTTTATCTTCTATTATAAGGTCCTCAAATAAATCCGATGCTTTAATCCCTTGATAACCAACTTTACTAAGATGTTTATCAATTACGCCAATTCCAACAACAAACTCAATATCAGATTTATCCTCTATACTGTCAAAATCAACTACACATATATTTTTTTGTGGTTCCTCATTTCTGACTAAATCAAAAATTTGCTCTTTGCAATATCTAAGAATTCTTGTTGGAATCTTCCGTTCAACACTATTTATAGCTGAATAAACGGGGGAAAAGGAGGATGTTTTTATTATTGAAATTGGTAATTGTATATCGTCGATAATCATTAACGATTGTGAAACATTACTTTCTTCGTTATCGTGCGTTCTTTGGACAAAGATTAAATTATTGTGTAGTTCTGAAATTTTATCTTTCCCTAAACATAAAACTATCGACCTCAATAAATCTCGAATGTTTGAATCGCCTAATGAATAACCAATAAATACAATTGGATGCTCTATAAACAAGGTTATTAATTTTGCCGCTAGATAAGCATTCCTTTCCTTGAAAGATTGGTAGTCATCATTTGTAAGAACTAATGAATCTGGTTGTGAGATACAACCGTGTATTTTATAAATTTCGCCAATTGATTGTGGATTAGAAAATAGAAGCTCGTCTTGTCCAACAAAAACTTTATAATCTGGAAGAATTTCTTCTATTAAAGTGTCCCAGTTTGTGGTTATTATTCCATCAACATTTAATTTATGTAGCAAAGCCATCTCTTCTTCATGGTCTTGATTTATAACGCCTTTTAAACTTAGGCTTCTTAGATAATGAGCAATTGCATATTTCAGAGCGGAAGTATTGTTTAAAATTCTTTTACCAAATTTCTTCCTCAATAATTCAAATTCATCTCTTGTCCAAAACGCTTCGTGAAAATCTCTTGCAATTAAAGAGGCTGTTAGTGGAAGGTCTTGATTTGAAGATGAATAGTAATATTCAAAAGGTCTTAGGTGTTCTGTAAATTTAATTAGTAAATCTTTCCAGGTTTCCAATCCAATATATCTCCTGGAGAAACCAGACCCGATAAATAAAAAAGGACTTGATTTATGCGTATTTAATACCTTAATAATTTGCTTAGTCAGATTCATATTTGTCAAATTCAGTAGTGTCTTGGTTTCAATATTACCGCCAACGGTCACTTGTAAGTTGTCGTTGCGGATTTCGGAGCTCGTTCCTGTCCGGTAGGACGGAACGATGTTGCGAGAATCCAGCGAACGACACACCACGAACCCCGCAATGCAATTTACAATTTGTTAGCAGCAGTTTTTTTATCTAAATATTATTTGAGTTTCATTCAATTTTATTTTTAATTCTTCTATTTGTGCATTTTTCAATGGATTACTTGTTAACTCAAGTTCGTGTAGATTTTTAAGTTTGTACAATGGTTCAAGATTATTAATGTTGTTTCCTCTTAGATATAAGAACTGCAGATTAGTAAGTTTTTGCAATGGTCTTAAATCTTTGAGGTCATTGTTGTTGAGCTGTAAGCCAACAAGAGAATGGCAATTTTTAAGAATATCGATATTGGAGATGTAATTATTATTTAGTTCAAGGTATTTTATTTTACTAAAATCAGTTGCCGGGTCAATTTCATAAAGCATTTTATGAGATAAATCTAAAGCTTCTTCCTTTTTATTAAGTTTTAAATTATCCCAAAATAATTCAAGGTAGAATTTATAGGCTTGGTCAAATGATTTTATGTCAAATTCTCCCAATGCACTTTTGTTCTCTAAAAGTTTTATTGCAAGTAAATATTCAAGAATTGAACGATGGGAAAATTTGAATACTCCAGTGGAATGTCGGTTTAGTAATGACCTTGATTTCATTTCTAAACTACTTAAATTGATGTTCTTCCTTTTTGCAAAAACCTGCATTTCGTCTGCTGATATATGAAGACCTCCTCTTTTTTTACGGTTTTTATAAATATCAATCGCCAATTCGTCTGAAAATTTTCTTAACTGCGTTCTGAAATTATATTGTTTTTCTTGTTCTACCCTGTTAACTTCTCGTTCAATCCATTTCTGAATTAATGCTTCGTAACTCTGAGAAGCATTACGAATATTATATTTTAATGATAACAAATCTTCCACATATGCAAGAAGCATAGGTCTAACCATAAGGTTTGGACAATTTTTAATAATTTCAAATCCTTTTCTTCTTTTCTTTGCCTTTAGAATAGAGAATTTTTTTCGGAGATATTTTTTTATATCTCTATCACTAAATGGTGATATATAAATCTTACGAAATACAAGATGTCCTTTTTCTCCGCCAAATTTTAGCAATCCTGTTTCGTTTGGTTCGTTATTGTCATCCTCAAAAAATTGAGTTCGACTTGTAATGATTACTATTCTAAAATCCCAGACAAGACTAACAAGATTATTTAGTCTTTTCTTATAATCTGTGCTGGCTTTTACATCTTCGTCAAATGCATCTAAAAGTAAAATAGTATTTCTCTTTTCTTCTGTATTAATACTTTTTAATTCCTCGTCAATCATTTTTGAGCCAAGCGGTAGGAGTTTGATTTTAAATTTCTTACGATACTTGTTCGAATATTTTACGAATAAATTTATTAAAAACGTTGTTTTGCCCATACCTGAATCTGATAATATAAAATAGAATCGATTCTCGGTTTTTGTATTAAACTTGAATGCTTTCTTAAGAAAAAATGGCATCAATCTTTCTTGAACTGCAAAGGCATATGTTGCTTGTAATTCTTCAAAATCCGAAGGAGGGACGTTTTGACAATTTGTGTCAATGTAAAAACTTGTAGCAGATTTTATCTCAGAAGGTAAAAAGAATGGATGTAAATCCTTTATTGCTTTCTTTTGTTTGTATCTCTTAATAAAGGTTTTTACCATTTTTATAATAAATGGTATTAGTGTTCCAACAAAAATGGATATGGCAAATAAAATTAATCCTAAGTTTTTTGCTAGAATTGGATAACCATTTGTATTTAGATATTCGAATAATATTCCTTTCAATTCATCCATGTTTGTTTGTGTTTAAAATTGCTGCTAACGGTTTGGCTATGTGGAGTGCGGGACTTTGAAATGCTTCAAAGTCAGGCTGCCACTGAGCCAATTCGTTTATTCATATTTTTGTTTTTATAGCCAAATCGTCAAAGACGAATTGGCGGTGTTGCTACGGAGAACTGCTGTTGAATTACCCACTGAACCCCGCATTACATATAGCTTTTGTTAGCACAAGTTTTTTATTCTTCAAGCTTTTTTTTCTCAATTGATTTTATGATATCTGGAATAAATTTCTCACTAAATCCAGAGATTATAGCAAAAGCATAAAAAATATCATTATTTGGAATATCATTTAACGCACCTAATACAATATCTGATTTTATCAAAACAAATATAATTACACTAGAAACCATGGATAAGAAAATTCTACTGAATCCATCAACTACTTGTAGAAAATTACTTCCATTTATATCTAATTCAAGTTTAGGGATTTTAGATAATATTGATATTAAACCGCCAAGACTACCAAATGTAGAGATAGTATATAAAAGTACAATGTATTTGTTTAATGATTCTAGCCAAACTGTATTAGCCAATGCGCATAGTGTTATGTTAATAACTACAAAAAGTATTGCACTGAGCATATAACAGAGCCTAGATTTTAACTTCCTATAGTTCTTAACTGTGATAAGTAAATTTTCTAAGACTTTTACTCCAGATTCTGTATTGCCGTTAAAACAATCACGATGAGCTATTGCTCTGTGAGGTGCAAATTTTCGTCTTTCGGAAGTAGTTGTAAGTATACTTTGTATTTCAATATCTAATGCCCTAATACTATTGAGGCAACTTAGGTCAACATCTGCATCCGCTTCATATGAAATATTCCCTTGTTTGTTCGTTTCGAATAATACAACTTTAGAAGAAGTACTGTAAATTCTTGTTATTTTTCCAAGTACACTTTGAGTTCCAATTTTTAAATCCTTTGTATCCATTGATGCCTATTTAAAATTTGTGCTAACGGTCACCTGTAAGTTGTCGTTGCGGATTTCGGAGCGCGTTCATGTCCAACAGGACTGAACGATGATGCGAGAATCCAGCGAACGACACCGCACGAACCCCGCAATGCAATTTACAGTTTGTTATGGCTTGTTTTTTTAAATCCATCCAGCTGCCATTAAAACAGAAATAGTTTGTTTGAATATAATAATGATTAAAAGCAGAATTCCTACATAATAGAAAAATCCTGACAACCAAGCAAATCCAATCTTTTGTTGGGAACTTAGAAGGTATTCTCCAGTAGCACCAGCTTCAATTACATCCAGTTCCCATTTTTTAAGTTCATCAGGAGTGGTTTTCGTTGATTTTTCTTTATTCAATTTTTCCAATAAATCTTCTCTGTATAGTTCAATGAAATACATTGACCTGTCAATACCAGAATTATTTGGATTCGAAGCATAATCACTTTTTCTGTTTATTATGAAATCATCAAATCCATCTCTTCTAATTGCACTTGGTGCATTTGATTGATAAACCAGTTGGGCTATGAAAATAGATAAAGCTGCCAAGAAAACAATAACCCAGATATTCGGAAGATTTTTTTTTTCAATCGTTAAATTTGAGTAATTCTGTATGAGGTTATCTATTCTAGTATTTAGTGTGTCTATGGTATTTTCTGCTTTTGATATTAAATCATTCTGAATAGCTGAATCAATAAATGTAATTGAATTTTGTGCTTCATATTCAAATTTTATTGATGCATTTTCTAATAGAATAATTGATTCTTCAATAGTTTTATTGTAGCTGTTTAGTCCCATTCTTACTCCGGGCCATATTCCTGCAAGTATTGGAACAACGATGAGCATTATATAAGATGCTTTAGTAATAACCTGAAGTTCACCAAGTGTTCTTACCTTTCTCCAATTCATCAGTTGATAAAGAATTCCAAATTTGTATTTATCTCTCATGTTTATTTATTTAATTATTAGGTTGTTAAAATAAGCCATAACGGTTGGTACATGTTGTCGGGGCGGATTTCGGAGAGCGTTCCTGTCCGAAGGACACGGAACTGCGATGCGAGAATCCGCAGTTGGCGTACCACCAAACCCCGCCCTGCAATATGTACCGTGTTATGTGCAGTTCTTTATCTTTCACAATTTGTAATGAGTCAATTTATGTAAGTGCTATTTTATTAATTGCTCTAATACAATTTTAGACTATAAAATATGTTTAAAGAGTTACCAATTCTGCTAACTTAGCTGCAACATTTGCCATTGAATCTTCTAATGTACTTAACCCACTTCGTGAACCAAGCAAAGGACTTACTTCACGTAAATCTTCAAAAGTTGTATTGTGAACAATAGGAACAAGCAAATCACGAGCTAGGAGCGCGGAAAGTTCCTTGTCGGCAATTCCTTCTCCTTTAACGCGATTAAGAAAAGAAGGGGTAACTAAAACGATACCGACACGAGACTTTGCCAATCCTTTATCTATTTCTCGGAGCAAAGATGAGCCTAGCAAAACATCTTTTTCGCTAAACCAAACTGATACACCTTTTGATTCAAGTAAATCATGTAATTCTTTAGCAGCGTCTTTTCGGTCATCCCAAGCGTGACAAAGAAAAACATCTCGCAAATCTGGTAAATCCGAGCGTTTCTCTACATTTTCACGGATTGGTGTAAGAGTTCGAATTTCTGATGGTGTGTATAGAATTGCAGAACCTGCTGAAGACCAACGTGCTTTAGTTCTAGTTTGTCCGCTGCTGCTGCGACCTATTGAACTGTATGATGATGAAGAATAAGGTGGGGAATAAGAAGAATAAGAACCGTAACTACGATAACTACCTCCACATGCTGGGCAGTTTGCTCTTCCACTTGCTGTGCGATGACCATGAACTGGTGCTGTACATCTTGCCATAAATTTAAGTTTTAAAGGTTAAGTATTAATTTGACATTTTTAATTTTCCTTGATTAATATGTTTTGTAATTAGAAAATTGCTAATAACTTTTATTGTGTGCTTTGTTTTGTTTTATTTAATGCTCCTGACTGGATAACATCAAACATATCTTCACCAATTTCTAAGTTTTTCAAATCATCTAAACCAAATCCTATATCCTCTCTCATTGATAGCAATAAGTCTTTTATTGATTCATCACTTCTTTCCGAAATAAATCTCTCAGTATTCTCAATGACATGCTTTGAGCCATAAATCCATGACCCCATTCTTATTATAGATAATTTGTCATTATTCGCATTCTTGTCTCTTATATATATAGCCAGACTTTCTAAAAGTTTGGAATAATTATGTTGTTTTCTTTTTTGTAATTCAAGTTTGTTTTGTTCAATCATTCTTTGCGAATGCGCTTCAAACTGTAAATTTCTTGAGTTGATATTTTTCATAAATACAACAAATATCACAGAGGCTGCCCCTATTATTGAAGTAGCTAAAGTTGTTATTGTATCTAATGCCATTTTTATTGTATACAAAACGAAATAAGTGGTAGCTATAATTAGAATTATACCTAAAATCCAATAAATTATGTTGTTTGTCAGATTTTTGATTTTAATCTTTTCTAATGAATACTGGTTTGCTTTCATAATATTTTATTTAAGTTTATTTCAGACTCTTTCTTTCTAGTGTTCTATTAATTAGCGTTCAAGTTCAGAATTGCACATAACGGTAAATTGTATGAGTAGTGGCAGATTGCGTGGTACTTTCCTGTCAAACCGCTGTGCAGTTTGAGCGGGCTACAAACCTTGATATTAGCTACTTACCCTGCCATTACTTATACAAAATGTTACCACACGTTTTTCTTATTTAATTATTTTCCACATTTCAATACTATCTTGTTTCTCAATAATCTCAACCCCGTATTGCTCACGTAAAATCTTTAAATTTTTCTCCATTGATGTAAGTGATAATACAAAATCGTAATTTGTTGAATCTGGAATTTCTACTGCAATTAAAATATCAAATTGGTTTTCCAAGAAGTCTTTAACATTTTTAAATCTTGCTCCCTTTCCTTTCCACTCTTCATATGTTTCACTATGTCCACTCCATTGTTTTCTTTGACTTAAGTGAGTGTTTAATAATGAATCATTAATTACTTTGAATACATATAATGTAGTGTCTATAAATATGGATTGAGGTTGAAACCTAAGTTCCTTTGGCAATAACCATTTTATCGCTTCGGTACAATTGTTTTCTATAGGAATATTTTTACTCGCTTGAAAAGTGATATCGTATTTTTTTGTTAAAAAAGTAGAGTCATATTCCAATATTCTGGATTTATTAATTTTAAAAAATAATTTTAATAGTTCTTCCAAATCTTTATTCACCACGTTAATTAAATAGGGTCCAGATTCATGATAACTTGCTTTTCCCATATCAAGTGTATGGTCCTTTATTGTAAATGAATATAGTTTTTCGTCATTATCAAGTTCTATGTCACCCTGTGAAATATTGAACTGTCCTCCATTCATTATTTCTTTTAATTCGAATTTATTTAATGCTTGAAAATGAAAATCATCTTGCCAAATTATTGTACTATTTCTATCAATTATTAAAGTTGTTGGATAAAGACCAATTTTATAATTAGAAATCGTTTGGCGGCTTGTGTCAATTCCAACTTGGTAATTTAATTGTGTGGTCTCCAGAAATTTGTTTATTATATTTTCATCTTTGAAGGTTATTGATAAAATTTTGACATTATTGAATTCCTCAGCAATTTCATTAAGTAATGGAATTTGTCCAATGCATGGTGCACATTCAGGAAACCAAAATTCAAGGATTATATATTCAATGGTTTCAGAATTATTAGCTCCCGTATTATTAATCCATTTGTCTACGATTATTTCAGGTGCTTTTTTCCCAACCCAGTTTGTCTGTGAAAAAGAATTAAAACTTATAAATATTAAAATCAAAGCAATTAATAAACTTCTCATATTCTGTTATTTGATAATGTTGTACTGTCTGTCTTTAAATGTGTGGTAACGGTTGGTACATGTTGTCGGGGCGGATTTCGGAGAGCGTTCCTGTCCGAAGGACACGGAACTGCGAAACGAGAATCCGCAGTTGACAAACCACCAAACCCCGCCCTGCAATATGTACTTTGTTAACGGCTGCTTTTTATTATTTAATTTTTTTTGGAACAACAAAATATCATTCGTAATTTTTAGATTATTTATAGGACAAATTGAACCTCCTTTTCATATTTCCAATATTTTTACAATAGAATAAAAACATTAAGCATAAATTTCTACAGCTACATAAATATTATCTTTAGTTATTTGTATTGTTTTTTTATAATTTGATGATTTAATAACGAAAGATGAATTGGAATAAGGTTTTCCTTGTCTAATAATTTTTACCATAATTGCTTATTTAGAAATTATAAAATTTTGCAACCATATAGCCATCTTTAATTTCCAAGTTATTTCCATTTTGATTTGAGTTTTCTAAGATTAAATTGTTGATTATAAACCAAACACGTAATGCTATTTCATTGTTATCTGAAAATTTTTCAGCCTTTAATATTTCTAATTCATAATCACTATTTGAAATAGGATTAAACAATTCATTATCAATTTTAACTGTCAAGCAGAAATCTTTAGTAGAATTTCCTATTTTCTTTTTTCCAATACTGAATAAATTATTAATTGCCTCTTGGTCAGAAGTATTAACAGCTGGTGATGTCAAATTAAAATAATTTGACCCATCATCTGAAATTAAATGAAACTTTGAAACTGATAAATCATTTTCAATTTGAAAATTATCTGCGACCATTTGAAATCCCTTGTACCCAAAGAACCAATTGTAATTATTAGAATTGCCTTTAAAATTAAACCTAAATTCAT
The DNA here is from genome assembly GCA_963676265.2 of uncultured Draconibacterium sp. Taxonomy (GTDB): domain Bacteria; phylum Bacteroidota; class Bacteroidia; order Bacteroidales; family Prolixibacteraceae; genus Draconibacterium. The sequence goes on from OY781067.2 coordinate 5,579,374, forward strand.
TATTGTTTAAAAAAACTGAATAATCAGGTTCTGAAACAAATTCATTCTTACTACAACTAAATGTAAAAAGTATTAAAATTAGAAATACATATTTTTTCATTACTTCTGTTTTTTATAATTAATATTTATTCGTTTCAAAGTTGCCGTTAACGGTCACTTGTAAGTTGTCGTTGCGGATTTCGGAGCTCGTTCCTGTCCGGCAGGACGGAACGATGATGTGAGAATCCAGCGAACGACACACCACGAACCCGCAATGCAATTTACAATTTGTTGTGTGGCGTTTTTGTTTCAATTTTTATTAATTCATAGCCGTCATTCTGTCTCTGCTCGATAATTTTCATTAAATATTTCTCATTTAAATTTGCATTAATCAATTGGCATAATTCTTTCCCAGCTGCAGTAAATGCAATTTGATTGAATCGATACTCTTTTTGTTCTCTTTTTTTCGTGTCTTTAATTTGATAAAAATCATTTCCAATACTCTGAACAGAACCACCCAATTGAGGAACTACTTTATTAAATTGAATCAGATTGTCATTATCGTGAACTAATCCAGCATCACGGATTATCATTAAATCACTGTAACTTAAACCAAATTCATCAAGGGAGTTTTGTTCTTTCAATTTCCATATCAAACTTTTACTTGTAGCTAATGAACATGCAATTTGAAATGTTTCAGCTTCTTTTTTTGAAATATTTGAAACGACTTCAAGCGTTCTGAAACTTATTTTTCCCGGATGAGAAACTTCACTTGCAAGAATTTTTGCCCAAATTTCTTGCATATCTTCTTCCGAAACATCTTGTGCTTTGGCGAAAAATTTTGTTCTCCAGTCATTATCTACTGGTTCTTCAGATACATTTTCGTCCAAATATTTGATAGATTTTTCAGCAATTTCCTCAATATTTATTTGCCTATTTAATTCTTGATTTACTAACCTTTTTTTGGCTCTTTCTATCAATTCTATTTGTGCTTCCCCTTCAATTAAAATTTTTTTTGCTTCTGCTTTAGCAAGAACTTCATTTTTATATGCTTCCGCATCCGCTTCTTTTCTAATGGCACGAGGTTTATATAAAGTTCCAATACCATCACTTACAACTTCTATGAGTTTTGCAACGGCTTTACTATCAAATTTAATTATGCTCATATCTTTAGTTTAAATGCCACACAACGGTCACTTGTAAGTTGTCGTTGCGGATTTCGAAGAGCGTTCCTGTCCGAAGGACACGGAACTGCGAAACGAGAATCCAGCGAACGACACCGCACGAACCCCGCAATGCAATTTACAATTTGTTGGCGGTAGTTTTTTTTATTCACTCGTGTAAATATGTCCTTTTTGTGGTTCTCCTTTTTCTTTGTTTACAATAGTTGGTTTTATCCATATAATTTTTGTTTCAGATAACTTTTCCCCAAAAGGTTGATTCCTCCAATGTCCTCTACGCCAATGGGGAGCAATTTCTCCCGTTGTATGATTACTTGTTTTTTCTTTAATAAAAGAATTTCCAACGAGGTTTATTTTAGAATAGCCAGAAAGCAATGCCTCTTTTTCTGCTATTTCCTTCCTGTGTTTTGTATTGGCTTTTTCAATTTTATTTTTAATGTGAATAGGCAATCCGTCAACAAATTTTGTCTCAATGTCCGGTTTAACAGACGAGAGATAAAGAAGACAATTGACCATTAAATTCAAATTGTCCTTTAATAGGTTATATTCTTCAAGTTGGTAATCAATTTCTCTTTCAATTGCTTCTGCACTTCTTGTTTGGCTTTCAAGAGTGTCAGTCATAATTTTATGAACTTCGGCTATGGCATCTGTTATAGTAGAATTTTCATTAATAAAAGTCAAGCCGGCTGGTAGTTCCATAATGTCTTGTACATTACGCTTGAATTCATTTTCTTTTTGGCTTTCTGAAAATCCACAAATATGAAAGCTGACATGATATTTATAAATTAAATCTTCTTCAGAATCATCTGTAAATGACACGTAAATTCCATCAATGATAGCATCTTCTGAAGAATCGGAGGGTAGGGATTTTGAAAGCTCTCTCAATGAAATATAAAAATTGGGATACGGAAATTTAATTTGTCCAATTTGTATTTCTGATACATCTGTTTTTTCTAGTAGCTCTAATAATTCCCTTTTAAAATGAAAAATATTTGAACCTGCTTTTTCAAATCTGCGATATTCTAGAATGCTAAAAAGTTTGGAATTTTTAATTTGGTTTGACAATTCGTTACCGAAATATTTGTCAATTACTTCCTGTTGTTTTTTTGCACTTCCCCAAGCATTTTCAATTGATTTCCATTCATTATAAAGGTTATCAAAGTTTCTAGTTTTTTCACGAAACCTGTTCGGGTAGTAAAAGTTATAGTCGTTTAATTCCATAAATTTCAATTTTGCAGGTTTGATTTAAAATTACCGCCAACGGTCACTTGTAAGTTGTCGTTGCGGATTTCGGAGCTCGTTCCTGTCCGGCAGGACGGAACGATGTTGCGAGAATCCAGCGAACGACGCACCACGAACCCCGCAATGCAATTTACAATTTGTTATGCAAAGTTTTTTCTAATTTTTCAATCACAAAGTCTCTATTAATATCGTCTTTAAATGAAAATTCTACAAAATGATATTTATTCTCCTTACACAATTGAATTTTTATTTTGTCATTTTGTTTTCTTCTATTTAAACCTTCTATTCCACCCCAGTGCTCTATTGCTTGAAAATGTTGCTCCCCTTGATATTCAATTCCTAAATTTAATTCGGGAATAAAAATATCTAATTCCAAACCTTTCATCTCTTTACCTCGATAATGAAATATTGGATTAAAATCTGGAAAAATCTCTTGAATTAACTTGTATAAATTCGTTTCAGAAATCCATTTTTCACCAATTTTGGGATATCCGAAATATTGTCTAAGCTCATTTTCCAGAAGCACGTTATCATCTTTGTCGAAATGGAAAATTGTACCAAAACGTTTTTTATTTTCTAGCCTGTAATATGGTAGATACTTTTTTATGAAACCGGAATATTCACTATTGGTTGTTTCAATTGATGGTGTCTCTTTTGTGCAATAATGACAAATCCCTGATAAATATTCTACATTATCTATCCTTTTTAAAATTTCCTCCTCATGAATGTTTGAAAAACGCTTAAAGTCCGATTGCCAATCAATGTGTCCTTTGAAGCAATTGCAGATAAAAAGCTTACCAGTTTTACGACTTAGAAAGAAAGAAGGGAAATATATAGTATTTAATACAACATAAGTGAGGTCTCCACTATCATTGTTGCCATAATAGTATTTTTCAAATACTTGATTTAATGAATCATATTCAAAATGAACTCCAAATATGGATATATCAGATTTCCTTTTCTTTTTACTTATTTCTGAACTGTAACCAACTATCTTAATATTTGGGTTTGGAATAATTTCTATCTCATAATCTCCATTTTCAACTAGAAAACCAAAATTTCCAATACTGAAATTCTTTCTTTTGTAAAAAGTATCCAAAGAAGGAAGGTCATTGTATTTACTATGTTGATAATTTACAGCACCTAAACTATAATCACTTAATCCATATCCAGCACAAAACTCTACGCCAAGTGACTCATTGTCATATAAGGATGGAATTGGATTTAATTCGATGGAATTGTTTGTCAGTCTTCGACTTATGTTCTGCGTGTTGCCAAATGTTTTAATCCCAGAATTTTTAATGGCATCAATAACTTTTTCTGAATAAATTTTCCTTAAGTCTGAGAATAAATTTGTTTTATTATTTTTCCTTAAAACAAAGTCAAATATCTCGAATGTGTCTATTTTACTTAAGTCTATAACGTATTTATCCATTTTATCTTTCAACGCAGTCTGTTTTTAAAATTTTGCATAACGGTTGGTGCAAGTGGAGTGCGGGACTTTGAAATACTTCACTGTCAAGCTGCCACTGAGCCAAGCCGGCTTTTTGTTAAACATCATTTTTAAAACCGTCATCCGTCAAAGACGGATTGGCGGTAGTTGAACAAGGCGAAAACGTTGGAAAACCACGCCCGCCCGCATTACTTTTGCACATTGTTAGGCACTGGTTTTTATTCTTTTTTAGTCAACAATTTTTGTAAATCGATATGTTGGATTTGGATAACCCGGACTTAAACATTTCCACGCATTTATTTTCATTCTTATTTTGTCCGCTATAATCTTCTCAAGTGATTCTTTTACGATTTTGTCCAGTTTCTCCGGTGTCACTCCAATTCGGGCATTTATAATTATTTGAGCATTGTCAGAAATTCCTGCTTCTCCACGAAATGATAAAGTTTCAGATGTGCCTGTCAAATTACCAATCAATTGATTTGAGCCATTTTCAAGTATTATTTTTAGATGCCCAACATTGATATTTTGTTCTTCAATTTTATTGCTTAAATCTTGCATAAAAGATTTTGCAGTTTCATCCCAGTCAATTTTCTCACCGCCCAGTCTCACCGACGCATTTAGCCAGCCGAGAACCGCTTCGCCTTCAGCATAGGTGTCGTAATCAACTTGAATAATTTTTTGTCCTGATTTTGTTTTCGATAGAATTAATTTCAACCAATTTTCAATTCCATCACCAGTTTTAGAACTTACAGCAAGAACATCAGAACTTGGATAATGGATTTTTACTTTTTCTTTTAATAATTCCAATTCGTTCTGTTCGAGTAAGTCTGTTTTTGTAATAAGGATAATATCACTTTCTTCAAGTTGTTTTTGGTAGATATAAGCTGAACTTGGGTGCAATCCTGCATTTTCTCCGTTTAATATTGATTTTAATTTAAATGGGTCAGCAAGCACAGTAAGTGGTGAAATTATTAGTTCCTGTTTTAAATTAGTTTTTAACGGCTGAATAATAGTTGCCGATAAATCGGTACAACTGCCAACGGGTTCAGCGATTATGATGTCTGCATTTGAATCGGTATTAACCTGTTTTATAGAATCGATAAATCCATTAAAATTACAGCAAAAGCAACTTCCACTTACTTCGGCTACTTTCACATTGGTTTGTAATAGTATTGCCGTATCAACCAATTCAGATGCCTGGTCATTTGTAATTAGACCAACTATTTTACCTTGATTCATTAAAAATTTTGTGGTCTCGTATAAAAGAGTGGTTTTGCCTGCTCCCAAAAAACCGCCAACAACAATAAGTCGTGTTTTGTCAATCATATTTTGATATTTATTTTGAAGAATTATTACAATTACAACTTTCTTTAGTCGCTCTTTTCATAGCTGGTTCAAGGACTTTAATAAAGAAAAGAGATGCCAATGCCCCGCCAATTAAAGGAGACAAAATATAAACGAAAAAGAATCCACCAGATTTGTCAGGAAATGCTGCTTCCCCCCAGCCAAAAATCCAAGCTACCATTCGAGGTCCAAAATCACGGGCTGGATTAATCCCTGCCTGAGTTAAAGGTGCAATCAGGCAAATTATTGATGTAACTGTTAAGCCGATAAATAATGGAGCAATGGCGTTATCAGGGCGACCAATATTGCACCCTTCGGTTAAAGCAAAAATTAGTATGACCAAAATAAATGTTCCGAAGGCTTCTGCACCCATTGCAAGTGGTAAGGTTACAATTGCTGAACTTCCAGAGTTTATATAATATTCTCCAAACATTTTTGCAGTGCCAATGGATTCGATAGTTCCACGGACGATTCCATTAATATTTTCGTAATTACTTATTGAAGGAGCAAAAAACAGGTAAAGTGTCAAACCAGCGAGAAACGCACCAAAAAATTGACCTAAAATGTAGGTTGGAAGTTTACGCCATTTCATTCTTTTACTGATAACCATTGCAACAGTAACGGCAGGATTTAAATGTGCACAGGAAATATGTCGTGTCAAATAAATAGCGAGAGTTACACCAATTCCCCAAGCAAGTGCAATTTGAAATAATCCCTGATACGAATTGAATAAAATTGACATTGCTACAGAACCACATCCAAAAAGAACCAATAAAAATGTTCCCAGAGTTTCACCAATAAATTCAGTTTTGTACTTTTTCATGTTCACGTCCATATATTTTTTTTCTAAAACTAAATATTTTTAAGTGATGAGCAATGATTTCCCAAACTTGTGCCTAACGTACGTGGAACCCAAAACTTTGGGTTATATCTCTATTGTCACTTTGGGTTATAACGCCAATATGGGGGGATAACCCAAGTTTTTGTCTGTAATTTATTTGCGGGTGCGTATTCAACGGATTTTGGTTTTTTAGTGCACTAAATGTAAGCAAATATTATGTAAATGTTTGTCGGCACTGTAAAAAACATAATCCGCCGTTACCGGTAACTTGTTTTCACTTCCAAAATAGCCGTTCTCACACGAAAAAAATCACTTCTCCCACGTTTTTGAGCAGTTCTCCCACAAATAAATGGTTTTCTCCCACGGGTTGAGGTCGTTCTCCCATGCTTCGAAGGTGTTCTCCCATGCATTTGTCCGGTTCTCCCGCGGGAGAGTTTACAAAATGTCAGGGAAAAGTCGTTTTTTATGTGTAAAATCTATCTTCCAGGCCGGGAGAAAGCATAAAAAACCGGGATAGCCTACTCTCAATCCCGGCAAAACTCACGAATACCAAAAATTAATCAGCAATCTCACTGTCGTTGGTTCCCATGCTTCGATGTTTATTTTTATAGATATTCCCATATCCTTTCAGCCGTGCTTCGTTTTTCCAAAACACATAGCGGCCACAGTTTTTAATTTCGTCGGTGGTTTGTTTCATGTAGGTGTAGGAGCGGTCGCAGATAATTTTTACGGTATTGTCTACTTCTTTTCCCTCCGTCGATGCGCTATTTTATCGTGTTCCTAAAAATGGCTTACTTATCACGCGAAATGATTTGTGCGATAGCGGGGAAAATATTTGATCTTTGGAACTTCCGGCATCTCCTCTAAAAACAAAAGGAATAATTAAGTTTTAAGCCCAATTGAAATCCAATGTATTTGTCATTTATATTATTCTTTATAATTCGGTATTTGGTAAACGGAGAGAGCGAAATAATACCATTATTCTTAAAATTTCTTACCCATTCAATATCCGTATATAAATCGGAAAAAAACTTTTCACTAAAGCTATCAGGCATTTCATTATAGCCATAAACTTTACTCCAACAATCGCCTCTATGATTATAATAAAAAGTAATATTACTCGCAGCACCGTTGTATGAACCAAAACTAAAATTCCAACTGCTGTTCTGATTAGCGGAAGTATGGAATTGCTTTTTGAAAAGGATTGAAATTCCGCTTTCATTGCAATTAAACTTTTTGTCAATTTGAGTATAAAAAGTGCTCCAATTGGTAAATATACTCGTTCCTATTTTCCAATTATTCTTCAAACTGTAGAAATAGGCTAATTCAATTCCTTTTGGGTTTATATATTTATAATCATCTAAACCGGTTATGTTAAGGTCGTGAAACAAGTGTGAAACTTCACCGCTAATTCTTATTTCATTCTTCTGCGAAAAAACAACAATGGATGAAAGTAAGAACCCTGACAGGAAAATGCATTTAAGGTTTTTCGTGGTATTTATTTTATTGCTGAAAAGGTTGTTTAACATTTAAAATAAAAAACATGGTGTGGTGCATGTTGAGGAGCGGATTTCGAAGAACGTTCATGTTTGGGAGGATTGAACTGCGATGTAAGATTCCTCGGATGATTGACCACCAAATCCCGTTATTCAATATGCGCGTTGTAACCGTTTTAGTACAAAATTATTTCATTTACTTTTTAACGATTACGCTGATCACATATTTTCAAACATCTTTTTCAAAATAATCTGCAAATAGCCTAAGTGAAAATTTACGAGCAGCTTTATTAAAACTGCTCGTAATTTGCATATTTAAAAGATGCTGATTTCTGCTTTTGTCACGGCTTCCTGGTAATTCTTCCAATCATTATTAAAAAATACATTTAACTTTTGGGTGAATTCAACCATGGCTTTTTCAGCTTGTTCGATGGCAAATTTCTGGGTGGTATTTAATTTTGTTACCGCATATAAACCTGAAAATGCAGGACTAATTTTACTACTGATTTGTTTTGGATCGCGAGTAATTCCCTGAACGTCCTGTTGTCCATACATGAGTTCATTTAGTTCCTTAATTGATTTTTCGATTTCTTTACCAACTTTTTTTAAGGTATCGATATTTTCATTGCTTTCTTTTGGTATCAGTTTGTTAATAATGTTAACCTTTTCCTCCTTATCTTTAAGCTGATCAAGTGCTTCATTCAGTTGGTCAACTTTGGCAACAAATTGTTTTAAGTTTTCTCGATTTTCGGCCATGGCTTCTATGCTGAAATCAAGTCGATTGTCGTATTCTACTTTAATCTGAGATGACGATTCCGCATTTTTATATTTCATTTTTAAGGTATAAACTCCGGGAAATGCAATCGGACCACCACCTGCTTCTTCTCCTTCTTTAGCCGCCACACTGCCGGGCCTTCTGAAACCTTTAGTATCGAAACCCCAGTAAATTCTGTTCATTCCTTTCTTGGGTTTTACAGAGAGGGTGCGAATAACTTCATCGTTGCTAGCAATGATTTCAATACTTACCTTTTCTTTTTCCGATTCTTCTTTTACATAAAAACTAATCATTGCACCCATTTTCCGGTTCTCTCCTTCGTAATAAGCATCACCGGCATACTGTCGCATCCACACCGGGTATCCGGGAGCAACCCTGGCTTGTGCCATAACAGCAGTTGGAGGTTCAAAGGCAATAATTTCTTCATTGTAAGCTTGATCACCCACCTGAGCTAATTTTCGTAATGGCCGTATATCATCCAGAACCCAAAGCGATCGTCCATACGTTCCAATTACCAGATCCTGTTCTTCCGGATGGATTTTCATGTCCATTGTTGAAACAGTAGGATAGGCGTTTGTCCATTTCGTCCAGTTTTTACCTGCATCGAGACTAACATAAAGTCCCATTTCACTCCCTAAAAACATCAGTTTTGGTTCAACCGGATCTTGCTCGAAACACAAAGTATAACCCCATATTTGAGAGTCATCGGCAATTTGCTCCCATTTTTTACCATAATCTGTTGTGTGGTATAAATAAGGCTTATAGTCGTTTTGGCGATAATTATTCACCACAACAAAAGCCTCGGCCGCATTATATTGTGATGGATGAATTTGTGGAATCCATGCATTCTCGGGAGTTCCCTTAATATTCGGATATAGGTTTTCCCAGGTTACTCCGCCATCTTTGGTTAATTGTAAATTACCGTCATCGGTTCCAACCCAGATCACTTTTTCATCGAGCGAACTGGGTGCAATTGAAATAATAGTGGTATGATTTTCGGCTCCTGTAGCATCTATGGTTAAACCTCCACTCAGGTGTTGTTTTTGTTTTTCAGGATCGTTTGTAGTTAAATCCGGGCTTATAATTTTCCAGTTTTCGCCTCTGTCGTCGCTTTTATGTACAAACTGACTTCCGAAGTAAATACTGTTTGTGTCGAAAGGATTTTGAGCAATGGCTGCATTCCAGTTAAATCTAAGCTCTATCCCGTCAGGATGAACCGGTCTGATCAGTTTGGCATCGCCGGTCAGGATGTCATTTCGGGATAAGTACCCCCGTTGCGACATGGAATAACAATATCGTGCATCTCCGGGAATCGGGACAACATCAAAACCATCACCTCCATTTAAGTAATCCCAATAATTATTGATGATGCCTTGTTGGCTCCAAACATAAGCCGGTCCAACCCAGGAGCCATTATCCTGCATCCCTCCATAAATATGGTAAGGACGTTGATTATCAACATTAATATGATAAAACTGTCCCACAGGGAGAGTAGAGATTAACCTCCACGTTTTGCCCATATCGTGTGTAATTGCCATCCCTCCGTCATTTCCGTCAATCATAAATGAAGGATTTTCAGGATGAATCCACCAGGCATGATGATCGCTGTGAATACTCTTCGCGGTTTGCTCTGTGAATGTTTTGGCTCCGTCTTCACTTACGTTTACGTAACTGAAAAGAGAATAAACACGATTTTCATTCTTTGAATCCACAAAAATATCGGCATAATAAAATGGGCGGTCACCAATGTTTTTCTCGCCCCGTTTTTCCCATTTGTATCCTCCGTCGTTTGATCGGTAAATTGCATTTTTCTTCGATTCGACCAATGCATACACGTATTCAGGGTTGCTTTTGCTAATTGCTAAACCAATCCTGCCAATCTCTCCTTCAGGCAGTCCGTCTTTATTGGTAAGCATTTTCCAGTTCCGGCCTCCATCAATGGTCATGTAGAGTCCCGAACCTTCACCTCCTGATTTAAAAAACCAGGGCTGACGATGATGTTCCCACATGGCTACAAAAATTTTGTCCGGGTTAGAAGGATCCATAATCATATCGGCGACTCCCGATTGTTGGTTCGTAAAAAGTATTTGTTCCCAGGTTTTTCCGCCGTCGGTAGTTTTATAAACGCCTCTTTCAGGATGGGCTCCCCAGGGGCTGCCGATGGCACCAACGTATACAATGTCAGGATTATCGGGGTGGGTTAAAATTCTGTGGATGTGACGGGTGTTTTCCAATCCCATCGCCTCCCAGCTTCTTCCTCCATCCATACTTTTGTAAAGGCCGTAACCTCCGTTTAAGCTGTTTCTTGGATTTCCTTCACCTGTTCCGGCCCAGATAATATCGGGATTTTTTTGGAAGATGGCTAAAGCACCTATCGAAGCCGCTTTTTGATCTTCAAAAATAGGTGTCCAGCTGGTCCCTTCGTTGGTCGATTTCCAAATTCCACCAGACGCTGTTCCGGCATAAATAATATTGGTGTTCGATAAATTTACTTCGAGGGCGGTTACACGGCCACTCATTCCCGCCGGACCTATATTCCGGGGTTTTAAGTCATTCATCAAATTCATATCGAGCTTTTGCGCCTGTAACGCTATAACTTACAAACATAAAATAGTTAGAAGCAGATACCTTTTCATAGATTTATATATTTTTATTTTAGAAGCTAGAATTTAAAAATCTCAGTAATAGGTTTGAATTCTATTGGAAATGAAATGAAAAATGCCGTGTTCTCCCTGACTTAACAGACCTCAAACGTTTAAAACTAATAAAAACTTTGTGTCTTTTTAACATTTATACGAATAAGCTTGCAGTTGATTGATAAAAATAAGAGATATTTCAAACACGAAAACTCGTGAAGTCAGAATGATTCTTCGAAAAAAATGGTAGTTTTATAACAATTAAACAACTCACTTTTGGGTGATTTTAACTATTGTAATTAAACTAAAACTTATGCAAAACTTAATCAACGTAAAACAAATTACACTCGTTTTTATCGTAGCATTTTTGTTTTTAGGATCATTTAATGCTTGTGTTCAGGAAGAAAATAACGGAGCAAAACTTGATCTTTCAAACCTGAAACAAATTGCCGAAGTAGAAGAACGATATCAATCGGTGAATGTGGAAATGTGTGAAGTAGTAGGAGGGGACTTCTGGATTCCCTATGAGCTGGTGGACCTTGAAAAAGTGAAAATTGGAGGTTTTTCCGCTTTAAAAAGAACGATTCCTTCTGTAAATCTATACGATAAAAAGTTGCGAACTCTTGCCTCGGCTCTCGGCCCAATGTACATTAGAGTGAGTGGTACCTGGGCGAATACAACTTATTTTCAGGACAATGATGAGCCAAAAATAGAATCTGCTCCCGACGGTTACGAAAATGTATTGACCAGAGCTGAGTGGAAAGGGGTTATTGATTTCTGCAAGGCTACCAACTCAAAACTGGTTACTTCTTTTGCCATAAGTAATGGAATGAGGGATGACGAAGGGAATTGGACACCCGAACAGATTGAACCGCTAATCGAATATACCAAATCGTTGGGTGGAGAGATTTTCGCTGCTGAAATGTTTAATGAACCTTCTCATGCCGGTCATGGCGGGGCTCCCGAGGGATATGATGCCGCCTGGTATGCGAGGGATTTTGTGTTGTTTAAAGACTTTGTTGATTCATACTATCCTGAGATGAAAATTTTGGGTCCGGGATCAACCGGAGAAGGTGGAATAATTCCCGGAGGAACCATCTCAAGCGACCACATTATGACCGCTGATCCGAATCCTGAATTTGATGTTTTTACCTACCATTTTTACGGAGGCATTTCAAAAAGATGCATGGGAGCCTTAACTCCTGAAAATGCTTTGACAAGTGAATGGTTAAGCAAAACCGAACAGGGATTGAAGTATTATGAAGATGCCCGAAATAAATATGAACCCGATGCTCCGATTTGGTTAACTGAAACAGCGGAGGCCGCATGTGGCGGAAATCCCTGGGCATCAACTTATGTCGATTGTTTCCGCTATTTGGAGCAGTTGGGAAGGTTGGCAAAAAAGAATGTTCAGGTAGTAATGCACAATACTCTTTGCGCCAGTGAATATGCTTTGCTGGAACAGGAAACTCACAATCCGCGTCCAAATTATTGGGCAGCCCTGCTTTGGAATAAATTTATGGGAACCAAGGTTTATAATGCAGAAATGCTGGCTGACGGACCGGATATTTTCATACACAATCTTAAGAATTCAGCAAATGGCTTTGCAGTAATGATAGTGAATCCGAAGGAAGAACAAACATCTATAAAAATTCCGGCAAAAGCAGAAAAATATTTGCTTACAGCTGACGAGATTTTATCAAAATCGGTGAAGCTAAATGGTGAGGTTCTTAAACTGAATGCTGACGATACCTTACCCGAAATAAACGGAGAAAAAATTAAAGCAGGGCAAGTTGTAATTCCCGGGCAAAGTATTCTGTTTCTTACTTTTTAGAAATATTAGTAACTTGGTACAATGAGGCTTAAAAACAGTTTGTTAATTGTAACCGGCGGCGGCAGCGGAATGGGCCGCAACCTTGTTCTTGCTTTATTAAAAAAAGGAGCTCGCGTGGCTGCTATCGATATCAACGAGAAAGGATTGAAAGAAACTTCGGCATTGGTTCCTGAAAAGAAAGAAGCGTTATCAACTTTTATGTTAGACGTTACTGATAAATTGGCGGTTGAGACTACCATTAGCCAAATCATTTCAGAGATGGGACCGGTGGACGGAATCATCAATAATGCCGGAATTATCCAACCTTTTAAAAAGCTGAACGAGCTGGATTATTCGGTTATTGAACGGGTGCTGAACGTAAACTGGTGGGGAACGATGTATATGACCAAAACATTGCTGCCACATCTTCTAACAAGGCCTGAAGCGCATATTGTAAATGTTTCGAGCATGGGCGGCTTTTTTGCGTTTCCCGGGCAAACGATTTATGGTGCGTCAAAAGCGGCTGTAAAAATGATGACCGAAGGACTTATTCAGGAACTGAGTGATACAAATGTGAAAGTTTCGGTAGTTTTCCCAGGGGCAGTGAATACGAATATAATGTCAAATTCGGGACTTGAAAATGCAGTCGATCCCGAGGAAGCCGGCAAACAAAATATGATGTTATCTGCGGATAAAGCAGCAGAAATTATCATCACCGGAATTGAAAAAAATAAGAAAAGGATTTTTGTGGGGAAAGACGCAAAAATCATGGATGTCCTTTATCGCCTGAGTCCTAATCGGGCAGTTAGCTTTATCGCCAAAAAGATGGGGCATCACTTGCCAAAAGACTAATCAAAAGTAAAAACAGAATTAAACCATAAACTTATGTCACCTCGTAATATTGCCATCCTGTTTTTTGTGTTGAGCATTTTCATTAGTAATGCGCAGGCACAGAATTTAGCGAATACTCAACTTGCATTTGAATCTGCTGAGGCTGTTTTTAGCCAGCCTTTTATCGACGTTGATGAATGGCGCGATGTACCTGTTCGTCACCATTATATTCATGGCGGTTTTGAAGGAACCGACACGCGTTTTTCATTCTATTTCCCTGAAAAGGACAACTATGCAGGGCACTTTTTCCAGTATGTAACTCCTGTTCCCGACAGTGAAAATCTTTCGCAGGGACAAGAAGGAGAAGCGGATAAAATTGGCTTTTGTGTTACGCATGGCGCTTATTTTATTGAAACAAACGGAGGCGGGGCAACCTTTACTTATGGCTCGAGTGTTGATCCATTGATTGGCGCATACAAAGCAAATGCGGCTTGTGCCCAGTTTTCAAAAGTGGTGGCAGCCAAATTGTATGGCGAGCATCGTACCTACGGTTATATTTTCGGCGGTAGCGGTGGGGCTTATCGTACAATTGGCGCAATCGAGAATAACGAGGGTGTTTGGGACGGTGCAGTTCCGTATGTGATTGGTTCTCCAATGGCAATTCCCAACATGTTTACCATTCGAATGCACGCAATGCGCATTTTGCGCGATGTATTTCCACAAATCCTTGACGCCGTTGAACCGGGTGGAAGTGGTGATATTTACGCCGGATTAAATAAAGAACAAAAAGAAGCGCTTGAAGAAGCTACGAAAATGGGATTTTACCCACCATCGTGGTACGCTCACGAAACGATGGGAATACATGCGTTTGGAGTGCTTTATCCGGGAGTGGCAATGGCCGATCCCACTTATTTTACTGATTTCTGGACCAAGCAGGGTTATTACGGATACGATCATCCGGAGTCGTTTAAAAACGATCGTATACAACACGAAGCAAAAATTATCAAGACTTTGACTATGGCTGAAGGTCAGAAAATGGGTTTGCCGGTGGCTGCAATGCCGGGACAGGCACGCGGTACTGCTGATCAGGCCTGGCAAAATATGGAACAGAAAGAACAGGAAATTCCGGTTGCGCTGCAGCTCGAAACGAAAATGCCCGAGGTACAATTTCTTGGTGGCGATCTGATCGTAAAAACCGGTGATGATGCAGGTCAGACGATTCCATTACGAACAATTACTGACGATGTGGTGGTTTTCGGAGCTGCCGCCGAGGATGTTTTAGCAAAACTTAAAGTTGGTGATGTGGTTCAGGTGGATAATTCGAATTTCCTGGCAGCACAAACTTATCACCGTCACCAGGTTCCTAAAGAAGGTTATCCAACCTGGGATCAGTTTCGTGATGCCGACGGAAATCCAATTTATCCGCAGCGGCCAATGGTTTTGGGGCCGATGTTTGCGATGGGCGCTTCGGGCGTAATTCCAAACGGAAGTATAAAAGGAAAAGTGATTGCTTTGGAAAATCTGTGGGACACGGAAGCTTTGCCCTGGCAGGGAGACTGGTATCGCCAGCAGGTTCAAAAAAATATGGGCGATAAAACCGATGACAATTTCCGGCTTTGGTACACCGATCATGCCAATCATGCTGATTTCCCGTTTCCCGGAGATCCAAAATATATTGTGAGCTACCTGGGCGTTTTACAACAGGCACTGCTCGATTTAAGTAACTGGGTGGAAAAAGGAATCGAACCAGCAAACACTACAAATTATAAAGTGGTTGACGGGCAGGTTATTGTTCCTGCATCCGCAAATGATAGAGGAGGAATTCAACCAGTTGTTGATGTAACAATTGATGGAGAAAAACGTGCAGATATTTCAAAAGGCGAATCACTTACTTTGAAGGCAGTTGTTGAAATTCCAAAAGGACAAGGGAAACTGGTTTATGCTGCCTGGGATTTTGATGGTTCGGGTGAATACAAAGATGTTGTGGATTTGGAGGATGTTAAGATTTCAAAAGATGGTTCACGGGTAGAGATTTCGCAAAAACATACGTTTACTGAGACGGGAACACATTTTCCTGTTTTGAGAGTAGCGGCACAACGAAACGGTGATGCCAAAACACCATTCACCAAAATTTATAATCTGGACCGCGTTCGTGTGGTGGTTGAATGACAAAGAATCTCCGGATAATCAATGTTATTCAGATTCAGTTGTCCGGATAGCTTCGATTACCCATTGCAACATCTTGTCTTCTCCCCGCGAAAAACTTTCCCATTCGTATGGTAGTGGAACGTCGGGTTGAACGCCTTCGGTGAATTCTTTCTGAATACGAAAAAATCGCTTCGAGTAACAAACTACAAGCTTAGAGTTGGGAAGCTCAAATGTGTCCATATCCTGGAACCCGGTTGGATTGGAACCGGTTGGTTCGCCAACAATTTTGGCATTTAGCAACTCGCGAAATAAGGCCGTGTTGCTTGTTGCAGCTGAGAACGTTACTTTATCGGTCAGCACATAAACACCGGATTGCCAGTCAATCGGATCGGCAAGATTTAAAGCGTTTGCCAAAACCAGCCCAACATAAAGATCACCTCCACCGTTATTTCGCAGATCGATAACCAGTTCGCGAATATTATTTTGAAAGATGTAGCCAACCATTTCTTCGGCAATCTTCATCATCTTTTCAAATGGAGGGTAGCTTTCGAAATGAATGTAAAGACCATCGGTGCCTGAAATTGGAGCGTACCAAAAATCTTCAAATGGAGTTTCTTCCGGCTTTTTGATTTCAGGAACCGAGATGCTTAGTTCTTCAAATTCGTCATTATCGGATAGAGATATCGTTTCAGTAAAAACTGTACCATCGTCTTTTTTAAAAGTGAACGTGGCTTTGTCTTTTTGTTTGATGAGGTCTAACTCAAAAAGAATTTCGCTTATAGGAAAATACTGCACAGTTCGGATAATTTTTGAGTGCGGATTTTCAACATACTGTGCAACTTCGCTTAGTTTTTGTGCAGCAAATGAAATTGGAGTACCGTCAACAGCAATAAGTTTTGTGCCCAAAAGGTGCCCGAATGGTTTGGCAATTTTTACAATACGCCAGTCGTTTTCAAATTGCTGAATTTCGAATGGGAAATTATGTGTTTCCATATTTCTTAACGAAATGGCCGTATGACCGTCGCCAATTTTCCGAGTTAAGCGCATCAAATCCATTATTACCTGAAAATCTGTTTTCGTGTCGAGCGAAGACTTGATCAACTCCAATTCTGAATCAAACTCAGCTGCTGAAATTTTGTTGTAAACGTTAATGTGTTTTTGTTCCAAACCAGTTTTGTAGGCTTCCAGATCCTGCAGCCATAAATCTTTATCCTTTTCTTGAGTGAAAACCTGTAAAGCAGCAGCGATGAGGATTAAAGTAATGAGTATGTTTTTCATTTATTTAGGTATTTAACAGCTGGCTTAGCTCGTCAATATTATTTCCGCTCAGCACTTGCACCGATCGGGTGATTTTTTCAATATTCCAGTCCCACCATTTTAGTTTGAGCAGCACTTCAATTTGTTCTTCTGAAAAACGTTTCCGAATTGGTTTGGCAGGATTTCCGCCAACAATTGTATAGGGTTCAACATCTTTTGTTACTGTTGAATTTGTTGCAATAATTGCCCCGTCGCCGATTTTGATTCCCGGCATTATCGTGGCATTGCTTCCAATCCAGACATCGTTGCCAATTTCTGTATCGCCTTTGTATGGAAATGATTTTCCTTCCATGGCATTAGTCCAGTCTTCACCGAAAATGGAAAACGGGTAAGCAGAAATTGAGTCGGAAAGATGGTTCCCGCCATTCATAATAAATCTGGCACCGGATGCAATCATACAAAACTTGCCGATGATGAGTTTGTCGCCCACAAAATCAAAATGGTATTTCACATTCTTCTCAAAGTTGTTTACGTCTTCAAAATCGTCGTAGTAGGTGTAATCGCCCACAATGATATTCGGATTTTTGATGATGTTTTTCAGGAAACACAAGCGATCGTAGTGAGGGAGCGGGAATGTTTTGTTTTTATCCGGAATATTCATGTCGGTTCGTTTTTATGTTGAGTTATTTACCTGACTGAAACGTAAAAGAAATCATTTAGTTTATGTGCTCCAAATTTTGGTGCAACCATGTCGGTTCCCATTGCAGTAAGGAAAAACTCAACCGGACCGTATGTTTTCTGGGCAAAAAAAGTACGAACAAAACCAATACTTGCTTTTCGCAGAAAATCGGGAATATGTGAAATTTTAATCTTTTTGCCGCTAGCTTGCAAAGCCATCTCCGCAATTTGGTTGTGTGTGAAAATTTCAGGACCACCAACTTCAATCTCCGTTTTACTTGAGTTAATGGCATTAAAACAAACTTTTGCGAGATCTGCCCCGTGTATTGGATTCAACTTTTTTTGGCCGTCTCCAAAAAGGTAAACTCTGCCTCCTTTTGCCATGTCCAGAAAGTCTTTCATATCAGAGAAAAATCCTGTTGGCCTGATAATGGTGTATTCTATCCCTGAATTTTTCAGCTCTTCCACAAATCGTTCCTTCGCGTCACAAATTTTTAGCTGCCGCATCTTTTGTCCGTTAAGAACCGATATATAAATGAATTTTCGAACGCCGGCGTTTAGCGCCTCGTTCAGTAAATTTTTGTTCGCCTGGTAGTCAACATCCATATAGGTGAGTCCGTCTTTTTGGCGTGTTATTCCAACTGTTGAAATAATCGTGTCGACTCCATTTAACAAGCCATTTAATGATTCCGGCTGTGTAAATTCTGCTTTTATTTTTTGTAAATTCTCACTTTTGAAGGCCACTAGTTTTTCCGTGTTCCTTGCCAATGCAATTCCTTCGGCGTTTGATTGGATTAATTGCTCCACCAAAAATTTACCTAAATATCCGGTAGCGCCGGCTATGGCTACTTTTTTCATTTCTGTTTGGGTTTTATGCTACAGTTCATTATTTACAATGGTTTCAATAATCGTATTTCTGGTTGTGCCGCTGTCGTCTTGTTCGTTGCTTAAACTAATTAAAACGCTGTTGCTTTCAGGCACAAATCCAATAAGCGAAGCAAATCCGTCAATGTCACCGCCATGCCATAAAAACGTTTTGCCGTCTATTTTACTCCTGAACCAGGCCAGTTCAAAAGCGGTACTCTCTTCCGGAACATCTTCTCCAAAAATAACATTCTTTTCGTCGGGAGAAAACCAGTTGTCGCCCATGGTAGCGCGACACCATTTCTCAAGATCAGGCACAGTGCTTGTCCAACATCCCGCACCAAAGGCAATTTGCATCGGGTATTCCGAAACATTTTCGTTACCGTAATAGCCTTGCGCATAATTTTCTCCGCTAATTTCATTGCTTCCCATTTCAGTATCCGTCATATTTAATGGTTCCAGAATTTTTGTGCTAATGTAGTTTTCATATGATTCGCCGGAAAGTTCCTCAATTAATAAAGCCAGAATCAAAAAGTTAGTGTTTGAATAAGCCACTGAAGTTCCCGGAGCAAAATTCAAATCGTTTTCAGCAACCTGATCTTTTTCGATCTCAAAGATTGTTTCGGGAGTAAATGTTTGTCCGCTTTTTGCTGCCGACTCCACCATCGGTACATAGTCGGGAAGTCCCGATTGATGCGAAAGCAAGTGACGCAGTGTTATTTCGTTGCCGTGAGGAAACGAATCATCGAAATCACTCAACATCTGATCGAAACTTTCGATCAGACCATCGCGTTTTAATTGTACAATACCCATTCCTGTTAGTGTTTTACTAACAGAACCAATTCTGAACCGGGTATCTGTCGCATTTGGTTCGGCAGTAGTTTTATTGGCCATTCCAAAACCAGTTCGCAGAATATCGCTTCCGTTTTTTGAAATAAGTACTGAACCGGAATAATCAAGCTCGTTAAAAAAGGTAGTGGCATCTGTGTATTCACTAATAGTGATGGGATCATCTTCGTTACTGCAAGAGATAAAAAGAAGTGTAACGAATGATAAAATTGGTAAAAGGAGGAATTTTGTTTTCATGTTTCTTGTTTTAATTGTTACTGTTTTCCAGATTGTTTTTTCTGATAATTTCTGTTATTGTTTTGTAGTGTTCGTTCGCAGGTCTGTGTGTTGTTCCTTCTAGCAGAAAACTTTCTTTTAAGGACTTAAATAATTTTTTCGCCCTTTTTCGTAATCGATCTGCCGCGTATAAAACATCATTTTTATCTGCAAAAATGTATAGGGGCGTTTTAATCTTTGATGCTTGATTTTCTGTAATTGCCGGGATCTTTAAGATGTTTGTTTTTTGATTTTCTTCTCTGTGTTTTCTGAATCGTTTCAATGAAAAAAGCATCTTGAAAAAATACCTTAGCTTGTTCGGTTTTATAATTCCTGCGGGTGCGATCAAAAAAGCTTTGGCAATTCGTCTTTCGTCAAATGTTAATGTTTTTAGGGCGACAAATCCACCGAACTCAATACCGACAAGTAACGCATCCTGAATGCCTAAACGCGACAGAATTTCAAACATCCATTTCCCGTATGAGTTGTCTTGAAAATTGAGTTGTATCTCAGCACTCAAATTGGCTTGATGAGGCAAATCAATGGCATAAATTTTAAAGTCGTTTACCAGTTCTTTCAACGTTTCAAAGGCCAGTGGTGCACACGGATTTGTTCCGTGTAGAAGCACCAGTGTATGTTTGTTTTCTGTGCCGGTAATTACAATATTGGTGTCGCCGTAAGTTGTTTCAATTTGCATGAGCTCGTAACGAACCGGCAGTTCATCAAGCTTTTGCCTATAGATTTTTGCTATATTATTTTTTGCCTGCATTGCCCCAAAAGGTGCTTTCATTACTAGTTTGTTTCTGAGAGATTCAAACGAGGGAGAATGCTATCGATGATTGTTTTCTGCATTTTATCTGCAGCAACGCCCGGAATGTTATGTCCCACATTCTCAATCCAAAAAAGCTCTTTTTCAGGAGCTTCCAGCTTGTGAAAATAGTCTTCGGTAATTTTGAAGTAGGTAGTGAGATCTTTTTTACCTACAATAAAATATATGGGGCATTTAATGCAGCTTGCTGATTTTTCAAGGTCGTTTTTATACAATTCGCTATACAGCGGGAACCACATCTTTTCCCAATGTTGAAAATAGCCAAGTAGCTGATCAAACTGTTCGTCTGACATTTGCTCACCGTTATAAACCGATTCCCAGCGGTACTGAATAAGCATTTCCTTTGCTCCTGAATAGGGAATCCTAACATCTGAAAGTTGTTGAATGGCTTTACTGTTTTTCTGCTTGTTAAAATAATCCTGCAAAAGTTCTAAAATAGTTTGCTGACTTCTCAGATTGCTTACCACCGGACTTACAGCAATTAATGCACGTATTTTTTCGGGGTAACGCTGTGCCAAATGAAATGCAGGTAATGTTCCCCATGAATTTCCCAGAACGATTATTTTGTCGGTAGTGAAGCGATTGCAGATGAAGTTCAGTAACTCTTCTGCATCTTTTTTCATTTGATCAAAGGTTGGGGGAGGAGTTGTTTCATTCAGTTTCAATGTTTCCCCTGAACCTCGCTGATCCCAGTGAACCACTGTGAAATACTTTTCCAGTTCTCCGGTAACAACATCTTTATGTGCCGATACCGCAGTGCCCGGGCCGCCATGCAAATAGAACAAAACGGGTTTACCGGGAGCTTCTCCACTGATGGAAATATACTGCTGAATTCCTCCGATTTCAATAATCTGAGTGGTGTCGGTTTCTGTTGCAGAGGTTTGGAGTACTGCAAAAAAGAAACAGAGTATTGTGATGAGCATATTTGTTTTAGGGTGTGTATTTAATTGTTTCTGCATAGTGATAATCGATTAACTGATGTCTTCAATAAGCGAAAGCACTTTTACCATCAGCACAACCGATTCTTTCACTTCCTGAGTTTGATTCAGCGAACCGGCCAGGTAAACATCCAGTTCGGGGCAATAAAACATAAACGAACCAGTGCTTCCCGAATGACCTATTATGGTTAAATCCGGTAGTGTTGGGAACAATTTTCTGAAAGTGACTTTGCGTAAACCGTAACCATATTCCATTCCGCGTGTTTCAGGCACCCAGTTTTGCATTGTTTCCAGTGTTTTTTTCGAAATAAGCTTGCCCGAAAAAAGTGCATTTTGGAATTTTATCAAATCGCTGCCGGTAGAAATTATTCCCCCGCCTGCCCAGTCGGCACTAAGGCTTGTAAATTTGCTTACTTCAATATCGCCGGCAAACGCTTCCGACAATTTTGCTGTCTTCTCCGTTGGTTCCGATCGCAAATACATCGACGTATGGATCATATCGAGCGGCTTAAAAAAGTGCTCTTCGAAATAACTTTGCAAGTCAGTTCCACTTAATTTCTCGATTATTAAACCGAGCAAAACATATTCCGTATCAGTGTAATTATATCCGGTGCCGGGAACAAACAAGGGTTGCATTTTTGTTTTTGCAAACTCGATAGTTTCAACGGGCTGCCAAAATCTGTCCGGTTCGCTAAATAGCAACTCCATTACATTGTCACTACCGTCAATAGTTTCTCCTTCAAAATAATCAGGCAGGCCAGAAGTGTGCTGAAGTAAATGTGCAATCGTTATCTGTGAGGAATAGTCTACTCCGTTATAAATATGCAGGCCGTGCATTATCGAATCGGGCAAATACATGTGGAGCGGGTCATCGAATTTCAGATAACCTTGCTCCACAAATTGCACGATGGCAGTTGCAGTAAACGTTTTCCCGATGCTGGCTGTTAAAAACGGATTTTGTGCGGTAATTTGTTCTCCACTTTGAAATGATCCATCTGCATAATTCCAATCGATTGAACGAGAAGGAGAATATACGCTTAAAAATGCATTGTGAATTTTTTTCCTTTTCAGTTGCTTTTGGAACAGTTTTTCCGTTTTCTGCTCGGCACCGGTAATGTCAGATTTATTCGAGCATTGTAGAAATATTCCCAGTGCAATAAAAAGTACCAATACTCCTAATTTAGATTTATTTACAATTGATAAATACATTGCCTGAAACGGAATTAAAATGCGTAACCGATTGAAAATTCGCCCAAAAATCCATTCATAAAGGTATAATCATCGCGGAAAACATCAATGGCATCCAACGCTGCCTGGCTCGAATTATTCACTTTTAACTCGTCGTAAGCATAACCATAGCCCAGTGCAAAGTTCAACGAAAGTCCATTTTTCCAGATCCAACGTTTACCAACATTCAAACCAACAGTACACTCCGGTAGTTTGAAATCGAAATCTCCGTTTTCCAACGAACCATCGCCTTTAATTTTGCGGTAACGCGCATAAGCTCCTGCATAAAACGAGTTCAATCCTCCGCCAATGTGGTAGCGGTAGTTCAAGATCATTGCTTTTCCGCTCGATTCAATATTGGCATCGGAGTAGGTGTCGGGAATGGTTTCCAAATCGCCGCGTAAAACCAAACCGTGGTTCTCGCCAAAAAGATGCTCAACATTGGCTGAATAGAATCCAAAAGCAACTCCTCCCGGACAAACATTTATGGCAGTACGTGCCGGACTGATCCAGCGCTCATTTTCTTTTTTCATGTTTTCCTGGCTTTGGGCGCTTGCGTTTTCTACGAAAAGAACTGTTATCAGCATTAATACTAAATAAGTCAGTCTTCTTGTTTTTCTCATCATTGTAGTTTTTCTGAATTGTGTTTTCATTTTGATTAAATTTTTGTTTTCTGTTTTTGAATTGTTTTACGCTACAAAGATGAGGTAGAAAAAAGAGTCAATCGTCCGAAAATGTAATTCCGCACTCATTGGTGAAAATCCGTACTTCGGGGAGATTTGGAACGTGCTGATATTTTGGGTGTTGAAAACTGGTTTTATCCGTTGCTATTTTTTAGCCAGTTGCCGGGTGTGGTTCCTTCGGCTTTTTTAAAGTAGGCGTTAAATACGGTTTTCGAATTAAAGCCGCTTTCATATGCTAATCCCAGAATGGTGAGGTGTGCGTTTTTCGGATCGGTGGCCAATTGTTTAAAATGTACCAAACGGAATTGATTTATAAACTCGTTGAAGTTCATCCCCGTTTTTTCATTGATAAGAAAAGAGAGTTTATTGGGGTGAAGATCGAGCATTTCGGCCAGTGTTCGTAAACTGAGCTGTGCATTCAAAAATGGTTGTTCCGTTTCGATTAAATGAATCAGTTTTTCCAGCTGTTTATCTTCCAATGGAGATTCTAATTCATTTTCCTTTTCTGGATCAGATGAACTATCGAGCGCTTCTTCAAGTACAAAATTTGAAATATGTAATTTCTTGAATGTATCAAATTTGTGAAGTGGCTCAAGCGACGGATCTTGTCTGAAATTAATGATCTGCCCACGTTTTTGAGCAATATATTTACTCAGCAATTCCATAGCTTCCTGCTGATGCTCGGTATTTGCCAAAGCAAAAAGTTCGAGCGGAACCATTTGTTGTTTGTCTTCTGCAGATGACTTCCAGTTCTTTAAAATTTCAGGTGGCAAGGTTTTAAGTCCTTTGTTTCGCACATTAAAATAGATTGTTTTTACCTCCTGATTGGGTGAGTTTTGAATTGCATTCAGAAATTCGTCTTCTCTGTTAAGCCAGATCAGGCATAATATGCGAAGTTCCCGAGCGAGTACAAAATCCGGATTAATTTCCAATGCCTTTTCAACAAGTTGCAGGGCAGTATCAAATTTGCTTTGGTAATAGTTGATGTGCGAAAGCGTGTAAAAATGGTTGGCCGAAAGCGGATCTACTTTCATGGCTTTTTGAATATACTCTTCGGCTTGTTTAAAATAGCCGTGAGAAAGCAATAACTCGGCCATTGCTTCCAACCCGTCGGTATATTTTGGATGCTGACTCAGTGTTTCAAGCAGTTGTTTGTAGGTGGCTTTAAAATCCCATTCCATCCAGAAAGTGCGGCCAATAAACGACTGACCATATTCAGGAAGTGATTTGTCGAGATCGCTGGCAATCATAAAATTTCTGATAGCAATCTCAAAACCTTCCTCAGCAGGCATATAACCCCAGGCTGCCAGTAATCCATAACTTTGTACCAGTCCGTAATAAGCCCGTGCATATTTTGGGTCGAGCTGTACGGCGGCTTCGTAATATTTTGTGGCTTCAGCTATGGAAGCGGCGTCCCATTTCAGTTGATAGAAATGTCCCTTCAGGAAAAGTTCGTAAGCTTTCATGTTTGTGGTTGGCTCGCTTACCAGGTGTTCCTGAATATTAAAGTGCCCGAAGTTTTCACGAATCTGGCTGGCGATTAGCAGACTTATCTCATCCTGAAGTGCAAAAATATCTTCCATCTCACGATCGAAATTTTTCGACCAGAAATGTGTGCCGTCAGTTGCATTTATCAACTGGGCTGTAATACGAACCCGGCTTTGAACCTTACGTACGCTACCTTCAAGTACTGATGAAACGTCCAACTGCCGGGCAATTTCGCGCACATCAACATTTTTACCTTTGAACGCAAACGAAGAAGTTCGCGCAATAACTTTTAATCCGTCGATTCTGGTTAACGCGTTTATGATTTCCTCAGTAATTCCATCGCTGAAATATTCGTTGTCCGGATCGGAACTCATGTTCACGAAAGGGAGAACAACAATGGATTTATCGGTATGTTGGTGGGACGTTTCTTCACCCATTTGGTTGTTAGCTACTTGTTTTTATGTTGTATCTAACAAAATAAATGATTCTTGGTTGATAATGATGAGAAATATTTTGCAAAAAATTTGAAAGTTATGATTTTATAATGTGTTCAACATCTAAAAAATGTTAGTCTGTATTATTCCTTTTATGAACCTTGCGGATTCGAATAGTTTGATCGACAGTAAAAGCCAAAATAAGAATAATAAGCAAGGCAAAGAAATAAATATCGTAGCTGGCATAAATAGGAGAGTTGTCACCGATACTTTTAAAACTCATCCAATAATGAGGATGTGCCTGCCGCGAGTTGGCATTTTCAAGGTATTGTAATTTTGCCAGGCGAAGAGCCTCGTCTTTGCTTTTGCCGCGCTTTAGATTTTTATAGAATGAAGTCATTATTTTGGTGCCGGCTTCATCTTCTACTTCCCAAAGCGACATTATTATGGAAGGACAACCGGCATATAAAAATCCCCGGGCCAGGCTCATTAAACCTTCTCCTTTTTGAAGTTTCCCGATACCGGTATTACACGCACTAAGTACGGTCAGTTTTGCATTTAAGTCAAGATTATAGATGTCGGCAGTATTTAGCCATCCGTCTTTTTGCAGATCGTCGCTCGAAGCCACCGGGGAAAAAGCCAGCCTGGAAAAAGCCGGAAGAGAGTCATTTATGTATGCGTGCATGGCAAGATGCAGAATATCATAGTCACTGCAGTTTTCCCTGAAATTAATTTCAGAAGCTTCTTCTCCCATGAAGAGTTTGGTTTTTACCGTTTTAGCAATAGCTTCTACTTCTTTTTTTACTCCTGGTAAAGGCATTAAGGTATAAGACGCATTTGATAATGCAAATTTCTCTGATTTATATTCAGGAGCGAAAGCCATTACATTGTTTCTTAGCCTACGACCTGAAGATCTGTTTTGCATTAAAATATTTGTTGAATTGGCATAGTTGATATTTTTGTCTCTTAGTAAGTAATCCAGTTTCGAGAAATTGATCATTTGGCTGGTATCTGGCATTGTTTTTAGCAGTGCATCGAATGCAATATAATTTAGTTTCCCGTCAGGAATAATTACCAGGTTTTTATCGTTAAGTTCATTCTCTAACGGGGCGATTAAAAGCTTGTAAATATTGTTTGAAGCAGTACAGAATTTTTTGGAATCTTCGTTTGTTGTAAAAATGTAATTAGGAGTTGACATGAATTGGAATACTTCTTCCAACGACTCGTTCTCGACATCTCCAACAGTTTGCTTTATAAATCTTTTATTGTTTTGACCGATAACAAATGTATATAAAACGTCGGTAGTGTCTTCTTTCGATTCTCCTGTTACATTTTCATGTTCTACGTAAACGTATTCTATTATTACTTCGTTCTTGTTAAGTAATTTTTGAATTTCGTTTACAGGTAGCATCGATGACGAGTATTTCAAATTTACATAATCTGGATATTGTATTTCCAAAAGACGATTGAATTCATCTCTATCCCTGTTTGCTTTAAACATTTTGTTATTGTATTCTGCCAATAATGCTGAATCAGGTTCACTTTTACTATTCTCTTGAAAAATATTCTCAGAATAGATTGATATTGTGCTGTTGAGTCTTTTTTCAAGTTCT
This sequence comes from uncultured Draconibacterium sp., assembly GCA_963676265.2. Lineage (GTDB taxonomy): Bacteria > Bacteroidota > Bacteroidia > Bacteroidales > Prolixibacteraceae > Draconibacterium. The sequence continues at coordinate 5,606,228 of OY781067.2, forward strand.
AATAAACTGTCCGGTATTAAACTGTTTTCCTGGGCCAAATCGTTTGAAAGTTTATCGAAAATAGCACTGCTTTTTGTTTGTTCCGAGTTAAAGAATGCCATATCAAAATAGCTGTCATTTCCGGTAATTTCGTAAGCCAGAAATGCCGTCTCAATGGTTTTTTTGAAAGTAGAATATTCTAATCCTGCGAGTTCAATTTTACTTTCATCGCTTGATATTTCTCTCCGTGCTTGTTGAATAAGTTTACTGGTATTTTGGTAGTATTTTATTGCATCATTCAATGAGTTCACAAAAGAATTGTCTTTTTCTTCTTTATCAAGCAATGCTAATTCCTGATAGGTATCAGCCATGTCCTTTAAACTATTCAAGCAATGCATAAAGGAGATACATTTTTGAATATCTATTGAATCAGGTTGTATAACTTCTGTTTCAGGGAATAGTACACTTATACTTTTATTGTACCAGCTAATAGCTTCCTCCAGATTAATTCTTTTTTGTTGTCTGAATGACAACAGGTTTTGAGTAGCAATGGGTTTTTCTCTGAATATATCTCCCATTATTCTATTATAGTGAGATAAATCTCTTCCAATCTTGTTTTGAGTTTCTACAATTATATGAAAAGCTTGCTCCATATTTTTAATTGCCTCTTCGAAACGATTGGTTTTTGACAGAAGTTGTGCATAATTTATTAAAGCAAAAGCTAATTCAATATCATTATTACCAAAGAATTCCTTAGTTAAAGAGATACTTTTAAGAGAATATTTTTCTGCTTCAGAAAATTTAAATAAGTTCTGATAACTTGCAGCCAAAATATTATAATAGTAGATTTGATTTAAGGTATCTGCATTAACGAAATTAGTTAGAACGGTGTTAATCGTTTTTTTATCTTGTTTCTGTAGATAATATATCTCAGCAATCGCATATTGGGCATTTGAAACATTTTGTTGATCAATAGTATTCTGGTGCAAGTAAATATTTAATGCCTGATTAAAATAATTCAAAGCATTTTGGTAATCGAGTTTTGCCCGATAGATATTTCCAATATTAATATACAGATGGGCAAGTGAAATAAGATTGGAATCATTTCTAAGCAGGTAACTCTTTTCCGATTGTTCGTAATTAAATAGAGCTTGATTTAATTGTCCAAGGTTTTTATATGTAATACCTAAAGCCATATAGTATGAACCTAAAAAACTACTCTCAATGCCGTAACCTTTTATTCTATATTTCAGAGCCAATTTAAATGTGTCAAGTGCTTCAATAAAATTTCCGTCTGACCTTAACTGAAATCCTTTCATTATTAAGGCTCTGGATTCTTGTTTGTAAAATTCTCCGCTGTCTTGCTGTCCATACATTTGAAATGGAAATAAAATCATGAAGAAAATGGAAGAATATATTAATGATTTAATCATTGGTTTGTCTGATTTCATATACCAAAATAAAAGTTTTTTTTAATTTTTTTCAAAAAAGGGGGTTACCTTTTTCTTCTTTTCAGAATATATAGTTGAATGTGTGTTTAAAAAGTTTAACGAATTAATTTATTTACGATGAAAAGGGTACAGGGACAATCAACAGAAAATACTTTCGAAGTTTTTGGATTTGAAGTTTTAACAAACGAAGAATTGAACGTAGTTCGTGGTGGTGATGATAGACCAGCATCAAAAGATAAAGACATTTTTGAATTAGAGGATGTATAGTCCAATTCTATAATTGATTCATTTTAATAACTTTTAAAAAGTATTCCAGATGAAAGATTTATTTGCTCAAAATATAGAAGATAAATTTGAAGTTTTAACAAACGAAGAATTGAACGTAGTTCGTGGTGGTGATGACAGACCAGCATCAAAAGATAAAGATATTTTTGATCTTGAAGATATCTAGAAACAGGAGCAATAACAAAGAAGCTTTATCTCAATGAAAACAATAAGAAATACAGAAAAAGATATGAAAACCTTTGGTTTCGAAACGTTGAATAACGAACAGTTGAGTGAGGTTCGTGGAGGCGGAAGACCAAGGTCAAAAGATAAAGACATCTTTGATTTGGAAGAAGATTAACCAGAATAAAAATATCCTATATACAGAACCAATTAAGTTGTTAGTACAGGGGGTTAAAACAGGCGTTTTAATTCCCTTTTGGTTTTTATAGCCCGAATTGATTCACCCTGTTTTTGAGATTTTTGATGTAGATTTTTGTAAATTTTGATGTCTTTAGTGTTCCCCTTAAACAATTTTTATCCTTTTTCTAATCAATCTATAAATTCTAATTTCTTAGTTGTTAATAGCTAGCGGTATGATATTTTTCCTAGGCAATACGTTCATTTGTATATAAATTATCGTTGAGCTATTTAGAATATTTTTTTATATTGAACTTAATTTGAAACATAATTTTATTCCTTTTAAATATTCGGGTTATAGTTATTATAAAGCATGAAAGAAAAGAAATTTGAATATCGTTTTGATAGTGCACTTGGAATTATATTTAAAACGTATTACGGAGCAATTACAGTTGAAGATATTGAATCTTCATGGGAATTTGCATTCAGTAATAATATTATACCTGAAACTGTAAAAGGTTTTATTCTTGATTATCGGAAATCGAATTTTGATATTGAAATCGAGGAATATGCCAATATTCCAAAATTCTATAGAAAACATATTGATGTATTCCGAAATTTAAAAATAGCGATCGTTACCGAGAATCCAAGAGATATTGTAATTCCAATATTGGTTGAGGCTAAAGATAAAGGTTATGAGTCGAGACCTTTTAGCACAATGAAGGCTGCCACAAACTGGATATTAAGTTAATTATTCCCTTGATATTTGTTTAGATGCGGTTAAAATGAAAGCATGAATGCTCTTATAGAATTTCAGGAGTATTATAATGTAAAATAAGATTTATTTTGTCCCTTCTTCAATCTGTAAAATCTCCTCCAATCTAATATCATCTGACGAAGCACCTAACATCAGTTTAAAATTGCCTGCTTCAACAACTCTTTGGTAATTGTCATTTATCATACTAAAAGTGTCTTCACTTGTTGTAAAAGTTACTTTTTTACTTTCACCTTTTTTCAGGAAAACCTTTGTGAAGTCTACCAGTTGTTTCATTGGTCGAACCGTTGATGCATATTCATCCCTGATATAAAACTGAACTACTTCAGTCCCATCATAGTCTCCGGTGTTGGTCAGATTAAATGAAACTGAATAGTTGAAATCATCATTCCGGCTGATTTGCACATTTGAATATTCAAATGTGGTATAACTTTTACCGAAACCAAAAGCATAACGTGGAGCAGAATTTCCTTCAACATAAGCATGTGCTTTTGGATTTTTTTTGTTGTAATAAACCGGAAGTTGTCCTACGCTAGCCGGAACCGAGATGGGCAAACGTCCACTGGGATTGTAATCGCCAAAAAGTACATCGGCAATACCGTTTCCACCCTGTTCGCCCGGATACCATGCTGTGATCAGTGCGTCGGCATTTTCTGATGCCCAATTCATTGTTAATGGGCGACCTTCAATGTAGATAACAATCATGGGCTTGCCGGTGTTTTTTATTGCTTTTAGCAGTTGCATCTGGTGTCCCATCAATCCAAGTGTTTTTCGGTCGAAACCTTCACCACTTTCCATGTCGCTTATTACATCGCTTTGGGCAATGGCTGCGCCGGTTGCCTGGAAATCGGTACCAAAATCGCGGGCACTTGAACCGCCTACAACAACAACTGCCACATCAGCATTTTTCGCGGCCTTCACTGCTGCAGGAATATCTGACTGTGTGGTATCGCGAATGGCGCATCCTTTTTCGTAGATCACATTTTTTGCGCCAGTTTTTCCGATAATACCTTCCAGTACAGTTATTACTGACTCAGCTGGTTGCGGAGAAGTATAATCGCCTAATTGATTGTACATCATGTCGGCATTGGGACCAATAACAGCTATTTTCATCCCATTTTTGGGAAGAGGTAATATTCCGTTATTTTCAAGTAAAACCGTTGATTGTTGTGCCATTTTTCGGGCAATTTCAATGTGTTTCGCACTGTGAACTTCTTTTTGCGCCATTTTGGGATTGACATAAGGATTGTCGAATAGTCCCATGGCAAATTTTAATTTTAGCACCCAGTAAGCAGCCGAGTCAATAGCTGTTTCTTTCAGAATTCCTGATTTAACAGCCCCTTTTAGTTTTGCAAAGGCTTGCCCTCCCAGATCAACATTGGTTCCTGCAGAAATCGCTTTAATGGCAGCTTCCTGTATTGAGGGAGTTATAAAATGCGATCCTGAAATACCCTCAATGCTGAATAAATCGGAAACGGTATAACCTTTAAATTTCCATTGGTTTCGCAGTATATCTGTCAAATACTCTTTATTCATGGTAGAAGGAACGCCGTCGATGGAGTTATACGATGTCATCACTGAAAGTGCTCCGGCATCAATTGCTGCTTTGAAAGGGGGAAAATAGTTTTCGAGCAAATCGCGTTGACTCACAATCGAAGCATTTCCGTTTATTCCTGCTTCCGGAACTCCGTAGGCTACAAAATGTTTTAGGGTTGAAATTACACTACCAGCTTGTGCAAGGTCGCCTTCTCCAAGGCCTTTTACCATGGCACTTCCCATGCGCGCAATTAATACCGGATCTTCTCCAAAGGTTTCTTCCACCCTCGACCAGCGCGGTTCTCTGGCAAGGTCAAGAATAGGACCATAGGCAATATGGGCACCCTGGAAGCGTATTTCTTTTCCGATTGCTTTTCCCATTTCTTCCATCAATTCGGTATTGAAAGTGGCAGCTTGCCCCAAACTGGTAGGGAATACTGTTGTACCAATGGCCATGTGTCCATGGGCGGCTTCCTCTGCAAAGAAGATTGGTATTCCCAATCGAGAGTTTTCGATGTTGTATTTCTGCAAAGCATTGGCAGCCATGGCAGCTTCTTCCGGTTTTAATCCGTTAGCTAATGTTTTTTGTGTCCATGGATCTGCGCGAAAGGTAGCCCAGAACATACCCGGAAGTTGTTCTTTTTGTAAAGTTCTGAACTTTTCAGAGACACCAACTTCATCTCCGGTATTATCGTACATATCCCAACCCATAAAGCAAAGAATCTGTCCCACTTTTTCTTCCAGAGTCATTTCTTTTAAGATATCTTTTGCCCTTTCTTCAGGAGTGGCATTAGAATTTTTGTAAAGCGGTTGTTTGTTTTGTGCACCTGCAATTTCGCAGATTAGTACTAAAAGTATTAAGATTCGAAACCTCATAAAACCAAATTTAATTCAACTAAATACCGAATTGATCTTGGGGCAAAAATACCCCAAAAAAATTCAAATCGTTACAGAGTTTTATCATGAACTCAAATTTTAGAAAATGATAATACTTGTATCTATCTGTTAGATGAATTGTTTTATGACCTGGATCTGATTTTAAGAACGATAGTAAAAACAATAAACAGAATCGAAAGAAAAACGATTATATCTCCAAGTTTTGAATATAAAGTATTGGGAGACGAAGTTGGTATTTCTGCATAAAGGATTTTGTTACCGGAGTTAAACGTGTTGGTTTTAGCCATTGGAGAACCGTAATAATTGCTAACAATTGAAATACCTTTTCCGTTAGCTCTGACCAGAGAAAAACCGTTTTGAATAGCAGTAAGTTCAGCCATGTGCGAATGGAGTGGGGTAATGCCTTCCCAGTCAAAGGCTGGCACAAGTAATATGTCTACTCCCTTTTCTCCGGTTTGTTTTATGTAGTTGTGCATATCCAGATCGGAGCAAATTACACTGCCAACTCTTCCATATTTACTTTCTGTTACCGGTATCTGGAAATCTCCTTTGTTTATAATTGGAGCTTCTGCATAAGGATGAAGAAATGATTTCATATACTCCCAAACAATATCCCCTTCCGGGGATACCATGAGGTTTTGGTTGTTAAAAGGTTTTTGCTCGCTGCTTTCAATTTTTTCTAAAAAGCTAATTAGAATATACGTTTTTTTCTGCCTGCTAAGCACCCGAATCTTTGAAAGTACCTCCGATTTTTGTTGCTGGTTCAGAAATAATGCGGCTTCGTTCCATACAATAATTTTAGCTCCATTACTTATGGCAGTTTGTGTTCGTTGAATTATTGTATCGATCGTTTCGGATGTTGAAAATACCCGGGGAGGAACAACTGTAGAATAATTTATCGCCAATTCATTCAGGAGATCTTTTTCCTTTTCAGAAAATGAATGGAGATCGGTGTTGCTTAAAACGACAGCCACTTTTACCGTTTCGCCTTTTGGTATTTGGAATTTTAAACGAAGTATTCCAAAACCAAGTACCGTACATAAGATTCCAATATAAATTAGAGCACTACGATAACCGGACTTCCGGTTTGTTTTATTTTCAATTATCCAGTTTGCAACCGATCCAAACCAGGTAATCAAAAATGAAATTCCGTATATTCCTGTAACTGAACTAATTTGTAAAAGGGGGGTAAAACCATGCTGCGTGTGGGCAAGCGAACCCCAAGTGCCAATGGCAAAGCTTACAAAATATTCAACACTAATAATGGCAGACGGAAATACGAGGGTATAAAAAAATTGTTTACCCTTTTTGTAGAGAATGCGGTCGGTTAAATAGGCGATGCTGGAGAGAATGCCGAAAGTTATGCCGTTAAAAATGTTGACAGCAGGAATATGAAACAGGTTATTGCCGGTTTGCGAAATCATTCCGGAAATACACAAAATCAGGAAGAATATTAGGAATTGAAACCATTTTGCATTTCGCGTGTAACGTAAAAGAAAAACAGGAGCGAGCCAGGCTGCCAGTCCAATATTCCAGTTTATTCCTGTCAGGGTAATTCCGATTCCTCCAATTAATAAAAGTAAAATGCTGCTAATTGTATTCTTTGTTTTCATGTCATTCATCTGTAACGATCCTGATTTTGTAGCGAATGCTATTCCTTGAATTAAATCGTTATTTTTGATTGCAAATTTATTCTTACTTGAAAAGAAAGTAAATAGTGATTTATCATCAATTTTATGCCCGACTCGGATCTGCTAAATAAAACACGGTTAAAAAATTTAAACTCGCATCGGTGTGTTGTGAGTGATGAGGATTATGAACGAGTAATGCCTAAAATTGAATTGCTTCAGCGTCTGTCGGAAGTGGAACGGTCGGTTTATGCTATTTACGATATGAACAAAGGAAATTACCTGCTTAAGAGCTCCGAGCAGGTAAAGTTGTTTGGCGACGCTCAAGCCGATATCGATGGTAAATATGATGCCTCTGTGTTATTCGGGAATATTCATCCCGACGATTTGAATTTTGTACTGGAAACCGACAACATGACTTATCGGTTTTTTTCAGAATTACCGGCTGATGAAAAAAAAGATTACAAGCTGGTTTATGATTTCAGAATACAAAATAGGGAGGGAAAATTTTTGCGTTACATGCACCAGGTAATTATTCTGGAACTGGACAAGAAAGGCAAATCGTGGCTATCGCTGATAATAACCGACATGCTGCCTGAACAAACTAGTAATGAGAAATGCCAGCGAAGGATGATTAACATGAAAACCGGTAAGCTTTATTTGTTTACCAGTGATGATGATTTAAACTCAGAAATCTTGCTAACGAAACGCGAAAGAGAGATACTGGATTTAATTGCGCGTGGATACGACAGTAAGAATATTTCGGAGAAATTATTTATAAGTGTGAATACCGTAAACAATCATCGTCAGAATATTTTGCGAAAAACCCGGTCGGAAAATACTTCGCAGGCTCTGTTGTACGCCCGGAGGTTGGGAATTATTTGAGTTTCGAGTATGGTAATTTGGATGATTAAAGATTGAATGGGATTGATTAATTATTTCATTTAATGAACTTGCCTGCTGACTTTTAAATCATTGAACCTTGATCTTTAATAATAAAAAAAGGGTCGCCATTTAAAAATGACAACCCTTTTCTTAAAAAGCAACAACAACCTATTTTTGCGGTTGAACGTCACTCATATCTTTTACAATTCCATTTTTATCCACTTTAATAACAATGTCCTTTGCTATTTCTAGGTGAATAACTGTTTCTTCAATTTTGGCAATTTTACCATAGATTCCTCCAGTGGTTACTACTTTGTCGCCTTTTTGCAGACTTTCACGGAATTTACGTGTTTCTTTCTGACGTCTTACCTGTGGACGGATCATAAAAAAATAGAAAACTACAATGATCAGCAACAGTGGCAAAAAGCTCATAAAAGGATTTGTTTCCTGACCTTCTGTGGGCTGCATCATTAATAAAATATTGTTCAGCATGATTATAATTTTTAATTAATATTCAATAAATCGTTTTTTACCTCAGCAAAAATAGCTAAATGTTTTAATTCTTTGGTATTTCCATGCACTTCAATTGTTTTGTATTCTCTTCCAACTAACCCCGAAGTATCAAATTCCACTTCAATAACTCCTGTTTCACCTGGTTTAATGTCTTGTTTTGGGAAATAAGTTTTTACACATCCACAGTCAGAGTGTAATTTTTTAATGAGGAAATCGTTGGTGCCGTTATTGGTAAAAACAAAACTATACAATACAATTTCACCGGCTTTTAATTCGCCAAAATTGTGGGTTGTTTCTGTAAATGAAATTTCTGTGTCCTGTAATTCTACAGATTGAGATGTGGTATTCTTCTTTTTCCCTGCTTTTTGCGAGCACGAAAACAATATGATTAATGATATGAAAAGAATAAAATAGCGCATTATTCGCCAATTAATCCACGCCCTTCCTTGTTTATTTTATCTGTTTTTTTCAGGTCTTTCAAGGTTTTATCAAGAATACCGTTTATAAAATTACGGCTCTTCTCGGTGCTGTAAAATTTCGACAATTCAATGTATTCGTTTAACGAAACTTTTGTCGGTATTGTGGGAAAATAAAGGAATTCTGTGATGGCCAGTTGCATAATTAAAATGTCCATAAATGCAATGCGCTCCACATCCCAGTTGCGCGAGTGTTCTTTAATTAATTCCCGCAACTCATCATGGTTGATAATTGATTTGCGAATCAGCTCTTTTGTAAAATCTTTGTCCTCCTGATCTTTATACATCGGCATCAACCTTTGTTCCGAATCAGAGAGTTCATTGAAACGTTTCAGCGTTTTAACAATCATCGAGATTACAAAATCCACATCATCGTTCCAGTAAATACTTTGTTCTTCCAAAACATTGTACAAATCTTCGGAAACCAGTATGGTTTTATTGAAGAGTCTTTCGATAAATTTGCGATCGTCAAGATATGATCGGGTTTTATCTTCCATGTACATTTTATAATGATCCGATTCAATCATTAAAAGGTATAGTTCTTTTATCAGTTCCGGATGGTCCTGCCAGCTCAGTTTTTTTGTTTCAAGATAGGTTCTGAGTTGCCTGTTGTTACGTAACTGTTGAATGAGCTGGTTCGATATAAACTTGGTATTCGGATGTAAATCTTCGTAGGTGGGCTGGTGTTTGTTTCTTTTTATTTCGATCCTGTTTTCGGCATAATCCGCGATTTCAATTACCAGCGAAAACAGGTAATGATAGAGGTCGTAGGCTTTTTGGATACAGAAAAAAAGTTCTTTCTCGGTGTTGTTAATCGACTTCCCTTCTGTTGAATAATAGGCGTATAATACTTGCAACACCTTGGTTCTGATAATCCTTCTGCTAATCATTATAATGAACTTCGTAATAAATTTCGCTGCAAAATTAAATCTTTTTTTGAATCTCAACACAGAAAATGTTGCAATTAGCTGAAGTTAATGGAATGTAAAATTTGATTGATAATATTGAATTGAGGTTGATCCGGATTGATCGAAGAGCAGGATAATAAAAATGTGTTCTGATGGGAAATAAAAAGATAAAATTCTTAAAAGTGATCGGTGCGGCTTTGGTTATCTTTCGGAAATGATTCATGTGATTTTTTGTCGGAAACTTCTATTTCTTCTTTCACCATTAAATCTCCATCTGAAAACTGTGATTGAACACCGCTATTTTCATCTTCTTCCTCTTCGTCTAATTCATATTCCCAGTCGAATTTTTCGCGTCGCAGGATGTATTTTCGGTAATAAAATGCCAGTGCTACACCTGAAATAGCTCCCGATAAGTGTCCTTCCCATGAAATTTCGGGGCGGATAGGCAACAGTCCCCAAACCAATCCGCCATATAAAAAAACAACTACCACCGAAAGGGTAAGCAAGCGTATATCCGACCGAATAATTCCGCTAACAAAATGAAAGGCAGCCAAGGCATAAATTACTCCGCTCGCTCCAATATGCCAGGCTTCGCGTCCCATAAACCAAGTGCTTAAACCTGAAAACAAATACAACAGAAAGAATATACGATAAGAAATTCGTCGGTAAAAATAGATGAGCATAAAACCCAGTATGAAAAAGGGCAGTGAGTTTGAAATTAGATGATTAAAGTCGGAATGGAGAAAGGGCGAAAAGAGAATTCCTTGCAGGCCATTCAAATGACGCGGATAAATACCCAACTCTACAAAACTGAGTTCCGAAGCTTGTTCAATAATTTTAATCAGCCAAAATACCAGAACAAATGCTGCCGGAAGAAGAAGACTGTGTATAAAAATCTTTTTTTCAGTTTCCGGATCGAGGTTTTGCGGATTACTTGGATAATAACGAAATAAAGCCATTTAATAAATATCAAATACCAAAATACGAAATACAATTAAGACACTATCATTAGTTTCTTAAAATTATAAAGTGTTATTCATCTGAAAATCGAAGCGTGTTATTTCTTTTTTACTAGCTCCTTAATCAATCTGGCAAATGCGTATATTTCTTCTTCGGTAGTGTCGAACGAAGTCATCCAGCGCACTTCCGATCGTATTTCATCCCACATGTAAAAGAAAAACTGTTCTTTTAAGGGCGAAATTATTTCGGGAGGAACAATGGCAAAAATACCATTTGCATTGACCGGCTGGGTAATTTTAATCTCCGGTATTTTTATTATTTCCGCCTCAAGCAGTTTTGCCATCCGATTGGCGTGGGTGGCAGTTTCTTTCCAAAGATCGTTTTCGAAATAAGCCAGGAACTGAGCTCCCACGAACCGCATTTTAGAATATAATTGCATACTCTGTTTGCGAATATATTTGGTGTTTTGGGTCAATTTAGGATTAAAGAACAGTACTGCCTCACCCAACATCATTCCGTTTTTGGTTCCTCCAAAAGAAAGAATATCAACACCACAATCTTTTGTAAAAGCCTTAAAATCCATTTCGAGCGCCACTGCAGCATTGGACAGTCGGGCTCCGTCCATATGTAAATACATATCGTGTTGATGTGCAAGATCTGCCAACGCTCTGATTTCTTCCGGCTGATAAACAGTCCCCATTTCTGTAACTTGCGAAATGGATATAACTTTGGGTTGCGAGTGGTGTTCAAATCCAAATCCCTTTAGGTGAGGAAGAACTGCTTTTATAGTTACTTTTCCGTTCACCGGTTCAACAGGTATTAACTTGCATCCTGTAAATTTTTCAGGAGCACCGCATTCATCTTCCTGAATATGCGCAGTTTCAGCACAAATGATAGAATTAAAGTTTTGTGTTACTGTTGAAAGGCTTAAAACGTTGGCTCCGGTCCCGTTAAATACAAAAAATACTTCTGTTTCAGAACCAAATTTCTCTTTAAACAACTGAATTGCTTTTTGAGAATACGCATCGTCACCATATCCAACTACATGTCCTTTGTTAGCTTCCTCCATAGCCTTAAAAATGGCAGGGTGTACACCGGAATTATTATCGCTTGCAAAGCCTTTTTTCATCTTTTTACTATTGGTTGTGTAAAATTTGTTTGAATGAATTTTGTAACTTTCGCACTGTAATTACGACCATTAAAGTAAGAAAAAATCAAAATCAATTAAAAATGGAACAGTCAATTCCCATTTCCGAAAAATTATATTTACTCGGGATTCATCCTCAAAAAGGAGGAATTATTTCGGCAGCTTACACCGCCATGGATTATGTAATTTTGGGAAGCTTGTTCCTGGAGCTTTATCAAAATAAAAATATTCGGTTTGAGAATAAACGTATTATTGTGCTGAAAACGAAAGCAGAAAGCGAGTTGCATCAGCTAATAATGGATAAAATTGTTCAGGCAAAATCACCTTTAAAAATCTCGAGATGGATCAATAAACTCCATTTCTCAATGGGGACTATTCGAAAACAAGTCCAACAGAATATGGTTGATAAACGGTTGATAAAAATGCAACTTAAACGATTTTTATTTTTTAAATGGAAACGACCCGCAGTGCTAAATAAACAGGTGCTTTATCATTTGGAAAGCGATGTTCAGAAGCAAATTTTGAATGGTACTTCAAACGAAGATGATATGATTTTGTTATCGTTTATTAAACCTGCCGGATTGATGCGTCGTTTATTCCCCGAGATCGATCGACGTAAACTCGCCTCAAAAAAGTTAAAAACAATGATGGTAGACAATCATATTTCGCAGGCAGTTGCCGATGCTATTTCTGCGGCGCAGGCTGTGGCGGCATCTGTTGCCGCGAGTTCTGCTGCCACTGCTGCCACTTCATAAATTGTTATTATGGATAGAGTAAAGAAAATAATTTTACTAATAGCTGGCCCCGGTGTTCTCCTTGTCGAAGTTGTGGCATTGTTCATTCATTTGTTTACATCAGCTAATGCCCGCCCTTGGATTATTGCCGGACTTTTCGTGTTTTTTATTGTTTTTATACCATTGTACTCGGTTGAGTATTTCAGGCAGGAATTCAGAAACGATCGTAAAAAGGAGATTCATTTTAAAAAGTCAAATACCCGAACTGAGTGGAGGGGAGGGAACATTCATGGTAAAATTCCGCATAAGGAACAACGTCCCGGGAAATTATTTAATAAGAGAAAAGATTAGAGATGGTTAAGCTTAGTTATCTTCCTGCAGCCATTCTAATATTTTTTGACTTTTAGGACTTTTTTGCGGAGGAACAAAATCTACTACATGGCCTTCTTCATCAATAAGAAACTTTTGGAAGTTCCATCTAACCTTTGCATCCAGAGTGCCGTTTTCTTTACTGTCGGTCAGCCATTTGAATAAAGGGTGAATACTATCTCCTTTTGCCGATATTTTTTCCATCAGCATAAAACTAATCGGGTATTGTTCGCAGAATTTTTTTATTTCCTGATTAGTTCCCGGATCCTGTTTTCCGAAATCGTTACAAGGGAAGGCAACTATTTCGAAATCGTCTCCACCATATTCTTCGTATAATTCCTGGAGTTTGGCATATTGTGGTGTAAGCATACATTGTGAGGCTGTGTTTACAATCAACACTTTTTTCCCTTTCAGTTCAGAAAAATTGAAGTTTTTTCCATCAATTGTTTTAGCAGAAAAATCATACAATGTTTTGTGCTGAGCAGATAGTTGTGTCTGAATCAGAAGTGCGAAAAAAAGTATTAAATATCTCATGTCTACTAATTGGTTAAATATCAGTTTGTTTTAAAATAGCACTTTTGTTGTTAATAAAAAAACACTGGTACCAAGTTATAATTAATTATCTTTGGTCAAGCTCATGGCGAGATATTATTATGGAGAATTTTATTGTATCAGCACGAAAATACAGACCTGATTCGTTTGAAACTGTAGTTGCCCAGGCATCGATTACCGGAACTTTAAAAAATGCTATAAAAAGTGGTCAGTTAGCCCATGCATATTTGTTTTGTGGTCCGCGTGGCGTTGGTAAAACCACCTGCGCCCGTATTTTTGCAAAAACAATTAACTGTACCAATCTTACACCTGAAACCGAAGCCTGTAACGAATGTGATTCGTGTAAATCGTTTAACAGCAGCCGTTCGTTTAATATTCATGAGTTAGACGCGGCTTCAAACAACTCGGTTGATGATATTCGGAACCTGACTGATCAGGTCAGGGTTCCGCCGCAAATGGGTAAATACAGCGTGTATATTATCGATGAGGTTCACATGTTATCATCGCAGGCGTTTAATGCTTTTTTGAAGACACTGGAAGAACCGCCAAAGCATGCCATTTTCATACTGGCAACCACCGAAAAGCATAAAATTATACCGACAATTTTATCGCGTTGTCAGATCTTTGATTTTAACCGTATTGGTGTTCACGATATTTCAAATCATCTTGAATATGTAGCAAAAAACGAAGGGGTTGAGGTAGATGCCGAAGGCTTGAATATTATTGCACAAAAGGCCGATGGTGCCATGCGTGATGCCCTGTCGATTTTCGATCAGATTGTAAGTTTTTCAGGAAAGAAGGTGAGCTATCAGGACGTGATTACCAATCTGAATGTATTGGATTACGACTATTATTTTCGTCTGGTAGATGAATTCCTGAAAAACGATGTACCTGAAGTGTTGGTTATTTTTAACGACATCCTTAATAACGGTTTTGATGGGCATCATTTTATTACAGGTTTAAGCGGACATTTAAGGGACCTGCTGGTTTGTAAAGATCAGCAAACCATTCAACTTCTTGAAGTTGGTGGTGAAATTAAGGAACGGTATAAAACACAGTCAGCAAGCACCGAAAGTTCATTCCTGCTTGAAGCGCTTCAAATTAGTAACGACTGTGATTTAAAATATAAGTCGAGCCAGAATAAGCGCTTATTGATTGAACTTGCCCTGATTAGGATAGCACAGCTAACCCTAAAAAAAAAATAGCTGAAGAGGAAGATGATATTCTCGAACCCATTTTTTCGGGAAAAGAAAATCAAAATAATAACAAGGTAAACAAACCTGTCTCTACAAATCAAGGGACCACGAATTCTTCAACAAGTACCGGTGGCACAGAATCTGTTCCTGAGCGCACTAAACGAGTTGTTAAACGCAGCTCAAAATCAAGAGGAACTCCTTCTATACGGAAAGCTTTAAAGGGTGAATTTGAAGACAAAGAGAAACAAATTTCAGCAAAGGAACAGTTTCAAATGTATTCGAAAGCCGACGAAACTGAACCTTTTTCAGAAGATCAACTGAGAGAAAAATGGAATGAGTTTTTGCCGCGCCTTGATGATCGTCCAAGTGTTAAAGCAACTTTAACCAATCTCCCTAAAATACAGGAAGATTTTTCATTAATACTCGAAATTGATAACAGGATTCAGGATGAGATGCTTACGAGTATTAAGCCTGAGTTGGTTTCCTGGTTGCGCAAAGAACTTCACAATTCAAAAATTGCCCTAAAGACGGTTATTACAGAAATTAAGCGTGAAAAAGTAATTTATTCTGATATTGAAAAGTACCAGGAAATGGCGAGTAAGAATCCCAATCTGGCACTTTTAAAACGTACTCTAAATCTTGATTTTTAATTTTATGGTGACAAACGTTTGATGTTCCATTTGTCGTCAGAAGTTTTTTCATAACAAAGCCTGTCGTGTAACCGGTTTTCTCTTCCTTGCCAAAATTCAAATCGGATGGGGTTAACAATATATCCCCCCCAGTGGGAAGAGTATTTCGGATTTTTTCCATCAAGTTGTTTTTGTAATTCCTCAAATTTACTTTCCAGGTATTCTCTTGACGATATTTCCTGGCTTTGTTCCGATACACTGGCTGCTATTTGACTGAGAACAGGTCGAGAATGGAAATATTTTTTTGAAATCTCACTTGAGGTTTTATTTGCATGTCCCCAAATACGTATCTGACGTTCCAACCCGGGCCAAAAAAACAGCAAGTTTACTTTCTGGTTGTTCTCCAGATCTTTTCCTTTTTGACTGTTGTAATTAGTGAAAAAAGTAAAACCCTGCTCATTGAAATCTTTTAGAAGCACTATTCTTGAATTAGGGAATCCATCGGAGCTAACTGTGGCAAGCGACATCGCTGTGGCATCATGTAGCTTTCCCTTTATTGCTTCATCCAACCAAAGTTCAAATTGTTTAAACGGATCGTTGTTTAAATTGTCCTCTGTTAGTTCTTTTTGTTTGTAATCTTTTCTTATTTCCTGCAGGTTCATAATTCCATTATTTCAAACAAATAACCTCATTAGGCCGGTTTTGTTTAATAACACTAAACCTTTACTTTATTCCATTGTTTAAATAAGAGACAAAAAGGTATTAATTCAAAAATTTTGAATATGAAAAGGATTTTGTTTTTTGCGCTAATTCTTGTCTCCCTAAATGTTTTTGGACAAAATAGCAAACTTGAGGTTGGAGATAAGGCTAGTTTCACCGAAGTTAAATTGCTTGATGTTTCTGGTGAAAAGATTTCGCTGGAAGATGCAAAAAAAGAAAATGGACTGCTTGTTTTATTTTCATGCAATTCCTGCCCTTTTGTTCTCCGATGGGAAGGACGGTATAATTCGATAAAAGAATGGGCCGACAAAAATGATGTGGGCATGATTGTTTTAAATTCGAATCACCAGAAAAGGGACGGAGACGACTCATATGAAGCTATGCAAAAGAAGGCCAGCGATCAGGGTTACTCATTTAATTATGTATTGGATGAAGACAGTAAAATTGCTAATTCTTTTGGTGGTCAGGTAACACCACATGCTTTTCTGTTCGACGGAGATTTTAAACTTGCCTACAAAGGAGCTATTGATGACAGTTACAAAAGTGCTGATGAGGTAAAAAAAGCATATTTAAAAGATGCCATTTCTAATCTGGGGCAAGGCGAGAGAGTAACATTAGCCGAAACTAAGCCTGTGGGTTGTGGAATTAAACGAAAAACAGATTAATGTTTGTTTTTGGTTCTTTTATTCGTTTAAAAAGATTCAATAATTGATTTATAATAGTAATAGTTCGTTGATTTTGTTATTAGCCTTTGTATTTAATACAAGGGCTTTTTTACTTTTCAAAAAAAGTGAAGTTGACTTTTCCGTAAATCCTGTGTTCCTTAAAATATTTGTGATCAGAAAATTTGAATTCCCGTGGGTGTTCAAGTATAAACAGTCCTTCGGGTTTTAAAATATCATTATTAAGGACTTTGTCCGGTATTTCATTCAATTGTGGTAAATCGTATGGAGGATCGGCAAAAATAATATGGAACGTTTCGGGAGTTTTTTCAAGGAACTTGAATACATCTGCTTTATAAACCTTGGCATTGTCAACTTTTAATTCTGAAAGTACATCCAGAATAAAACGATAGTGATGAAAATCTTTTTCAACGAGAGTTGCACGTTCGCAACCACGGCTTATAAATTCGTAGCCCATACTTCCTGTTCCTGAGAAAAGATCCAGAATATGTTTGTTAGTAAAATCGTAACGATTGTCTAAAATATTAAACAGAGCTTCTTTGGCAATGTCTGTTGTTGGACGGGCCTTGAATTTTTTATTGGGCCTAAAAATTCTTCCTTTATATTTTCCTCCTACAATTCTCATGAAGGTAATAATTGGATCAGGTATTCATTAAACAGTTTTTTTGGCAATGAAGAATCTTCATTGATGTTTGGAAGTGCCTCTTTTACTGAATGAAGGTAAACTCCGAGATTTGTTTCAATTTCATTTGAGTACGGCGACTTTCCTGCATACAACAAATGAGTATCTTTTGTTGCAAATCCTAATTGTTTTAAAACGGTAAGTACATAATAAATAACATCATTGGTGTGATTAATGCTGAAATTATTTGCCATTAGAAGGTTCCCGTTTTCGAACAATACAAAGTATAAGTTTTTGTCATTAAAATATAAAAACAACGATTTTCCTATTGGATCTTTTGGGAAATGTTCAACAATTAATTTTACGGGATGAAGGATATCACATTCGCTGTATATTTCCCTGAAAGTTTTTTCCAGATCTTTTGAAATATGAAATAATAGTTTTGCATCTATTTTTTCAATTCTTGTTTCAAGAATATTCATCTTTTCGCTGTTCTCGAACATGATATTGGTTAGCTGCTGTTTGTATGAATTATCGTGAAGATGTTCGGGAATGAGTGTGAAAATATCGTTGAAAACGACTATTCTGGTCTTTAAAAATGTTTTTTGAAGTAGGTTCTCCGAGTTTATCCATTCTTTGAATCTACGTGCGATAAGCGAATTGCTGCTAATTTTTATTTCTGAATTTTTAAAACAGAGCAATTTCTGATCGGATGGACGGACTATAGAAAAAGAAAATCCATCCAGGCTAACCTGGATGGACAATATATATTCGTTGGATTTTTCTAAATCGAATGAATCTTCAAAAAACTCAAACATAAGATTTACTCCCAGTTTCCGGCATTGTTGTTTGTTTCAACTAACGAACCAACTTTTAATCCCGGGTATTTTTCGTTTGTTCTGCGTTGGTCATTTAAATTAATAATCAACTGTTTGTCTAGATCGCGAAGAATTACATTATTATGGGCCTTGGCTTCAAATACTGGAACTTTAATACCTGAACCGGTTGTAATAATAGTAGCTCCAAGGTGGAATTCTGTTGGTTCACCAGGAACAGGAACGTAACGAAGACTGTTTGCATCGTAATTTCCGCCAAAAAGTGCATCAATTACACTTACTTTAACCGTATCACGGATAATCAAACCCATTTCGATGGCTTTTTTCTCCGAGATTTTAGCTTCTATCATACTGTCTGTTAATTCTCCAATTGCTTTTACGTTCCTTACAGAATCATAAGTAACAAAGTGAATTAGTGTATCCCAGCTACTTGTAAACTGACCATATACATCTTTATAGGCCAGTTGGGCTTTCCTGATATCTTTAAGTTTTGCAACTGTAGCTTCGTAGCGTGCATCTTTAGCTTTCCCAAATTCAATTGGGCGCTGTATACTTTGATAAATAAAATAAGTCAGTGCAACAGCAGCAATAAAAAGTAAAATCTGAATTACGGTTTTCATTTTTATTTTTTTATAAGTTCATTTTAACGTTTGCCTGCAAATTTAAAAAAAAAAATAACTTAGCTTCTTTTAACTAATGTTATTTTAGCCAGTATGCTGAAAAATCATATTAAAGCTTTACTCACCGAAAAATTGCCTTTTACCCCAACATCAAGTCAAGCACATTTAATTGATGTTTTAGCATCGTTTATTACCTCTCACGAAACCGACGATATAATGTTGGTTAAAGGCTACGCCGGCACCGGAAAAACCACAATGCTTTTTGCTTTAACACAGGTTTTGAATTCCCTCAAAATTCGTTCCATATTATTAGCTCCAACGGGAAGGGCTGCTAAAGTTATGGCGGGTTACACAGGAATGTCCGCTTTTACCATCCACAAAAAAATATACAGGCAAAAAACAACTAGCGATGGTATGGGAAAGTTTGTATTGGACAAGAACCTGTATAAAAATACATATTTCATTGTCGATGAAGCTTCGATGATTTCAAACGAATATAACGAAGGTTCTGTTTTCGGGAGTGGTAGGTTGCTTGATGATTTATTGGAATATGTATATTCTGGTGAAAATTGTAAACTGGTTTTGGTTGGTGATACAGCGCAGTTGCCACCAGTTGGATTAAATATAAGTCCTGCACTGGAAGCATTTTCCCTGGAGCAATATGGTTTTGGCGTGAAAGAAGTTGAACTTACCGAAGTCGTTCGGCAAGAGCAAGGATCGGGAATATTAACCAATGCCACTGAAATGCGAAGATTGATTAGTGAGCCAGGGCAGGAAGGTTTTTTCCCAATTGAGCTGGACAACTTTAATGATGTAATTAAAATTACCGGCGGTGATTTGATAGAAACTATTTCAACCTGTTACGACAAATATGGTTTTTTTGACACTACCATTGTAACCCGCTCCAATAAAAGAGCCAATCTTTATAATAAAGGAATAAGAGGTTCAATTTTATATAAGGAGAATGAAATTGAACGCGGTGATTTGCTGATGGTAGTTAAGAATAATTATTTCTGGCCTAACGAAGATGTGGAATTAGATTTTATCGCCAACGGTGATATTGCCGAGATTGTAACTATTTATGGTTATGAAGAATTGTATGGTTTTCGCTTTGCCAATGTGAGTCTGAATTTTATTGATTACGAGAATGTTGAGATCGATTGTAAGATTTTTTTAGATACACTCTCCATTGAAACAGCTTCGTTCTCTTACGAACAAAATATGAAATTGTACGAATCTGTTGCAGAGGATTATTTCGATATCAGAAATAAAAAGGAACGTTGGAAAAAGATTAAGGAGAATCCGTACTTTAATGCTCTTCAGGTTAAATATGCTTATGCTTTAACCTGCCATAAGGCTCAGGGAGGACAGTGGAAAGCAGTTTTTATCGACCATGGCTATTTAACCGAAGATATGCTCGATACAGAATATTACCGGTGGCTTTACACTGCTTTTACCCGGCCTACTGAGAAACTTTTTCTAGTGAATTTTGATAAAGGTTTTTTTGATGGGAGTGAAGACTAGAATTAAAACTTATAGATTTTTCCTTCGATTGCTGGTTCTACATTCTTAAACACTTCTTTTGCTTCATCAACAAATTGGTCGACTTTTTTAAAGCGTGCCGAATAATGGCCTAATAACAACTTTTTGGCACCACTAAGATTGGCCATTTCGCCCGCTTCCCTGGCAGTTGAATGCAGAGTTTTCGCAGCCAAATCTTTTAACTCTTCCAAAAAGGTGGATTCGTGATACAATAAATCTACGCCTTTAATAATCTCCGCAACAGGAGGATGGAAAGCGGTATCGGTACAAAATGCATACGATCTTGGTTTCGGAGGGGGAGTAGTTAATGTTTGATTTAACAAAGTCTGCCCGTCTGCTGTTACAAAATCGGCACCGGCTTTTATATCTTTAATTTTAGCAATAGGAATCTGGTACATTTTAATTATGTCTTTCCTGATATTTGCCGGTTTTTGTTTTTCTCTGAAAAGAAAACCAGAGGTTGGGATACTGTGCTTTACCGGAAATGAAATCACTTCCATTTTTTTATCTTCAAAAATAACCTGGGGCTTTTTGAAATTAAGGGGATGAAAGATCGGTTTAATCTTCATATCTCCTTTTATATAATCAAGCTGTAGTTGAATTAATGATTTTAGTTCTGATGGTGCATAGATGTGTAAATCGTGTTTTATTCCCATCAGGTTCATAGTTGAAATTAACCCGATAAGGCCATAATAGTGGTCGCCATGAAGATGGGAAATAAAAATGTGTCTGATTTTACTGAAACTTATTTTGTTTCGCCGAAGTTGTATTTGGGTTCCTTCCCCACAGTCGATTAAAAAACAACGCCCAGGTACCTGAAGTACCTGGGCTGTTGGATATCTGTTCGAAGTCGGTAATGCTGAATTACTACCCAGTATGGTTAATTCGAAAGACATTCTGTAATTACAGATTTTCTTTCTTTTCCAGCAACTTCTCTGCTTCCTCAGCCGTTTTTGTTATTAACAACACGGTATGAAGCATTGAAATTTGTACCAGGTTTTCTACATCGGGTTGTAATCCACAAAGGATGAAAGTGCCTATTGCATCTTCGCACATGCGATTGGCAACCAGTACTGCTCTTAAACCTGATGAATCGCAATAATTAACTTCGCTCAGGTCAAGAACGATATTTTTCTCTCCTTCGTTATTTACAACAACCAATTCCGATTTTAGGTCGGGTGCATTGTTGGTATCTAATCTGTCGGCGTTTACCTTTACAAGAGTAAACTTTCCGTTCTTTCGAATCTCGAATGCCATAGCTTCAATTTACGAAATTCAAATTAATTATACCAACTGCTTATTTATCTTTTTTCTCTTGCTCTTCCATTTGCGATTTCAAAGCAGCCAATTCGCTGATATCGCCAAGAGTTGTTTTTTCGATATTATCGCTAACTGATTTCATGGTGCGTTTAGCAGTGCTTCTTTGAGCCTTACGTTTTTCACCTTCTTCAGCACGTTTTACATCTTCGAAAATACGTGAGTGAGAAACAATGATTCTTTTTGCAGACTTATTGAACTCGATAACTTTGAAATCAAGTTTTTCGTCTTGTTTAACAGAAGTTCCGTCTTCTTTTACCAGGTGACGTGGAGTAGCAAAACCTTCAACACCGTATGGCAATGCAATAACTGCACCTTTGTCCATCAGCTCAACCACGGTTCCTTCGTGGATTGAATCGGCTGTGAAAATAGTTTCGAATACATCCCATGGATTTTCTTCAAGCTGCTTGTGACCAAGGCTTAAGCGACGGTTCTCTTTGTCGATATCAAGAACAACTACTTCAATTTGTTCACCAATTGCAGTGAATTCTGAAGGGTGTTTGATTTTTTTCGTCCAGCTCAGGTCTGAAATGTGAATCAAACCGTCAACACCTTCTGCAATTTCAACAAATACACCGAAATTAGTGAAATTACGAACTTTTGCAGAGTGTTTGCTTCCAACACCGTATTCTGTATCGATATTTGACCAAGGATCTTCTTTCAGTTGTTTGATACCCAGTGACATCTTACGTTCGTCGCGGTCTAATGTAAGGATAGTTGCCTCAACTTCGTCGCCTACGCTCAGGAAGTCTTGTGCACTGCGCAGGTGCTGGCTCCAGCTCATTTCTGAAACGTGGATCAAACCTTCAACTCCAGGAGCAATTTCAACAAATGCACCGTAGTCGGCAATAACAACAACTTTACCTTTTACTTTGTCGCCAACTTTCAATTCTGCATCCAGGTTATCCCATGGGTGAGGAGTCAATTGTTTCAGACCAAGGGCAATACGTTTTTTGTCATCATCGAAATCAAGAATTACAACATTCAGTTTCTGGTCTAATTCTACAATTTCGCTTGGGTGAGAAATACGGCCCCATGAAAGGTCAGTGATGTGGATCAATCCGTCAACACCACCAAGGTCCATAAATACACCGTATGAAGTAACGTTTTTAACTGTTCCTTCAAGTACCTGACCTTTTTCAAGTTTAGCGATAATTTCTTTCTTCTGTTGTTCAAGCTCAGCTTCGATAAGTGCTTTGTGTGAAACAACAACGTTACGGTATTCGTGATTGATTTTAACCACTTTGAATTCCATGGTTTTACCAACAAATACATCGTAATCGCGGATAGGTTTAACATCAATTTGCGAACCTGGCAAGAATGCTTCAATACCAAATACGTCCACAATCATACCACCTTTAGTACGGCATTTGATGTATCCCTTGATGATTTCATCGTTTTCAAGCGATTCGTTAACACGCTCCCATGAACGAGTAGCGCGCGCTTTTTTATGCGAAAGGATCATCTGTCCTTTTTTATCTTCAAGACTTTCGATGTAAACATCTACTGCGTCGCCAACTTTCAATTCAGGATTGTAACGGAATTCGTTTAAACTAACGATACCGTCTGATTTGTAACCTATGTCAACAACTACTTCACGTTTGTTCAACGAAATAACTTTTCCTTCAAGTACTTCTTTTTCCGAAACGGTGTTTAATGTGTTGTTGTAAAGGTCTTCCAGGCTGCCTCTTTCTTTTTCTGAATAAGCATCGGTTCCTGCTTCAAGGCTGTCCCAGTCGAAATCTGCATCTGCTTCTGGAGAAGTCTCAGGTGCTTTTTTTTCTTTTTTTGCTTCTGCTTTAGGAGCTTCCGCTTTTTCTTCAGCTACTGGTTCTTCAACCGGAGCTTCCGCAGTAGTTTCTGCTACTACTTCTTGTTTTTCATCCTGAACAGGAGTTTCTTTTACTTCTTGCTCAAGATTTTCTTTTTTCTCTTCAGTCATGTAATTCTAATTAAATTAATAAGTTAGACATTATATTTGTTAAAAATGCGCGCGCAAAATTATAACTTAATTCAATTAAAACAAAGGATTTGCTGTATTTTATTGAAATTGAGGGAAATTGAACAGAAAAATAAAGTAAAGTTTCATACATTTAATTTTGTAATAAAATTGCATCAGATTGTAATGATTGCATCTTTTATTACTTTTGAAATCTCATACAGCAAGCAAGATGTATATTAATAAAAGGATGAACCCAAAAAAACAAAAAATATGAAAGGTATTATTTTGGCCGGAGGTTCCGGTACTCGTCTTTATCCGATCACACGATCAATTTCGAAACAAATTATTCCGGTGTATGATAAACCCATGATTTATTATCCTTTGTCAGTTCTGATGCTGGCAGGTATTCGTGAGATTCTTATTATTTCAACCCCGGAGGATATTGGTTTGTATGAAAAATTATTTGGCGACGGATCGCAATTAGGATTAAAATTAGCGTATAAAATACAGCCATCACCCGATGGTTTGGCACAGGCATTTATTTTGGGAGAAGAATTTATTGGTGACGATAATGTTTGTATGATTCTTGGCGATAATATTTTTTATGGCTATAAATTCCGGGCAATACTTGAGGACGCTGCAACACTGGAAGATGGCGCAATTGTTTTCGGTTACTACGTGAATGATCCCGACAGGTATGGAGTTGTTGAGTTCGACGAATCTGGAAAGGTTATCAGCATTGAAGAGAAACCCGAGGATCCAAAATCGAACTATGCTGTAACCGGCCTTTATTTTTATTCGAACGATGTGGTTGAGAAAGCCAAAGGATTGAAACCTTCGAAACGGGGAGAACTTGAAATTACAGATCTTAATCGTTTGTATCTTGAAGAAAATCGTCTGAACGTTAAACTACTTAGCCGGGGATTTGCATGGCTCGATACGGGTACACACGATAGTTTACTTCAAGCTTCCAACTTTATCTCAACAATTGAACAACGACAAGGTTTGAAAGTGTCTTGTATAGAAGAAATTGCATGGAAAAAAGGTTATATTAATGCAGAACAACTTATTGAGTTGGCTCAACCTCTGAGTAAAAATCAGTATGGTAAATACTTACTTAAAATAGCCAACAAAAAAGCATTTACATTTTAAAACAGGGATGAATATAATTGAGACAGGACTCCCGGGTTTATTAGTGATTGAACCCCGGGTTTTTGAGGATGACAGAGGATATTTCTTTGAGTCGTATCAGCGCGACAGGTATGATGAAGCAGGAATAAAAGGAACATTTATACAGGATAATGAATCGCAATCAGTAAAAGGGGTAGTGCGAGGTTTGCATTATCAACTTGGAGAACATTCGCAGGCAAAATTGGTGCGTGTTATACAGGGGTGCGTGTTTGATGTTGCAGTGGATTTAAGAAAAGGATCACCTACATTTGGTAAGTGGTTTGGCCTTGAAATCGACGAGAATAATAAAAAACAGTTATTTGTACCGCGTGGCTTTGCTCATGGATTCTCTGTTTTAAGCGAAACAGCTATTTTTACGTATAAATGTGATAATTTGTATTGTCGCGATGCTGAACGTTCGATCAATCCTTTTGATCCGGCGATCGGAATTGACTGGAAACTGGGAGATGTTGAGAAAATTGTATCGGATAAGGATATGGTGGCACCCATGTTTTCAGAAGCACAGATGAATTTTGTTTATTAGAAAAATGCAAATATTAGTTACAGGCGCATACGGACAATTGGGAAATGAGATTAACCTCCTTACGACTAATTATCCCGATTGGGAATTTGTTTTTACCGATGTCGATTCTCTGGACATAACTTCGGAGGAAGCGATTCAGAAATGTTTTTCAGAAAATAATTTCGATTTTGTTATTAACTGTGCAGCGTATACCGCTGTGGATAAAGCTGAATCGGATTATGAAACAGCGGAAAAAGTGAATGCTTTGGCGCCAAAGTTGTTGGCAAGTGCTGCAAAAAAGTCAGGAGCAAAATTTATTCATGTTTCCACCGATTATGTTTTTGCCGGCAACGCACACCAACCATATGACGAGGAACACGAGGTTGATCCTCAGGGAGCTTACGGAAGAACCAAACTGGAAGGTGAAAAAAATTGTATGAGCGAAAATCCTGATTCAGTAATTATCCGTACTTCGTGGCTTTATTCTTCCTTTGGAAACAATTTTGTGAAAACCATGCTCCGTTTGGGAAAAGAACGGGACGAACTGAATGTTGTTTTCGATCAGATTGGAACACCGACCTATGCGGCTGATCTGGCAGATGCTGTTTTGAAAATTATTGACGGCAATGAGATAGTATCCGGAATTTACCATTTTTCAAATGAGGGTGTTGCCAGTTGGTTCGATTTTGCGATAGCCATTTTTGAATTATCAGGAGTAAGTTGTAATGTAAAACCGGTTTTATCCGACCAGTTTCCTTCTCCTACAAAAAGGCCACATTACAGTGTGCTGAATAAAGCCAAAATAAAGCAAACTTATGGTATTGAAATTCCGTACTGGAAAGATAGTTTAAAGAAATGTATAATACAGTTAGAAGATAAGTAATATGGAAAATCAAGAATTGTTGGAAGTAAGAGCGAAAGCAAAAGAATGGCTTTCTGATACATACGATGAGGAAACAAGAAAGCAGGTTCAGTCTCTCCTGGATGCTGAAGATCCTTCAGAGTTAATTGACTCGTTTTACCGGAGCCTTGAATTTGGAACCGGAGGTCTTCGCGGTGTAATGGGTGTTGGAACTAACCGAATGAATATATATACCGTCGGAGCAGCAACTCAGGGTTTAAGTAATTACCTGAAAAAGAATTTTGCTGATCTCGACGAAATAAAAGTAGCCATCGGTCACGACTGCCGTAATAACAGCCGGTTATTTTCAGAAACCAGTGCAAAAATTTTTGCTGCCAATGGAATTAAAGCTTATTTGTTTGATGATTTACGTCCAACACCTGAACTTTCTTATGCCATTCGCGAGTTAGGTTGTCAAAGTGGTATTATACTTACTGCATCGCATAACCCGAAAGAATACAATGGTTATAAAGCATATTGGGAAGATGGCTCGCAGATTGTGGGGCCGCACGATGTTAACATTGTAGAAGAAGTTGCAAAAATTAAACCCGAAGATATTAAGTTTGACGGTCCGGATGAGTTGATTGAAATTCTGGGAGAAGAAATGGATAATAAATTCCTTGCAGAAGTGAAAAAAGTTTCTATTTCTCCTGATGTGGTTGAACGACATAAAGATATTAAAATCATTTACACTCCGATTCACGGAACAGGTGTAAAATTGATTCCGGCAGCATTGCGCGAATTTGGATTTACCAATATTATAAATATCCCTGAACAGGATGTGGTTAGCGGCGATTTTCCTACCGTGATTTCGCCTAACCCGGAAGAGCCGGCAGCAATGGATATGGCCATGAAGAAAGGTGCCGAAATTGATGCTGACGTTGTAATGGCATCCGACCCTGATTCTGACAGGATTGGTGTGGCCGTTAAAAATGACAAGGGAGAATATATTATTATTAATGGTAACCAGACAGCTCTTCTTTTCTTTTATTACATTATTGTAAAAATGAAAGAAGCCGGAAAACTGAAAGGAAATGAGTTTGTGGTAAAAACCATTGTTTCCACAGAAATGATTGCTGAAGTTGCCCGCCGAAATAATATCGAATATTTTGATGTTTATACCGGCTTTAAATTTATTGCTGAGGTAATTCGCGATAATGAAGGTGTCAAAAAATACATCGGTGGCGGCGAGGAAAGTTTTGGTTTTATGCCATCTGATTTTGTTCGCGATAAAGATGCGGTTTCGGCTTGTGCTTTAATGGCAGAAATTACAGCCTGGGCTATCGATCAGGGAAAAACATTATACGAATTGTTACAGGATATTTACCTGGAATATGGTTTTTCGCGCGAAAAAATGAAATATGTGGTTCGCAAAGGAAAATCAGGTGCCGAAGAAATTCAGCAAATTATGACCAAATTCCGCAACGATCCTCCAAGAGAATTGGGCGGTTCACCAATGGAATGGGTAAAAGATTATTCAACATTGGTTGCCAAAAATCTGATTACCGGCGAAGAAAAGAAAATCGATCAGAAAATAACTTCCAATGTTCTCCAGTTTTTCACCCAGGATGGAACAAAAATTTCGGTTCGTCCTTCGGGAACTGAACCTAAAATTAAATTCTATTTTGAGGTGGCAGGAAAATTAAATTCCCGCGAAGATTTTGATGCAGAGGAGCAAAAGGCCGATGCTAAGATCGATGCAATAATGGAAGAACTAGGTTTGTAATAATTTTATTGGCGCTAAGCGGTTTTTAAATCGTTTAGCGCATTAATAATCAAAATATAAATACCTAAATCAATAAGGATGAAGATTAAATTTTTGACTTTGGCACTGTTATTCGTGGCAGTGTTTGCGATGGCTCAGGAAGAATCTGTACAAATGAAACCTGAGATGACAGAAATATGGGACCCTGAAGTTCGTATTATTACTCCGGGAGAAGCTCCGACAGATGCACCTTCGGACGCTATTGTTTTGTTTGATGGTGCAGATATTAATCGCGAGTGGACCAACCAGAATGGAGGACCAGTTGAATGGGAAGTTGCTGATGGTTGTGTAACCGTAAAAAAAGGAACCGGGATTATTAAAACCAAACGAGTTTTTAACGATTTTCAGTTACACATTGAGTGGAGAACTCCGGCAGAAGTGATTGGCGAAAGCCAGGGGCGTGGTAACAGCGGAATTTTTCTGCAGAGTCGTTATGAAGTTCAGGTGCTTGACAATTACAACAACCGCACATACCGCAACGGTCAGGCCGGAAGTTTATACAAACAACATGCACCACTGGTGAATGCATGCAAAGCTCCGGGTGTTTGGCAGGTGTACGATATAATTTATACTGCACCTCGTTTTAACGACGATGGCACTTTCTTTACCCCTCCTACTGTAACCGTTTTGCAAAATGGAGTATTAGTTCAAAATCATGTTAAACTGCGTGGACCTACCGAATATATAGGTATTCCTGAATACACAGTTAAAAAACATGGAGCTGATGGAATTCAATTACAGGATCACGGTAATCCGGTGAGTTACCGTAACATCTGGATTCGTGAATTGTAAATAATTGCGAAAAAATAGATCTAAAACCGGGAGTAAATGCTTCCGGTTTTTTTATGAAATAAAAAGCAAGTCTGAAAAGGCAGAATGTTGGCTGGAGACTGCAGGTGTACTTAAAATTATCTTTTTAATTGAACTCTTCAGCGTAAACAAGTTTATCATTATTATCATATAAACGAGCATAATCAATGGCACCGCTTCCTGCAAAACGGTAATAAACACCCTTGATCTCTCCGTTGCTGTTTTCAAAAGCTGTTTTAAATATTTCCTTCCCATTTAAAAATACAGTTACCAGCTTGTTATCAATTATCAGTTTTATGTCGTTCCAGTTGTTAAGGTCGGTTCCAAATGCCGATAAATCGTTGTTTTTACCGGCCACATATTTTTGTCCGAATTTTTGAAATAAACTACCAATGCAACCCGGATCGGATAACTGAATGACGTGTCGTCCGTATTCTCCGAAAATGGAAATTTCGCAAAGCTGGCAAGTAAGTGCGCCCTCTTCCAAATTGTTTTTTACCCGGGTTTCGAACGAAAAATTATCACTGTCACCATAAAAATTGTCGTTTACATAGTAGAAACAAGTGGCGTGGTTATTTTCCGATAAATCAATATGGTGAGCCTGCACTGTTTCGGGTGGCATATAAAGTTGTCCGTTTGATAAACAATTCTCATTAACATAAATGGGAATTAAATCGTTATCCGGATTTTGAATGAGCGACAACCAACCTTCAGTAGTAATGTATACTGGAATTTCCTTTACGAACTGATCATTAATCATAATCTTTGCACTATGGTAGCCCGGATAATAGTATACCGAGGTGGAATATTTTTCATTTTTTTTGATCTCGGCGCGTCGTCTGGCGTCCCACGATTGTTGGATAAATGCACTATCAAAATCGTACATCGAAATATCGTAATTAAAAATAACCGTGTTTGGAACACCACTGCTCACATTTTTCCTGCTCGAAAATTGTAAGTCAGAATAACTTTGTGCAGGTTGGCTGTTCAAGATTAAAATTATAACAAAAAAGACAATAATTGCTGCAATAGGAATAATTGCTATTCTTTTATCAAACTTGAATGGCTTTCGAACCTTATGTTTTTTTATTGTTGTTTCCGGGCTGCCTTGATGCTGACTTTTAAAATCGTACCAGTCTTTATAATCGATAAATTGAGCCAGGGCATTTAAGGTGTTCTTTTGAGGGATGTTTTGAAACTGGTTTTTTGAAATCCTTTTTAAAGTAGAAACACTCAGATTAATTCCTGTTTTTTCCTGAATCTGTAGACTCAGGTTTTCATAATCACGTTGCTGCAGTTGCACAGGATCTCCCAGCTGTAAACGTGACGCAATTTCCCGGATAATAATTTCAATGTAGTTCTTTTCTGAATCGGTTTCAGTTTTCATGTTCAGTTATTTTGGCCCTTAAAAATAGCAAGAACCATTGAGTTTTTAAGTATAAATATATTTTGAATGTATTTTGATCGTGGTTTGAACGTTGATTCTCAGTCAGGTTACTGAAATTTGTTTCAATAAAATCAAAAAAAAGCCATGAAAACAATTGTAACATTATTTCTAATACTGATCTGTTTTTCTGTTTTAGCTCAGGAGCAAAAATCACTGAACGGGATCGACTGGGATATTAACGGTAAGGTAATCCGCCAAAGTTACAAAGGGAAAGATTGTTTAAAAACCGATGAGGGAGTTGCCATTGCCAGCGATGTTTCTTTTAAAAATGGCATTATCGAATTTAAAATGTGCATCCAACCCGGCCGAGGTTTTGCCGGAATACGTTTTAGAGGAGACGGAATGGGAAATACCGAAGAGTTTTACATTCGCAAACATCAAAGTGGAAATCCCGATGCCATGCAATACACACCGGTATATAACGGCAATGCAGGTTGGCAACTGTATTATGGCGAAGGATACGGTGCGGTAAAACAGCATGTTTTCGACGAGTGGTTTCAAGTAAAGTTGGTAGTATCAGGTAATAGAGGTGAAGTTTATATTACTGATATGGAAAAACCTGTGCTGGTAATTCATGAATTAAAAATGGGTGAACGCGAAGGGAAGATCGCTTTTTACGGGCCGGCTCGATTTGCTGATATAGAAGTTACACCAATGGATTCGTCTGATTTGAAAGGAGAGTTTAAAGAGATTGTAAAAGCCGGTGATGAAGTTATTCAATCTTACCATGTTTCTGAACTTTTTGATGCAGATAAGTTGCTTAATGAAAACCTGTTACCTGCGAATTTTACAAAACAGCTTCAATTTAAAAGTTGGAAAACAGAAGCGGATGGACTTTTAAATATTTCTCAAACAAGTGCGCTTTCAGAGAAAAAGAATGCTGTTTTATTAAAAATCAGCATTGAATCAGAAACCGACCTGGTTAAGATGATGAATTTCGGATTTAGCGATGTAGCAAAAATTTTCGTTAACGGAAGAGCTGTTTGGTTGGGGGCTGATATTTACCGAAGTCGGGATTATCGTTTCCTGGGAACCATCGGTTATTTCGATTCGGTTTACCTCGATTTGAAATCAGGGAAGAACGAAATTCTTGTGCTGGTAGCCGAGAATTTTGGTGGCTGGGGGTTTAAAGCCCGATTCGAAAATCTAAATGGAATTGAGGTTCGGTAAGCAGTTGGTCGTTTCAATAAACTGGAGACGTGAAGTGAACAAAATTAAATTGTTGTTGGAAATGAGACCTCCGTCTACGTGAATATAATTATGAAAAATAGAAAAGAAATTTAAATGAAAAACATGATAATAAAAGTTACACTGATTGCTTTTGTTATTGCAACAATATCGTTTTCGATTTTTGTTGAAGAATCCAATGAGGACAATAAAATTAGTAACGTAATCCGTTCATACGAAAAGGCACTGAATAACAATGATGTTGATGTGGTTTTACAATATTTTACAAAAGATGGAATTCTTGTACTACAGGGATCACCTACTAGCATTGGAACTGAAGATGTGAAAGAGTTTTTCATTTCAATTTTTAGAATAATTGATTTTGATATCAGTTTCAAAATAGAGAAAATTGTTCATATGTCTTCAAAATGGGCATTCGTTCGTACAACAACTCGTTCAAACAATTCTGCAGATTCAAGTGAAGAAGGACACGAAATATTTATACTAAAGGAACCAGTTGATGGGAAATGGAAGATTGCAAGGTATGCAGGATCTTCGTCCAAATAAATAAAAATCAGCTGCTAGTGTAAGGCTTACAGAACAAGTAAAATGCGAGTATTTATAGCAAATGGAGAGTGATAAATTGCCAGGCGCAAATAATCAAATATCTAAATTTTAAACAATGAACAGAAGAAACAGTTTGAAGGCAGGAGCATCCATTCTTGCCGGATTAACCGTAGCACCGGTATTAGGTGCTACTGGAAAAAGTTTAGCCTCCGCTTCGGATAATTCCTTTTGGGAGGTAGTCAAAAAACGTCGCTCAGTGCGTGCATTTAAACCAGATTCGGTTCCTGAAGCAGATTTAAGAAAAATAATAGATGCTGCAAGAATGGCACCGACAGCAGGAAACCAGCAGCCCTGGAAATTTTTAATTATTACCGACAGAAGGAAGATTGAAGCATTAAAAACAGCAAAACTGAAGGAAACAGAAGCATATCTAAAAGATTCCAAAAAACTGGAAGAAGAAGAGCTAAAGAAAAAATTAGAGGAGTCTGGAGGTCAGTTATCGAAAGGGTACTTGTCTGCGCCGGCTTTTATCGCTGTTTTCACCGATAATAACAGTCGTTACCCGGATTACAATCACTGGGACGGGCCGCTTGCTGCGGGATATTTAATGCTTGCTGCGCGTGCTCTTGGTTACGGAACCGTTTTCATTACCGATTCTTTTTCAGAAGAACTAACCAAAAAGGTGTTTAACATCCCCGATCATTATACCCGGGTTTGTTTTACTCCGGTTGGCATTCCGGTTAAGTGGCCTGAAAAAGAGAAGAAGGCATTGGATGAATTTATAGTCAATGAAAATTTTTAACTCATAAAATTATTAGAAATGAAAACTCGAATCTTAATTGTATTTCTAATTTTAATTGGATTTTCCTTTAGCGGACTCGCAACGGAACCGCTTGTAAAAGCAGAACCTCAGATGGAAGAAATTCCTGCTACCGAAAAACTAGTGGTACTTTGGACCAGCGGCGACAAAGAAGTGGCTGAAAAAATGGTTTTAATGTACACCTTCAATTCAAAACGATTCAACTGGTGGAAAGATATAACACTGGTTGTTTGGGGACCATCGCAAAAAGTATTGGTCGAAAACAAGGAAATACAGGAATATGTAAAAAAAATTCAGGAACAGGGTACTGTTGTAAAAGCCTGCAAGGGATGTGCGGATATGTACGAAATTTCAGATCAGCTTGAAGGATTGGGAGTGGAAGTAAAATACATGGGAGAACTTACTGATTATATGAAAGAGGGGAGGCATGTACTTACTTTGTAAATATCTTCTTTATGAAATATGTTATTTCTAAAATTGAAAATAGTATGAAATTAAGTCAGCTCCTTGTAGGCTGGAGCTGACTTATATTTTTTTTAATCGAATTTAATCCTCGAAATAATTTTTGGTTCTTAATTTGTAATCTATTCATTTTCAGTTATTTGATTTCGTTGGTGGGAAATCAAAGAAAAACAACGCTGACTTTTGACCGGCTAAATTCGCAAATAAATAATGCAACAGAATTGATTTTGAATGCCCTGATTATTTGCATCGGAATAGGATTTTATGTACAATTGTAATTGTTTGCTCGGCAAATAAAATGTGATCGTATTTAAATCTAAATTCGCATCAATGAAGATAATTTGCGTTGTTGTTTTTTCTATTTTATTGTTTAGCTCTGAGATACTAAACGCCCAGACCACTAAAATAGATAGCTTAAAGAATGAAATTCCGAATGTTCAGGGAATTGATTTGGCCAAACTTAATATTGAGATTGCCACCGGATTGTTTTACGTTGATCCTGTAGAAGCAATTACTTATTGTGACAAAGTAATCGAAATTGCCAAAGAAGGAGCATTCCCGAATGAGATGGTAGAAGCCCTGGTTATTAAAAGTGGAGCAATGATGATAAGTGGTCAGGCAGAAAAAGGTTTTGTTCTGGCAGATTCCGCGTTTCGTCTTTCTTCGAAATTAGAAGATTCTATGCTTTATTGCAAAGCCTTAAATGCAAAGGCTATGTATTATTTCTATACAGCGAATTACGATGAAGCGCTAATTCTTTATGAAGAGATAAATGCTATTGCAAAGGAGAATGATTTTTCAGAACTGTCTGCAAAGGTCCAGATGAATATTGGATCGATATACACCCAGAAAGGAGATTACGTTAAGGGAATAAAGGCTTATAAAGATGCACTTGTATTTTATAAGGAAGAGAATGATAAACATGTAATGGCAGTTTTGTATGGTAATATCGGTACAAACTATTCATTATGGCTTCCTCCTGCAAGGGCGCGTGAATATTATTCGGAAGCTGTTCGTTTGTACGAGGAAGCCAACGAACCCATTGCGAAAGCTATTACAATTAATAATATTGGCGACACCTATTCGGAAGAAGAGAATTTTATAAAGGCAATAGAATATTATCAAAGTTCCCTTGAGGTTCTTGGTAATTCTACAAACTCAGTAGTTGCAGCTGTACCCCAAATCGGATTGGGAGAGGCTTATTTGAAACTGAATGATATTGAAAAAGCAAAACAATATGCAAATCAGGCTTTAATTTCATTTACCAGCAATAGCCATACCGAAGGGATAGCCAGATCGAAAACTGTATTGGGGGGCATAAAATTAAAGGAAGGTGATTATTCAGGAGCCAACAGCTTATTAAATGAAGCTTTTAAAATAGCCGATACCTACGATATAAAAGACTTGCAAGTTGAGCTATATGCTGAATTTGCTGATATTAAATTGCATGAGAAAAATTATAAGGCTGCGTTGGAATATACAAAGGCACAATATGCCATTAAGGATTCGTTGCTAAATAAATACAAAGGTCATCAGCTTAACGAACTTCTTGCCGAAATGGAGGTAATTCAAAAGGAGTCCGAAATTAACATCCTTCAAAAAGACAGTGCCATTAAAAGCCTGGAATTAAAAAGAAAATCATCTCAGTTGTTAGCTCTTATATTTGTGGCAACAGCTTTATTAATTCTTTCAATTGTTATTTTGTATTTCCAAAGACAAAGGAAAAGAACATTAAAGTTAGTTAAAACTCAAAATCAGCAAATTTCACAGCAGAACGATAAGCTGATTGTTGCCGGCGAAATGCAGAATAAAATTTTATCGATAATCGGGCACGATTTGGTAACGCCTGTTGGTGGTTTAAAAGAGCTGTTAAATCTTGTTGACGATAATCCGGAGTCATTTACCGCGGAAGATTTATTGGCCATAATTCCATCGATGAAAAGTTCAGTTGATGATACTCATTTCTTACTGACAAACTTATTGTCGTGGGCAAAAAGTCAGGGTGGAAATTATAATGTGGAAATTGAAAGTTGCAATGTTTTAGATGTTGTGTATCAGAATATTTCAATTCTAAAAAACAGTATTGCACAAAAATCGATTAGAGTTGAATTGCAAATAGATGAAAATTTGATGATTCAATTCGACAAGAATATGTTTGGAATGGTTATTCGGAATCTAATTTCGAATGCTGTAAAATTTACTCCCAGAAAGGGAGAAATTCGTATTTATACTGAAGAACAAAACGGAAAACTGATATTTTGTATAAAAGATACCGGAATTGGTATTTCCGAAGAAAATCAGAAAAAGCTGTTTGGAAAGGAACCTGTTTCGACATTTGGAACTGATAATGAGAAAGGAACCGGGCTTGGGCTTAGCCTCTGTAAAGAATTTGTAGAGAAGAATAATAGTGAGCTAATGCTGCAAAGTAACGAAAACGAAGGAAGTCTTTTCTCTTTCTATATTTCTGAAAAGGCTTAATCCAATTTTTCAAATAACAAGAAATCTGTTCACCAACTCAAGGTTTCAGATATTTATAGAGTTTTTCAATTATTTTAAAGGGAAGCAAAATAGCCGCCAACCTGTACATATTATTTAATAATGGTGCCCTTGGCTCCCCACCAATAAAAGGCTTCCATACTTAATCGGCCGCTTTTTACGGCCGGATCTTCACTCTCAAGTTTCAACGCTTCATCAACTGTATTTACATCGAAAATTAATAATCCACGGTGGTCGCCATCTTCCTCAAAAGGACCGGCAACAATAAGCTTTCCATCTTCAGAAAGTTTGTTCAAATGTGCCAGATGCTGTTCCTGTATTTTTGCTGCTTCCAACGAGTCGCTGCTTTGAGTTGTTCCTTTGTTCAACAACATGAAAACATAACGTTTCATAGTGTAAACGGTGTCTCCTTCAGTATACGAAAATTCACGCTGAACATTGTTTTGAGCTGAAAGTGCGAGTGAGAAAATTAATAGAAAAAAAGAGAAGGTTAGTTTTTTCATCATTGCTACTTTAACTGGTCTTTAAATACTTTTCGAAACTTTTCCATTTTCGGGGCAATAACAAACTGACAGTATCCCTGCGTTTTATTCCTTGCAAAATAGTTGATATGATAGTCTTCTGCAATATAGAATTCATCGAATTGAGTGACTTCAGTAACAATAGGTTTGTCATAAACATTTTCTTGTTCGAACGCGTCAATTACTTTTTCAGCAGTTTCTTTTTGTGCTTCGTTGTGATAAAAAACCACCGAACGATATTGCGGACCAACATCATTGCCCTGCCTGTTCAGACTTGTTGGATCGTGCGTTATAAAAAATACTTCCAGGATTTGAGAGTAACTGATTATTTCAGGATCAAAGGTAATTTGAACAACCTCGGCATGTCCGGTTGTTCCGTCGCAAACCTGTCTGTATGTGGGATTTTTTACATGTCCACCGCTGTAACCGGGTTTCACTTCAACTACACCTTTTAATTCAAGATAAACGGCTTCGGTACACCAGAAGCAACCTCCTCCGAGTGTGGCTTTTTCAACATTCTTTGCCATAGTATGATTCTGCTGAATGAATAAAATTAGTATAAAAACAAGTAATCTCATTTTACTGAATGATTAGATTCTATCATTTAGTAACAAAAGACGAAGAGGTATGTTTTGGGATGAACTAAATAATATGGGTTTGAAAAATAATATATCCGTAAATGGCAAATCGTAACAAACGGAATAAAGCATATTTTAAATAACGCCTTGATGGATAGCCAACAGAACCAACCAGGAGGCTGGCTGCCGACCATGGGATAGGGGTTAAAGCCGCGACAATAATCAGAAAGAGCCCGTATTTTTTTAAAAGGGGCCACTGTTCTTTTAATAACGCATTTCTGAAACGTTTAAATGCTTCTATTTTGAAAAAGTGCCTTCCTATAAGAAAAGTTATATAGCCCATTGCATAAGACACAATTCCAAAAAATACAAGATTCATAAAATAGTGGGAGAGTGTGTCTTTATTAATGGCCCAAATCATAAATAATTCTGGTGGAATAATACCAAAGAAAAATTCAGATAAACAATAAACCAGGTAAACCAGCATTGGTTTTGCATATACCTTTTCCATCCATTCGTCAGGTGCATGCGATATAACAAGTTTTTTGAAAAGAAAGTATGCTGCAAGTATTATGAAAAGCCAGATAAAACCTTTAATTCCGTTGTGAATAAGAAATTTTATGCGTGGACTGAGTTTCATAGTTGTTTTGTTGTAAACGGCAATGTACAAATTTATAAACTTTAATTACTGTATGTCGATGATATTGGTGAGCGTATTTAGATTTCTTCACCTAACTTAATTCAACTACAGTAATTTCAGGGGGCATGCCAATTCTTCCCGGAAATCCGATATAACCAAATCCACGGTTTACATAAAGGTATTGTTTGTTTTCACGGTATAAACCTCCCCAGCGCGGATATTTGTATTGTACGGGACTCCATTTTATGCCTGCTCGTTCAATGCCGAACTGCATACCGTGTGTATGTCCCGCAAATGTAAGGTCGATATCGGTGGATTTTATTACTTCTGCATCCCAGTGCGAAGGATCGTGACTCATGAGAATTTTAAAAGGTTGTCCTTCTGCATTTTCTGCAGCTTTTTTCAAATCTCCATACTTCGGGAAAGGAGGTTTCCCCCAATTCTCGATTCCAATCAGTGCGATTTCTTCACCGTTTATATTTAGGATTTCAGTTTCATTCAGTAGCAGGCAAAATCCAATTTTTTTATGGAACTGTTTTATGGCAGCCAGGTTTTTTTCTTTGGCA
Organism: uncultured Draconibacterium sp.; assembly: GCA_963676265.2. Classification (GTDB taxonomy): domain Bacteria; phylum Bacteroidota; class Bacteroidia; order Bacteroidales; family Prolixibacteraceae; genus Draconibacterium. Next base: position 5,644,202 of record OY781067.2, read on the forward strand.
GCAGCCGATTCCCATTCCGAATAATCACCATAGTCGTGGTTGCCAAGTACTGAGTATTTCCCGATTTTGGCATTTAATTGCGATAAAATCGGAGCCCAGCCATCGGTTTCCCCTGCAAAATTATTTACTATGTCGCCTGTAAACAAAAGAATGTCTGGCTCTTGTTCGTTTATCAGCTCAACTGCTTTTGCTATCTGGTCGAACTTTTTGTTGAAGCTCCCCAGGTGCATGTCTGATATCTGAACAATTTTTAGCCCTTTGAATGATTTTGGCAACTTCTCGAAATGTAAATTTTCGCGCATTACCCGGTAATTAAATTTTCCTTTTGTTACACCGTAAAGAATTGATGCAAATGGAATTGCTGCCAAAACCAGCCCCATTTGATATAAAAACTCCGCTCTCTCCATTTTCCTCCCCGAATTATTTGGTGATAAATCTTTTTTTCGTTTTTTCTTTAGCCAGTTGAAGATCTTTTGAAAGATTAACTGAATATCATTTAGTAATACAAATACAATAAATACAAGCTTCGGAAGATAGAACAATGCAAAAGCAACTACCAGGTAGCCGGCATAAATATATGCGTTGGATTGTTTTACATGTTTTATCCCGAACGTAAAAAGGCAGAATCCGGCAAATACCAGAATTGAAATTGACCAGAATAGTATTTTTAATGATTGTCTTATAAACTTAATTCTAAGTTTTACGAGCAGCGGTTTTATGCCCCTGAAAGAGTATAAATCTATCAATAGCATAAAAATAAAAAGAGGTATTAATAATAAAGTACTCGCTCTCATAAAGTTACTTTGCCAATTTTAAGTCGTTGCAAATAAACAGTTTTATAATTAAAAAGTTTTTGTTTGAACGACCAAATTAATCACAAAAAACCTTAAAAGTCAGATAGAAATGTTACAAGGTTTCAGTTTCATGAGATTGATTTAATCTTCTGAAGCTTCTTTAGTTTTAATAGAGTTGGCAACCAATCGGTTCATCTCTGTTAATTCACCAGGTGTAAAATGTCGGTATTCTCCTCGTTTTAAATTTCCGAGTTTGACATTCATAATACGAACACGTTTAAGGCGTGTAACCTCATAACCAAGGTGTGTACACATCCTCCTTATCTGGCGGTTTAGGCCTTGGGTAAGTATGATCTTGAAAGTAAAATCGTTTATTTTTTCTACCCTGCATTTTTTAGTTACCGTATCAAGTATAGGAACTCCGTTGCTCATTTGGCGAATAAATGACTGGGTAATTTTCCGGTTAACATTAACAATGTATTCTTTTTCGTGATTGTTTCCGGCACGAAGGATTTTGTTGACGATATCGCCATCGTTGGTCATAAAAATCAGTCCTTCACTGGGTTTGTCAAGGCGTCCGATGGGGAATATTCTTTCAGGGAAATTGATGAAATCAATAATATTGTCTTTTTTGCTGATGTCGGTAGTGCAGGTAATACCAACCGGTTTATGAAATGCAAGGTAAACATTAGGAACCTCTTTTGTAATCTGTTGTCCGTCAACTTCAATCCGATCGTTTGTTGTTACCTGAACACCAAGTCCAGCCACCTGCCCATTTACTTTTACCTTCCCGCTTTCGATGAGGCGGTCGGCTTCTCGTCGTGAACAAAATCCTGTTTCAGAAATGGCTTTATTTAATCGTTTGCTTTGCATTGGCGCAAAGGTAAGCGATTTCTGCGAGCTTATTCATAAAAGTACTTTATAACCACCATTCTACTTTCACGCCAAAATAATATCCCCATTGTTTATGTCCTTCCAGTTCGAGATAAGGAGAATATAGTGCTTCTTTGGCTGCGTCGTTATAATGAGAGAGTGAACAAACAAACCGAAATTGTGGTCGTGCTCCGGTATCTTTTTCGCCTGTTGGAACAAAGGTCGGACAGAAACTGATTTTTTGGCACGCATATTTGTCTTCTTCTCCTTCTTTTCGTTCCGAATAATGGAATTCGCTGATAAAATGTATTTTATCCGAGATATAATTTACATCTCTGAAGCCTAAAGTAAGATCCTGTTTACGGTTGTAGATTTCGCGTCCAAGGTAGGTGAGGGCTTTGTGGTCGGAATCTGCCGCACCTTTGCTTTTTGTGAAAATGAGATAGGCATTTAAGTTATTATCTTCCGAGAGATTAAATTTTACTTCGTCTACCAATGAAAGCGAATAAGCACCCTTAAAATCGAGTCGTTTCAGGTCGGGGGCACCATATGTTACCCATGTTTTTGACTGACCGCCGTCTCCGCCATTCGCCAACCGTGTTCCATATCTTATTGCCAGTTTATGGTATTCGCCGGCATCTTTTTTGCCTATTTGGTTGATCATTTTTAGTCCGAAAACCATTCCGAAATCTGCTGGATAATTTAATATTACTTCCGGATCATTAAATAATTCAGGTTTAGGATTTAGTTCTGTATCACCCATTTTCTGATATTCAAATAATCCCGATACCATGCTTTTTTCGTTAAGTTTAAAATCATGCTCCAGAATAAATACAACACGTTGCCTCAATGCCAGGTTGGCTACTCCATTGCCAATATTCAGATAGAAATAGGGAGGCGTGTTAGCAGTTGTATCAGTTGAGGAAACATAAATAGAACTAAAGCGTGTGTTTTTATACTCAATGCCAAAACCCTGACCAGAGTGATCGTCAAAATAGAAGTGATCGGCAATATGAACTTCTTCTGTTCTATACAGGCGGGCTCCAATCCAGATGTTTAAATCTTTTCCATTTATATTTCGGGCTTCGGCGTAAATTTCTGGCACGGCAAAGGTTAGTCCGCCAAGGCTGCTTGTGCTTGAATTTCCAAAAAGAGCCAAACTTCTTGAATAAACTGCCAGGCGAGTCTGAACCTTAATTTGTGTGGGATCATCTTCTTTAGCCGGCTTAAAATGAAAGGCCGGAACTAACTCCAGGTAATCTTGTTCTTCAAGCCTTCCTCCTATACTACCCATATTATTTAAGTTCAACCGTCTGCCAATTGATCCGCCATTCTCAAAGCTCCAGTCGATGCCTACTCTACCGTATGAATCAAATGAGAAACCTTTATCATTTTTTGGTTGATACATTATCTGAGCTGACAGGGGGATTGAACGCAATAGCATTGCAGTGAATAAGAGTAAGCATTTTAAATTCATATTATTTATTTAATTCGGTTTCTTTTTATGTAATTTAAGGATAATTCTTTAAAGGGGGGAATTAAATTGAACAATATTTTGATATGTTTTTTTTAATGTTTTTTTTATTTATTTATTTGGTTTTCAGTATGTTTTGAAATGTGAAAGATGACTGGGGGGAATAGAATTTTGTTTTAGAATTCTGGTCCGTTCTGGTTATTGTATAAGAAATCTGCAATTATTTTATTTACATATTCTGCATGTTCCACGGCAATAAGGTGTCCTGATTTTAAAACTTCAATTTTTATATTCGGATAATCCAACGCTGTTTTTTGGACAAGTTCAGCGTCTCCGACAATGGCATCTTCTGTTCCCAGAAAAAGCAGAACCGGTAATTTCATTTTTTGTTTTTGTTCCGTGGTCATAGGAACCGGTGCCGCTAATGAAGGAATTGTCCCTCTGAGAATACAGTTGAACCAGTCTCCATAGTTCGAATTTACGTATTCATTATTCCCTATAGCCCAGTGAGTTACGGCATTTCTAGCACAATCCAGCGGATACATGGTGGCTGCACCCATCATAAAGAAGCTCTGATTTTTTAACTGAGTTAATCCCATGGGGCCGAACAAGGCTAACCGTTCTACTTTTTCGGGATAATAAAAAGCGTAATTCTGGGCGATAAAACCTCCGTTCGAAGCACCGAATACCGGACAGGAATCAATGCCCAGGTCATTTGCCATTTTTGCATACATATCAGCCAGTTCTTTTCCATTACGAGGGAAAATGTTAACATCATTTAATTCGCTTTTATTCCCTTCCCCTGGATTGTCGAAAGAATAAATACGGTAATGATTAATAAGCGGGTCCAGGTTTTCGAGCCAGGAATGTGCTCCCATCGATGCAGCATGTAACATCATCAAAGGTGGATTGTTTTTTGATCCGCAGGCAAGAATATGAACTTTTCCATACTGAGTTTCAAGATAGATATCCTTGGTTTCAGCAGGCCATCTTTTTACGTTTTCGTCATAAATCTGATAAAGCTCCGTTTTCAGGTTGTCGTTAATATATATGCTGGTTTTAGGATCGGATGGGAAGACATAAATATAAATGAGAGAAAGCATTATAATAAAACCAATCCTTGTTATAGGATGTATCATTTTGTTCTTATTTTTCTTGAAAAAGCGGGGCCAGTAAATCAGTGTAATTGTTATGAGCCACAAGATAATTGTCTGTGCATAAGATTTGTTTAATAATGTTGTCAGCGAGAACAGAACAATGGTAAGAATGAATATCCATTTTATGGCTTGCAGAATGACTTTTACGGTTTTCATGATTTTATTATTAGATCTTATGCTGTTTAGTTTTCGAATAATACTGTTGGCCAGTTGTTGTTCAAAATAATGGAATAGATAATAACCAGGTTTACTGCAATCGCGCCAATCTTATTAAAAAATTGAGCAAATCCGTTTGGGAAAAGTACGAGGCAAAAAATAGAACAAATGGCTGTTACCACCGCTAAGGTTTCCCAGTTTAAACCCTGAAGAATAATTCCTTTAAAAACCAGTGCAGTTATTATTCCAATAACACCGGTTAATAGAAATAATATAAAGCAGACACTGTGATTGAAGGTTTCGCCAAATCCTTTCAATAACCACGAAATACGCGCATTCGAATTATTAATATGTACACCAAAACTGGCAACCACTCCCTGAAAATGTCCGATACCATGAACCAGAAGGAGAATGAAAGCGATGACTTTTACGGTTTTTATTGTCATAATAATCGGTTTTTATAATGTTCAATTATTTTAATTTTTACATTACAAAGGTTTAAATAAAGTACAATTTAGGGCTTATCATTAAATTCCATAAATTTGTTATTACACGACAATACCAAAACCAATGTTTATTCATTCTTCCCGGATTAAAAAACAGATGGAATACCTTCGTTCCAGAGGTGTTCAAACAGATGTGCTTTTTAAAACGATTGGATTTACCGAAGAAGATATCTTGAACCCGGATAAAATTTTTCCGTTTGAATATTTTCAGCAGGTGATGGATTATGGGATAAAACAAACTGCTGATCCGTTTTATGGATTGCATTTTGGGCAAGAACCCCACATTGCCGGAACGGTAGGAATGTTATGTGCCAGTTGTAAAAATTTAAAGGAAGCTTATAGTCAGGGATGTAAATTCTTCAAAGTTCAGGGCGATTTTGCTGAGATCAGTTTTATTGAAGACCCTCATTCTCCTAAAATAGTTTACCGGCTTAATAATACCTGGCTTTTAAACAGCCCTGAAACAGCACAACACGAGGTTGATGGAATGTTTGCTTTTCTGGCTCTTATCGCCAATATAAACTCCAACGGTTCGGTAAAACCGTATCGGGTAAATATAACCTGCAATAAACCTGATTCATGCGCTGAATACGAAAAAGCATTTGGTGTTGTGCCGTATTTCAGTCAACAACAGAACGAAATGATTTTTAGGGAAAGAGACATATTGATACCTATGAAAGCTTTTAATCCGGAAACGTTCGGATTGCTTCGGACTTACATGGAAAATCAGCTTCGAAAAATGAGTTCTGATGAATCGGTTGCCGATCGTGTTAAAACGGTTCTCCTGTCAACTATTCAATATCAGTTTCCGGATATGGAAACGGTAGCTTCGAGACTTTGTATTAGTCCGCGCACTTTGCAACGTCACCTCTCGAACGAAAAAACAACTTTCAAGAATATTTTACAGGAAACAAAATTCGAATTGGCCAGGCAATTTTTAAAACAAAATCACCTGACCATTTCCGAAATTAGCTTTACGCTCGGTTATTCAGATTTGGGCAATTTCAGCCGTTCTTTTAAAAAGTTTACGGGAAAGAGCCCACAGGAATACCGGAATTTATTGATATAGATATGGCAAATTACAATGTTTCGAGCCAGTCTTCCAGTTTGTTTATGGCATAAACCATTTTGCTGCAATATTTTTTTAGAAATTCTTCTGTTATCGGCAAATCCTTATATTCATTCATTGCGGTTTTCAGAACGGTTTCGCCATCGAAATCGACATAAGCAATTCGGGCAGTCAGTTCTTCTGGCTGTCTGCCAAATTCCATTCCCGGGAGGAATGCCACTCCAGTGTCGCGAAGAATGGCCTCGCACAATTCGAAAGAAGTTAAAATTCCCTTAGCAGCCAGTCGTTCGCGATAAACATTAAAGTTGGGAAATAAATAAAACCCTCCTTTTGGTGTTGGCACTGTAATATATTTTTCTCTCAATCGGTTGGCAAAATAATTACCCAACGATTTTAGTACCCGACGCGAATGATAGAGGTAATCATCAATTTCAGGATGATTTTCAAACGCTGTTACCGCTGCGTACTGAATAGGAGCACTGGTTGAAGTAAACGTTTCGCTGGCAACGGTGGCCATGGCATTTTGTAACCATTTCAGGTTCGACGGGAACGTAAATGTTCCCAGGCGCCATCCGCCGGCTCCGGCCCACTTGCTTAAACCACTGCTAACAATGGTTCCTTCGGGATAATAACGGGCAATTGAAACATGCTCTCCGTTATGGTCGAGTAGGCTGTAAATTTCATCCGAGATCAGTATGATGTTGTACCTTCGGGCTACCTCTGCAAGTTTTTCCAGCCATTCTTCAGAATAAGTCGCTCCGGTTGGATTCGATGGATAGTTGAGAATAACAACCCTTGGGCGGTCGGGATCTGTGCGACAAATTAAATCAAGTTTTTCTGGACTGAGTTTCCATTCACTTTCTTCTGAAGTGGGCACCCAGGTCACATGGCGACCTGCAATTCGTGCCTGCGGAGAATACGACACCCAACTTGGAGTGGGAATAATCAGTTCTCCGTAATAAACCAGCTGTAAAATGAAGATCAGTTCTTTCGATCCCGGTCCAATCATAATGTCATCTGCAGAACCTTCTATTCCCTGGTGGCGGTAATTAAATTCGGCAATAGATTCGCGTAATTTTAATAATCCACGTACTGGTAGGTAATCTTTTTGATGTGCATTCCGGCGTAATGCTTCCTGCACAATTTCCGGAACCGGAAACGGTGATTGTCCAAGTCCCAGTTTGTAAACAGTTTCTCCTTTTTGGATGAGCTCGTTGCTGCGTTCGTTTATTAATAACGTTGCCGATTGATTTAAACCCCTTACGTTTAGGTTGAGATTTACAAAATGATTGCTTCTAAGAACCTTTTCCATCTGACTGCTTTTTAGAATTAATAATTTAATTCAATTTGACATCAAAATTAAAATTGTATTTTCAAAAAGACAGATATTTTTAATATTCATGGAAATATGACACAAATTTTTAACATTGTGTTGATATTTGAATAGAGGAGGGGTTTTAGGGTGCACTTTGGTAAATGGAAACCTGTTTCTAATTCCGAAAGGTTATTTTTCTTAAAGAGATCCGTCATTGATTCTTTTATAATGACAAAACAGTAATTCTCCGTTTTTTTCGTCGCGTAGATGCAATCCGTTTCCTTCACAGTATTTAAAGAATTTGCATGAAGCACATTCACCGGTTTTTGTCCAGGATCTGTTTCTGTGTTTTTGAAATTTATTCTCCCAAATTTCTCTGAAACTTTCCTCGTAAATATTTCCCTGGATAAAGTTTTCACGCAAGTTGGGGCAGGCCGAAACTGATCCGTCAATCAGCACAGAGGCAACATTAATTCCTGCACGGCAAAAAAAGAGGTTGTCGCGCACTTCTCCTTCGTATTCTCCGAGAAATCCTTCGCAACCAAAGTTAACTTTCAGCTCTTTCTTTTTTCGTTCGCTCGCTATAAAGTCAAATACACTTTTAAACTCTTTCGGGGGTAATTGAAGTTCCTTGATTTTAGCAGCGCGTCCAATGGGTGCGACGGTGAAAATACGCCATTCTTTTACCCCCATTTCTAAAAGCAGCTGTTTTATTTTGGGAAGTTCTTTAACATTTTTGCGGTTAACACAGGTAACCACATCAAATCTCAAGTCCTTAATTTTTGCCAATATTGATATAGCCGAAATAGCTTTTTTAAAACTATTCTTATTCCCGCGCATCCAGTTATGCGATTCTTCCAACCCGTCGAGGCTAATAGTGGTTGCCCTCATTCCAGCAGTTAACAATGAGCCGATTCTTTTTTCCGATAAATGATATCCGTTGGAAACGATACCCCACGGAAAACCACGGTTGTACAATTGTTTTCCACATAATTCCAGGTCATTTCTTAAAACCGGTTCTCCTCCGGTAAAAACAATCATGGTTTTATTTGGAACAACGATATCTTTAATGTCATCAATAGCTGCCAAAAAATCGGATATGGGCATGTCCTTTTTCTCTGCTTCCTTTTTGCAATCGCTTCCACAGTGTATGCAGTTGAGATTGCACCTGAGTGTGGTTTCCCAAAAGATGTAATTTAGCTGATGAAGTTTTTTTTCGTTTTCGCGGTATTTGCGGAAAAGTTCAAGGGCGATGGTTTTTCGAAGCGAGAGTTTATCGGCCATTATTCTTCTTCTTTCATCGTAATATCGAAGGTTTTCGAAGTTTCTCCTTCATACCAGTCTTTACCGCCTTTAAAGTCAGGATCAACAAATACAACAGCCGTATCTACAGTTTGTAGCTTTCCGTTACTTTCGCCATCCACATCGATAAACTGAATAGGAAAATTCTGATCGGTAGGGAATGATTCTGTAACAAGGTTGTATTTTCCATTTGAATCAGTATAAGTAGAATCATACATCATCAAAATCTTTATTCCCGGAACTGACTGTCCTGATTCGTTTGTAACTGTTCCGTTTATCTTAAAATCGGCAAAGGGTGTTCCATATTCACAGCCTCCGGGAATAATATCGCACGCGGTATATGTGGCAGTGGTTCCTATTCCCAGAATGGAAAGTAACAAAGAAATTAGGCGGTTGTATCCTTTTAATATTTTACGGCTCATAATTGATCGATTTTATTGCAAGATACACACCAGCCTAAAAAGGTTGCGTCTTTTACATAAAAAAATTATAATTTATAATATTTGGTATATGTACCGATGGAAATAAGTAGAATGTAACAAGTCGTTAGTAGTAAGATTTTAAATCTTTTATCAACCTGCTTTTATCTTACATCAATCTGTTTTAAAGTTCTATTCCCAAATACTTTATAACTGCGTCATCTCCCTGCAACATGTTTGCCGGATGAGGATGTTCCGCATTAAAGACTTCTAAATCTTCGCGAGGCAATATTTTAACGAAGTCTTCCTGGTAACCATCGTCGTATGGAACATTTCCCGGATTTAGTTTTAGATGATGCGCAAAGAAGTTATAGGCTGCAGCCCTTTTCGAGAAACCATAATCGTGTTTTTCAAGCGGAAGATGTACGTTTTCAACTTTATTCTCAGCGTTGTAAAGGGCATAAACTTTTTTTATGTAAGGAAATTCTATATTTGGCGTATTTCGGGTCCAGTCGGCACCGTTAGAAATGAGTAGCAAGGGGCGAGGTGCACACAGGGCGGCAACCTCAACATTATTTGTCTGATGCGTGGCATTTTTATGAATAGGCATTCCGCTTTCACATACACAGCCTCCAAAAAAGTGGGCCGATACCTGCACTACCGGAACCGATACTTTTATCCGGTCGTCGATAGCAGTAAGCACAAAGGTTTGTGTCCCTCCGCCAGAACCTCCGGTCATTCCAATTCGTTTCGGATCTACATCGGGTCTTGAAAGGAGGTAGTCGAGAACCCGTTGGCTGTTTCGGGTTTGTAATAATAATGCAATGGGAATCCGGTGGTTTACCTGTTTACTTTCTGCATAACCAACCATGTCGTAAGCAAAAACAATGGCTCCCATTCGGGCGAGAACAGCAGCTCGCTTTTGAATATAATGGGTAAAACGTTTGTCGGTTAAATGTCCATGAGGAGACAAGATGGCTGCATATTTTTCAGCTTTAAAAGCAGGGCGATATAAATTTCCTGTCACATAAAATCCCGGAAAACTTTCAATGGCAATGTTTTCAACAATGTAACCGTCCATTTCTCTGGTGCTGTGAATGATGGCATTAAAGTTCCCGTCAATCTTTGGCATTTTATCCAGTTGCATTCCTTCAATAATACCCTGTTTGATTCGGTCAGCTCTTGCCTCCCAGCTTTCCAGATCATTCCATTCCGATGCAAATTCTTTCATCTTCTGGTTGGCCTCATCTTCTGTCCAGTGATTTCCTACACATAACATATTGTCCTGCGCCACAGAGGACAGGCTCATAATAAAAGCAAAAAGTAAAATAGATAATTGTCTCATTGGTTGAAATTTAGGTTAAAAATTTATTCTAATCGATAAGACCTTTTATTATGCCTCGTTTAGAATGGGTTATAAAACTAATAATTTTATTTCGTTATAACTTAATATTAATATTACTCTTTATCGCATCTTCGGTTTCCTGATCCAATTTTTGAAACTGAGTTATAAAACGGATGAAATGATTCATGTATGAGTTGTTTTTGTTGGTTGGTTTGCTGCTAATGAGTAAACAAAAGTATTCGGATTTATTTAAGGTTCCTTTTAATGGTTCTTATTAGTTGCTCCATTCCGTATGGTTTGGCAAGATAATCGTTGCACCCGGCCTCTAGAGCTTGTTGGTTTTCATCGTTTTGAGCAATGGTAGTTTGTGCAATAACAATAACTTCATTATTGAATTTTCTGATTTCCTGTATTGCCGAATAACCATTTGTTCCATGAATTTTTAGGTCTATAAAGAGGATATCAATTTCAGGATGTTGTTTTAATAAACTGATGGCTTCATCGGCATTTTTTGCAATGTGTATGGTTTGTGCCAGTGGCTTTAGTAAAATGGTGAGGTGGTATTCGTCGATTTTTTCATCCTCTACAATTAATACTTTAAGCTTTTTTCCCATCAGCTCGCTGTCAGATATAAAATCTTCCTGAACAGGAGGTGCTTTTTCTATTTGAAGCTGGTCGGGAAGAGTGAATGAAAAGGTTGAACCATGTCCTTGTTTGCTTTCCAGCCAGATTTTACCCCCTAACATTTCGACATACGATTTTGAAATAGCAAGTCCTAATCCCGAACCTTCAAGGGCTTCTTTGTCATAAACATCGGCCTGAATAAAGCGATCGAAAATAGCATCTTTCCGATCGTCAGGAATTCCTATTCCGGTATCGGTAACATGGCAGAAAAAGTTATCTGCCTGTTTCCCATATCTTATTACGATTGTCCCTGAGTGGGTGTACTTTATGGCATTTTTTATAATGTTTGTAAGTATGGAATTGAATTTTGACAGATCGGTTAGTAATGTTTCGTTAGCGAGTTCTTCGGCATGCAGGTAAAAGTTCAGGTTTTTAGCCTTTGCCTGGGATTTAAAAAATTCATAGAGCGAATTAATTTCATCGGCAATTTTTACTTTGCTTAAATGTACTTCCATTTGTCCGGCATGAATTTTCGAAATATCGATAATGTCGTTTACCGTACTTAACATCCGTTCGCCACTTTTTTGAATAATCTCGATATAACGTTGTTGTTCTTCACCGGTAAGGCCAGGGGTCTTTAATAAGTCAGTAAATCCGATAATTCCATTCATCGGAGTCCTGATTTCGTGGCTCATATTGGCCAGAAATGCTGATTTTAGTCTTTCCGATTCTTCTGCCTTCTCCTTGGCTTCTGATAATTTTTTTAAAAGCTCATTGAGTTCCTGGTTTTGTTTTTCAAGAATTTCTTTCTGCCGTTTAACCTCCTCAAATTGTTCGGTTAACAGCGTGTAATAATTCTTTTTGTGGGAATGTTCACCTAATCCAATTATTTTATCTCGAATGTGGGCGTGTTTTCTACCAGGCATTTTTATACACGTTTATTATATCGTTAATGTCACAGTCGCGGGGATTTGTAACAATACAAGGGTCGTCCAGTGCACGTTCTGCAAGATTTTTAAAATCTGATTCCACAATTCCAATATCTTTTAGTGTTAAATGGAAACCACACTGGTATTTAAATTCTTTTATTTTTTCGGTTAATAATTTACGAACGGTATCATCGTTTGAATCTCCAACATCAACACCAAAAGATTCCGCAATTTTTGCATATTTTTTTGGCACAGCTTGAAAATTACAATCAACAACATGGTCAACCAAAATGGCATTGCATTCTCCATGAGCAGAATCTTTCAGACCACCCAAAGCATGCGCCATTGCATGCACAAGGCCGAGACTGGCATTTGAAAATGCCATTCCTGCCAACAAGCTGGCCAACATCATTTTGCTGCGATATTCAATTTCCTTTGGCGATTGTAAAACCAGTGGCAAGTATTTCGAGATAAGTCGTATGGCTTCAAGTGCATTGATGTCGGTAATGGCTGAACTTGCATTTGATACATATGCTTCAATGGCATGAACCAGTGCATCTATTCCTGTAGCTGCTGTAAGTTGGTTATCCATTGTAAGTGTTGTTTCAGAATCTATTAAAGAATTGTCGGGAACCACTGCTTTACTTATAATTGCCAGCTTTTGTTTTAATTCTGAATCTAAAATAATAGCGAACTGCGAAATGTCTGCTGCAGTCCCTGCTGTTGTTGGAACACAAATCAGAGGCGGAATAGGAACAGTAATCTTATCGACCCCTTCGAAATCGTTAATATGTTGGTGATTAGTGCTTACAATGGCAATTCCTTTGGCCGCATCCATCGGGCTTCCTCCACCGACTGCCAGAATTACGTCGCAGTTGTTTTTTTGGTAAATCTCACTCCCCAGCATTACCTGGTGGTCTCTGGGGTTGGGTTTTATGTTGTCGTAAATCAGGTAAGGTATTTTGTCTGATCGTAACTGTTTTTCAATTTTTGGGACCAACCCAGTTTCAATTAATCCGGGATCGGTAACCAACAGAATTCTTTTAGGATTATAGAAATTAACATAGCGGCTTATCAGAGCAACTGCTCCTTCTCCTAAAACAAATTCGGGAACAAGATATTTTCGCAGTGAACCGTACATATGGACTTGTTTACAGTTTCTATAAAGATGCAAAATATTTGCTCTTGAACCAACTGGTATGATCAGGATTTTTACATAGAATGATGCAGGTATAATTCGGATTTATTTATTCTGAACAAGTGTGTAATATTTAAATTATATTTAGATGATTTAACATGAAGGAGACTTTATTCATAATAAAAAATATGCCCGACAGAAAATCTGCCGGGCAGGTAGTTATGGAAATAGATTCTGATTTAGTCCAGACTATTCAGAAATGCATCTCGTTCTTTAAGGAATTCAGATAAACGCTCTACGGGATCGCGTGTAATTGCTACACGGCCGGAACGAATGAACTGCATGACTCTAAATTGGTTCAGTTCTTCAAATAAAGCCTGTGTGTCTTCTTTATGACCGGTTTTTTCGATTACAACATAGTCTTTCGTTATTTCGAGAATGCGGGCACCGGCTTTACGAACAATGTTTTCTACGGTGTCGCTTTCGTAAATAGGCTCAATAGGAACCTTATACAAGGCAATTTCCTGGAAAATCATTTCGCTGTTGGTGTGGTGGAAGGCTTTTAATACATCAACTTGTTTTTCAATCTGACCCACTACTTTTACGGCCATTTCTGTGGTACAGTGTACAACAACGGTAAATTTGTAAATACCCTGTAAAGCCGATTCTGATACTGTAAGACTATCGATGTTTATCTTTCTCCGTGTAAAAACATTAGTTATTCTGGTAAGTAACCCGATGTGATTTTCAGAGAAAATTGTGATTATATATTCTTGTCTCATTTTGTCGGTGTTTAATTTGTTCTAAATGCGAAACTTTAAAGTAGCTTAAGCTTCTAAAATTACATCGGAAACAGAAGCGCCTGTTGGTACCATTGGGAACACGTTGTCTTCTTTTTCAATTTTAATCTCAAGCAGGTATGGACCGTCATGGTCAATCATCTTTTGGATGCTGGCTTCAAGATCCTCGCGCTTGTCAACAGTATGTCCGTCAATACCAAAACCTTTCCCGATGGTAATAAAATCAGGATTGTGAAGTTCGGTGAATGAGTAACGTCTTTCAAAGAAAAGCTCTTGCCATTGACGTACCATTCCGAGGTAGTTGTTGTTCAGTAACATTATTTTAACCGGAAGTTTGTTTTGTGCAATCGTTCCAAGTTCCTGAATTGTCATTTGGAAACCACCATCACCAATCATTGCAATTACTGTTCGATCTGGCGCTCCAATTTGTGCCCCCATACTTGCCGGAAGTCCAAATCCCATTGTGCCTAAGCCTCCGGAAGTAACGTTGCTCCGGGTTTTGGTGAATTTAAAATAACGCTGTGCGATCATTTGTTGCTGACCAACGTCGGTAACCAAAATGGCTTCATTATTTGTTTTTTCAGATGCAATGCGAACAGCTTCACCCATTGTTAATCCGGGCTTGGTTGGATACAGGTCTTTTTGCCAAACCTTTTCGTTTTCAATCTCATCGCATTTTTTGAATTCTTCCAACCATTTATCGTGCTTGTTGGTTTTTACATTATCAGTCAGCATTTTTAAGGCTTTCTTCGAATTGCCCAGAACACTAACGTCGGTTTCAATTATTTTGTTGATTTCAGCCGGATCAATTTCAAAGTGAATAATCTTAGCATGTTTGGCATACTGGCTTACTTTTCCGGTAACCCTGTCGTCGAAACGCATGCCAACGGCAATAATCAGATCAGCTTCGTTTGTTAGCTTATTCGGACCGTAATTTCCATGCATTCCCAACATACCCACATTTAGTGGATGGTCGCTTGGAAGTGCCGACAGACCCATTAATGTCCAGGCTGCCGGAATACCGGTTTTTTCGATAAATGTTTTCAGTTCTTCCTCTGCATTGCCAATAATAATCCCATGGCCGAAAAGTAAAAGCGGTTTTTTGGCCGCATCAATCAGATCTACAGCAGCTTTTATCTGGTGAGGATCAACATGTGTTTCAGGAACATAGCTCCTAATTTTTGTGCATTTCTTGTATTGGAAATCAAGTTCTCCAAACTGCGCATCTTTTGTGATGTCAATTAAAACAGGCCCCGGACGTCCGGTTTTTGCGATGTAGAAAGCCTTGGCAATGGCTTCCGGAATTTCCTCAGGTGTGGTAATCTGATAGTTCCATTTTGTTACCGGAATTGACATACCGACCACATCTGATTCCTGAAAAGCATCTGTCCCAAGTAGGGGAGAAGCCACCTGTCCGGTGATGCACACTAAGGGAGTTGAATCAATCATTGCATCAGCAATTCCAGTCATCAGGTTGGTAGCTCCGGGGCCAGATGTGGCAAAACAAATTCCTGGTCTTCCGGTGACGCGTGCATAGCCTTGCGCGCCGTGTACAGCTCCCTGCTCGTGGCGTGTTAGAATGTGTTTAATTTCTTTGTCAAAGTCATACAACGCATCGTAAATGGGCATAATTGCACCACCAGGATATCCGAATATGGTATCCACTCCTTCTGCCAATAAAGAAAGGATCAATGCTTCTGAACCGGTAACTTTTTTAGCTGTCATATTTGTTCTATTTTGATGCTAGCACTAGCCACTAGTTACTAGCTTTTTTTGAAATTTATTTGTTATTGGTCCCTCGCCATTAATCATTGGTTTGAATTCTTGATGGTTAATGGCAAATGGCCGTTGTTTTTATTATTAATCTATCAATCTTACTGCTCCCTGATCGGCTGATGATACCAGGCTTGCATAGGCTTTCAGTGCTTTTGAAATTTTTCTTTCACGCTCTTCCGGTTTCCATGCTTTGTCACCTTTGGCTTCCTCTGCTTTTTTCCTTTCAGCAAGTTCTTCTGCAGAAATCAGAAGGTTAATTGAACGAGCTGTAATGTCGATTTCAATTTTATCGTTGTTTTGAATCAAGGCAATTGCCCCGCCACCAGCTGCTTCAGGAGAAACGTGTCCGATTGAAAGACCGGATGTACCTCCTGAAAATCGCCCGTCAGTAATCAGTGCACAGTGTTTATCAAGCTGCATTGATTTCAGATACGAAGTAGGGTAAAGCATTTCCTGCATACCCGGACCGCCTTTTGGTCCTTCGTAACGGATGACAATAACATCTCCTTTTTGTACGGCATCTCCCAGAATTCCGTTAACCGCATCTTCCTGCGAATCGAATACTTTGGCAGTTCCGGTGAATTTAAATATTGACTCGTCAACACCGGCGGTTTTAACAATACAACCTTTTTCTGCAATATTTCCAAATAGAACAGCCAAACCACCGTCTTTGTTGTAAGCATGTTCCATGTCGCGGATACAACCTTTTTCGCGGTCATCGTCCAATTCTTTGTAATAGGTTTCCTGAGATCCCATAACAAGATTTCTGCCTCCACCCGGAGCCGATTTAAAACGTTTTACCGCATCTTCAGTTGCTGTTTCTCTTTTAATATCGTATTCGGCAATGGCTTCTGCCAGTGTTCTCTTATCAATTCGTTTAACATCGGTTTCCAATAACCCGGCACGTTCCAATTCTCCCATGATGGACAAGATTCCTCCAGCACGGTTTACATCCTGTACATGGAAATGCGAACTTGGTGCAACCTTGCAAAGGTTAGGAGTCATGCGCGATAATTTATCAATATCCTGCATGGTAAACTCAACTTCCGCTTCGTGCGCAATCGCTAACAGGTGAAGAACGGTATTGGTAGAACCTCCCATTGCAATGTCAAGTTTCATAGCATTCAGAAATGCTTCGCGGGTAGCAATACTTCTTGGCAGAACAGAATCGTCGCCTTCGAAATAATATGCTTTTGTTGCAGCAACAATTTTTTCAACGGCCTCTTCAAACAATTTATTCCGGTTGGCATGGGTGGCAACAATAGTTCCGTTTCCGGGAAGCGCCATCCCAATAGCTTCTGCCAAACAGTTCATAGAGTTTGCTGTGAACATACCAGAGCATGAACCACAGGTTGGACATGCATTAGCTTCAACTTTTGCCATTTGTTCGTCGCTTACCGAGGTGTCGGCAGCCATTACCATTGCATCTACCAGATCGTAGTATTTATTGTCAACCTCACCGGCTTCCATTGGACCTCCCGAAACAAAAACAGCGGGAATATTTAAACGCATGGCAGCCATCATCATTCCCGGGGTAATTTTATCGCAGTTCGAAATACAAACCATGGCATCTACTTTATGTGCATTGCACATGTATTCAACGCTGTCGGCTATTACATCTCGTGAAGGAAGCGAGTACAACATTCCGTCGTGTCCCATGGCAATTCCATCATCAATAGCAATGGTGTTAAATTCAGCTGCAAAATAGCCTTGTTTTTCAATAAGTGATTTTACCTGCTGGCCAATTTCATGTAAATGAACATGACCCGGAACAAATTGAGTAAATGAGTTTACTACTGCAATCACAGGTTTCCCAAAATGTTCTTCTTTCATTCCGTTTGCTCTCCATAGGCTTCTTGCGCCTGCCATTCTACGGCCTTGAGTAGTTGTATTACTACGTAACGGTGTATTCATACTTCTTAGTCTTTTATTATCTGCTTTTCATTAAAAAAGCCTTTCTCTGTTTTCTGAGAAAGGCTTGTAAATATCTTAGTATCTATACAAATTATTGGCCTTTCTCAGGAATTCCAAGAATGACTACTAGAAGGACAACAATATTTGTAGATAGATTTCTCATCTGATTTTGTTAATGATGAAGCAAATGTAGAAATTAATATTTATTTGCAAAACGAATTGTAATTAAAATGTTCGATTTTGAACGAAATTTAAAATTTTTAGCCTTTTTACTTCTGAATTGTAACTATTTCAATTGTAAATCTGATAGTTTTTACCGGACTTTCATGTGGCAAACTTATCTTATATATTACAAAGTGGAGCAGCTCATAAAATATTTCCATTATATTTTTAATAGCTTTCTTTATGTAATTTAGAAAGTTATTTTCATCATATCGCCATAAACGCGCAACTTCGGATGTTGTATAAATGCCCTGTATTGATATGTTTTTCCCTCCTTTTTTGCAGGAGCTTTAATCTCAAATTTTCCGGTTGACATTTCAATGGTTTCGGTTTCATTCCAATCGCTGGAGTACAGTTCTTCCACAAATCCTGCATATTCACGATACTGAAATCCAACCTTAACTTTTTCAGTTTCACCGGTTCGCAGAACTTCGCCTTTGAAGGATAATCTGCTGTAATTTCCGGCAGCACTAACTTCTGCATTACCCGTAATAACCAACGGAGGGAGAAGGGCCGGTTCAACATTCGATATTTTTAATACAACAGGATTTTGCCACTTGTGGTTATTATATATTCGCTGAGCTCTGACGCAGGAAATATGCAAACCATCTTCCTGCTGGTCAAAATATGTTTTTGCGTCGATTTGTGGATTGTATTCCACTAATTCGCCTGACTGTCCCAGTACTTCAACAGTGCTTTTTTCGGTGATTTTTGCCGATTTTATAACAAACTCGCGTCGTTCTCCTCTTGGCCAGTCTGTATTTCCGGTGAGGATAGCATATAATGTTTTTTCTTCGGGATTCCACGTAAACCAAATGTTTTCTTCGTTGGGCAAAATCCAGGGACTTATATTTTCAATAGCTTCACCATTAATAAAATTCCATGCCGCAATTTCACGCAAATTGGCTTCTTGTTCTATCGGCAGTTCTCCATTTGGTTTCGGGCCCACGTTTAATAATTGATTGCCTCCTTTTGCCCTTGTTTCTATTAATAGTTCCAGTAAACGGGCACCACTTTTATATTCTTCGTTTGTGGGTTTGTAGGCCCACTGAGTTCCCATTGTTATGCACGATTCCCAAGGTTCTTCGGTAATTACTCCAGGTATAGTTTGCTCAGGGGTTTTCATTGCGCCCCTTGTTATAACTATATTCGGTTGCAATTCCCAAACTATCTGTTTGCATTTTTCCTGTAAAGGGCCTTCTCCTCCATCGTAAAAAATAATATCAATATCGCCATACTTGGCCATTAATTCCATATTTTGCAGTTCAACCAGTTCCAGGTATTTATGCATTATACGATCCGGAATTGGCTCCGTAAATTTTCTCCTGACCTGAAGGCCATTTTCATATAAGAAGTTAAAATCTTCCGGTGAATAGTAGAATCCTACTGCCAGACCTGCATCGCGGGTTGCTTTTACATATTCAGCCAGCAAATCTTTACCGTATGGAGTATTCATAATATTGAACTCGGTAGTTTCGGTATCCCACATACAAAAACCTGAGTGATGTTTGGTCGTAAATACAATGTATTTCATTCCGGCCAGTTTAGCCAGCGTTACAATTTCCGTTGCATCAAAATCTTTCGGATTGAATGTTTTGGGTAATTCATTTATAAAACGATTTAAATAATCATCAGATGCTCCCGCCATAGAATGGCTAATTACAATACCCAGTTGACTGTCGAAACTAAAATGAATAAACATACCAAATCCCAGGTTTCGAAACCATTCAACTCGTTCTGGCTTATTTAAATTTAGAAATTCAGGGTTGGGTTGCGCCTGAGTTTTTGCAAAGAAAATATTGAGTATGATAAGTAATCCGAAAAAGATGTTTCGTTTAATCATAGCGCATAGATTAGTTAAATCGTTTGGAAAAATAGTAAAATTTTATTTCTAATAGCCTGATATTTTTAAAATGCAAAATTTTAAAAAGTAATTGATTTGATATTTTTGGTTTAATAAATTGTTTCATAGTGTTTTATATTTGTTTTTAAAAGTAGTTATATGATAAATTTTAATAAGTGGTTGTAGTGTTTAATGGGTTTTAAAAATATCGGCTTCAGGCATTAAAGAATAATGACCTGATTTCTGTCCGTTTATAATATATTTGTATCTCAAAGGATTTTCAAAAAAATAAATAATCTTAAGAACCAGGATGAATTTGACATTCATACCATATGAGCTTCATTTAAAACATACTTTCACTTTGGCAAACACCTCGCGTACAACAACTCCTGTCATGTTGGTAGAGCTGGAGTACGACGGAATAATTGGTTATGGCGAAGCTTCTATGCCACCGTATCTGGGCGAATCGCACGAGACTGTTGCCCGATTTTTAGGAAAGCTTGATCTGTCTTCTTTTAACGATCCATTCAGGATGGAAGAGATTCTGGAATATGTAGATCGCTTGGAACCGGGTAATAGTGCCGCTAAAGCCGGTATTGATATTGCTTTACACGATTTAGTTGGCAAGTTAATGGGGCAGCCCTGGTATAAAATATGGGGATTGAATCCGGATAATACTCCTGATACTTCTTTCACCATTGGTATCGATTCAAAAGAGAAAGTGATTGAGAAAACACAGGAAGCCGCAGGATTTAAGATTTTGAAGGTGAAAATGGGACGCAACAACGATAAGGAGCTAATAGAAACGATTCGGTCGGTTAGCGATGTTCCTTTGTGTGTTGACGTCAATCAGGGGTGGACAGATAAATACCATGCTCTGGATATGATTTATTGGTTGAAAGAAAAGGGAATTGTATTTATTGAACAACCCATGCCCAAAATACAGATTGAAGACATGGCCTGGTTAACTGCTAACAGCCCACTGCCCACAATAGCAGATGAGGCTTTTCAACGTATAGGCGATATTCCGGATTTGAAAGATGTTTATTCCGGAATTAATATAAAGTTGATGAAAAGTACAGGTATGCGTGAAGCCATGAAAATGATTGATGTCGCCCGCGCTCTTGAAATGAAGGTGATGATTGGTTGTATGACTGAAACTTCGTGCGCCGTTTCGGCCGCTGCCCAGCTTTCCCCACTGGTTGACTGGGCCGATTTAGACGGTGCTTTATTAATTACCAATGATGTATTTGAAGGTATGAAAGTTATTAATGGAAAAGTAACTTTAAATACTTTGCCGGGAATTGGAATAGTAAAGCTCTAAGCACGTTGAAATCATAATCAGAAGTCTGGAATATTTTGTTTTTTTATTCGTTGCGCCAATGCCCTAAGGAGTTACAACTCCTAAGGGCATGTTAACCTTGCTTCAAAATATTTTTTTCAGTTTTTCTTTATCCACCAAAAATTGCAATTGTTGTCTTAAATTTTCAAAATCCAACTCAATAATCTCTTTTGCGAGTGTTTTGTTTATCAGTTTTCCATTTCTTAATCCCGCATAATCGCGAAACGAGGAATATTCCCAATCTTCCAGGTCTGTAACCAATCCTGCCATTACGGGATTTTGATGAATATAAAGAAAGCAGGTTGTTGCGTAATCAGTTTTAAGGCAAAGAGAATTTTTAAACACAAGGGCTGCATCAAAAGATGCTTCATTTAAGTTTTTAGCTTTTATGTCATGCGAGAATAGTTTACCACGTCGTTTTTCCTGCTTGTTTATTGCCTGAGTGAAACCATTCATTAAGCTTCCAAAATTTTTTGAAAGAATTTGAAGATGTGGTCGGTGTTTTTCCATTGCATTTTCACAACCACTTTCTTTTGCCTGAATCAGAAAATGGAAGTGGTTTGGCATTAGCACCCATGCAAGAATGTCACAGAATGGAAAGATGAGTTTACGAACTTTTGATAGGAAGAGAAGATAATTATCCCGGATATAAAAAGTTTTTTCGTTTGAGCGATTATATACATGATAGATTGCCTGTGGTTCGAAGTGCATTTTTAGTTAAAGGTAAAAAAAGTTTACCATTTGTGAAGCTAAGGGGGGGATACTTTTTAGTACTTATTAAAATATCAAGAGATTGATTTTGAGAGTATAAAAAATAGAATTGTAACAATAGTATCTCCAATATCATCTTTTAAAAACTTAACTGGCCGTCTTAAGCAATTTGTAATGAAGCGAAAGAATTCTTTATATAAAAAAATTAACGGACAATTTTGATCTACTTAAAATTATCCAGAACTGCCCTTACCGAACCGTGCAGCAGCAGTAATCTTTTTGCTTCCTCGTATTCAATTCCCAATTCTTCAACAATCATTTTCGATCCACGCTCAACCAGTTTTTGGTTAGTGAGTTGCATGTCAACCATTTTGTTTCCTTTTACCCGCCCAAGTTTAATCATCAATGAGGTGGTGATCATATTCAACACCATTTTCTGAGCAGTGCCGGCTTTCATTCGAGTGCTACCAGTTACAAATTCAGGTCCAACAATGGGTTCAATTGCAATTTGCGCCACTTTAGAAATTTCTGAATCCGGGTTACAGGTAATACATGCCGTTAGTAAACCGTTGGTATTACCATCTTTAAGTGCGCCAATAACATAGGGCGTTCCACCTGATGCGGCAATACCCACAATGGTGTCGCGCTCATTTATCTGAAATTTCTGCAAATCTTTCCACCCTCCGTAAATGTCATCTTCTGCCGCTTCAACTGCTTTTCTGATGGCACGGTCGCCACCGGCAATTAATCCAATTACAACGCCGTCGGGCATGCCGTATGTTGGTGGAATTTCAGATGCATCCAGGATCCCCAAACGCCCGCTGGTGCCTGCACCTAAATAAAATAGACGCCCTCCGGCTTTTATCCGGTCAACGAGCAGGGTAACTAATTTTTCTATCCGTGGAATTTCTTTTTGTACGGCAAGATGAATTTTTGCATCCTCGTAATTTATTCCGGTTAACAGTTCTTTAACCGACATTTGATCGAGGTTGTCGTATGATGATGATGATTCAGTGATTCTCATTTTAAATGTTTGAATACTTCTGTTCTTCTCCGAAGAATGAGTTGTTTACTTGTTTTGATGAAATATTTTTAAACCTTCTATGGGTTTGTCAACAATCTTTCCAATGCTGACTCCGCGTTCTGATGCTACTTCTTTTAATAATTTATCAAAGTGAAAGGCGACAGATCCAACAAAACTAACTTTCAAATTTTCATAGTTTCGATAGCGTTCAACATTCCTGATGAAAAATTCGTCAAAACTTTTTTTGATGAGTTCCTGAACGTAAATGTTGTCTAGATTTTCTGAAAGGAATTTTGAAAAGCCTGCAAGATATCGGTTCGGGTATTCTTTACGATAAACTTCATGCAAAACATCGGGCATGTTGAGATTGAGATCCTGCTCAATTTTTTTGTTTAATAATGGGGGAATAGCTCCTTTAAAATAATCGTTTAAAAATAATCTGCCCATGTGGTTGCCACTACCTTCATCTCCCAGAATGTACCCGAGAGGCGGCACTTTATCTTTTATTTCTTCCCCGTTGTAGTAGCACGAATTCGATCCTGTGCCTAAAATACAGGCTATCCCTTCCGAGTTCCCTAAAACAGAACGAGCTGCTCCCAGCATGTCGTCTTCAGCAAAAACCTTTGCATTTGTAAAAATATTTTGAAGGGCTTCGCATACAATTGAATCCGATTTTCCTTTTATACACCCCGCACCATAAAAGTAAACTGCGCTTGTTTTCTGTTTGAATTCATCGGAGAACAAAGCGTATTGGCTATCGAGAATCTCTTTTGAATTCTGAAAAAAAGGATTAATCCCTGGTGTCTGAATATGCTCTTCCCGTTCTTCTTCATTAAAAAGCCAATCCGTTTTTGATGAACCGCTATCTGCAATTACTATCATCTGTACAATAATTCAGTTATTTTAGTAGCTTGTTTATTTCAGCTCTACAAATGTACAACTTATAAAACGATGTTGTAATTGTTGGGGAGGGAGTTTGGAGTTCAATGTTTAAAGTTTAATGTTGAGAAAAAGAAATGGGTAATGCCTGGCGAACATAAAAAACACCCTCAATCTTAAGTAAAAAGTAATAGTTAAAACGATGACAAAAATAAACTGTTTTATACCTGCCGATAATTTCGTCGGAGTGTCAGAAATGATTGATGAATTGCAGGCAAATCCTATGGTTGAAAATATATTCCTGCCCGAAAAAGTTGCAGCGGAAGCCGGTGATAGGGCACGGGTTTTTTCGTTCGAAAATTTAACCGGAACCGCCACTGTTAGTAGAATTGCGGAAGCCGCAAATGGAACCGATTATGTTTTGTTGATAACAAAAGTTACGGCCATTAAATTGGGGCAGTTTGCTGTTGAAAGAATGGTGAACGCTGCTGAATCAACCGGAGCTGTAAAAGTGTATTCCGATTATTACGAAGTGAAGGAAGGAAATCTTTCGGCACATCCGGTTATCGATTACCAGGAAGGCAGTTTGCGCGATGATTTTAATTTTGGTCCGCTGGTTTTGTATAAAACAGATGCATTTCAAAAAGCTGCCAAAAAGATGGCCCAGGAATTCGAACATGCCGGTTTGTATTACCTGCGTTTAAAGGTGGCACAGCAGGGAGAGTTTTTACGAATCCCCGAGTTTTTGTATACCATCGATGAAACCGACACGCGGAAAAGCGGGCAGAAGATTTTCGATTACGTTGATCCGAAAAACCGCCAGGTACAGATTGAAATGGAACAGGCAGTCACCGAGCACCTGAAAGACGTAGGAGCGTGGTTGAGTCCCGATTTTGAAGCGGTTGATTTTTCAGAGAGCAAATTTGATAAAAAGGCGTCGGTGATAATTCCGGTTCGTAACCGCGAAAAAACAATTGCCGATGCCATGGAATCGGTGCTGAATCAGAAAACGGATTTTGATTTCAACCTGATTGTTATCGATAATCATTCGACCGATAAAACGACTGAAATAATCCGGTCTTTTGCTGAAAAAGATGAACGTGTTGTGCATATTATTCCGGTTCGGAAAGATTTGGGAATTGGCGGCTGCTGGAACCTGGGTGTTCACGATTCGCGTTGCGGAATGTTTGCTGTTCAGCTCGACAGCGACGATATTTACAAGGATGAAGCTACACTTCAAAAGGTGGTGGATGTTTTTGAAAAAGAAAAATGTGCCATGGTTGTGGGAACATATCAACTCGTGAATTTCGATTTGGAGGAAATTCCTCCGGGGATTATCGATCATAAGGAATGGACACCCGACAACGGTAAAAACAACGCGCTTCGTATAAATGGATTGGGCGCTCCGCGGGCTTTTTACACTCCGGTTTTACGCGATGTGAAGATTCCGAATACAAGTTACGGCGAAGATTACGCGGTTGGTTTAGCTATTTCGCGAAACTACCGGATCGGCCGCATTTACGATAGTATCTACTTGTGCCGCCGCTGGGATGACAACTCTGATGCTGCCCTGGACATTGTAAAAATGAATGGACACAACACATATAAAGACCGCATTCGGACGATTGAATTAAAGGCTCGTCAGAAGAAGAACAGAGTGTAAAACAAATTTCACGCAAAGAATAAAAGAATCGCCAGGTTCGCAAAGATTCTCAAAGTAGTATACTCTCTTTGCGTTCGTTGCGAAAACTTTAGGAGACTTTGCGTGAACCAAGAAAAAATTAATGAATTCAATTTCACCAGAAATAAAACAATTACTGGCCGACCAAAAAACGGAGTGGAAACTGGCTGCAAAAAATTTCGCCGGACTGGAACAGGTTCAGGTTAGGGAATTTCAGTTCGACGGATACGTCATAAAAGTTCAGTTTAATCCCGGACGAATTGTTTCATCGGCAGCAAAAGTCGATAAAAAATCCATTGAAGATCGCCCCTGTTTTTTATGCGAAAATAATCGTCCGAAAGAGCAACGGGGAGTTGATTTCGGAGACTATACCATTCTGGTTAATCCTTTCCCGATTTTTCCTGAACATTTTACCATCCCTGATTTTAAACACGCTCCGCAGCGAATTAAAGGGAACTTCGAAACTATGCTCGACATTTCAAAAGTCATTGAAGGTTTTATCGTATTTTATAACGGTCCCAAATGTGGCGCGTCTGCTCCCGATCATTTCCATTTTCAGGCAGGCAACAAAGGTTTTATGCCTTTGGACGATGAAATGGACGAATTGAAAGCTAAATACGGAAAGCTAATTATAAAAACCGATCCGGAATTGTGGGCGATAAAAGACGGATTGCGAAACTTTTTGGTACTGGAATCTGGAAACAAACAAAGCCTGATAAACGGCTTCGAAACCATTTATAAAACGATTGAAAAATTAGCGCCGGTGGAAGAAGAACCGATGATGAATATTCTGGCATCTTTTACTGACGGAGAATGGAGAGTTCTGATTTTTCCGCGTGCTTTGCATCGACCATCGCAATATTTCGAAGAGGGCGATAAAAATATCCTTTTAAGTCCGGCGTCGGTTGATATGGGCGGGGTTTTAATCACGCCGCTTGAAAAAGATTTTAAGAAACTCAGAAAAGAAGATATTGAAAGTATTTTCAGCCAGGTTTTGTGGGCCGAAGATGAATTTGATAAACTAACTGAATTATTGAAAAAATGAATACACCAAATATCCATGTCGGGATAATGAGCGCCGACAAAATTGAATTCAATTTTAAAGGAAAATATCAACTCGAAGGGGGAGACGAATTTCAAAATGAACATTCTGTAAGTGTCGAAAATGGCAAAATAAAGTTGAATGGTTCAGTTGATCTGAAAAAAGAATTGATCTTTTCTCCTGTCGATGTTGAGGCTGCTGAATTTGAATTAAAGGATGTAACCATTGGTGTAAATTTTCATTGGGAACAAAAAGAAAACCAGAGTTTCCAGGGAGCACTAAAGTTTATTGTGGAGGACGGAGAACTGACGGCTGTAAATGTTCTTCCCATCGAGAATTATCTCATCAGTGTGATTTCTTCGGAAATGAGCGCGAAAAGCTCGCTGGATTTGTTGAAAGCCCACGCCATTATTTCGCGAAGCTGGCTGATCGCCCAAATCGAAAAACAGGATAACCTGGTTGACGTGGGAGAAAGTTACATCAGCACCACTGAAACCGAAAATGAATATCTTAAATGGTACGATCGTGAAGATCACGTGAATTTTCATGTGTGTGCCGACGATCATTGTCAGCGTTACCAGGGAACCACCCGCTCGCATAATCCAAACGTGGTAAAAGCGGTTAACGAAACGGCCGGAGTCATCCTTTCATACAATGGTGTGGTTTGTGATGCGCGTTTTTCGAAATGTTGCGGAGGAATTGCAGAGTTGTTCGAAAATTGCTGGGAGCCCGTAAATCATCCGTACTTAACTGCGGTAATCGATAATCCTGAAAAAACACACGGATTTGCCACTGATCTCACGCTAGAAGAAAATGCTTTGCCGTGGCTGAGAAATGCGCCCGAAGCGTTTTGTAATACCAATGATGAAGACGTTTTGAAACAGGTGCTGAACGAATACGACTGGAGTGCCAAGGATTTTTTTCGTTGGAAAGTAGAATACAAAAATGAGGATTTGTCAGATATAATTCTGCGACGTTCGGGCCGCGATTTTGGGCAGATTATCGATATGATTCCCATTGAACGCGGTGTTTCGGGGCGCCTGATTAAATTAAAAATTGTTGGCTCAAAAATGACTCTGACCGTTGGAAAAGAGTTGGAAATCCGCCGTTGGCTTAGCGAATCGCATTTATACAGCTCTGCCTTTTTTGTTGAAAAACAAGATGTTGTTGATGGAGTTCCCACTAAAATTGTTTTGCACGGAGGAGGCTGGGGACACGGTGTTGGCCTTTGCCAGATTGGTGCTGCAGTTATGGGACACAAAGGATTTAAATACGATGAAATTCTGCATCATTATTATAAAAATATATCTTTGGAGAAACGCTATTAAGTCCAATTATTTCCGGTACATCATTATAAACTCGTTTCGGAATCTGAATTATTTAGGTGCTGAAATAAATTATGCGTGATATCGGAGTCAGAAGTTATTTAAATATATGTCGCAAAAAATCAAAAATCGTTCACCCTGGTTTTGGGTACCAACACTGTATTTCGCCGAAGGTCTGCCTTATGTTATGGTAATGACCGTATCTGTCGTTATGTATAAAAAACTGGGAATATCGAACGCCCAGTTTGCTTTGTATACCAGTTGGTTGTATTTACCCTGGGTAATTAAACCGCTGTGGAGTCCCATTGTAGACATCCTGAAAACCAGGCGTTTCTGGATTATTATAATGCAGTTATTAATCGGAGCAGGTTTGGCCGGAATCGCTTTAACAATCCCGTCTGGAAACTTCTTCAAATATACCATGGCCTTTTTTTGGTTGCTGGCTTTTAGTTCGGCAACGCACGATATTGCTGCCGATGGTTTTTATATGCTTGGTCTCTCGCAGGGTGACCAGTCGTTTTTTGTAGGAATCCGCAGTACCTTTTACCGTTTTGCCATGCTTGCCGGGCAAGGCCTGCTGGTGATTCTGGCTGGTGCCCTTGAAACAGCAACCGGACTGGAACCATTAAAAGTTGAAGTAGCAGCGCAGAATATTCCGGTTCAGGAAGTTTCTTTTTTACCGGAAGCTTTTCATCCTTTAAATAATGAAGGAGAAATATATTTCGTTTCGCAGGAAGAGATCCGGATTCCGGTTGGAGTTATGGATAAGAACGATGCAGCAGAGATTAAGAACAAAGTAAATGAGTGGAACATTCAGAATAAATTTTACCCTGAAGAAACTACTGTTGCAGCCAAAGATGCAGGTTGGTGGACCCGGAAGATTTCAATTCCTTTAAAGGAATTTTTAAAGGAGAAATTCAGTAATAAAGAAATAATAACAGGAGATAAGGTTGGAAATATTGCAGTTATCCCGATTCAGTTATCGCAAAAACCTGAACATGGAGAAGAGTTGGTTTTGAATTTTGGCCACGATAAAGGAGATAAAAATATCCACTTAATTCGGGAATATCGTTTTGAGTTTAACGCGAGCAACTGGGATAAACCGGCATTTGCATTGGTTCAGATCGATTCGAAACTAAAGAAAACAACTCTTGCAAGTTTTGTTGGGCGGTCAGGGAATATTAAATTTTCATGGTCAGTAGTGTTCGGCTGTGTGGCCGTTTTGTTTGTTCTCTTCTTTTTATATCATCGATATGCTTTGCCAAAACCTTCAACGGATATTTCCAATCAAACAGAAGGGAAAAGTGTTGTTGCCGAGTTTATTGAAACCTTTGTTGCTTTTTTTAAAAAGAAGGGAATCTTACCTGTACTTTTATTTTTATTGCTGTATCGTCTGGCTGAATCTCAGCTTGTAAAAATGGCATCTCCTTTTCTGCTTGATTCGAGAGAGGTCGGCGGACTCGGAATTACAACCGGTGATTTGGGATTGGTTTACGGTACTGCTGGAATGATTGCTTTAACTATTGGTGGAATTTTGGGTGGTATTGTTGCTTCGCGAAAAGGTTTAAAATACTGGCTTTGGTGGATGGCTCTGGCTATTAATCTTCCGAATCTGTGTTATCTGCTACTATCGTGGTTTATTCCTGATTCGTTGTGGTGGATTTCGGCAGCTGTGGTGGTCGAACAGTTTGGTTATGGTTTTGGTTTTACTGCTTATATGTTATTTGCCATTTATATAGCCGAAGGAAAGCACAAAACGGCACATTATGCAATTGCAACCGGTTTTATGGCGCTGGGTATGATGATTCCTGGAATGTTAAGCGGTTGGCTTCAGGAGATAATCGGATACCAGAGTTTTTTCGTTTGGGTAATGATTTGTACAATTCCCATTTTCTTCGTGTTGCCTTTTATAAAAGTTGATTCGGAATTTGGGAAAAAGAAGGATTAACTTGCTATTTTGTCATAACTGTTTTTCAAATTCGGCCAAATCATCAGCAAATAAATATTGGATTGTTTTTTGAATATCTACTGTCATTCAACTAATTTTGATTAGAATGACAGAAAGAGAACTTAAAATACAATACAATCAAATTTGTCGTCATCTTGAGGTGAACAAATTAAAACCTGCATTTGATGAACTGGAGAAGCTGATCAATAGCAGTGGATTACTTTCTTATCTGGATGAGTGGCGAAACCTGGAGCAGAACTACAGTTACATGCTCAAATATACGGTTGAGGGCATAAAAGATCCGGAGCGGCAAAAGGTTTATCAGAAATTGATTGTTTCGGTTTTTATGTTGGCCGATAAAATCAACGATGAAATGAAAACCCGAATTTCATCGGGACTGGAATTTGAGAAGAAAAGAGGATTTTCGTCGGGCTCGATCGATTTGAGCTCTTTACTTCCCGAACTCGAAGAATTTTACCTGCACAAAGAGTTACAGGATCTGGTAGAAGAAAACGAAATCAGATCATCTTCTGATGTTATGGATGCCCAAACCCACCAGCAAAAAATTGTTGCATTATTTTATTATTTATGGTTTAAAAATAAGTTGCAAACTGCTGATGTTGAGTTTTTAAAAGCTTTTTTTGAGAGCGATTTATTATTGGAATCGTATAAATCGTTTATTGTTGTGTCTCTTATATTAAGCCTTTTACGTTATTTCGATGAGGCCAAATTTAACCTGCTTTTTGATGCATACCAAGAGGAAGATCCGGAAATCAGCCAGCGTGCACTTGTGGGTTTATTGATTGGATTTTATAAGTACGACCAGCGTTTAAAATTCTTTCCGGCTGTTACCGGCCGCTTGAAAATCGAAAATGAGAATCCTAAATTTAAAAAGAATCTGGAAACTGTAATTGTGCAGTTAATCCGCAGTAAGGAAACAGAAAAAATTCAGAAAAAAATTACGGATGAGATTATTCCTGAAATGATAAAGATCAGTCCGAACCTGAAGGATAAAATCAACCTCGATAGTTTAATGGACGACAGTTTGGGAGAGGATAAAAATCCCGAATGGGAAAAAATCTTTGAAGACTCGCCCGGGTTGATGAATAAAATGGAAGAATTTTCGGAACTGCAAATGGAAGGCGCCGATGTGTTTATGGGGTCTTTTGCCATGTTAAAAATGTTTCCGTTTTTTAGCGAATTATCGAATTGGTTCATGCCTTTCTTCTCATCAAATCCTGAAATTTCCTTGTCGCTTAATAAGGACGATGAGGTGAATAAGCGTTTTATCAAGGCCATCGATTCGGCTCCAATTTTATGTAATTCCGATAAATATTCGTTTTGTTTCAGCATTCAGAATTTACCTGCCGAAAACCGTGAATTTATGGCTGAAGGAATGAGTGCAGAAATGAATCAGTTTAACGAGTTGCAAAACGACGAAGAATTAACCGATCCGGGGAAAAAGGCCGGATTTATTTCCAATCAGTTTATCCAGGATCTATATCGTTTTTACAAACTGCATCCGCGAAAAAATGATTTTGAGGATATTTTTAGCTGGCGTTTCGATTTTCACAATAAATCTTCCTTGGGTGAAATTATAAACGAAGATGAAAAGTTACTTCGAAACATCGCAGAGTATTATTTTACAAAAAATTATTTTGAAGAAGCTGCCGAAGTTTTCTCCTATCTATTGGAGGAAGAGAAGAGTGGTGAATTATATCAAAAACTGGGATTCTGCTACCAAAAACTCGGAGATTTCAACAAAGCCCTGGATGCCTATAAAAATGCTGAACTTTTCGATTTAAACCGGAAGTGGAACCTTAATAAAATAGCATTGTGTTATCTCAATTTGAAGCAACCGGAAAAGGCCTTGGAATATTACCAGGAAGTGGAAATTCTGGATGAAGAGAACCTGAATACGCAGCTGAATATCGGGCACTGCTTACTCGAACTGGGGCGTTTTGAGGAGGCCCTGAAAACCTATTTCAAAGTGGAATACCTGGCTCCCGGAAACAAAAAAGTTTGGAAACCCATTGGTTGGTGCTCTTTTGTAACAGGCAAGCTCGAGCAGGCTGAAAAATACTTCACGAAGTTAATCGATAATGAGCCCAATAAACACGATCTGATGAATATGGGGCATGTTCAATGGAGCCTTGGCAGAAGGAGAGAAGCCCTTGATTATTACAAAAAATCCATTCTTCAAACTGAATTTACCGAAACCGAATTTTTTGAAGTGTTTGAAGACGATTTAAATTATCTGCTTGAGCAAGGCGTAGAAAAAGAGGATGTGCCTATTATGCTCGATCAGTTAAGGTATTTTGTAGAAGAATAAAGGGGACTATAAGTTTCAGATTATAATCAGATTTTATAGGCAATTAGCGCATTTCCGTGCCTGATGTATAAAATTCCCTTGTTTATTACCGGGTGTGCAAAGTGATGGCCGGTGCCGTCGTTAACTTTGTATTCGCCTTTAATTTCGAAATGGTCATCGTTGTAAGTAATTAGGTTGAGATCTCCGTTCATGCCATAACAGTAAAATTTGTTATCGGCATAAATAATGCTGCCGGTTGCTGATTTCACTGAGTCTTTTACCAAACCTGTTTCAATATTAAGCGCTTTTAGCCAGTTTCCTTTAACGGTTGTAAACAGGTAATCGCCCACCTGAACATAACCGTTAAAATTATTTTTGATTTTCGGATTTTTCCAAACCACATTCAATTCTCCTTCACTGTTTATGTCTATCCTGCTTGCGCCATCTTCTTTTTCATTTCCTATAAAATAGATACTCCCGTTCGAAAATAGTGGAGAATTACAATGTTCACCATCGTATTGGTAATGTTCTATAAAATAAGAGCCTTTTACATCACCGTTTTCCGGGTCGTATGCATACAAATGATGACGTGAATGCGTAACTATAAACTCCTTCTCCGGGAATTTGGCAATAACGGGTGAGCAATACGAGAATGTATCCTGTAGTGCCTTATTCGACCAGACAATCTCGCCTGTGAAACGATCAAGAGCAACATTATTGTTACTTTGTCCACCGGGGAAACAGTAAACTTTATCTTTATCAACAATCGGCGATTCCGAATAGCCGAAATATTTATCAGGTCCACCCAGATCGCTAATAGTAACAGCCCATTGCTCTTCTCCTGTAGATGCTTCAAAGCAGGCTATTCGTCCACTTCCGGAGGTAGTGTAAACCAAATTGTTTACCACCGTAGGAGCGGAACGGGAACCGGGGTAGGTTGCCGAAAAACCTTCTCCCATAAATTCGGGCCCGTTAGGACTTTTCCAAAGTAATTTGCCGTCCATCGCGAATGCAAATAAATAGGAAGTACTGTCAATCTCTCCGTTTACAAAAATCCGATCGTTAAGAATAGATGGAGCGGCAAAACCTTTCCCAATTCCTTCATAAATCCAGAGTTTTTCAGGGCCTGATTCGGGCCATTCATCAAGTAGTTCTGTTTCGTGATATATTCCGTCGCGATTGTCGCCGCGCCATTGCGCCAGTTGGTTAGAGTTTTTTATAGAATTGTCTTTGTTACAGCTTGATGAAAAACATAAGACACACATCATGATGATGAGTCCAGATAAAGTTTTTGAATGGGACATAATTTAGATCTTTGGTTTTTTATGTATTGAATAAGTATTAAACAGATTCTACTTATTACAAATATATTGTTTTTATTCTCACATTCCTTTAGATAAAATGTGAACAAAGTCGTTCGGGATTAATAATTGACTTATGGAAATTTGCTTAATCGCATGTTGTATAACTCAATAATCTGCAATTATTTAACCATAAATTAGTTGACTAATAAACAATTTTCCTGTAAATTTAACATGCTAAGCGTCGTATAATAAGCCACTATCTTAAATTCAAAGCTATGGTAAGCCAGTTTCTAATCATCATTTTTTGCATTATCACCTTAATACTTCTCGGAATTGTTTTAAAAAATAAGGAAGTGAAGTCATATATTTTGCGAACAATCCTGTATGTTGTTTTAGGAGGAGTAATGCTTGGCGTTGGCGGATTTCTGGGGCATAAATCGTTGGTAGAACTTACCTATTTTGTAATCTATCTTCTACTGTGTGTGTGGATGCTTGGAATGGGAGTTTTGCACGTTTTTGCCGTAAAAGAATTACTGCCCTGGTCAACAGATAAAACGTTTTCTACCGAACTTATATTCTCCATACTTATCGCATTTGTTGGAGGTATTTTTCTGCAGATTCTGTTTCGTTTTATTGGGTACAAATTTTATATCGGATTAACCCTGAGTTCTTTATTATTATTTATTCTTCCTTATGTGTTTTACGGAAGTGTATTGCGATACATGAATATTCCGGTAAAAATTTTAAGAAAATGGTATTATCCTGTCGATAAACACGTGGAAGACCCTTCTGACCGGGAAATGGAAATGCCTCTGGTTGTGGGTTTCGAATTTAAAAAGAAGAATGATGATAAAAGTATGACATCATTCAGGGCAAAGGCACCCAAGGAAATGGTCTTCGGGAAATTGTTTTATTATTTTATAAACGATTATAACCATCGAAATCCCGATGAAAAAATTGAATATCTCGATAAAAACGAGAAGCCATTAGGATGGATATTCTATTTCAAACCAAAAATGTTTGGTAAAATCAGGTATATCGACCCAGAAGAAACTAACAGCTTTAACCTTGTTAAAGAAAATTCCGTAATTGTATGCAAACGTGTAATTGAAAATTGATATGCATAAAGATTCGATAAATCTTCCCGTTAACTGGATTGACGGAATGAAAATAAATAAAAGTCATTTTATTGCTACCGATCTGAATGTCAGACACCAGGTTCGGAATAGCTATCTTTCTTTTGTCAATCCTTTTAATTACGGCGTATTACTTCGACACGATCATCAAAAAGAGGGCATCAATATTATTCTTGATATTGACAATCAGGGATATGTTCATGCAAAGGTGGTTAATTGTTGTGCAGTAACAAGAGGAGGTATACGAATTGATATAAACGAAGATTATTTTACCGACAATGAGTTGAGCTATCAGATTCCTGATGTAAAAATTGATTCTGAAGAAATAAAAAAACATGAATATTACATTGCTCTCAGTATCAATACACAGGAAAGAATCCCATTCGGGAAAACCGACCTGAATGAAAATCCACCCCGTTTACCTTATGTACTTCCCGGATATTATTTATCGGTTCATTCGGAGGGAGAGATGGATTCGATAAAAACCGAAAATAGTTTGATTATTGGGAAATTGAAATTCGTTGGAGAGAAGCCTGAGTTGGATTCCGATTATATACCGCCCTGCCAAACGCTCTATAGTCATGAGAAGCTGGCTGAATTTCATTCGCAATTGATAAAAGTATTAGGGCAGATAGAAATTGATATTATAAGTATTCTGAAACGAATAAAAGATAAAAAACAAAGTACAACCATTGCCCAAACCGTTGCCGACCTGTCGAATTCGATGCTTGCATTTTTGAGTGTCAATCTTGTTGAATTCAGAAAAATGGCCAGGTACTATCCTCCGGTATTTATTTTTGAACAAATGGCTGCGCTGGCCCGAACCATTAATAATGCAATTAATAAACAATCGACAGCCGATAGAGAAGAGCTGTTAAATTATATACAGGACTGGAGCAACCTGAAACAGGGAGAATTTGAAGAAATGCTGAGTAACGCTATCGAATATTCTTATAATCACGATAATATTTCGCAATCGATTGAGGGACTGGCACCTTTTGTAAATTCCATTTCAAAAGTGTGTAATACATTAAGTAATCTCGATTTTATCGGGAAGAAAAAGGATCGTCAGATATTCGTTAAAGAGCAAAAAGAAAAGCCGGGAAGCAGTTTCCTGGTTGATTAAATAAAGTATCATTTTAACTATAACTATTCATTATGGATGCACTTAACAAACAGGAAAGAACTGCAGCTACCATTAAAATGCTTGTGTTTTTTATTTTGGCGGTAATTATTGTAGCTATCCCCATGTATTTTGCATTTCGCTTACCCGAAAAAGAGGCAGAATGGAATAAGGAACAGTATGAAGATGTCTTGAACCAGTTAAAAAATAATAAGCAGTTTGAGCGAGATTTTCTTCAAAAAACCGATTCCGCCATTGCCCTGTTTTCAGCGTATCAGAAAGAAGAAGACGAAGTTGCCAGGGATAAAATTCAGTTGAGGTATTCTAATGCAACCAATCAGATGGAAGACTATCTGCAAAAAATAGAAGCTGATACCGTTAAAGCTGATTTATACGACAACATTATTTTCACTTTTAATAATTTGTTTGGTGCCTGGAACATGAAAAATGAACTGGAAGCTGAACTGGCCGACTGTATGCAAAACAGCCAGAGCAAGCAAAAGGAGTTAAAAAGTATAATTTCGAACATACCGAAAAGGTTGAAGCCGAGCAGTCAAAATCATTACAGGAAAAAGAAATTGATCTGATTCAAAAGGCGCTTAATAAGCATAATGGGAGTAAACGTCTGGCAGCAAAAGAACTGGGAACCACAGAGCGAAAATTGAGAAACCGAATGAAAGAACTTGGAATGATTGATTAGCGGCTGGTTTATTAAGATCCGCTCATTCAAAATGATTCATGGTAAATCAGGATGAAATAAAAGAAATTATTCACAATGTTTTCTATGATATAAAGGCTGAAGCTGTTATAGCCGATTTAATAGAGAACGGATTAAATATTGACGATTTTGTTAGCTCCCGAAAAGGAATATTTAAACGAAGATATACACGCGATATTGATTCAGTAGGCGAGCTGAAATTAAATAACGGACAGTCGCTGGTAGAAATAATTTTAAATCGTGATGGTTTTTATGATTCACTGCCGGAAGGTTTGTTTCATGAAAGAAGCAGGAAATCTTCCAATAACGAGGCGTCTTCGAATGAATCGAAAAGGTTAAAACAAGAAGAAAAGGCTACTCGTAATTTTTTCCTCCCATTTGAAAATGAAATTATCCGACAAGGTGTAATGCTGGAGTTGGAAGAGAGAAAAATTTTAGGACAGTTTAGCGAGAGGCTCTTCGACGATATTTATCCCAATATCTGGGACCTTGATCCTCATTTAGACAGAAAATATATTTATCGGTTGGCACTGATGCTGCACTTTGCGCACAAAATTGCAGGAAGAACGAAGCTTATGGCTAAGTGTCTGGAAACCATTATTGAAGAAAATGTTGAAATAAAAATTGTTAACAGCTCAGGATTAAATGATATCGAGCGATTACATAATTCTCCTTTCGCAGAAAAATGCAGATTAGGTACCGGCGAATTGGGCGTTGATTTTGTTTGTGGCGATCCCGGAGATAACTTTGGAAAGACCTTGCTATTTCAGGTTGGCCCATTAAAAAATACGAAAGTTTCAGATTATTTGATAACCGGTCCGCTTTCGAAGTTTCTAAAATGTTTCTATGGATACTTTGTTCCGGTTGACTATGATATTTCATTGGAAATAAAAGTTGATACTAAAGAACAGTATTTTGAATTAAACGAAGATTCAGGTGGCCCTGTTTTAGGTTTTGAAACAGCTATTTAAACCAAAGGAGTAAGAGAATGATTAATGATTATTACAAATTGCCGTTACAACTTGGGAAAGTGACTGAAAAAAAGGAACTACAGAAATGCTCTTTGTATGATTCTATTTCTGATATGGTTCATTTAATTGCCATTACCAATTTTGGGGAGTGTAAACACGATGAATCATTTGGTTGTGAAATATGGGAACATGATTTCGAGAATATTACTAATTCGCAAAAGTACAAAGAGAAATTAATCACTTCTATTAAGGCTACTTTAAATAAACAAGAGCCGCGACTGTCGAATATTAACGTTGATATACAAATCGAACAAATTGATTACATGTTGATGCAAAGAAGGATTAAAAGCCGGATAAAAATGAAGGTAACCGGTAAACTGACTTCCACAAACGAAGCTTTTTTGCATTACGACGAATTTTTTATTGGTCCGTTATCTTATTACTAAAAACATGCAGGAATCGAAAGAAAAAATAAGTAGCCGAATGATAAAGAATGCTTCCAGGTTATGGGGATTTCAGGATACTCAATCTGAAAGTTCATTCGACCCGGTAGTTGGTTTAATTCTGGGTGCTCTGGCCAGCGAACTCGCAAAGATTTCGTCGGACATCAATAATGTGGAGGCACGAATACTCGAAAAGCTTGTTGATTTACTCACTCCGGAACCTGTGACAGGGCCTTCGCCGGCGCATGCTTTGCTTAGAGCAAAATCAATCGATCCTGTTTTTGAAATTACTCCCGATTACCAATTTTACCTGAACAAAAGGTATGTTAATCCGGGAGAACACACTGCACATGAAAAACCGGTGTTTTTTACACCGGCAGGGACTTATCGGCTTTTTAACGGTGATTTGAAATACCTGGCGTCTTCAACTAAAATATTTCAATATCAGGCAGAATTGGAAAAAGAGGTTGTTGCGATAGGAAAGGGAGCCAGATCTTTAAAATCATCAGAATTATGGCTAGGACTCCAACTTCATGAGAACATTGAATTTTTAGATGGTCTTTCCCTGTGTTTCGATCTTAGGAATGAAGCGTATGACGAGAGCTTTTATAAATCTCTTTCGAAAGGCAAGTGGAAAATTAATGATCGGGATGTTAGCTTTGTTTCCGGAGTAGGATACAACACAAAAGAGCCTGATAGTCTTAACGCGTTGCTGCAAAACGAACTCGACATTACAACCAAGGTAAATAACCATGTAAACAGGTTTTATAAAAATAAATTTCAAACTCTGGCTGCTGAAAAATTTCAGCGACCGGTTGTTGCTTCAGAGAATACACTTCCGCAGGAATTTTTCCAGGTTTTTACATCCGATGAGTTAGGGAAATTGGAGCAGGATCTGGTGTGGATAAAAGTTGAATTTCCCCAGATAATACCTTCTGATGTATTTGATGACTTGTTTTGTTCTATTAATTGTTTTCCCTCTTTGAACCGACATTTGAACGAGTTTGCACAATCGTCGCGCGATTTCATTAATATTATTCCCATGCTTACCGATGAGGTATTTCTGAATATGAAACAGGTGAGTAGCAGCGAAGGTAAAATATTTACAGAGAAGTCCTTCTCCGGGATCAGCGATGTAGAAGAAGGCTCATATATTATCAGGAATGGAGGAGTTGGCCGTTTCGATTCTAGAAATGCTGTGGAGTTGGTGAGCTACCTGTTAGAATTGCTGCGTGATGAAAGTGCTGCATTTTCTATTATTGGTGCCGAAATGATTACTTCAGATTTAAGAGAACTCAATCAGACTATAACACGCCTTGAGAATCGTTTAACCAACAGTAATGTAGTTAAAAAGGATATTCCGTATTTGCTTCTAAAATCGCATCCAGATAACGACACCCTTTTTATCGAATTCTGGACAACTAACGGAGAATTTGGAAATAAAATAAAGAGCGGGGAGAGTTTGTTTGTTTATGAGGGAAGTGGTTTATGGCCCGATAGTATTATGCTTGTAAGCAATTCTGTGGGGGGCCGCGAAAGGATGGACACTGAAGAGCGCGTTAATGCCTATCGGAAGGCACTTTTGTCGCATGGCCGTGTTGTAACATATGAAGACATAAAAGCATTGTGTTTTGAACACATGGGAAAACTGCTCGATAGCGTAGAAATTAAAAAAGGTCTTCAAACGGGGCAGTCTACAGATAGTGGTTTTATTCAGACTCTTGATATTACTCTTCATTTAAAAAAGCAGAATGACGAGATTGATTTGGAAGAGCTGAAATTTTTAAAAAAGGATTTACTCATTAAGTTGGAAGAACAGTCGGTAAGCTTGTTGCCATTCAGATGTTTTATTAGTGAAAACTAAGTGTTAAACCAGAGTCGTTGCTTAAATTATTACACCTCATCAGGTTGTTTGATGGAGTGTAAGTATTTGAAATTCATCTATTCGTTTGACATTTTGTGTCTGTAATCTAATCCTACTCAAAAAAGTAAACCAATGAAAAAAAGTATCCTAAATCTGGTAATCGGCATTTTGTTTCTGATGTTTTGTGCTTGTGCTTCGCAGAAAGAAATAAAAACCTCAAACAATGAAATTCCTGAGACAATTTATACAACCGATGATACGGTAGCTCAACCTTTAAATGAGAACACACAGAAAGAAAAAACTGAAAAAGTTGTTCATGTTGTACAAAAAGGCGAAAGTTTATGGGTTATAGCTCAAAAATACGGAGTAACTGTTAAGGCTATTGCCGAAGCCAATAATATTGAAAATGCCAGTTTAATAAAAATTAACCAGGAACTAATTATACCGGAAAAGAAATAGTAATGGTTATAAATTTGGGTATTTTAGGTTTATTAAATTTCTATTGAAAAATTTATTTTGTCTATCCTCCTATAAGAACAGTTGGAAAACCACCAACGAT
This sequence comes from uncultured Draconibacterium sp., assembly GCA_963676265.2. Classification (GTDB taxonomy): domain Bacteria; phylum Bacteroidota; class Bacteroidia; order Bacteroidales; family Prolixibacteraceae; genus Draconibacterium. The sequence goes on from OY781067.2 coordinate 5,684,239, forward strand.
TGTGCCTCCATGGGCAGTTTGGTCGCCCATTCGGGCTGCCGGACGGTTTCCAATGAGAACACTGGTTGAGCCTTTTACAATGGTTGCAGGTGGACCTACGCAAGTACAGGTATCCCCCATGACTGCAGCAGGTAACCCTCCAATGAGAACGGTGGCTACTCCGGGGCCGGTTATTGGCCCGCCCACGTGTGGAATAGGAGAGGGAAAGGCCGGTGTTTGCGCCGGACATGTTTGCATATCTGTAATTCTTGCAGCTGGCTGTCCCATATTTTTTAATTTATTTTTACCAGTATTCCCTGAATTGTGGTCATTGGACCACCGTTTACAGTTGCTCCGGTTGAATCGCCTTTAATTGAAGCCAAAGCATTTTTTAATTCGGCATTAGCCATTCCTTCAGCCGTGAAATCAACAGAGGCTTTATGAGAAATATTTAAGCCAGACGCGTTAATGTCTCCGGCGTCGCTATTCAGAGTAATTCCATTAAGACCATCGATTGAAATTTTGGCCTGAGAAGTGATGGAAATATCTTTCATACTATCTAAAACAATTCCATCGGGTGATAGTTTTACGGTATTTTCATTCTGATCGGCAAGTACGATTGACTTTTCTTCATCGCTTATAATAATTTGATTTCCACCCGGTGTATCAATAGTTGTGTTTTTATCTTCGTCGTCAAACTCAATTCGCAGGTTACTTTTAGTAACAATACCTTTAAAACTGTTTTTATTATTCGGCCATGCGTTGTGTGGTTTGTTTTTCCCATGATACAGGCTTCCAATAATGTAAGGTTTTTCAGCATCGCCACCTTCAAATCCCACCAATACTTCATCGTCTATTTCAGGGATAAAGTAAAAACCTCTTTCATTAGCTGCGTAAGGATTAGTTAATCTTATCCAGGGACTCATTTGGTTGTTATCCTGCCAGACGAACCTTACCCTTACCCGTCCCATTTGTTCCGGATCGCTGTTGTCAATTACTACTGCACTTTGTGTTTCGCATTGCGCAATTTTTGAAGGATCGGCATATGGCGGAACAGTTGCTTCGGCTGAAACTCCTTTAAAAATATTTTTGTAATTCATTAAATGGTCGCAAGAGTGTGTTACCGAAGTAACGATATACTCTCCATAATCGACTTTACCTTTTTTATCCACTTTAAGGGCCTTAATATTCACCTTGCTGCCCAGTTTAACAAGGGGATTCTGGCTGGCACCTTCCACTTCCGACATCCCGACAGCTTTAGCATTTTCCTGTAATTCAACCACGTCTTTTAGATGTTTGGCATAACCATCCGGAGAAACATTCAGATGATTGTAATAAGCTTGTGACTGGTATGTGAAATGTTTAACCGACTTGTCGTGTGCTGTCTGTCCTATTTCGTTTAATTGCTTTTTGCCGACCGATTTGGTTGATGCATTTTCAAGAATGGTGTTTTGGTAATAATCGTAATATTTGTAGTTAAAATTTAAAGGATTCAAACAAATTCCAAAATTGAATTCAGACTGATTTATTCCAAGAATCATATTTGTTTTAGAGTTGGTTAGTGTACCAAAAATAAATTCGGTACCGTCGTAGTATACCCATTCTCCGTAACGAGCTGCCAGTCTGCGCAGAAATTCGTAATTGCTTTCGTTATATTCAACAACATAGTCGAACTGAACACTTGTGTTTGGATTAACTTTAGATTTGAGTATATCGCGGGGATAAGGTTTTAAAACATCTTCAACAATTTGTTTAAGGCTTTTATTCTCGAACGACCGGCTGCCCCGCATATCGTGCAGCAGAACCTCCGGACTTTTACCAGAAAGAATGATCTGGTTCATGTCGGACAGCCCTGATTTTATGCCCTTGACATTGGTGATAATTCCTTTGAAAATGAAATTGTCAGCACTTGTTCCATCTCCTTTTTGGCTTACATCAATGGAAATTACAATAATTGACCCGATAACTGAATTTGTGTTATCGAGAACAAAACCATCTATGAATTCAAATGTATCTAAACGAAAAATAACGTCAAATTCATTAAATCCATAAATGGTTTGATTTATATTCAGGTTAAGAAAATCCTTGATCTCTTTTCCATCAATCTCAATTTTAACTTTTGATGCCAGTGCCATTTATTTTGTTTTTTATTCTTCGTAACCTGACCAAACATTCTCATGATATGCTCCGGCCACAGATATTTTTTTTGCAGAAATGGTCATCATAATGGTAACCTTGCTGCAATCCTTAAAACTTTCAAAATAATGAATAAGCCTGCCATTCCAAAACTCAATTGTTTTTAGAGATTTTCCACTGTCAATCCCTGTAAAGATTATTTTTCCGTTTTTGTCGGCAGCTTCAGCAAGCATCCACTCTAAGAGCTCCGCGTCATTCTCAACGGCTATGGTAACATTTATTTTTCCACCTTCAACCTTCGAAGTTGGTAACCCACGCTGGTCAGTCGATTGTGAAAATTTGAAATTACATGCCAAAACACGTATGCCTTTATTTTCATGCTGATGGCCTTCAATATGTAACCGTGCGGTTAAAGACATGATTTATATCTATTTATTCAATGCAAAATTGAAGAACTCATTTCCTAAATCGGCACCTTCCATTTCCATGTATTTTGCTACTAATGTAACAGTCATGGTCATGGAGCCCAGGTAGCCGGTATGATCAAAAGTTTCGGTAAATGATGCTATGTAAGCATCTTTAAATTTTAATTCTCTCATTTTCGCGTCCTGGTGTCGTTTGTTAAAAACAACCGATCCTTCCTTAATTCTCTCACTTTCGCATATGTGTTCAAAAAACTTATTGTTTTTCTGCGATTCCATTTCCATAGTAATTTGCCCACCGACAATCGAGGAAGTGAGTCGTCCTAATTCGTCAACTCCTCTCGAAATTGTGTAGCTTATCTTATAAACAGTAAATTTATCACCGTCTACAGTAAGTATTGCTTTAAATGACATAGATTTTAGTTTTAAGTTTTACTTAGAAATTTAACTGATTCGCTTAATCTTCTTCTAATTCTACCCATTCGTTTTTATGGGTTGCATCTCCCATTGTAATTTCATTACACGATAAGGTTAAATTAATTATGCCTATTCCTGATTCAACGAATGACTCTTTATAATCACACATAAGTGCGTGCTTAAATTCAAGCTCTGCAAATCGTTTTCCCTGTTCTTCAGGTTCATATACGGTTATTTTACCGTCTTTGCGCATATAGCTGTCGCACATCCACGCCATTAAAGTGTTGTCCTTTGGTGATTCAAGTGTTAGTTCTATTGTTCCACCCAGAACCTCGGAAGCCGGTTGACCGGTATGGTCGACATGTTGCTTTAGACTAAAGCTAAATGCCTGAATTGGAATTTTTTCTCCCTCCAATTCCATAACAATTTTCGTCCGTGCTATTTCCATAACTTAATAATTAATAGTTAATACTTCATTTTTTTAATTTAGATTCATTTTCTCTTTTGGTCAAACAAGCAAACGCGCTTATTCATAAAGAGAACAGCATATTCAGGTACCTCAATTACCATTAGTTTTGTTCATAGTCAGCATCCCACTCGGTTCCGTCATCTCCTTTTTGTCCGTCCATTTTAATTAAGAAATTTTTTGCGGGGAAGTAAGGAGTCATATGAATATCAAGATAAATCCTGTCTTTCTGTTTCGGGTCTTGTTCGAAACGTTTAACCGAGAAGTTTTCAATTAGTTTTCCCGGACCGGTAATACTATCAAGGAATTTGACAATTTGTAACAGTATTTCTTTTCGTGTTTTTACGTTGAAATTTTCAAACGCCCTTCGGTTAAGGAAATCCATCATAACTTTAGTAACGTAATCGAATACCCTTACTACCGAGTAAGTTTGTAATCCCAGGTTGTCGCCGTTAAATAAAGTTTTAGCCGAAAATGCCATTACTTTGCCGTACTCGTTAACCATGGGTACAAGTCCCATTTTTTCGAGGCTGGCAATTTCACTTTTTTTCAGATCGAAAGCTACGCCGTCAACCTCGTTTAACCCTCCGTGCTTTTTACCGGCCGCTACCTGTGACATCAATGTGTTGTAAATGGTTCCGGCCAGAGCTCCTGAAGGGGGTACGAAAAGTTCTTCTTCTTCGCCAACTTCGTCGAATTTATCACGTCCAACCAGCCAGTTACAAGCCATCATTACATTTGAACGGTACATGTCGCCACCGGTAAGATTTGCCATTTCGAATAAGTCCATCACGTCATCCGGGTTATCCAGGTGTTCGAAATCAGTTACCAGCATCACCTTGTTTTCGTGTGCAATTTTGGCCCATTTTTCAACCACTTTGTTTGAACCCAAATAGCCGGGTACTACCAAAATCCCATAGTTGTCACGAAGGTCAAGCCGGTCGTAATTATTCACCAGTTCCGCCTGAACTGCATCGATAAAACGTGTGTCGTCCAGGTCTTTAAGCTGTTCCAGATCAGCGTTCATTACCGAGAGGTTTTTCAGTTTGGTACTTTCAGTATTTTTAAAGAATAGTGCCACCGAACGATACGAGCGTTCCAGGTCTTTTGTGGCTTCAATAGCCTTAGCCATATTCGATTTATAGGTATTTTCTGCCACCTCAATATTTTTTTCGCTGGCCTCAACCATTTCCGAAATGCTATTCGACGATTCAAGAACTGCTGCCCACAACTGTAATGTTTTTTTCAGTTCGTCGCGTTCGTCTTTGTATGCCGATTCTGATAAGAAAATACGTTTTCGTGCCTTGCGCTCCGGGTTCATATTTTCAACGCCTTTGAAAGCCATTTCCAAAAGGTCGAAACCTCCGCTTCCGGCGAGTTTGTCGAGCCCTGTTTTTAGTTGCTGTGCCGGGTTCTCAACACCCTTCACGTTTTCGATTACTTTTTCTTTGTATTGTGCAATATTTTGTGCGCCTTCTAATTCTGCCATGATGCTAAATTTTAAGTGTTAATGAATTTTGATTGTTGAATTACCTTGCTTCCTCCAATTCCTTAATTAAAGCATACATAACTCCCAGCAGATCGGCTTTTGATTCCGGGTTCTCCAGGGTTTTTCGCAAAAGCTTATTGCTTTTTAATTGCTTAATTATTTTCTGATATTGTTCTTTTTCAATATTTAAGTCTTTAAGAAAGTCACTTTGAGCAGTAATTCCTTTCATGCCAAAATCAGAAAGGCCACTAAATGAAAGTGTTTCTTCTTTGCCTACACCCTCACTGTCTTCAAATTCAACTTCTACTTTCGGTTTGTAGTGGTCGAATACATCCTCAATAGTTTGTAAGCCTTGTGCGATTTCAGGTTTAATTGGGTCATCTCCTGTCAGTTTTTCACATAATAAAGTCCTGTTTTGCGGTATTTCGGCAAATGCTTCACTGGCATCGCCTTTTACTTCTGTTCCGCCTATTCCGTACTCTTGCATAGTTTTAAGAATTTATAAGTTAGTATTTGATATTATTTCTTTTCAATTAGATTTCTTCCCAAATGAGTTCCTGATCCTCATTAATTTTAAGGTTCAATTTCGAACCTTTGCCAATTTCTCCTGCAATAATTTTTTTAGACAGTGGCCTTCTCAGTTTGTTTCTGATAACACCGATTAATGGTCGTGCTCCGTATTTTGGTGTGAAGCCTGATTTGGCCAGAAACTCCTTGGCTTCCTGTTCGATGTTGAGTTCGATACCCTGCGCCACCAGTGATTTGAACAGATTTTTCAGATGGATTTCAAATATTTTAACCACATTTTCTTCGTTGATAGGAGCGAAGGGGATAATTTCAGTTAAGCGTCCCAGAAATTCCGGTCTGAAGTAACTCTCCATAATCTCAGCCAGTTTGTTCGACGGAGGCACGTTACCCTTGTTAAACTCGTCAACAATGTATGAGCTTCCAATATTCGATGTAAAAAGGATTACAGCATTCGAGAAGTCTCCTTCCTTACCCAGGCGGTCATGGAGTTTCCCTTCGTCCAGAATCTGAAGGAATATATCGAAAACCGAGGTGTGTGCTTTTTCAATCTCATCGAAAAGTACAATGGAGTAAGGTTTTTGCCTTATTTTGTTTACCAGCAAACCTCCTTCTTCGTAACCAACGTATCCCGGAGGCGCTCCGTATAGTAAGGCGGCGGAGTGCTCTTCTTTAAACTCCGACATGTCGAAACGAATAAGAGAAGTCTCGTCGTTAAAAAGAAATTCGGCCAGCGTTTTTGCCAGCTCAGTTTTTCCGGTTCCTGTTGGACCAAGAAAGAAAAACGAACCAATTGGCTGACCGGGTTTGCTCAAGCCTGATCGCGATTCACGAATGGCTTCGGCAATACTTTTAATTCCGTGGTCCTGTCCTACAACCCTTTTCATAAGGTGAGACTCAATATTTAGCAGTCGTTCTTTTTCCTGTGTTTGTACTTTCCCAATGGGTACTCCTGTTTTATGGGCAACAACGGCCGCCAGGTCTGATTTATCCAACGAATTGCTGGTTTCTTTCGAAAGTTTTTCAAGGCTGCTTAATACTTCGTTGAGTATTTCAAGTATTTCAGAAGATGTTTCGGCTTTTGAGGCGTCTTTTTCATCGTTCAGTTTGATTAGTATTACCGGGCTTATTCTTTCTTTAAGTTGAGAATTAAACCAAAGGAGTTCGCTTTTTAATTCTTCCTCCGACAGATCGTTTTTATTCTCACCAAGATCCTGTAATTCATTTTTAAGGGCCTCCACTTCGCCCGATGTTGTGTCCTGCATCATTTTAACAACCGCCAGCGATCGATCGATTAAATCGACAGCTGCATCGGGCAGGCTGCGTTCTTTCAAATATCGTTTCGAAAGGTTTACTGCTTCTTTCAGGTTTTCTTTATCTACTTTAATTTTATGATGTTCTTCGTAAACCGGAATTACTTTTTCCAGCATGCGAATGCAGGTTTCTATATTGGGTTCTTCCAGTTTTATCAATTCGAATTTACGTTTAAAAGCTTCATCGCTTTCTATTGATTTGGTGTAGTTGTCGATTGAAGTAGTGCCAATCACTGTGAGATTCCCCTTGTCGAGCTCCGGTTTTAATAAATTGGCTGCTCCTGAAGCACCGGCCTGGCTATCCTGCATCATGTGTATTTCGTCTATAAAGAGAATGGCTTTTTCGAATTGCTTAATTTCGTTAATGATGTTTTTCAGACGGTCCTCGACCTCTCCTTTGTATGATGCTCCCGCAATAAGTGCCCCAAAATCAAGTTCAAATATTTTGGTGTTTTTCAGGTTTTCAGGCACTTTGTCTTCTATTACATTCTGTGCAAAACCATGAATAAGTGCTGTCTTTCCAACCCCGGGATCGCCGATAACAATAACATTTGGTTTTGAGCGCCGTCCGAGAATCTCCGACATCATTCTTATTTCTTTATCGCGGCCAATTACCGGATCCAGTTTTCCCTGTTGGGCCATTGCAGTTAACTCTTCACAAAATTTTAGAAGTGCATTCTGTTTTGGTTTGGCCTGTTGTGAGGCCCCTCCTGCACCTTCATCGCTTGTTCCCACAATGTTCTCAATGGTGGTATTTTCTATAATTTTATCGAGTAGTTCCTGTTCTTTCAGGTTAAATGTTTTTAACTGTTCATACGAAAACCCTACTCCCGGTATGGTTAACGCAATTAAAATACATTCAGGAGTTATTGTGTCTTCATTAATCTTGAGCCGAACATTATCTGCTTCATTAAACACCGCTTTAACATCGATATCGGCTTTGGGTTGGTCGACTACTTTTGTTGCTTTCGGATAAGTTTCGATCCGCACTTCTGCCCATTCTTCCATGTAATAGAAATCTTTTCCCATTTGTTCGAGCATGGGAATCAATCCAATATCCTTGTGGAGCAGGGCTTTTAAAAGGTGAGCCGGAGAGAATTCGGCATTCATAAATTCCTTTGCAATTGATTGTGCAATGTTAATTGCCTGTTTGACTTTATCCGAGAGTATAAAATCCATATTCAGGTGATTAGTAGTTTAAAAATTTTTACGGATAAGTAACCATATAGGTTTAATTATTCATAAGAAAAGCAAGTACTTGTACTTTTTAGTGTACATTTAAGAATAGACTCTTTCGGAGAATAGTTTTACACATACTTCATTTGAAGTCAGGAACATTATTACTATACAATTTACGGCATTATTAACACTAAGTCAAGTATTCTGGTTATTTTATGATTAACAACAGATATATTTGTTTTTTATCAGGGCGATTGGATTATGAGTTTGAGTTTCAGTATTATATAAAACAAAATCTGATTTAAATAACCCTGTATTATCTATGTAAAAGGAGGCTCGTGAAGAAATCTGAAGGTTAGTGTTTTTATTGGTTTTTCTGTTTGATATATTTAGGCATAAATCACAAAAATGAAGATGAATCTTAGGTTTGCATTTTAATGTTAGTCAATATTCGATCATTTTATTATTCTATCAGCAGAGGATATAAAGGCAGAACAGTAAATGTGAAAAAATAATGTTAGAAAAACCCGTTAACGTTAACGAAACAATTAGTTTTTTTTTAACTTCAACAACTGAATTTGTGGTTTTATTTCAAAAATGCATCTCAAGAATACAAGAGTAGAGAGAAATCTGCCTTTACAAAGTTTTTGAAAATGGTGACAGGTCGGGTAAAACACAAAAGAATGTAAGAGCATAACCTAATAAACCAGCTGAAAACGTCGTGAAAAAGACTGAATGTAGTAATCGTAACTTTCTCATTTGTTACAGTCGTTTTGTCGGATTTCTTGCTATTCTGTTTGTTCGTCAGGGAGTAGTAAAGTTAAGTCGTGTTTTTATCTTTTTTATCGTATCCTTTCTTTTATTGTCAAATCGTGCTGAAGCTCAGAAGGAAGTTGATTTAAGTGTTTATTCTCCTGCTTATTTCGATTCAATACGTGCAATGGTTTACGATACCACTAATCAGAATTATTTAATTAGTGCTTATCGATTAAAAGAGAATGAAAAAATTGAAATAGACGGGAAGTTGTCGGAAAGCGCCTGGATATTGGCAGAACACCGGGGTGATTTTATTGAGAAGGAACCATATCCATTGATCCCGATGAGGGAGAAATCGGAATTCGCTATTTTATACGACGAAGAAAATCTTTACCTGGGCGTATGGTGCTGGGACAGCAAACCTGAGGACATCGTACAGATTTTATCTCCCCGGGGCACATCTGCTCCCGATCATCTCATGTTTTTTATTGACAGCTATTTTGATAAACGTACCGGCTACAAGTTTATGGTAACACCAACTGGTGTACAGGGCGATGAGTTGCGGTATGATGATGTTAAACGCGATCAGAACTGGAATGGAATATGGTATTCCGAAAGTTCGGTAGATGAGAAAGGATGGTATGCAGAGGTGAAAATCCCATTTTATAATCTGAGATTCTCGCGTAAGGAAGAGCAAACCTGGGGATTTAATATTATGCGTACCATTTCGAGGCTGGCGACAAGAGGCCAGTGGAAACCTCACCTGCCCGAATGGGATAATACCACGCGGATGTCGCAGTTGGGAGAAATCAGGGGGATGAAAAATATTAGCTCGGGTAGAATGTTTGAAATAAGGCCATACGGAACACTAAGTTCTTCCGAGGCTCTTGAAACTTCACAATCCAATGCATTTAATTTTGGGGGAGATGTACGTTTTTGTCCAACTCCGAATATTACGGCAGATTTTACATTTAATCCTGATTTTGCGCAGGTTGACGCAGATGTTTTTGAAATTAATTTAACGCGTTTCCCAACTCGTTTCAAGGAACTCAGACCGTTTTTCACCGAACGGATCAACGTATTTAATACGCCACTGGAATTGTTTTACAGCCGCAGAATTGGGGCTGCCGGAGATATTCTTGGTGGCGCCAAAGCAACGGGAAAATTAAACCACGGTGTCGAATTTGGAGTAATAGGTAATTTAACCGGAGAATCACTGTTTTCGGGCACAACCGCTCATGAAAAGGCTACCTATGGAATAATGCGCGTCAAAAAGGATATTTTGGGGTCCAGTAGTATCGGATTTATGGGTGCAACAAAAGAAGAAAAAGAGGCTTATAACCGTATTTTTGGAGTTGACGGTAGTTTTGTGTTGTCCGATCATGATATTGTAGATATTCAGGTTGCCACCGGGCAAACGGAACTGGAGTATAAAAAGAATATGGCCTATGTACTTTCGTACATGCGCACCGGCGACTCTTTTGGTATAATTTATAACATGGAGCGTGTTGAACCCTTTTTTGAAATCAACCGAGTAGGATACATTCAAAAAGAAGAGTCGAGGGGATGGAACAAGACGGATGGGATTTTTCGGTTGAGTCCGCGTATTAATAAACACAATATACACAAGATTATAGCCAATGCCGAAATTGGGTACAATCAGGATGTCTACACTGATGTTTATATTAATGACTGGCTTGCAAAGAATACGGAAATGATACCCGATGAGCGTTTTGGTGATGTAAATACTGTAAACGAAGATCGTGTAATTACCAATGGAGAACGGTATATAAATAATTTTTTGCTGGGTGGAGATTTATCTGTAACCTCTGCCAACGATGCTGCTGTTTTAGTAGGATATAAACGGGTAAATGCCAGTGAACTAACGGGAAGTTATTCCGGTAATATTTATTCTTTTAATCTGACTACCCGTCCGGTTAAAAGCGGTGCTAAAATTGCCGCTGTTGTTGATGCAAGTAGTGGTGTAATGTATAACTTTTCTCAGAAATATGTAGGTAAGCAGAAGTCTGTTTCCATTGATGGTGAAGGAAGAATTGGGCGTGGCTTTTTAACAAAATTGCAGGGAGAATACACTCAAACACTAAATCCGTTGGGAGAGAAAGACGGAAGGTATTACACCTTGTCATCCAATTCAACTTATATGTTTTCGAAATACTTTTATTTTCGTTTGCATGCCCAGGGGATTTTCGGAACCACATGGTACACCGATAAGGAAGTTTATAACGAGTATTTGCTGAGCGGTCTGTTAAGTTGGGAATACCGTCCCGGAAGCTTTTTATATTTGGCATACAACGAAGGGCGTTTCGATGCCACAGGGCCCCAAGGTTCAAACAAAATGAAACTTAATAACCGGACACTTATCTTGAAGCTTTCTTATTTTTTCAGTTTGTAAATACTGTATTGTTAAATAATCTTCCTCAACATAAGCTGTGCTGAATCAAATAACTTTTTGATTACTCCATTCGCTTCGACAACAGGTTTACAATACAATAGACCAGTAAAGATGCTGTGATGCCAAATATGTTCGCATCCAGTTCTAATGGTAATTTAAGACCTGAGATAATGAGAAAAAGCGTAACGCTTCCCCCTGTTAGCATCGATAGAAGCGCTGCCAGTGAGCTGGTTTGTTTTGTGAACAATGCAGCCAGAACCGGTATAATCATCCCGGAAACCATGAATGAATAGGAATGAAGCATCAATTCTAAAACACTGGTCATTTTTAGAGCCAGCAGAAGCGCTGTTGCTCCAATTAGTAAGGTTACGAATTGAGATATCCGAAGGCTGTAACCTGAGTTGTGTAATCGAAAAACGTCTGTTATAATGTTTCCCGAGGCAGCCATAAGGCAACTATCGGCCGTGGACATAATTGCTGAGAAATAGGCAGAAAGAACAATGCCTAAGAAGCCAACAGGTAAAACTGTTTTTAAGAGTACCGGAAGTCCCATCTCGGCATCGAGATTTGTGGCATTATAACCAGGCAACAAATGATTCTCCATGGCAACCCGGGCAAACATTCCCAAAATAACACCAATAAAAGCCATTACAGGGTATTCGAACAATCCTGCAATAAACCATCCTCTTTGCGCTGCTTGTGTATTTTTTGCAGCATAAATACGTTGGTATAAAGTCATCCCAATAAACCAGATTGGAATAATGGTGAACATCCAGTTAACAATTTGTTGCCATGACACTGATCTTAACGAAAGGAATTCCGGTTCAAGTGTTGTAACAATTGCTTCGGCACCGCCAATTTTAAAATACGAAAAGGGAAGTCCCACAAAAATTAGTCCTGTCAGTAAAACAATCCATTGTATGGTATCGGTATAAATAACTGCTTTTAAGCCTCCTAGAACAGTATATCCAACAGCAATTATTCCCATAATAAGCAGAGCCTTTTCCATGCTTAGAGCTTCGAAAGTTGAAGCAGCCAGTTTCGCACCTGCCAGAATTTGTGAGCTGGTAAAACCCATGTATCCGATGGCAGAAATGATTCCGGCAATTAAAGCAACTTTTCGGTTAAATACGAATTCAAGAAATTGGGGGAAGGAAAGAAACCCTTTTCGGCGGGCTAAACCTGATATCTTGGGAATAAGCAGAACTCCGCTAAGCCAGGCTCCCAATAATCCTGTAAAGAGAAGCCAACTTCCCGACAAACCCATGGTAAAACCTAATCCGCCAAGGCCAATAGAAAATCCTCCGCCCACATCGGTGGCTACTACTGACAGACCGATATGAATACTGCTCATTTTTCGGCCTCCGACATAATAATCGTCGGTGTTTTTATTCGATTTTAGAAAGTATACGCCAACACCCAGCATTGCCAGCAGGTATACGCAGAAAATGCTCAGATCAATCCAATTCATTATTTTATGTCGACATTGAGTTTGATAACAGATGATTTTTCAACGTGCTTAATTAATCCCTTTTGGATTAGAGAAAAAATGGCACTTTGTCCTTTTGTAACTGAAATTTGAAGTTCTCTTATAATGTCGCCATAGATACAATTTCCTTTGGCTTTTAGCAGTAATAAAATGTCTCTTTCTGACGGATCATTAATGCTTTGGATATCAATCGATTTATTTTCTTTATTTCCCATATATTCATTCACTTCTATTAATTCGTATTTTCTTCGTTTAATTTGTTGTATCTGTCACAGTTTTTCCATCCTTTCATTCCCCGGTTACAAAACACGTTTCTAAAAACTGCAAGTGGGGTATCAACTGTTTTTTCTTCGCCGCTAAAACGTGGGCAATCTTCGGCAAATTTGCATCTGTTTCCTAAATAATACATGATCAGATATGTTTGTAATACACGTTCATACTCTCAATTTTTCCAGCAATATTAGTATTCATAATAAGCGTTCCCGAATACGTATATCCCATCCGAAGAAAAGTTTTATTCATTCCAATGGAATTGAGCCGGGCAATGGTATATAAGGTTTTAATACCTTGTTTTTGCATCTCCTTTTCCAATTCTCCCAGCAATGCATATGACAGGTTTTGTCCCCTGTGTTGTGTTAACGTAGCAAAATCCGTCATTTCGGCATTCAGGCTATTTTTATCGACTTCGGCCGATGCCAGTGCAACCAGTTTTCCCTCTATTTCTGCTCCAAAGTACTGTACTCCTTCTTGTTGAGTTTTTCGAATATAATCAGGATTAGAAATAGGAAAAGGGTAGGTGTCAAAAATTTCACGGTATATTTCAGAAATTCGTCCAATATTCTTCTCGTTAAGCTTTTTGATGGTAATCGACTCATTAAAGTCGACAGGCTTATTTTGTTTGTTATCAACTTTCAGCATTTCGCTTAAAAGCTGCAGGCTTTCTGTTTCAATGTTTAATAACCGGTCGGAGTTTAAAAATTTTGATACCATGAAAGCTGCTTCCTTGTTGGAATAAAACTTTGGAATTTGGGCTTCAAGCAAAAATCCATTAGCATAAAACATTGGGGCTGCATATGCCGGAATTTTACAAAATATTTTTGTGTATTTATTTTGGCGAGCCAGGATATTTATCTGGTGAATAATGTATGGATAGTCTCTTTTATCCATTTTCATTAAATAAACTCTTTTATTTAAGTTGCCGTGTTGTATAATTGATCCTTCGCCAATTTTTTCAATCTTATCTTTCATCTGTATGTCTCCTCTGCATTCGTTCGTTATCCTCAGGAATTAGTGATATCGCATCGTCTTTGTCTGATAAGAGTTTCTCAATTCCTATTGCTTCTGATTCGTCAACTTCGCTCAGGTTTAGATCGAGATTGCAGTTATCGCAATCTCTATCACACATTTTGGGCTCGTATTTGTCGGGTTCTTTATAAGTGGTAATCACTCCTTCGTAATTTCGTAAAACTACTTTGTTGGTCGACCACGATATGATGTAATTAGGCATTACCGGAATTTTACCACCGCCTCCTGGGGCATCGATCACATAAGTTGGTCTGGCAAAACCACTGGTGTGTCCTATGAGGCTTTCCATAATTTCAATCCCTTTTCCAATTGGTGTTCTGAAATGAGATAAACCTTCAGAAAGGTCGCACTGGTATAAATAATAAGGGCGAACCCTGTTTTGAACTAGTTTGTGCAGCAGGGATTTCATTATTCGGGGACAATCGTTTACATCGGATAATAAAACCGATTGATTTCCCAGAGGGAAGCCTCCGTCGGCGAGTTTGGCCAGAGCTACTTTTGCAGATGTGGTTATTTCTTTTGGGTGGTTGAAATGGGTGTTAATCCAAAGTGGTTGGTACTTCTTTAGTATGGAAACCAGCTTGTCGGTAATCCGGTAAGGTAAAACAACCGGTATTCTTGTACCGATACGAATAATTTCGACATGTGGTATTTTACTGATTTCTGAAAGTAACCAATCCAGCCTTTCATCGGGCAACATAAATGGATCGCCGCCTGATAATAATACATCTCTCACCTGGGAGATATTGGCGATGTATTCTATACCTTTGCCTAATTGTTCTTTGGAAGGTACAAAGTCGATATCGCCAACTTTTCGTTTACGGGTACAGTGGCGGCAATACATGGCACAAATATTACTAACATGAAAAAGTACACGGTCGGGGTAACGGTGCGTGATTCCTTCAACCGGACTATCGCGATCTTCCGACAGTGGGTCTTCCAGTTCCGACTGTAATGTAACAAGCTCTTCTATACCGCCAAACGATTGTTTAAAAACCGGATCGTTACGAAAATTCTTTTTGTCGATTAATGACAAATAGTAGGGTGTAATTGATAAAGGAAATTTGTCAAATGTTTTTTCCAACCCTTTTCTTTCTTCATCATTGAACTTGATTCCAAGGAGCTCCTCAAATTTATCGAGCGATTTAATGGCATGCCTTAATTGCCATTTCCAGTCTTGCCAGTTTGTTAATTCCGATTTTTCTTCAATTTTGTGCGCGATAGCCTGTTGTCTGTTATTATAAATCATAATTCTGTCATATTTGTTGTCTGCTAAATAAATTTCGTAAAATGAAAAGGGGAGCATGCGTAAAAATCCCCAGTGAGTAATCAATTGGGAATATACATAAGCTGTATATTTTTAATATTGTTTTCGATTATCACTTCTTCGGCCTTACTTAAATATGGTTCGGGGACAATTACATAGAATTCACCGTTTCTCAATTTGGTAAACATCGACATGATACGCCATTTTTCGGAATTCATATTTTGATTTAGTTCAATCTCATAAATACTGGTTTCTCCATTACCAACAGTCATTATATCGGGATGATATGTTTTATTCGTCGAGTTTTGAACTATTTTATCGGGTGAATTGTAGTCTTCTAATAATGGTGTTTCTATTCTGAGATCGTCTGTTTGTTCTTCCAGCCGGGCGATTAAAGATTGTGCAATTTGTTCTTTTGTAAGCGATGTAATACCCATCAAAAATTTAAGTTTATATGAAATAGTTTCTATGCGAACAAAATTAGATAAAATATTAGGCCCAGCAAAATATGTATTAAGATAAAATCATTATTAATATTGGGTTTAAGTATGTTTATATATAGTTAAAAAGGAAGATTGTATATTTGTAGAATATATTTATTTTCTATAGAAAAAGAATAATATGAGTAGATTAATTATTGCTTCAAACAGACTGCCTGTAAAGGTAGATAAGAATAATAACGGATTAGAGGTTACCCCAAGTGCAGGAGGTTTGGCGACGGGTCTTAAGTCCTACCACAAAGGAAATGATAGCGTTTGGATCGGATGGCCGGGAATTACGCCAGACTCGAAAAAGGAGTCGGAAAATATTACAAAGGCATTGGAAAAGGAACAGTGCCTGCCGGTATTTTTACCCGAAGATTTAATTTCGAATTATTACGATGGATTTAGTAATGCAACTTTGTGGCCTCTATTTCATTATTTTACGGAGTTTGCCGAATTCAGAAATACATATTGGGAGGCATTTCGGAAAGTAAATGAAATGTTTGCTGAAACCATCATCGAAAATGCAGATGAAAACGATACTGTTTGGGTTCATGATTATCAGTTGCTGTTATTGCCGAATATATTGAGAGAAAAAAGGCCTGATTTAAATATTGGTTTCTTTCTTCATATTCCTTTTCCGTCGTACGAAATTATCCGGATTTTACCATGGCGCGAAGAAATTATTGAAGGAATACTGGGAGCCGATTTAATTGGTTTCCATACGTATGATTATGCACGACATTTTATTAGCTCTGTAAAACGATTGCTTGGTTACGATGTCGATTTTAATCAGATAAAACTGGAAAACAGGCAGGTGCTTGTTGATGTTTTCCCGATGGGTATTGATTATAAAAAGTTTGAAAAGTTTGCAATCGAGATTCAAAGTAAACCCATACAGGAGCGGTCGAAAGAGCACCAGGATATTGATAGGTTTTTATTAAGTATGCCAAATCGAAAGTTGATTTTATCGATTGACAGGTTAGATTACACCAAAGGAATCCCGCACCGATTAAAAGCTTTCAGGTATTTTCTAGAGAAGTACCCGGAATATCACGAGAAAGTTTCGCTTATTATGGTGACTGTTCCTTCTCGTACCGATGTGGAACAATATCAGAATCTAAAAAATGAAGTGGATGTGTTGGTTGGAAACATTAACGGAGAGTTCGGCTCTCTCAACTGGAATCCTGTAATCTATTTTTATCGTTCGCTTCCTTTTGAAAATTTAATTGAGTTGTACAGTTCAGCCGATGTGGCTCTGCTAACTCCCTTAAGAGATGGAATGAACCTGGTGGCAAAAGAATATATTGCATCGAAAGTAAATCGCAGGGGCGTTCTGATTTTAAGTGAAATGGCCGGTGCTTCAAGAGAATTGGGAGAGGCATTGTCAGTGAATCCAAATAATATTGCCAATACAGCTGAAGCGATCTTTAAGGCTTTAAAGATGCCGGATGAGGAACGTGAGAAATCGATTACTGCCATGCAACGCCGTATTAAACGATATGACATACATAAGTGGGCTTCTGAATTTATGAATGCCCTGTCGAAAATCGTAAATAAGGAAGCCGAGCATCATGCCCGGAAAATTTCTCAATCGATTAAGAAAAATATTCAGCAGCAGTTTGCCGAAACTACATCAAAAACCATTTTCCTCGACTATGATGGTACTCTTCAACGATTTTTTGATAACCCACAATCGGCGGGTCCTGATAAAGAATTGTATGAGTTACTCGACCGTATTGCAAAAAACGAGAATACCAAACTGGTACTGGTAAGTGGCCGCGACAGAGAGACTTTTAACAAATGGTTCGGGAATAGAAATTATACCTTAATTGCAGAGCACGGTGCATGGTTAAAAGAAGTTGGAAAAGGTTGGGTAGAGCGAAAACCGGTACATTCGGAGTGGAAAGAGAGCATTTTGCCTGTGCTGGAATCTTATGTCGATCGTACACCGGGAAGTTTGATTGAAGAAAAAACATATTCGCTGGTTTGGCATTACAGAAAGGCAGACATTGAATTGGGTGTGTTGCGTGCACTGGAACTGGTACACGATATTTCTACCTTAATATTTAATCAGGACCTTGAAATTCTGGAAGGGAAAAAAGTAATAGAAATAAAAGTGTCGGGAATTAATAAGGGAACGGCCGCATCTGATTTCTTACATACTTATCCGTCTGATTTTATTATGGCCATAGGAGACGATTGGACCGATGAGTTTTTATTTAAGGAATTGCCGGAAAAAGCACAAACCATTAAGGTCGGAACAGAGAATTCAGCGGCAAAATACTTCCTGAATAATTACAAAGAGGTCAGAGCATTTTTGTCGGAACTGGTTCAATAGATAAATCTGTATTAACAATTTAATCATTCTTTGGTTTTTATTCATATTGGTGAATAAGGTTTATATATTCGTTTCATGGATAATTTGAATTACGCAATTATTGGGAATTGTAAAAGCGCTGCGCTTATTTCGGAAAAAGGCTCTATCGATTGGTGTTGTTTGCCATATTTCGATTCATCGTCGGTGTTTGCAAAAATACTTGACGAGGAGAAGGGGGGCAGCCTGGAATTTTTGGTTGACGAAAGTTATAAGATAGAACAATCGTATATTAGAACAACTAATATTGTTTCTACTCTTTTTAAAAGCGACGAAGGCTGTTTCGAGGTAGTTGATTTTATGCCGCGTTTTAAAACCAATGAATTCGGCTATTTTACGCCACCCGATATAATCAGGTATATAAAATATAAATGGGGAAAGCCCAAATTTAAGATCCGCTATAATCCGAAGGTTGAATATGCCCGTTTTGAAACGAAACTGGTTGATACAGATGAATATATAAAATGCTATACCACCGAAGGAGACTACGATTCGTTGTACTTATATACCGATTTGGATAAAAAAGCAATTCTGGAGGAGCAATCCATAGAATTAACCAATAATGCTTTCATCCTGGTTTCATACGATCAGAAATTACTTAACCAAACTCTTGACAGTCAGTATCTTAAATTACAAAAGACAAAGGTATACTGGCTCGACTGGGCAAATAAACTTACATCATTTACCAAATATAATTCAGAAATTGTAAGAAGTGCACTGGTTTTAAAGCTGTTGAGCTACGATAAGTCGGGAGCAGTTTTGGCGGCAGTAACCACTTCGTTACCTGAAACAATTGGCGAAGAGCGAAACTGGGATTATCGGTTTTGCTGGATACGAGATGCTTCTATGGTAATTAAAGTTATGTCGAGCTTAGGGCATTTAAATACCGTGAAGCGGTTTATGAGATTTATTATCGATATTATTCCGGACAAGGACGAGAAAATACAGATTATGTATGGAATCGATCGCCAGAAAATATTGGAGGAAGAAACCCTCGATCACCTGAGTGGTTATATGAATTCTTCTCCTGTAAGAATTGGTAATGCCGCATATGTACAAAAGCAGAACGATATTTACGGCATCTTAATGGACGTGATTTTTCAGCAATTTACCGAATTTAAGATATCGTTGGAAGACAGCGAATCGCTGTGGACCATTGTTAGGAGCATTGTAAAAACAGTAGCTAATAACTGGCAAAATCCGGACAAAGGAATTTGGGAAATTAGAACGGAAGAAAAGCATTTTACATTCTCTAAAGTATTATGTTGGGTGGCTATCGATCGTGCCATAAAAATTGCAGACTTTATTCATAAAGAAACTTATACTGAAGAATGGCGACCACTGGCCGATGAGATAAAAGCAGATATCTTAAAAAATGCATGGAACGAAAAAGTAGGTGCTTTTACACAGTTTTATGGCTCAGAAGATTTGGATGCATCCACACTTTTAATGGAAAGTTACGGTTTTATTGAAGCCAAAAACGAAAAGTACATCAAAACAGTTAAAGCTACTGAAAAAGAGCTTTGTGAGGATGGATTGATGTACCGTTATAAAAACAAAGATGATTTTGGTCTTCCGAGTTCCTCGTTTACCATCTGTACATTCTGGTTAATCAATTCTTTGAATTCCATTGGAGAACGTAAAAGAGCCATAAAACTATTTGAGCAACTGCTTTCATACAGTAATCATGTGGGGCTGTTTAGCGAGGATATTGATTTTAAAACCAAACGTTTACTGGGTAATTTTCCACAGGCTTATTCGCATTTGGCGTTGATAGAAACAGCTATTAACCTGGCAAAAGGTGAGATCACAGAGGATGAGCAAATATTAGATGCCATTCATTAATTAATGCTAATTCCTGGTAATTGGAATTTGAAACGAGGAGTATAATTTCTTTTCAGGACAATTCTTCGGGATCGGTTTCAAGTTCAGCATCGTTGGTTAACATTGGCGATGCTTCTATTTGATCAATTTGCAACATCTGAACCAGAATCTCCAAACCATCTTCAACAGTTTTTAGATTTTGCGGACTAAGTTTTTGAAGTTTTTCCGATAGTTCTTCGTGTAACAGTGACGGAATATTACTTAACAGTTTATCCCCGGCCGAGGTTAAGGCAATATTTACAACCCTTCGGTCGCCAAGTTTGGGCAAGCGCGCCAAATAACCTTTTTTTTCCAGCCGGTTAATAATACCGCTCACCGTACTTGGGTTCAAATTCAGAAATTTCCTGATTTCACCCTGTGTGGCTTGATAACTGGGAGAACCGTGCAGAAAATTAAGGCACAAAACCTGGGGGATACTAACACCATAATCCTTCTCTATCTTTTTCGATTCAATGTCAACTGAACGTACAATTTTTCTGATTTTTATAAGAATGTCGGTTGTATCCATGTATTAAGATTTGCCCTAAAAATACAAATGTTTTTTTATTGGACTGAATAATCGATTTTGAATCAGTGAACCAAAAGTCGATTTCGGCAATATTAATTTTATCTAAATTCATTCCAAATAAGCTTGCGTTTTTAAAAAATCAATTTATATTTGTCGCAAACAAATTCGGCAAGAATGAACTTAGAAAAAAGAAATAGCATTTATCTTACTGCAGCAAATAACTGCGAAGCTATGTTCATGTCGTCTATGTTTATGTCTATGCGCTAGCCTTCTTTCGATAGTTTCTGTTGATGGAAGGCACATTCATACCTGGCGTTAGATAATCACAAAAAATTTTTATTCAAATAAATTATGTCGGATCATATTATTCGATTGGGAGGAAGCCACATTGCCAACCCAACCTCATTGCAATATTTAAAGGGTTTTTTAGAAACTCATAACGGTCGCAACTTTGTTGTGGTTTCAGCTATTCCGGAGCTTCTTAGGTTTATTGAAAAGAACCTTGAAAATGTTTTTCAGAATAAAATAAACGAAATAGAATTACAATCTGTAATAGAATCATTTTATACAAAAAGTACAGAACATAAGATTTCTGATAGTTTTAAAGATGTGGCCACACAGCTGAGTGGTTTACTTAAAGGAATTGCTTTAATTGGCGATTACTCGCGTGCCTTAAAAGATCAGGTTTTGAGCCTGGCAGAAAAGCTTTCGGTTGAAATTTTAAAAGCCATTTGGCAAGAAGCTGTTATCCTTCAGCCCGCTGAAATTGAATTGACCACTACTGCTGATTTTGGCAGCGCCACTTTTTACAAAGTAAATACGCCGAAATTAAAATCATTGGAAAACGGTGTTTATTTTGTACCCGGAACTTTCGGAATTACAGAGGAAGGGAAAGAAGCCCGCACCGGTAGAACATCGGCCGATTACACTGCTGCTTTTTTAACTCGTGAACTTGGTGCAGAAAGCCTTTTCCTTTGGGATCTTGATGCTGAATTTCAGCGAACCAATCCAGAGATTATTCCGAATCCTCCCAAAATTGCGAGATTAACCTATGCAGAGGCCAGTGAACTGGCATATTTTGAGCATTATTCTTTTCATCCGCGAACAGTAGAACCTTTGGAGCACGAACACATTCCAATTCGGATTCTTCGTTCCGATTCGGCAGAAGGAATAGTGGAAACTGTGATCAATACCGAAACATTTATTGAGGAGCAGATTGTTAAAAGCGTAGCCTGTACCGACGATATTTCATTGTTAAAACTCGATGGTCCGGGAGTAGGGCTGAAGCCCGGTATCCTGGCAAAAGTAACCACAAAATTAAACGAGGCCGGCGTAAATATTAAGTCGGTTATTACATCACAAACATCAATCAATTTTATTTTAAGCGAAGAGAACGGAGAAAAAGCTTTGGCTTTAATTCGGGAGTTGGGTTTCTCTTCGGTTAGCGAAATCTCGCTGATTAAAGATGTGTCGTTAATCGGAGTGGTGGGACACGGAATGCAGCATGCTTACGGTGTTTCGGCAAAAATTTTTACCGCCGTGGCAAACAATCAAATAAATGTGCTGTTAAGTGGTTCAGGGGCTTCCGATTTGGTGAGCTACCTGGTAGTGCAGAAAGCAGACAAAGAAAAAAGTGTAAGAGAGATTTATAATGCATTCTTTGCCACAGAGCAAGAATAATCACACCTCCTTGAGGGGTGATGTCCGTCAACTGACGGACGAGGGGTGTAATCACACCCCACATAACAAGTTTTTAACTCAAAAAATTATAGTAAAATGACAACAAGAAAATTAAGTTTTGAAACCCTTCAGTTACATGCAGGACAGCAACCCGATTCAGCAACCAATTCGAGGGCAGTGCCTATTTATCAAACCACGTCGTATGTGTTTAATGACGCAGAACATGCTGCCAACCTTTTCGCGCTAAAAGAATTTGGCAATATTTATTCGCGAATAATGAATCCCACCAACGACGTGTTCGAGCAACGTATTGCAGCTTTGGAAGGTGGTGTTGCAGCACTGGCTGTTGGCTCGGGACACGCTGCACAGTTTCTGGCATTAAACAATATTCTGGATATTGGCGATAACATTGTTTCTTCTCCGTATTTGTATGGCGGAACCTACAACCAGTTTAAGGTTTCGTTTAAACGCCTGGGTATTGAAGCACGTTTCTCTGAAAATCTGGAACCGGAATCATTCGAAAAACTGATTGATGAGAATACCAAAGCCATTTACCTCGAAACAATTGGAAATCCCGGTTTTGTGGTTCCCGATTTTGATGCCATAGCAGCGGTTGCCAAAAAATACGATGTGCCGTTTATTGTCGACAATACGTTTGGCGGTGGCGGTTATCTTTTCCGTCCGATAGAACATGGTGCCGACATTGTTGTTGAATCAGCTACAAAATGGATAGGAGGACACGGAACAAGCATTGGCGGTGTTATTATCGATGCCGGAACCTACAACTGGGGAAATGGGAAATTCCCCGGATTTACTGAGCCTTCAGAAGGTTATCATGGATTGAAATATTGGGATGTATTTAATTTCGACGGTCCTTTCGGAAATATTGCTTTCATTATTAAAGCACGTGTTGAAGGATTGCGTGATTACGGTTCTGCGCTGAGTCCGTTCAACTCGTTCCTTTTACTGCAGGGACTGGAAACTTTATCTTTGCGTATGGATCGCCATGTAGAAAATACGTTGGCTCTGGCAAAATGGCTGGAGCAGCATCCAAAGGTTGAAAGCGTTAACTACCCCGGGCTTGAAAGTAACTCGTCGTATGCCAACGCGCAAAAGTACCTGCAGAAAGGTGCGGGAGGTGTGCTATCGTTTAATGTGAAGGGTGATAAAGAAACTGCCAACCAGGTGGTGAATAACCTGGAGCTGGTGAGTCACCTTGCTAATGTTGGCGATGCCAAAACCCTGATTATACAACCTTCTGCAACCACACATCAGCAGTTGTCGGAAGAAGCTCAATTGGCAGCAGGAGTTTATCCAACCCAATTGCGTGTGAGTGTAGGCTTGGAGTTTATCGACGATATTATTGCTGATTTTGAACAAGCGTTGGAGAAAGTGTAAGGTATAGAAAAAGTAGGCAGTAGGCAATACAAAACAGGCAAATTTGCCAACTGTTGTTTGCCTATTGCCTATTTAAAATCTTTTAATTGAAATTTGTAAATCTGATAAACTAGAAAAATGCCTTTAAATATTCCTGATAAATTACCTGCAATTGAGATTCTGAGAACGGAGAATATTTTTGTGATGAACGAAAGCCGTGCATCGCACCAGGATATCCGTCCTTTGAAGATTATTATTTTAAACCTGATGCCGTTGAAAATTTCAACTGAAACGGATTTGTTGCGTTTGCTTTCGAATTCACCCCTTCAGATTGAAATTGATTTTATGAAAATCAAGGGGCACACTCCCAAAAATACGCCATCGCAGCACATGAAAGAATTTTACAGGAATTTTGATGAGCTAAAGAGTAAAAAGTACGACGGAATGATTATTACCGGTGCACCGGTTGAGCAATTGGATTTTGAAGAAGTGACCTACTGGGACGAAATGAAACAGATTTTCGACTGGGCAGAACACCATGTAACCTCTACTTTGTTTATTTGCTGGGCAGCACAGGCCGGTTTGTTTCATTATTACAACATTCCCAAATACCCCCTTAATAAAAAAATGTTTGGTGTTTTCGAACATCGCCTTTCCGATTCAAAACTTCCCATTTTCAGGGGATTCGATGACGTTTTTTATATTCCGCATTCGCGCCATACAGAAATTAGGAAAGAAGATGTGGAAAAGGTGGATGAACTGGAAATTATTTCGTGTTCAGATGAAGCCGGGGTTACCCTTGTAAAAGCGAAAAACGGAAAACAGTTGTTTATTACCGGACATTCTGAATACTCGCGACACACCCTGGATACAGAGTATAAACGCGACCTGAAAAAGAAACTGCCCATTGAAATTCCCATTAATTATTACCCCGAAAATAATCCTGAAAGAGTTCCTGTAATGCGGTGGAAATCGACAGCAAACCTGTTGTTTACCAATTGGTTGAATTATTATGTTTACCAGGAAACTCCTTATGATTTAGAAGAAATTAGTTAATTGTGAATGTCGAATATTTTTAATGATTTCAATTATGGAATCTTAGATACACATTTTTACGTTTACGTTTTATACTTTAACTTTGAGATAGAAAATAAAAAACGATAAACGAATGAAAAAAATTGCAGTTGTTTTAGCCGGGAATGGTGTTTACGATGGAGCCGAAATACACGAAGCCACGCTAACGTTACTGGCCATTGAGCAGCAAGGAGCCAAATACCAGTGTTTCGCCCCCGATATGAATCAGGCACATGTAGTGAATCATTTAACAGGTGAGGAGATGCCCGAAAGCCGAAATGTTTTGGTTGAGTCGGCACGCATTGCACGTGGTAATATCAAGGCTTTATCTGAATATCAGGCTGCACAATACGATGCCATTGTGTTTCCCGGTGGATTTGGCGTGGCAAAAAACCTGTGCACTTTTGCTTTCGACGGCCCCGATTGTTCGGTTAACGCTGATGTGGAAAAGGCCATAAAAATTACGGTGGAAAATGGAAAACCGGTAGGAGCGCTTTGTATATCGCCGGCTTTAATTGCTAAGGTGCTTGGCGATGTTGAGGTAACCATCGGTCAGGACCAGGGGACAGCAGATGCCATTGAATCTTTGGGAGCTACTCATGTGAAAACCAATCATGGCGAAATTGTTGTTGATGAAAAATACAAAGTGATAACAACACCTTGTTATATGCTCGATGCCAATATTGCACAGATTGCGGATGGGGCAAACAATGTTGTTGCTAAAATTCTTGAATTAGCATAATGAAATTAAGGCTGGCTTGATAGTAGTAATCCTTGAAATGTTTATTAATTTTTAAAAGCTATGAATCCAATTCCTTTTATAGATATTCATACCCATCCGTTTCATAAAGAAACAGATACGGTAACAGTACAGAATATTTTTCCGGGAGATGGATTTGCTGCCTTCTCGGGGCGAAATTTTTATTCTGTCGGGTTGCATCCCTGGCATATTGGTACCCGGGAGGAAAATAATGAAGCCCTTCAATTGATTGCTGAAGCCCTTCAATTCGACCATGTAATTTTTGTTGGTGAAGCAGGACTTGATAAAGTTACTGATACCGATTATTTTGAACAGTTAAGGGTTTTCGAGGCACAGGCAGTTTTGGCAGAAGAATACCAGTGCCCTCTTATTATTCATTGCGTAAAAGCTTTGAATGAGGTAATAGAGTTGAGAAAAAAGATGAAGCCGGTTATGCCCTGGATAATGCACGGGTACAACGGAAGCCTCGAAATAACCAAACAAATGGTAGATAAAGGTTTTTTATTTTCCTTTGGTAAAGCTCTGTTTCTGCCCAGTTCGAAAGGTATTAATTCGTTTTCTTATTTGCCTCTGAATAAAATCTTTTTCGAAACTGATGAGTCGGATGTTGAAGTTGAAAAAATGTACAGGGAAGGAGCCCGGTTAAAGGGAGTTTCATTGGAGCTTTTAAAAGAAGCCGTTTGGAAAAATTTCAATCATATTGAAAAATCTTTGAGCAGCGGTCGGGTTTAGTTTTCAAATTTATTTCTTTTGCACACTTAATGTTTTGAAAAGGGTAGGATGAATTGGTTAGAACGTACAGAGTTATTATTTGGGAAAGAAAAACTCGACAAATTAAATAAGTCGAATGTGTTGGTTGTTGGCTTGGGTGGAGTAGGAGCTTATGCCGCCGAACAATTATGCAGGGCCGGTATTGGAACTATGACGATTGTTGACGGAGATGTGGTTGAAGAAAGCAACCGTAACCGGCAACTTGTTGCATTAAAAAGTACTACCGGAAAACCCAAGGCAGAAATCCTGGCAGAGCGTTTTCGTGACATAAATCCAGATATTAATCTTACGGTTATTAATGATTTTATTCGCGATGATAAAACCATTGAATTATTAAACAGTCAGCCGTTTGATTATGTCGTTGATGCTATAGATACGCTGTCTCCCAAAGTATTTTTGGTCTATCATTCGTTGCAACTCGGACTAAAAGTCATAAGCTCGATGGGAGCAGGAGGTAAAATCGATCCTTTGAAAATAGAAGTTACCGACATAAAAAAATCATACAATTGCAGGTTGGCAAAAATGATGAGAAAGCGGCTTTCACGACTTGGAGTGAAAAAGGGTGTAAAAGTGGTTTTTTCATCCGAAGAAATTGATGAAAATGCTGTTCGTCTGGAAGAAGGGCAAAATAAAAAATCGACGGTTGGAACCATTTCTTATATGCCGCCGGTTTTTGGATGTTTTATTGCCAGTGCCGTAATCAGAGATCTTGTTAATGAAGCAGAGATCGAATAGCTTTATTATTGAGTCTATTGTATAGCCGAAGTCTGTATATCAAAGTTTTAAATACTTATTCTCTGAGACATTAACCAAAATATTTTCGTTTATAGTTTTTTAGTTAAAATAATAGATTACCTTTGAGCTGTTTTATTACCGGACGATACCGGTTGTTGGCAGAAGGTCTTTTTTTATTGATTTTAGTTAAACCGCTCAGTTTATCTCTCTTGTGTTTTCACGACGTTATTTCAATCACCTTAAAGTTTCTTTATACCGTATTCTAGTAACTCCTGAATGGAATCCATTGCGATAGTTACTGCTGGTTATCAATAGATGAAGTAAATATTAACTTAAATATTGTATAAAATGAACATTTACATTGGAAATCTTCCATTCAATTTGGATGAAGAAAACTTAAAGGAAATTTTTGAAGAGTATGGCGAAGTTACTTCGGCAAAAATTATCGTGGACAAATTTACAGGCAGAGGCAAAGGTTTTGGCTTTGTTGAAATGTCAGATGATGAAGAAGCTACCAAAGCTATTCAGGAACTAAACAACGCTGAAGTGGGCGGTCGTAACATTAAAGTTAACGAGTCGAAACCACGTGAAAATAACAACCGTGGTGGTGGTTATAACCGCGGAGGTGGCGGTGGTTACCAACGTCGCGACCGTTATTAATCGGAAGCAAAGACAAAACAATATAAAAAGAGATTCAATTCGTTGGATCTCTTT
Source organism: uncultured Draconibacterium sp. (assembly GCA_963676265.2). Classification (GTDB taxonomy): domain Bacteria; phylum Bacteroidota; class Bacteroidia; order Bacteroidales; family Prolixibacteraceae; genus Draconibacterium. The sequence goes on from OY781067.2 coordinate 5,711,757, forward strand.
TTTTTGTAATTAATGACGTTCTCTCTCTTGACAGAAATCTAAAAAGAATACTGTAGTTCCGTGTCCTGCGAGGAATTTCTTTCAATTTTTGTGGACTCATTTATTAAACCAGAAAATCATCAATCTTTATCAAAAGGTCATTTTTATTAATGGGTTTGGCAATGTAATCATTACACCCAGCTGAAAATGCAGATTGGCGATCGGCGTTCGACGAATATGCAGTTTGGGCTATAATTGGAATTGTTTTATTCATTTTTCTGATCTCGCTGGTTGTTTCCAAGCCATTTAATACCGGCATTTTCAAATCCATAAGAATCAGTTTAATATTTTTTTCTTTATCTAATAAACTTAATACTTCCTGCCCGTTATATGCATGAAGAATATTCAAGTGGTAATCTTTAAGTATCTCATTCAGGTATAAAAAATTTATCTCATCATCTTCGGCAATAATAATGGTGGTGTCTTTAAAATCTTTAAGGTGTTTATCTTCCTGATTAGATGATTCTTCTTCCTGTTTGGCATTAATAAAAGGGATACTAAAATAGAAAGTAGAGCCTTTCGACAGTTCCGATTCAAGCCAGATTTCTCCTCCCATAAGTTCAACATGGGCTTTGCTGATTGCTAGTCCAAGACCACTTCCTTCATCACCATCCAAATGTGTATTTTTAACCTGGCGGAATCTTTCAAATACCAGTTCTTTCATTTCGGAAGGTATGCCTATTCCGGTATCTTTTACCCAAAACTGAAGTTTGTTCTCTACTTTACCATAACCAAATGATATTTTTCCCTTTTCAGTGTACTTTAATGCATTGTTTATGAGGTTCGTTAATATGCCTTCTAACTTGTCGCTATCTACCAATATTAAAGGTTCATCATCACAGGTAGAGTTTTTATATTCCAGCGTTAATCCTTTAGCTTCGGTTATGGTTTTAAAGAAATAGTAAATCCGGTCTAAAAGTTCGTTTAAGTTGGTTTTCTCATTTTTTATCTCTACCTGCTTTGCCTCAATTTTGGAAATATGAACCAAATCGTTAATAAGCCCCAGCATCCTTTGTCCGCTTTCTTCTATCATCGAAATGTATTTTTCCTGACTGGATGCCGATAAATCCTTGCTTTTTAATAACTCTGCAAATCCTAAAATCCCGTTCATCGGTGTACGAATTTCATGGCTTAAGTTAGCCAGAAATGCTGTTTTTAGCTTGTCGCTTTCTTCCGCTTTTTCTTTTGCTTTATAAAGCTCTTCATTTTGAGATTTGTATTCTTTGTTGAGTTTTTCGTACTCTTCGTTTTTATTTCTTAATGCTTCAATTTTGTCTTCCAGCCGCTTAGTCAGATGTTGAAGATTATAGCACATTTTATTAAAAGACGCTGACAATAATCCAATCTCGTCGTGCGATTTGATTTGAAGTGTTTGCTTGTAATTGCCTTTTGAAATTTTTTTAATCGAATGAACTAAATCGTTAAGAGGATTGGTTATTAGCTTGCTAATGTAAAACGACATTAAAATACCAATTCCGATAAATGCCAAAATCAGGGTTAGAATGTTAAATAAATTACTTCTTAAACTTTGAATCATCCTTTCTCTTGATATTCCTATCCTAATGATTCCCAGCTTCCCATCTACAATTGGCTGCGAAAAGTCATACGCTGTTTTATCACCAAAATCAAGTAGTTCTGTATTTTGCAGAGGTTCATTGTTTACTTTTAATAAATCAGAAGGAAAGTTCTGATCGAAAGTGTGAGCAATTACTTTATTTTCGGGATTTAATATGAAAGCATATAATATATCAGGATTGTTTTTTAATATATCATCTAAAGTGCGTTGTACGCCAACAATATCACTAACATAAAGATGATGTGCAATATAAGGTTCGATATTTTTTATTAAGCTTGTCCCGGTAATTTTGTAATCTTCCACACTGTTTCTGTATTCCCTCAAATAGTTGATAGTTGAACTCGCAATACTAAAACAGATAAGTATTAAAATCAGGGAGTAGGCAATCTTATATTTTATTTTGAGGTTTCTCATCCTGTGGGGTTTATTGTGCTGATTGTTTTATCCACTCATGCATTTCTCTAATCGATTGATAGCAGTTGTCTTCTACAATAATAAATTTATCGATGTGTAATTGGTCCAGAATATTTTTTCCTTTAGGATCCATATGCATGTTTAGCAGGGTTGTTCTCATTTTTTCTTTTAAGATTTTATCGCAACCGGGGTAGGTAACGAAAGGAGGTGTACAAAATGGCCCCAGTTTTTTTATAATTTTTGTTTTTGAGGTATATGTAGAATCAGAGTTGTTAATGTATTCCCATATTAAATGGTCGATTGAGGCACCATCTACCAAATTTTTTGCCACAGCTTCAATCGATTTGTCATGACTCCCGGTATAAATAAAATCGGAGAAAAATGCATCGGGAGTTGTATTCAGTTTAGCTAATTCATAACACGGAACCAGTTTCCCGGTATTTGATTTTGGGTCGGTGAATGCAAATTTTTTTCCTTTTAAATTTTCAAATTTATTTATATCGCTTGCTTTGTTTACTATTATGTAAGAATAATACAGGGCTTCTCCATACAATACAGGGGCTGCAATAATTTCCATGCCCCAATCATCGTGTTCGGTTACGTAAGGACCTGAACAAACAAAAGCTGCCAAAACGTTTTTAGTTTTAACCAGTTCATTCATCGAAGAATAATCTTTTGTAAACAACATGCTTGTTTTAATATTCAGATTCTCTCCAATGTATTTTACAATTTCCTCGTAAGCCGGTAAAGCTTTTTGAGGAGATAACATTGCTGCAACGCCTATTTTAAATACTTCGTTGGATATAGAATCTGCTGTAGTGATTTTAATCGTGTCTTCCATGTTGATTTTAGTTCTCTTATTCTCGTTACACGAAAAGATGACAATTAGAAAACCACAAATCAGAAGCAGTTTTTTTATGAAGGAGCAGTTTCGCTTTTGAAGATGCATTTTTTGGTGTTTTTTGAGTTGTCAGTAATTGGGTTATAATATTTTTTCTATCAGGTTAATCAAAGAAGCATCTGTTTTTGTCTAATTAATGGGTTTATAAATTTTAGCCTCTTATAGATTCCTTCTGAATTATCTACTGTTTTTATCTTCTCTTTTCTTTATGGTTTGTCTATTGAGAATATCAAAACAAAATATCGTCTCATTAAATATACAAATAAATAAATTTATATCCTATGGTATAAAACTTTCATTGTGTGCGTGTTAGACTGTGTTTTTGTAATGGAGCTTTATTTTAATCCTGCCAAAGCAAGCTAATTTTAGCTGATATGGAATATGTACCGGTGTAAGATCGTTATATGTAGAATATGAAATGATTTAGTTATTTGTTCAAAATTCCATTCACTGTGTACGACCCCATTCAGTTAAATATCTAATTTTAGTCTTTCATTTTTAAAACGATCCAAATTATGATGAATATAGTCTATCTGAATGGCCAATTTATTCCAAAAGAAGATGCCAGAATTTCTCCCGACGACAGGGGATTTCTTTTTGCAGACGGTGTTTACGAAGTTGCCAAATACTATAAAGGCAAGGCCTTTCGATACCAGGATCATCTGGATCGTTTGAATCGCAGTCTTGCAGAGATTCAAATTAACTTCGCCGATACAAATAAACTGGAAGCCATTTTTGAGGAACTCATAATAAGAAATAATTTAGCAGATCAGGATGCCGGTATTTATTTGCAGATTACTCGTGGAGGAGCTTCCAGCCGGTCGCATTTCTTTCCGAAAAATATTGAACCAACGGTTTATGCATATGCTTTTCCTTTTCCTTCATCTGTCGATAAACTTGAAAACGGTATTAAGGTGATTAGTAGGGAAGATATCCGCTGGCACAGGTGTGATATTAAATCTGTTTCCTTGCTTCCGAATACTTTACTGAATAATGAAGCTGTTGAAAATGGTGCATTAGAATGTGTGATGGTTCGCGACGGTTATATGACAGAAGGAACACATTCCAGCCTTTTTGCAGTGAAAGATAGAGTTGTGATTACCAGACCGCTATCGAATTTAATACTTCCTGGAATAACCAGAAAGGTTGTATTGGAAATTTGCAAAGAAGACTCAATACCATTTGAAGAGAGACTGTTTACAAAAGATGAACTTTACCAAATGGATGAGGTATTTCTTGCCGGTACAGGAAGTGAAATTATGCCTGTTGTTGAAATTGACGATAAAATTATCGGCAATAAAAAACCGGGTACAATAACCCGGTTGCTTCAGAAAAAGTTTTTTGAAAAGGTAGCTGAGTAAACTATTTTTTTATTGAATTTCCAGTTTATTTAGCGCATCATTTATAAAAGATATCTCTTCGTTACTAAGTTTTAATTCAGCAGCTTTCAAGTTGTCCAGCACCTGCTTTTCGTTGCGGGCACCTGCTAAAACACAACTAATTCCGGGTTGAGACAGGGTCCATTTTAATACGAGCTGAGCCAGTGTAGCATAGTGGTCGTCTGCTATTGGTTTTATCTGGCTTAAAAACTGGTTTATTCGGCTCAGGTTAGGTTCCTGGAAAAACGGAGTTGTTGGTCGGTGATCGCCTTCTGCAAATTGATAACCGGGAGTGATTTTACCGGTAAGCAGTCCGCGTTGCATGGGACTGTAGGCAATAATTGCTTTGTTATTCTGTAAACAAAAAGGTACCAGTTCCTTTTCAATCCCACGGTTTACCATGCTATATGATACCTGGTTAGATGAAAGTTTAAAATATTTTTCAGCCTCCTGCATTTGTTGAACAGAATAATTACTCACGCCGCCAGCCCTGATTTTTCCCTGATCTTTTAGTATTTCCAAAGCTTCCATGGTTTCTTCAACCGGGGTATAATCATCGGGCCAGTGTTGCTGAAACAGATCAATATAATCAGTGCCGAGTCTTCGCAAACAGTCTTCACATTCTTTAATTACACTTTCTTTACTTGCAAGCCGGTACAGCGATATCTCATTTCCCTGGTTATCGAATGTTTTTTCGTAATGCAGGTGTTGGCTTTTTCTGTCCCACACCAATCCAAATTTGGTAAGGATTTCAACCTGGCTACGTTTACCCTTAATGGCTTTTGCCACAAACTCTTCGCTTTGCCCAAAACCGTATACAGGAGCAGTGTCAATCGTAGTCATTCCATTGGCGATGGCCGCTTCAATAGCTCTAACTGATTCGTTTTCTTCTGCACCACCCCAGAACCATCCTCCAATAGCCCAGGCTCCAAATGTTATAGGCGTAATATTTACATCCGATTCAGGAAGTCTTGTTTTTTCCATAATAATTAACTGTTGGTTTATCAGATCTTTAAAATAACGATTTTTTTTAACTAATGGAACTCCAGTCGAATTGGGTGTCTTTTGAAGTAAGTATATTTTTTAGCAGTATTTGGTTTTCTTCCTTTTGCAGGAAGGGATCATTATCAAGTATTTCGTTGGCTACATTTCTTGCCAGCTGCAATATTTCTCCATCTTTTCCAAGATTGGCAATTTTTAAATCGAAGCCCATGCCGCTTTGTTGCGTGCCTTCCAAATCACCGGGACCTCGCAGTTTCATATCAACTTCGGCAATATCAAAGCCATCGTTGGTACGCACCATCGTTTCCAGTCGCTTTTTACTTTCTGTGCCTATTTTATACGATGACATCAGAATACAATAAGATTGTTCGGCTCCTCGGCCGACTCTTCCACGCAACTGATGTAGTTGCGATAAGCCAAAACGTTCAGCACTTTCAATCACCATCACCGCTGCATTCGGAACATCAACACCCACTTCAATTACGGTAGTTGCCACCATTATTTGTGTTTCGCCCCGCTTAAAAGCCTGCATGGCATTTTCTTTTATGTTGGGTTTCATTTTACCATGTACCATGCTGATTTTATACTCCGGAAATGTCTCTGAAATATGACGATAACCTTCTTCCAGGTTTTTTAAATCCATTTTTTCCGATTCAGAAATCAAAGGATAAACGATATAAACCTGTGTTCCTTTTTCGATTTGTTGTTTCAGGAAATTGTTCAGTTGTTTTCTCCTGTTCTCGAAAAAATGCATGGTTTGAATCGGTTTTCGTCCCGGTGGCAATTCGTCTATCACCGAAACGTCGAGGTCGCCGTATACAGTCATGGCCAATGTTCTGGGAATGGGGGTGGCGGTCATTACCAGGATGTGAGGAGGAATTAAATCATTCTTTTTCCATAGCTTGGCACGTTGCGCTACGCCAAAACGATGTTGTTCGTCGACAATTACCAGACCCAGTTGTTGAAACATTACCGTGTCTTCTATGAGGGCATGGGTGCCAATGATAATTTGCATTTGCCCGTTTTGCAGGGCTTCGTGAATTACTCTTCGTTCCTTTACCTTTGTTGAGCCTGTGAGCAACCCGACATTGATGCTCATCCCATTCAGAAATTTTGATATGGACTGAAAATGTTGTTGGGCAAGAATTTCCGTTGGAGCCATTAAACAACTTTGAAAACCGTTGTCCATTGCCAGAAGCATGGTCATTAAAGCTACCAGTGTTTTTCCGCTTCCCACATCTCCCTGTAGTAAACGATTCATTTGCCGGTTACTGTTTACGTCGCGACGGATTTCTTTAATTACTTTTTTTTGGGCTTTGGTGAGCTCAAAGGGAAGAAAATCTTTATAAAAGGTGTTGAAATTGTAACCCACCTTCTCGAAGTGAAAGCCTTTGAATTTTTTATTCCGATTGTGTTTTAAGGCCAGTATTTTTATTTGAATAAAAAACAATTCCTCAAATTTTAACCGGAAAGTGGCGTTCTTAAGTTCAACTGTATTTTGAGGTTTATGAATCGCAGTTAACGCATTTTCAAGCGGCATTAATTTTAATCTCTGAGTTAGAAAATCAGGTAAAGTTTCTCTGATTTTTCCTTTTGCCAGTCCAATTAATGTTAATTGGAATTTATGTATGGTTTTTGAGTTGAGGTACTGTTTTTTCATTTTTTCAGAGGTGTTGTAATACCCCTGAAATAGCCCTGATGGTTGTAGCTGTTTTTCCTCTTCGGTTTCCATTTCCGGGTGAACAACACTAACCTGGCCTCCGAAAATGGCAGGTTTCCCAAATACAGTATATTCCTTATTGATGGTCAGGTTCTTTATTTGCCATTTAATACCTCTGAACCACACCAGTTCGATACTCCCGGTTTCGTCAGAAAAACGCGCGCTTAAACGTTGTTTGGCACCTGTGCCAACTGTTTCTAACGACCGTAAAATTCCTTTAACCTGGATAAATGGCATCTGTGAATGAATCTCTGAGATTTTATAGAATTTTGTCCGGTCGATGTATTTATACGGAAAGGTATAAATCAAGTCTCCGAAAGTTTTTACTTTCATTTCCTTGAATAAAATATCCGCTCGTTTTGGTCCGACGCCGGGTAAAAATTTTATTTCCTGATCGAGAAATTCTGGCATGGCACAAATATAAATAAAGTTCAGGTTTTTGAGATAAAAGTTGCGAGTTCCATCGTGCGAGTAACGAGTTTTGAGTTTGTGTTTCAACTATTCAAACATTCCTGTATTTTTGTATTTCTGTAATTCATTTCTCAATTCTCTCCTTCAATTCTTCAACCCTTTCATTTGGGTATAGTTTTTGTAACAACCGAAACATAATTTATGATAATAAATCTTAAAAAAATCAGTTAATGCCTTTTTATAATTCAGAAAAAGATATCTTTATTACAGTTCTGGTTTATGTAATGCATTAAATATTTTAACTACCAATACAAAAAGAAAACCATGAAGGAAAAGATTATTCATTTAGAAAACATTGTTAAGAATTATAAGGTCGGCACACAGGTAGTACGTGCTTTACGATCTGTTTCAATCGATATTTATAAAGGAGAATATGTTGCCATTATGGGAGCTTCGGGATCAGGTAAATCTACTTTGATGAATATAGTTGGATGCCTCGATACTCCAAGCAGTGGCCGATATGTTTTAAATGGAAAAGATGTTAGTAGTTTAACCGACGATCGTTTAGCTGAAATCCGGAATTCCGATATCGGATTTGTATTCCAGGTATTTAATCTTTTGCCCCGTAATACTGCACTCGAAAATGTGATGTTACCGTTGGTTTATTCCGGGATTAGAAAGGCAGAACGAAAGAAAAGAGCGGAGGAAACGCTTGTGGATGTAGGGCTGGAAGACCGAATGACACACCGCCCCAACGAATTGTCGGGAGGGCAGAGGCAACGTGTGGCTATTGCCCGGGCTTTGGTGAATAAACCTGCCCTGTTATTGGCCGATGAGCCAACCGGAAACCTCGATTCAAAAATTTCGGAAGAAATAATGAAACTTTTTGCCGATATACACAGCAAAGGAAATACTTTGGTAATGGTTACTCATGAAGAAGATATTGCACTTCATGCACATCGCATAATACGTTTAAAGGATGGTGAAGTAGAATCGGATATTATAAACAAAAATCCTGTTTATTAAGAATTATTTTTCGGAAGAATATAACTGTCCCGATAAACTGTTTATCGGGATTTTTTGTTCATTATTGTATCGAAAATAAAATCATATGTCAAAAAGAGTGAAAGTATATACCAAAACCGGTGATGATGGAACAACCGGACTTGTAGGAGGAAACCGTGTTAAAAAATACGATCTTCGACTGGAATGTTATGGAACGGTTGATGAGTTAAATTCATGTATTGGGGTAATTCGTTCCTATAATATTTCTGAAGATATTAAAGAAGTGCTCATTCAAATACAGAATAAACTTTTCAACATAGGTTCAAGATTGGCATCGGATGAGAAAGGAGAATCATTTACTGCAAATCTATCTATAAAGAAAGCTGATATCGAATTCCTTGAAGGGAGTATCGATGGCTTTGAAGATGGTTTGCCCGGGTTAACTTCTTTTATACTTCCTGGAGGTGAACTATCAGCAGCTCAGTGTCATATGGCACGTACAATTTGCCGGCGTGCTGAACGGAGGATTGTGGAATTCTCGGAGCAAAATGAGGTGCAGCAGGAGATTGTTGAATACATGAACCGACTATCAGATTTATTTTTCGTTTTGGCCCGAAAACTCAGCTATGAAAACGGGATAAAAGAAACGGAATGGAAGTATTAATAATTTTTTTTGCTATAAGTTTTTTCATATTGTTTTTTTATTATATTCGCGCCAATACAAAATTGAGTTTAACCACGTAAATTTTAGACACATGTATTGGACACTGGAACTTGCATCAAAACTGGAAGATGCGCCATGGCCGGCTACAAAAGATGAATTGATTGACTTTGCAATTCGCTCAGGTGCTCCGTTAGAAGTAATAGAAAACCTGCAGGAAATTGAAGATGAAGGGGAAATGTATGAAAGCATTGAAGACATCTGGCCGGATTATCCAAGTAAGGATGATTTCTTTTTTAACGAAGACGAGTATTAAGAAAGATTAAATAAAAAGGCACTTGTCACACGACGAGTGCTTTTTCATTTAAGTTTTTAGGTTGTAAAATCAGAGACTTAGTGTACTCCACCTGTTTTTTAAATATTCTGATAAGGGGATGCCCATTCCTTTAACATCGACGCCTAGCGCTTCAAGTTTTTTATCCACTTCATACATTTTTGCACAGTATAAACACGCCTCCGTTTTAATTCCTGCATCCTGCATTTTTTTAATGTATTCCTGTATCATAGGATTCTCTGCAGCCAATTTCGCCGAAGGTCCCCAGATAATAAGTACTACCTCGTCGAACCAATTATTGCGTTTGGCATTATAGGTGTACATAAATGCCATTTTTTCTGCAAGGTTAGGATCATCGCTTGTCCACAAAACTGCCAGTTTGTTTTTGTTGTTTTCCATATTTGTGTTGGTTTGTGCTGTTGCCCCTAATGACAGAACAACAGCCATTAATACTGTAAATAGTTGTTTCATTTGTATGTGTTTTATCAATAAAGTTAATACACTTCAAACTAACATCTATATTTTATTGTTCGTTCCGATTTGCTAATCAGAGGTTTTTAAATAACTCTTTTACCGGAATTAAATCAAATTCATCGAATTTCTTTTCTGTGTAAGAAGATATAAATTCTTTATTCAGCATAAATAAACGGCTATTGTACTTGTCTTGTGCAAATGTATTTTCGGGGGTAAAACTTTCCAGATTAAATTCAGTAAAATTCAATTCGCAAGCCGATAATTCCCATTCGCCTTCATCATTCATAAATAGGAGTGGAAGACCATGTGTTCGGCAAATAATCGGGCGTTCTGCATAAATTGAACATTTATGTTCTTTCAGGAAAATACATTGATCGCTTTCTGCATTCAGATTCGTGTCTGGCTTCGTATTTTCTGTTTTCAACTCGTTGAGGATACTGTAAAACTCAATGGGTAAAATACTGTAATCCATACAACAAAAGTCGCATCCTGCTTTGCACTGCATATGTTTTTGATGTTCTTTTTCGAGTTGTTTTGTTTTCGAATCAATTTCTTTACGTAATACTTTATACTTTTCATAAATTTCTTTCATGACTTTTGATTTTTCTGGTTAAATATGAATGACCTGCAACTAAACTGAGGTCTTCTTAAGTTTATTATAGAATAGAGAAGAAGCTATAATTCAATAAATGTCGAATTTAATTCCAAACCTTTTATTTCCGCCTTCAATTCAATTTTACGTTTTATCAAAAATTATTCTACCACCCGATTCTATTAGTTTTTTTAAAAATATAGTCGTACAGATTGATTTAATATACACTATTTTTTGTTTTTTCAAATTGAAAATTACTATTTTTGTCAGACCAGAACAGAACAGTAAATTAAAACTTTAACCAATGAAAAAAATCGTAGTAAACCTAATCTTATTCATCGTAAGCTTCGTTGCTTTTGGACAAAATGAGAATTTTGAGTTCTTGAATTCAAGTCTTCCGGTAGAGGAGAGGGTTGATATTTTAGTGTCTCAAATGACAATACAGGAGAAAATAGATCAAATGATCTACACCTCAAAAGCAGTTGAACGTCTTCAGGTTCCCGAATACAACTGGTGGAACGAGTGTTTACACGGAGTAGCTCGTGCCGGTTACGCCACTGTTTTCCCTCAATCGATTACTATTGCCGGTTCGTGGGATTCGGATTTGGTTTATCGTGTTGCCACAGCCATTTCAGATGAGGCACGTGCCAAGCACCACGAATTTGTTCGGCGTGGAAAAAGAGGAATGTACCAGGGATTAACTTTCTGGTCGCCCAATATTAATATCTTCCGCGATCCGCGTTGGGGCCGTGGACACGAGACTTACGGAGAAGATCCTTATTTAACCGGGCAATTGGGTACCGAGTTTGTTAAAGGTCTGCAAGGCGATGATCCAAAATATTTGAAAGTAGTAGCAACTGCCAAACACTACGCTGTTCATTCCGGCCCCGAACCACTTCGTCACGAGTTTAATGCCAAAGTTAGCGAACGCGATTTACGTGAAACTTATTTGCCGGCTTTCCGCGATTTAATTAAAGACGGTGGCGCATATTCTGTGATGGGAGCTTATAATCAATTCCGCGATTTTCCAGCTTGTGCAAGCCCTGAACTATATGGAATTCTGCGTGATGAGTGGGGATTTGAAGGATATATCGTATCTGATTGTGGGGCCATTTCCGATTTCTACAAATACCAGGATTTTTCGAAAGACGCCGCCGAAGCCTCTGCCGCAGCGGTAAAAGCCGGAACTGATTTAAATTGCGGGTCTACCTATGAAAAGCTACCGGAAGCCGTGAAAAGAGGTTTAATTTCTGAGGACGACATTGATGTTTCGGTTAAACGTTTGTTTACAGCCCGCTTTAAGTTGGGAATGTTCGATTCCGATAAAGATGTTCCTTATGCGCAAATTCCGTTTTCTGTAAATACTTCAGAAGCAAATTCTGAGCTGGCACTGGAAGCTGCCCGGAAAAGTATTGTTCTGCTCAAAAACAAAAACAATATCCTTCCTTTGGAGAAAGACATTGAAACCATTGCTGTTATTGGTCCGAATGCCAATAACTGGGAAGCGCTCGTTGGTAATTACAACGGGATTGCAAAAAATCCGGTTACTGTGCTTAAAGGATTACAGAATAAGTTAAAAAATACCCACATTTTATATGCTGAAGGAAGCCATCTGGCTGATGGTGTAAGTAATTTGTCTGTTATTCCCGCCAAATATTTGCAAACCATCGATGGCAAACGAGGCGTTGTTGGCGAATATTTCAGTAATTCGAAACTGGAAGGCGAACCTGCTATAACCCGGGTTGATGAGGACATTAACTTTTATTGGGAATCAGGGTCTCCGGCACCCGAACTCGACGATGATGATTTTAGTGTTCGGTGGACCGGATACATTGTACCACCTGTTACCGGAACATATAAAATTGGCTCTTGGGGAATGCCAATGCTTGATATTTGGTTCGAAGGAGAAAAGATTTTGAGGCACAATTCCAGGCACCATGCCTTTTATCAGGAAAAGGCCATAGAACTTGAGGCAGGAAAAAAATATAAGTTTGTTTACGAATACAAAAACGGATTTGGCGATGGCGATGCAAAATTATTGTGGGCCATGCCAAATAAAAATATGCAGCAGGAAGCTGTGGAAGTGGCAGAGAAAGCAGATGCGGTGGTTTTAGTCCTTGGTTTATCGCAGCGTCTGGAAGGGGAGGAGATGCCTATAACTGTAGATGGATTTGAAGGAGGCGATCGTACTCATTTAAAGCTCCCTAAAACACAACGCGATTTAATGCAGGCAGTTGCAAAAACCGGAAAACCGGTTATCCTGGTGTTGTTAAATGGAAGTGCTCTTGCCGTTAACTGGGCAGATGAAAATCTGGATGCTATTATTTCTGCAGGCTATCCTGGGCAGGAAGGCGGAAACGCAGTTGCTGATGCATTATTTGGGGATTACAACCCTGCCGGACGTCTACCTGTTACTTATTATAAATCGGTTGATCAGTTGCCGGCCTTCGAAAACTACGATATGGAAGGTCGAACTTATAAATACTTCGATGGAGAACCACTGTACCCGTTCGGTTATGGTTTAAGCTATACTAATTTTCAGTATTCTGATTTAAAAGTGGCTAACAAAGCTAAAGTTGGAGACAACGTGAAAGTAAATGTCAGCGTCAAAAATACAGGCGACAAAGATGGCGATGAAGTGGTTCAGCTTTATTTGAAAGATACAGAAGCTACTACACTTCGTCCTAAATACCAGTTGGAAGGATTTAAACGAATTTCGTTAAAGGCCGGTGAAACCAAAACAGTTGAGTTTGAGTTGGCAGCCCGCCAGTTTTCTATTATTGGAAAGGACGATAAACGTGTAATTGAAGCCGGAGATTTTACAGTTTTTGTTGGTGGAAGCCAGCCTGAAGATAAGGGAGCAAATGCTCTATCGGCCAAAATTACTTTAAACGGAAAAGATTTAGAAATTAAATAACAGGATTATAATGTATACGAAGGGGCTGATTTCTTAGAAGTCAGCCCTTTTTTATTGTTGTGGATGTAACTAATCTTAGGTATTGTATTTCAGGTACTTATTTCGTAACTTTTATAGTGTGTTAACTTCGCAGTGAATCTCATGTTTTACATTTTATCGCATCATTTAAAATCGAAAGAATCATGGAATGTTTTATTGAATTGTGGAGTGCGAAAGACTCCTGGAAACAAATGTCACAGGAAGAGCGTGGCAATTATCTTGGTCAGATAGGACCACACATGCAAACTTTGCTTGAGAAAGGTGTAGAAATAGTAGGCTGGGGTAAAAATGATGAAAGTACCAGTCATCGTGCCGGTTTTGATTTTTATGCTGTCTGGAAATTTCCAACCCTCGATATGAAAAAAGAGTTTGAAATGGTAGTAATGGAAGCTGGTTGGTACAATTACTTTCACCAGGAAAATGTATCAGGAGAGCTGACTACTCCCGACGAAATTATTGGTAAACTGATTACTTTATAATTCTAACTTTTCCCTGCAAGTACATTAAAAACCTAAAATATATCCAAATGAAGATTTCCAAAAAGATACTCTTTTGGCTTTGCGTGTTATTTTTTATTTCATGCAACCGGAGTGGTGTAAATACAAATGAGATTATAAACGAGACCATTGTAAAAGAAGAGGTGCTCCAGTTTATCGATGACTTAGTTGAGTTCACATCTCAAAAAAATACTGATGAATTAATGAAGTTATTTAATAATTCGGAGGATTTTAAACTGATATCGGCACCTGATGAAGTTTTTGGTTATGATCAGCTACGTGATCTTTATCTTTTTTTATTCAGTCAGTTGGAAGAGCAGAAAATTATTGAAAGTACAACAACGGTTTATCCATTGTCAAATACCAGTGCATTGTGTATTTGGGGAGGACTGGAACAAATGAAAATGAAAGATCAGGATGCTATTCAATCCGAATGGATTTCAACTATGTTATTGGAGAAACAAGGCGAATGTTGGGTGATTGCTCACATGCATAATTCACATAAATAGACTTCAATATTAGTAAGTTTAAATTTTAAAATTATGAGATCTTTAGTACTAATTTTAATTGCTTTGGTCTTTGTATTTTCTTCTTGTACAAACACAACAGAACAAACACTTACCACAAACGGAAAAGACGTTTTATCACAAGAAGTTGAAAGAACTATAGATGCTATGATGGATGGCATGAAGAATATTGATGTAACAGACGCTTTTGAATCAAACTTTTTATTGGATGACGACTTTAAGTATATTGATATTAATGGAAAGGTACTGAATAAGGATGGATTTTTAAATGAGGCTCATTCAGTGTTTGATAATGTCGAAAAGATAGATTATGACTTTTCTATTCCTGTAATTCGCATTATTGATCGGAATGTTGCTATTGTGAATATGGCATATGGTGGAAAATATTATTTCCCGGGTTCTACTGTTGCTTGGCCTTCATGTGTAAGTACCCTGGTTTTAAATAAGATGGACGATAAATGGAAGGTGATTCACTTTCATGAGTCATTACAGGAGTCGGAAATTGTTTCCACAGATTTGTAGTAAGCAAGTTGCATTTAACTTAAACATCCATAATCCGCTTGAATTATGGATGTTTTGGTGTTAAGGAAATAATCTCTTTTATAAATCAACAACTTTTAAATAGATCTGACCATCAAAAAACTTTTTCACTTCAGGAGGGAGATTGTCAGCTAAATTTTTCCATGCTTCATTCTCATGAATAGCATCATACGTTTCCTGATTTTTCCAGGTTCCTTTTACAAAGTAGTTAAACTCTTGGTTGCTACCGGGAACCACCTGCATTACTGTGTATCCACATTCCCAGAATCCCATTTCTGAAATTGCCTGGTTAAATTTGTCTATGGCATTCTGAAAAGTTTCAATCGTCATTTCATCAGAGACTTTTAATAAATGTAAACTGGCTAGGTTTTTATTGTCCGGATCGGGGAGGTGAGTACTCTGAATGTAATAGATCAGCCATTTGTTGTCCACCTTTTTCAGCACGTAGTTTTCATAGGCTTTTATATTCATTTTATTTCCTCCGATTTCGATATCTGCACTAAATATCAATACAGCTAACGCCATTTTTCCATTTACATCAGTTTTTTCAAAATCGAGATCAACTTTTAAAGTTGCTCCTTCCATTGATTTTACTGCCGCTATAAAACCATCAATGTCGTTATAGTCAAATCCTGTTTCAAACAAACTAAAATCTTCGGTGCATAATGATCGCAAAGCGTCATAATTGAAATCTTCCATTGAAGTGTAAAACTCGTTTAAAGTAGTTTTAACAGCTTCTTTTTCCATTTCGGGATCAACTGTTTGGCAAGCAAACAATACTGTTGCAGTACAAATAAGAAAAACTAATTTTTTCATAATAATGATTTTTTGAGTTGTTAGTGGAATTATGAAGTCAGAAAATTAAAAAGCATAGCCTAATGAAATTAAGGGGAGAATAAAATTATCAGGTGAATAAATGGCCGACACTTTACACAGAAATCCTTTCCTTGCCTGGTAACGATAACCTATTCGGAATGTGACAAAACCGAAACCTCCTTCTTCATCGTTATCCCAGCCTGATATATCAGGCATGGCTCCCATTCCTCCTTCAAAAAAATGGAGTGGTCCACCTGTTACTGCTGCCACTTCAAATACCGGAATAATTGGATCCCAAATCATAAACCCTGCTTTTAAAGCAAAGGCAAATCTTTCGTTAACGGGTAATAACCGTTCGTAGGCAAAAGCCAGTATATCTTCGTTATACACTGCATTTCTGCGTAAGTCAAACATCGACTCCGCAGTTAAATCTTTTTTTTCTGTTGAATTCTGATTTTGAGTATAAGAAAGAAATGGGAAAAGGAGTAACCACATAAAATAGAAGATCCGTATCATAATGTAGCTATTTTAGTTGTTAGCAATTACGAGAATATTCCTGAAAAGTTAACATGTTGTTTTAAAATGCTTTAGGTGAAGTTGAAAATCAACAGAGCAGCAGGAGCTAACAAATTGTGAGAACACCTTTTTAGGGAGTTGATTCGTACTTATCGCTGTCATTTTTAATGCTTTTGGTACAGGCAGTTTCTCAATTTCTCATACCTTCATCTTTCAGCCCTTACTTTGTGTTAATTTTACATAATTTTGAACAAGCTGATTTCCATCATTTCAATTTCAATTGATAAAGAGTTGATTTATTCGTACATTTTTGTAACTTATTGTAGCAAACAGTCTGGAATGAAACTTTTACTCGAAAATATCAAGGAGCTTGTACAGGTTGAAAATGAGCCGGTACGTTATAAAGCCGGGGAGGAGATGGCAAAGGTAAACACCATTAAAAATGCTTTTCTAATAATTCGTGACGAAATTATAGAGGAGTTTGGTCCAATGGATCATTTAAAAGATGTTTACCGCGATGACGATTTGCTGATAGAGATCGATTGTTCTAACCGTCTGGTTTATCCCAGCTTTTGTGATTCACACACCCATTTGGTATATCCTGCAGCGCGCGACAAAGAATTTGTTGATCGTATAAAAGGTCTTTCGTACGAAGAAATTGCCCGAAGAGGCGGTGGTATTCTTAATTCGGCTAAATTGCTTCACGAAATGTCGGCAGAGGAATTATATAATAGCGCTATGGAACGCGTTATTGAGATTATGAAAATGGGTACCGGTGCCGTTGAAATTAAAAGCGGTTATGGCCTTAATACAGAGGATGAATTAAAAATGCTACGGGTTATCCGATGGATAAAAGAAACTGCTCCCATCTGCGTACGTGCTACCTTTTTAGGAGCTCATGCCATTCCGTTGAAGTACAAAAACAAACCCTCGGATTATGTGGATATCGTAATTAACGAAATGATTCCGCAGGTGGCTGCCGAAGAACTGGCTGACTTTATCGATGTTTTCTGCGACCGTGGTTTTTTCTCGGTAGAAGATACTGAAAGGATACTGATGGCCGGATTAAAATATGGTTTGCGCCCAAAAATACATGCTAATGAGTTGGGACTAACCGGTGGTGTCCAAGCTGGAGTAAAATACGATGCTCTGTCGGTTGATCACCTGGAATTTATAGGAGAAGAAGAAATTACTGCTTTAAAAAACTCGGAAACCATGCCTACTGTTTTACCGGGAGCAGCTTTCTTTTTAGGCATGAAATTATCTCCAGTTTGTGAAATGATTGAAGCAGGTTTGCCTGTTGCTTTGGCCTCTGATTTTAACCCGGGATCGTCGCCAAGCGGAAATATGAGTTTGATATCAGCCATGGGGTGTATTAAGTATAAGATGTTACCCGAGGAGGTGATAAATGCCACCACCATAAATGGTGCATATGCCATGGGGATTTGCGAGAGTTACGGAAGTATTGCCAAAGGCAAGGTAGCCAATATGTTTATTACTTCTGAGGTCCCCGGGATTGAATATCTCCCGTATGCATACGGTTCAAACCTTATCGAAACAGTTATTATTAACGGCGAGGTGCAAAACTTATAAATCTCACTGCAAAATATCATAATTTGGTATCTCCCGTATTTCTATTTTCGTCTAAATATCGCATAACCACAAAGTATCGCAAAGCACAGCACGAAGTAACACAAAGAATATGAATATTGAGAAGCTTTTTAAACAAGTTCTGGATTGTGCTTTTAAAGTCCATTCTGAATTGGGACCAGGATTGTTGGAAAGTACATATGAACATTGTTTAAAATATGAATTGTTGGAAATAGGTTGAAAGTTGAATCGCAAAAACCTCTTCCACTTGTTTATAAAGAAGTACATTTAGAGGTAGGTTATAGAATTGATCTATTGGTTGAAAATCAGGTTGTTGTTGAGATTAAATCGGTTGAAGCTTTAAATGAAGTACATCTGGCACAAATTATAACCTATCAAAAACTTTCTGGTTGCAAACTTGGGTTACTCGTAAATTTTAATGTAAAGAGCCTTAAAGATGGAATCAAACGGGTAATAATTTAATCTTCGGGGAACTTTGTGCAGAACTTTGAGAAACTTAGTGGTTAGAAAAAATTACATACATGAAAAAAATAATTGAATGCGTACCGAATTTTTCAGAAGGGCGCGATATGAGCATAATCAAAGAAATTACCAATGCCATTGAAAGTGTTGCTGATATCAGTTTGCTGGATGTTGATCCGGGGAAAGCGACTAACCGGACTGTAGTAACATTTGTTGGAAGTCCTGACGATGTAATTGAAGCAGCTTTTCGTGGAATTAAACGAGCGGCCGAACTAATTGATATGAGTCAGCATCATGGAGAACACCCACGGTTTGGCGCTACCGACGTGTGCCCTTTGGTTCCGGTTGCCAACATTAGCATGGACGAAGCAGTTGAATACGCCAGAAAATTGGGAGAACGTGTGGGCAAAGAACTGGAAATCCCGGTTTTTAGTTACGAGTTTGCTGCCTTTAAAGAAGAACGACGCAGTCTGGCTAACTGCCGTTCGGGAGAATATGAAGCATTAAAAGAGAGGATCTCTTCAGAAAAGTGGAAACCCGATTTTGGCCCGAATAAGTGGAATGATCGTGTGGCAGAAAGCGGCGCAACAGCCATTGGAGCACGAAATTTTTTGGTGGCTTACAATGTGAATCTGAATACGACTTCAACACGACGCGCCAATGCCATTGCTTTTGATATCCGCGAGGCCGGGCGTGTAAAACGCGAAGGAAATCCGGTAACCGGAAAGATCATTACCGATGAAAAAGGAGAGCCGGTTCGTATTCCGGGAAGCCTGAAAAAAACACGCGCGATTGGTTGGTATATTGAAGAATACGGTGTGGCACAAATTTCAATAAATCTGACAGACATTACCGTTACTCCGGTGCATGTGGCTTTTGATGAAGTATGCAAAAAGGCCGATGAGCGTGGAATTCGTGTAACCGGTTCTGAGCTGGTAGGATTGATCCCGCTGCAGGCCATGCTGGATGCAGGAAAATATTTTCTTCGGAAACAGCAACGTTCAACCGGAATTTCGGATGCGGAGATCATAAAAATTGCCATCAAATCGATGGGACTGGATGAACTGGGGCCTTTCGATCCTGCAAAGAAAATTATTGAATATGTGATTGAAGACAAGTCGGCGAAGAAACTAATTGATATGACCTTAACTCAGTTCAAGGATGAAACGGCTTCCGAATCGCCTGCGCCAGGTGGAGGTTCCATTTCGGCCTATGTGGGCGCGCTGGGTGGCGCACTTGGAGCCATGGTTGCCAACTTGTCGGCACATAAACGGGGCTGGGATGAGAATTGGGAAGAATTCTCCGGCTGGGCTGAAAAAGGAAAATATTATCATTCTGCTTTATTAGATTGTGTGGATGAAGATACGGATGCTTTTAACCGGATTATGGCTGCTTTTGGTTTGCCAAAGTCAAGCGAACAGGAAAAGGCGGAACGAAAACAAGCCATTCATGATGCCACTAAAAATGCCATTGAGGTACCCTTAAAAGTGATGCAACTGGCACACAATTCGCTGGAAGTACTACAGGCCATGGCTGAGTTTGGTAACCCAAATTCGGTTTCAGACGCAGGAGTGGGGGCTCTTTGTGCACGAACTGCCGTTGAAGGAGCTTACCTGAATGTGAAAATTAATGCAGCCGGTTTTAATGATGCTGAATTTCTTGAAAAGGCTTTGGAGAAAGCTGAGCAGTTATTAAAGTCTGCTAAAGAAAAGGAGGCTGAAATTCTGAAGGTAGTAAAGGACAAAATCGAAGGCTAAACCAAAAAACTTTGTGATACTTGGAGTGACCTTAGCGTAACTTTGTGGTTAATTTTCTAAACACAAAGGGCACAACGTTGGTCACGAAGTTTCACAAAGTTTTTTTGTCTCTAGTTTAAAGACCATTTTAATCGACTTCTTTCCAGGTCGCAGCGCCAATGTTTTTTCGTCCGGTGCAGGCATCCTGAATAACAGTGAGTTTAAGCTCCCCGTTTTTGTATGAGAATTCATATTCGCCTTTTATACTATTCTGGCAGGCAATGGGGCCTTCAGAATCGGTGAACGTGATTTTGTTCTCTTCGATTTCGTAGTTGCCTTTCACCAAAATGACCGTTGGGGAGTTCGATAATTCATACTCATTATCGTTAAACTGCAGGCTGATTTTGCCAATTCCCTCCAGATTCGCACTAAATTTTTTACCCTGAATTTGCGCATTAGCACTTAGTGATATCATCACAGCTATTAGAATCAAATAAAATAGTCTTGTTTTCATCTGTTTATGATTTGATTAATTATTTGTTGCTGGTTTTTACGGTTTCGTTTTTCTTGTATTTGTTTAATTGATCTGTTAAATACGGAATGCCGCACATCACACCAAGCTTCCCTTCTGCTCCTGAAACGATACCAACCAGGTACCCGTTTTTATCAACTACGGGCGATCCGCTTCTTCCGGCAGGATCAACATTCTCGGTTAAAGTAGTCGTGTAAAAATAAGGGCCCAGGTTTTTGAAGACTTGCATCTTAATCAGCGATGGGTTTTCGGAAGTTTGTTTAAATGCCCATCCCGGTGCGTAAACAATTTCGCCATTCGAAACCGGACGTGTTCTTATTTTTAAAGGTGTAAAATTAGACTCGTTTTTCGTTTTAAAAATTATCCAGTCGCGGCTTTTTAGTGTGTTGAACTCGCCGGTTACTTCATTTTTATTTCCATTCAGTAATTCACCCAAACGTATTGCTTTTTGAGGTTTTCCTTTTGGGTAGATTTGCCATTGCTTAAAATTATTGTCAAGGTAGATGCTGTTATTTGTTTCATCTCTGAAAAGCATAAAAATATGTTTACAGGTTACGGCAAATGTATCTGAACTTGCTTCAATAAGAAATGCATTGCCGAAATTGGTATAGGTGGTATCGCTAAATTCAACCTTGTTTGTCATTACCAGTTCTGGCCACTCTATTACGGATTTCTCCATCCATGTCTCTTTGGGAACCACCTCGGGTTGGCTTTTACACGAACTGAAACAAATTAGAATAATAAGCACCTTTATAAAGTATGATTTCAGCATCTTTACTGTTTGGTATTCGTTTGTCAATTTCAGTTTAATGAAGATGATAAGCGCTAAGCAGTTTTGGCTGCTTAACGCATTAATTAATGTTTTAATTGTTGGGCTATTGTGGTTTGTAATCCTTTTGAATACCGATAAGAATGACAACTCCAATCCGGGCCAGGGCAAATACCAGGATTCCCATTAGTGGATCGACCAGTGCCATTTTTAATCCTTCAGACATTAATTGCGGAGTCAGATCACCATGCGCTGCCACCATGTCGAAAGCTTTAATTAAACCAAAGGTTCTGCCCAAAAATCCCCAGGCTACAGCAAACCAGCTTATGGCTTTTATCAGTTCAATTTCCTTGTATTTATCGCCTTGGTTTAAAAGTGCTTTCACAAATATTGCCACAATTACAAAAAAGGCGATTAAAATCGTGTAGGTGAAGATGGGACCGCCATCATTCATCTTTCCAAGTATTGCATTCATAATTTTTAAATTTAGTATTTATAAAAACAGTTTCCAAAAGTCATTTTGTTATACCGATTAAAGTGAATGTTTTTTGTTATGAATTATTTTAAGTTCTTTCCTATAACCTGGTTATTGTTATTCCATGCAAAATATTCATGCTTGTTACATAATGGATTATGGGCAGAACGTTACTATTTTTAATTGTTCTCATTCTTTTATTTAAAAGTAGTCAGAATTGGTTTCCCGTTTTTTTTATTGCGATGGATGAACCGTTTTCTGTCTCATTTAACATGAAAAATACCCGGAACCGTTTTTACTCAGCAGGGTACAACGTATCTCTAATTTCATTAGCTATTTTCATTAAACCTGTGTTTTCGTTGTTGTCTAGTATCATAATGAAATACTTGCCATTGTCGAGAACGTGCATCAACGACCGGTAGCCAAAAAATTCACCTTCGTGCCCCCACAACGAAACCTGTTTGCCATTTGTTGGAAGGGTAATAAGTCCGAAACCATAACCATAATGTTTGGTGTGCGGAGTGGTCATAATTGTCAGGTTTTTTTTCGAAAGAAGCGTGTTGTTAATCAGTGCGTTTTCCCAAATCCGTAAATCGCCAATGGTTGAATACAGGGCTCCGGCAGCATAAGCACCGGTGGCATTAACAGGCGGAGCCGGCTGTTTTGTTCCATCTTTTTTTACATAACCCGCGGCCATATTTTTCGGCGGATTTGTATTTTGATACACGCCTGAATTTGTCATTTTTAAGGGCTTAAAGATTTTTTCCTGTAATACTTCCCCGTAGGTTTTTCCGCTTACATTTTCTATAATTTTTCCCAAAACGTAATAACCGGAGTTGGAATATTTGAATTTCGTTCCCGGTTCAAAATCCAAATCCCGGTTCCAGAAATTTTTTATAATATCCATGGGCTTGTTTTCGGAGAACAACAACTTTCCTATTTCAGGAAGTTCCGGATAATCCGGAATTCCGGAGGTATGCGAAAGCAAATGGTGAATGGTTATTTTATTGCCTTTATCCGATGGGTACTCCGGAATGTATTTCGAAATAGGGTCGGTCAGACTTAATTTTCCCTCTTCGTTTAAAAGCAGAATGACAGCAGCCGTAAATTGTTTGGTGCACTAACCAATCATAAATTTGGTGTCGATGTTATTACTTATGTTTTTTTCGGTGTTAGCCAGTCCATAACTCTTCTCAAAAAGAATTTGGTCGCAGTCAGCTACGAGTATAGTGCCGTTTAATTCACTCTTTTCGTAATAACTGTCTGCAATAGATTCTAATTGTTCGGGAATGTTTTGTCCGAAAAGGTTTCCAACTGTGAGAGCAAAAATTACTGATAATAAATTGAGTCGTTTCATTTTTTTAATTCGATTGTTTTCGGTAAAAGTAGGGGAGAATGGTGTTTGAATTTTTTTTATGCGACGAATGGTGGATATTGCAGGCGTTTCAACAAAAAACCAAATAAAAACTGAGAGGGGAGCCAATGAATACCGAAACTGGCACTAATCCCGTAATTCATCGATAAAAAGCCGGAAATACATCATTTTTCAGTAATATTGCTTCAATGATTCTGCTGAATAAAATACCAATCAAGCTCATCTTTTTCCATGTGTTATTTTGGGTGGCCGTGTGGTTTTTCTTTTTCTATTTTTTCAGCTACAATTCTGAAGTAACTGCTTATGCACTTTGGTTTTCCAGCGGTTTGTTGCCGCTAACGATTGCCATTACTTATTTTGTAAATTACCGTTTAATTCCCGATTATCTGTTCACAAAAAACTATTTCAAATTTGGGCTGTACAGTTTTTATACCCTGGTTTTTGCATCGTATTTTATTGCATTGCTAATTTATACCTGCCTCATTTTTATCCTCCATTTCGATACGAAACTAATGCCGCCCATGGGCAAGAATTTCTTTTTTATTCTTCTGCTTGTTATTCTGGTGGTGGGCGTTATTAGTTTCGTAAGCATTTTAAATCAGAGTTTTAAAACGGCCTCGCGAAACAAGGAATTGCAGAACAAAATATTGGAAACCAACCTTCAGTTAAAAGAACAGGAATTGAATTATTTAAAACGCCAGATACACCCGCATTTTCTTTTTAATACACTGAATACGATTTATGGTTTTGCCCTGAAACAGTCGGTTCAAACGCCTGACATTATTTTGAAACTTTCGAACCTACTCGATTATATTTTGTACCAGGTGAATAAACCTTTGGTGAGTTTAAAAGAAGAAATGTTGCATATTCGTGAGTACATCGAGTTGGAGAAAATCCGTTTTCAGGATACTTTACGGGTTGAATTTCAGTCAACCGAAGTGAATGAAGGAATTCAGGTGGCTCCCATGTTGCTCATTCCATTTGTTGAGAATGCCTTTAAACACGGCGATCTGGTGGATGGGTATTTGCATATCAGCATCGATTTGAAAGCTGAAAATAACCGGCTCGAATTTGAAGTTGTAAACTCGTTTGTTGAACGAAACGAAGAACCGCAAAACGGTGGGCTCGGACTGGTAAATATTAAAAAGCGGCTCGATTTAAATTACCCCGGTAATTACGAATTGTTTTCTGAGATTAAGAATAAAAAATACAGCACAAAGTTAGTGATAAGCGATTTGAGAACAATTGTAAAACCTGGTGAAGATGAGTAGAAAGATTTCATGTATTGTAGTTGACGACGAACCGATGGCCCGCGAGATTTTGGAGAACCACCTAGCAAAAATCGAAACCATCGAAGTGGTGGCTTTGTGTAAAAATGCCATCGAAGCGTTTAATGTAATCAGTACTCAAAAAGTCGACCTCATTTTTCTCGATATAAATATGCCTGAAATTTCGGGGCTTTCTTTTGCCCGGTCCATTAACAAAAATGTTAAAATTATTTTTACTACGGCCTACCGCGAGTATGCTGTTGACGGATTCGATTTGCAGGCAGTTGATTACCTGCTAAAACCCATTTCATTTGAAAGACTGTTACAGGGAGTTAATAAGTATCTGAATGAGAATCAGTCATTACCCGAAGTAGTGTCGCTTGAGATTGAACAGGAAAAAAGTGAATCGATATTTGTTCGTGCTGACCGGAAAATGATCAAAATTAATTTTCCCGATATTCTTTTTATTGAAAGCCTGGCCGACTACATCAAAATTCATCTTGCTGATAAAACAGTGGTTACCCGCGAAACCATATCGAGTATAGAAGCCAAATTACCGCAGCAGGATTTTCTAAGGGTTCACCGCTCGTTTATTATTGCCATTAATGAAATTGATTCTTTTACCGCAGAATTAATAGAAATAGGGAATAAACAAATTCCCATTAGCCGAAGTTATAAGGATAATGTGTTAAAAAGGTTAGAGAGATAAGATACAATTGCAGTCTTAAAGATGTCAGTAGATTGGTTTATTTAACTTTTTCAATTTTAACGACATCAATATTTTTTGTTCTGAAATTTCTTCTCCTCCGACAGACCTCGTAGCCCTCGCGCGCTCCTTCATCATTGGTATTTCCTTCAATGGTTTCGAACCAGCAGATATCTTTTTTATTTTTTTCTTTAATAACTCGTGTTATAATTCCGATGTGTGTCCAGTCGCGGGCAGTTTTAACATTCATAAAAACGTCGCCGGGTTTAACTTCTGAAATTCGTTTCGGTAATTCTTCGTTTCTGATTAGAGTTTTGTATTTTAATGCATGCTCGCCAACCACGTCACAACTGTATGTGAGAGGCAAATAGTCGTCGAACTGCTGGCCAAGTGTAAAAATGGCCTGATTAATTACAGTTTGAACAAATCCCATGCACCACGGGAAGTTCTTACCTTCGTGACCATCCATGTATGCCCGCACCCATGGGCCTTCGTTTTGTCTGAATTCACGCGGTGAAGAGCTCAGGTGTAATTCGGCATATTTTACAATCAGGTCTTTCAGACTTAAATCTTCATTAATTCGGGTAAAAGCAAGTCGCATAGGTTCAGTGAGTGCCCTCCATGTTTTATTTCCAATTATACCGTCATCTTTTAGTCCCTGAAATTTTTGAAATGCTTTCACAACCGCAAGAGTATGTTCCCCAAAATCACCATCAATGGCAACTGTTATATTCCAGTCGGCTTTATAATATTTCCAGAGGTTAAGCCATTCCTGTACTTTTCGAACATCGTCGTCGTTGTTTTGTCCCAATTTAACGTATGACTTGTCTGTTTTTAATTCTAAAATATAGTGGTTTTTAATCATGATGATAATGTTTAATTTTTACCAAAAAATTTCTGGATACCTCTTGCTAATTTTCGTGCAGGTTCTTTTTCAAGTTCAAGTTTTATTTCTTCTGATTTGAAGTTGATAATAGTGTCTAATTCACTTTTTCTTAGAGAATTATATATTGAATCCTGCGTTTCCAGGTCCATGTGCTGTCGAAGAGAGTTAAACAGTAAATCAACGCTTTTCAGATTCATTATTGAAATGGTATCGAGCGCACCAGTTGGAATAGAAAAATCGGGATATTGAAAGTCGGTGAATGCAAATTTACGCGGGATTTTATGCTTGACCTTTATAAAGTCTATTATGTTGAAATTATTCTGATTATAGATTGTATCGAAGTCAAAGAAAACTGAATTAAGATTCAGAACAGCACACTGTGTTGGTGTTAGTGTAAGTGTGTCTTCTCTGAAATCATCCATAACCGTTATTTCTTCTTCCAAAAATTTTAGCATTTCGTTAAACTGCTTCACAAACACGGGGTAGTAACTTTCGTATTCCAGCTTTTTCAAATAGTTGGTTGTTAGTGCCGGCGGAGTTACACTTTTATTCGTTCGAATGGTGTCCCGAACAGTACAAATAAACAGACTATCGTCTGGCGTGATAAAACGTTTATGGTGTAACACTTTCGCAGCCTCGATCATATAATGATGAAATGGAATTCCTTTTCTTACAAACCAGGTTCCTTCAAACTGATTCATAAAAATTGCCAGTTGTTCAATGTATTGCTCTTTTTCAGGAGAGATGGCATGTGATATTTTTTTTGTTTCCCTCGATATAATGGAATCGATTAGGAGTGCTTCCTTAACTGTTATCAGCGAATCGGCTTTAATAATGTTAAGCTCACTCTTGTATGGAATATCGTGGAATATGACTTGCAGATCGGGAGTGTCGGTAAGCAGGGCGAAAAAGTTCTGCAGCGATTCTGTTCCGTTTATTTTGGCTTGTTCCAGAATTCCTGCGTTTCTGGCCTGGTCGAGCAATTCCTGTTTACATCTTATTTTTACGGTTTTAGCTTCCTCGAAAGTTGCTTTCTGATAGAAGTCAACCAGTTCGAAACCTTTAATACGTTTTTCAGGGATAAACCAGGGATTTATATCGTTATCGAGTATCTCCGGCGACAACCCAAAAAAATGAATGACATGTTTTCCTTCGTCATAATAAAAATTTGATTTGTTGAGCTGTTTGAACTTAAAGCCGGCTTTCACCCATCCTCGGCCAATAAATACTATATCGTGCCGTGGCTTTTTAATATCCTCTTCATTCAGGTTATAATGAAATTCGATGATTTCGCTGAAGTAGGGTGGAAGTAAATAAATGTGCTGGGAAAAGGCTGCATCATTAACTGCTCTATCGGTTTCCGAAAGTTCTTTTAAAATGTTTAAAGTTTCATTTAATAAGATTCCGGCAATTTGATTAGAAGCTTTGCTTTTAAGTGGATTCACGCTTTTTTTATCGTAAAAAGCCGATGTCTTATTACGAATATTCTTTACACATAGAAATGTGATTAAATGATTGTATATGTGGTTGTTATTGTATTTGATTTTTATTTCAGAAAAATAATTTTCTTCGGTTACTTTCTTTGTAAGTCTTTTGATTTGTCTTTTTGTTAGTTCCGTTTGTTCTCCGAGTTCATTGAGAATATCGTTTACAATTTGGCTTTTAATTTCAATGAAGCAGTCTTCGAATTCCTGCGAAAGAATGTCAGGTTTTAAATCGTAAACCTGGGTTCCGTGCAGACTTGAAATGACTTCTCCGTAATATTCGGCCGTTACCAGTTCACCTATACTTTTAACACCAGAAAGTATGGTGGCTGTACTTTTTAGTGTGCGCTTGCTGAATACTCCAAACGGATCGAACATACTAAACAGAACGATTGCCGTCACCACCACCACAATGTCGACAAATAGTTTCCAGTTTTTTAGTAGCCAGGCTATCATTTGATGTATTTACGATTGTGTTAATTCCAGTAACTCTTCCACTTCAGGAATCAGTTGCCCTTCCTTGAAGTTGATATAAATTTCAGTGTATCCCAGGTTGCGCAACATGGCTTCAAGCATAGTTCGTGTCTTTTGTTGCGTAGTTTCTATTATTCCCATGTATTTCAGATTATTCCTGATGTCAATTTCAGCCTCCCTGAAAAAGTTTTCCTGGTCTTCGAGGTTAATTTTTGTCGAAAAAGCGTCAGAAGTCAGGAATTCAATTTTTTCGAAGGATTCCGGAGGGTACGAAAAATTCAGCACCTCAACCGGAGGAAGTGTTATGCTAATTCTGTTTTGGACTATTTCTATGTCTTCTTCTTTAAGCTTTTCCAGGTTAATGCCGGCTTTTATGGTAGCCTGCGATTTGGCCAGAAATTGTGCTTCATTTAATTTGAATACCCATAAAATTCGTTTGTTTTTAACTCCAAAAACCAGCTTGTCAACTGTAAATTCCGATGTCGCCAGTTTGGATGCTTTTTGAATTTTTCCAACTACCAGGGCCCGCTTATTGTTACACGATACCAATAAGCAAAGGATTAGGAGAAAGGAAATAATATAAATTATTTTTTTCATGATTTAGCCTTTTGGCGCCATTGGATCTATTGCAGAAATAGGCGGCATTTCATCATTTTCATCCGGATCTTCGTTGCTTTCGGGCTGAATAACCACAAATGGTTGTGAATTCGCTTTATTGTCATTGTTAACATTTTCTGATGACGAATTATCACCCGCCTGTTGCGGTTCGTTTGGTTTCAGGTATTTTAATGAGTGAGTGCCAAAATAAAATGCAATCATCATTAGAAAGGCTTTTTTAAAAAAGTCGAACTGATCAATAAAAAAACTGTTGGGTTCCACTTTGTTTTCCATCCCGAAACTAACTATCAGCATGGCAATTGATCCAAATAAAAGGGTGAATGCAATCATTCCGCGAACCGTGCCTCCGGGGAGTCCAAAGGTTTGATCTTTGTAAGGATTGTATTTGGGTTCTTCATCAATATCTTCCTGCCTGAAGAAATTGCCTTTCGACCGGTTTTCTTTCGCAGCATCAATTTTTTTCCAATCTTTTCTCGAAAAACCGTAATTGAAGTTATAAAAATACACCGCCCAAATAAAATAGCAGATGAAGATACATATCCAGATCATTATCATTCCAAAAGCAAAAGCTTTATATAGTTGAACTGAAATATCTCCCTGGTTCATTATTTTTAATGTGCCAATAATCATTAAAACAAGAAAGAGAAGAATTACGCCACCCATAAGCCAGTAACTTGGGTTTGAGTCTAGTGCTCTTTCTTTCAGCTTTTGCCAATTGCTTAATTTATTGGTCTGAGGCGAGACTTTTGTGTCGGGTTTAGTTTTTGTCATCGTTTTTCTTTTCTAGTTGTTTAAGGTACGATTGGATTGATCCAACAATACGTTGGATAAAAGCGATAATTGGTCCGATAAGTCCGATAATCCATAACCAGATATCTTCCAGCAAATCGGGGCGGTAAAGAGCAAACATTATTGCCAGGGTTATAATGGCAACAGTAAGTAGAATGACAACGTGTTTCATAGGATTAAACTCTTATTTTCGATTTAATGGTTGTTTTTAGATATGCTAAATTACTTCATAATGTGTTAAAAGTCAATACTGTTACGCTTTTTTAAATGCTGTGGTGTACCCCTTTTGTGTTATTAATGGTATTTAATACTTTTAAGTTTGTGTGATGAAGAATTGTTTTGTTGTTCTTTTAAAAAGTTTTAACATTTTTAAGTGTTGGATGGTAGCCTTCTTGTAATGGGTGTCCTTATTTTAAGGGGTTTATGTAAGTTTTAGTTTGATGATTATATAGATTCACTTTTGAATTGACTAACTTGGATTTTATGATATCGTTCTTCAAAATGTTTTGCAACATGTTTGTTATTTTAGTTAGAAAATACGAATAAAAGTTAAAAATACTTTTATAGTTTTGTTTTGAAATATGAAACATTACGAAAAACATCCAAAATATTTTGTTGCGGTTGATTGTGTTATTCTTGGATATAACGAGGGCGAATTGTGTCTTCTGTTATACCCCAGGGGATTTGAGCCATCGAAAGGTGCGTGGTCGCTTATGGGAGGATTTGTTCAGGAGAATGAATCTTCGGATGATGCGGCCAAAAGGGTTCTAAAACAAACCACCGGACTTGAAGATATCTTTTTAGAGCAGGTAAGTACTTTTACTGATCCTGATCGTGAACCGGATGAGCGTGTTGTTAGTATTGCCTATTATGCGCTTATCAGGATGGACGAGCATGATAAGGGACGGGTTAGAGAATACGGTGCACATTGGTGGCCTATATCAACTTTGCCTGAAACAATCTTCGATCATGGGCGTATGGTTGAAAAAGCACTTGTGAAATTGCAGCAGGAGGCCGGTGATCGTTTACTTGGGAATGAGCTCTTATCAGATAAGTTTACCTTGTTGCAGTTAAGAAAACTCTATGAAGCAATTTTTCAGCGTGAATTTGATCCCGGTAATTTCAGAAAGAAAATATTGTCTCTGAACGTACTCGAACGGTTGAATGAGAAAGATTCCTCTGAATCGAAGAAAGGAGCATTTTTCTACCGATGCAAAAATGAACATATTGAGAAGGGCTTAGACCGGATTGTAAAGGTCTGATATATTTTTTTGTCAATTAATATAAACGTTTAAAATACATTTAAAATCGTATCTTATGAACACTACATTAGAACAAATGGAAGTTTGGTTTGTAACTGGTAGTCAACACCTTTACGGACCTAAAACCCTGGAGCAGGTTGCAGAACATTCAAAAGAAATTGCCGCAGCATTCGATGCTTCTTCAGAAATTCCGGTAAAGGTTGTTGTTAAACCTACCGGTGTTGGATCGAAAGAAATTCACCGTATTTGCAAAGATGCCAACAGTGACGATAACTGTATTGGTGTTATTACCTGGATGCACACTTTTTCTCCTGCAAAAATGTGGATTCATGGTTTGCAGGAATTAAATAAGCCTTTATTGCACCTACACACGCAGTATAATAAAGAAATTCCATGGGACGAAATCGATATGGATTTTATGAACCTGAATCAGAGTGCACATGGCGACAGAGAATTCGGTCACATTACTGCACGCATGCGATACAACCTTAAAGTAGTTGTTGGTCACTGGCAAGATCCAAAAACTGTTGCGCAGATTTCTTCTTGGGCGCGTGTTGCTGCTGCCTGGGCCGATTCGCGCGACATGTTAATTGTGCGTTTTGGTGATCAAATGAATAATGTAGCAGTTACCGACGGAGATAAAGTAGATGCTGAAAGAGTTTTCGGTTATCACGTTGATTACTGTCCTATTGCAGAACTTGTTGCGGTACAAAATGAAGTTACCGATGAAGAAGTTGCTGAATTGGTAAAAGTGTATGAAGCAGATTATAACTTTGTAGATAGCTGTAAAGAAGGAGGAAAAGATCGCGAGCAGGTGGCTCACGCAGCTAAAATTGAAATTGCATTGCGCCGCTTATTAGAAGCAAAAGGTGCGAAAGCTTTCACTACAAACTTCGACGACTTAGAAGGTATCGATCAATTGCCAGGATTAGCTTCGCAGCGTTTGATGGCTGATGGATATGGATTTGGTGCCGAAGGTGACTGGAAAACATCTGCTTTATATCGTACCATGTGGTTTATGAGCCAGGGAATGCCTGATTATAAAGGATGTTCTTTCTTAGAAGATTATACATTAAATTTTGACGGAGAAAACAGTTCAATTTTACAAGCTCACATGTTGGAAGTTTGTCCGTTAATTGCCGATGGCAAACCAACCCTTGATGTGCTTCCTTTGGGGATTGGCGGTAAAAACGACCCTGCCCGTGTTATTTTCAAAAGTAAAACAGGACCGGGTGTTGCTGCTACCGTAGTAGATATGGGAAGTCGTTTCCGTATGATTATCAATGCTGTTGATTGTATCGAATCAAAAGATCTTCCGAAATTACCGGTTGCAAGTGCGCTTTGGATTCCGCAACCAAACTTCGAAGTTGGAGCTGCTGCATGGATTTTGGCAGGTGGTACTCACCACACCAGTTTCTCTTACGACTTAAGTGTTGAGAACTTATTAGATTTTGCTGAAATTGCCGGAATCGAAGCAGTAGTAATCGATAATAATACAACTATTCCTGAATTCAAGAAAGAATTACGCTGGAACGACCTGTATTATCATTTGGCAAAAGGACTATAGTTTCAACTAAATCAAAAATAAATCAACTTTTATGGAACTACTAGATTGGATTGTAATTGGCCTGTTCGGTGCTGCACTTATTGGAATAATTGTCTGGGTTTTAAGTCAGAAAGAGGAAACTTCTGGCGACTATTTTTTGGCCGGGCGAGATGCTTCATGGATTGCGATCGGGGCTTCAATTTTTGCTTCTAATATTGGATCAGAACACCTTATTGGTTTAGCCGGTGCCGGTGCATCAAGTGGTATGGCCATGGCGCACTGGGAAATTCAGGGGTGGATGATATTAATTCTGGGTTGGGTATTTGTACCGTTTTATTCGCGAAGTATGGTGTTAACCATGCCCGAATTTTTGGAGCGCAGATATAACAAAGAGTCCAGAACTGTTTTGTCATTAATCTCCTTAGTGAGTTATGTGCTTACAAAAGTTGCGGTAACTGTATATGCCGGTGGTTTGGTGTTTCAACAGGTATTCGGCATTGAAACCATGTGGGGAATAGATTTCTTCTGGATTTCAGCCATTGGGCTTGTATTGTTAACGGCACTTTATACCATTTTTGGAGGAATGAAATCAGTGTTATATACATCGGTACTTCAAACGCCGATTTTGCTTGGTGGATCGCTGGTAATTGTGGTGCTTGGTTTAAAAGCCGTTGGCGGCTGGGATCAGGTTCTCGAAATTGCAGGTGCTACCAAAGTAAACGAATATGGCGATAGTATGATTAACCTGATCAGAGATAATCGCGATCCTGATTTTCCATGGCTGGGTGCTTTAGTTGGTTCCAGTATAATTGGTTTCTGGTATTGGTGTACCGACCAGTTTATTGTACAACGGGTACTATCGGGTAAAAATGAAACACATGCCCGTAGAGGAACAATTTTTGGTGCTTATTTGAAATTATTACCGGTATTTCTTTTCCTTATTCCGGGTATGATTGCTTATGCAATGAGTGCAAAAGGTAATGTTATGTTGAACGGAGAATTGTATCAATTGCCTAGTGCTGATGCTGCTTTCCCGTCTTTGGTAGCACAGTTGCTGCCTGCAGGTATTAAGGGACTTGTGGTATGTGGAATTCTGGCTGCTCTGATGAGCTCGCTGGCATCGCTGTTTAACTCTTCGGCCATGTTGTTTACCATCGACTTCTATAAGCGATTCAAACCGGAAACACCGGAAAAGAAACTCGTAAAAATTGGTCAGGTTGCAACGGTGGTTATCGTAATTCTCGGTATTTTATGGATTCCGATCATGCGAAGTATCGGTAGTGTTCTGTATGAATATTTGCAAGATGTACAATCTGTCCTGGCTCCGGGAATCGCTGCAGCATTCTTGCTGGGTATAACCTGGAAACGTGCTTCAGCCAAAGGAGGATATTGGGGACTGATGTCTGGTTTTATAATTGGTATTACCCGATTAGGAGCTAAAGTGTATTACGAAAATGTGCAGGGTGCTGCTGACAGCTTATTTAAAACGGTATTTTTCGATACCAACTGGCTGTTCTTCTGCGGATGGATGTTGTTGGTATGTATGATCGTAGTTGTTGGGGTAAGTTTGGTTACCGAAGCTCCCAGCCAGGAAAAAATTCAGGGTTTGGTATTCGGAACTTCAACACCCGAACAAAAAGCTGCTACCCGTGCCAGCTGGAATGGCTGGGATGTTTTTCATACTGCAATTATCCTTGGATTAACAGTTGCATTTTACATCTATTTCTGGTAGAATAAAAATTAGATAAGTTATGCTTGAGCAATTAAAAGAAGAGGTTTTTAAAGCGAATCTCGATTTGGTAAAACTCGACCTGGTAATTTTTACCTGGGGAAATGTAAGTGCCATCGATCGCGAAAAAGGCCTGGTGGTTATTAAACCCAGCGGCGTTTCGTACGATGATATGAAAGCCAGCGACATGGTTGTTGTAGATCTCGAAGGCAATGTGGTTGAAGGTGATCTGAATCCATCGAGCGATACGGCAACACACCTGGTGCTTTATAAAGCTTTTGAAGGTATTTCAGGAGTGGTACATACACATTCGGCATGGGCCACCAGCTGGGCGCAGGCGGGCAAAAGTATTCCTGCATTGGGAACAACCCATGCAGATTATTTCTACGGCCCAATTCCCTGTACCCGGAAACTGACAGCAGATGAGGTAAATACTGCCTACGAAGTGGAGACCGGAAATGTAATTGTAGAAACATTTGAAGGGCTAGATCCTGTTGCTATTCCCGGAGTGTTGGTTAATAATCACGGACCGTTCTCCTGGGGGAAAAGTGCCGACAATGCGGTTCATAATGCTAAGGTTATGGAAGAAGTTGCACGGATGGCACATACTTCGTTGCAGCTTAATCCGGCTGCTGAAATCGATCAGTTTCTGCTGGATAAACATTACTTGCGAAAGCATGGTAAAGATGCTTATTACGGACAAAAATAGTTTATAATTAAAGTATGAACAAAGAATAGGAAGTTGGTTAGCATATTGTTTTTAAGCTAGTCGGCTTCCATTTCAAAACTAAATCAAAAAAACATGTCAAAATATACCATAGGATTGGATTACGGTTCGGACTCGGTTCGATCGTTAATCGTCAACACCGAAAACGGTGAAGAAGTGGCCAGTGTGGTTTTTGAATATCCGCGTTGGAAAGAAGGCAAATACTGCGACGCACCAAATAACCAGTTCCGCCAACATCCGAAAGATTATTTGGAAGGACTGGAGTACACGGTTGTGGAAGCGTTAAAACAAGCTCCCGAAGGAGTTGCCGAGAATGTGGTAGGTATCTCTGTTGACACCACCGGATCGACTCCGGTTGCTGTTGACGAAACCGGAACACCACTTTCATTAACACCTGGATTCGAAGAAAATCCAAACGCCATGTTTGTGCTTTGGAAAGATCACACCGCCGTTAAAGAAGCCGATGAAATTAATCATCTTTCAAAAAAATGGGCTATTGATTTTACCAAGTTCGAAGGTGGAATTTATTCTTCAGAATGGTTTTGGGCTAAGCTTTTACACGTTATTCGCGAAGATGCGGGTGTGTACCGCGCTGCTCACTCATGGGTAGAGCATTGCGACTGGATTCCGGCTATTTTAACCGGTAATACCAATCCAAAAACGTTAAAAAGAAGTCGTTGTGCTGCTGGTCATAAAGCCATGTGGCACGAAGCTTTTGGTGGTTTGCCTTCGGAAGAATTTTTAACCGAACTTGATCCCATGCTGGCCGGTTTAAAAGACCGCTTGTTTAAAGAAACTTTTACCTGCGATGTTTCGGCTGGTACGCTGACCGAAGAGTGGGCCGCGAAACTGGGCCTTTCAACCGATGTAGTAATTGGAGTAGGGGCTTTCGACGCTCACCTCGGAGCCGTTGGTGCTCAGATTGAACCTTATTACGTTTCAAAAGTAATGGGGACTTCAACCTGCGATATGTTGATTGCACCCATGGAAGAAGTGGAAGACAAGCTGGTAAACGGAATCTGCGGGCAGGTTGACGGTTCAATCGTTCCGGGAATGATGGGACTGGAAGCCGGGCAGTCGGCCTTTGGAGATATTTACGCTTGGTTTAAGCGTGTACTCGAATGGCCGTTGAAAAATGTTTTGGTTGAAACCGAACTCATTGATGAGGAAACCAAACAAAAACTGATAGACGAAACATCGGATAAAATTATTGCCAAATTAAGCGAGGAAGCTTCGAAACTGGCTATCGACGATAACAGCATTGTTGCCATCGACTGGATGAACGGCCGCCGCACTCCCGATGCCAACCAGGCGCTGAAAGGAGCTATTGCAGGTTTGAATCTTGGTTCTGATGCGCCTCGTATTTTTAAAGCCCTTGTTGAAGCTACTGCTTTTGGTTCAAAGGCAATTAACGATCGTTTTATCTCTGAAGGAGTACGAATAGACGGAGTAATTGCATTGGGTGGTGTGGCCAAAAAATCGCCGCTGGTAATGCAAATTGTTGCCGATGTATTGAATATGCCTATTAAAGTGGCATCGTCGGAACAGGCTTGTGCTTTAGGTACTGCAATGGCTGCCGCTGTTGCCGCCGGTGTTTACGATAAGTTAAGCGTGGCACAGGAAAAAATGGGTGGAGGTTTCGAAAAGACTTATTATCCAATTCCTGAAAATGTGGAAAAATATCAAAAGGTGTACGAAAAATACGTGAAGCTGGGTGGATTTATTGAAAAAGAATTGACTTAAGCTTTATGATTTACGATATGCAGTAATCAGCCCGGAAGTTCTGCTTTCGGGTTTTTTTATATATATTTCTGAATGAATTGATTCGAAGAATCAAAAAGGTTAGAACATTTAAACAGTGTTTGAATTGTAACCTAATGAGCCTTAAAAGAATTAGGTGCTTTTGAGTTTCTTTTTCATGATAATTGCAATCGGTAGGGTAAATTATAGCTGATCTGTATAGTAGGTGAAGATTATTTAATAGAACTGTTTTCCGAAAAATGTTTTTATGCCAGGTTTTGAAAAGAGTGATTTTATAGAGTTGTTTAACCAAATGTATCAGCCCATAAAAAACTTTATTTATTATAAAGTAGGCGATATTGAAGTGGCTGAGGATATTGCACAGGATGCATTTACCAAGATATGGGAAAAGAGGAGCGAAATGAGAAAGGAAACAATTAAATCGCTGCTTTACACCATAGCCGGTAACCTGTGTAAAAACAGGTTCGAACACCAGCAAATTGTGTTTGAGTTTGCTAATAACTACAAGCATAAATTTGATAGCGTTTCGCCTGAGTTTGAGTTAGAGCTTAAAGAATTTAACGATAAGCTGCAGAATGCAATAGGTTCTTTAA
The DNA here is from genome assembly GCA_963676265.2 of uncultured Draconibacterium sp. Lineage (GTDB taxonomy): Bacteria > Bacteroidota > Bacteroidia > Bacteroidales > Prolixibacteraceae > Draconibacterium. Next base: position 5,748,920 of record OY781067.2, read on the forward strand.
ACGAAAAGCAGCGAACTGTTTTTTTGATGAACCGAATTGATGGTTTTACATATAACCAAATTGCAGAGAATTTAGATATCAGTGTGAAGGCCGTTGAGAAACGGATGAAAAATGCACTGGATGGATTGAAAAAAACGATAGAATATAAAATTTAAAAGGATGCAAAGTAATTCCAAAAGCAACATTACGCCGCAACAGTTCAGGGAAATGAGTACCGAAGAAAAAATCCTGACAATGGCCAGTGGAATGCAGTCACCGGCTGGAAAACCACAAAATGAAGTTTTGGACTCGATCCTAGGCAAGGCTGTTGAAGAAGCATCGGTTCGTAAATTATACCCTAAATGGACGAGATATGCAGCTGCTGTTGCTGCTGTGTTAATATTCCTTATTACAATTAGAGTTGTGCCACAAATGCTTTCTGCACAACAATTAAAAACGTCGTATGCCGAAACAGCGGAAGTAGTTCTGCCTGATGGAACAGAAGTAACGCTGAATGCAGATTCGAAATTAAAATGGGATAAAAATAAGTTTAACGATAACCGATACCTGGCGTTAAAAGGAGAAGCCTATTTTAATGTTAAGAAAGGCGATGAATTTGTTATAAAAACAAAAAACGGAACAGTTGAAATATTAGGTACTCAACTAAATGTTTTTTCGAGAGACAATAACTTTTGGGTAAGCTGTATCACTGGAAAGGTTAGAGTAACGGCTAATAAACAGGAACAAATTATAACTCCGGGAGAATGGGTGCGTTTAAGTAATTCCGGATTAGTTAAATACAAATCAGAATCAATAATAAATACGATTTCATGGAAGGATGGTATCTCCCATTTTGAAGATACAAAACTCGACATTATTTTTGCCGAGCTCGAAAGACAGTTCGATGTAAGTATTAAATTTGAAGGAAATGGTTTGCGTAAGGCAACCATCGATTTTTCAAATGAAAATTTGAATGATGCATTAGACATTGTCTGTATTCCAATGGAGTTAAGCTATGAGGTTAAGGATAGAAAAATTAAAATATCAGAAAAGAAATAACTTTTGTAAAGTCCTTTCTTTATTTGTTTTTTTTCTGTCGGTCTCAGTTGTTGGATATACTCAGCAATTACATTTCGATTTTAATAATACGCCGGTTTCTGAGGCTCTGCTAAAAGTTGCCAGAACAGCAAAATTAAGAATTGCTTTTGACGCCGGAAGTTTGGAACGGTTTACCATTTCGAAAACCATTGATTCCGATCGCATAGAAGAAGTATTGGCGGAAGTTCTTGACGGGACTGATTATATTTCGGGATACAAACATGATACGTGGTTGATTATTAAATCGATTCCGGATGCCAGGCGTGAAAGAATTGAAAAGAAAAGGATTTCAGGAGTTGTATACGATGTAACCTCTGGCGAACGCTTGCCTTACGCCTCTATTTATATTTGGGATAATAACCAGTTTTTACCGGCTACGGTTGACGGTACTTTTACGGCCAGTGTAAATAACATTCCCCAATCGTATTTTCAGGTTAAATATTTGGGGTATCAATCATTCGATTCCATTGTTGATGTTACCCAAATAAATGATGTTTTGCTTTTTGGACTTAAACAACAAGCCCAAAATATTACCACCATTAATGTTGAAGGCGATAACCTGGAGATGTTGCGAAACACCAACGAAGCAGGACATTTTACTTTTAATCCGAGAAGATTTACCGATCTTCCCAATTATGGCGAAACTGATATTTTCAGGGCTTTGCAATTTCTACCGGGAATAAGTGCGCAGGAGAATTCTTCGCAACTCAATATTCGCGGAAGTTCTGCAGATCAAAACCTGGTTAAATTCGACGGATTTACTTTGTATAATCTTGATCATTTCTTTGGCGTGTTCTCTGCTATAAATCCAAATGTTATAAAAGATATTCAGGTTTATAAAGGAGGTTTTGACGCCCGCTATGGCGAACGAGTTTCTGGAATTGTAGATATAACAGGAAAAACAGGGAATAAATCGAAAACAGAAATTTACGGTGGAATAAACCTGATTAGTGGAAACCTGACAGCAGAAATACCTTTGTCAAAAAAGTTAACCCTTGTTGCAGCTGCAAGAAGAGCTTATTCCGATTTGTATTCAACCTGGCTTACCGATGCCATTCTTGCTGATAAATTTGCGCAACCTGCTTCTTCTCCCGATAGAGAGAATACAATAAAACCTGAATTCTATTTTAGCGATTTTAACACCAAACTTACCTGGGCACCCAACGACAATGAGAATATTTCATTTAGTATTTATGGGGCAAAAGACTATTTAAATAGTTCAAACACCTCGCAAAAGGAGTCGACAGTTATTAGTACCGACGATACAAATAAATGGGGAAATTACGGAATGGGCGTATCGTGGAAAAAACAATTAGGATCAAAGTATTTTACAAATCTTCAGTTTGGATATTCGGGTTATTATAATGTGTATAACAATAACACCAGTTTTTACGATTACGATCAGGAGTTAAATCCAGAACACGAAACTAACGATAAGGAAGATAATAAATTGTCAGATTTTTTTGTCTCATTTCAAAATGCTTATTCGCTCAATCAAAACCATTTTTTTGAGTTTGGATTATTAACAAAATACAACGAATACAAATACCTGAAAGAGGCAAATGACGATTTTATTTACAGTGAACTTAACAGTGGTGCTATGCTTTACACCACTTATTTTCAGGATAAAATAAAATTGACGAAAGATTTGTATATAAAACCGGGTGTCCGTTTAAATTATTTCGACAATACCGGTAAGTTTTATTTTGAACCGCGTTTTTCAGCGAGTTATAATCTCTCGAAAGAATTCTTGCTGAAACTAGCAACCGGACGTTATTATCAGTTCTTAAATAAATCAACATCAGAGCAAACCTATGGCTATAACCGCGATTTCTGGGTCATTGCCAATGGTCGTGTTAATCCAGTGGTTTCGTCGAACCATTACATAATTGGGGCGAGTTTCGAAAAGAATAAGCTGTTTTTCGACCTGGAGGCTTACTATAAAAAGGCTAATGGGTTACAGGAATACCTGTTTCATATTAATCCAGATAACAGGCCGGGAGGCGGAGATATGATCCGCGATATTATAAATCCAAATTTAAGTAAGTTTGTTTCCGGTCCGGGCGAGGCATATGGAATTGATTTTCTGGCAAAATATACAAATACTAACTTTACCAGTTGGGTAGCATATTCTTTAAGTAAGTCAACCCGTAATTTTTCCGAAATTAATAATGGAGAAAATATTCCGGCATTGTTCGACCAAACTCACGAGCTTAAATGGACAAATTTATACGACCTCAACCAATGGAACTTTTCTACATTAATGGTATACAATACCGGGCATCCTTATATTCTGTCAACTACCAAAGATGAGAATTTTAACACCATAAGGGAATACGAACGACTTCCTGATTATTTTAGGGTTGATTTATCGTTGAACTACAACTTTAATATTAAAAAGATTAATATAAAGCCCGGGGTTTCGATACTGAATGTATTCAATACCGAAAATTACCTCGATGTTTATGTGCGTAATTTTAATATACAGGGAAGGGAAGTGAACGAAACTACTCTTGTAAAGGCACAGGAACTTACTTTTAATTTTTTCGTTAATTTTCGTTTCTAATTCTTGTTTTTGAAGTAAGATTATACAATCACGCTCATCTTTTTCATATCTGTGGTATCCCGCCAAGTTGCTACTTAAAAGGTTTGTGCCTGTTTGAAAGTTTTAGAATTGCCTTAGAAAACATAATTTGTTTCAGCCTAAAAGGTGTAGGTATTCTTATGAGTATTTATCAGAAAAAACGAAAAAAGGGTATTCAATAAGGAGGGGAGAAGTGTAATTACCTGTATTAGATTTATAAGATAGAAGTCTTTCGCATAGATAACTATTAATTTGCAGGAAAGCCTTGTTGTTGAACAGGGCTTCCTTTTTATAATATTAAAAGCAACTTTAACACCTCTTAAAACATCTTAGAGTTTTTTAGAATCGGTTAACAAGCCTTAACCTGTTTTAGTACTTAAATTGCGGTATTCATATTTTACCCTGTATCCGGCACAAAACAGGTATTAAATTTATAAGATTATGATGAATTGTATTTTGATTGAAAAACCACATGCAAACAGTCGAATAAAGGAATTTATAAATATGGTTCCATATTTCAACCTGGTATCTTTTTGTTCATCGGTTTTCGATGCGTATGAAATTCTACAAACCCATACAATAGATATTATTTTTGTTGATACAGAACTCCCGAGGGTTTCGGGAATCGATTTTATTAAAAGTCTCGACCAACGGCCATTTATTGTACTTACTTCGCAAACGCCGGGTTTGGCAGTTGAAGCTTTTAATTTGAATGCTCTCGATTTTTTATTGAAACCGGTTAGTTTCGATCGATTTTTAAAAACGGCAAATAAAGCATACGAGTTGTTTCGCTTATATCAGAAAAAGGAAACACACAAAGTGGAAACCGTAGAGGCTAACAATAACAAAAATGTTTTGGTTAAAACCGATTATAAAAATCTGATGATAAAGGTTAATGAAATACTTTATATTGAAGGATTAAAAGATTATATCAAGATTTATACCTTGCAAAAGGAGAAACCGGTAATCACTTTAAATTCATTAAAGAAATTACAGCAAAATCTTCCTCCTGAAAAGTTTTCACGAATTCATAAGTCTTATATCGTTGGCTTAGATCATATTAAAGCCATTAATAAAACCCAGGTGATGATTCAGAACAGGCACATTCCTATTGGAGAAAGTTATCGTATTGGATTTAACAAAAAAATAGAAGAGCTTCGGATATAATAACCGAAGCTCTTCTATTTTGAATATTTTATGATGTTAATCTAATCAATAACTCTTTTAATGAAAGCTAGTTCGTTAAAGCTAATTCCAAGGTTGAATTTCAGATAGCTTTCTTTCATTGTTTTGCTTCCGGTGGTTCCAAATTGTCCTCCTGTAACAGAAAAGTCAACTTTTGATAAACCTCCGTATAAAGGAATTCCAACACCTACAGTGACATTTTTATTGGTAACCGGTTTGCTGCTGAACTGAATAAACGACGATTCGTAGCCAACACCGCATCGGTATGTCCAGTTTTGGTAGAACTTATTCATCGCACTAAAATCCCAGGGCTTAAGTTCCAATCCGCCCGCAAAGCGGTGAGAATCCCTAAAACCTTCATATTGCATGGGATATTCAACCCCTTGCCAGCCTTGATAAGTGTAGTCTAAAGCAATCATGTATTTACTGCCTTTCATCCCAAATCCTGCACCAATAATGTCAGGAATAACCAGGTAGTCAAGCTTTTCTGAAGTAGATTGGATTACTGAATTTGAACTGCTATAAACAGTAGTAATATGTTTCGAATTCAGGCTTTGCTCAAAAGCATATGTTAATCCAATTGAATAGTCTGTTTTAGCGATATTAAATTTATATTGTAATCCAAAATCAATATAAGGACTATGTAAATAATCCTTTCTCTCTATTGAAATATTAGGTGCGTAATCTGTAGGAAGTATATCTTCCACCTGATTAAGCGTTCCAAACATATACGACATATTTACTCCTAACGAGAGGTTATTAAATAAGCGAATAGCATTGGCATAGTAAAAACGAGTAATACCGCCATTACCTGTATAATTTGAAATATATTGAGAATTCATACCTTCAATTGTGTTAATCCGGTATAGAGAATAACCGATACTACTGAATGGAACAAAACCAAATGAACCAGCCAGCCAGGGCGTATATTTAAAACCCATTGCCAAATAAGCCAGGTTAGCATCGAATCCATTTGCTGATATACGGTTGTTTTTCAGGTTGTAAGCTTTCCCTTCAAGTCCGAATTCAACAATTATTTTTAAACTATCCATTCCTGCATAAGAAGCAGGGTTTAGGTTATTCAGGTAATTTCCCGATTCCAATGCAATGCCGGCACCGCCCATACCTTTGTTGGTGCCAAAACCACCACTTTGAATTTCTCCGGGACCAAATATAGATAAAGGTGATACTGTATTCTGGCCGAAAGAAGTCAAACTTGTGAAAATAAGAGTCAGAGTAACCAGCAGCGTTATATTGTATAACTTCATTTTTTTAATTTTTCGTTTCTTTTTTGTTGATAACTTCGGCCATACTAATCGTAAAATACATAATACAATTTTAAGTATGGTCTGTACTGTGAATTAGAACGGGTGTCGAATACTACTCTATTCATGGTTCCTCTGAAATCGTCGTCCGGCATTGAAATAATCACACCACTATTAGGCTCAACATAACCATCTGACAGTTCCTCATAAATATAATTGGTAACATCAAAACTGTAGTAAGTATCTTCGTGATAGAATTCATCGTAATTAAGTGTTGATGTTACAGCGTTTCCATCATCATCAGTTAATTGCGATTCAAGGTTATTGTATTTATTGGTTGTATATAAGATCAGTGTTTCAGGTAAAGGAACTTCATTCTCGCTCGATTTAATCGGGCGTAAGATTAGATCAGCACGGTATAATATGTTTTTATGATCGACTTCTAAAACTTTCGAAATATTCTGAAAATCGGCTCTGGTTAAAATTCCCATTCCACCTTGAATATATGCTTTGTTTCCCAATAGTGAAGAAACTATTTCTTCTTTTTGAGTAGTAAGGTTTTCAAGTCCTGTACCGGTTTGATCGGCAGTTATGTTACATGAATGGTTTAAGGTACTTGAATGTGCGAAGGTGTATGTTTTCTCATATTTTTCCTGTTTAACAAGATGTGTGTATAAAACTGCTTTTAAAGTAGTATCAGTTTTAAACGACAGAAGCGAATTACTTTCATTGCCTGGCACTGCAACAAAACCACTGAAAAATTCCATGAAATCGGTATTGTTATCAATTTCGCCTTCATCATCGATTAACAATTTCAATAATTCTTTACCCAGTTCATCATCCAGTTTGATTTCGAGATTGTCGTGGAAATTTGGTTTTGGAGTTACTGTTATTGATCCAACTGGATCTGGGTCATAGGTAAACGAAGTAGTATTGTAAATATAATTTTCATCATCGGCTTCTTCAATATCTTCGGTAACCCGATGAATATTTATTGTCTGAGGTTTTAATGTGTCGCCATATGAAACGCCGCTGAAAGGCAGATACAGAACCAAAGAATCGTACAGTTCATCTGTATCAACAGTTACACTTGGCATTTCAACCTGGAAATAGCTTGATGATGACATCGTACCAAAATAATTATCGGTATAACTTCCTGCCATAATATAGTCGGTACCGGAAGTTCCAATAGAATCAATAATAAAAGTAGACAAGTTCACAGTTATACTGTCAACAAGTGCAATAGTAGTTTGAGAATTAAGATAATTATCACCCAGTGAAGTTAAAATTTCTTTGTCCTGACAGGAGAAGAATAACATTAAACCAGTGATAAATATTATCAGTTTGTTTTTCATGCTTTATAAATGTTTACTGTTAAAATTATCTGCAATTGTTTCCAATGCAGATAACCAAAAGGCATAAATAATCAAAATTGTATAAAGATTATACCCTTCTTCAAAATTTCTGCAAATTTATTCTGTTTTCTGACACAAAAAAAAAAAGGAAAAGTTTTTTCTGAAAAGATTATATACCAATGTGCTTTTAATGGAGACAAGAGGCTGATTTATTCGTTTTTTAAATGTTTTTAACTAGAAAAAATTACGAAATCCGGCACATTTCCTTTTTGATAGATAAAAATTTCGATTTTATCTATATATTTGTCGCCTTAGTCCAAATTCCTTTTTTATAACTAATATGTAAATTAGGTTTGTATGGAAATTTTAATGAAATTCAACAAAAAATAAATTGATATAGGTCATGAAGATTACAGAGACTAAATTTCTTATTTACCTTTTCGTACTAATGTTTGCATTTTCATCATGTGGTAATAATGACGATGATGAAATAACCGATGGTGACTGGTGGGAAGTCGCTTTTTATAATGGATTCCCTTGCAGTGACGGCGTTATGTTTGTAATTGACGATAAAGCTTATTTTGGCACGGGTTACGATGGCGATGATCGGTTAACAGCTTTCTCAGTATATGATATCACAGGTAATTCCTGGAAAAGTATTGCTGATTTTCCTGGTGCGGCCCGTACAGGCGCTGTAGCATTTAGTATAGATGGTAAAGGTTATGTGGGAACAGGTTATGATGGAGAAGATGAGTTGAGCGACTTCTGGGAATATAATCCTTCAACAGATACATGGAAACAAGTTGCTGATTTTTTAGGTGGAGCACGCTATAAAGCAGTTAGTTTCGCGATCGGAGGAAAAGGATATGTGGGAACAGGATACGACGGACGTTATTATAATGATTTTTACTCATATGATCCAGGATCAGATACATGGGAAGAAATCACTCCTTCTTATGGTGGAAGAAGTAGAAGAGGTGCTGCTACATTTGTAATTGGTACAAAAGCATATCTTGTATCAGGTATGGATAACGGAGTTTATCTTGATGACGTGTTTGAATTTGATTCTTCTAATGGAACATGGACTGAAAAACGTGAAATATCTGCTTCAGATGATGATGCCAGTTACGATGACGACTATACTACTATTGCCAGAATTGATGGTGTAGGATTTTCTGTTAACGGAAAAGGTTATTTGGTAACAGGTGGTCCTGGTTCCATGATTAATAATGTTTGGGAATATGATCCGGGTAGTGATTTATGGGCTGAAAAAACATCTTTTGAGGGTACTGCACGTACCGACGCCGTTGGATTTGGTTATGGCAATTACGGTTATGTTGGAACAGGAAGAAGCTCAAGCTACTATTTCTACGATATGTGGTGTTTCGATCCTGAAAAAGAATATGACGAAGATAATTAGTATTGTAACTATACGATGGTAATTATTTTATCGATATAATTATCATTTAACAGGGAAGGCCTGATTGGAATTAAGTTTCAATCAGGCTTTTTTTATGGATTATTATTAAGATAACAAGAGCGCCCTTAATTAAAAAACGTGTCTTCCTGTAAGAATTTTTCTATAACCCGGTCTGTGGTTCTAATGTCCAATAATTCTATTGATTGAAAAAAGAATGAGATGTGTTAAAATGCGAACACTCTTTGTTTTTTTAATGAGAAATCAGCGAATTATCGTTTACTCAATTTCTCTTATCCAAATATTGCGTAGTTCAGCTGTTGTAACCCAGGTGCAAATTCCAAAGGGTTTTGAGAGTTCAACCTCTGGTCGAATACTGAGTTTTCTGTCGGTATACGAAAAGTCAACCAGTTTTTCATCGTCTACCCATCCAATTATTTTATCGTCTGTAACCTGTAATTTTATTTTATACCAAACGTTTTTGTCAAGTCGTTTCATGGTATTTGTTTCATTTTCTCCCGCATCTATACCGTCAATGCAACTTAAGCCAATTACCGGGCCTCCCCATCCTCCAACAATGTACGAGCAGTAGGTGTCATTAACAGGGAAAGTGAGGCCACAAAAAAAGTCGTTACCGACGGTTCTTCTTGCCTCTAGATTCACTTCATAATTTACCTTTGGAAAATCTTTCGTCCAGGTAATTCCGCTGCATCCGTCGCCCATGTTGATTACAATTTTACCTTCCGAAACCTGTACAGGCCCCTCTGTACCAAACCTGGTAATTTCCCATCCTTCTAGGTCTTCTCCGTTAAATAATAAAGTTCCTCCTTCGGGCAGAATAAACGTATTGGTAGTAGCTGGCTCTTCTTTTATTTTGGGTTTATTACCGGAAGTGCATGAAAATATGATCAGGCAGATAATTAAAAGGGAAATAATATTAAAATTGGCTTTCATTGGATAAGGTTTTAAATTGTATTCGAAGTTAAAGAAGAAATTATGCTTATCCAATTCAATAGGAGACTTTACCTCTGCTCGTAAAGTATTTATCCACGAAAAATATTTCTGTAATGGTTTAAAAAAATAATGGCCCTGCTAAAAAGCAGAGCCATACTGAGATTATGATTAACGTCTGTTTAATTATATAATCGCTTCCATTGCTTCCATTGCTTCACGCAATTGAGCACCGATAATTTCAACATTACTGTTACGAATTTTATCGTTGATTTCGATTAATTCTTTATTGTCAACATGGGCATCTTTTCCTTCGTTGAAGTTCTTGCCAATGATGCTTGTATCAACTTTACTCATGAAATCAGCCAGTAACGGTTTACATGCATGATCGAACAGGTAACATCCATACTCAGCTGTATCAGAAATTACACGGTTCATTTCGAACAGTTTTTTACGAGCAATGGTATTTGCAATCAGCGGAGTTTCATGTAACGATTCGTAATAAGCCGATTCGCCTTTGATTCCTGTTTCGCACATTACGTCGTAAGCCAGTTCAACACCTGCTTTAACAAAAGCAACCATTAAAGTACCATTGTCGAAATATTCCTGTTCAGTGATTTCCATTTCACCAGCCGGAGTTTTTTCGAAAGCGGTTTCACCGGTAGCTGCACGCCATGTAAGCAGATTTTTATCACCGGCAGCCCAGTCTTCCATCATTGTTGAAGAGAAAGTTCCGTCCATGATGTCATCCATGTGTTTTTCGAACAATGGACGCATAATTTCTTTCAGTTCATCGGCTAATTTGAAAGCTTCAATTTTAGCCGGATTCGAAAGACGATCCATCATGTGAGTAATACCTCCCAATTTCAGTGCTTCTGTAACTGTTTCCCATCCGTATTGAACCAGTTTCGATGCGTAAGATGCGTCGATTCCTTTTTCAACCATTTTGTCGAAACAAAGAATTGAACCGGTTTGCAATAAACCACAAAGAATGGTTTGTTCTCCCATTAAATCCGATTTTACTTCGGCAACAAATGATGAGTGAAGAACACCGGCTTTATGACCACCAGTTCCTACACAATAAGCTTTTGCTATTTCCAAACCATCGCCGTTAGGGTCATTTTCACGGTGAACTGCAATAAGGGTTGGTACTCCAAATCCACGTAAGAATTCAGCTCTTACTTCCGAAGCAGGAGATTTTGGTGCAACCATGATTACAGTGATATCTTCGCGAATTTGCATTCCTTCTTCAACAATATTAAAACCGTGAGAATAAGAAAGGCAAGCTCCTTTTTTCATTAAAGGAATGGTAGCATTTACAACAGGAGTATGGTATTTGTCAGGAGTAAGATTTAATACTAAATCAGCCTTTGGAACCATTTCCTCGAATGTACCAACCTCAAAGTTATTTTCAACAGCATTCTGGTACGAAATCTGTTTTTCGTCGATTTCAACCTGGCGAATTGCATACGAAATATCTAAACCGCTGTCGCGCATGTTTAAACCCTGTGCCAAACCTTGTGCACCACAACCAAGAACTACGATTTTTTTACCTTCCAGTTTTTTAACGCCATCAGAGAATTCTGATTCGTCCATAAAATCACATTTTCCCAGTTGCTCTAACTGAATCCTTAAAGGAATTGAATTGAAATAATTTGCCATCTGTTATTTTATTAGTTATAAATCATTCTATGTTCATGTTTCACACAAATTACATTTGTTATTCCGGTATTTTTCAGAATTAGTAAAATGTACAATGCAAAACAACTAAACATTCATTAATTAGAAATGTAAAATTACATGATTTTTAGGTAATTTTCATGGATTGTGTTTTAAGAGGAAGTTAAAAATGATAAATCACACAATTAATTTTCAGTAAATTAACTAAAAATAAGACTTGTTAATTTGTAAGAATATTATAACGACTTTGCCCGGTATTGTAAAGGGGAGATTCCGACTTCGCGTTTAAAAAACTTGGCAAAATAGCTTTGGTCGGGAAAGTTCAGGCGGGTGGCAATTTCAGTAACGCTAAGGTTAGTGTGCACCAATAAGCGTTTTATTTCAAGAATTTGTTTCGATTTAATAATTTGAGTGGAGGTTTTTCCTGTTAACTGGCTAACGGTATGCGTGAGATGATTGGGAGTTAAAGCCATTAAATCGGCATATTGTGCAACTGTCAGATTATTTTGGTAATTCTCTTCCACTAATTGAAAGAATTTTTTTACAACCAGGTGCCCTTTTCCTTTTAACGACTGTTCGTCGGATTTATAAAGTGTGGCACACGTTGTTAAAATTAAATCGAGAACTGATCGAAGTAATTCCACAGAATTAGAATTCTCTTTTTCTCTATCAACTTCTGCAATTCCTTTTTTAAAAAGGATTTCAAAAAAATCGATATCCTCTTTTTTGTCGAGGATTAACGGCGGATTGTCCTGACGGATGGTAAAGAAGAAGGGAAATTCGATTAAACGGTTTTGGTTGTTTTGTGTAATCAGATAAAATTCGGGCGTGAAAATGTAAATGTAACCTTCGATATCCTGCGAAAATTCAATTTTATGGGCCTGTCCGGGCGACATAAAGAAAATACACGGAGGCTTAATTTCATATTTATTACCGTCAATAATATGGTGGCCTTTTCCTTTTAGTAAGTATAATACTTCGTAAAAATCGTGGCGGTGCGGGTATTTTACCGCAAAATGACGGTTGGCATCGAAAAGCTCCACCTGGAATGGCTGGCTTTTTTTTGCCTCTTTACTAAAATTGTGAAGGCTGTAAACAGGAAGATTATCACGTTGAGGTTTCACCTTAGATGTAATTAGTTTTAGTCATCCAAATTTAAGGTATATCCAATCGATACGCGCATTATCCTCGTTTTTTCTTCTCTTATATCGTCTAAGGTAACAATGTTGGGTATTCCGTAATCGTAAGAAAACGATAGATTTAAACCACTATCCATTAAAAAACCTATTTTAGCTGTAACGCCGTAGTCCAGTCGTTTGTAATCATCATTGTACTGATTCGTCCCCCAATTTATTCTTTCATTGTTTGTGGTCGGATCAGACTCCTGGTACGAATAGGTGTATTCCGTATTTCCAAATAATCCCAGCCCAACAAAGGGGCCTGCTCCAAAATAGATTTTATTTAAGTTGCGAAATCTGTACCTGTATTTTAAATACAAAGGAATATCAAGGTAATAAAGGGTTGTTCTGTTGTCGATACTTAATCCTTCGTTAAGAACATCCTGGTTGTATCCTTTCGTTTCGAAAATTAAACCTGATTCAACTGTAAATTCTTCACTCCGGCTTTTTTTTAGAACATGATCGTAAAGACCACCAACATTAAGACCAAGCAACATTTTGTATGAATCCTCCATTGCTGTGTTGGCGCTACCCAGTTTAACCGATATGCTAGAGCTATTTACTCCACCAAAGAAAGTTACTGATGGGTGTTGGGCCTGAACTTTGAAAACAAGTATTACCAAAGCTGAAATGATGAATAATTTGACTGGTTTCATTTTGTGTTTACTTTAAATTGGAACCGAAAGATAAGGAATATTTATAGAATTTATGAAATATATGTTTGACAGACTTTGGTGTTTCGGTTTTGATTTCATCTGAAAACACATCAGGTCTGGCTCACTTTCTTACTAAAATTACATAAATATAGAGAGAACCCGATAAATATGTAGCATTTCATTTTATGAATGAGAATGACAACGTTGAATAAGCAAACAGCCCGAAACTGGTATTTCCAATTCCGGGCTGTTATATATTCTTCCTCCTGATTGTCAGGGGTGATTTAATTTCCTAACTTAATTTCTCCGTAGCGGCTTTTTACATAAACTTTACCACCTTCGCCCGATCCAATTTTTCCGTTTAAGGTGCTGGTGTGGTTTTCTTTAATTCGGTTTCCATTAAAACTATCTTCAGGGTACGAAATTCCACAGTAATCGCAACTGGCATCTAGCGAATAAGTGGCATCGTCGAGACCCAGCGAAATTTGTCCGTAGCTGTTGGTAATATTAATCTCTTCAAAATCAGGTGCTACTTCATTAACCTTAATACCTCCATAACCAGATTCAACTTTCAGACTCTTGCCTAATTCTTCAATTTTAATATGACTGTATTTGGTTGTTGCAGTAACCGATTCTACTTCCTCAAAATTGAACTTATCGTATTTCGACTCAATTTTAATCTCGTTGGCTTCTTCAACATTAACCGTTGAATACTTCGAATCAACCCACAGTTTAGTTAGCTCTTCAATTGAAACAGGAGAATAGCTAACATTCAGATTCAAATACGAGGCTGCTCCAATGTTGGCGTTCCCATAAGCCAGGCTAAGATCCAGATTACCGGTTTCAGGTGTTAAAAGTTCGTAAGCCGTAAAATTTCCATATTTAACTTCGAAACTCCCGTTAGCCATAAGTTTTCCAACTATTGTATTCCCATATTTATTCGAAATCTTCAGGTTTTTATCAGTAGGGATATTAATAACATAGTCGATACTGAATTTGCGACTTTTAAAATTGTTTTCAATTTGGGTTTCGGCTTTTACTGTACCTCCGCTTTTACTAAATACTACTTCAATCTGATCGAGGTATTCTTCTGCTCTGCGCTCATTGGGAGCCTCAACTGTAACAACAACATCAATTGTTACTTCGCTTCCTCCTTCATTATTAATTCTGATTTCTCCAAAACGATTAGAAACGTCCAATGCTGAAACGGCTTCTACCGGCCATGACTCGTTGTATTCTTTTGTTTTTTCTTCTGCATTTGCTGCTGTTGCGATCGATAGTAAACCAACCAAAAACAGCATTGAAATAGATTTAAAAGATTTCATTTGTATTTAATTTTAAGTTATTCAATATTTCAGACCTGATACAGTTTGTTTTACATTACTGTTGAGGCCGGTTCGTAATTCATGTTTTTTCTCAATTGTACTTCTTCCAATTTGTCGATAATTATATTTATTATACTAAGCTTAGCCTGGTAATATTCGAGCATAGCGTTGATAACGCGCTCATCGTTGGGATTTAGTTGTAAGTCTTTTTGCAGGTTGGTATATAAATCTTCAAATTCTTTCAGTTCTTCGTCCATAATTCCCTGCTCTTCATCTGAAATTAATCCTTCGGCATTCATTCTGTTCCATTGTTCCAGCCCCGAATTGATTGCACTGGTATAGTAAAATTCTACTTCCTGGTATTCGGGCGAAATGGAAGCAAGGGTTATTGCCTGATTACTTTTGCCGGGAATTAAACCTTGTCCGCTGGGTGAAAAATATATGAATGCCTGATTGGTTGCAAGAAAAGCAAACACGATGACCGCCGCTACTTTCAGAACGAACATCAGTGATAACCTTTTTTTCTTTGTCGCCTGAGCATTTAATTTTGCTTCAAACCGGGCAAAGTGCCCTTCCATTGGTTCGTTATCGTTTAACTCCTCAATGTTTTTTAAAATGATTTCTTCTATGTAGTCTTTTTCTTTCATCGCGTATTTAATTGTAAGAGAAAATTTCTTTCCCCTTTAATAATTCTCTAAGTTTATTTTTTGCCCTCAAAAGCTGGGTTCTCGAAGCCGAATTCGAAATTCCCAGAATCTGGCTTATTTCTTCGTGGTCGTATCCTTCAACCAGGTAAAGGCTTAATACCACCCTGTATCCGTCGGAGAGGTTTTGAATAGCCCGTTTTAACACCTGAACATCAATTTCTTTGGGTTCCATTTGATAATCAGCTATCTGTCCGGTACGCTCATTTACCTCTTCAAACTGAACCTTCCTTCTTTTTAAATAATCCAATGAACGGTTTACAACAATCTTTTTTAACCACGCTCCAAAACTTACCTCGCCTTTGTATGTGTCTATTTTGCTAAATGCTTTTAGAAAAGCTTCCTGCATCACATCTTCGGCTTCCATTTCATCATTTAATATCCTCAGGCTAACACTGTACATGGCTTTGTAATAAAGTTTGTACAGCTGGAATTGTGCCTTTTGGCTTCCTTCCTTACACTCTTCGATAATCTCCTGATGTATGTTTTTGTATAAAGTATTCAAAACTTTTTTATTTCTGATCCAATGACGAGTACAATATTCTAATGTTGCATACGTTCGCAAATTAATTATTGTTTTTCAGAAATTTGTTACAAAAAGAATGAAGTAAATGGATGTCGTCTTCACCCAGGAAGTTGATTCTTTCAAGGAATCGAGGGTAAATATTCGACTCTTTTTTGAACCCGGTAAGTTCCAATATTTGTTTTGTTTTGTCTATCAAAGCAGCAAATCCCACTTCGTCGCGAGGTGTTTCTTCAACGTTTTGGTAATTCAGTTTTGATAATTCGTAGCAATAAAGCATTACGGCTTGTGCCAGGTTTAACGAAGGGTAGGAGGTTTGCAACGGAACCGTGGTAACCAGATCGCAGAGTTTTAATTCCTCGTTGGTTAATCCCGATTCTTCGCGACCAAAAATTACTGCAATTTTATTTATGCTTGCCCCCTTGTCTTTTATCAAAACAGGGAGTTGTGAAAGTGGAAAATAGTCGTGTTTAACTGAACGGTTTTTAGCCGTAGTGCCAACAATAAAATCGAAATCTTCAAGTGCTTTGTTTAATGAATCTACTACTCTGGCATTTTCAAGAATATCATTCGAAGCATGCGCCAGCCAACGGGCAGGTTCACTTAAATGATCGCATGGATTCACCAGGATCATTTCTGTAAATCCCATCGTTTTTAGTGCGCGCGCAGCGGCACCAACATTTTCAGGAGTGGCTGGTTCAACCAGAATAAAGGATACTTTCATTCCGAATTTTTTTTGCAGAACGAAAGTAATCTTTTATAGCGAATTATAGTATTTTACAAGGGCTATAAGTTTGTCGGGTTTGCCAAGTTTTGTTTTATCCTTTTTAATAAATGCGTCGACTTCTTCTTTATGATCAGGGAAACAATCAATCAGGGTCTTTTTATTATCTATTTTTACTGCAGCTTCCTGTCCGGTTTTTATGTAATAATCGTTTGGCTTTTTTACAAATCTTGCAGGTTCCGGTTCTTTGTAAGCTCCCGGCTCTTTGGGATTCTGGAAATCAATTCCAAACCGGGTGTAGAGCGATACTGGCCCTTCTTCCAGAATTTTAAAGAAACCACGTTTCATTTTTTTTCCAAACATATATGGAATATAAGTCAGGGTATAATCTCCGAAGTCAGCCTTTTCAACTATTTCTGGAGCAGCAAGAGCCATAACCTGTTCATCGCCGGTTTGAAACTCCAGCTCATCATTATAGATATTATAACGAATCGGCACATTGTTATACTGGTCTTTTTGATAGGTATAAATTATGCCTTCAACAAATTCATCATTTAAATACGGAGATCCGGCAATATCTTTTTCACTCAGTTGTTTCCTGGTACCCTTGTTCTCTTCTTTAAATGCATTGAAGAATTCTGCAGCGTGGTGAATGTTATATAAGCTTTGGGCAAGTAATCCTGTACTTCCAGCAAATACGATCAGTAAAATTAGACTAACACGTTTCATAAATCAAGTTCTTAGTTTTTTGTTCTGATAATCAAATATATATATTTATTTTCTTTATCCCGGTTTCAGCGAAGTCTGATTATTTGATTTTTTTCTTTCGCAAATAATGCGCCAATTTTATTCCGAAACAGCATATTCTGCTATTGCCTGTGCATGGATATCAAGAGTACTGAATAGGGGAAGTTTGTAATCCTCTTGCGAAATGAGCAAAGGAATTTCTGTACATCCGAGAATAATACCTTCGGCTCCCTGAGTTCTTAATTTTTCCATAATCGAGATAAAACCGTTTTTTGTTTCTTCAAGGAATAGCTCTTTCAGCAACTCATTCATAATTGAATAATGAATAAACTCCCTTTCGGGTTTGGGAGGTGTCAATAGTTCAATGTCAAGTTGTTTTAACCGGTCTTTGTAAAAATTCATTTCCATGGTTTCGCGGGTTCCCAGTAATCCGACTTTTTTAATCCCCTTTTCTTTAATTGCTTGTCCCGTGGTATCGGCAATATGAACAAAAGGAAGTTTTGTTTCACTCGAGAGCCGGTCGTAAGTAAAGTGAGTAGTATTTGCACATAATGCCAGAAAATCGGCACCTGCACCAGTTAGCGTTTCTGCGCCTTTTTTTATGATGTTATACACTCCTTCACGGTCTTCTTTTTGATTACAGGCATATATTTCACCATAATTAATGGAGTACAGAATGATTTCGGCAAAATTCAATCCTCCCAGTTTTTTATTTACGGTTTCGTTAATGATTCTGTAATACTCGGCTGTTGATACCCAACCTGTTCCGCCAATTAATCCTATTGTTTTCATAGTATTGTTTAATCAGATCTTAAAAGTCGTAATTTATTTCTGATCGAAAAAGTTTATTATTCGTAATTTTGCCCGAAATTCAGTTTATGCAAAAACCAGAACTTCTTTTACCCGTTGGAAACCCCGAAGCTTTTTACGCCGCTGTAAAAGGCGGAGCTGATGCAATTTACCTCGGATTAAAACAGTTTAACGCCCGCGGGAGGGCTAAAAATTTTACCAACGGGCAGCTTTTTACCATATTAAAAGAAGCGAAACAAAATGGCATTTTGGTTTATGTAACTGTAAATACAGTTATTAAAAACAGTGAAATAAATGAACTAATCGACTATTTGCACTTTTTGAATCAGGCAAAGGTTGACGGAATAATTATTCAGGACTGGGGTGTTTATTTCATTGCCAAACGTTTTTTCCCAAATCTGGTATTACATGCGAGTACACAAATGGGAATTCATAATTCTCTGGGGGCTAACCATGCCGGAAAAAAGGGAATGGAACGGGTTGTTTTGGCACGCGAGTTAACTTTACGCGAACTGGGTAAGATTAGTAAAAAAAGCAAGGTTGAAACAGAGGTTTTTGTACACGGTGCATTGTGTTATTCTTTCTCGGGAATGTGCCTGTACAGCAGTTATGCTGGTGGGCGAGGAGCAAACCGGGGTCTTTGCACTCAACCTTGCCGGAGGACTTATTCCGGAATTCGAAAAAATGAATATCTTTTTAATTTAAAAGATAATCAGTTGCTCGAATTGATTGAACAGTTTGAAAGAATGGGGGTAAGCAGCCTGAAAATAGAAGGACGCATGAAATCGGGTGAATATACTTACCGGGTTGCAAAAGCATACCGGATGACACTTGATGACCGGAATAATTTGCCTGCTTCGAAGGAATTATTATCGTTGGATTTTGGTCGTGAAAAAACCTCCTATTTCATGGGGAAAGATGTAAAAACTGCGGTTTCAGACAAAACTGTTGCTGGTGTTTTACTGGGAAAGGTTGTAAGGATTGAGGGGCAGTTTGTTCTTTTATCTTCAAATATGAAAATAGAGCCGGGTTATCGTTTGCGTTTTCATATTCCAAACACTGAAAAACAGGAAAGTGTAAAAGTTCGTGAAGTTGCTTTTGAAAACGGACTTTATAAAATACATTCAGGAGGGAAAAAAGTAAAACCCAAAAGCCAGGTGTTTTTATCGGGAATAAGTGATGTGAAATTTCCATCAAAGCTTGAAGATAGCCGATACCACATTCCGCCAATAAAATTCGGTGCAAAGCAGAAAATACTTTCAGGTATAAAAGCCAAAATAAAACCAGGTAAGGAAGAATTTTATTTCAGGATTAATTCGATGGAATGGCTGAAAAAAATGAACATGAATGAAATGGAAGGTTTATTTCTTTCTTTTTCAAAAATAACATGGAGCCGTTTTGATCCTGAGCTGCCGTTTGTCCAAAAGTTCAGGGAAAAATTCTTTATCGAACTTCCTAAGTTTATTCAGGAAGACGCCGTGCCGTTTTATCGCGATTTAATTTCGCGTATGGTAAAAAGTGGTATACGTAATTTTGTAATCAGCCACCTGTCGCAAGTTGATTTACTACCGCCCAAATGCAGGATTTTTACCAACGAAAATGTTTATGTCTTTAACGATGCTGCGGCATTGTGTATTTTGGGTGAGAGTGTAGAAAGTTTTAGTTATCCGCAGGAAATTGATTTCGAAACACTTTTTTCGCTAAGTCATAAGAACGGGATTGTCCCTGTGTATTTCTATCCCGAGCTGTTTTATTCAAGAATGCCAATTGGATTAGATCACGAGCATGAAGATTTTACTGATGATATGAACAACAAATTACATCGTTACAGAAAAGATGGAGTTACATCTGTTGTTCCGCAAATTCCTGTTTCCATATCACAGTCGAAAAATAAATTAAAAGCCAATGGTTTTTATCGTTATTTAATTGATCTGAGCTACGAACCGGTTTCAAAGCACAGGGCGAAAACCGTTAAGAGCAGGATACTGCGTTCAGAGCAAATCCAGCCATCGAATTCTTTTAATTTTAATAAAGGATTGAAATAATTGTTCCGTAATTATTAATCATCAAAAGACATCTTATTTCAGGGCAAAAAAAAACAGACCATGTGGCCTGTCCTTTTATATATATATTTCTTGGTTCTGTTATCCATCGTTCATTGAAGCCAGAAATTCTTCGATACTGGCAGTTCTCATCAGGCGGGTTTTCATGAACTCCATTGCTTCCAGAGAATTCATGTCGCCAAGGTAATTTCGTAAGATCCACAATTTGTCGAGTACCTCTTTTGAGAACAAAAGATCTTCGCGACGGGTACTTGATGTTGGGATATCGACTGATGGGAAGATTCGTTTGTTCGATAACTTCCTGTCGAGCTGAAGCTCCATATTACCGGTACCTTTAAATTCTTCGAAAATAACTTCATCCATTTTCGAACCGGTTTCTGTTAATGCTGTCGAAAGGATTGTAAGTGAACCACCTTCTTCAATATTTCGCGCTGCACCAAAGAACCGTTTTGGTTTGTGCAAGGCATTGGCATCAACACCACCCGACAAAACTTTACCCGATGCCGGTTGAACTGTATTATAGGCACGGGCCAAACGTGTAATCGAGTCGAGCAAAATAACCACGTCGTGTCCACATTCGGTTAATCGTTTTGCTTTTTCCAAAACAATATTTGCAACCTTAACGTGTTTGTCTGCCGGTTCATCAAAGGTTGAAGAAATAACTTCTGCATTTACACTTCTAGCCATATCTGTTACCTCTTCAGGACGCTCATCGATGAGAAGAACAATCATGTAAACCTCAGGATGATTGGCAGCAATGGCGTTGGCAATCTCTTTAAGAAGAACGGTTTTACCGGTTTTTGGTTGTGCCACAATCAAACCACGTTGTCCTTTACCAATTGGGGCAAACATATCAACAATTCGGGTTGAAATATTGTCGTGCCCGTTTCCTGTTAATTGGAATTTTTCATCAGGGAAAAGAGGTGTTAAATGGTCAAAAGGTACACGGTCGCGGATGTATTCCGGGCTACGTCCGTTAATTTCCAAAACTTTAATAAGCGGGAAATATTTTTCTCCTTCTTTTGGAGGACGTACAGTTCCTTTAACGGTATCGCCGGTTTTTAATCCAAAAAGTTTTATTTGCGATTGCGAAACATAAATATCATCAGGAGAGTTCAGGTAATTATAATCCGATGAACGTAAAAATCCATATCCATCCTGAAGAATTTCAAGAACACCCGTATTAGTTATGATTCCTTCAAATTCAAACTGACGTGCTTTGGATTTGGTATTTTGATTCTGTTGATTATATCCGTTTTGTTTTTGCCCCTGAAATTTTTGTGGCTGTTGTTTTTGCACAACTTGTTTCTGTGGCTGTTGTTTTTGAATATTATCGTTTTTTTGTTCTTCCTGGTTTACTTGTGGTGCGTCTGTTTTTTGAACTTTAGCCTGGTTTTGCTGCTGTACCTTTTGTTGTTGTGGCCTTTTTTGATCAACTACTATTGGATTTGTTTTAAAAGGTTGTTCTTTTGTTTCAACCGGAACTTTAGTTTCAGCAGGTTTTGCTCCTTCTTCCTGCACTTTTTCGCGGTTAAACCCTTTAATTATAGCTTTTATTTGTTCCTGACGCGATTGAACAGGTTCTTTTTCTTCAGAGCTTTTCTTTTTCGGACCAGCTCCAACTTTTTCGCGCTTAATGGTTTCAACTCTTTGACGCGGACGTTTGCCTCTGCGCGGCTCTTCGTTTCTTTTATCCTGCTCTTCTACAGGTTTTTTTCGAAGTCCCAGTAATCCACCTTTTTCTTCTTTATGCTCTTTAGGTGAGTTCTTTTTCTCTTTTTTCTCAGCTTCTAAAATGGCTTGAGTGTCTAAAATTTTATAAATTAAGTCTTGTTTCTTATAAGACTCAACACGCTTAATATTTAAGCTTTTAGCTATTTCCTTAAGTTCAGGAACAAGCTTCTTGTTCAGTTCTAATATATCGTACATATGTAATTGTAAATTCTTTTCTCGATTAATAATTGTTGAAATTCTAATGGAACAATTGACGAGGAGAGTGATTTCGTTGAAATCGGATGCAAGTATAACTAAATACTCATTACGAAACAAAAATCGTGTAAACTTTTTTACTTTCCTCTTATCTTCTTAACTAAATTACTGTTTTGCTGTATGTTTACAAAATATTTCCCTCTAAAAATATGATTTGAAATGTATTAGCTGTTTCGCCTCAACTAAATGATATACGTTTGAAACGCATAAAAGTTTAATTTGTTATAAAAATTGGTATTAAAAAAGCCTAAATTTTGGTTCTTTTTTCTACCGTGAATGCGTATTATATAACTACAAAAAGTTTTATATAACTTATTTTCTCTATTATAATGTTTGGAGAATTTTCTCCATAAAATCTTTCTTTTTTAAGGTATGCATATCATAAATTTTACCAAAATTGTTCTTTGTGCTTTCTGTCACATAAAGAAATTATTGACTTTAAAGAATTAATCTCATTCTTACATTGTTTTCATATTATGGTAAAAATGGCATTTTAGGGAAGTAAGACTAAATCTAATACTTAATATATTTGATATTATAGTTATCTTCGGCCTCCGTAATTTAAATGTTAAATGCAAAACTAAACTAAAACACAGATATTACCTCTTTCCCATATGCTAAAATTTTTCCAAAAAGAGTTATTTCCAAAAAGTTATTATTTTTTATTGTTTTTTCTAATGGATTTTTTGTGCTTTCAAGTGGCAGCTGCGGAGCAGGCAACAATAAGTCCAATCGATTCGATTCATATTAGATATACTGAATTAATAAAGCAAGCGTCTGACAGCCTTCAAAAACTGCAGGTGTTTTACGATTATGGTGTTGCCCTTGATGAGGAAGGCGATTTGCCCGGTTCAATTGACAAATTGGAGGTTGCATTTCGTATAGCTGAAAATACTCAGAATCACAAAGAAATTGCTCGTATTGGAAATTACCTGGCTACAAATTATATCATGTCCGGCGATGTAGATATTTCTACTAAAACATATCGCAAAGCACTAGCCAGTTCCGAATTGACAAAAAATAGTATGGAGATTGCTAAAATAAGTATGAATCTGGCTGAGAACCTTAATTTTAGCGGAGACTATAATGAGGCCATTAAATATGGATTATATTCATTGAAGATCAAGGAATCGAATGAAATTTGGGAACGGATTTGTTATCATTACATGGCTATGAGCAATATCTTTAAAGAGACCGAAGATATTGCGAAACGAGAAGAATATGTATTGCTGGCTTATCAGATGAAAGATAAAGAAGGTTGTGCCTCAGTTAGCGATATTGCAAAAATTTACAATGGATTGGGGGGAATTGCGGAAGAACGTTTTCAACACGAAAAAGCTCTGGCATATTACGATACTTTAAAACAATTTTCTGAGAAGGAACATTTTGATTCGGGCGTGAATACTGCCTTGGTTAATAGTGCTTTGGTGTATCAGGAATTGAAGCAATTTGAAAAAGCTCTTGAATTGTTGGAAGAAGCAGACCGGTATTCCAATCAAACACCTTACGATACTATATTTAGTAATAATTGTAAAACAGAACTTTATTTATCCTTGGGGCAGGCCGAAAAGGCTTTAGAACTTGCCAATACAAATTTTGCCAGGGAAGAACTGGTTTACTTTTCCGCTGAGCGGTTGAAATGTCTGGGGTTCTTATACGAGGTTAATTTTCGTCTTAAAAATTATGACGAAGCCCACCGATGGAATGATTCATTAAAAAAGTACGAGGATCATGTGCGCGATGAAGATGTAAGAACCACCATTGCAGAGCTGGAGATGCAATATCAGACCGAAAAGAAAGAACAACAGATAGAACTGCTTCAGGCTGAAAACAGAATTCGCACCCAGGAAAAATTTGTGTATGTCTCAACTTCGGTGGCTTTGCTGCTATTGTTTTTGGTAGGTACACTTTTGTATTTTAAAAACAAGCGCGAAAATCAAATACAGCATCTTGAACTACGGCAGCAATTGTTGCGTTCGCAGATGAATCCTCATTTTTTGTTTAATGCACTGGGCAGCATTCAAAGTTTTATGTATAAAAACGAAACAAAAAAGGCTGCTTCCTATCTTGGTAACTTTGCCCGTTTAACGCGTTCGATTCTGGAGCAATCAGCCGAAGAGTTTATTTTGCTTGCCGATGAAATTGATTTGCTGCAGAATTACTTAAAACTGGAGCAAATAAGAGGCAAAAACAATTTTACATTTTCTATTGAAGTGGATGATGATATTGATGTGGAATTTATAAAAATACCACCAATGCTGGTGCAGCCATTTGTTGAGAACGCAATAAAACACGGACTTCGGAATATTAATTACCCGGGTGAATTATTTATTGGTTTTAAAGAATTTGAAGACGATCTTCATGTTGTTGTAAGAGATAATGGCTGTGGGATAAACACCGGGACAAAAAGTAAAAAAGAATCTAAAGCCCATCGCTCCATGTCGATGGAAATTTTTATGGAAAGGCAGATTGTATTATCCAAAAAATATAAAAAAGAAATACGCTTTTTGGTTACCGATTTAAATGAAACAGAATTGGCACAAACAGGTACAGAAGTAAAATTAATTATACCCTTATAACTTATGGTTCGTATCGTAATTATTGAAGATGAGATAAATCTTAGAGAAATAAACCGAATGCTGCTGATGGATAATTTTCCGGATGTGGAAATTGTTGGAGAAGCAGGGCGCGTTGATGAGTCTGTTTCATTAATTAAAACAGAAAAACCGGATTTGGTATTGTGTGATATTGAGTTGGAAGACGGGAATTGTTTTCAGGTGCTTCAAAAATGTAAACCTTATAATTTCAGACCGGTTTTTATAACTGCATTTAACCAATATGCCATTAAGGCGATTAAGTTTAGTGCAATCGATTATATATTAAAACCAGTGAACGAATACGAGTTTTGTGCGGCGATTCAAAGTGCAATTGAAAACCTGGCAGGGAATGGTGCCGGTTTACAAACCGAAAACTTATTAGCTCATACCAATTATAGCAACGGTAGTAAAAAAGTTGTGTTACGTACCTCCGACGCGATACATCTGGTTGATGTTAATGAGATCATTTATTGCAAAAGCGATAACAGCTACACCACCTTTTTTCTGGAAGGAAAAAAGGAAATAACAGTATCGAAAAGTATAAAAGAGTTTGCTGAACTTTTCTCAGAGCATAGCTTTTTAAGGCCGCATCAGTCTTATTTGGTGAACTTAAACTCCATTACAAAGATTGATAAAACAGACGGCGGATTTATGATTATGACCAATGGTGCCGAAATACCCATTTCTACCCGCAGGAAACAAATGATTTTTGACCAACTGGAAAATTTATAATTGATTTTTCAATTTTTCGCGCTTTCAAAGTTATTCCCGGCACTTTCAAATTTCTAACGAATTTATAGAGTAATATGACTTTACTTGCATTAAAATTAATGCAAATAACAATGCAGTCGCACGAATCAAAACTAGTACTTTCAACGCCCAACCACTTTCACATCATTCAGGTTGATGATATTGTATTTTGCAAAGAAGTTGATTCAACAACAACCGTAACCTTGCAAAGTGGAGAGCAGCTTTCTGTGGAGTCTACATTAGAAGGGATCCGACAAAAAATTAACCGGGAAGATTTTTTTCAGCCACAGGATAATTGCCTTGTAAACGGACAGTATGTAAATAAACTTCAACGCATTAAAGAACCTGAAGTCTTACTTAATAACGGACAGATTTTTTCGATTAGTCCCGAACGAAAACAGGAGGTTTTACACTTTTTACAGGAAATAACGCGAATTCAAATCTGAATACAGCAGATTCATATTTGATCACAATTGAATTAAGCGCCAATATAAATTTGGATAATCAAAACACAAAAATCATTCTACCATGACACGTAAAATTACTTTATTATTCACATTCTTTTTGATTTTTAGTGCATTCGCAGCCAATGCACAGGTGAAAAATGTTCAGAAAGAAGCAGAACGACAGGGAACCAACAGAATAAACCGTAAGATCGATAAAGGCATTGATGGCGGGCTGGATAAAATAGAAGAGGGGATAGGCAGCCTTTTCGGAAAAAAGAAAAAGAAAAACAATAATGATGATGAGTCTGAGAAGGAAACAAAATCTGGTAACCAGCAGCAAGCACCCTCTAACAACAGTGGAATTTCGGTTGCCGGACAAGACCCCGATGCATTATTTCAACAATACGGAATGTTTCCGTCCGATGGTGCGACTGATGTGCCAATTCCTCTAACTTTTAAATGGACTCCTATGAATTCCTCAGACTTTAAGGCAAAACGTTATGAAGTATATCTATATACTGAAGGTTATGCTGATGATATGTTGATAAGTAATACTACTGATACAAAAAAAACGTATTCAAAATTAGAACCGAATACAACATATACATGGTCTGTTAAAGGTCAAAGTGCTAGTGGACAATGGATGCCCGGTCCCGGCGGAACTTTTACTACCGGCAACGGAGAAGCAGCTGCTCCTAAAATGGATGTACAATGGAGTAAATTTGACTTTGTACCGGGCGACGAAGTAATTTTTGAAGATGGCCCCAATATTATGGAAGAAAACGGCGAATTTCCTAGTCGCTGGGATTTAGTTGGCGGCGTGGTTGAAATCGCCAATGTAAATAATGAAAATGTTATTATGTTTCGCGAAGGTGAATACAGTAATGGAATTATTCCTTATCTGAAAAACTCAAAAGAAGATTATCTGCCGGAAGTTTTTACAATTGAATTTGATTGTTTTTACACAAAGGGATATTCGGGTAGGTATTATGTTAGCTTCTACGATCGAAAAAATCAAAAATATGCCGGTGAACAGTTAGACATTTATGTAAATTCAATGGAACTGGGTGAATCAGAACAATCATATCCGGGAAAACAACGTGGCAACCATGATGAAACGGGAGGATGGAGACACATATCGATTGCTTTCACCAATGGAAAAATGAAATGTTACATGAACGATACCCGTTTAATTAATATTCCCCATTTCGAAGGTAATCCAACTGGTTTAACACTTGCTGCCTCTGTTGGTTCTAACGACGACGTGAAAAAATTTATTAAAAATATTCGTATCGCAAAAGGAGGAGTAAAATATTACGATCGTGTTTTAAATGAAGGAAAAATCGTTTGTAATGGAATTCGTTTCGATGTTAACAAAGCCACTTTGAAGCCTGAAAGTATGGGGCCAATCAATAATATCTTTGAATTGATGCAAAAACAACCCGACCTGAAATTCAGTGTTGAAGGCCATACCGACAGCGATGGTGATGAAACAAAAAACCAAACACTTTCAGAACAACGCGCCAAGGCTGTATTGGATCAGCTAATTTCTATGGGAATTTCTGCCGATCGCTTAACCAGCAATGGTTTTGGAGAAAGTCAACCTATTGTCGACAACGGAACTGCTGAAGGAAAAGCCAATAACCGCAGGGTAGAGTTTGTAAAATTCTAATCTAAAGCAGTAAAAAGAAAATCTCAAATAAAAAATAAAAACTAAAAATTATGAATTGGTATTTAAAAGTATTAAAACAGTATGCCGACTTTAATGGTCGTGCCAGAAGACAAGAGTATTGGATGTTTGTTCTTTTCAACATCATTTTTTCGATAGCCGCAACAGTTCTGGATACTATTCTGGGAACATGGGGGGCCATTGCCGGACTATATGGATTGGCAATTATAATTCCAGGCTTAGCTGTTGGTGTAAGACGTTTGCACGATATTGGTAAAAGTGGCTGGATGTTATTGGTTGCTTTTATTCCCGTAATAGGAGCAATTTGGCTTATCATCCTGTTTGCCACTGAAGGTACTGCAGGAAGCAATGAGTATGGAGTTAATCCCAAAAATTAATATCCCCTGAAATGCGTAAAAGACAATCTCCCATTGGAACACTGGTTTTTGCTGTAGTATTTTTTGTTGCCGGGTTAATGGCATATCAGTACCTTACAAAACCCATAGCCGAGGAAGCAGAAGCGGCTAAAGAATGGCCTACAACGCCTGGAGTTATCACACTTTCGGAATTGAATAAAACCCGAAATAACGAAGGAAAAGATATGTATTCGGCAAGTGTACAGTACGATTATACAGTTGACGGGAAAAAATACAACTGTTCCGGAATCAGGACCCTCGACGGATCCACCAGTTCGAAAAACAGTGTGAAAAAAACACTGAAAAAATATGCAAAAGGAACGTCGGTTACTGTTCATTACGATCCTGAATTTCCCAATTCAGCTGTGCTGGAACCCGGAACGGGATTGCTTTTGGGCGTACTTTTAAAACTCCCATTACTCTTTTGCATCATCGCTGTTCTTATGGTTCTAAAGATGTTTAAGAGCTTGCTTTTGGGCAGGTAAGAGGTTTGATGAAGAATACACATTATTAATAACAATAAATTTTATTATGAATTCACACGAAGTAGATTATAAAATTGGTGGTCACGACATTCAATATGTTGAAATTGAGTTGGATCCGAATGAAACGGTAATTGCCGAAGCCGGCGCCATGTTGTACATGAAAGAAGGTATTGATTTTCAAACCAAAATGGGCGATGGCTCTGATCCGGGAAAAGGATTATTTGGAAAGTTAATGTCGGCAGCCTCGCGTAAAATTGCGGGCGAATCAATTTTTATAACTCATTTCACACATCGTGGAGTCGGGAAAAGTCAGGTAGCTTTTGCAGCTCCATATCCCGGAACAATTGTTCCTCTGGAATTAAACGAGTTGGGAGGAAAAGTGATCGTTCAGCGCGATGCCTTTTTGTGTGCAGCTCTTGGAACAAAAATCAGCATGCATTTTAACCGTAAACTGGGTGCCGGATTTTTTGGGGGCGAAGGTTTTATCCTTCAAAAACTTCAGGGCGATGGACGGGCTTTTATTCATGCGGGAGGAACTTTAATCGAACATGAACTGAAAGGCGAAACACTCAGAATCGATACGGGTTGTGTGGTAGGATTCCAGGAAGGAATTGATTTTAGCATCGAGCAGGCTGGTGGTCTTAAATCGATGGTTTTTGGCGGCGAAGGATTATTCCTTGCCACTCTGCGCGGAACCGGAAAAGTTTGGTTGCAGTCGATGCCAATAAATAAATTAATCGATCAGTTGTCGCCCGGCAGTTCAAACAGCGATAAAGGAGGTGGAAGCAGTTTACTGAATAACTTACTCGAAGGATAATATAAAGACATGTAAATCCCCAAATACAAATCATTAATAAAACAAAATCTTTAACAAATTAAATTTTAAAAATGAAAACACTTTTAAGAACACTATTAATTGTATCACTATTTTTTGTTGCAGCTAAATCTCAGGCACAAATCAGTGTTGGAGGAGGACTATGGTATGGAAGCGACATTAACTCCATTGGAATAAGTGCAAACGGTAAATATGCTATTGATGAAAATTGGAGTGCAGCAGCAGGATTTACTTATTTTCTCGAAAAAGACTATGTAAAATGGTCGGCTCTTGATTTGGACGCCAATTACAATATTACCGAATTGGAAAATGTTGGAACGCTCTATGGTATTGGCGGATTAAGTATAACATTTTGGAACATTGATTATGATGGTGGTACTATTGATATGGGAGAGTATGGCTCTTTTGATATGGATGTAAGTGCGTCCGGTTCGGATGTTGGTGTAAATATTGGTGTCGGTTTAAATATCGAAGCATCTGAAAAATTTGCTATTGCCCCTGAAATTAAATACACAATCAGCGATGGTGGTTATCTGCGGATTGGTGCCAAAATAATGTTTGGTTTATAAGAAACGGTAGAATGATTACGAAGAGGTGACACGCTTAAATCGGTGCCCTCTTCGTATATTTCTATTTCGTATTAGCCATCATCATATTCCTTATACTACAAAGTCCCCCAGGTAAAAATCAATCATAAAAAAACAAAAATGAGAAACAACATCAACCTAATAGTACTTGCTACTATGCTTTTATTTTTTGTGGCTTGTGGTAGCAAAAATAATAACACAGCCAATAACAAACTTGGTAAACTCGAAATTGAAATTCCTGAAGAAATAAAAGACAACAAAGAGGTTGTTGAGTTTATTGAAGGGATGGCAGAAGTTTCAGATGAATACGCTTTAATGATCGACAAAATTCTTGAGGATAATGCAGATATCATCGGTAAAGAATCGGAAGAATTAAGCATGATGGAGCAACTGGCACTGGTAAAATCAACCGGCGAAGTTGCTGTGAAATCGGCCGGAATAATGGAAAAATGGGGAACTTATATGCAGAAGCGCTCCAATTTGGAAGCCGAATTGAGCGATAATGAATTAAAAGCATTGGAGTCGGTTATGACACGCTTTGAAAAGCGGATGGAACAAATTGAAGCTAAGTATAGCGAAGTATTAAATAAGGAGAAGTAAAAAAGCAGTTGCATTAAACGAATTATTAATCAATCAAAAACCGGATAGTATGAAATGGTTTTTTACGCTGGTTATTATGTTCTGCTTTTTGGCGGGATTTGCCCAGATAACAGAAAAAGAAATTGCAGCCCTCGACAAATTAATTGAGTCGAAAGTGGAAATTGAAGCTGACGCTTTAAAATCATCGGTATTGCAAAAAATATTTGATGCTGAATTTTTTACAGTAAAACGTATTCCGCATTACAAAGCCAACGGAGGTTTCTCTGAAAAGGTATTAATGAAGCACGACGGTATAATGAGTGAAGTTGAGAATGCGGAAAATTTAGTTCCCATTCTAGAAAGTGACTTTAAAATTTCCGATGAAAACAGTGCCCGCGATTTAAAGAAAGCACTTGCATTACTCTTGCCAGGCATGGGCAACAACAACCAGATTATTCATAAAGAAAACCAATGGATTTTGGTTTGTAATGAATTTTTTGACGACAAAGAAGGTTTTATTGTAAGTACCGAAAACGGAGGGAAGGTAAGCAATATTGAATATTCGTCGAAACTGGAATTTTAACCCCCCATCAATTTTAATTGTATGAAAAAAATAGTAACAATATTTATACTGGTAATTACTTTAAACAGTGTATTTGCACAAACAAATTATCCAATTCTTACTCTCGAAGAATGTGGTGCAACAACACTTATTAATGATGAGCCAATAATGGCTGTTGTTGAAAATATTGGCGATGTTCCCAATTTGGCTTTTTACGATCTTGAAAAAATGGAAGTAATGCAAAAGTTTAGTGCCAAACTTCCTGAAAATCCCGTTTACCATATCATTCCGTGCGATAATGGTTTGTTGTATTTGGTAACCATTAAAAAGAATCCCGAGCAAGGACCTCCATTGTTCGATGCTATTTATTCGTTCGATTATAAAACGGATAAAATTGTAAAAGTTTATACCGAGAATGAATCGGTTTATATACCCAATTTTGCAGCTGTTCGCGACAAATTAGTTTTAAGCACCAATCCTTTCAAAAAACAACCCCGGATACTTAATCTGAAAACCGGGAAATTTGAATCTTTTTCCTCAGACGAAAATTTGCGGATGCTTTGTTCTTCCGATTCACACAATGGTTATGTGGTGATGAAAGTAAATGAGCTGAACGATGATGACACCGTTCCGGTTTATGTAATGGATGAAAACGGTAACTTAACCGATGCTGTAGGTGTTTACGATTCGCGCATGGTGGCCTCTTCCAATAGCGATGAGAACCATATGCCCGGATTTACCATAACAAATACCGACTATAACTGGGTAAAACAGGCATACGACAACAGTGGTTTCCCGCTTTCAGGGTTTGCGATTGCCATGCACCCGGGGCTGGCCAAAAAATATAACGAAACCGACCATCTTTTTGATATTAGCGAAATTGTTGCGGCCAACGAAAGCTATTTGGCAGCCAAAGGTAAGGGCCAGTTGTGGGTTTACAATACAAAAAGTCCGAGTACTAACAAACCCAAAACGGTAAGCAACGAAGATATGGCGGCGATAAAAAATTACCTCGACGAAAAGATTTCTTTTATTCAAACGCCCATACAATCGTCGGCATTAAACCAGGTTTTTGATGCTAAGTTTTTTTCCATTACCGAAAAAGAAAAATTGGGTGATTCCGGCTATAGCGAATCGTCGTTTTTGGTCTTTGCCAATAGGGGAGAGTACGCTGTGCTGATGGATAAGTCTCAATTAACCGGTTTACTTGCGTCTTCTTATAAATTAAGTTCTGAACAGGATGCTTCTTTATTTCAAGATGCTTTGAACGCTTTGTATCCGCCCGATACTTTCGCAAAAAAACATGTACAGTGTTTTCAGAAAGACGGCCGTTGGTGCTTTGTTAGAGATGAATCGTTTGGTGAGAAAAAAGGATTTGTGGTTTCGGTTAATACACAGAAAAAGATTGAAAAAATTGAATACAAAGACAATATAGAATAACACTTTATTTAAGAAGAAATGAAAAATATATTATTTGTTTTATTAGCTGTTATTTGCTTGAACCTGAATGCCCAGGAAGCAAAAAAATACGCCGTAAAATCGGGTTATATAAAATACGAACTTTCCGGAAATACAACCGGAACCAAAGAGCTTTGGTGGGACGATTTT
Source organism: uncultured Draconibacterium sp. (assembly GCA_963676265.2). Classification (GTDB taxonomy): domain Bacteria; phylum Bacteroidota; class Bacteroidia; order Bacteroidales; family Prolixibacteraceae; genus Draconibacterium. The sequence goes on from OY781067.2 coordinate 5,781,687, forward strand.
GGACAGAAAAGTTGTGAGCTTGAAAAATCGAAAACCACTACAAAAATGTTTGGTATAAAAAACACCGAAGAGAAAAATATGTGTACGGTTTTGGTAAAAGATAAATTTTGGGTGGCCGATTATATTGCCGACACCGGAACCAGTGGAACTGCCCCGTTTTACCAGGAAGCACAGGATTACACCAAAGATATGACTGAGCAGGAACAGCAGGAATTTGCCGATGAGTTGTTAGAGCAACTTGGTGGGAAAAAACTGGGCACAGAAAATCTGGGTTCTTACTCCTGTGACGTTATAAAATTAATGGGCGCCAAGTCTTGGATCTACAAAGGTGTTCCTTTAAAAACCGAAGCAAAAATACTGGGCGTTGAAGCCAACGAAAAATATGTTGAATTTAATCCAAATGCAAAAGTTGCTTTATCAAAATTTAATCCTCCCGCAGGTGTCGATTACGAGAATATTTCAGTCAAACAACAGGAGCAGGGGCTGGGCGGATTAATGTCGGCCTTTGGCGATATGGGAAATATGGAAGACATGGAGGAAGACGACGATGATATAATACCAGTAAATTACGACTTTGATGAGTTTAAAGAGATTATCGGTAATTGTGATTTGGAAGGGTATAAATCGATTGGTGCTGCCAATTCGGATGGTATGTATGTGGCCACATTTATGAAAGGAATGCAAATTGTTGTTATCACCCTACAAGCCGATAGAAATGTGGATAAAGATGATGCAGAGTTTAAGTCTTTTAAACGTTTTAATACAAATGGACACAATTGCCGTTACGGAAATCTGACAGAAGAAGACGGAACTGCATTGGTGGTAGAATATCCTTCAAACAGCATGGTTTTATTGATTGTTGCAATGCCCGGTATGAGCAAAGAAGAATTGATGAAAATAGAAGATAAACTTCAGTTTTAAGAAGTATTTCTGGTAGAATGATCCCTTGTTTGGTTAGCTAATGGTTAACTGGCACAAGGGATTCTTTATGTTTACAAACTTTTTTCTCCATCCTTTGTTTTATTTTCCTTAACTTGAGTTTCAAATAAATGACCAAACAAAATTGAAGATGAAAAAATTACTGATCTTATTTCTGTTGCTTCCTGCATTCGTTTTTGCACAGGAAAAAAAGGATAGCCTCTGGACAAAAAGCGGCAATACTACTTTTAATTTCTCTCAGGTTTCATTAACCAACTGGGCCGCCGGAGGTAAAAGTTCCATGTCGGGTGTGTTTATGGTGAATTATGCAGCCAACTATAAAAAAGATAAGGTGAGATGGGATAACACTTTCGATTTTCGTTATGGATTTTTAAAGGAACAAGACCAGGATCTGCGCAAATCAGACGATAAGATCGACATCAGTTCTAAGCTCGGTATTGAGGCAAAAAAGAACTGGTTTTATTCCGGCCTGCTGAACTTTAAATCGCAATTTGCTCCGGGGTATAATTACCCTGATACTGACAATGCCATATCAAAATTTATAGCTCCCGGATATTTAACTGCCGGCTTGGGTATGGATTATAAAACCGATGTGTTTTCGGCAATGTTTGCTCCATTATCGGGTAAGTTTACTTTTGTTGCTGATGATAATCTCTCGGAACAAGGAGCCTTTGGTGTTGATTCCGGAAGTAAGGTGAGAAGCGAAATGGGTGCAACTGTAAAATTTGCAGTTAAAAAGGACATCATGAAAAATGTTACCCTTGATACCAAACTCGATTTGTTTTCGAATTACCTCCACAATCCCGAAAATATTGATGTTGACTGGACGGTTAAAATTAACATGAAAGTTAACGATTATCTGTCGGCCAACTTAATTACACAAATGATTTATGATGATGATGTCAAGTTTGAAAATTCCGACGGATCAGTGGAACCACGACTGCAGTTTATGGAATCGTTTGGGATTGGATTAACATTTAAATTCTAAATTTAGCAGTAAAATTAGTTTCTGGGTAATGGAACTTTAAGGTTTTTAAACCTTAAAGTTCCAAAGCAATAATTCTACTTTTCCTTTTTTGCTTCATCCTTCAACGAGTCTACATCCCAGGCACAATCGGTTTCATGAATGGAATAATTTTTTTCGCTTTGCAGTGTTTCTTTTACCTGCTCCTCAAAACGACGTGTTTCCTGAATAAACTGGTGATGATCTTCGAGCCAGTGTTGGTATAGTTCTTTGGTTACCTGATCCTCATGATGCTTGAATGTTCGCGTGGCACGATAAGCTTCATATTTCGAAAAACCCAACTCTACCAGTGCTTTACTTCCCAGCTCTGCTGCCGAGTGAAAGTTTTCACGTTGAACATTTTTTATGTTCATATTGAAGTATTCAAAAACATGAAAAATATCTTTCGCCCTTGCCATAATTTTTACATGCGGATATTTTTTTCTGACAATTTCAGCCACTTTCAGGGCGTTTTCGTGTTCTGCCATACTTAAAATTAAAAGACGTGCATCTTTTATTCCCGCCTTTTCAAGCATGGTAGGCCGTGTAATATCTCCGTAGTATAGTTTGAACCCGTATTTTCTGAGTGTTTCCACGTTCGAAGGATTATTGTCGAGGATGGTTACTTTAAAACCATTGGCCAGCAAAATTCTACCAACTGTGAGTCCAAATCGCCCGAATCCGGCAAGAATTACAGGATTTTCCTCTTCCTCAATTTCGTCGTCTTCCAGTTTGTTTTGCCAGCGGGCAAGAATGGGACTTACTGCTTTGTCGTTAAAGATTAAAAGAAGGGGAGAAATAGCCATGGAAAGGGTAACTACCAGCAGTAACATGCCCGATGTTTGTTCGTCGAACAATTTATTTTGTTTGGAGAATGAAATGAGTACGAATGCAAATTCACTGGCCTGCGATAACAGGAATGCAAAAAGGAATTCGTAACCTTTTTTTAGCCGGAATATTCTTCCGAGTGATAACAATACCACAAATTTTATAAGTATCAACAGTAGTACAAACAGAATAATCTGCATTGGATTATCCACGAAAAGCGAGAAATTAATACTTGCTCCTACCGAAATAAAAAACAAACCCAGCAACAAGCCTTTAAACGGATCGATGGTGGTTTCAAGTTCGTGCCGGTATTCGCTGTCGGCAAGTACTACACCTGCAATAAAAGTACCCAGTGCAGGAGAAAGCCCGATGGCATCCATTCCCAATGCAATTCCTATCACCATTAGTAAGGCAAGCGCCACAAAAACTTCGTGTAAACCGGTTTCCGCCACCAAGCGAAATATGTGTTGAGCAACAAAACGGCCAATAATTACCATTGCAGTAATCGCTCCGATAATAATTAATAATTGTAGCCAACCCGGCATTTGGGCAACTTCTCCTATATCGTTTAACGCAGAGTCTGATAAGGCTGCCGGAGTTCCTAAGGTTGCGATTAAGGGCAGTAGGGCCAGAATTGGAATTACAGCCATATCCTGAAATAATAAAACCGAAAAGGCCGAACGTCCTGCAGTGTTGCGTATCAGTCCTTTTTCGGTGAGGGTTTGCAATACAATTGCCGTTGATGATAAGGCGAGAATTAATCCAATTGCCACTGCCCTGTTAATCTGGAAATCCAAAAGTACGGCAACTGCTGTAATTACTCCGGCAGTGATAAGAACCTGTAATCCTCCCAGGCCAAAAATGGACCGACGCATTTTCCACAAGAGTTTGGGCTCCAGTTCCAACCCGATGATAAATAACATCAGAACCACGCCAAACTCGGCAAAGTGCATTACCTCGCCGGCTTCGGTGCCAACCAAACCTAAAACAAATGGCCCTATTATAATTCCGGCAAGCAGATAGCCCAACACCGATCCAAGTCCAAGTTTTTTAGCAATGGGAACCGATACAACAGCTGCTCCCAGATAAATCAAGGCGCTTAAAAAGAAATCGTAATTATGCATTTTCTGGAATGATTTGGTTGATGTATTCTGTGGAATTAAATTTCGACGAATCGCACTTTTCATCCCTTAATGAAAGAATAAGGCGTTTATAATCAGAGGCATGTTTATTCAGGTCGGTTTCCGACAAAGTATGCGAACCATGAACAACAAATGGCGGCAGGTAACTCATTCTGCACAAGTTAGCCGATTGCTTAAAGGGTGCCAAAAACTGGTTAATGGTAAATTGGTTTTTTCCTTCGGTACTATATACTTCTTTTCTCCCGCCGGTTGAAATGGCCGACAATATCCATTTGCCTTCCAATGCTCTGCCATATGTGCCATAGGCAAAACCATGTTGTAAAACCAGATCCATCCATTCTTTTAAAATGGCCGGTGCACTGTACCAGTAAAACGGATGGTGCCAGACAACAATATCGTGCTCGGTGAGCAGTTTTTGTTCTTCCGATACATCAATAAAAAAGTCGGGATATTTTTCATACAAATTGTTGATGGTGACACCTTTTATATCAGATATCGCATTGATCAGGGTTTTGTTGATTCGCGACTTGTGAAAAGCGGGATGTGCAAAAAGTACGAGTATTTTTTTCATAAAGTATATTGATGTTTACCGATTTTCTGTGAATAAAATTATCAAACATAATCTATTTAAGCACGATTTTGGGTACTAATTTCTTACTTTTATCGTCATATATAAAATCATAAAACCCGGAACGTGAAAAAGTTTATTCTGCCCTTCGTTTTTCTAGCTCTTATCTTTTCAGCTTGTAAAACACGCGATCAGAAAAAAGTGTCAACCGACGTTGCTTTTACCACTTATGTACAGGCCTTTACCAGTGGAGTGGTGTCGAGTAAATCCACTATTTCGATATACCTTACACATTCGGTTGAGCGCAAAGATAAACTGGATGGAATTTTTCGTTTTTCGCCCGAAATAAAAGGGAAAACCGTTTTGGTTGGAGACCGGATTTTTGAATTCAGGCCCGAAGAAGCTATGGAGCCGGGCACAACATACAAAGCCGAGTTTTCTCTTGGAAAAGTGCTTGATGTGGAGGACAAACTGCAGGTGATGCCATTTCAATTTTCAACAGTGCAGCAATCTTTTTCGGTAACTGTTGAAGGCTTAAAAAGTTACGAAGGGACGCAGTCTTCCATGATGCAGTTAACGGGTTATGTTTTAACCGCGGACGTGGCCGAAGACGAACCCATTGAAAAAATAGTTGAAGCGAATTTTGAAGGCGTGACAATGCCTTTAATCTGGGTGCACGATAGCGACGGAAGAAAACACTTTTTCACAGTCGATAGTATCGCGCGAAAGCGTGATGAAACAGCCAAAATTTCGGTGGAGTGGAACGGCGATCCTCTGAAAGTGAAAAATTCAGGAAGTGAGGAGTTGGAAGTTCCTTCATTAAATTCTTTCAAAATTCTGGACGCCACTGTTGTTCAGCAACCGGAGCAGTGTATTCATATTCGTTTTTCCGATCCTTTGCTGAAGACGCAGGATTTATCCGGTTTAATTGAACTGGATAATGCTTCCGATACGAGGTTCGAGATGGAGGGAAACCTGGTAAAAGTGTGGCTTTCGAACAGGGTTTCGGGTGAACTTACTTTATCCGTTCACGAAGGGATTAAAAGTAGCAATTACGCACGCTTAAAATCTGGCGAGAATTTTTTACTGGAGTTCACCAATGCCGAACCACGTGTGCGCCTGATTGGAAAAGGAGTGATCGTTCCTCAAAGCGAAACCCTGTTGTTTCCTTTCGAAGCTATTAGTTTGAATGCGGTAGACGTTCGGGTAATCCAGATTTTTAAGGATAATATTGGACAGTTCTTCCAGGAGAACCGAATTGATGGTAGCGGAAATCTCAAACAGGTGGGCCGTCTGGTTTATCAGGGAAAAGTGGATCTCACTTCAACTCAGCCTGTAAATTATAATACATGGAATACGTTTAAAATTGATCTTGCTAAACTTTTCACCATCGAACAGGGAGCCATTTACAACGTGGAGTTGCGGTTTAAAAAAGATTACTCGCTTTATGTTTGCAAGAATGATAGCGCTGAAGAAGCTTTACCGGATATTAATTTGAGTGAAGGAGAAGCATACAAAACGGAGTGGGACGGCCCCGGTTGGTACAGCAGTTATTACTATCCGGAAGGATACAACTGGAGGGAGCGCGATAATCCCTGTCATGTTTCGTATTACAATTCCGATCGTTTTGTCAGCCGGAATATTATGGCTTCGCAACTGGGAATTGTGGCGAAAGAAGGGAAGGACCACCGTTTGGTTTTTGCGGTTTCCAATTTGCTCACAACTGAGCCGGAAACCGGCGTGGATCTGCAACTATACAATTTTCAAAACCAGTTGATGGAAACCATTAAAACCGACTCGCGTGGTTTTGCCGAAATTGATATGAAGAAGAAGCCGTTTTTGCTGGTGGCACAAAAAGGAAACCAGTTTGGCTATTTACGGCTCGACGACGGGACTTCACTTTCGGTGAGTAATTTTAATGTAGCGGGCGAAGAAATTTCCGATGGAATGAAGGGTTTTATTTATGGCGAGCGCGACGTTTGGCGCCCCGGAGATACCCTGTTTTTGAATTTTATTCTGGAAACAGCTTCTCTCGACAATCAAAATCACCCGGTTATTTTCAGTCTGTTGAATCCGAAAAATCAGCAGGTTGAACGAAGAGTGGTCACCACAAACGAGAACGGTTTTTACCGTCTAACCACCCAAACCGAAAAAGATGCGCCCACCGGCAACTGGCTGGCCGAAGTGCAGGTAGGGAACAGCAAATTCTCGAAACGCATTAAAATAGAAACCATTAAACCCAACCGCCTGAAAATTAATCTCGATCTGCCATCCGATAAATTGTTGCGTAAGGAAAATACTTCCCTGCCGATTCATGCCGAGTGGCTGCACGGAAGTCCGGCCAAATCGTTAAAAGCCAAGGTTGAAGCGCTGTTTACAAAGGGCAGAACCGAGTTCGATAATTTTCAGAGCTATACGTTTGCTGATCCGGCTACCAATTATTCCCAAAGCGAACAAACCATATTCGACGGGAAACTGGATGAGCAGGGAAACGGAACCATTCCCCTAAAACTGGAGGGTTTGGATGGTGCTCCGGGAATGCTCAATGTGTGGTTTACCTCACGCGTTTTCGAAAGCGGAGGTGATTTTAGCACGTCAATTACAAAAGCCCGGTATTCGCCATATAAGTCGTATGTCGGGGTTCGGATGCCGGAGTCGGAAGACAATTGGTATACAACCGATACGGAATATTTGCCCGAAATTGTGGTTGTTGATGAACAGGGAAAACCGGTGAACGGCGATAACCTGGAAGCGCGATTATATAAAATCAATTGGCGCTGGTGGTGGGAATCTGGCAGCGAAAATCTGGCCCATTATGTTTCCGGAAGATATTACCAGCCGGTTACTTCGTGGAAAATCGAAAAAGCGCAGGCTCACTCGAAAATAAAACTCAAGGTAAAATACAACAACTGGCAGGACAACGGCCGCTATTTTCTTTGGGTTAAAGATAATTCGTCGGGCCATTCAACGGGTACCACTTTTTATATGTCGGAGTGGGGCGGCTGGCGTTCCGATGGCATGGATCAGGGAGCAACACTGTTAAGTGTTCGTACCGATAAAGAGAAATACAATGTGGACGACGATATTGAAGTGATCATTCCTTCGTCGAAATCAGGGAAAGCTTTGGTGAGCCTTGAAAACGGAACGGAAGTGCTGGATATGTTCTGGGTGGAAACCAACGATAAACAAACCCGCTTCACCGTAAAGGCCAACAATAAAATGGCGCCTAATTTTTATGTGAATGTGAGCCTGATTCAGCCTTATGGAAGTACCGAAAATGATGCTCCGCTCCGTTTGTACGGAATTACTCCGGTGCTGGTTGATGATCAGGAAACGATGTTAAAACCTCAGATAAAAACACAGGATGAAATTGAGCCTGAATCGAATTATACGGTTGAAGTTTCGGAAGCCAACGGCAAAAAAATGACTTACACCCTGGCAATTGTGGATGAAGGATTGTTGGGATTGACAAATTATAAAACACCCAATCCGCACCACACTTTTTACCGGCGCGAAGCCCTTGGCGTAAAAACCTGGGATTTGTACGATTACGTTGCCGGTGCCTATGGCGCGCGCCTGGAAAAAGCCTTTGCCGTGGGTGGCGATGGCGACATGGTGGACAGCGAAAAGAAAGAGGCGAACCGTTTTAAACCGGTGGTTACTTTTGCCGGGCCGTTTACGTTAAAAGCCGGCGAAAAACAAAAACATACCTTCGAAATGCCGAATTACGTTGGGGCAGTTCGGATGATGGTAGTCGCCGGAAACCAGGGTGCTTACGGATCGGAAGAAATTTCTGTTCCGGTTCGGAAAGGATTGATGTTGCTTGCAACCGTGCCGCGAATGCTTGCTCCGCTCGAATCGTTCGAACTTCCGGTTGATGTTTTCGCCATGAAAGACAACGTGAAAAATGTAAGTATTTCAGTTAAAACCAACGAGTTTTTCGAGATTGTTGGATCGTCAGGAAATAAGGTTCAGTTTGATCAGCCCGGCGAACAAATGAGCTTCTTCAAAATAAAAGTGAAAGACCGCAGCGGTGTCGGTAAAATTGTGGTGGAAGCGAAATCGGGCAGCGAAAAGGCCAGTTACGAAGTGGAGGTTCAGGTCCGGAATCCCAACCTGGCAGTAACGGTTCAACAGTCGAAACTGGTTGAAGGAAACGGAAGCTGGCAAACAGAGTTGCCTTATCCGGGAGAAATTCAATCGAACGAAGCCTGGGTAGAAGTTTCGGGTTTCCCTCCTCTGAATTTATCGAAACACCTCGATTACCTGATTCAATATCCTCACGGTTGTGTGGAACAGGTAACGTCTTCGGTTTTCCCGCAGCTGTTCCTCAGCAATTTGACCGAAATTACTGCCGATCAGAAATTAAGAATCGAAACCAATATCCGCAAGGCGCTGATAAAATTACAGTCGTATCAGCTCGGAAGCGGAGGTTTTAGTTACTGGCCGGGTTCTTCATACACCAATGAGTGGGCCACTAGTTATGTGGGGCATTTCCTTATTCTGGCCGAAAATGCCGGGTATTCGTTGCCTTACGGATTAAAAGACAAGTGGCTGCGTTACCAGCGATCCAAAGCCGGAGAATGGAAAGGGAATCAGTATTATTCGGAATACCGGAGATTGAGAAACGACAATCTGACTCAGGCTTACCGGCTTTATACGCTTGCCCTTGCCGGAAAACCCGATATGGGTGCCATGAACCGTTTACGCGAAAAAGAAGGTATTTCTGCTGATGTGAGCTGGCGTCTGGCCTCGGCTTATGTTCTGGCGGGTAAAAAGGATGCGGCAAAACAACTGGTCAATGGTGTGTCGACTGAGGTAAAAGAATACAACGAGTTTGGTGGAACATTTGGTTCGTCGTTGCGCGATAAAGCCATGTTGCTGGAATCGCTTACTTTATTGGATGAGGAAGTAAATGCTTCTGCCATGCTGCAAAATATTTCGGAGGAATTGAAAAACCGCGACTGGCTGAGTACACAAACCGCAGCCTGGTGTTTGGTGGCTGCGTCCCGCTTTTCAGAAAAATATTATGGCGATGAGGGAGAAACCAACTTCGAATTAACGGTTAACGGCGAGAAGCACCAGATTCGAACCAAAATTCCTGTAGTAACACTTCCTGTAGAAGATTTGAAAAGCGGAAAGGTTTCTGTTTCGTTTGAGAATAAAGGCAAAGATGCCGCTTTTGCAAAGGTAGTAGCCAAAGGAATTCCCACGGGAGTGGATTCAACGTCTGCGTCAAATAATTTGTTGCTTTCGGTTAAATACCTGGATAGTTCGGGCAAATCCCTCGATCCGGAACACATTCAGCAGGGAACCGATTTTAAAATGGTGGTAACTGTAAAACATCCGGGGAAACGTGTGGATTACGAAGAGATGGTTTTGTCGTCCCTGATTCCTTCAGGTTGGGAGATTCTGAACAAACGTCTTGGCGATGCCCCGCAGGATAATTCCGGTTTTGAATACCAGGATATTCGCGACGACCGGATTTACACCTATTTCGACCTGGAAATGAATAAGCAAAAAACCTTTGAGTTCTTTTTGAATGCCGCTTATAAAGGCACATTTTATCAGCCGCCGGTTACCTGCGAAGCCATGTACGACAATACGGTTAGTGCAAAACAAGGTGGAAAAATGGTTGATGTGGAATAAGTTTGTTGTCAGGTGAAAGTCAGAAGTATTAAAAATCGGAAGTTTTGGAAAAGGATTGCTGCCGGCTTCCTGTTTTTAGTGCTGTTGTTTATTGTTGGAGGATGGTTTGTCCCGCGGCCTTTGTTCGACACTTCGTACTCAACGGTTTTGGAAAGCCGCGAAGGAGAATTGCTTGGCGCCCGCATTTCCGACGACGAGCAGTGGCGTTTTCCGCCGGTGGACAGCCTGCCTGAAAAATATAAAATTTGCCTTTTACATTTCGAAGACCGGTATTTTTATTATCATCCCGGGGTAAATATTTTTGCCGTTGGCCGTGCTCTTATTCAGAATATAAAAGCCGGAAAAATTGAAAGTGGAGGAAGTACCATCACCATGCAGTTGAGTCGCCTGGCGAGGGGAACAAAACCGCGGACGATGAAAAATAAACTCATCGAAATGTTTTGGGCGTTGCACATCGAGTTGCGAAATACCAAAACGCAGATTCTGGCTCTGTACGCGTCACATGCACCCTTTGGAGGGAATGTGGTGGGAATTGATGCCGCATCGTGGCGTTACTTCGGGCGTGAAAGCGATCAGTTGTCCTGGGCCGAATCGGCAACACTGGCCGTTTTACCCAATGCCCCGTCGTTAATGTATCCCGGCCGTTTCGATGAGAAACTGAAAATCAAACGCGATCGTTTACTTAAAAAATTACTGGAAGCAGAAGAGATCGACAGCCTGACCTATGAACTTTCGGTTGATGAGCCTTTGCCGCAAAAAGTGAACACACTTCCGAATTATGCCTATCATTTAACCGAAAAAGCAAATGCAGAAGAAAAAGGGCAGCGTGTTTCGTCCACCATCGATTTTTATGTACAAAAGCGTGTGAATGAAATTGTGGAGAGATACCGGCGACAATTGAAGTCGAACGGTATAAACAATATGGCTGCTTTAGTGGCCGAAGTTTCCTCGAAAAAAGTACTGGCTTATGTGGGAAATACCATGGATACCGACAGCCTGAAACATGGAAACCACGTTGATGTGATTCAGTCGCAACGCAGCACCGGGAGTATTTTGAAACCTTTTTTGTATTGCAAAATGATGGATGAGGGGCTTTTGATACCCACCATGCTTGTGCCTGATATTCCGGTTCGTTTTGGCGGTTTTACGCCCATGAATTTCGACCGCGAATATAACGGAGCTGTACCAGCGCAGGAGGCGCTTGCCCGCTCGTTAAATATTCCGGCCGTCCATCTTCTGCGCGATTACGGAGTTGCTCCTTTTTATTCATTTCTCAAACAATGCGGCATGACCACTCTGGAGCAGTCACCCGATCATTACGGTTTGTCTTTGATTCTAGGAGGAGCGGAAGTAAAACTTTGGGATTTGGCCGGGATGTACACTTCACTGGCAAGTATTCTGGAAACTTACAACGAACAGGATGGTTTATATAAAACGAATCCCTTTTCTCCGTTAATCTGGGATGAAAATGAAAATACAAAACCGGTTGAGGAATTGCAACAATCCCGGGTAAGGGCAGCTGCAATTTATTCCACCTTTGAAGCTTTGTTAAAAGTAAAACGCCCTGAATCGGAAGCCGGTTGGGAGCATTTTGCTCAATCGAAAAAAATTGCCTGGAAAACAGGAACCAGTTTTGGTTTCAGAGATGCCTGGGCCGTAGGTGTAACTTCGCGATTTGTGGTTGCTGTTTGGGTTGGAAATGCCGATGGCGAAGGACGTGCCGGACTGACCGGAATCACAGCCGCTGCACCGGTGATGTTTGATGTTTTTTCAACCCTGCCGGCTTCGAAGTGGTTTGATGTGCCGTTGGATGAAATGGACAGCATCGAGGTTTGTGCCGAAAGCGGTTATCTCCCCGGAGAATTTTGTGAACATTCCAAGCGAATTCAGGTGCCAACCGGAAACAAAATCGGAACCTGCCATTGGCATCATAAAATTCATTTAAATAAAGAAGGTACTTATCGGGTGAATGCCGATTGTTACCGGGTTGCCGAAATGCAGCACCGCAACTGGTTTGTTTTGCCTCCTGCAATGGAATATTATTACAAACGAAAGAATGTGTTATATGCTACTTTGCCACCTTTGCTTTCGGGGTGTGCCGAAACTCAGCAACAACTCGAATTTATTTATCCGCGCGAATGGAACCGTATTTTTATTCCAATTGATTTGGATGGTTCAAAAGGAAAATTGATTATCGACTTGGCGCACCGTATAAACAATGTGGAGGTGTATTGGTATCTCGATGAAGAGTTTCTGGGGACCACCCGCGGATTGCATCAGTTTGAGATCAGACCCGACGCAGGTTGGCACAAAATTACAGTTACCGATAATTTGGGAAATGTATTGACGAAAAAGTTTTTTGTTGTCAACTCTGCGTAGTGTTAATGTTATTTCATCGTGTTGATAGAAAAAAGTCATGATTGGGTTTCGGAAAACTTTGTACTTTTGCAGCTGATTTAACAGCGCAGATATGACAGACATAAAGCTTAATACCATCCCCGAAGCCATTGCAGCCATACAAAAAGGTGAAATGGTTATTGTTGTTGACGATGAAGACAGAGAGAATGAAGGGGATTTAATTGTGGCATCGGAACTGGTAACTCCGGAAATAATTAATTTTATGGCCTTGCGCGCCAGGGGATTGATTTGTGTTGCATTAACGGAAGAACGTTGCGAAGAGTTAGAACTGGAGTTGATGGTAGGAAAAAATACTTCAGCTAACGAAACGGCTTTCACTGTTTCCGTCGACGCTATTCACCCCGAGGTTTCAACCGGAATTTCAGCGGGCGACAGAGCCATTACTATTCAAATGCTGGTTGATAAAAAAACTCGTCCAGAGCAATTGGGACGTCCAGGTCATATTTTTCCATTAAAAGCTATGGAGCGCGGTGTGCTGAGACGCAGCGGTCATACCGAGGCAGCTGTTGACCTTGCCCGACTGGCAGGATTAAAACCATCAGGTGTTCTGGTGGAGATTATGAATGAGGACGGAAGCATGGCCCGTTTACCCCAGTTGTGCGAGTTTGCCGGGAAATACAATCTCAAAATAGTAACTATTAAAGATCTGATTTCTTTCCTTTTTCAAAGCGAAAGCCTCATTGAAAGGGGAGAAGAAGTTCAGTTGCCAACTCAATTTGGAGATTTCAGAATCGTTCCTTTTCGTCAAAAATCGAACGGGGCTGAGCATGTCGCTTTGATTAAAGGCGAATGGGATCCTAATGAACCAATTCTAGTTCGTGTTCATTCTTCGTGTATGACCGGAGATATTTTTGGTTCCTTGCGCTGCGAGTGTGGCGATCAGTTGCACAAATCAATGGAAATGATTGAAAAGGCAGGCAAAGGAGTTATTGTTTATATGATGCAGGAAGGCAGAGGAATTGGCTTACTGAATAAAATTGCAGCATATAAACTTCAGGATCAGGGAATGGATACGGTTGAAGCCAATTTGCATCTTGGTTTTAAAGCCGACGAACGCGATTATGGAGTTGGTGCCCAGATTCTGTGTAATTTAGGAGTAACTAAAATGCGCCTTCTTACAAATAATCCGGTAAAACGTGTTGGTTTGGAAGGTTTTGGTTTGGAAGTGATGGAAATTCTTCCTATTGAAATTGAACCCAACGAGCACAACCAGAATTACATGAAGACAAAGCGCGACCGTATGGGGCATCATTTAAAACGATTCAATTACGATAAATAAAAAGTACAATCTCTCTTTTTTATAATTGTTTCCTTCGCTTTCATGATTAGATTTGTGTAAATAAATCTGATCCAATGAAACTGTTTACTAAATCTTACTTTGCAGTACAACGAATTGTTATTGGCATCTTTGCGATATTATTGTTGTCCTGTAATTCCGACGAAATTCCTGATAATAAGCCCAATATTATCTACATTTTAGCAGATGATTTGGGGTATGCCGAGTTGGGGTGTTATGGTCAGCAAAAGATTGAAACACCAAATATTGACGCCCTTGCAAAGGGAGGAATGCGTTTCACCCAACATTATGCCGGAGCACCTGTTTGTGCACCTTCGCGTTGTGTATTAATGACCGGTAAACATTTGGGGCATGCCCAGATTCGTGGAAATGATGAATGGCGTGAACGAGGCAATGTCTGGGATTTTCAGGCAATGTTCGACGACCCTAAACTGGAAGGACAAAGACCTTTAAAAGCAGGAACAAAAACCATTGGAAGTTTACTTCAGCAAGCCGGTTACAAAACAGGAATTGTTGGGAAATGGGGACTTGGTGCACCTCATACCGAAGGAATTCCAAACAACCAGGGTTTCAATTTCTTTTTTGGCTACAATTGTCAGCGTCAGGCACATACTTACTTTCCTCTCCATTTGTGGAAAGATACCACAAAGGTTTTGCTGAATAATAAGCTGGTTGCACCCAGCACAAAACTGGCCCCGGGTGCCGATGTTTACGATGAAAGCTCGTATTCCGATTACTGGTTAAATGAATATTCGGGAGAGTTGATGCAAAAAGAAGTGCTGAACTTTATTAAGGGAAATAAAGAGCAGCCTTTTTTTATGTATTATGCAACGCCCATTCCTCATGCGCCACTGCAAGCACCTAAACGTTGGGTTGATTATTACGTTGATAAGTTTGGCAACGAAGAACCGTACCTTGGAAACAAAAGTTATTTTCCGCACCGATATCCGCATGCTGCTTACGCTGCTATGGTTTCGTATCTGGATGAACAAGTAGGAGAAATTGTTGCCTTGCTGAAAGAAGAAGGCTTATACGAAAATACCATCATTATTTTTAGTAGCGATAATGGTCCAACTTTTAACGGCGGAACTGATTCACCCTGGTTCGACAGTGCCAATCCTTTTAAAAGTGAACAGGGGTGGGGAAAAGGCAATGTAACCGAGGGCGGAATTCGTGTACCCATGATTGCTCACTGGCCAACTAAAATAAAACCGGGAACTGAAAGTAATCATATTTCTACTTTTTATGATGTACTTCCAACCCTCTGCGAAGTGGTCAATATTGAAGCTCCAAATGATATTGACGGCATAAGTTTTCTTCCGGCTATGCTCGGAAACGAAATGCAGGAAGAGCACGAATTTCTTTACTGGGAGTTTCCTGCTTATGGCGGTCAGCAGGCTGTAAGGATGGGAAAATGGAAAGCCGTAAGACGGAATATTTTTAAAGACAACCTTGAAATTGAACTGTATAATCTGGAGGAAGATATTCAGGAACAGAACAATGTGGCGAGCCAATTTCCTGAAATTATTGAAGCGGCTAAGAAGATTTTCGAAGAGGAACATGAGCCTGCAGAGTTAGAGCGTTTTAAAATGAAACAACTGGGAGATTTATAACAAATAGTTTTGTTAAATTGCGTTTAATTACCGAACTTGGAAAAAACTTTAAATCTTAAATCAAATGGATGGAAAAACAAAAGCAATTGTTGCTCACCTTACCTGGATTGGCTGGGTTATAGCACTTGTGGTGAACATGAATGAAAAAGATGAACTGGCAAGTTTTTACATAAGGCAAATGCTCGGTTTATGGCTGTTCTCGCTCGTGATCACTTTCATTCCGGTTATTAATATTGTCGGGTGGATTATTACTCTTGTTTTTTGGATAATTAGTTTAATTGGAGCTATTAACGGAGAACAAAAGGAAATTCCCTGGGTGGGCAAATATTTTCAGGATTGGTTTAAAGCTTTATAAAAGACCATAAAAAAAACAGGCTTAAGCCTGTTTTTTTTATGGTCTTTTTTGTTCTTCTTGTCTTCGCTGGTCCCTGAATTTTCGAATCATATGCATTCTGAATTCTCCTTCCGCGTTATAAAGTTTTAATACTTTTTTGGGTGGAAGTATTTTCAGGAATTCTTCGTTGTATTTTATGTCAATATCTCCCTCTTCTTTCAGCGTTCCAACAAAGTCTCGTGTAAGCTGAATAATTTTTTTATCGGAAAGACTTTCTTCTGCATCGCGAAGTTTATGTTCCAGTTCGCGGCGTTTCATTTGAGTTTCCGATTTTTCTTTTTCCATCTGATTGTATACCGGCCAGAATTTTTGAGCTTCTTCCGGTGTTAAATCAAGACTGGTTGTTAAAAAAGATATTTTTTCAGTTCTGTATCTTTCCCATCTGTCTTGGTTTTCACCCCGATTTTGTGCAAATAAATTGAGTTGGGTGATTAATAATACAACAGTTGTAATAAAAAATATTTGACGTTTCATGGTAGAATTAGTTATCAATTTTTTCAAAAATCTCATAATCGCTAAAATTAGAACTTACATAGGCTATTAAATCTTCATCAGAGAAGGCCTCTTTTTCTTCCGACTCTTCAAGAAGAGTAAAGAACGAATTTTCATCTAACTTTTCAATTATATTTAAAAGCTCGGAATCAGAGGATTCGCTACTTTCCGCAACTTGTGTTACCTCTGAAGGTATAAATGTTTTTAATGGCACATATACCAATAAAAAGATTAGTGCAAAACTTGCCGCCAGACCTAAAGCAGGTTTCAAAAATTGTATTAACCTGGATTTTGGCTCTGCAGGAGCTGCTTTTTCCTTTTCCAACTCGGTATGTAATCGTGCCGAAAAATCATCAAAATAATTTTTCGGAGTACCAAACGGATTCTCCTTTTTCAATTTCGAAAGCTCTGGTGCTATGTTTTTTAATTCATCCATTTCTTTCATTTTTCCAATTTGACTGACTTAAACAAAAAAGGTTTAAATTCAATTACTTAATCTGCCGTTTTTATATATTCTTCAACTTTTTTTGCTGCGTGATGATAGGAAGCTTTTAGGGCACCAACCGATGTGTCAAGTATTTGTGCCATATCTTCATACTTCATCTCATCAAAATACTTCATGTTAAAAACCAGGCGTTGTTTTTCGGGTAAACGAACAATCGCCTGCTGGAGCTTTAACTGAATCTTATCGCCTTCAAAATACGGATCAGATACCAGATTATCCATCAGGTATTCGCTTACATCGTTTAAAGGCATTAAACTTCTTTTCTTTTTAGAATTTAAGAAAGTTATCGATTCGTTGGTTGCTATTCGATACAACCATGTAAACAAGCTCGATTCCTCACGGAACTTATCAATACTTCTCCAAACCTTCATAAAAGTATTTTGAAGCACATCGTCCGTGTCGTCGTGGTTCAATACAATTTTCCGGATATGCCAATACAAACGCTCCTGGTATAAATTTACCAGGGTATGAAAAGCAAGATCGCGCTTGTTTTCATCTTTTAAATCGGCAATGATATTTTTATCCGTATCCGGCATAAAATTTACTGTAAGACACTTCGTGCCGGCAAAGGTTTAATTTTTTAATCAGATTCTGAAATTTAAACCATCTTCTTTTAACTGATTGTAAATTTCAACATCAAACGAATATAGTTTTGCGGCCCGATGCGCTACATTGATTTGCTTTTCGTTGGTGTCGATGAGTAAACCCATTTTTTGGATTTTTTTCCTGAAATTCCTGGTGTCGAGCTTTTTATCCAGGATAACTTCGTACAACGTTTGTAGTTCGGTTAATGTAAATTTTTCGGGTAGCATGTGGAACCCTACCGGGTGATATTTAACCTCGTTACGAAGTTTTTTTAAAGCTTCTTTTATAATCTCTGCATGGTCGAAAAGAATCTTTGGTAACTTATCGATCTCGAACCAGCTGAGCACTTTAGCCATCTCCGATTGTTTCAAATCGTGGTATTCCGGGTTTATAAGGGCATAATAGGCAGTAGTTATTACCCGTAAAAAATCAACCCGGTCAACTTTTCCAAATGTTTTTACCTGTTGCAGGTAAACATTCTCTAGGCCAGTAGCTCGCACTAATATGTATTTGGCATAATCGTCCAGATCTTCATCTACGGGAAGATGTGTTCCTATTAGCCCCCAGTAATCTTCTTTGCGGTGAATTGGATTTCCTTCGAACAGGATTTTAACATCTTCGTAATTGTCGCTTTCCTCAAAGAATTTTTTTGTGACTTCATCGTCAACCTGCCAAAGTAATACGTTCAGTTTGTTGTTTTTAAAACCAAATATCACACAGTCGACGGAGTTATGTTTTAGTAGCATAGGTCAATCGTTTTAACAAATGTAAGTATAGATTAAATGAAAACAATAACATTTTAGAAAAGCTGTTGTGAAATATACAATAAGAGCGTAGTTCGCCTTATGAATGAAATGGTGATAAAAAACAAAAAAAAATTACCTTTGCACCGCATTAAAAACAGAATAGTAAAATGGCTTTAAAATGTGGTATTGTTGGATTGCCAAATGTTGGTAAATCGACACTTTTTAATTGTTTGTCGAGTGCCAAAGCGCAATCGGCAAATTTTCCCTTTTGTACAATTGAACCCAATATTGGTGTAATTACCGTTCCTGATGAGCGTTTAGCCAAGCTGGAGGAACTGGTAAAACCACAGCGTGTGGTTCCAACTACCGTTGAGATTGTTGATATTGCAGGTTTGGTTCGCGGTGCCAGCAAAGGTGAAGGATTGGGTAATAAATTTCTTGGTAATATACGTGAAACCGATGCTATAATACATGTTTTACGTTGTTTCGAGAACGACAATATTACCCACGTTGATACAACCATCGATCCGGTGCGCGATAAGGAAACCATCGATATTGAACTTCAGTTGAAAGACCTGGAAACTATCGAAAGCCGCATTGCAAAAGTAGAAAAGCAGGCGCGCACAGGTAACGATCCTGAAGCTAAACGCCTGTTTCGTATTTTATCAACTTACAAAGAAGTGTTGGAGCAAGGTAAATCGGCGCGCACAGTTGAGGTTGACCAAGCAGATCTTGCAACAGTAAAAAGTCTTCAGCTGTTAACTAATAAACCTATTTTGTATGTGTGTAATGTTGACGAACCAGCTGTTTTAAAAGGTAATGCGCATGTTGATGCCTTAAAAGAAGCCATTAAGGATGAGAGTGCTGAAATGTTAATGATTGCAGCAGCAACCGAATCGGATATTGCAGAACTTGACGATTATGAAGAACGCCAGATGTTTTTGGATGATTTAGGACTGGATGAACCGGGAGTTAGCAAGCTTATTAAAGCTGCTTATAAATTACTTGAACTGGAAACTTATTTTACTGCCGGAGTAAAAGAGGTTCGTGCCTGGACTTACAAAAAAGGATCGAAGGCTCCGCAGGCTGCCGGAGTTATCCACTCTGATTTCGAAAAAGGATTTATTCGTGCAGAAGTAATTAAATACAACGATTACGTAACACTGGGATCGGAGTTGGCTTGTAAGGAAGCCGGTAAAATGGCCATCGAAGGAAAAGAATATGTGGTGAATGATGGTGATATTATGCACTTCCGTTTTAATGTTTAGCAGGTGTAGAGTATAAGATTCAAAATATATAAACAGAAACCGGTTACTTAGTAGTAGCCGGTTTTTTTATGATCTTGAAGAGGTTTTCAAACTCAATATCCGGTAAAAAGGATATTCATAAATCTTGATTCGCCAGGAGAATAGAAGCTTATCTCAGATAATTGAAAACTTGCAGCAAGAATATTAAATCTCGGCCATTAAAGTTTCAAATTTCTCCTGAAAAAGTCCCTTAAAGCTATCCTCATTTAAGCGGGTTTCCATCATGGCTTTGGGATCTTCCTGCAGTTCATCGGGCATAGTCATGGTAATAGGCAGCGCTTTGCATTGAATATTCAACCCGGAGAAGCGTTCACGTATTTTTTGGAAAACCATTTCGTGCCCGTTTTTATCGTCTTTTTCTTTGTAACTACTTCCACAGCAACTAATAAAAAGCCATTCTTTTACCTCGTTCCGGTGTTTCTCAATAAATTTTCGTAGCGGGTAAATAAAGCTGCCCAACCAAACCGGACCACACAAAATTACACGATCGTAAGTAGCCAGGTTTTGCGATATTTTTTTTAATCCGAATCCCATGCCTGCCAAAAGAAATAATTGTTTGTTTACTAAAGGTTTAATTTCTTCAATTTCACAGCTAAGGTGTTGGGCAATTTTTTGTGCAAGGAACTTATTGTTGCCGGTATTGGAATAATAAACCACCAGAGTTTTATTCATAGTTGTCGGGTTTAAGCGTTCTGTTAAGATAAGAAATTCATTGTTTAAACACCAAATAACAAGAGAGGTAAGAATGAGAAATAGCCTAATTGAAATTTGGCTTTTCATTAGTACGGTGTCAGGGGGTATAATATAAAAACAGCCTCTGATTCTTACTCCTTGGAATGGAGAGCAATTCGGTTGCCTTCGGTATCCATAATGACAGCTAAAAATCCATGATCTCCCGCAATCCGGTTTTTATGTTGCAGTATTTTACCACCTGCATCTTCCACTCTTTCCAGTTCAACATCGATATCTCCCGCAGTTGAACCAAGATAGGCCACCACCCCGTGTGGACAAGGCTGATAAAACTCATCGTGGCAAACCAGTGCGGCACCTGCTCCATAAGCGCCCTCGGAGTAAGGGAACCAGGCCATGTCGAATTCACCCCCGTGGTTTTTTTCTAATCCAACACTAAAAACAGTTTCGTAGAAATTGATGGCTCGTGCCATTTTTTTTACAGGAATTTCTACCCACGTAACAATGTTGCTTTGCATAATTAAGTGTTTAAGTTGATATTAATAATATTGGTAATTGGTTGCGAAAGTTTACTTTTCGGAGTTCCCTTTTTCTTTACTGGAAAAGAGATAGTAACAATTATGCCAGTTAACAGGCAATTTAGAATCAGGGTGGGGCTTTTGAAATAATACAAGAATATTTGCAGCATATATTTCAGTAAGCTCATTCGTTGATTTTGTATAAAATATCTGTTCTCTTAATTCTTTACAAGTTCCTTGATTAAGTTACTTTATTTTTAACAGAATTCAAAAAAACAGATGGATACTATATTATTTTTATTCCTTCCGGAGCATCAACCTCTGTTTTTATTTCACCGTTGGTTAGTTGGGTGTGCTTCACTTTTACAACTCCCAGCGGAGTAGGGAAGGTGCCTTCTACCCATTCCAGGTCGCCCAAATGTGGTTCTATTTTTAAGGTTTTACAGCCTGGTTCCACAACTTTTATTCCCAGTACATTTTCTGTAAGCCATGCTGTAACTCCTGATGCCCATCCGTGACAGAAACTGTGGCGATAGCTTGGGTAGCAATAATCGCCGAACGATCCATGTATGTCGTTTTTTCCTTCCGGTGTAAATTCATCAAGTCGGGCCGAATTCTCTTTCCATTCAATGTTGAAATCCTCCCAGAATGTAGTAGCACCCATATCAAGCATTCCTCCCCAGTAGTCCGATGCAATCTGAATCGCTTCTTTGTGCCTTCCGGCCATGGTTAGGGCATCAAGCATATACAGTCCGTAAAAGGTGGAAAAGCCTTTTGCCCCGCCAACAGCAATCACATCGTTACAGGCTTTTTCAGGATCCATAACGCCGGCAACACTCATAAGGGCAGCTGCCTGTTTGAGATTATTATGCGGCATTACTTTTTTGTTGAGTTTCTCAATTGCTTCCTGGCAGGTTTTAATAGATTCCGGTTCTTCCAGAACCTTACACAAGGTTATCGCATCGTGTAATGACCAGATTAATAAGGCCCGATATCCTGCTTCCACACCTTCCTTATTAGGAGATGAAGGCCAGTCGAGAAAACGGAAAAAGCTTAATTCTTCTGTACCGTCGTCCTTAATCTTTGAGTTAATCTGATCAATCAATCCAACAATATAATCTTTGTGTTTTTGTAAAAATTTAAGGTCAGCATTTTGCATGAACCAGTCGTGGTGAATGATGAGGTACCACATGGAATAGGAACTCATATTGTTCATCCAGCGGGGCAGCGGGTATTGTTCGCAGGCAAGATCGAGACTTTTTGGCACCACCTCGTTATACCCGAAAACTTTGGTGATGGTTTTCAGTTCCGGATGAAAATCACCAAGCCAAACCAGGCGATCGCGTTTTATTCCATCCCATAAAAATTCCTGCATGTTCAGGTGTGTAGTATAAGCTCCGGTTACCCAGATAGAATCGAGCCGTGGATTGCTGCACTTAAACGATCCCAGGTAGGGAATATCGCGATAACGTAATATGGCACGGGCTTCTTTCAGCGTAATCTTTGTATTTTGCTGTAAAAGATCGATACGAACAAAACGAAAACCTGTGTTGCCGATTTCAATGAGACCTGTGCGGGGAATCTCCATGATAATATCGCGTTTGGCATGGTCGTCGGTAGAAAACCCCATTAGCCAGTCGGAATTGTAAGTTGTACTGTTCGCTTCACCAATTGATTCACCAAAACGAATCCGAACCAGTGATGGTTCCCTGCGCGATGATCCTCCCATAACCAGTTGCAGACCTCCATGAAGTTCTTTTCCGTAATCGAGCAAAATAGAAGGTGTATCGGTTTCAGTACTCTGAATGGTACAGAATTTTGTTATCTGGCTCATATCCGACTGACTGTTGCCTTTTTTTAGTAATACCTCGGTGTTTGAAACCATTTCCCCGGTTGTGTCAGAAGTCCAGACTATTTTTACCGGAGAAATAAAAACCCTGGTAAGTTCATCCTTTTGTGTGATATCGTTGTATTCCGGCCCGAACACAGGTGGTAATTGTGCATGGCCTGTTAGTACGATCAATAATAAAATGAATATAACAAGGCAACTGTTTAGTTTCATGGTGAGTAGCTTTTCAGGTTTTGTTGTCGGTTGAGATTATTTATTCAAAAAATGTTTTTTCATGAATTTTACATATACGTCATAATCATCGGGTTGTGTACCATGTCCTCCTGCGTGCATGTAGTACCCCATGTCGTTTAAAATGGGTACTCCGGCTTCGGGAAAGGTTTGTGTTTTCAATCCGGTTTTTCCCAAAAGTTCGTAAACCGGTTCGGCAGCAACAGCAGCCAGAAATTCGCCTTTCGCATCTGACCAGTCATCGGTGTCACCGGTTTGCAGTAGCAAAGGCCTTGGTGCAATCAGCGAAATCAGCATATGTGCGTCGATGGGTGATTCCTGCGGATTGTCGGCATATTTGGCGCGGTTGGCACAAAACTGGTAAAAGAATCGGTCTGGTGCAATCATATGTTTGATGGTTTCACCATAATCGCGCATGGAAAGGGCAGCACCTCCTTCGCCCGAACAACTGGCAATAATCATCCCAAAACGTTCGTCTTGCGCACCGGCCCATAAAACTGTTTTTCCCAAGCGTGATACGCCATGGAGTGCAACCTTTTTGGAATCCACATCTGAATCGCTTTCCAGGTAATCCATCGCACAGCTTAATCCCCATGTCCATGCAGAAATGGCTCCCCATTCGTCATCTGCCGGATACGTTTGTCCGGGTTTTAAAAAGTGGCCTCTAATTCCGTATTTAATTCCTTCTCCGAAATCCGGCTCAATGTCTCCATAATATACTGTTGCCACTCCAAATCCTGCCGAAAGGAATTTTTCCACATCAAACCAGCCCCAGCCTTTTCCTTCGGAAGCGGGAATTTTTTTACCGTTAACCCACATGTAACCTGACCTGATTTTCGGATCGTTTATTTTTAGAGAATTTGGCATAAAGCTGATCATTAGGAAAACCGGTACCGGTTTCTTTGCATCTGCCGGTAAATAGAGTGCCATATCTGCTTTGTATTTCGAAGTATCTTCGGTAAAGTATAATGTTACCTGTTTCCGAACAGCGGTGTTGTTAAAGGCAGAACCTGTTTCAAAAACACTGTAAGAGGTATGTTTGCACGAGGGCCTTTTTCCGAATTGTTCACTTTTGTATAACTCCAGAATCTCAGGACGTCGTTTTTTTATCCAGGTTTTGGCATCGTCAACTTTTTTTCCGTTTTGTAAAATCAGGGGATCGGGTAGGGTGTAAGTTCCGGTTTTAGCCTCGTCGTAATTAACCGGGATTCCGGCTACCATTTCGTTTTGTGAAAATGCTGAATAAGAAAAAATTATAAGAACAAGCATGAAGGCAGCTTGTATCAAAGCTGGTTTTCGATTCATTGTAATTAGGTTTATTGTTAATCTTGTGGGTAACGAAGATAACTATCTTTTTTAAGTTTAACATACTTAACAAAAGTAATTGTCTGTATTTCTGTTTTGAATTGTTCTTTTGGTTCATTATCAAACTGAAGAGAAATAAAATTAGCAGGTTTTATTGATTTATATTTTTGTTTTAATGATGTGTTTTAATCTTATCAGCTCATTGCTCATTTAAAATCATTTTAAATGTTTTTTTACTATAACAGAATTACGGCAAGACCTTTCGCAGAAGTTCGAATTTCTTTTAAATTTGTTACCCTTTAACTTTTAATAAATCAACTTTACCATGGATGAACCAAAACAAGTTCAACGACGTGAATTTATAAAAACGTCAGCAGCTGTTACTGCAGCTCTGGCTGTGCCTGCTTATCTGGCAAGCGGGTGTTCCGAAAAAGAGAAAGAACAGGAACAACAGGAAGAGAAAAAGTGGCCGGAAGGGAAATTAAATATTGCGGTTGTAGGAATTGGTATGGGCTACAACAATATGAAACGAAGTATGAGCGAAAATATAGTCGCCTTGTGTGATGTGGATCTTGATCGCTTATCGAAACGAATTGCCAGCTTTAAGGAAGAATTTCCGGACAAGACTGTCCCTTATGAGTACCAAGATTATAAAAAAATGTTCGCAGAAATTGGCGATCTGATTGACGCGGTAATTGTAGCTACTCCCGATCATACACACACCAATATTACGTTGGAAGCCATGAAAATGGGTAAACACGTTTATTGTCAAAAACCGCTCACCCATTCTGTTTACGAATCGAGAATATTGACTCAGGCTGCTAAAAAATACAATGTTGCTACACAAATGGGTAACCAGGGAGCTTCGGGAGACGACACTTTCTGGGTTTGCGAGAGCATTTGGAACGGCGATATAGGTGAAGTAAAAGAGGTGCATGCCTGGACAAACAGGCCGATTTGGCCGCAGTGTTTAAACCGTCCGGAAACAACGCCGCCTGTACCCGCCGGATTAAACTGGGATCTTTGGTTAGGGCCTGCACCTGCACGCCCGTATTCGCCAATGTACCACCCGTGGAACTGGCGCGGTTGGTTTGATTTCGGAACAGGTGCCCTTGGCGATATGGCCTGCCATATTTTAGATGTTGTTATGCGTAGTTTGCGCCTTCAATACCCAACGGGAATTCAGGCCAGTTCATCAAAATGGACACTTGAATCGCCTCCTGAATCAGAAAAAATTACCTATTATTTTCCTGAGAGAGAAAGTTACAAAAATGTTGATATGCCGGAAGTGAAAGTTACCTGGTACGACGGTGGATTAATGCCTGATCGTCCGTTGGAACTGGAAGATGGCGAAACTATGGGTGATAACGACGGGGGTGTTCTTTTTGTGGGAACAAAAGGAAAGATTATGTGTGGATGTTATGCTAAAAATGCAAAACGTTTACCTACAAATGAATTCAAAGATTATAAACCAAATATCAGCGAGAGATTGGTTGAAGGAAGCATTGAAGGACACGAGGCTGACTGGATCAGGGCATGTAAAGAAGATCCGGAAACACGGGTGCTGCCAAAATCGCATTTTGAGTATGCAGGGCCATTTAACGAAGTAGTGGTAATGGGAACTGTTGCTGCCAGGCTTGCAGGCCTTCAGCGTATTTTAAGGTGGGATGGCGAAAATATGCAATTCACCAATATCAAACCGGGAGAACAAATACGGGTTCCGAAATCAGTGATACTTGATACCGAAAGGCCTTCTCCACGTTACAAATCGGAGTATGAAGTTATCGATGCCTACGAGTACGCTAAAAACCTGATTAATACAAAACCACGACAAGGGTGGGAGCTTGAGTTGTAGAAAAGTTTAAGAACAATTATAAAAAATGCCATCTGTATGAATAATTCAATAACGGATGGCATTTTTTTAGGATTGGAATCCGGAAATTTTTATTCTTCGTTTGTCATCGAATACGGATAACTTTCTTTCGATATTCCACGATTTTTATTTGGAGTGGAATCCATAGAGAAATTCATAGTTCCGCCATTTTGGATGGTGACATGTTTTACGTAGTTTTTGTCGTAGGATGTTCCGTTCAGCTCCACGGCATTTACATAAACATTCTCTTTTGAATTGTTATTTGCTGTAATCACAAATTCGTTTCCGTTTTCAAGCGTCAGAGTCACTTTGTCGAATTGAGGAGAACCTAAAACGTATTCATCTGTACCGGGGCATACCGGGTAGAATCCCATGGAACTAAATACGTACCATGCCGATGTTTGTCCGTTATCTTCGTCACCGCAATAACCGTCAGGATGATATGAGTATAATTTATCCAATACAGTGCGAACGTGTTGCTGCGCTTTCCATGGCTGATTTGAATAATTGTACAGGTAAATCATGTGTTGAATAGGCTGGTTGCCGTGGGCATAATTTCCCATTCCGGCAATCTGCATTTCACGAATTTCATGAATAACCTGTCCGTAGTACGATTCGTCGAAAATTGGTGGAACCACAAATACCGAATCGAGCATGGCTACAAAATTGTCGTCGCCACCCATTAATTGTTTAAGGCCTTCCACATCCTGGAAAACACTCCATGTGTAATGCCAGCTGTTTCCTTCTGTGAAAGCATCGCCCCACTTGTACGGACTGAAAGGCGACTGGAAAGTACCATCTTCATTTTTTCCTCGCATCAGGTTGTGTTCCGGATCGAAAACGTTGCGGTAGTTGCGTGCACGCTTTTTAAATAAATCAATCTCTTCCTGGGGTTTGCCCAGTTCCTGTGCCAGCTTCCAGATGCAGTAATCAGCATAGGCATATTCCAGTGTTCTGGCAGTATTTTCACGAATGTCTACATCGTAGGGCACATAACCCAGTTTATTGTAATATTCTGCTCCGAAGCGACCTACAGAAGTAATTTCTTCCATGTACCCTTTGGTATTTTTAATCATGGCTTCGTATAAAGTTTCAATGTCGTATCCCCTGATTCCTTTTAGGTACGAATCGGCAATGAGCGATGCTGAGTTGGAGCCAATCATACATCCTCGGTGACCCGGGCTAGCCCATTCGGGTAACCAGCCGCTTTCTTTATAGGTATTCACCAACCCCTGCATTATCTGTCCGTTAAGTTCAGGATACATTAATGTAAAGAAAGGAAATACAGCACGGAAGGTATCCCAGAAGCCATTATCGGTAAACATGTAACCCGGCAGAACTTCGCCATTATACGGACTGTAATGAACAATTTGATTGTTCGCGTCAATTTCGAAAAATTTGCGAGGGAAAAGCAGTACTCTGTACAAGCTGGAATAGAACGTTTTTCTTTGAGCTTCAGAACCGCCTTCCACTTTAATTTTTGAAAGTTCTTTTTCCCAGATGGCTTCTCCTTCTTTTTTAATATCGTCGAAGGACTTATTCCCAATTTCTCTTTTCAGGTTTAGTTCAGCCTGCTCTGGACTAATAAACGACGAGGCCATTTTTACATTAACTGTTTCGCCTTTTTTTGTTTTAAAACCAACAATTCCGCCAACATGGAAACTCTCAGCAACATTCGAATTCTGCAGTTTATCGTCTTTCCATGTTTTTACCACTTCAAAATCTTTATCGAAAACAGCCACAAAATGGTTTCGGAAGTTGGCAGGAACGCCGCCGTGGTTATTTTGGCAGTAACCAATAATTTTTCGTTCTTCAGGAATTATTTTCACCATCGAACCCCCATCAAATCCATCCAACAGAATGTAAGAATTTTCACTGTCAGGAAAAGTTATACGAAAGGAAACTGCCCTTTCGGTTGGGGTAATTTCGGTGGTAACATCGTAATCGGCCAGGTAAACTTTGTAATAATGAGGACTGGCTGTTTCAGCCTTGTGCGAAAACCACGAAGCTCTGTCGTCTTCGTTGAATTTAAGTTCGCCGGTAACTGGCATCAGCGAAAAGGCCGCGTAATCGTTAATCCACGGACTGGGTTGATGGGTTTGTTTGAATCCGCGGATTTTATAATGATCGTAACCGTAACACCAGCCGTCACCCATTTTGCCGGTTTGCGGAGTCCAGAAATTCATTCCCCAGGGGCGGGCAATGGCAGGGTAGGTATTCCCGTTCGAAAGTTTAAATTCCGAATCAGTGCCCATAAGCGGACTAACCAGTTCAACCCGTTTCTCAGGAGTTGTTGTTTCATTTTTTTTGCAGTTGTCGGTTGAGCAGCTAAACAGGTAAAATGCCAGGCATACCAAAAAGAATTGTTTCATTATAATATTGTTTTATAGTTGACGAATAGGTTCAAATTCGGTCGCAAAAATACACTTTTAAACCGTTTTTAGCTTATTAAAAGCCAGACTTTGGTCGATTCTCAATATTATTTCCGAATTCTTTGTTGGGTTTTGCCCCCATCGTAAATTCCAATATGCCGCCGTTCATGATATCGGCATGTGTTATGTAACTTTTGGTGTAATCTGATCCGTTTAGTTTTACCGACTGTATGTAAATATTGGTTTTGTTTCGGTTAATGGTTTTAACCTGAAACTGATTGTTATCATCAAGCATTAAAGTTGCAGAATCAAATAAAGGACTTCCGAAAATGTAAACACCATTGGCCGGATTAACCGGATAAAATCCCAGAGATGAAAAAATATACCAGGCCGACATCTGTCCGCAATCTTCGTTTCCGCAGAGCCCGTCGGGTTGATCGGTGTACATTTCATTGAGAATGAAATTAACCCTTTCGGCTACTTTCCATTGTTGACCTGCAAAGGCATACATGTAAGGAACATGATGTTCCGGCTCGTTTCCGTGAGCATACATTCCAATTAACCCTGAAATATCAGAAGAAGCTCCTTCATTCAGTTTTTCTTCTGTGATAAAAAGATTATCCAGCTTTTCAACGAAGTTTTTGTTCCCTCCAAACAAGTCAATCAATCCGTTAATATCATGCGGTACCAGCCATGTGTATTGCCATGCGTTTCCTTCGCAGTAATCGTCGGCTCTGTGCTGCGACGAAACCGGATCGAAAGGAGTACGCCAGCTTCCATCTGCCATTTTGCCCCGCATAAATCCATTTTCTTTATCGAAATAGTTTTGATAATATTTGGCTCGTTTGGCAAATAATTCAAAATCTTCTGTTTTCCCCATTTTTTTTGCCATTGCTGCAACGCACCAGTCGTCGATGGCGTATTCCATCGCCATGGCAACCGATTCGTGGGTTGAGTCGGCCGGGATATATTTAAGTCCTTTCACGAAATTTAAACCGCGCTCGTCCATTAGCATGGTGTTTTTTATAGCAGAAAAAGCCTTTTCGGCATCAAAACCGTCAAATCCCTTTAAATAAGCATCTACAATAACCGGAATAGCATGGTTGCCTACCATGGTGTTGGTTTCGTTACCGTGCAGATGCCATACAGGAAGTTTGCCTTGTTGGTCGTAGATGTTCAACAGGGTATTTATAATATCATTTACGCGTTCGGGTTGGGTAAATGTGAACAAGGGATGTACCGCCCTGTATGTATCCCACAACGAAAAGGTTGTGAAAGTCTGGTGCCCGGGATATGTGTAATTAAGACCATCGGCTCCTCGGTAATTTCCGTTAACATCGTTAAATAATGATGGTGCAATCATAGTATGATAAAGCGCAGTATAAAAGGTTGTTTTATCCGAACAATTATTCGTTTTTATTTTGATTTTGCCCAGTTCCTGATTCCATTTTTCGCGGGCTTTGTTTTTCACATCATCAAAATTCCAGTGATTGAGTTCTGCTTGTAAATTTTCAGCAGCACCCTCTGTGCTCACCGGAGAAATAGCTGTCTTTGCCAGAAGTTCTCCGTTGCCTTCAAATTCCAGAAGCACGGTTTGAATTCCTTTGGAACCTTGTTTTAGAATGGTAAGGCTTTTAATGTCTTTCGAAAATTCGGTATGGAAGTAAAGTTTTTGGTCGGGAGCCCAGCCCTGAGAAAAGCGTAAGCCGCTAATGCTGTTTGCATTTATTTGCCGAAGATCGGCTTTGGTTAGTACGTCCCACCCGGTTCCGTAATCGAGGTCGATTATTAGTTTTGAATTTCCGGGATTTTGGAAACTATATTTATGGAAACCAACACGTTCGGTGGATGTAAGTTCTGCAAAAATATTGTATTCATTAATGTGAATGGAATAATATCCAGGGGTCACTTTCTCGTTTTCGTGTGCGTATTTTACACTCCATGGATAGGAGATAGTAGTATCTTTTTGAATGTTTGGCTCATTGGAAACGGGCATAAAAAGAATATCGCCCAAGTCGCCGATGCCTGTTCCGCTAAGACGGGTATGAGAGAAGCCAATTAATACAGAATCGGAATAATGATAACCTGAACACCAGTCCCAGGTTTCGTTCGCGTTATTCGGTCCCAGCTGCACAGCACCGAAAGGTACGTTGGCTCCAACAAAAACGTGGCCGTGGTAATCGCTACCAATATAGGGATTTACGTAGGCAGAATAATTTGAAGTATCCCTCTGTTGAGAACAGGAAAGAAAAAAAGCAGTTCCCAGGGTAATAACGATTAAAAGAATTCGGTTCATGTTGGATTTAATTTGGAATTTATTTTACAATGATACGGGAAAAGCATGTCGGCAATGCCGACAGCCTTTCCCGTTGCTAAACTAGACTATGTTTAACTATTAAAAATTAGGCTCACCTGTATCCCACCATAAGCGGGTACTTATAAGATCATCTCCTTTCATAGTTGCAACAGCTGCAGCAACCGCCGTAGGATTATTCGATCTTTCACCTTCAACAAATGGCATACGTTTAATCCATTCGTCTGCAGGAATTACGCCCCAGTCAGCAGTACTGAAGTTGTTATAAACCAGTGGAAGTTTCGGATAACCAGTTCTGCGGAAATCAGCCCATGGCTCGTTTGGATTAGAGAATCCTGCAATCCACTTTTGGGTAATGATTTTTTCCAGTTTTTCTTCGTTTGTAGCGGTTTCGTTCCATGCTACAGTTACGGTTGAACGTGAAACAAAATCATTAACATCTCCTACATATACAGGGTCATCATAATCGATTGGAGTACTTGTTGCATCGGCTAAATATTCGTCAACACCACCTGCGCCCCATTCTGCAAATGAAGCACGAACACCAGCTTCGTAGTTTGCCTGTGCTTCGCCTGCACCTGTCCAGCCGCGTAAAGCAGCTTCAGCTAAGTCAAAATAAACTTCGGCTGATGAAAGATAAGGTCTTGAGTCGATGGTTTTAAAGCTTTCATTGATTGTTGAGAATGGAGTGTGGTCTGATTTTGCTTTAATTTCTGCTCCGTTACGAACACCTTTGTATGGGAAATCAGGATGATCAGTATACAATGTTTCGTCGGTAACAGGTTCGAAGAATGAAGCAATACGAGGATCTTTTAATCCAACAAGAATTGATTCCATTCCAGCTGACATACGGGTATCGTTCCATCCAAAACAAATAAGCGATAAATACAATTCATTACCGTATTGCGAAACATAGAAGTTGTCGTCGTTTGTTGCAATTAAACCTGCAGCATCAGCTATTGCTTTTTCTCCCTGAGTTTTTGCAAGGGCAGGTGCAACATTCGAAATACGAATGGCTAAACGCAGGCGCATTGAGTTTACCAATTTCGCCCATTGTGTAACATCTCCGCCATAACTGGCATCGAATTTTTTCATACCTGCATAATCCGGATTTTCGGCAAATACCGATTGAATTTCATCTAAATCAGAAAAGAAAGCGGTATACAATGCTTCTTCGCTGTCATACGATGCATTACTCTCTCCGTAGGTTGAATAAATAACCGGACCATGATAAGTTGTTAAACGCGACATGCCAAGGATACGGATAAGTTTAGCCCAGGCCACAAATACATCGTAACCTCCTTCTTCGGCAATACTGATTACCTGGCTGGCAGGAGACATGATACTATTGTAAATTCTGTCCCAGTAGGAATTCCAACGGATATAATAAGTTGTATTATTAACACCGTTCACAAAACCTGTTGGCGTAGCCATGTAGTCGCAGAATGATTCTGCCACAAGGTTTTCTTCTACCTGGTGACCGAATATATTGTACAACATGGTTGGATAGAAAGAACCAATGTGGTTAAAATCTTGTTCCAGCGATTCATCCGTTATCTGGTACGGATTTACGTTGGCGTCTTCGAACCCGTCTGTACAGGCATTAGCGAAAAACGCAATAATAAATATATACAGTAATTTTTTCATAATTCTTCAGTATTAGAAAGTGAATTTAAGGTTGAAACCATAAGTTCTTGTTGCAGGTACACTAAAGTTATCTAACGATTGTGAATTCATATCGGTACTCATACCGAGTTCAGGATCGAAAGGAGCTTTTTTGTAGAAGAAGAACAGATTTTGTCCAACTAATGAAAAAGAAGCAGCTTTTAATGGTAAACCAAGACCTTGTACATCCAGATCGTAAGAAAGTGCCAGCTGAGTCAGGCGAATATTGGTTCTGTCGTAAACGTATTCTTCGGTAATACCGTTTCTACCACCGGTAGCGGTGTAATAGGTTTCCGGATTAATTTGGCTTACAGCAGTTGTTCCCTGTATCGCATCAATTTCTACATAACCTAAATCACGGGCATCAGCAGTACGCTGGCTAACTCCGTATCCGTCGAGCATCGATTCGGTCTGGCTAAATGCTTTACCACCGATTTTTGCATTAACAAGGAAACTTAAACCAAATTGTTTGTACTGGAAATTGTTGCTCCAACCCATACTGAATTTTGGTTCCAGGCTGCCAAGATACGCTTCTTCTCTGTTTTCGTAAGTGATTTCTGAAGGAGTTTTAAGAGGTTTCCCGGTGTTCTCATCTAAAACGATTTGTCCGGCATCATTTCTTAAAAATTTGTAACCGTAAATATCTCCGATAGAACCGCCACTGAAAATACGTGCATAGTAACCTTCAGATGTTCCAAGGTCAATGTATTTAGTAAGGTCATTCGGATCAAGCTCAACAACCTCATTTACGTTTTTCGAGAAGTTTAATTGTGTATTCCATGTTAAGTCTTTCGACTGAACAGGTGTTCCACTCAGGACAATCTCAACCCCTTTGTTTACAATTTCACCGGCGTTAAAGTATTCGCTGGTTT
Source organism: uncultured Draconibacterium sp. (assembly GCA_963676265.2). Lineage (GTDB taxonomy): Bacteria > Bacteroidota > Bacteroidia > Bacteroidales > Prolixibacteraceae > Draconibacterium. The sequence continues at coordinate 5,814,862 of OY781067.2, forward strand.
TGTAGTCATCCTGTTGAGATCCTGTTAAAGTGCGAGACAGTGCCTGGTTGGTACTGGTAATATGGTAATAGGTAAAATCTAATCCCAAACGGCCATCATAGAATCTCCAGTCTGTTCCAAATTCCAAAGAAACCAATTGTTCAGGTTTGGCATCAATGAATGATCTTTGACTATTTCTGTCAATACCTGTTCCGGTTGAGTTAATGGTGTGGTTTATCTGGATCAAACCATAAGGTACTTCGTTGTTTACTTGCGAACCAGATGCTCTAATCTTTGCAAAACTAATTACTTCCGGCATATCGAACATTTGAGTCAAAATACCTGAGATACCTGCTGACGGGTAGAAATAAGATTCATTTCCGGTTAAAGCCAATGACGATGACCAGTCGTTACGTCCCGACAAGTCAAGGAACACCATGTTTTTATAACCTAACTGGATGTTTCCAAATAAACCTTGTTTGATATAGTGACTGCCGTAGATTGAATGAATAACGACGTTACTTGGGATATTATCGAAGAAGAATTCATTCGGATAAATCAGATTATTTGTTCCATTGTCAACGCTAACTCCATCACCTAATATTGATTCCTGGTAGCTGGCACCGGCAATAACATTCAGGTTAAGATCGCCAAAGTCGTTAGTGTAAGTAAAAATACCATCGGCATAAATCTGTTTGTCGTAGTATTTTTTGTAATTCCATCTACCGTTTGACGAAACGTTGGTTGTGTTACCTCCGGCATAGAATTTTTGTTCGAATTTTTTATCGGAGTAATCGTAGCTACCACGAGCCTTAAAGTTCAATTTATCTGAAATCTGATAATCTATCGAAACACTTGCAATTACACGTTTGGTAATGTCTTCTTTTGGTTGTTTGTTAAGCAACCAGTATGGATTAGACTGATGGTGATCGTCGATAAACCAGTTTTGAAGATACATGTTTCTGTCAGTATTGAAATACTGGTAGTTCTCTTTGTAATCGGCAAAATTCCTGTCGCGTGGGAAGAAATATAACCCGGTTAACGGGTTGAGGTAGTACCCTGCAGTTGCCCTGTTTTTTGTTTTTTCAGAGCTAAGCATTACATTCGAAGTAACCGTTAAATTATCCAGTAATTTTAACGACTGTTTGAAAGTCAGGTTATGTTTCAGGTAGCTGTTATTGGGTACAACACCACCAGCTCCTGTGTTTCCATAAGAGAAGTAAGTCGACATTTTTTCGTTTCCTCCGCTAATAGTAAGGTTGTTAATCAGGTTGTAACCTGTGCGGAAGAAATCTTCTACATAACCGTCTTCATAATCTCCTTTAGTAGTCGACCAGCTTTCTGCTGAACCTCCTTCACTTCCGTAGCTGTACTGAAGATCGGGTAACGAAGTAATACTTTCAAATGTAGAACTTGAGTTGAAAGTAACGGTTGTTTTACCTTCTTTACCTTTTTTAGTTGTAATGATGATAACACCATTTGCACCTTCACTACCATAAAGAACGGCAGCAGTTGCACCTTTTAAAACAGAGATACTTTCAATGTCGTCGGGGTTAAGTTGCGAAAGACCATCACCTTCGTCAGTTCCTCCCCACATTCCCGATTGACCACCTTTGTGGTTAATCATTGGAATACCATCGATAACATATAAAGGATCACTCATCTGTTTTACAGATTTGCTACCACGCAAAATTGTTCTTGTCGATCCGCCCGCACCTGATGTACTTTTACGAATCTCCAAACCTGCAGTTTTTCCACTCAAACCGGTCATAAAGTTCATGTCTCTGGCTTTCATCATTTCTTCGCCTGAAACCTGTTGAGAAGAATAGGTTAGTGTTTTTTTGTCGCGCTGAATACCAAGTGCCGTTACAACAACCTCGTCGAGATTTTGTGTATCGGTTAGTAGTGAAATGTTTAACGAACTTTGTCCGGTATAAGCAACACTCTGTGTTACCATACCAATAAAGCTGAAAACTACTACATCACCTTCTTTCAGATTTTGCAGAGTGTACTCACCGTCGAAATTGGTAGTTGTACCGTTTGAAGTACCTTCAATAACTACTGTAACTCCCGGTAAGGGCGCATTCGAATCGTCTGTCACTATTCCTGATATTTTACCTTGTTGGGCCATTACGGCGAAACCCGATAATACAAAAATTAGGGTAACAGCAAATTTTGCAATAGATAGCCTTTTCGTTAGTTGGCTAATCGTTAAAAAACAATTTTCCATAAAATTTGTGTTAAGTTAAAATTTCAAATTCGTTAACAATTTTATATGGCAAGGGTCTCTTTTGTGGTTAACATTGGATTAATAGCAGGAAAAATGTTGTTAATTGCGATTAATATTTGATTAATAAATTGCGTATATTGTTGTAATATAATCGATTATGATGTGTGTTTTTTGAAAAAAAAGGAGAGCTAAAATTTTAATATAAATTAATAAAGAGGCTCCTTTAAAGAAATTCTTAAAATGGATTGTTCAAATGGTTTAAAAACATATTTGAATAATAGCATTAGGGTTAAAAAAAACGATAAAATTGTATATTATTTCGTCTGGTTTAAAGCGTAAAACCTTAAAATTATAATTTTGCATACGTAGTAGCTGATATATGAATTTGCGCATTTTGTTTCTTTTTCTTCTTGTAATCCCTTTGTCATGGTTGTCGCATGCAAACGATCATAGGGGAGTTTATTTTAAATCGAAAGAAGTTAGTCTTGAAAATCGCACAGGACTTGATCTTACCAGCAAAAATACCATATCATACTCCAATAATTTTTCAATTGATTTTGAAATTTCTTTTAGAGACATAGAGCAACGTTACGGGTATATTCTGCAATTGAAAGAAACAAAGGAAAACCACCAGTTCGATTTGATTTATAATATTGACGGAAGGTTCCCCGATTTGTTTATTGTGCTTGATAAAAAGGAGACTCAATTGCAGCTGGGATTAACTGATGAACAGATACATAATGTGAACCGGTGGTATTCGTTCAACCTGACTGTAAATGCCGAAACAGGTGATGTTGCTATGACTTTTGCCGGAAAAACAGTTTACGATAAGATTAATCTTCCAAAAAGTTCAAGACTGCAGTGGGTATTTGGTATAGTAAATCGTTACGGTTTTGAAATTGACGAGGTCGCTCCAATGTCAATCAGAAATATTAAATTTTCGGAGCAGAATAAATTAAAATATTTCTGGCCTTTGGCCTATACTTCAAAAAGTTCTGTAAAAGATTCTATACGGGGAAAATCAGCCTTTATTTCTAATCCGGCATGGGTGATAGACCGACACAGGAACTGGCAAAAGGTTGCCACTTTCAGGTTTGATGAATTTCCGCAAGTGGCATTTAACAGAAATGCAGAAGAAATATCGTTTGTGCAGCGCAGAAAAGGAATTACAAGGTACAACTTAAATACCCGGAAGGTGAGGGACATTTCTTATAAAAATGGGAATCCTTTTTACGAAGATGCACAGCAGGTTTTTTTCGACAAGAACGACAAACTCAGAACCTATTCTAAATACAAGCAATTGGTTCCTCAGTTTGATGAATCAACACTGACTTGGGACAATTCATTTGATACCCTGGCATACCTTCCCAAATACTGGCATCATAACAGTTTGCTGCATCCTGTTGATAGTTCGTTTATCGCGATTGGGGGCTATGGCTTTTTTACCTACTACAATACATTTCGAAAACTGAACGATGAAATAAAACAATGGGAGGATATTCCGTTTAAAGGATCAATGTTTGAGCCTCGCTACCTGGCTGCCTTGGGGCAGTCGCTTATTGACAGGAATGTGTATTATTATTTTGGAGGCCTGGGAAATGAGTCAGGAAAACAGATTTTAGGAAAAGAATTTTATCACGATCTGTATAAAATTGATTTTGAAGCGAATTACATCACCAAATTATGGGATTTGTCTGATTTGCAGGAGGAAAGTATAACTCCGGTTAATAGTATGGTTGTTAATGATTTGAATGATTGTTTTTATACTCTTTGTTTTAAACACGGAAGTAATAATACCGAGTTACAGTTGTTCAAAGCAAGTATTTCAAGCGGAGAGCACCGTTTTATTGGAAGTAAAATTCCATACGTTTTTCATGATATTACTTCTTTCGCAGATCTTTATCATTGGGAATCGCACAATAAACTGCTGGCACTAACGGTACATAAATCCGATAATGGCCGTTATGAGGTTAACATATACGATTTAAATTATCCGCCGTCTGAAATTGATCCGGTTGAATTAAGTAACTCTAACAACGGAAAATTTATTAATCTCTATATTGCCTTTTTTATACTATTACTTTCAGGAGTACTGGCTCTCATTTTTCTTCGAAATAGGAGAAAGCCAGCAAATAAGAAACTGTCAGAAATAAAAGTGCCCGAAACAACCGATACCAGTGTTGGGGAATACAAACAGGGTCGAATTCATACCTTTGGAGGATTTCAGGTTATTGATAAAAACGGAAAAGACATCACATACCGCTTTAGTCCTACATTGAAAGAGCTCTTTTTATTGATTTTATTAAATACGATTGAAGATAATAAAGGCATATCATCCAATAAAATTAAAGAATTATTATGGCCTGATAAGCCCGATCATAAAGCCAAAAATAACCGTGGAGTAAACATTAAAAAATTGCGGTTGATATTGGAAGATGTTGGTAATATAAATATATCATTCGATGGTAACAGTTGGCGGATAAATCACAGCGAGGAGGTTTTCTGCGATATTGGATTTCTTCGTAATTATTTCTCAAAAGTAACGGATGTAACTAACCTCGAAGGTTTTGAGAAAGTAGTAGCTGTTTTACAACGTGGTAATTTCCTTCTTGATACTGAAAGTGAGTGGCTGGATAAGGTAAAAGACGATATTTCGGGTAGAATTTTAACCCGCCTTGAGGAGGTTTGTGCTGTTCTTAATTTGCGTAAACATGAGTCACTTTTACTGCTTATTGCAGATATAATGTTCACCTTCGATCCAATGAATGAAACTGCATTAAAAAATAAATGCAGTATATTGAACCACCAGGGAAAACACAGCCTGGCATTGGAGGTTTATAATCATTATATAAAACTCTATCAAAAATTGTATAACGAAAATTTTGAAAAGACTTTCAAAGATTTAATCAGTTAAACCTATAATTCCGAATATCTATTCGGTTTCATATCGTGTTATTTTACACATAATTTCATATCAAATGATTATTCTTTACATTTGATTTTTTCATTAAACCTGATTAGTTCTTGTTTTATGAGGTGTTTTTTGTAACATATTGTAAAATAGAATTTTTTATTATCTTCATCCGCAAATAAAAATAAACGCCCAAAAAACTAAGTTGACCATAATAACCTAAAAACTCAAAATATGAAACTTTCACTAACGTTCCTCCTACTATCTATTGCACTATTCTCTATTTCAAATGAAAAAATCAAATTCGGAAAAATTGACAAAAGTTATCTTGAAATGCAGAGCTACGATAAAGACTCCTCTGCTGTTGCATTAATTTTGTATGATTACGGTAACAACACCATTGAATATCGCCAGGATACCGGTTGGAAATTGATTTTTACCAGACATCAGAGAATAAAGATTTTAAAGAAAGAAGGTGTTAACTGGGCGGATTTTCAGGTTCATTTATATAAAAGTGGAACGGAGGCAGAAGAGCTAAATAATTTGAAGGCGATAACTTACAATCTGGTTGACAATAAAATTGAAAAGAGTGAACTAAATAAAAAAGATGTATTAGCAGAAGATGTAAACAAGCATAACGATCTTAAGAGTTTTACTCTTCCCGATGTTCAGGTTGGTTCAGTAATTGAAGTAAAATACAGCATTGATTGTAAAACGTTTTTCAGGAACATGAGAACCTGGTATTTTCAGCATAGTATACCCATTTTATATAGTGAATATGAAGTGGTTGTTCCGGAATATTTTTATTTCAGAAAATTTGGCTTAGGTTTTGAAAATTTCTCGCTGCAAGACGAAACAGTAACAAATGCAATGATTAATCTTACCACTAAAACGCGAGTTCAAACTGGTTCTGGAATGGCAGGAGTTGTTCGTACAGAGCATAATTACGACAGAATTAATTTTAAGAATACTAACTATCATTGGGTTGCAGAAGATTTGCCGGCTTTTGAGGAAGAGGCCTATGTCTCATCAGTCGACAATTATATACAACAAATTCAATTTGAACTACAATCGGCAAAGTTTCCAAACAGTAAACTTTATACCTACTCCGAATCGTGGGAATCGATAAATACTAATCTGACAGAAGACGATGATTTTGGCGGAATTATATTTGGTAATACAAACTTTCTTAAAGAGAAAGCGGAGGAATTAATTGCGGGAGCAGCTGATGATAAGGAAAGAATTTTAAGAATATTAAATTATGTTCATAATAACTTTAAGTTTAATGGAAGCTTCTCCATTTATTCTAAAGGATTGCGCAAGGTTCAAAAAGACCTGAATGGCAATGTAGCTGATATCAATTTTTATTTAGGAGCACTTTTGCAGGCTGTAGATTTTGATGTAAAACCGGTTGTATTAAGTACACGTGCAAATGGTACATATTTGTTCCCAACTGTTACCGGATTTAACTATGTTGTACTTCAGTGTAAAATTGGTGAGAATAAGATTTTACTTGATGGGGCCAATAAGTACTGCGGAATAAACGAAGTTCCGTTTTTTTGTTTGAATGGGAATGGTCTGATTGTAGGAGGAAGCAAACCTGAATGGGTTGATTTTTATGAGATTGGCAATTCGGAGATTCGATATGTTTCTCAAATGGCAATAAACCCGGGAGGAGAGTTGGAAGGAACCCTTAGTATATTACGTAATGGGTATTCTGCAAACACTTTTCGTAATAAAGTTGGAGCATTTGTATCAACAGATGAATATCTTGAAGACTTTGCAGAAAAAAAGACCGACTGGGAAATTGATGATCATGTTGTTGAGAATATTGATGTATTGGATCAGGCAGTATCAGAGAAAATCAGATTGAAACTTAACAACAAATGTATCGTTGCAGGAGATCGGATTTATTTGTCTCCTATTTTAATTAATCCCGAAATAAATAATCCCTTTAAATTAAAAGAGCGAAAATATCCGGTAGATTTTGGCTATAAGTTTAAGGATAATAATATAAGTATATTAACAATACCTGAAGGATATGTTATAGAGGAATTACCGGAAGAAATAAAGATTTCGCTGCCAGATCAAAAAGTAGTGTTTCTTTTTGGTATCACCAGGATAGGTGATAATACTGTTCAGGTGGTTTCTTCAGTTAATTTTAACCAACCTATTTTTCTGGCCGAAGATTATGAAAATCTGAAAGTAATCTATAATAGAATAATAGAGAAACACAAACAGCAAATTATCCTTAAAAAAATATAGCAGATGAAAAAGATCGGTTGCATTTTAATGCTATTTTGTTTTATTCAATCTTTTGCTGCCAAAGATCCATTTTATCCGTGTAAAGATATCCCTGAATTGTTGCTCAAGGATGCAAATTCAGTGGTAAGACACAGGGAAGCTGTTCTTGAAATAAAATCTGATGAAAACATCACATATTCCATTCGGGAGATTGTGACTGTTCTTAACAGGCAGGGTGAAGATGAAGGGATATTATATGTTTCCTACGATTCAAATATTAGACCAGACATTGCAGTGGCAAATTTTTACGATGCGAATGGTGATTTGATTAAGAAGGTGAAAAAAACCGAGATATATGATCAGTGCATCTTTGATGGATTCTCGTTGTTTAACGATGCTCGCTTTAAAAAGATAACACCCAATATTAATGTGTATCCTTATACAGTAGAATATGAATATACTCTCGATTTCAATGGATTTCTTGATTTTCCCGATTGGTTTCCATGTAACACTTATCATCAGTCAATACAACATTCAGATTACAAAATAATTGCTGCCGATAAATCTAATGTCAGGATTAAGGAAAACGGAATAACATCACTGATACCTGAAGAGGTTGAAGAAGACTGTATTTATTTCTGGGAAATGAATGAATTTTGCGCGTTAGAATACGAACCGTATGCCGTATCTTTTTATAAGCTGGTGCCTTCTGTAGAAATTAGTCCTACTAACTATTCATATTATAAGAGATCAGGAAATATGGGAAGTTGGGTAGAATTCGGAAACTGGGTGAATAGTTTGCTAAAGGATAAGAATGAATTACCGGAAGAGCGGGTAAAATTTCTGCAAGATCTGACAAAGGACCAACCTGAGAAATTGGAAAAAATAAGGTTGGTATATGAGTTTCTACAGAATAAAACACGTTATGTCAGTATCCAGTTGGGTATTGGTGGATATGAACCTTTTTCTGCACAAACTGTCGATGAAGTTGGTTATGGCGATTGTAAGGCACTGGCAAATTATATGAAATCACTTTTGCAATGCATTGGTATTGAATCGTATTACACTCTGATTAATGCCGGGAGTAGTGCAAGAGAGGTTGATCCCCTTTTTCCCACACAGTATTTTAACCATGTTATATTAACGGTCCCCACGGAAAATGATACTTTGTTTTTAGAGTGTACAAACCAGTTTTCTCCTTTTGGATATTTAAGTGATTTTACTTCTGATCGATATGCTCTTATGGTTTCATCTGATAAAAGTAAACTGGTTAAAACGAAAAGTTACGATGAATCAGTAAATACATGGAATTCTAATGCATTGGTAACGCTGAACCCTACAGGCAAAGCTATTATTATTGACAGTGTAATTTACGGGGGCTTACAATATGATTTTGTTGAAGATGAACTTAGGAAAACAAAAGAAAAACAAATTGAAACTGCATATAAGAGAAGTAGGATAACAGGTGCAAAGTTTCTGGATATTACATATTGGGCACAAAAAGAAAAGATCCCGATTGCTACACGTGCAAGGAAAATTGAAGTGGAAAAATTTGGAACTCTTATGGGGGACCGAATGTTTGTACCATTAAATTTTTTAAACAAGAGAACCTCTGTACCACCAAAAAATAAGACGCGAAAGAATAATTTTGAACTTGAAATGTCATATACCGATACGGACAGAATCGAGTTTCTTATTCCAGATGGATTTGAAGTGGAGTACATTCCTGAGTCTAAAGAGATAACCAGTTTATTCGGGGAATATAGTTACGATATACATATTGCAGATAAAAAGATTATTTACGATAGAAAAGATGTACGGATAAAAGGAATATTTACTCCTGATAAATACATTGATTTTTATGAGTTTTTAAAAGTGGTTACCAATTCAGATAATCAAAAGATAATTTTGAAAAAGTTATAACTCAGGATATTTATCAGGTTCCACTTCTCGCATTATTTCATAAACATTTCTGAAAAGAAGTTCAACGTTAGGTTTCGAAAAATATTCTCCGTCGATGCCATAAGCAGGGCGGTGTTCCATTGCCGAAAGTGTTCGCGGTGCTGTCTCCAGATAATTGAAGGCTTTTTGCTCTTCCATAACTTTTTGCATCATATAGGCTGTTGCACCGCCGGGAACATCTTCATCCATAAAAACTACTTTGTTGGTTTTTTTTATGGAATCAAGAATAATGTGCTTAACATCGAAGGGCATTAAAGTTTGTACATCGATAACTTCAACCGAAATGCCTTTGAAGTCGTACAATAACTTGGCTGCTTTTACCGCATGATGAACATTCCATGCATAAGTCACCACCGTTACATCGGTGCCTTCACGCATAATTTCGGGTACACCGAGCGGAACTTTGTATTCGCCATGATTTGCCGGTAACTTTTCTTTTACATTATAACCTTTTAGTGGTTCGATAACCAAGGCAGGATCTTTTCCTTCGAGAAGGGTGTTGTAAAATCCTGCAGCCTGTGTCAGGTTGCGTGGTACACAAAGGTACATGCCTCGCATCGATCCTAGTAACATTTGCATGGGCGAACCTGCATGCCAAATTCCCTGTAACTGATGGCCTCGTGTACGGACAATAACAGGTGCAGCCTGGCGTCCTTTGGTGCGGTATTGCATGGTAGCCAGATCGTCGCTAAGTTGCGACTGGGCATATATCAGGTAATCGAGGTATTGTATTTCTGCAATGGGACGGAAGCCTCTCAGTGCGAGGCCAATTCCCTGCCCGATGATGGTAGCTTCTCTAATTCCGGCATCGTCAATCCTGTGTTTGCCATATTTCTCCTGCAATCCTTTCATCCCCTGGTTAACGTCTCCCAGGTAGCCCGTATCCTGACCAAATGTGACCAGGTTGGGATACTTCTTAAAGAGTGCGTCGAAGTTTTTATTTACGATAACTGATCCGTTCACATCCTCCCAATCTTTATCGTATTCAACGGCAACTTTTTCAATATTCAAAACCGAACCGGGCCCTGAGATATGTATATTCCCATTGTAAAAACCGCTTGTTCTTTCCCTAAATTTTCTTATCCATTCTTTTAGCTTTTTTCTTTCTTCCTGTAACTCCGGAATTAAATGAAGTTCAAGATTTAAACGTTTGGCAAAGCTGATATGCGATCTTCGCGTAGGAAATATCTTGTCGGTAACTTTTTCGAACCTTCTGAGGCTTTGTAAATCACTTTTACGATCGATACTGTTTAGAATTTCTTTAAGTTCCTTTCTTTCTTTCTGATAGCCATCGGTATAATTTTTCCATGCTTTGTTTTTTGCATCTTTGGCTCGTCTCTGTGCCGATTTTTCTATTTCAGTCAGCATTTCCACGTCGGCAATCCCCGATTCCAAAAGCCATTTTCGCATTTGATTTATGCTGTCGTATTCTTTTTCCCAGGCCAGGCGTTCCTTTGTTTTGTAACGCTCATGCGAGCCAGATGTGGAATGTCCCTGCGGTTGAGTCAGCTCATAAATATGAAACAGAACAGGTGTATGGTCTTTACGACAATAATCAATACCTTCTTTAAATGTTTTTACAAGCCTGAGGTAATTCCAACCTTTACATTTGTAGATTTTAATTCCATTTGTTCCGGCTTCTTTTTCAAATCCTTTTAGTGCTTCCGAAATACTCGATTTGGTAGTTTGCAGTTCAATGGGAACGCTTATTCCAAAACCATCATCGTAAACGGCTACGGCGAGAGGAACCTGCATAACTCCTGCAGCATTAATGGTTTCGAAGAAAAATCCTTCGGATGTGCTGGCGTCTCCAATACTACCAAAGGCAACTTCGTTTCCGATAACATTGTTGTTTAAACCCGTTTTTAGTTCAGGTTGTTGACGTATCATTTTGGAGGCCTGCGCCAGTCCCAGCAACCTTGGCATTTGTCCTGCCGTTGACGAAATATCGGATGCTGAATTATATTGTTCCGCCAAATTTTTTATTTCTCCCGATTCGGAAATATTTCTGGTACTGAAATGATTATTAAAATTGCGTCCACCAGTTGATGGGTTTATTGAATCATCGGTGTCGCCGTAAATCATGGCAAAAAATTCTTCCGGTTCGAGTAAGCCCAGGGCCAACATAAAAGTTTGGTCGCGATAATATCCAGAACGCCAGTCGCCTTTTCTAAAATTTTTTGCATAGGCAATTTGAGCCACTTCTTTTCCATCACCAAAAATGCCGAAATGTGCGCGGCCATTGTGGACCTCTCTTCGCCCCATAACACTGAGCTGTCGGCTAAGGTTGGCAATGTAATAATCTTCAAGTGCTTCTTTTGCAGGTATTTGATTGTTGAGTTTTAATTCTGTTTTTTCAGCGTACATAAAATTGTATTTCACACTTTTTAGTCTTGTAACCGCAATTGTAACATTTACCTGATGGTTTTGTTCGTTTTAAAGTGATCAAATTCCGTAATAAGAAAAATCAGCTTATCACTTTTGGTTAATGTAATAATCCGGGGTAATTTTGACATTATGAGTAAGCTTTTACTTTTTACAGATGTTAGTGTGCATGTTCAATCGAAGGTTGGATATGGTGCCTGTTTGTATATATCTGAAAATGAACAGCCCGACAGAAGTCTAAAACAACGTGTGAAAATCAAACGTTTTGAGAATACCTCATCAACCAAATTGGAATTACAAACTTTGCTTTGGGCTTTATCTTGTATACAATCTGAAGGAAAAAAGGTAATTATTTATACTGATTCGCAGAATATTACTCAACTTCTCGATCGTAGGAAACGACTGGAACAAAATGATTTTTGTTCAAAAAGCGGGAAGCCTTTGAAAAATGATATTTTGTATAAAGAATTCTACAAAATTATTGATTCAATAGATTGTGAGATCATAAAAATTCAGGGGCATCAACCATCGCGAAAAAAGAATGGTATCGAGGAAATTTTTGGCCTGGTCGATAAAGCCTCGCGAAAGTCATTGAGGAATTCAAATTCAGATTTTCCAGTTATTTAACCATAATCTTATAATTTATATTGTGTTTTTGTTTTCTGGAAGGTTCCAATTAAATTTTGCTGAATTACTGTTAGCATCTTTTTGTTATTGCAATAAATTCGGACTAATTTTAGACACCTGAAATCAACAAAATAGAACCTATGCCTACTCAACTTTGTAACAAGATTTTTATTCCGATTATTCTGTTTTTTATTGTTTCCTGTTCGGCTAAAAGAACAGAATTTTACGTTTCGCCTGATGGGAATGACTCAAACAGGGGAACTCAAAAAAGACCGTTTTTAAGCCTGCAAAAAGCAATTGATGCAATACCCACCGATCAGCCAGGGGATTATAAAATATGGCTGGCAGATGGAACTTATCAATTGAATAAAGAAATTGTAGTTTCTTCTGACCGCTTTAATAGTCAGGATATTCATATGGCAATTAAAGCTGAAACAGGTTCTACTCCTGTAATTTCTGGAGGAATAAAGCCGGAGGATTGGATAAGAAACAGAGATGGCTTTTGGGAGCTGTCAATTGTATCAGAGAAAGGACCGGAGGAACTTTATATAAATGGTAATCGGGCTTTACGGGCACGTTTCCCGAATGAAGGATATTTGCGTGTAAAACAGGTTGGTGAAGACCGAAGGACAAATTTTTATTTTGAGGAGAACGAATTTCCGGTTCCTGCAAATGCGAAGGACGTTGAACTTGTCTTTTTACACGATTGGTCCATTTCTCGAATCAAGGTAAAAGAATTGGATTTTGAAACGCATAAATTAACGGCTGTTGACTCTGTTGGTGCCAAAAAACCTGCATTTTTTAATTTGGATAACTGGGAGCAACACCCTCGCTATTTCCTTGAAAATGATATCGCTTTTATTGATAATGATTACGAGTGGTGTTATAATTCAGAACAAAAAAAGGTTTATCTGAAATTACCGGAGAATCAGAATCCTGAAAATATTGAAATTGTTATACCTGTCGCGGAAAGTTTGGTGAGTATAGAGGGTGATAAAAGTAATACTGTAAAAAATATTGCTTTCGAAGGAATTACCTTTCAGTATTGTGCCTGGCAGATTCCTGAGTTGGGCTACTGTGGTGTGCAGGCCTGCCATTTCGATCCGCGACCTGAAAGTCAAGGATGGACTGTTGTTCCCGCAGCGGTACAGGCAAAGTGGGCCGAAAATATTTCTTTTACTGATTGTGAATTTAAAAATTTGGGAACATCAGGAGTGTGGTTGGGAACCGGATGCAAAAATTGTAAAGTTGTAAACTCTAAGGTAATTGATGTTGCCGGCAACGGAATTATGATAGGTGAGGGGCAGGACCGTTTAGTTGATTTGGAGCCATGGTGGAAACAATTTCCTGAAGATGCTGCAACCGGAAATAGTATATTGAATTGTACGATTATGCAGAGTGGTGCGCAGTTTTTTGGTGCAGTGGGAATTTGGTGCGGATTAACGGCTGAAACGACAATTCAGAATAATCACATTTACGATTTGCCTTACACGGGAATTTCCATAGGTTGGATGTGGAGCCCTGTTCCAACACCCTGCCGCGATAATAATATTGATGGTAATCATATTCATCATATTCTGAATGTATTAAGCGATGGCGGCGGAATTTATATGCTGGGGCTACAACCGGGAAGTAAGCTGGTAAATAATCATATTCATGATGTAAAGATAAATGCAGGCCGGGCTGAAAGCAATGGTATGTTTCTCGATGAAGGTACAACAAATGTGTTGGTAGAAAATAACCTCATCTATAATATTTCAAAATCACCCCTTCGTTTTCACCGTGCGACCACCAACCTGGTAAAAGGAAATTATTTGTTTTGTAAAAACGAAAATCCTCCTATCCGTTATAACAGAACCAACGAAGAAGATATTAAGCAAGTTGATAATGTGATTTATGACGAAAAAGATGAAAACTATCTTTCGGAGTTGGCAAAAATGATTGCGGTTTTTGAGGAAGAGTAATTAAATACCTGTCACGCTGATGATGATTTTTGTGGTGACTACTTGTTCGTCAGTTTGTTGTATCATTGTAAAAAGTTGCCGGATGTATTGTGCAAAATTTATTTTGAATAAAAATGATCAATCTTAAAATATGAAGACGATATACTACTTTTTGGCTATTGCCATTTTTATCAGTATTGCCATAACCTCCTGTAAATCTGATGGAAAAACGGATCAAACAACAGTGCTACCTGTTGATATGGTTTATAACCATCTCGATTCTGAAAATTCGCGTTGGTTCTTTTTCTCCTCGGCGTGCCGGCCTTTTGGTATGGTCAACCTCAGCCCCGATACACAAATTGGTGGTGCATGGGGGAGTGGTTACCGATACAATACCGATACGATTAAAGGATTTAGCCACATACATGCCTGGCAATTATCAGGTTTGTCGGTCATGCCTGTAAGTCTCACTTCTGAAAATGAGGATCATATATTTACCGATTTCTACTCGCATTTTAGTCACGAAACGGAGAAAGCTACTCCCGGTTATCATTATCTAAATCTCGATCGTTATGATATTGATGCAGAAATTACCAGTACCAAACGTGTCGGTTTTCACAAATATTCATTTAATGGCAAGGGAAAACCGGCGTTGCTTGTTAACCTGAATACGATACTTGGCCCATGTATGAATTACGACGGAATGCTGAAAAGAACTGCAGAAAAAGTGGTGTCGGGAGAACTTACCAACGCATCAACCCGCCGCCGACCAAAGCCCACAAAAGTATTCTTTCAGATTGAATCAAACATTCCCATTGAGGATGTAATTAAAGATGAAGAATCGGGTAATTATCTTTTAATTTTTGGTAAACAGCAAAAAGAAGTCCTTCTGAAAGCTGGGATTTCCTACACTTCAGTTAAAAATGCAGCACTTAATATTGAAACAGAATTAGCCCAATGGGATTTTAATAAAGTTGTTTCAGAATCGAAGGAAGAGTGGAATGCAATGTTAAGCCGTATCAGGATTAAAGGCGGAACCGATGTTCAACAAAGAAGGTTTTATACTGACTTGTGGCATGGTCTTCAGGGACGCAGAATTATTAGCGATGCTAACGGTGCTTATCCCGATTATACAAGCGATAATTTTCGAATCGGGCAATTGCCGGTAGATGAAAATGGGATACCCCGGTTTAATCATTACAACTCCGATGCTTTTTGGGGAGCCCAATGGACTATTAATACATTGTGGGGTCTGGTTTATCCAGAAGTTTACAAGGAGTTTGTAATGTCGCTTATGGTGTATTATAAAGACGGAGGAATGATTCCCCGCGGTCCGTCGGGAGGAAATTACACCTTTGTTATGACAGGAGCTTCGGCAACACCTTTTATTGTAAGTGCCATTCAAAAAGGTATTGTAACCGAGGACCTGGAAGAGATATACCAGGCTTTAAAAAAGGATCATATGCCAGGTGGGATAATGGCTAAAGCAGGCTACGAGCACGATACCTCGCTTGGCGGAGGTCTGGAGCATTATATTAAAAATGGTTGGGTTCCTTACCCAATTCCGGAAGGAAACTTTGGGTTTCATCAGGATGGCCCCAGCTTAACTATGGAATATGCCTACCAGGACTGGACACTGGCGCAGTTGGCAAAAAAGCTTGGACATACCGATGACTTTGAATATTTTTTAAAACGTTCGAAGAATTACCGGAATGTTTACGATGCGGAATCAACCTGGATGCGCCCCAAAGATGTAAACGGCAACTGGCTGGAAGATTTTGATCCTTATGATCAGGGTCAAGGTTTTAATGAATCGAATAGTGCACAATCTACCTGGTTTGTTCCACACGACCTGGAAGGTTTGGCAGAGTTGATGGGGGGTAAAGAAAAGGCAGTTGAAAAACTCGATCAACAATTTAAAACAGCTGAAGCCTTAAATTTTACGGCAGGAACTTCGCACGAAAGTGAATTGCATCCTGAATACAAACGTATACCTGTGAATTACGGGAATCAGCCATCCATACAAACGGCCTTTGTTTTTAATCTGCTGGGGCGCCCCGATTTATCGCAGTACTGGGCACGAAAAGTAGTTGAAAAAGCCTTCTCCGGATTTTCTCCGGCCAGCGGATTTAACGGAGATGAAGACCAGGGATTGATGGGTAGTTTGTCTGTATTAATGAAAATCGGCTTGTTTCAAATGACTGGTGGCACCGAGGAAGATCCGGTGTATCAAATCGGAAGCCCGATTTTTGATGAGGTGGAGATTTTACTTCAAAATGGTAATTCTTTTACCATTCAATCAACAAATAATTCGTCTGAAAATTACCTTGTAAACAAGGCTGTCTTTAATGATGAGGAATTAGGTGGTTTTTCGTTAAGGCATTCTGAAATTCAAAAGGGGGGAACCTTGTTGTTGGAAATGGACAAGGAATAATCTGCAAGCGTTGATTTGAATTAAAAGAGAATTTAATAACCAATCAATTTTAATGAGGCATTTTATCCGGATAATATTGTTATTTTCTACTTTGTTACATACTCAGTGTGCAACTGAAAACAAATTACAAGAAGGAGTAAAGCCTAATATTTTGCTCATCAATATCGACGACATGGGATGGCGCGATGTGGGTTTTATGGGCACTGAATATTATGAAACCCCAAATATTGATGCACTGGCAGCCAGCGGCATGATTTTTACCAATGCCTATGCCGCTGCATCGAATTGTGCACCTAGCAGGGCCTGTTTAATGAGTGGACAATGGACACCACGACATGGCATTTATACGGTTGGATCTTCAGAGCGCGGTAAAAGTAAAAACCGAAAGTTGATTCCGGTGGAGAATAATACGTATATATCTGATAATAATCTGTTAATCCCTCGGATATTAAAACAAAACGGTTATGTTACATGTCATGCCGGAAAATGGCATTTGAGTGATGATCCAACCCAACATGGATTTGATGTGAATTTTGGTGGCAGCCATTCTGGAAATCCGGGGAGCTATTATCCACCTTATAAAAATGTTCCTTCGTTGGAGGCGCCTTCAGATGACTACTATCTTACTAACCTGGTGATGGATAAAACACTTGATTTTTTGAAATTGACGAAAGACCGGCCTTTCTTCTTATACTATTCGCCCTACGCTGTTCATACACCTATTCATCCGGTTAAAGAATTATTGTCAAAATACGAAATCAAACAGGAATGGAATGGTCAAAATAATGCGGAATATGCTACTATGGTTGAAAACCTTGATACCCAAATTGGAAGGTTGATTGACCTTTTAAAAGAAACCGGTAAATATGAAAATACGTTTGTTTTATTTACTTCCGATAATGGCGGACATTATGGAATAACTAAACAATGGCCATTACGAGCCGGAAAAGGATCGTATTACGAAGGCGGCATTCGTGAACCGATGTTTGCCTGCTGGACGGGTAAAATTCAAAAAGGCTCCAGAACCGATGTTCCTGTTACAAACATCGATTTTTTTCCTACGATATTGGATGTGGCCGGAATAACGAAACCAGCTGATAAAGTTCTTGATGGAGTATCGCTAATGCCGGTGCTCACCCAAAAAGGAACAATTAAAGAACGTGTTTTATACTGGCACTTCCCGGTTTATCTTGAGGCTTATTTAGAAAATGATACTACAACACAGGATCCTCTCTTCAGAACCAGGCCGGGATCTGCCATTCGAAAGGGAGATTGGAAATTAATACAGTATTTCGAAAATAACGATATCGAATTATACAACATAAAAAGAGATATTGGCGAGAAGAATAATCTGGCAAATCTTAATCCTGATGTCGCTAAAGAACTTTTTACACATCTTAAAGAATGGAGAAAGGATGTCGGCGCTCCTGTCCCGGATAGGTTGAATCCTGAATTTAAGTCTGGTAAATAGGTTGTTTTGTGAAGCTTTTGTTTCCTTTTGACTGTTTTGTTTTATTTCCTTTTTATCTTCAAAATCCCGAGATTCAATCAGTATTAATTTAATCTTTTATATCAGTGAATAAGATAGGTAGAGCTTTTAACTATACATCTTGGAAATCTTAATTAAGATAACCAAATATAAAAGTCTATAAACTTAATCAACGTATTTTTGATTTTACTCCCCAAAATTTAATATAGAGCTCTTCACGGAAAATATATTAAATGGCGTATTGTTTATAAACAACTATACCTGATGATGGGATAAGATTCCATGATTATATCAAATTAAATATTCAGAAAAGTAAGAAAACTAATAATTATGATTTATGTGAAACGATTATTTAAGAAAGTCCATATCTATTTTCTGGGTTTAGCGATAATCTTTATTCTAACAAATAGTATCAATATTAGTGCCAGTGAACCAGTACACTTACAGATTTCTTACGTAACAACTGATTACGAGTTGCAAAAGAAAATGGAAGGTCTGCACGAATATATTCGGGAACACTTTTATAATCCAGATTTAAATATATTTTATGAGTATATAAATCCGAAGGAAAAAAACGGGCGTTGGAGTCACCTTCCTACAAAAGAAGAAATTGCTGCTGCAAAACCCAATCCTTCGGGTTGGAGAACGGGAATGGAAGATGGAGCACTGAACGGAAGTGCCTACCTGGCCGGAATGATTTATCGTTATGAAGTAACAGGAAATCCGGAGCATGCTGAAGAAGTCCGCAAAATATTTCAGGGACTGGTTTTGCTGGGAACGGTTTCTAATGAAAAAGGTTTTATAGCCCGTTCTGTTTTGCCCGATGGGAAAAGCTCTTATCCTGCTTCTTCTGTCGATCAGTACACCATGTATGTATTTGCTATGTGGCTGTATTACAATAGCCAAATTGCCAGCGAAGAAGAAAAAGCACTTATCCGTGAGATAATTCATGATATCTGTGCTCGTATTGAAAAAGATGATTTTAAAATTTTATCGGCAAAGGGAGAAACGGTAACTTTTGGCAATATTGGCAGCACTTATACCGACAGGGCATCGCGTTTGCTTGAAGTTTTGCTGGCAGGCTACCACATAACCGGGGAAGAACACTGGCTCGACATTTATCAGAACAAACTAAAGGAAAAAGATTATTGCAGGTTAAAAAATACAATGTTGCCATCGGTTTTGAAAAAGTGTGAGGCCTACACTGTATTACAAAATCAGGTTTCGTTAGTTACCCTGTTTGAATTAGAGAAGAAAATACCAATCCGTTCTGCATACCTGTGTGCAATAAAATTGAATGCGGATGTGGCAGAAGAAAAATTGGGAGCCTATAAAGAATACAAGCCAAAGGTTCTACCTGATTATTACCATCTGGGCGGTTGGCGTAACGATCAGGATTCGCTGCCAAGGAATATTTACCGGGAATATCATCATGTTCGGGTGCCCTGCGAATCAATGATTATTATGCTGCTTTCTCAAAACCTCAATTTGATAGAACCTTTCATTGGAATTAATGATCAAAAGTATGCTGCTTTTCTACGAGAAGAATGCCTGAAATTATTGTCGGTGTACGATTATACAAAAATGGAATCAACAGCATGTTTGTATGCTGAAATTGCTTACTGGCTGGCTGTTAAGCAAAATCTGATAATGTATAAATGATGATTTTTTGAAGCTCAAAGTAAAATTCAAATTTGTGAACATTGTTGCATAAAAGAGGGAGGCTTCGGGAGAATAATACGCTTTAGTAAGAAGAAAAATGCAGGTATTTAATTATTAAAAACAGGAACATTATTAACCGTTTTTTGAGAGGTAAATGTGAATTATAGTTTTGTATTTGAGATAATTAATGAAGTGTTGTATGAAAAAAAATGTCCTTTTATTTTATCTACTAGTAGCCATTTCAAAATTGGCAGTTTCCCAGGAATTACCCAATTTCTTGAATCATAATGAGAAGTTAAAAGCGGGAGAGTGGTTACGAAATTGGTATCTAGCAGGTACTTTTCCATTAGATAGTGCCACGTTTAACTACAAACACCTGACAGGTTTCGATACTGATTTTTTACAAAGTATTGGTGGCGAGACAGAGCTCCAGGTAAAAGAAGGAAAGCGAATAAAATACAAAGGCGTTTCTGTAAGTTGGGAAAAGTTTGAAAGCCCCGATCCTGTTATCGATTTAGATAAATATTATTCAGAGAAATCGTTTGTTGCGACATATGCATATAAAGAGTTAGACGTAGATTCCAGTGGTATTTATTTGGTTTCGCTGGGTACCGACGATGGGGGTAAATTTTGGGTGAATGGAGAACTGGTGTGGGATTGCTACGAGGAACGTGGTATAAAAGACGATGATGACTTAGTACCTGCCAATTTTATAAAGGGTAAAAATACCTTGTTGCTTAAAATGGAAGAAAGGGAACATGCCTGGGGATTTAAAGCAAGAATATTACCTTTTGATTTACACCATTTTGTACAAAACCAACCTTTATTCCAACTGATTAAACGTGAAGGTGTTCCTGAGCTGGGCTTCATGCAACCTTCTTTCTATAAATTATTTAAATCGGTAAATGTTAAAGTTACCAAAGAAGGAAGTAATGATGTTGTTTGGCTGGGAGCGTTTAATGGTAAAAACATAGTCTTGCCCCGCGGGGGCGAACAATTCCAGAAAAACATTCTTGTAATCTCTGCAACATTATCTGACGGTAGTCACTGGGAAAAAGAAATTTACTACAATACCGGAAATCCTGTTTTTTATCCGTTGTTTGAAAACGGGGAAACTGCTTACTCTATTGTTGTAAAAAAAGATGCCGAAGATGGAGAAGCTTGGGCAGCAAAAGAGCTGCAGCACTGGCTGAAAGAAATAAGCGGTGTTACTTTTCCTGTGGTAACAGATGACAAACAGATAACTGAAAATGAGATAATAATTGGTTATAATAAACATTCTCTTGCGCTACTCGAACCGGCAATTATTTTACCTAAAGCCACTGACGAAAGCTATCATTACAAAAACATTGGCTCTTCTGTTTTATTGTTGGGAGGAGAACAGAGGGGATCGATGTATGCTGTTTTCTCGTTTCTTGAAAATGAGTTTGGTTGTCGTTGGTATTCTCCTGAAGTAACGGTTATTCCACAAAAAAAGAAGTATTCATTTAATTATTTAAACCATAGTGAATCTCCATCGGTAAGAGTACGTAATGATTTTTACTACGAAGTATTTGATAATCCGGATTGGGCTGCACGAAATAAAATAAATGGTGCCATGGATTATCGCGAACAACATGGCGGGCTTGAGGCATACTGGAGTGCACACACCTTTTTTAAGTTGTTACCTCCGGAAGAATTTTTTGATTCCCATCCCGAGTATTACAGTTTAATTGATGGAAAACGAATTCATGAAAGGGCACAGCTTTGTCTCTCTAATCCGGAAGTTATAAAAGTGGCTACAGAGCGGCTAAAAAAAGTGATGAGGGAAAAGCCTGAATACTTAATTTATTCCGTTTCTCAAATGGATTGGAAGAATGCTTGTCAGTGTGAAAATTGCCAGGCAATTGTCGATAGGGAGAAAAGCCAGTCAGGACCGTTGATTCATTTTATTAATCAGATTGCCGATGGAATAAAAGATGAATTCCCCGATAAATATGTGGGAACATTTGCCTATCAATATACCCGGAAACCACCAGCCACTATCAAACCCCGCGAAAACGTAGTTATCCGTTTGTGCAGTATTGAATGTTGTTTTGCCCACGATTTCAAAAGTTGTCCTAATAATCAGGAATTTATGGAAGATTTAGAGATATGGTCTACTTTGGCTCCACACCTTTATATTTGGGATTATGTAGTAAGTTTTAGAGAATACCTTGTTCCATTTCCCAATTTTAAAGTGCTGCAGTCCAATATAAATTCTTTTATCGAAAACAATGCAATTGGTATTATGGAACAGGCGGCATACCAATGCCCCGGGACAGAATTTGCTGAGTTGCGTTCGTACGTAATTGCAAAATTGCTATGGAATTCTAAGATTGATGTTGATTGGGTAATCGACGATTTCATGTCGGGATATTACGGAAGAAGCGGACGTTATATACGCGATTATTTCGATCTCCTTCATAATTTAATAACACCCGAAACACATTTTAAAATCAGACTGAGGCATTACGACGATTTGTTTAATGATGAGTTTGTTACCAATGCAGAACGAATTTTTGACGAAGCTGAAAAAGTGGCCGATAATGAAGAAATCTTTAAACGGGTTGAATTAGCAAGGCTTCCCCTATTATTCTTGAAGAGTATGAGAAATCCTGAAGAGGCAAGACTTGATGGAAGTATTCAGCGTTTCTGGGAAATTGTAGAAAGGGAGAATATTACTCATATATCAGAAGGAGCAGCTAATAATAAGGATTATAAAGAAATTTTAAAAATAGAAGAATAGTTTTTGATGTATGAATAGTATTGTAAAAATATATAAGATCTCAAGAAAGGATTTCTTCGGAATAGGGAAAGTTTTAATCATTTTATGTCTGTCTCTGTTTTTGTTTTCTGGATGTTCCCGGGAGAGCCAGCTGGTTTTTTGTGGTTCAACAGAAAATGATCTTTTTCAGCTATTAAAAGGCGAAGGGATTACAATGAAAGTAGTAAATTCTCCGGCAGATGCTGTTATGTCTGCCAGGGAAGGTTCCGGTGTTATTATTGTATGCGATAATTATCCTGAATCGACGGTTGATATTGGTTCCGAGGTATACAGCCAGGCGAAGGAAAAGCATTTAAAATTATATGTGGAGTATCCTTCTGCATTTCCCGGAATTTCTTTTGCCAGAAATATTTTTCATGCAACCTTGGAAAGAGGCGTAGTTGTTAGGAATGTATTTGGACCGAATCTTGGCTCAATGTCGATTGTTGGTATTAATGACTGCTATACTTTAAAGGCGGAAGTTGAAAATCCATTATTGGTTCTGGCAAAAGTGGCTGGTTTTGATAAAGCTGAATATGGGATCGATGATGTAAAATCATATCCTTTACTATTTCAGAAAGATGATTGTATGGTTGCTTTAACCAAATTGAGCAATTTCAGAACAGGCAGGTACGGTCCAAATGATTCATGGAAGGTCATCTGGAATTATATCATTTCGTGGCTGGCTGGTAATCCCGACTTTCAATTTAAAAAAGCATGGCCTGCTGATGTTTCTCCAATGTTTGAAGCCAACGCCGAATTGCCAGCTGATGCAAAAGAGCGAATGATAGAAAAGGGTACAAATTGGTTTTATAACGGAAAGTTCCTCATTCATCCTTCATGGAAAGAAAGATGGCTTAAATACCAGGCAGATGATGCGAATCCGGTTGGGCCACCCATTCCTCAATCGTATGTAAATGGCGATGGTTCGATGGGGATTTTGGAAGGACATGTATCCCGTGTTTTATTCGACGGTTCGCAGTATTACCGTTATAACCTGCGGTGCGATGTGCAGGGTGAAACGGCTTATGCGTTGGCTGCTGCCGGAAAATATCTGGGGATCCCAAAACATTCGGAAGTTGCTGAAAATATAATCGATTTTGTATTCACCGATACAACCAACTTTCGTAAACAGGCACATTTAGATGAAAATAGTCCGGTTTATGGTCTTTTGGGATGGGGATACAACAGTTCTGATGTTTTTTATGGCGACGATAATGCACGATTTATATTGGGAGTAATTGGTGCTTCAGCTTTTTTAGAAGAAAATAAATGGGATAGGGAGATTGTAAAAAATATCCTGGCCAATTTCCGCGTGAGCAGTAAAAATGGATTTTATTCAAAAAAGGGAAAACTAAAACAACCTGAAATAGAATCAGAAGGATGGGAATATTTAAGCGGGCGTGAGGAAATAAGACATATACAGCCCCATTATGAATCGTGGCTTTGGGCATGTTACTTGTGGTTATATGAACAAACTGCTTATCAACCGCTCCTTGACAAAGCAAAAGCCGCTATTCGTTTAACCATGGAGGCTTATCCTGATAACTGGGAATGGACCAATGGAATTCAACAGGAACGTGCCCGAATGATTTTACCACTGGCTTGGTTGGTAAGGGTTGAAGATACCGAAGAACATCGAAAGTGGCTGGATATAATTGTTTCGAGGGTACTGGAGAACCAGCACGAATGCGGAGCTATCCAGGAGCAATTGGGTGCCGCAGAATTTGGCCGTTACGGACAGACGACTTCCAACAGGGATTATGGAACATCAGAAGCACCACTGATTTTTGAAAATGGCGATCCCGTGGCCGATATGTTGTACACAACTAATTTTGCCTTTTTTGCCTTAAACGAAGCCGCCAAGGCTACTGATAATCCAACATACAAAATTGCCGTTTCAAAAATGTCAGATTTTCTGGCGCGTATACAAGTGAAAAGTACAACGCATCCTGATTTGGATGGAGCATGGTTCCGCGCATTTGATTATGCACGCTGGGATTACTGGGCATCGAATGCTGACCTGGGGTGGGGAGCATGGTCAACACTAACCGGCTGGACTCAAAACTGGATTGTGGCAACCCAGGTTTTGATTGAAGAAGATACAAGCTTATGGGAATTGTCTTCTGTGTTAAAAGTTGATGAGTACATGAATGAAACCGTAAGTTTTATGCTGAACTGACAAAAGAAAAAATATTTAATAAAAATAAAATGACTACAACACGAAGAAATTTTGTAAAAAGAACAGCTTCCTCTTCATTGGGATTAATCATTGGGGGGACAGGAATGGCTGCAAAAAGTTATGGAAATATTTTAGGCTCGAATGATAAAATAAGGGTTGGAATTGTGGGATTTTCTGACCGTTTCAAACATTCGCTTGGCCCGGCTTTTTTGAAGTATGCAAATGAAATGAATTTTGAGTTTTTTTCTATTTGTGATTTGTGGAATAGAAGACGTTCTGAAGGGCAAGCCTGGTATAAGGAGAAGACCGGAAAAAATATTTCAACCACCCGAAATACGGATGAACTTTGGGAAAAGAATCCGGATGCTGTAATTATTAGTACCGCCGATTTCCAACATTCACTATTGTTGGCTGAAGCTGTAAACGCAGGTTGCGATGCCTATTGTGAAAAACCTTTTGCAGAAACAATGGATGATGCAATGGTAGGTTTGAAAGCCGTAAAAGAAACAGGTAAAGTAGTTCAGATTGGCTCTCAAAATAGGAGTGGAGCAAATTACCATGTGGCACACGATTATATAAAATCAGGGAAATTTGGAAAGATTACTTCGGTTGAAATGACCTTTAATGTTAATCAACCCGGAAGATGGCGCCGGCCTGATTTGGTTAATAGTATTAAAGAGTCGGATACTGACTGGAAGCGTTTTCTTTTAAACCGGCCGTTTGAAGCCTGGGATCCCCGGAAATATTTGGAGTATCGTTTATACTGGCCCTACTCATCGGGAATTCCGGGACAATGGATGTGTCACCAAATTGATACTATTCACTGGTTTACCGGACTGGATTATCCACGCTCAGTAACTGCCAATGGGGGAATTTATGCCTGGAAAGATGGCAGGAGAAATTTTGACACGGTAACTGCAGTGTTTGATTATGGCCCGTTTGATGATCCAACCGAAGGTTTTCAGGTAATTTACTCTTCCAGAATGCACAACTCCTCAGGGGGTGTTAAGGAATATTATTTTTCTAATGGAGGAAAGCTCGATTTAGATAATAACAAAGTGAGTCCGGAAGGTGGCTTAACTGAAAAATACGCCAAAGCAATGGACATGAAACCTTTTCTGCTTGAAAATTTTGAGTTGCCGAAAATTAAAGCAGAATCAGGTGCAAATACCGGGGCAGACCCGCTGACAAATGCCCATATGCAAAACTGGATGCAGTGTGTGAGGGATCGAAATACCAAAACAAATGCACCGGTTGAAGCGGGATATAATCATTCCATTGCGGTTATTATGGTTACAGCTGCTTTAAGAAAAGAAGGGAAAGCGACATTCGATGCACAAAAGAAGCAAGTGATGTGCAACGGTGAGTTTTTTAAATATTAAGTCCGGAATAATAAACACTATTTGAGAAATGAATATTATAAAAGAATTATTTGTTGCGGTTTTAATTTTTTGTTTTGCTTCAACAAATATAGTTGCGGCAGAGAATAGTGGCTGGACGAATCTCTTTAACGGGCAAAATCTGGATGGCTGGAAACAGTTGGGAGGAAAAGCAAAATTTGAAGTTGTTGATGGTTTAATAGTGGGAACAACTGTTCCGAAAACACCCAACTCGTTTATAACAACAGAAAAAATTTATGGTGATTTTATTTTTGAAGTTGATTTGCTTGTTGAAGATGGAATGAACTCAGGTATACAATTCAGAAGTCAGAGTACTCCTGAATTCAGAAATGGTATGGTTCATGGATATCAATGTGAAGTGGATCCTTCGGGTAGAGCGTGGAGTGGGGGAATTTACGATGAATCGAGAAGGGGATGGTTGTATCCGCTAACTTTAAATGAAGAGGCAGGAAAAGCTTTCAATCATAATGATTGGAACCACTACCGGATTGAATGCATTGGAAATTCGCTTAGAACATGGCTAAATGGTGTTCCTGCTGCCTATCTTATCGATGACATGAGTCTCTCCGGATTCATTGCCTTACAGGTTCATTCTGTAAAACCGGGAGGTGAAGGCAAAAAAATAAAATGGAAAAATGTAAGGATCAAAACAGAAAACTTAAAGCCAACACCGGAAAAGCAAGCCATATACATTAAAAATAATATTCACGGATATTTATCGAAAGCAGAGAAACAACAGGGCTGGAAGTGGCTTTGGGATGGAAAAACTTCTAAAGGTTGGAGAAGCGCTAAATCGAAAAGATTTCCAAAAAAAGGGTGGGAAATGAAGGATGGAGTTTTAACGGTTCTTGCAGCAGACGGTCGTGAATCACAAAATGGCGGCGATATTATCACAAAAAAGCAATATGCCGCTTTTGAACTACAGTGGGATTTTATGTTAACAGAAGGTGCAAACAGCGGTGTGAAATATTTTGTTAATACTGGTTACGATTCCAAAGGCTCGGCAATAGGACTCGAGTTTCAAATACAAGATAATTCTGATACCGGGGGTGACGAGAATAAAACCCATACACTTGCTTCTCTGTATGAATTGGTTCAGGCTAAAAATGGTGAAAAAGAGATTAAACCTCTTGGAAAATGGAACCATGCGAAAATTGTTGCCTTGGCTAATAACCACATTGAACATTGGTTAAACGGCAAAAAAGTGCTGGAGTACATAAGAGGTGACGAACTTTTTAAAGAGTTGGTATCAAAAAGTAAATATGTAAAATGGCCTGGCTTTGGGCTGAATAAAAAAGGACATATCCTTCTTCAGGATCATGGTGATGAGGTTTCATACAGAGATATAAAAATTAAGGAATTATAAATTGAACATGTTATGAGAAAGTTAAAATTAATACTTATTGTATCCTTTTTTGCTGCAACTGCAATTGTTTTAGGAAGCTGTACTGGAAATCGGAATTCGGAGAAAAAAGATGTAAAAGGACCACCGTTTATTATAAAGAAGGGTACTATTGATTGTGATATTGTGGAAACATCGCCCGTTGTTTTTAAGGATAAAATTTATAGGTTCGAGTACATAAGGGCAAAGTATTGGAATAACCAAACCGGTGACTCATACTTTCATTTTATCGACCACGAAACAGGACTATCCACACCTCCTTTTGCCCAGGGATTTGATCTGGGTAGTGCATCTGTTTTTAATGATACTGTTTATGTAACAGCGGTCGGAGACTGGAATGGAGAAGAAGTTTATATTTTTAAATCAGGCGACCTGATTAACTGGGATAGTTATGTGGCTTTTAAACGTCCGGGATATGGTATTTTTAATACTTACCTCACAAAAGACGATGATAAATATATCCTGATGTTTGAGATTGGAAAACCAAAAGAAGAGGCAGGAGTAAGGTTTACAGCTAATTTTGCAACTTCCACTGATTTAAAAAACTGGGAAATTTTATCGTCGGAACATAATTATGCAAAAGACCGTTATACTGCACCGCACAATCTCCGGTATCTCGATGGTTATTACTATAATTTTTATTTAGAAGACCTTGAAGAATACGAACAATGGGTAGTGAGGTCGAAAGATTTGATACACTGGGAAAAAAGTAGCCTTGGGCCTGTTCTTAAAGCTTCTTCCGAGGATAAAATAATAATCAACGACAAGCTACCTGTTGATTGCAAAAACAAGATTTTTCATGCAGAAAACTTTAATAATTCTGATATCGATTTTTGCGAATACAAAGGTCAGTTGATTATAAATTATTCATGGGGTGATCAGGATGGTACCGAGTTTCTGGCCGAAGCTTATTATGATGGTACTTTGGAAGAATTTCTTAAAGGATGGTTTCCTGAATGAATCGATTCATTTAAGCTGATACGCAATTATGGGGAAGTTCAACGAAATATTATGGATCATGTTAAAATGGATAGCCCGAAGTATAATTCCTGTTATTGGTATGATACTAATTACTTTCGGTCCGGTTTATTGTCAGGAAGTATTATATCGAAATCCCGGATTACCGGTTGAACTGAGGGTTTCAGATTTAATAAATCGGATGACCCTGGACGAGAAAATAGCCCAGATGACAATGTTGTCATTACGTAAATTAGAGTTTGATGAAAACGGGGAAATAACAGAGGAATCTCTCAAAAAACTTTTTAAAGGTGAAAGTATTGGTTGTCTTGAAAGTCCAAGAATTCATGTTGAAAACATTGCAAAACTTTCGGAAGCGGCCGATAGTTACCTGAGAGAAGAAACAAGGCTTGGCATTCCCCCTATTCAAATAGCTGAATGTTTACACGGTTACCTGGCTTTTGGTGCAACAATATTTCCCCAAGCAATTGGTTTAGGCAGTACATGGAATCCTGAATTAATCAGGAAAATGGGAGAAACAATTGCTACCGAAGCAAGCCTAACAGGAGTCGATCAGGCATTGGCTCCGTTATTTGATTTGGCCAGGGATCCCCGGTATGGTAGGGTTGAGGAATGTTATAGTGAAGATCCTTATTTAGTAGCAGAAATGGGGAAAGCGTACGTTGTAGGGATGCAAGGGGAACCGGAGCTTACACAAAAACATATCCCTGAAAATCATTTGATATGTACAGCCAAACATTTTGTTGCCTATAGTACCCCTTTTGCAGGGATTAATCTGGGACCGGTTGAAGTGGGACAAAGGGAGTTGCGGAGTTTACACCTTTATCCTTTTGAAAAGGCAATTAAAGAAGGGAATGTGTATTCTGTTATGCCTTCTTATAATGAAGTGAATGGGATACCGTTGCACCGAAATCGTTTCATGTTACGGGATATATTAAGAAGAGAATACAATTTTAAAGGATATGTTTTCGCTGATTATGGTGCAATCAATATGTTGGAGTCTTTCCATAAAACTACGGCAAGCAAATCGGAATCAGCTTTGCAGGCTTTACAGGCCGGAGTTGACCTGGAAGCTCCCAGCCCATCTGCATACCCAAACCTTAAAAAATTAGTTGAGGATGGTGAGGTGGATGTTGAATTGATTGATGAAGCGGTAAAAAACATTCTGACAGTTAAGTTTAAAGCTGGTTTATTTGACAAACCATATTTTAAACCGGAAAAAGTTTCTGATAAAATTCATACGACAGAATCAAAGCGATTGGCACAAGATATTGCTGAAGAATCAATTGTATTATTGAAAAATGAAAATAAAACTTTACCACTGAATTTGTCCGCATTGAATTCAATTGCGGTTATCGGGCCTAACGCTGACCAGGTACAATATGGAGATTATAGTTGTACAAAAGATAATGCAACGGGAGTAACAATCCTGGAGGGACTGAAAAAAAGAATTCCCCGAAATATTAAAATCAATTATGCCAAAGGATGCGGGATTACGGAAAGAGATACTTCCGGATTTGAGGAAGCTTTAAAAGTCGCAAATAAGTCTGACCTTGTAGTTATGGTTGTGGGAGGTACCAGTAAAATATTATCCGGTATTGGTTGGGGAAAGGAAAATTCAAACGATTATGCAACATGTGGGGAAGGATTCGACCGTTCTGATTTAAAACCTCCGGGAGTCCAGCCACAGCTAATCAAAGCAATTCACAAAACAGGGAAACCAGTAATATTGATATTAATAAACGGTAGGGCTTATGATTTGAGCTGGGAAGATAAGAATATCCCAGCAATACTTGAAGCATGGTATCCGGGGGAACAAGGAGGAAATGCAATTGCAGGCATTTTATCAGGCGATATAAGTCCTTCCGGAAAATTATCGGTATCATTCCCACAAAGTGTAGGACATGTCCCTGTGTTTTACAACTACAAACCATCCGGCAGAGGATATTACCATAAACCAGGTTCGCCGGATAAACCGGGAAAGGATTATGTATTTAGTTCAACCGAACCACTTTACCCTTTTGGATATGGCTTAAGTTATACAGAGTTTGAGTATTCTGATTTGAAGATAGAGGACAGATACCTAACAGAAAACGATACAATAAAGGTAGCAGTTAAAGTTAAAAATATTGGATGTGTTGCGGGCAAAGAAGTTGTGCAGCTTTATTTCAATGATTTAGTGAGTTCTGTCACTACACCGGTAAAAGTTTTGAAAGGTTTCAAGAAAATTAACCTGAAGCCATCAGAAATAAAAACAGTCAAGTTTGAAATTCCATGCAACGAGCTTGGACTTTGGAACGAAGATATGGATTATGTGGTTGAACCTGGTGATTTCGAAATTATGATAGGAGATTCTTCGCAAGATATATTCCTGGAAGATTCTATAGTTATTAAAAAAACAGATGAATAAAATTATAGCATGAGACACTTATTTTTATCGATGTTAGTTTGCCTGTGTTTAAATATATCGGCACAAAAACATTATAAAACTTTTGAATTAAGATATTTTACAAATGACCCCAAGGCTAACGGTGAAACCGACTTTAGCGGAGAAACCGAGTGGATGAATACAGATCAACGTATACAATTCCTGAATGAATATGCAGATTATGCCTCCCGGTTTTTTGATAATACTGGATTTGATAAGAAAGTTGTTTCCGAAGAAGAAATAAGCATGCTTCTTGAAGGAATAAAACCACAACCACTTACAAATATAAGACAGACGATCCCTTTAAAAGAATGGAAAGCTTATGGCTGCAAAACAGGACAAGATATTGAACAAAAGAAAGAATTGGAATTTTGGAAGAATGTTAGAGGAGCAAAGATTGAAAATGGTTTATTGGAATTGGAAAACAGTTCAATAAAAAGAGAAATTGATTCGTTAATATGGAGGTTCAAACTACAAACAAAAATAAAATTAAATCAGGGTTCATCGTGCAATGTCGCTTTGTCAGATGGAAATAAAAAAGCGATTGAAGTTCAACTTTCTAAAAGTTACCTGGATGTAATTTCTGATGGGAATAAAAAACATAAACAAATCGCAGATAGCGAATGGATAGACTTGACCATCGAAGGTGACTTTACTCAAAAACGATTCAACCTGTACATAAATGGAGAACAGTTATTTGATTACATTCCCATGTCGGATACTTCAGCAATGTTTATTGATAATTTATTGGTACAAACATCCGATAAATTATCAGTCGATAATTTATTCATTTTTAATTACAAACTAATAAACAATGTTAAAGTACCTTATGCTTCTTCGATTGTGTTGGATGAAGACTTTGAACCGAAAGTGGCAGTTGAAGACTGGCAAAAACCTGGTTTTGATGATCATGCCTGGGAGGATGTTTCTTTGCCTTCTTCCCATGGAGGATTAAGGGAAAAAGAAGAGAGCTATTACCTTAGAAAGCAGATTGAAGTTGATAGTTTTGAACGGGCGATACTGGAATTGGAAACTTTAGATCCTGGAGGAGAAGTGTGGATTAACGGTGAGGTCGTTGCAGTAATAAACAGTCGCCATCCGGTAAACCTCGATGTTACAGGATATCTTAAGCAAAATTCAACAAACCTAATTGGTGTGAAGGTAAAACCCTGGAAATCTTCAGACCCGATGCATCATGCCCCTTCAGATCTTTATATTGGTTGGTTGCTTGGGCGAGCAAAATTATTGTTGACAAGCAAATGTATGATAAAGGAAGCTTTGGTTCATACCAAAAACCTTGATAATCCGGCAAACCAATTACACAAAATTTATATTCAAAATAAAGGGAAATATTATTTTAAAGGAGCCATTGAGATTAATTACTATCCATGGTTTCCTGAAGAAGGAGAAAAGATTGCTTCTTATACACAAAAAATTCAGGTTCGCCCAGGCATTGCAAACGACTTCGGCATTGAGGTCCCCGTTTATTCACCAAATTTGTGGACTTACAATAATCCCACTTTATATAAAGTTGAACTTATACTTAAAGATGAAAATGGGAATGCCATAGATGATTATGTTACCACAACCGGGATCAGGAATGTAGAACAGAAAAATGGCGACTTCTATTTTAACGGAAAGCCGGACATGTTAAACGGGGCACAAATAATGGGTTTCCGTATGCCATTGGAAGACATCTCAAAATATAATCGTTGTGCTTCAAATGAAACAATTGCAGAAGAACTTTTAATGGTTAAAAAAATGGGAGGAAACATGCTAAGGATGCATGTACATGCCCAGAATGACACAACTGATGGTATTAATGACCCTCGTTATGCAGAAATGGCAGACCAGCTTGGAATGTGTTTAATATGGCAAACGGCTGCCTGGGTAAGAAATGGAGAAGCATGGAATGTCGATTTCAAAGGATTTCCGGAATATATAAAGCAGGTTTATAACCATCCATCCATTGTTATGTGGGAGGCGGGAAATCATCCAAACCTGTTCAAACTACATGAAATTGAAGATACGCATGATTTTATAAAAGCATGTTATCACGCTATTTATTCAACCGATCAAAGTCGTATTATTTCCCCAACTTCTTTTTGGCAACATGCTCATTACGCCAATTACGATGGCACATTGGATTACAAGGGAAATAAAATAGAACCGGTTCCGGAGTACATGGCAAAACTGGTTACTCGGGGAAGTCAGGATGCTTATGCCGGATATGGACATTCGTGGACAAGCATCCGTAAAGCACCTAACGACTGGGCAGCATCTTGTTTGGCTTCAAAAGATAAAGCGTATTTTAATTTTGAGCATGAAGAATCAATTGGGCAACCAAACTGGGATCTATGTAAAGGTAAACCATGGTATTTATTGCACTCCTACGAACATAAGTATGATGCCGGAAGTATTGGAAAAGAACTTTCAACCGATGAATGGAAAGCCAGCCAGGCATGGCAAGCTTTTTCTGCATGGGAATCAATGAAAAAGCAAATATTGCTTGGTTATGATGGTTTTTCATGGTGCTGTCTTCACGGCGGTGCCAATATGGGGACCTATAAAAAGCCTTTAATCGATTGTCTTGGGCATTCTAAGCTGGCATTCTACACAAACAAGATGGTTTTCCAATCTACCTGGGCAGGAAGCAACAATGTGGATGTGGTATATGGACCCGGAGATAAAATTAAACCAGTGATCAACCACATTGGAGATGGCGGCAAAGTTGAGTTTATAGTCCGTTTAGAAACAATTGGTGGCAAGGTCATCGAGCAAAAAAGATTTGATAATATTATTTTAAGGGGAGGCCATACTTTTACCGAATTAGATGATTTTCAGTTTAAGAATAGAAATAGGGAAGGCACCTATGTGATTAGTTATGAGGTTGTAAATGAATAAGTAGCAATAAAATTCATACAAAGGAATATTCTTGAAATAAATTACTGGAAAAATGTCAATTATGAACAAGTTATCTGAGCTCAGAAATATTTATTATAAAAATCTCACAGAGTCTGTTATTCCTTTTTGGATGAAATATTCACCTGATCGGGAACATGGAGGTACTTTCTCATGTCTTGATTGCGAAGGAGATATTTACGATACTAAAAAATATACCTGGCTAACCGGGCGATCAGTATGGATGTTTTCCCGTTTGTATAATGAATTTAGAAAAGACCCACAATATATTGAAATAGCAAAACTGGGGATTAAATTTCTGGAGAATTACGGTAAAGATGAAAAGGGAAGATATTATTTCTCAATCACACAGGAAGGTAACCCCTGGTTCTATCAACGAAAACCTTACAGTGCTGTTTTTGCAATGCTTGCCTATCTCGAATATTTTAAAGCAACCCAACAAGAGCATTACAAAGTCGAAGCCGAAAACCTTTTTTGGGAAGTTAAATGTTGGATTGATGATGATTCGAAGCTGGGAAGGCCAAAAATGAGTGGGGTACCATCAGTGAGTAACCTGGCTAACGTAATGGTAATGGCAAGTATGGCAATCGAATTGGCATCAGTTGATCCAGATCCTAAATACTTTGATATTATGAAAAAGGCTTTAGAAGATTGCAAGTTGCATTATCACCCCGATTTAAAAATATTTATGGAAAACGTGCCTTACGATACAAGTGTAGTGGTAAGCCAATGGCCGGAAGGCAGGCTCTTTAATCCGGGACATTCCATAGAGGTAGCCTGGTTTATTCTTCAATTATTAAGGTACGTGCCAGATAATGAAATGCAGACTATAGCCCTGAATGTATTAGAAGGCAGCCTTAATTTTGGATGGGATAAAGAATATGGTGGATTGTACTATTTTATGGATATTGTTGGACAACCAACCTTACAACTTGAATCATCGATGAAACTTTGGTGGCCACATACAGAAGCTATATATGCATTAATTATGGCTTATGGATTAACCAATGATAAAAAATGGCTGAATTGGTTACATCTGGTACATGAATATACGTTCTCCCATTTTGTCGACTGGAAAAATGGCGAATGGTTCGGCTATTGCGACAGACAGGGTAACTTAACTCATACTTTGAAGGGCGGAAATTATAAAGGATTTTTTCATGTCCCCAGAGCGTTGCTTTTCAGTATACAGGAAATCGATAAAATTCGGGATAAGTAGAATTATCGATTAACATGGAGATTGAAAATATGTAAAATAAAATATTCGGGAAGAATTGAAAATGTTAAATGAGCAATATTATATTAAAAAATATTATATGATACTTCACGGATATTAAGTATTTTTAGTATTACTTATATAGTAACGAAACCTAATATACCAACAGTTAATGCCGGTTAATATTGATTATAACAACGGATGTACCCACAAATACAGGAGCATAGTGAATACAAAATCAGAAAATGTAATGGTTGTAATTGATAT
Source organism: uncultured Draconibacterium sp. (assembly GCA_963676265.2). GTDB lineage: Bacteria > Bacteroidota > Bacteroidia > Bacteroidales > Prolixibacteraceae > Draconibacterium. The sequence continues at coordinate 5,850,308 of OY781067.2, forward strand.
GCCATTTTTCTTCCGTGAGTTTTCATATTTAAGAAATATAATAATCTGCTTACTAAAGGTAGGCCGTGAATTCTGTCGGTTTCCATCTTGAAAAAGTGATAGGAATATTACAAAAAACTAAAGTTGCTAATGAGTGAAAGGGTAGTGCTTAAAAAATACTTACATACATTCGGTGTAATTTACTTGGCACTGTTGTTTGTTACACCTACGTGCTTGGGTGAGAGAAAATCAGATGTTAGGCAGGTAAGGAACAGGTGTGGCATTGAAGTGGAGAAAGTTTATTCTTCGAAAGACAGTCTTTTTTTACAGGCACGGTTAGCCATCGTTCCTCATAAATCTGACACTGGTTTTATAATTACTCAATCCATTCATGGATATGGGACACATTCATACGGAGATCTGTATGTGTTGAAAAAATCGAAGCGTAATGAGAATTGGATCGGACCTGATAAAATAGAAGAATTAACGAGACAATCCGTATCGGATGAATTGGTAAAATCATTTGGTGATGTTACTCCAGCATGGCATAATAATACGCAAACAGTACTTTGTACTGGAAAATCGTTTTATGCAAAGTCCACGAATTCTAATAATTTTGCGGGAACATCTAAAAGGGTAGATATTGAAAATATGCAGGAAGTTGCTTATGCTGTTTATTATCCCGAAGAAGAAAAATGGTCGCAGTTAAAGAAGGTTATTCTTCCTGAGAAACTTAGTAATGGAGATGATTTTGTTGAAGCGAATGCCGGATGTACACAAAGAGTAGATTTGGCTTATGGTGATGTTTTACTTCCGGTTCGATATAAAAAAAACGGATTCTATGTTTCAACTGTAATAAAATGCTCCTATGATGGAAATGAGTTAAAATATAAAGAGCACGGTTCATTATTAAGTATTAATCAGGGGCGGGGACTATACGAACCATCTTTGTGCAAATACGATGATTCTTTTTATTTGACGTTGAGAGCAAATGAAAGCGCTTATGTCGCTAAAAGCACTGATGGATTAACTTATGATTCGTTTAAAGAATGGACCTTTTCTGATGGAACGATATTAGGATCATATAATACTCAGCAACACTGGATTTCAAATCAACATGGATTATTCCTGGTTTACACAAGGAAGGGGGCGAATAATGACCATATTTTTCGTCACCGGGCTCCTTTGTTTATTGCGCAGGTTGATCCTAAAAATCTATGTGTTATGAAAGAAACCGAGAAAGAAGTATTCCCTGTTCCTGAAAATGGTGGAGATGTGGGGAATTTTGGAGTAACATATTTGAATGAAGATGAATGTTGGGTTACAGCAGCCGTCTCGCCAAAAGATTCCAAATCAAGAGACAGAGAAACGATTATTCAGGTTGCAATAATTAAATGGTAGTATCAGATCGCTGAAGAAATTAATTGAGGATTAGTGAGTACTGAAATAACAATTGAAATAAAATTATTTGAAGTTGAAATATTATAAAAATCACGGCATGAGAAATACTGCAATATTGGTTATTATGTTATTATTCTTGTCTGCAATTAGCCAAGGGGAAAATAGTTCATCAGGTTTATCTCCGGATAAATCAAAAAATAATGAGGAAAAACGGGGCCGGCAAACAGACAGCGAAATTCCCATAATGGCATGGTACAGTATTCCAGCTTCTGAAACTTCTGTTGAAAGATATCAGGAAATGAGAGATGCCGGAATTAATTATTCAGTAACTTTTTTTCCAAATCTGGATGAAGTTAAAAAGGCGTTGGATGTTGCGGCTAAAACTGATGTAAAAATATTGGCTTCGTGTCCGGAGCTGAAGACAGAAACGGAGAGTACTGTTAAACAGTTAATGAATCATCCGGCAATTGCGGGTTATCATTTAAAAGATGAGCCGGGAATGGATCTTTATCCTGAACTTTCTACCTGGGCAAAAAAAATACGATCAATAGATAATAAGCATTTTTGTTATGTAAACCTTTTTCCAACATTTGCAGGCTCCAAAAGGCTGGGGACTGAGAGTTATGAGGAATATGTACAGGAATATATAAACCAGATACCTATTGATTTTATTTCTTTTGATTTTTATCCGGTTTATAAGGATTATGTCGACAAAAGATGGTATAAGAATCTTGAAATAATTGCAAAAAAGGCAAAAGAGAATGAAAAACCTTTCTGGGCATTTGTTCTGACTACAAATTACGATGACGATCATGTTACTCCGCAAACGATTGCTGCTATGCGTTTGCAGGCATTTACTAATCTTGCCTACGGCGCGCAGGGAATACAATATTTTACCTATTGGTCAGCCACATCAACAAAAAATCCGTCTTCCGAAGACCAAAGGGGTGCACCACTGAGTGCAACAGGGAAAAGAAGTGTAGTGTATGACCGGGTAAAACAGATGAGCAAGGAAATTCAAAATCTTTCAGGTGTTTTTAAGGGAGCCGAAGTACTTAGTGTCAGGCATACGGGTTTGGATGAAATTCCTGACGGAACCGTTCGCCTGACTGAATTGCCTGAACAGGTAAAAGTTTTAGATACACATGGTTCTGCTGCAATAGTTTCTGTTTTGCAAAAAAAAGACACTCGTTTTCTTGTGCTGGTAAATAAAGACCATCTTAAATCAATGCCGTTCACCTATTATGGCGACGACAGCGTAAAAATTATACTAAAAGATGGCACGGAGGTTTCCGCAAATTTATACGATAGTTCAATGGAGTTGGATCCTGGCGATATTGCAGTATTTATGTTTCCTGTAAATAATTAATTAGATCAATGATAATGAGAAAAGAAAATTCATATAGAATAGTTTTAGCAGGAATGTTAATTATTCCGATACTTTGTTTATTCACAGCTTGTGAATCGAATTTAAATCAAAAAGATTGGGGAATAAAAGCCAAAGGTCACAGCATTACCATTAAAGCAGGAATTCTTGAACGAAATATTGAAATAGCAAAACATTCAGCAACTACATCTTCTGTAATAATTGAAGGAAATAATTTGATTAACAATTATGGATATGAATTTTCTGTAACACTAACAAAAGCATCACCGGATATTGAACCTCAAGGTATTGAATTTTCAAATGAAGCAGGAGTTGAACAAAAGGAGTCTGTTAAAAACCAGACTGATGCATTAAAAGTGGATAAAAAAAATAACCAGGCCAATCAAAATGTACAATGGATAAATGCGGTAAAAGCTAATGGTGAGCAAGTTAATCCGGTTTTTGATGCTGTAAATTATTCAATTGAAAAAGAGGGAGAAGAGGTTCACAGGTTAACTCTAACATATTCATCAAATAAGAATGAGTGGGAAGGTCTTTCAGCGGAAGTCATTTATGAGACTTATAAAGGTTTCCCTGCAATAAGGAAATGGATTCGATTTTCGAATAAAGGTAAAAATTGGATAAAAATTGAAGATTTAGTCATTGATGATATTCATTTAACTCAATCATATTCTGTAAAAACCCTGCTAACACCAGAAATGAGGGGTATCGATCCGAGCATTGTAGCTTTCCACGATCCCTTGTCTTCACGAGGAGTAATTGTTACCAGCGAAGTTCCCTCAAAACCACGTAAAATATTTGAAGACGGTGGAACCGGGTACCATCCCGATTATTTTGAATGGGTGCTGGGACCTTCTGAATCATTTGAGTCTGAACCTGTATTTTTATACGGATTTTCGGGAAATACCTATCAAACTACATCATCTATTTCTACGGCACTTGACCGTTGCGTGGAAACTGATTTTAGAACATTTATAATTAAGCATATTCTTCCTCCCACAGGTATGAAAAAAGAGCCAGGTCCTGTGTTTTGTACCTGGACAAATTATAGTGCAAATATCAATGAATCAAATATGCGTGAAGCTGCAGATATCGCTTCAAACATCGGATTTAAATATTTTCAGTTAGACGCCGGTTGGTCCGACACAAAAGGTGGAGGTTGGGCTGTTTCTACCATTAACCCTAATTCGAACAAATTTCCTGACCTGGTTGGCATAAGCGATTATATCAGGTCGAAAGGGATGAAGACAGGTTTATGGTATTCTGTATTTATCAATGAAAAGGAAACCCTGGAAAATTTAAAGGAACCTCTGCTTTTTAGTCTTCCGTTGATTCGGCGTTCTGGTGGACTCGGATTGAGTTTTTGTTTTGAACCTTCGCGAGAGAAGTATGCAAATGAAATTATTTATCTGCATAAAAAATACAAAGCTGATTATTTCAAACAGGATTTAAGTGATGTGTGTTATGGTGATATTGCCCGGGGACATGAAAGCCGGACATTAAAGGAATCATATCTCCGGGGATTGCGGGGATTGTTTGCCTCACAGGATAAAATCCATGAAGAGGCACCCGAAGCATGGCTGCAGTTGTCGCATGAGATTTATTGGGAAACACCTGGCCCGGAAGCCGATGTTGCGGTATTGAAACATGTCGATTCGTACCATGCCGCACCAAACGAATATTGGGGGGCAGGTAACCGTTCGAGGTTGGTTAATTCTGACTGGGGTCTTAATGCAGATAGTTTGAAGCAAAAGCTAATACAGGGATCATTTCGATCGAGAAAGTTAATGTATGAGCACAGGGGCTTGCCACTGGAAAGGATAGAAATATTTGGTGCTGTGACTACCAACTTTGAAGGTAGTCTGGCTACAAGTATTCAGGACAGGCAGGTATGTAGCTGGTTAATGGGAGCTCCTCTTTCGTATTCTGGAGACCTTACTTCTTTGACTGAGGAGAATATTGAACGCTATAAAGATCGTTTTGAGAAGTTAGAAGCATTGCAAAAAAAATACGGAATATATTCTTATTTCCAGTATAGTGGTGTCCCTGCGCCAACCGATGAAGATTGGCATTGGTGGGGAAAATTGAATCCTGAAGGTTGTGGTGTAGTGGTTGTGCTTCGTGGTAATTCAGGAGAAGAATCGAGAAAAATTAATATTCCCTGGGTAGTTGCTGATAAAATATACCAAGTTAAAGGATTATTTTTGGAAAAAGACTTTGGCATTTTTAATGGAAAGCAACTACAGGAGGGAATGCTGACAATTTCTTTAGATACTTATGGGCAGGAAATTCTGGAATTATCTGATGTAATGTAGATTATGAAAATTGGGATATATGTGAGAGGCTTACTATCAGAAATTATTTTATAATATAATTTTAATTATTATTCGTTTTTATAATTTTTTTTAACGTACTTCAGTAACAATATTTTGGAAGAGAAAGCAAAATTAATAGAATTGAAATTGGGGAATAATAAAGCATTTGATTCCTTGTACAATTCTTATCATAAAAAGTTATTTGCTTTCACCTATAAATTCCTGAATAATTGGCACGATTCCGAAGATCTTGTTCAAAAGATCTTTGTAATAATCTGGGAGAAGCGAAAACAGATTGATCCCGATAAGTCGTTTAACAATTATCTATTCACCATTGCCAGAAATGAAATTTATGATTTGCTTAAAAAGAGGGCTATAACCGGTTATTATGAAGATTATATCAATAACATCGTTGCCCAAAATGATGGAGAAATCGAGAAGAAGAAATTGATTGAAATAATGTATGCTCTGATTGATAAAATTCCTGAACGTCGGCGTCAGATTTTTCTTCTGAATAGAGATAATGGATTAACTTATAAGCAAATTGGGCAAAGGCTCGGTATTTCCGAAAATACTGTAGATACTCAAATTCGAAATGTGCTAAATTATCTGAGAAAGGAACTTCCAAACTATTTAAAAATTCTGATTTTGCTGATAATTAGTCATTTTAGTTAAAAAAAGTCGAATTCTGCTTCACGGAAAAAGATTAAATCAGAGTATACTTAATTAAATCAGATAATTAAAATAATATAGAATCGGTTTTTTGAATTTATTTCTTTTATAAGTAATTGTAAGGTGCTGGAATTCAGTAAATAGAATTTGAATAATAGTTAAATGACGCAGAAAAAAAATATAATCGACCTTTTAGAAAAGTTAATTGCTGAAAATGCATCGTTTAGTGAAAAGGAACAACTTTTTCGTTATGTAAATAATGAAACCAATCAGGAAAAAGTTTTAGAATGGCTAAAAGAAAATTGGGATAATATTAAATACGATGATATAAGTCTTTCATCCAAAAAATTGCTTGATCGCATTCACCAGGATATTTCTCGTAATGAAACAAATAATCACTTTGTCGAAAGAAAGTCTAAAGTTAGGAGAATTGCTGTCAATATAATGAAGTATGCAGCAGTTTGCGTTGTTGCATGTGGAATAGAATGGTACGTAATTACACAAATGAATCAGGATGTACCAACTGAAAAAGTTCTTGTTTCAGAAAGTTATAATGAGATTAATGTCCCCAGCGGATCAAAATCTTTTATTGTTTTAGCCGATAGTACAAAAGTATGGTTAAATGCAGGCGCCAAGCTTAGGTATCCTTCAAATTTTCAGGAAAGTTCACGAAATGTGTACCTTGAAGGAGAAGCATTTTTTGATGTTGCGAAAAACAAGGAAAAACCATTTTATGTAGGCGTTACCGGAATGAACATTAAAGTTTTGGGTACAAAATTTAATGTTAAAGCTTATGCTGATGAGCAAAGTATTGAAACTACATTATTAGAGGGTGCCATTGAAGTAGTTGGACTCAAATCTGATCAAAAGGGAGAAGATAATTTGAAACTGACTCCAGGACAAAAACTGGTATTATTTAAAGACACACAAAATCATACTATTAGTAGGTTTGATAACAAACTGGCAAAGGGAGAAGACGCTATAATTAAACCTATAAAAATTGAGCAGGCTAAAGTTCTTACTTTAATTGATACAGAACCGGAAATTTCATGGAAAGAGGACAGGCTTATTTTTAATAAAGAACGGTTTGAAGATGTAAAGATCAAACTGGAAAGGTGGTATGGTGTTACAATCGAAATAAAAGATCCTGATATTCTTGATTACAGATTTACTGGTGTGTTTGAAAATGAGACGTTTGAGCAGGCTCTGCTTGCGTTAAAACAAGCTGCAGATTTTAATTATCAAATTAAAAAGAAGCAAGTGTTTATCACTTCAAAATAAACTAAATCGAAACAATATAACAGTATTAATAAAAACTAATTTGCCTATGTACTAAATCATCAAAAAAAAGGACCGAAGAATTTGGCCGTACTTCGATCCCATGATTGTGAAAATTAATTTGCTAAAATCATTAACACATCCAAGTTTATGAAAAAAAAACATTATTTACAAGGGAGTGATATGTTTATACCTCTCTTAAAAAAACTATTACTGATTATGAGGATTACTTTCCTACTTACTTTGTTCTGTGTATTTCATGCTGGGGCTGTTGTGTCGCAGACCACAGTTCCAAGTATCAAAGTTAAAAATGTTTCACTGGAACGTTTTCTTGAGTCAATTGAGCAACAAACTTCAGTGAAGTTTTTATATCGTTATGAGAATATTGAGGGAAAATCTATTAGTGTTTCAATGGAAAATGTAGAAATTGAAAAGCTATTGGATGCAACTCTGCCTGAAAAAGGGTTAAGTTACAATATGATGAAGAATAATCTTATTGTAATATCTCCGGCAAAAGAAGGAAAAGATATAAGCGGTACCGTATCAGATGTGAACGGATTTCCACTTCCAGGTGTAACTGTTTATATTAAAGGTACACAGAAAGGAACTGTTACTAATGTTAACGGGGAATTTAGCTTAACCAATATTGAAGAAAATGCCGTATTGCAATTTTCATTTGTTGGGTATGTAAAACAGGAGATTACAGTTGCAGGGCAAACAACATTAAAAGTGACCCTGTTAGAAGACAACCGTTCTATAGATGAAGTTGTAGTAACCGCATTAGGTATTGAAAAGAAAAAGAAGACACTTACTTATTCAACCCAGGAGGTCGATATGGAAGGTTTGACCACTATTAAAGATGTAAGTCTTGGTAATGCTCTTTCCGGTAAAATTGCGGGTGTTTCGATTACTTCCTCAACAGGTGCCAACGGTGTTTCCGGTGATCCACGAATTATAATCCGTGGTGACAGATCGATTAATAACAACAACCAGCCGTTGATCGTGGTTGATGGTATTCCATATGCCAGCTCTGGTGGTGGTTTGTCAAGTATAAATCCTGATGATGTAAAAAGTCTTAACGTATTAAAAGGACCTGCTGCATCTGCTCTGTATGGATCAAGCGCTAACAATGGGGTAATTGTAGTAACAACGAAAACAGGGAAAAAAGGTGAACCTCGAATTGAAATTAATTCGGCTTCCAACTTTGATATTCCTTATTTATATGCTCCGTTTCAGGATGTATATGGACAGGGTGCAAATGGCATCTATCAACCCAATGCATCGTATACAAGTTGGGGACCCAAAATGGATGGAAGAAATGTTCAAAACTTTCATGGCGAAACTGTAGCCTTTGATCCTCAGCCAGATAACTACAAAGATGTATTTTCAGTTGGTTATAATTTTACCAATAGTTTTGCGTATAGTGTTGGTAACGATAAATCTACAACATATCTATCTTACAGCAATACAACAGCTCAAGGGGTTTTAAAAGACAATAAGATGGCAAGGCATAATTTTAACCTGAGGGTAAATGCCGAATTAGTAAAAAACCTGAAGATGGATTTTAAAATGACTGTTTTTCGTCAGGAGCTCCAGGACCAGCCTCAAACCGGTGATAATCAATTTAGTCCAATGTTTCAATTAACCAAAATGCCTCGTAGTATAAGGACCGTTGATATTGAAAATGGTTCATATATTAACGAAAACTATGAAATGAAACAAAATACATGGGCAGTTGAATCAACAGACAACCTTAATCCATATTGGTCGATGGAAGGATTTGAAGCACCAAGTTCAAGTACTAACCTAAATTCGTTTGTGAATTTACGCTATGATTTTACGGATTACTTATACGTACAACTGCGTGGTAGTATGGGGATAGGTTATAACGACCAGGAGCAAAAAACCTATTGGGATACCCAATATATAAATGCAGGGAAAGGTGACTATTATACCAGGTTTGGCAAAGGACAAAGTTGGAATAGCGACATACTGTTTGTATTTAATAAAGAGATTGTTAAAGATGTTCAGTTGGGTTTGAATGTCGGTGCCGAAGTTAAGGATTCTCAGAACAGGTCTCAGTGGTCGCAAGCCGGAGGACTTACTACCGAAAATAAATTTGGATTGAACTATGCCGTAAATAAATCTACATCTGATGCTGAATCCAGGATACAGAAACAATCGGTTTACGGGATGGGACAGCTGAGCTATAAAAACTATATATTCCTTGATGTTACAGCACGTAATGACTGGAGTTCGACATTACCTAAGCCACACGATTATTTTTATCCTTCAATTGGTTTGTCAGGAATAATCACTGACATGATCGCTTTACCAGAGGTAATTACATTTGCAAAATTACGCGGTTCTTATGCTGAAGTTGGTAATGATGCTGGTTTCGCTCAAATATTTCAAACATTCTCCAGCGATGCCTATGGGCCAATTGGAATGTTTAAACCCAATAGTACAAAAGTTGCTGCAAACCTGATTCCTGAGAAAACTAAATCATGGGAAGCGGGCGCAGACTTTAAGTTTCTAAATAACAGATTAGGTGTTGATTTTACCTGGTACAAATCGAATACATATAACCAATTAATGCGAGTTACTACCTCTCCTTCTTCAGGATATTCGAGTGGATGGATCAATGCCGGTAATATTCAAAACGACGGGATTGAAATTATGCTATATGCCACTCCTGTTAAAACATTTGACTTTAGCTGGGATGTAAGTTTGAACTTTGCCAAGAATAACAATAAAGTTATTGAGCTGACGGAAACAATGGATCGTTACGAGATTAGTTCACCGAATTTATCTATTGGTGAGACTTATGTAATTGAAGGCAAACCTTACGGTGAAATTTATACTGTAGGTTTTGTCCGTGACGATGCAGGCAGAGTAGTTGTTGATGCCTTGGGTAAACCAAAAAGAACAGCAGATGCAGAGTTGTACCTGGGTAATTTTAACTATGACTGGCGAAGTGGTATAACTAATAATCTAAGCTATAAAAACTGGAATATGTCATTCCTTATCGACCTGAATTATGGCGGAGTTCGTCAATCATCTACAGAAGCATGGATGGATTACTGCGGAACAAGTATTAGTTCGTTGCAAGGACGCGAAGAAGGAATTGTTGTAGACGGGGTAAAAGAAGATGGAACGGTAAACGATATACGTATTTCAGCAGAAGATTATTTCAGAACAATTGGAGGAAGGATTAACCATGGAACAGGAGAATTATATAACCACGAAGCGACTAACTCAAGGCTACGTGAATTCTCTGTGGGATATACTTTCCCATTAAGAAATTCTATTATTAAAAACTTAAGGGTATCAGCAGTTGGTCGTAACTTATTTTATATCTACAATGGTTGTGATTGGTTTGATCCTGATGTTTCTTATGATGTTAGCAGAAACGGGCAAGGTGCAGAAAGTGCTTTCTTGCCAGGTACCAGAACTCTGGGAGTAAATGTTAAAATCACACTTTAGTAATTTTAAAATTTAAAATGATGAAAAAAATAAAATTCAGGTCATATATATTACTGCTGGTAATTGTTTTTGGAATGGGGCTTCCTTTTTCCTGTACCGATAATTTTGATGAATTCAATACTGATAAGAATCAATTGATGGAAGTTGGTCCTAAACAATTATCAGGACTTTTCTCTAAAGCCCAATACGAAGGATGTAACTGGCTTACAACCGATAATTATGCCCGTATGTCGATAAATGTGGGTATTGGTTTATGCGGTTATATAGCCCACGCATTTTTACCACAGGAAAACAATGAATTACGCAAGAGTTGGACTGATAGTGGATTTTCAAAGATGTACTCGAACGGGATTCCGGCTTTAATACAGGTTATTTCAATTAGCGACTATTATGAAGGTTTTGAAAAAGAACATGCAGTTGCATTAATTTGGAAAGTTTGGTTACTGCATCAGGTTACTGATTTATGGGGACCTATTCCATATACAAAAGCAGGGTCGGGCGAGGAAACTGTTCCTTATGAGAGCCAAAAAGATATTTATTATCTGATGTTTGAAGATTTAAAAGAAGCTGTGGATATCTTAGATGATGTTTTACAGGAAAATTCTTCAGCAAATGCGTTTGGTAAAGGAGATTTAATTTTTGAAGGTAGTTGTTCAAAATGGTTAAAATTTGCCAATACAATGCGTTTAAGGTTGGCAATACGTATTTCAAACATCGAACCTGAAAAAGCAAAACAAGAAGCTGAAGCTGCTGTTACAGGTCCGTTGATGGAAACCAATGACGATGACGCCATGCTTGCAGTTGAAACACTTAACAGGGGTAATGGAATTCCACGTGTGGTATCATGGTATCAAACAATAATGAGTGCTAGTATGGAAAGTGTACTTAAAGGTTATCAGGATCCGCGCATGCAGGAGTATTTCTCGCCTGTTGAATATAATGAGGCATTTGACGTAGAAGGTTACCCGGAAGAGCTTAAAGGTAATGTTGGTGGTTATCACGGAATGGCAAATGGTTTCTTAAATTCAAGCGAGATCAACTACTTTAGATCTTACTCCAATTTTGGTCCCCGTTTCCAACCCGATTTTCAGTATGTAACACCAATAAATATCTTACACTCCGCCGAAACTCATTTTCTCAAAGCAGAAGGAGCATGGAGAGGCTGGAACATGGGTGGTAATGCCCAGTCGTTTTATGAAAAAGGGATTGAAGTTTCATTGAAACAATGGATTCCCAGTATTTCATCAACAGCGATCCATGAATACATTAATGGTACTACTACGCCGGTTGCACCTGAAAACTATGGGTATAACGATCCTCCAATGACTGATATTCCTGTTAAATTTTCAAGCGACAGCGAAAAACAATATGAGCAGATAATGACCCAAAAATGGTTGGCATTGTTCCCCATTAGTTTTGAAGCATTTGCTGAATACAGACGTACAAGGCTTCCTAAAATTTATGCGAAAAAACATTCGGCTTTGGCAGAAATTGATCCAACAAAAGGACAAATAGTAACCAGGTTGCTTTATAATGATGACGAAAAATCAGCTCAGCCGGAAGAGGTTGATAAAGCAATTAAGCTACTGTACAATGGCAATGAAGACGCTTATAATATTCCATTATGGTGGGATGTTAACGCAAACTGAAATTAAAGGATTTGATTTAATTAATAGTTAGTTTAGTTACGTAAACCAGGTAAATTTTTGGTGTGTGAGTTAAGACCAAATTAATTATCTAGTTGTTTTTGTTAAACACCTCCCTGATGAAGAGATATTAGGGAGGTGTTTCAATCTGTATCAGTTTAGTAAAATTAAAGTAGATATAGTTTTGATAATGAGCATTTTTATAGCGCGGCAGATTAATCGAAACTATGAAGAGGATATAAATCAAACTAAATAAAAAGCGATGTTGCGGTGTCTAAATTTTAAAGTGTTATTCTGTATAATTCTGACAAGTTTTAACTCTTGTAGTTTTAAACAGGAGAAAGAAGAACTCTCTCCGTTAGCCTATGTAAATCCTTTTATTTGTACCGAAGGCGATAACGGTCAATTATACCCCGGAGCAAGTTATCCTTTCGGTATGGTTCAGCTATCACCCGAAACTGAAGGTGATTCTCATGTGGGATACTACTATGAAGATGAATATATTGAAGGTTTTTCACACTTGAGGATTGCCGGTGCAGGCTCAAGAGGAAAGGGTGGTGGATTACTTATAAAACCGGGCATCGGATCCTTTTCAAATAAAATAGAAGATTTTCGCGAGAAATATATTAAACAGTTGGAAGAGGCAAAAGCCGGATATTACAAAACAGAACTTGAATCGGGAGTAAAAGTTGAGTTAACTGTATCTCCGCGCGTAGGTTTTCATAAATATACATTTCCTAAAGAAAAGAAAACGGACCGTTATATTGTAATTGATCTTTCACATAGTTATGTGGGGATGCTGGATGCCCGGCTTGAGCTTAAAAATGAAAAAGAAATTACAGGTATGTTCAAGTCCTTGCACAATGGTAACGGAGGATATCATAAACTGTACTTTGCCATTATCTCCGATACTCCAATCAAATCATATACTTCATGGGAAGGAGAGACAACTATTGAGAATGAATCAAGTTGCTCTGGAAATAAATCCGGAATATGGCTTAATTTACCGGATGATGCCGGGAATACAGTTAAATTGAAGGTAGGTTTGTCGACTGTAAGTGAAGAACAGGCAATGCTTGAAGCTTCTACCGAAATTGAGGATTGGAACTTTGAAAGTGCAAAGAATAAAGCTGCTCAGGCCTGGGAAGAAAAACTCTCAAAAATTGAAATTAATGGTGGAACGGAAGAATTTAAGACACTTTTTTATACTCATCTTTATCATTCGTACCTGGTTCCGAATATTTCTTCTTCATCAAGCGGTACTTACCGGGCAGCTCACCGACCTGATTCAATTCTTTTGACCAAACATACTGCGTCTGACTTTGATTATTATTCGATGTGGACCACCTGGGATGATTTTCGGAAGTATACATTGATTTCATTGCTGGAACCACAAATTGCCAAGAATATAGCAAGATCATTGGTCGATCATTATAAACATCGTAAGGTTGTTGAAACCGATGCGAACGGATATTGGCCAAATCCTTCTATCCGTCTGGAATTTGCCAGTGCCGTAATAATGGATGCTCTTTCCAAGGGGTTGGAAGATTTTGATCAGGAGTTGGCATTTAAAGGCATGACAGAGGATTTTGAGAATTATGGGGACAAAAATGTGAGTAGGAAACTGGAGAAAGTTTATCATGCATATATCGCATTAAAAATGTCTGAAAAGCTGGGAAAAACAGAGGAATTTTCAAATTTAATAGATGCTGCAAACTCATACAAAAAAATGTGGTGCCCTCAACAAAAAGACAACCAGGGAAATGTGCGTGGATTTTTCACTCCCGACGGCAATACCGTGCCCGATGTTGAAGAGTTCGAAAAATATGTGTATGAAGGTAACCTGTGGCATTATCGCTGGTTTGTGTTGCACGATATAGAAGGTCTGGCTGAATTGAGGGGAGGAAAAGATAAGCTCTCCGATGATCTGGAATACATCTTCAATAACAATTTTTATATGCACCTAAATGAGCCCGATATTCATTATCCTTATCTTTTTAATATGCTAGGCAAGCCTTATTTAACCCAAAAATGGGCCCGTACCTTCACCACAAAAGAAGTAGTTCAGCTGTATCATAATCATGGTTTTTTTAAAGGACCGGTTATCAAAAGGATTTACCGGAATGACAGCAAAGGTTATATTGAGTCGATGGATGATGATGGCGGTGCCATGGCATCGTGGTTTGTAATGAGCGCTATGGGACTTTTTCAGTTGGATATGGCTAAACCTGAATATCTTATCGGTTCACCAATATTTCCCGAAATGGTTTTGCACCTGGATAATGGCAGTGATTTTAAGATAATAGTCAATAAGGTGAGTGAGGATAACTTTTATATTCAGTCGGCAAAGTTGAATGGCATAGATTTCAATCAGGCCTGGATTAGCCATAAGACTTTGTTGGATGGTGGTGTTCTTGAATTTGAAATGGGGCCTGAACCCAATATAACATGGGGAGTAAATAAATAAAATCGAAATATAAGAAAGGTTAGCTTAGTCGCATTCTTAATGTGAAGTAAAATCATGAAGCAAAAAATAATATATAGGGATTTAGGGTTCTGTTGCATTAATTAGCCATAATTCGACAATTTCTAATTTTACCATTCAACTAAAACAATTATTCGATGTTCAAGCACCACAGATATCCCGAAGCAATAATTTTTCAAGCAGTATATTTAAAATTGAGATTCACTTTAAGTTATAGGGATGTAGGAGAACTGCTGTTAATAAGAGGAGTAAAGATTGATCATTCTACAATTCAACGGTGGGTTTATAAATTTACTCCATTCCGGTGTTGTGATATTCAACGAGTCCTTTAAGTGTTTCTCCTGAATCTTCGATTCCCAAAAATCTGTTCTTAATTGCTTCCGGGGTTACAGTTTGCTTATTTACAATCAGGTCCTGGTAACACTCGGTCAGCTGAGATCTGAATTGCTCCAGAAAGGAGTTGAGCCTACTAATTTTACGGCTTTTGCCCTTTGCCATACCTTTACCCTTGTTCCAATTTGTAACTGTGATTCTCTTTTTAACTGAAATCTCGACTCTGTTGGTATCAACAGTAATCCTCGCATAAATTGGGGCTGTTCCATCAATTACTTTACTGTTTTTCAGTACAAAATGGATTCCGAAAGTACTTTTTGAATTCATGTCAATTAATTTAATTTGGTTCTGGTTCCCTCATAGGTCACCGGTTACTACTAATTTTTAGCTCCAAATTGAACCAAACCGCACCATTTTTCATGAAAAACAACCTTTGTAATTGTCAGTTTTATAGCTTTCTATGACTTGAGCGATGACCTCTAATGTATAAAAAATGAGAGGTCACCGGATAGGTCACATTTACAACGGTTTTAAATAGTGTATTTTGACATCGTAAAAACAAAAAAGCCTGTAAATCAGATGATTTACAGGCTTTTGGTGAATTTTGATTTTTCACTTGGTCGGGATACCAGGATTCGAACCTGGGACCCCCTGCTCCCAAAGCAGGTGCGCTAACCGGACTGCGCTACATCCCGATGTAATATTTGTTGCGGAGAGAGGGGGATTCGAACCCCCGGTACAGTTACCCGTACGTCAGTTTAGCAAACTGGTGGTTTCAGCCACTCACCCACCTCTCCAAAAGTGAATATCGTTGCCAAATTTTAATACGCTTTTCAGCGATCTTTAAAACTTACTCCCCAATATTTATTTTGAACGTCGTTGCTTTGTTAAAGCGTGTGCAAAAGTAGAAATTGTTTTTACACTGGCAAAAAAAAAATGAAAAAAATGGCAAAAAAACAGCACTTTATTTATGTGTTAAAACTCAAAGCATATTCAATTAATTAACCAGTAAGGAAATAGATATTTGTTATTTGTACTGCTTAATAATTTTTGTTGCAATTTTCTTTGGAACCATGAAAACTGTACCATGACGTACTCCGCCTGTAATGGATATCTTATCAGAAATATCTGTCCAGTGTTTCAAGTCGGTTGATTCAACGGCTCCCATGCTTTTTTTTCGGTATTTATCGAAATATACAATGTATTTATTTCCTTTTTTTAAGCATGTAGGTCCCTCTGCCCAGTAATCTCCGGTAATGGGCTCTGATGCCTCAGAATATGGCCCCACAATATTATTCGCTGTAGCCCATCGAATGTTTTTTTCAGGTTCGGGCCAACGTGTTTCATCTTTTAGAAATAGAATGTAGTTGTTTTTTAGTTTTAAAATAGAACCGTCGATTACGTTGAATCCATGATCATAAAACAATTTGGTTTCACTGAACGATTCAAAATATTTTGTAGTTACATAATACATTCTGTGGTTATAACCATTATCGCCGGTATCTTCTGTTTCTGTGAATCGCCCAGGAATAGTTGTCGACCAAAAAATCATATATTGTTTTTCATTTTCATCGTATATAATTTCCGGGGCCCAACAGTTTTTTGCTGCCTCCTCGTGTTGCATCACCTGTATATATTTTTGCTCCGACCATTTAATTAAGTCTTTAGAACTGGCATAACCAATGCCTTTTTCTGTCCAGCCAGCTGTCCATACCATGTGGAATTGTTTATCCGGACCGTAGATAACACATGGATCTCGCATTAATACACTTTCTCCAACAGCCGGTTCAAGAAATGACTCGTCGTTTTTTAGCGTTTCCCATTTATACCCGTCCAGGCTGTATGCCAAATGTAAACCGTCTTCACCGTTTCCTTTGAAGTACGAGAAGAACAGCACTTCTTTTTGCGCAAAGCTGAATGTCGGAAATAAAAGGAGGATAATTACAAGGTTTTTTAGATTCATAATTGTTTAATATTGTTCTCTACAAAATTAGAGTTTCTAATGGAAGTTCCGTTTCTTTTGATTTGGTATTCATCTTTTTTCGTCGAACCGGAGTGTTGATCAATGAACTGAAGTTCTCTAAGTGAGGTTAGATATAATTTAATTATTGTCTCAGATATAAACAGGACGAATAGAAATGTTTAAATGTTTTATAGTAAAGATTAAACAAAAAACATTTATTCCTGTTTAAGATGCAAAGCATATAAATGAAACAGAAAATTAGAAGATATGAGTTACAGGGAAGAAATACTTCTTACTAATTTAACTAAGAAGATAAACGGAAAACAAGAGAGAAACAATCATCATGATTTAATAGGCGATAATCATGTTGCCACTTCAATTGATACCCCAATGCGGGAAAATGCCTTTGAACTAAGCGACAATGAAAAGATGGTTATTATTGAGGATAAATTTCGTGAAATAATGGAAGTGATGGGCCTCGATTTAACTGATGACAGTTTGCAGGGTACACCACAACGAGTGGCAAAGATGTTCATCAAAGAAATCTTTTATGGGCTGAATCCTGAAAACAAACCGAAGATCTCAGTATTCGAGAATAAGTTTAAATATGGCGAAATGCTGGTTGAAAAGAATATCAACATGAATTCTACCTGCGAACACCACTTTTTACCAATTGTTGGTAAAGCACATGTTGCTTATATTTCGAGTGGAGAAGTAATTGGCTTAAGTAAAATTAACCGTATTGTTGATTATTACGCTCGCCGTCCGCAGGTTCAGGAACGTCTAACGGTACAAATTGCCAACGAGCTCCAATCAATTTTAAAAACCGATGATGTTGCCGTTTTAATCGACGCCAAACACATGTGTGTTTCGTCGCGCGGAATACAGGATGAAAGTAGCAGTACGGTAACTGCCGAGTATTCCGGGAAATTTAAAGACAAAAGTGTTCGGGAGGAGTTTTTAAAGTATGTAGGGCTTTAACTTTGTGCTTTAATATCATAAGCCATTAAAACCTGTCCGTGCCTTTGGTATAATATTCCATCTTTAATAACCGGGTGCGAAAAATGTTCCTTGGTACCCCTGTTAATTTTAAATTGGCTTACCTCATTTAGTTTTCCTTGGTTGAAACTTACCAACGAGAGTTTTCCGTTTTGACTGTAATAATAGAGCATATCATCGGCAGCGATTACTGCACCCCAACCCAATTTTAAAGAATCGGTCAGTTCTCCTGTTTCCGAATGAATACTTTTGAATTGTCTCTTCGATGTTCCGCTTCCATACAGGTAGTCATCTATTTTAACGATTCCTCCCATATAACTGTCGAATCCATTATTTCTCCACACTTCCTCAATAGAAGATCCATCTTCCGATAATTTAAGTTTAATGCCACAAATACCGTCGCCGGCTGCGTAATAAATATTTCCGCCGTCGAATATTACAGAATTACTGTGGGTGTCGCCATATCCCGGAGATCTCTTTTCCAGCGGATAGTTATCCTGTTCCTGCGACCAGAGCATTTTACCGGTTTCTGCATCGAATCCCATCAGGTGGTAGGCCGAAAATGTTGTAAATATTTTTCTGGACGGAAGTTCAATGAGAGCTCCCGGGTTATATCCTGATCTCTCTTTAAAACCTTCATTACTCCAGATCAGTTCACCTGTAAAGCGGTTTAATGCAACCACATTGTATTTTTCACCACCCGGAGTCCAGAATACTTTGTCGCCATCAATAACGGCAGCCTCCGAATGTCCAAACCTGGGATAAATGCCCTGAAAGTCATCCGTAAAATCTTTCGACCAAACCACTTCTCCGTTTTCACGTTTCAAACAATACAAATTGCCCATCCCTGATCCAACATAAATGAGATCTTCAACGATGGTAGGCTGCGACCGTGATCCCGGATAGCTTTTTATCCATTCTTTGCCGAACGACACCTTCCAATTAATCTTTCCCTTAAGATCCATGCAAAATAGAGTTGCTGTGCTGTCGATAGCTCCTGTTATAAAAATTTCCTTGTCGGTTATGGTTGGCGATCCGTATCCATCTCCAATGCCTTCTGTAAACCACAATTCTTTTGGGCCATCTGCAGGCCATTCTTTTAACAGGTTTTGTTCATTGAATATCCCTGTTCGGTGCTCTCCGCGCCATTGGTAAATTTCAGTTTTTTTTGATGTACAGGAAAAAACCATAAAGCCAGTCAACAGAAGTATAATATTTCTCATCATGTTAAATTGTTTGTTTTGTTTAATGGTAAAGAATAAGGGATGATTGTTACAGTATTAAATATATAATCGACGAAAATACCACAAAGTACATACGTAATACATTATTTTTATGATTAACTGATTGTAATCGGGAATAGTAGAAATTAAAAAGCATTATTCCCCGAAATACTGGTACACTTCGTCGTAATCTTTCATTTCCATTACATCGGCTCTCATTTTGGCAGCTCCGGCAAATGAGTTTAGGTATATTTTATAAAAGCGTTTCAGGATATTGAAATTTTTGATTCCCCCCCAGGTTTGTTCGAACAGATGGGTGTGCTCAAGTAGTTTCTTAATACGTTCTTCTTGTGTAATTTCTGTTTTTTCAGGATTAAAAAACCAGGGATTTTGAAAAATACCTCGTCCAATCATAATTCCGTCAACACCCGATTCTTCCACTCGTTTTAATCCCCGTTCGTACGAAAATACGTCTCCATTACCATGAAAAGGAATGTGTGGTTTGAGCTGGTTTCTTAATTCAACAGCTTTTTTTATTTCTTCCCAGCTGGCATCGCCTTCCGACTGCATTCGTTGGGTACGACCGTGAAGAATTATGGCAGCGGGTTCTACTGTAAGCAGCTCTGATATCCATTCTTCGGTTTGGTGCTCTTTAATACCGGTTCTGGTTTTTACGCTCACCGGTAGGGTAGTGGATTCTTTTGTTGCCAGAATGATCTCTTTTGCCAGCGTTGGTTCTCCGATAAGCGCACTGCAGGCTCCAATTTTAAAAACTTTTTTTACCGGACATCCCATGTTAATATCCAATCCATCGAAGTCGTAATTGTTAGTGATGTGCCGGGCAATTTTTGCGTAGATTTCAGGGTTTCGTCCCCAGATCTGTGCAACGATCTTTATATCCAGTTTTTTTAGCAGTTCCTTCTCCGATTGGTTTACAACAAGCCTTTCTGAAACGCGTTCCCGACCCACCGGATGATTCATGCCTTCAACCGAAGTGAATTCTGTAAAAATTACGTGAAGTTTGCTTGGGACGGCCATCCCCATAACTATTTCACGAAATACGGTATCAGTAACATCCTCCATGGGAGCGAGAGAAAATGCGGGGCCTTTTAGTTGCTTCCAGAAATTATTCATAACGCAACAAAATTATTAAATCTTAATAATTAAATGTAACTTTTTATCCTGAAGAGAAGGTAGTGATTGCAATAATAACAAATGACGGCCGTGCAAAATTGGGGAATGAGTTACATCAACTGGCTGAAATATTTTTGAAAGAAGCGAAATAAAAAAACCGGATTTAAATCCGGTTTTTTTATTTGAATATTTTAGTGAACTCCAATTGGATCCGGTTTATTATCATCTGGTTCTCCTATAACATATATTCCATTATTTTTAATTTCACCCAGCAACAAAAGTCCGGCTGCATGTGGAGCTGCCATTGAAGTTCCGCTTAGAGTTGCGTAACCTCCATCTTTATATGTTGAGTAAATACTGTAACCGGGTTCGCAAAAATCAACAGGATCTCCATAATTTGAGAAGTAAGCCCAATTATCATTGATATCACATGCAGATATTGTATAAATACCGTTTCCATTATTGTGTGCAGGCGAATAATAAGTGCAGTCATCACTTTCATTTCCAGCGGCAATAGAAAGATTAATTCCCAGGGCAGCCACTGCCTGTACTGCTTCATCAACGGCAGGATCGATATAAGGACTTGAAGGCCCTAAACTCATATTTACAACATCACCAGCACTTCCTACTTCAGCAATATAATCTAATGCGGCCACTGACCACGAAAAATCTCCACTTCCAGTTTTGTCTAAAACTCTGCAGGATATCACGGTCGCACCGGCTGCTACTCCAACTACACCAATATCATCATCTTTTGCCGCAATTGTTCCTGCAACGTGTGTCCCGTGTCCATTTAGATCTTCAACAGTTGGTTTTCGTTCTGTTGTAACAAAAGTTCGGCTACGATTCACATCCACAATTAGATCGGGGTGGTCAGTGTCTATTCCTGTATCTACAATCCAAGCTGTTTTTCCTTTTGCGTCAACTCCTCCATTCACTCGTGCAATTCCCCAAGGAGTAGTTTGTGAAGGAGGGGTTGGAACAGGTTTCTTTTTTATTTTAAGTTCAGGTAGTCTGAGTGAAATAACCCGATCTTCCTGAATGTATTTCACAGACGGACTACTTTCAAGTTTTTTTAATTGACCGGGAGCAATTTTTACAGAAAAGCCTTGCAATGCGGTTCCAAAAACATGGCCAATTTCTCCATCAGTAATACCTGCTTTTTCCAATATTTTCAAAGATTTGGCTTTTACGGCCAACTGTTTCCTATCATAGCCTTTCAGCGATGTAAGTTCAGTATCAAGCTCCGCATCATTAAGCACAACGATGTAGCTTTTCTTTTGAACGGAGGCTGATTTTAGTTCTACAGAATCATCTTCTAAATTGTCAGTAACCAATGATTCATTACATGAATAAATCAAAAAGAAGACACTAAAAAGTGCCAACAATTTTAAGCGCAATTTTTTCATTTGTTTGTCGTTTTGTGAATATTTATAAACGTTAGCTACCGAAATATAATAAAAATTATCTTTTAGATAACTAATGTTTAATAAAAAAGCCTTTTCTGTTAACAATGATATTATTATTATGGTTTATAACTTATAAGGTTGATAATTATGTTGTGTTGCTATACTTAGCAATGAATAATCTAGGTTTCGAAGGAACTCGGGGAACCCAGAATCGAATAGAAGCTATGCGATGAATTTTGTTTATACTTCTGTGTATCAACTCTTGTCACATTTTTTTGTAGGATGGATAATAATTAATATAATATTTTGGTACAATAATATTTTCAAATCTTCCGAAATGCTCTCTGATTAATTATGACTATTTGTTTCAGCAGATTATTGTTATAATAGGCAAAATATTAACTTCTTGGGCAGGCGATGGACAGGTGAGTTATTTAATAATTATTAATTTACTTTTTCTGCTCAATCTATTAAACAGTACCACAGAATAGTTACCGCTTGCAACATTCGAAATATTAATCTCGACATTCTGCATAGTACCGGGTTTAATTATCATTTGCTTTATTGTTTTCCCTGATTCGTCATTTACTTGAAGAACAGACTTTTCTTTTAAGCTATTTATTTCGACGGTGAAAATGCCATTGTTGGGATTGGGAAAGACTTTGAAATCAGTAATTGTATTAATATCATTAACTGCTGTTGGATAGGTAATGGTGATAATGTGATAACAAGTTCCTATATTGTTTTGGACGTCAGCTATTGAGTATGTTCTTGTTAGCACATCAGGAGTTAATGTGGTATCCATGTATTCTGCAACAATATTTAAACTTGAAAGATCTATCCCGCAATTATCTGAGACATTCCCGCCAGCCTCTATAAATTCCATAACGTTCGAAAAACCGTCAGGAATATCATTATGAGTATTAACATTAATATTTGCAGGACATTCTAAGAATGGTGCAACCTGATCATTCAAAAAAATAAGTTGAGTAAATTCGCTCGATAATTCTCCAGATATTTCTTTTATCTCATAAATTCTGCTAACATAAGATTTATCTCCTGTATTATCGATGGTTTCATATTTCAGGAATATAGAATCTGCCTGAAACGCTGGCAGATATAGCCCACCATATTCATAAAATTCATCTATGGTCATAATTGGATTAGGTGGATAGCATTCCTCATATAAATCAGGAATTGCAACATGTTTGTATTCCTCTTTGTCAAGGTAAGATGGAGATCCATCGCCATTTATATCATCATTGCTATAAATACCGTCAATATTTGCATCTTCGTTTATTGTATTTAGCCCATCATTATCATCATCACTATCACGCCAGTCGCGCGTTCTGTCGTTATCAAAATCCTGAAGTGGGGCATTGAACCCAGTTTCATTACCGTAATTTGTCCAACCTGAATAAGTATCATAAGCATCATCCAGACCATCGCTATCTATATCCGTATTCATTTTAACTAAATCAGCAATTCCATCAGAATTAACGTCATATCCTTCAATCGAATCAGCTATCCCGTCGTTATCAGAATCAAGATCTATAAAGTCGCAAATTGTATCACCTTCTGTGTTAGTTAGATCAGTATCAAACGGCCATCCACCGGCATCTGGATCATAGGCATCATCCCAGCCGTCGCCGTCAGAATCACGATTCAATGGCTGAATATAATTATCCTCAGCTTGTCCTTCAATGTTATCAGGAATACCGTCGTTGTCGCTATCAATATCGTAACTATCGGGGATTCCGTCGCTGTCAGAATCTTTTGCTCTAACTCCTTCCGTTTTATCGCGAATGCCGTCGTTATCATCGTCAATATCGTCAATATCAGCAATCCCGTCACAGTCATTATCAGCAACGCCTGTGATGTACACCCATGTTGTATCGTGTAGGATTGGAATACCATCATCTTTTAATTCATATAGGAAACTGTCAACTCCAACAAAATCAAAATAGGGTATATACTCAAAATTTCCATTTTCATACAAAGTAACCATCCCTTTTGTTGGAGAAATTACAGGTGTCGGATTTACAGACAGATTTCCTCCATCTGTATCAAAATCATTTAGAAGAACGTTCTCATTAAAGTTTCCACAATACATTTCGAAAGAATCAATTAGCGCTATTGGAGGATAGTTTTGTGGTAATACATTTACCAAGACAAGAGTTTCCCCACACATAGGAATGCAAGGTATGCCATCATCGCAAATCATATACATAAATATATCGTTTCCTATATAATTTTTATCGGGAGTATAAGTCACGGAACCTGTCTGTTTATCAATTTCGGCTATGCCGTGAGAAGGATTAACAAGAATTGTAAATGATTCGATAATTAACGAGGTTTCTGCATCCTTGTCATTATCCAGAACATTGATCGTTACAGGCATGTTAACAGCAGTAACAGCAGTATCATTGTTTAGGTTTGGCGGAGTATTCCCAATAACTTCAACCTTAGTTTCACATGCATTCGAATTACCGTTCGAGTCATAAGCCGTTACAGTAATATAGTTGGTTCCAACATTATCACACGATAGTAAATATTTATCAAGCAGAATAGTATCGAGCTCGCACTGATCGGATACATTATCGGTTAACATTTCCCACGTAAGGAGAAAGGTGCCATCTTCATTCAGCTGTACGGTATCTCCAGTGACACAGGAAATATATGGAGGAACTGTATCGTTTGAGCAATCAAAGGTTTCCCAAATACTTTCAGCGTATTCCGGATGATCAATAAACGGATTCCTGTTTCCCTGGTACGAATAAATTACATTGTTGCGGTTCATTTCAAAGCTGTCAACCGGATCAAGTTCATTCCATTCCAGCAAGGTCGATAATTTGCCATGAAATCCTTTCCCAGCTTCATTCAGGTTCACGGTATTCACTTGGTCAACCAGTTCCAGGTCGGGTTCGTCACCTTCGCCTTCGTACCGAACAGCCATATAAAACAATATCCTGGCTACATCTCCTTTTACTGCGTCGCGCGTTTCCCACGAATCACTGTCGGTGTAACATCCGGTATCGCCGTCACCATCGATATAGAGTGAACCTCCGTTATCAAAATCCTTGTTATCCCTTTCGGCATTAACCGAAATATCTGTTGGCCGTAAATGATGCGCATCTGTTCCCGGACCCAAACCGGTTCCAAAATCGCCGTGTATTTTAGCCCAAACGTGTTCGCGGTTCCAGCCCGCTCCGTTGTTGTATTCCTGCGCTGCATTCACGCTCCAGCCGCTGTAAAACAGAATGACATTTTCGGAGTTGGCAGTATCGCGGTCGGTTTCTTTCAGAATGTCCCAAACATCGTTACTGCTGCTTGTATACGGATATTCTGTGTGGTCTTTGATGATGTTGTGCAAGGCGACTTTCAAATTGTTACCGTATAATCCGTTTGCAGAATCGTAGTAGCCGGAGGGAATCTGGCTGTATCCAATAATCGAACTTATAAGTAAAAGAATGCAAGGAAGATATTTCATAGTTTGGTTTTTAGTGTTTTAAAGGTATACATAATTTTGAAAGCCAGAAATGGAATAACTTGAAAGATGATATGTCTTTCTCCAATTAGAAATAGGTATAATCTGATTCCTTTGAAAAAAGAACCAGATTATACCTAATTTATGTGATAGCTTTTGGTTTCTTCGCCAAACTATCTACTCCATCAGCTTTTTATATTTAAAGCGTTTTGGCGCGTCGCTGCCCATTCTTTTCCTGCGGTTTTCTTCGTATTCCGAGAATGAACCTTCGAAGAAATGAACGTGTCCTTCCCCTTCGAACGCCAGTATGTGCGTAGCAATGCGATCGAGAAACCAGCGGTCGTGCGAAATAACCACGGCACAGCCTGCAAAATTATCCAGACCTTCTTCCAATGCCCTTAAGGTATTTACATCAATATCGTTGGTAGGCTCATCGAGTAATAGCAGGTTGCCTTCTGATTTTAATGCCAGTGCCAGGTGCAGGCGGTTTCGTTCACCTCCCGATAGTACACCGCATTTCTTTTCCTGGTCGGAACCGGAGAAGTTGAATCGTGAAACATAAGCGCGGGCATTGGCCTGTTTGTTTCCGAGCATAATGGTTTCTGTTCCTCCCGAAATCACCTCAAAAACAGATTTTTCAGGATCTATGGCTTCGTGTGTTTGGTCTACGTAGCTAACTTTTACTGTTTCGCCAATTTCTATATTTCCTGAATCTGCTTCCAGTTGTTTCATAATCAGTTTAAACAGGGTTGTTTTTCCCGCTCCGTTTGGACCGATTACCCCGATAATTCCGGCAGGTGGAAGTTTAAATGTCAGGTCTTCGAATAAGAGCTTTTCTCCAAATCCTTTTTTGATCCCTTCCATCTCAACAACTTTATCCCCCAGACGCGGCCCGTTAGGGATAAAGATTTCCAGTTTCTCTTCTTTTTGACCTGCATCTTCGTTCAGCATTTTGTCGTAAGCATTTAAACGAGCTCTGCTTTTGGCGTGACGCGCTTTCGGTGCCATACGTACCCATTCCAGTTCCCGTTCCAGCGTTTTTCGTCGTTTCTGGCTACCTTTTTCTTCCTGTTCCAAACGTTTGGCTTTCTGTTCAAGCCACGAGCTGTAATTCCCTTTCCAAGGGATTCCCATTCCGCGGTCGAGTTCCAGAATCCATCCGGCAACATTATCCAGAAAATAACGGTCGTGGGTAATGCAGATTACTGTTCCTTTGTACTGGGCCAGGTGGGCTTCCAGCCAAAGAATACTTTCCGCGTCGAGGTGGTTGGTAGGCTCATCGAGCAGAAGCACATCGGGTTCTTTTAACAACAAACGACACAAAGCTACACGACGGCGTTCTCCTCCGGAAAGTTCGCTAATGGGTTGTTCGTTGGGAGGACACTGCAGTGCATCCATCGCACGTTCCAGTTTGCTGTCGAGGTTCCAGGCATCCATCGCATCCATTTTTTCCTGAAGTTGAGCCTGTTCTGCCATTAGCTCATCCATTTTATCAGGATTTTCGTAAACTTCGGGCAATCCGAAAAGCTGGTTAATTTCTTCGTACCGATTCAAAACGTCTACAGTTTCCTGCATTCCTTCTTTCACTACTTCAATCACGGTTTTGCTTTCGTCGAGTTGTGGTTCCTGATCAAGCAGGCCAACGGAATATCCCGGTGCAAATACCAGCTCTCCGTTAAACGATTTATCCTGTCCGGCTATAATGCGTAAAAGTGTTGATTTTCCCGATCCGTTTAAACCGATAATTCCAATTTTTGCTCCCAGGAAAAATGAAAGTGAAATATCCTTTATCACTGTTTTATTGGGTGGGTAAGTTTTACTCACCTTGTACATCGAAAAGATGATCTTTTTATCGTCGCTCATTTTATGTGTTATTATATTGAAGGCAAAAATACAAATCAAAGTTGGAAGTTGGAAGTACGAATCGACTCTTTAGTGCATTAGGCAATAACCCTTTTTAGCGACAAAGATCACTAAGTTTATTATCGCAATTTTTAATACAGATATGCTTGGTAACGGTTGCTTCGAATAATTTTTGAAATTTGAGAATCGGGTTAGGAAATGAAACTTGTTATGCCGGAAACTTCTTCTTTGTTGCAACGTAAAACAAAATTGTTTGTGACTTAAACTTAAAATCAATACTATGAAACCACTAATTCTGTTCATTATTTTGCTGATGACTTTATCTGTTTTTGGGCAAAGAAACGATTTGAAATATCAAAATAGCCCGGAAGTGCTGTTAATGAAAAAAGTTCTGAATCATTCGGAATACTGTATCTCTAAAAATGAGCTGGCACTGAGTTCCAATATATCTTACAATCATCTATTTATGAAATCGGAAAACACAACAAAGCTAAGTCTCGACAGTGTTATCATGTGGTGGATGGAGGACCAATATTATCAATTAGTACCGGTAATGAAAATAGAGTACGCCTATAATACCAGCGGTCAAATGGTGCAGGAAATAGACTATTTTTACGACGAAAGCTCAGAAGGTTTAATCCCTGAGATAAAAATGGACTATTCGTATGATGCGCAGGGAAATATTTCAGAATTACAATTTTTTGAATTTACTGAATCGAATCAATGGATATTGGAAGGTAAAGTCGAGAATACCTTTAACGGTGAAAATAAAGTCACCTTATCAGATTATTATTATCGAAATGAGTATACAAATAACCTTGAATTAGAGGGGAAAATGGAATATGCATACGATTCTAATGGTAACCTGACTCAGGAGACCAGCTATTTACGGGATGAAGATTCCGGGCAATTTGTGGCGGAGGAGAAAGAAGAATATTCGTATAATGCTTTGGGAAGTAAAACACTGGAAATGAGTTTTTATTGGGATGCCGGTTTAAATAGTTGGGTAAATACCAATAAAAGTGCCTATACATACAATGAAAATAACGAACGAATTCTGTCAGAATATTTCAGCTTGGGCGAATCACAAGAGTTAACACCTATAGGTAAAACCGAATATACTTATTCGAGCGGTTTTGTTGCTCAGTCCATTCATTACGAAAAGGATGGCGCAAGCGATTGGTTTATCGTAGGAAGATATGATTATACATATGACGAATCCGGTAATATGGAACAAGAACTTGGCTACTATTGGGATGAAGATGCCAACGAGTATTCTTATGAATCAAAAATAGATATTTCATATGATCATTCCTATTTGATTTCGGATATAAATTTTCCGATGTCGCTTCTGGAGGAGGATGATTTTTTTGGAGAATCAAATCACAAAGTGGACAGCATGATTGGTTTTGTTTGGATTTCTGAAATAAATGTTTGGTATCCATACATGAAAGGTGCTTATTATTATTCCGAATCAAATTTCAGTGATGTAAACACTTTCGATAACCAAACGGTAAAAATATTTCCCAATCCTGTTCGGGATTACCTGAATGTTGTAGTGCCGGATAATTCAGGGAGTTTACATTTTGAAATCTTTGATATTTCCGGTCACCTGTTAGTTGACAGGTATCTTACAAGTAGCGCTCCGGTTTATATGAAGGGACTTTGCCCCGGCATATATTTATATCGGATCAGTACGCCACAAAATGACATGTTAAGAGGAAAGTTGATTAAAAACTAAGGATATTTATTTGGCTTTCCCCGGAATTACTCAACAGATTTCCCGTTCACAACTACATTTTTTAAAGTGAACTGGTCAATTACACTCTGATCAATTTCTTCTTTTTCAGTTTCAATGGTCAGATCTTCAAAATGAAAGTTTGTAAGGTGGATGTCTTCATTTGTTTTTATATCGAAAAAGATATTGCATTTAAAATCAATATTCTTAAGCGTTATATGATCGCTGTATGAAATCGGTATATCGGTTTGCCCTTTTAGATCAAAAAACTGGGTCCAGGGTTTTACGTAAATACAGCTATAGGCCTGCCCCTTAATATTTTCTACGGTTATGTATTCGTAATTT
Organism: uncultured Draconibacterium sp.; assembly: GCA_963676265.2. GTDB lineage: Bacteria > Bacteroidota > Bacteroidia > Bacteroidales > Prolixibacteraceae > Draconibacterium. The sequence continues at coordinate 5,879,451 of OY781067.2, forward strand.
TGAGGAGTGTCGCCGCGCATTTTTAACCACAATAAACGTTTCGCCTCATTCACATAACAATCGCGCATAATGATGTTTCGGTTGTGAATTGATTCGCTGCCGCATGTTAAAGCCGAATGACAAAACCCGAACTTGCAGTCTTCGATAATAATGTTGGTGTTTGATCCGTTACGTTCATCTTTGTCGGCCTGTGGACCTTTCCCGCCTTTTAGCGCAATGGCATCGTCGTTAACCGACATGTAGCATCCTTTGATGAGCACATTTGAACAGGCATCCACATCGATGGCATCGGTGCTGGGCGCTTTAACCGGTTGATATGGAGAATAAATATACGAGTCGAGAATTTTTACATGGTTGCATTTATAGATATGCGTTGTCCAGAAACCCGAATTAATCAGTTTCATATCCTGAATTTGTACATTATTGCTGTTTTGAATAAATATCAAACGCGGACGCGAAACTTCCAGATTGGTACATTGCGGATTCTCTTTTCTTCTTTGCCAGAAAGCTTTCCAGTATTTTAAACCATTTCCGTTGATGGTTCCTTTTCCCGAAATACTAAAATTGTCAACACCATAGGCATTTACCAGTGCAGGAAAGTAATCGAGGCTCTGGCCCTCCATTCTCGATGGCATTATGGGGAAGTTGGCTATTGTATCCGATCCTTTTAATACTGCACCTTCTTCAAAATATAAGGCTGTTTTGGGTTTAAAAAACAATGCGCCGCTCAGGTAAACTCCTTGCGGAATTACAACTACACCGCCTCCCTGGCTGGCCGCTTCATCAATCGTTTTCTGAATAGCTTCTGTCTGAAGCAGGGTACTGTCTTCTTTAGCTCCGTAATCGGTAATTAAAAATTGTTTACCCAGAGACGATAATTTTACTTTGGAATTGTTTGTGAACCATTCAGGAATTGCTGTTCCGTCAGGGAAAAGCTCTGTTTTCTCATTTGTTTTACACGAAAATTGTAAAAGTGCCAGGAGGCATATACTTGCAGTAATTATTTTTTTCATAAGTGTAGAGTTGTTTTTTCAAAGGTAATAATTACACTTATTTTATAACCCTTTATCGATGAAAATAGGGAGCTATTTTAGAATAATTTGAAATAGAAGAACTTATTGTTAGACAGGCTTGTTCTCCGAATATTAAGTTTTGTGCAATATTATTAGCTTCTTATTCAAATATTTTTGTTTCCATTAGATGATTAAAAAATACCAGTTTTGATTCAATAGCTTTAAGCTCTTCTTTTTGTAACTCTTTTCCGGGTATCGTGCCGTGCATAAACACGACAGTATCTGCCTGCAATTGATTTTTCAGTAGTTGATAGGAGTTTGAATCCCAGTCGAAGTAGCTCAAATGCGCGATATTTACTTTTTTATGAATTTTGTTTAATGCCTCTCTGTTAATTTTTAAACAAGCATCGCCTTGATGAAAGATAACCTTTTCACCTAAATTAATCAGATAACCAAAATTCTCCGTTTTTTCATAGTCTGAATAATCTTCGAACGCAACTCCCTCAAGGCTTCTGTTTGTGCCGTGCTGCAACCTGATTGCAGTTAGAGAAACGTTATTTGCCGTTAAATTTTTTGTATTATTTATCAAGATTTCAGGGCTGATTATTTGTGCTTCCACCTGACTAAAATTGCGGCATGAATCTTTCATCTCATTATATACCTGAGGAGGGCAAATCATCATTGTGTATGAGTTGTTTTTAAGAAATTGAGCAGCAAGGAAAGGATCGAAATGATCGCCATGGCGATGGGTAATTAAAACCAGGTTGATATTATCGAAAGGAGCATCTCCCTGTTCAATATTGGTTCGGGTATCTTTTTCCGGTAATTGAAACAAGTTGCCGAATTTATTGCCGAAAGCATCAATTAGTACTTTTGTAGAATGATGTTCATATAAAAATCCACAATTGCCCAGTGAGGTAATTTTAATTTCGTGATTCTTTTTGGTGCAGGCTGAAAAAATGAATATAGAAAGAAGAGCTGCAATGAATAAAATTCTTTTGTTTGATTTCATGGTTGTTAGTTTACGTAAAATCTTCTGCAAGATATCTAATCTGATTAAAATAGAGCATATTATATTCCTGAAATTAGGATGACGAATCAATGAAAACAAACATTGAATGAATCAATTAAAAGAGTGGGGGAGCTTTAAAAAACGATTACATCCTTTAAACCGGAATTCCAGCATTATTTTGAAAACCGGAAAAGATTCCAAAAAGAATCATTAAAATGATAAAGATGGGATAAAGGCACAATATCACAATTACTATAATTCCAAAGGTTTTATAATGCGCCCGAAGATTTTTGGTTGCATTAACCAAATGTGCTTGTTTTTTTTGATGAATGGCCATTTTTAAACTTTCCGAAAAACGATATAAATAAAGTACCGGAAAAAAATAGACAACAGCCAGAATAAGGTACAATAATCCGAATAGAAAAGCTGGAAAAGGAAAGATATTCATTTCGGAACCTGGTATAAAAGCAAAGATTATGCTTATAGTAATACCTCCAAGTACCATAAACCCAACTCCGATAAATCCCATAATGGCTAGAAACTGGCTCCATTTTCCAGCACTGTGCAGATCTTGTTGAATGTTGGTGGTAATTTCCAGCCTACTTTCGGTCGTTTCGGAAGTAGTATTCTCGGGAATGATTTGTTCGTTGGTTGTGTTATCCATACTATAGTTTGTTAAAGGTTAAATTTTAAAATGCTACTTGATTACAGAAATATTTTAATGTCTTTTATGCTTTTGCCACTTTTGTTCGGTTAAAAATTAGTCTTAAAATCAGGCCCATAACTATGGCAGAACAATGAGCAATGCTGGTAATAAGTGGAGTGATAATGGCAAAATATAGGTCTCCTGAAATAACGAGGAGAAAAACGATCCATATTTGTATTTTAACTTTCAGCTGAAGTTCTATACGAAACCTGAAATAATCAATGACTAACATGCCTGCCACTGCATTCCAGATAATGGAAATTCCCTGTGCCCTGAGCATAACCCAGAAAATCATTTGGAGAATGGTTGCCAATAATGTAATCAGCCACCATTTGGGATTCAGCTTTTTTAATTTGGTCAGCAGATAAATGAGTATTACCCCTGCCAATATTATATAATTGATGAGTACAAAAGTCCAATTCTCTGTGTAGGTCAATGCGCCATAGAGCGTCCCAAAAAAGTTATTCATTGGTTAAAATATTACATCGGTTCTTTCGATAAATAAAGGTTTGTGTTTGTTTTTATACTTATCGCAGTTACTGTTTAAATCTACCAGCAAATATAGAGATAATTGATTCCATCAAATAGTAACAACTCAAATTTATGATAAATGGATGTTCCTGGTATTTAATTTAATTTTCCGTGTACCTACACGGAAAATCAGGTAGTTACATTTGTGTAGGTTGTAAATGCCTGCGAATCAGTTAACATTGGTTTAACTCAGTAAAAATATTTGTCATTTTTATTCATTCCAAATAACGTATCTAAAACCTTGATAATTGCGGCTTTCAGAAACCTAATTTGTCTAAAATACCGTATAATGGTCTGTTGTTAAGGTTGTCGTTAACGTACACGGAAAGTTTTTATCGCATATATTTGCGCACTCGAAAATGGAAATGGTAATGTGTTAACGCTCTATAAATTAGATGAATAGTAATTTGAATATAGGAAAATGGAGAAATTAAATCGTACAGATGCTAAAGAAACTGTTAGTTACCCAACCAGGATACTTCAGTTTGGAGAAGGAAATTTTTTACGCGCCTTTACCGATTGGATCGTTCATATTATGAACAAAGAGGGTGGTTTTAATGCCGGAATTGACGTGGTACAGCCACTGGCCAACGGTATGGTTGATATGTTAAACGATCAGGATGGTTTATTCCACGTTTATCTGAAAGGAATAAAAGATGGTAAACCTATTACCGAATTTACCTTAATCGATTGTATCAATAAAGGAATTAACCCTTACAGTGAGTTTGATTCATATAAAGAATCGATTTTGAATCCTGATTTACGTTTTGTTTTTTCGAATACCACGGAAGCCGGAATTAGCTGGGAAGAAAGTGATACACTGGATATGAAACCTCAGGCTTCATTCCCAGCAAAAGTGGCGGCCATGTTGTATATGCGTTACAAAGAATTCAACGGTGATATGTCGAAAGGTTTGATCTTTTTCGCTTGTGAGCTGATTGATCGGAACGGCGATATGTTGAAAAAATTTGTACTTCAGCATGCAGAGAACTGGAAATTGGAAGACGAATTTATCAATTGGGTGAATGAAGCATGTTGTTTCTGCAGTACCCTTGTTGACAGAATTGTTCCCGGTTTTCCACGCGATGAAATCAAAGAAATACAGCAGGAATTAGGATACGAAGATAATCTGGTTGTTGTGGGCGAATATTTCCATTTGTGGGTTATTGAAGCTCCAGAATGGGTTCAGGATGAATTTCCTGCAGAGAAAGCTGGTTTGGAAGTGAAATTTGTTAAAGATATGAAGCGCTTCCGCGAACAAAAAGTACAGGTACTTAATGGTTGTCATACTGGAAGTTATGCGGTGTCTTACCTTAGCGGTATTGAAACCGTTCGCGATGCATACGACAACCTTGAGGTTGGTAACTTTATGAAGGAGTTGGTTTACGACGAGGTATTACCGGTATTGGACGGTACAGAGAAGGAACTGAAGAAGTTTGCCAATAAAATTTTGGAACGATTTGCCAATCCGTTTATCCGTCACCAGTGGCAAAGCATTGCTTTAAATGCCATGTCGAAATGGGAAACCAGAAATCTGCCTTCGCTGATTAACTTTAACGAAAAGCATAAAATGTTGCCTCAGAAACTGGTATTTTCTCTGGCAGCTATGATCGCCTATTTTAAAGGAGAAGCTAACGGTGAACAGTACAATGTTCAGGATGACGACTGGATTTTGGATTTCTACAAAAAAGCCTGGGCAGAGTGTGATGGTCGCCCGATTTCTATTTACCAATTATGTGAAAAGGTTTTAGGGTTGGAAAAAGTTTGGAAACAAAACCTGAATGAAATTCCTAATCTTACAATTACCGTAAGTCATTACCTGTTCCTCATCACACAGGTTGGAATGAAAAGAGCAGTAAAAGCTGTTCTTAGCGAAGACAACCCATTGATGCAGATTACTATCGATAAAATGAGCAATTAAGGTTTATTGAAACGAATATTTAAGCAAAATTTGGCCCTGCACTTTTGTGCGGGGCTAAAGGTTTTTTGAATTGACTTTTTCCGTATTTTCAATTGCTAAATAAAAAAATAGCTATGGCAGACTTTATCAGAATAAATCCGGCAGACAACGTAATTATTGCTTTAAAAGATTTTGTAGCAGGTGAAATTATTTTCGTTGATGAGCAGGAATTGACTATTATCAATGATATTCCCAAGGGGCATAAAATTGCCCTAGTTTCTATCGGCGAAAACGAGGATATTATAAAATATGGTGCTCCAATCGGTCATGCATTAAAAGATATTGAAGCAGGTGAACACATTCATGTTCAAAATCTTAAAACCAATCTCTCAGGAACCATTTCCTATTCGTTCAATCAGAAATTGAATGAATTGAATATTCCAAAGCGCGATTTAACTTTCAAGGGTTATAAACGATCGAACGGCAAAGTTGGAATAAGAAACGAACTGTGGATTGTGCCAACAGTTGGTTGTGTGAACGGGCAGGCTCAGCAGATTGTTGATTTGTTTAAACAGGAAGTTGCTCCGAATGATATTGATGGGGTAGAGGTGTTTAAACACAGCTACGGTTGCTCTCAGTTGGGCGACGATCATGTTAATACACAGAAGGCTTTGGCCGATGTGATAAATCATCCCAATGCCGGTGGTGTTTTTGTACTTGGACTTGGATGCGAGAATAATCAAATAGATCAACTCAAAACGTTTATTGGCGATTACGACGAAAAGCGTGTGAAGTTTTTAGTTGCACAGGAGGTGGAAGATGAAATTGAGGCCGGTCTAGAAATAATGAAAGAAATTTACGCCGAGATGCAGAACGATCAGCGCGAAGATGTTCCTGTTTCGGAGTTGAATATTGGGTTGAAGTGTGGTGGCTCTGATGGGTTCTCTGGTATTACAGCCAATCCGTTAGTAGGCGTTTTTTCCGATTTTCTGGTTGCTCAGGGAGGAACTACCATTCTTACCGAAGTTCCTGAAATGTTTGGAGCAGAAACTTTATTGATGGAACGTGCCCAAAATAAAGAGGTGTTTGATAAAACCGTCAGCCTGATTAACGATTTTAAAGATTATTATCTGCAACACAACCTTCCCGTGTACGAAAATCCTTCGCCGGGAAATAAAAAAGGGGGTATTTCCACACTCGAAGACAAATCACTGGGATGTACACAAAAAGGAGGGGCTGCAACTGTTGTTGATGTGTTAAAATACGCCGAACCTTTAAAAACCAAAGGCTTGAATCTTCTTTCTGCTCCCGGAAATGATTTGGTTGCCGCTTCGGCGCTGGGATTCAGTGGTTGTCAGATGGTTTTATTTACTACCGGACGCGGAACGCCGTTTGGCAGTTTTGTGCCGACTATGAAAATTTCTACCAACTCTGATTTGTACAATAAAAAGAAAAACTGGATCGATTTTAATGCAGGTTCACTTCTCGAAGGAAAAACTATGGATGAAGTGCTGGAAGAATTTATTCGGTTTATTCTGGAGGTTGCAGGAGGAAAACAATTGAATCATGAGAAAACCGGTTTTAAAGAAATAGCTATATTCAAAACGGGAGTAACCTTATAATTAAATTGAAACTTCCGGTAATTGAACTATTGAGTTGTTGATTACCGGAAGTTTTTATTTTTTAAAACCGATAAAGGACAGGAAACAGAAGTTAAATAAACAGGATTCTGATTTTCTCCGTTTTGGTTGAAACACTCGTAAGGAGCTCCAAATTTTTCTCCTTTGCGGTAATCGTTTTCTCTTAATTCATTAATATACTCACCAACTAACTTCGCGGCTAATTTTTTATCAGTTTGGGCAATGGCATAACAAACCCATCCAACGGGTGTTCCCCAATAGGCACCATTCTGGTAGGTATTTTTTTCAGGTTAGTTGCAGTGAATTCCCAGGCTGATGATGCGCTCGCATCGTCGCATGTTAAAATATGTCTGATATTACCTTTATAGGCCAATTCTCCTCTCATATATGCATTTGCAAGATGTCGGGAGGATTTCTGTTTTTGGTTATCTTCTAATATGTGATAATAGATTGCCAACGCTGTACTCCAAACATCCGGCTGGTTGCTTTTTCCTGTTGAGGCCTGCAACATGCTGTTTTTATCCATAAACAATTGGGGAATGGCAGCCTTAATTGTGTTTGCAATGTTTTTATACTCACTGGCTTTAGAAGTATTGCCCAGCAGTTCAAACAACTCCGCCAGTTCGTTAGAAGCCCGATACTTTAATATCGATGGAAAACATAAATTTCCCGTAATAATAATCGCATCCCTGAATCCAAAATCTACACCTCTGAAATCATCTGTTGTATAAACAATCTGATTATCAGAATTCGCAGGAGGCACTTTAAATGCCAGCTCTAATCTGTCGATCAAGGAGGTTCCATTAATTTGAGTCGTTAACAGTATAATGTCAGAGCTTGTTTTTACGTAGGAATAGGCCATTTGAATAAAGAAAAACTGGTCGCTGTATGGTGGTGTTTTTCCCCATGTGGCAGTTCCCTGATCTTCGTAACTATAAGTACCCGGAAAATAAATGGGAAGGCTGTTGTCCATTCGAATATGATCTGCAATGGCACCGGTAGGAATTATGCTTCCACCACGACTGATCCAAGTCTGGTCGCATTGTGTTGATGCGGTTAACAGCAACATGTGTTTTTGTTCTTCGGCAGTTATAAAACCACAGTCGAGCGACATGGCATAATCGCGGATCCAGAATGAAGGATAACAGTTTCTGCCTCCTGGACGGATTAAGGTTCCTCCTGTATTATTCTGTCCGAAATCCAAAGGAACATTCTGTCCCGGATAAATACGGGAACTTTCCAGAACATCTTTGGTGAGTTTTTCGAGGAATTCGAAATCATCATCATTAATAATCAGGCTGTTGTCTGACTTCTGCGCAAAAATGTTTGTTGCAAGAAAGAGACAGAATGTAGTAAGAACAAAGTATTTTTTAGATCTCATGGTTTAGATGAATATGTAACAAATGTATACATTATTTTTCGTGAAATTAAGTTGAATGCTTTGTATCCAACAGCATTTTGGATTTTGATGGAAGTTATTGAGCTGTCTAGTTTCTCCTTGAACCTTGTTGGCATTTTTTCTTAAGCAGCAATGTAAATTTACTGTTGCCAAAAAGGGGAGAAGTTTTTTAAATCTATAAAAAACATTCACCCTTGTTTCCTGTTAAATGAGAATATTAATTTTGGAAATCAGAAATAATAGAAGCCGTTGTTTAACTTCCGGCAATAAACTTGTAACAATGAAAGCAGAAATAATTACTATAGGAGATGAGATATTAATCGGGCAAATTGTTGATACCAACTCGGCCTGGATGGGAGAACAGTTTAACCTGAACGGAATTGAAATTTATCAAATCACTTCGGTGCACGATGATCACGATCATATTCTGGAAGCCATTCGTAATGCCGAGAAGAATGTTGATTTGGTAGTAATAACTGGCGGTTTGGGACCCACCAAAGACGATATCACAAAAACTTCGCTCTGCGAGTATTTTAATACCAAACTGGTTTTTCATCAACCTACGCTCGATACCATTGTCGATCGGTTTAAATTGCGCGGAATTGATATGAACAAATTGAACCGCGATCAGGCGATGTTACCCGAATCATGTAATATTTTACCCAATAAATTGGGAACAGCACCGGGAATGTGGTTCGAGAAAAACGATACCATTTTTGTTTCAATGCCCGGAGTGCCTTTCGAAATGAAATACCTGGTGGAATTTGAATTGATTCCGCGCCTGAGGGCAACCGGAAAAACTAAGGCAATATTTCATAAAACTGTTTTAACACAAGGCATTCCAGAGTCGATGCTGGCAGAAAGACTTGAAAAATGGGAGGATGCATTACCTGCTCACATAAAACTGGCCTATTTGCCAAATCCTATGGCTGTGCGTTTGCGATTGTCGGCAATGGGGAACAACGAAGATGTTCTTAGAAATGATGTGGAGGCTGAAATTGAAAAACTCCATACTCTAATTCCTGAAGCCATTTACGGTTATAATTCGGATACCATGGCCGGAGTTGCCGGACAGATGCTAGTTGAAAAGGGGCAAACCTTATCGGTAGCTGAAAGTTGCACAGGTGGCTATATTTCACATCTGATTACTTCAGTTGCAGGAAGTTCAGACTATTACAAGGGATCGGTTACTTCTTATGCAAACGAAATAAAACAAAATGTTCTGGGAGTAAGCGCTGAGTCGCTGGAGAAATTTGGTGCTGTTAGCGAACAGGTTGCCTGTGAAATGGCAGAAGGAGTAAAAAAAGTCATGAAAACAGATTATTCTATAGCAACCACAGGTATTGCGGGACCAGATGGAGGTACCGAAGAAAAGCCTGTTGGAACGGTTTGGATTGCTGTTGCGGGACCGGAAAAAACATTTGTGAAGAAATACGTATTTGTGGGTAAAAATCGTGAACGGAATATTCTTCGTTCGGCTCAGACCAGTTTGCAACTGCTAAGGCGAATGATTCTGGGTGAATTGTAAAAGTATGAAAGATAGAATTGGTATTCTACAAGCGATTTAAAGTATTGATATTCGCGCTTTTTAACAATTTCTAACTTTACTTTGCGTTTGTATTACGTACATTTATACCTCGCTTTTTTATTATTAAAAAGACCCGTCAACGGGATAGAAAACAGAAAAAATGAAGAAAGTATTACTAGTTATTCTGGCAGTTGTTGTTGTATTAATCGGGACTCTACTTGTCATTCCTGTGTTCTTTAAACAGAACTTGCTGGATGCCGCAAAAAATACACTGAATAAGCATCTCAATGCCGAAGTACAGCTGGCAGACATTAACATATCATTGATAAAGAATTTTCCGAAAGCAAGCGTTGAATTTCATAATATTCAGGTTCTAGGTAAAGGGGAATTCAGCAAAGATACCCTACTTGATGTTGCTTATATCAGGACAAAAATGGATTTGGCATCCTTGTTTCGAAAAACAGGTATGAATATGGAGGAGATTATTTTAAATGAGCCTCGTTTGAATTTGATTGTCGGCGAATCTGGGATGGGTAACTGGGATGTTGCCCCAACAAGTTCACAACCATCAGCCCCTGTTAAAAATAATGAAGATGAAACCAGTGAATTTAAACTGGCTTTGGAGAAGGTTGAAATCCGAAATGCTAAATTGATTTATAACGATAAGGTTGGAAATATGATCACCACTCTTTCGGGCATTGATTTGGATATCGCCGGAGAAATGTACGGTTCTTCTTCCCAATTGCAAACAAAAGGTTCGGTGGCCGATGTGTCTTTCAATTACAGTGGAGTAAATTATTTGTCGAAAACAACCCTCGATATGACTACCCTGCTGGATGTTGATTTCAACAAAATGAAGTTTACGATTGCCGATAACGAGCTGCTCTTAAATCGTTTGCCATTGCAGTTGGAAGGAAGTTTTGAAATTCCTTCCGATACCACAATCATGGATTTAAAGATAAAAACAAAAGCTTCTGATTTTGATAATTTTCTGGCATTGGTTCCGCCTGTTTACGAAGAATACCTCAAGGATATTAAAACGGATGGATCGGCCACAATTTCCGGTGAAATAAAAGGATTTTATTTCGACGATAATTATCCGGTTATAAATCTGGAAATGCTGGTTTCTGACGGAAACCTGAAATATGCCGATATGCCGGAACAAATCAGCAATATTGGGGCAGAAGTGAATATTACGAAACCCCAGGGCGATTTGGATCTGCTGAAAATTAACATTAAAAAAGCTCATGCTGAGATCAAAAATAATCCCGTTGATTTGAATCTGGCAATTACAACACCTGTTTCAGACCCGGGTTTTGATGGTGCCCTTGTGGGGAAAATCAATCTTGCGCATTTAAAAGATGCGTTACCTATTGATAGTGTTAATCTATCCGGAATAATTGATGCAAACCTTTTTGTAAAAGGAAAATATTCTGATGTGGAAGCCGAAGCATACGATAAAATTCAATCGGATGGAATTGTAATGCTAAATAATTTTGTTTACGACTCACCTGATCTGACTCAAAAAATTATTGTTCCCGACGGTCAACTCGATTTTTCACCACAAAGTATCCGATTGCAGAAATTTAATATGAAAGTGGGACAGAGTGATTTTAGTCTTTCGGGGAAGGTGTATAATTATTTGAATTATGTACTTAAAGACGGAATACTGAAAGGCGATTTAGCATTAAATTCTCAGTTCACAAATCTTAATGAACTGTTGCGTTTGCAAGTTGCACAAGAAGCGAATGCAGCACCTCCTACTGAAAAAATAGAAACCGAAGGACAGGTGAAAGAGGAAGAAATCCTGGTTTTCGATGTCCCGAAAAACGTGGATATTACTTTCCGTTCAAAAATAAACAAGGCAATTATCGACCGACTGCCAATTTCTTCTGTTAGCGGAGAAATAAGGGCTGTGAACGAAAAACTTATCCTCGATGATTTAAGTATGAATACTTTAGACGGAAAACTAACAATGAATGGTTCGTATCAGAACACTCCACAGAATCAGCCCTTATTCGATTTTGGTTTCGACATTGCAGGATTCGATATTCCGATGATGTTCAATACATTGTCGGGGGCAAGAAAATTGTTACCGGGTGCTGGAAACAGTCAGGGAAAATTAAGTTCAGGAATGAAAATGAAAGGCAGACTTAGTCCTCAGCTCAAACTTATTCCGATATCTGCCAATGGAACCGGAACCTTTCAAACTCAAAATGTTGAGATTAAAGACTCACGGATGTTTAATCAATTGAGTGGAATACTGAAAAAGGAGAAATTAAAGAATGTCACCATCGACGATTTTATTACTCATTTTAACGTTGAAAACGGAAATATTAATTTGAAACCATTTACCACCAAAGTAATCGGTCAGGAAACAAAAATCCAGGGCACTTTAAGCGCCGAAAGTCTTATCGATATGCGTCTGGACTTTAATGTGGAACGTGATATGTTCGGGCCGGATATTCAGAAGATTCTTTCTATTATTCCGGGTAACCAAAAGATAAAAATGTTACCGGCTGGTGTGATGCTAAAAGGACCTGTGGGCGATGCAAAAGTTGAACTTGACTTAAGTGCAACTCAAAAAGCAGTAACAGATGCTACCAAAGACGATTTGAAAAAGTCGCTGGAGCAATTGGGTAAAGGTTTGAAAAACATTTTTAAATAGGTTCAAACAGGTTTCCTTTTTAATATATAATTTCCCCGAAAAAAGGTAGTATTAACTCTTAAACAGGAGTTGGTTAGTCGTTTCTATTGCTCATTATTCTGACGAATATTCCTCTTAAACGATTAAAACAAACAGAAAAATGCGTATTTTGGCGGCTAATAAATTAACTTACGAAAGACAGCAATTTCAATTAATATTATGCGTGATAAAGTAGTTGTAATAACCGGAGCTTCTTCTGGGATTGGTAAAGCATTGGCAGAAAAATATGCGGTTGAAGGTTTTAAGTTAGTGCTGGCTGCCCGTAGAATTGAACGTTTGGTTGATTTGCAGGAGCGCCTTAATATGGTTGAAGTATTGGCTGTAAAAACAGATGTCTCTGTTGAAGAAGATTGTAAGAACCTGATTGAAAAGGCTATTGAAAAGTTTAGCCGAATTGATATTCTGATCAACAACGCCGGAATCTCAATGCGTGCGGCATTCGAAGATGTGGATACAGCAGTTTTACGACGCGTAATGGACGTAAATTATTGGGGAACTGTTTATTGTACAAAATATGCCTTGCCTCATATTTTAAAACAAAAGGGGTCGGTTGTTGGAGTCATTTCAACTGGAGGCTACATTGGTTTACCTGGCCGGACTGGATATTCAGGGTCAAAGTTTGCTGTTCGCGGTTTCCTCGATACCGTTAGGATTGAATACCTACGTTCCGGATTACATGTTCTTGTTGCTGCTCCGGGATTCACCGCATCTGAGATTCGTGAAACCGCTTTGGTGGCGGATGGCAGTCACCAGGGAAAAACACCCAGAAACGAAAGCAAAATGATGTCGGCTGAGCGCTGTGCTGCAATTATGTACCGCGCCATTAAAAATCGACGAAGAAAAATGATCATTTCTTTCTGGGATGGAAAGGTGGTTGTTTTGGTTGCCAAACTTTGGGCCTGGATTGTTGACCAGCTTCTTTATGCCGTTTTCTCAAGAGAACCTGATTCTCCTTTAAAATAAACATTTAATCTGCAATAAGTTTATGCCCTTTTTCCTGGAGCGCTTTTAAAGCTTCATTTAAATCATTATCTCTAACCAGAATATAATCGGTGTCGTAGGTTGAGATGGTAAAAACAGAAATTTGCTTTTCTTTTAGTACAGTAGAAATATCGGCAATAATTCCAACTAGTGAAAAATCCAGTGGACCAATTATTTTTATAATTCGCCAGTTTTTACTTGATTTTACACTTTCCGGCAACGCTGGGTTTTGACTTGTAACTACTGAAATTTCGTCGCTGGTTTTGGTTACTGAATAAAATTCTGATTGATAAATCCAATCCGGCAGTTGAGCCTTTGAATCGAATCTGTAAATTGCGAAAGGGGATTCAAGTATTTCGAAATTAAGTTTCATAATTTATCAATTGTAAACGGCTCCATTCGTATGAATGAAGCCGTTTTATTTTATAGGTCGAAAGCTATTTACTATAGAGTTACACTTCTTATTTTATTTGAATATTTGATGGTTTTTCTTCGCTAACCGGCACCTGGTAGTCTTCTTTATCCGAGTTTTTGATGACGATGTCAGAATTATTGCCTGAAAGACGTACCATGGTTACACTTTCTGATTTTAATTTGATTGTATCGAAATCCATTTTCTCACAATTGCTGAGTATTAGTGGTTCCGAGTTTTCAACTTCTATTTCAATATTATCGAATTTACAGTTTGTAGCGTTTGAAATGTTTATGCCGGTACCTGCGTGCATCTTTATATTTTTAAACGACATACCTTCGATTCTCTGATTATCGAGACCAATAATATTTATACATGTTCTCGAATTTGAAGAAGTAATATCTTTAAAATTAAAATTACTGAAAATAGGTGTTTCGTCACCTCTCGGCATAATTGAACTTGAACCGTATTTCATATTTATTTTAATACCCTCATTTTGCATATTGTCCATTTTGATGTTTTCCATCCATAGATTTTTTACATATCCACCTCTTCCTTTCATCGATTTTATGCGAAGTCCGCGTTGGGTGTTACTGAAGTTACAATCGTAGGCATAAATGTTTTCTACTCCTCCCGACATTTCGCTACCGATAACTACGCCTCCATGTCCTTTATCGGTGTTGCAGTTTTTAATTACAATTCGCTCGCTTGGTTTACCAACCCTCCATCCATCTTCATTCAGTCCCGATTTAATAACAATACAATCGTCGCCGGTAGAGAAGAAGCAATTATCAATCAATACTTTTTTTGATGCATCGGGAATAATACCATCGTTGTTTACTCCCTGTGTAATTACTTTCAGATTTTGGGCAATTACATTTTCGCAATAAACCAGATGTACAGTCCACATTGGGCCTGAGCCAATTTCAATTCCTTCCACCCAAACATTTTTTGAGTTTAAAAACTGAATAAGCGAAGGCCTCAGGTAAGAATCGGTTCCATACGAAAAACAATTCCTTTGTTCCGGAGGCACGTTGTCCAATACCTGTGCATATAATTTCTCCAAAGTTTTTATTTGGGTTCTTTTAAATTTCCACCAGTTTCTACCATTTCCTACTATTTTGCCTTCACCTGTTATGGCAACATCGTGTTCATCTTTTGCATAAATTAAAGGATGATAATTTAAACATTCTATTCCTTCCCAACGAGTGAAAGTAGGCTTTTTATATAATTCAATATCGTCTAAAAAAGAAAGAACAGCCCCTTTCTTTAAATGAAGATTTACATTCGATTTTAATGTGAGGTACGAAGTTTCCCATTCACCCTCAGGTATTACAACAATACCGCCGCCATCTGAATGGCATTTATCAATGGTTTTCTGAATTGCAGCCTGATTGTTTACACCTTTTTTACTTTCTGCACCAAACGAGGTAATTATAAACTCCTTTTTTCCGATAACCGGATAGGTGAAATTTTCTTTTCCCCATGGCGTGTTTTCAACTATCTCCTGGGCAATAACAGAACTTGATAAATAACTGAGCGAAAGTGTAAGTAATAATAGGGGGATTTTTTTTGAAATTAGGAATCTTTTCATCGTTGTTGGTTGTATGGTTATTTTTAACTGACATGTCTAAAATACTTCTTTTTTTCTGCTTTTTTTCAATTTTTCTGCATTAGTTCTTTTTTGGACCTTGAATTTAGTTATGTTTAATAAATCACTGTTATTTCTTTTTGGTGGTCTAATTATTAAAGGCTGTAATATGGATGATAGTTTTACTGCAAAAAATCCGCTTTTTGTTTCCCTGACTATGAAAGAAATATTTTACTTTTAGGCTTTTTGAAAATTTAAACATATGGAAGATTTAACAGTTGGCACTCGTGTGGAACATCCGCGCTATGGAGAAGGAATTATCAGCAAGGATAATTTAACAGCTTACGAAATTTTTTTCGAGCGGGGCGGGAAAATTGAAATTACAAAAAGAAATACCGATTTAACAGTTTTGGCAGTAAATGAGTCGGCTCCCAAGTCAACGCTTTCGATTAAAGAAATAGAAAAGGTACTGAACTACGTGCTCGACAAACATAATTCGCTGAACGAGATTGTTCCTTTGGGGGATAAGTGGATTGGAGGTACCATGAGTTTGCAACCTGCAAATGCAGAATTAAAACCCAAAGAAATTCCAATCGAAACTTTTTTTCATAAAATAGTGATGCTTCGTGATCGTCTGCGAGTGCTCGAACAAAATATTAACAGCAGCAAATCGCTTAGCGATGAGGAAAAGGTTGATATTCAACAATACATTACACGTGCCTATGGTTCATTAACCACATTTAATATTTTGTTCTCTGAGAAAGAGCATTTTTTTGTGGGAGCAAAATCGAAATAATTAAATCGCAAACGGAAGTATGACTTAAATATTAGTTTTACTCCCTTTGTCTTTCAAAAAAATATACCAATGAAACAACTACATCTTTTAATTTTTTTATTCTTGATTGCAACAATAACACAGGCACAGGACAAAGTGCTGAAAGTATGGCCTGACGGGGCTCCAAATGATAATGAGATAACTGAACCTGAAGAGAAATACGATGGTGTTCGTGTTCGTAATGTGTCGGAAGGTCAAATGTATGTGTTTTTACCTGAGAAGGATAAAAATACCGGAGCAGCAGTTGTAATTTGTCCTGGCGGAGGTTATCGTATTGAAGCGATGGATCATGAAGGGTACGATATCGCACGTTTCCTCCAGGAAAAAGGCGTTGCCGGAATAGTATTAAAATATCGATTGCCGAATGGTCATCACGAGGTTCCGTCGAGCGATGCGCGCAGAGCAATACGTACGGTTCGTTATAACGCAGCCGAATGGGGAATTAATCCGGAGAAAATTGGAATTGCCGGTTCTTCGGCGGGAGGTCACCTGGCTTCAACTGCCGGAACTGTCTTCGATAATGGAAATCCAAATAGTTCCGATCCGATTGAAAAAGTGAGTTGCCGCCCCGATTTTATGCTTTTACTTTATCCGGTTATTACAATGGATGAAGAGTTCACGCACCTGGGATCGAGAGAAAGCCTGATAGGAAAAGGACACGATAAAGAATTGATCAGAAAATACTCGAACGAATTAAATGTGAGTGCTGAAACACCTCCAACATTTCTGGTGTTGGCCGACGACGATGGTGGTGTTCCTCCAAGAAATTCAATAGAATTTTATATGCAGTTGAAAAAATATGGTATTCCTGCCGAGATGCATATTTTTCAGAAAGGGGGCCATGGTTTTGGTATTCGGAAAAGCGGCATCCCGGCTGATAACTGGCCCGAGATGTTTTATACCTGGTTAAAGGCTATCGAAGTTGTGAAGTAGGAAGTGCGAAGCACGAAGTAGAAAGATTTCACCTGATGAATAAAAGGTATAAGGATTAAATAATGAGTAAAACTCATCCACTAAAAGTTTTAAAATTTTGTCCGAAATGCGGCTCTCCTGAGTTTAATAAATCAGGAGACCGATCGCTTAAATGTAGCACTTGTGGTTTTCATTATTTTATTAACTCTGCAGCAGCTGTTGCGGCGCTTGTTACCGATGAAGAAGGGAATCTCATGTTGGTAAAGCGGGGAGTGGAACCCGGATACGGGAAACTTGATCTGCCGGGAGGTTTTATCGATCCGCTGGAATCGGCCGAAGATGCAGTTAAACGAGAATTGAAAGAAGAATTGGGGCTAAAAGTTAAAACATTGGAGTACCTGGGATCGGCACCCAATGAATATGTTTTTTCTGAATTCACCGTATTTACTCTCGACATGGCATTTAGAGTTGAAGCTGAATCGCTGACGGATTTAAAACCCATGGATGACATTCTGGGATTTGAATTTTATTTGGAAGAGAATCTAAATTATGATGATATTCTGGCCCCCTCGATAACACAATTTGTGAAGGATTATTTTAAAAGTTTGTAGGAAAAAGGAGAAGGAAAAATGAAAAATATCATTCAGTCAAGGGTGGCTGCCTTAAGGGCAGAAATGCAGAAACATAATTTAGATGCCTGGTATATTTCGGGAACCGACCCGCATTCGAGCGAATATCTGCCGGATAGATGGAAAACACGTGCCTTTATTTCGGGTTTTACCGGTTCGTACGGAATGGTGGTAGTAACCAAAAACGAAGCTGCTTTATGGACTGATACGCGTTATTTTTTGCAGGCAGAAGCTCAGTTGGAAGGAACAGGAATTAGTATGATGAAACTGCGGGTTCCGGGTGCTGTGCCTCCGGAAGAGTGGCTTGCTGAGAAATTGCAGGAAGGAAGTCGTGTGGGAATGGATTCGCAAACAGTGTCAGTAGCTGGTTTCAGAAGCTTCAAGAATATACTGGAAAAGAATAATATTGAACTGGTTGAAACTCAAGACCTGCTTGAAAATATTTGGGAGAACAGACCTGTTATATCAGCTGATAAGGTTTTTGAGTTAGATATTAAATACGCAGGAAAATCAAGACAAGAAAAGCAACTGGAAATAGGAGAGGAGTTGGAAAAAAGGGGTGCCTCTTTTCATGTAGTAACCATGCTCGACGAATTGGCCTGGCTATATAATTTGCGTGGTTCAGATATTGGTTATAATCCTGTTTTTACCGGTTTCGCTTTAATTAGTAAAGACAAGAGCTATTTGTTTGTGGATGCAGTTAAGGTTGATGAAGATGTTAAAATTCGGTTGGAAAACGACGGGGTAGAATTGAAATCTTACACTGAATTTTATAATTTTTTATCCGGACTAGAAGGAGAACAAATATTTCTTGACGCCGGCACAGCAAGTTATGCCGTTTATAGTTCGCTGGCTGGCAAAAATGAAATCGAGGAAGGCACTTCGGTGGTTTCGTTGTTAAAGGCAAGAAAGAATCCGGTGGAGCTGGAAGGTTTCCGAAAGGCCATGAAAAAAGATGGTGTTGCTTTGGTGCAATTCCACCATTGGTTGAAAGAAACAGTTGGAAAAGAAAACATCAGCGAATACGATGTGGGTGTTAAACTGAAAGAGTTCAGGGCTAAACAGGAAGGTTTCAAGGGCGAAAGTTTTCCTCCCATTGTTGGCTATAAAAGCCACGGAGCTATCGTGCATCTGACTGTTGGCCCCGACGATGCTTTACCGGTAGAGATGGAAGGTGTTGTACTTTTCGATTCGGGAGGACAGTATTACGATGGAACAACAGATATAACACGTACCGTTGCACTGGGAGAGGTTACCGATCAGCTAAAAAGAGATTTTACAATTGTTCTGAAAGGGATGATTGGTTTATCAAATGCCAGATTTCCATACGGAACCAAAGGATGTCATCTCGATATTTTAGCTCGTCAGCCGATGTGGAATGCAGGAATGAATTACGGTCACGGCACCGGACACGGAGTTGGGCATTTTTTGAATGTGCATGAAGGACCGATGGCTATTCGTCAGGAATACAACGAAAATATGATTGAACCCGGACATGTAATGTCGAACGAACCGGCGTTTTACCGCGAAGGTTTGTACGGTATTCGTACCGAAAATATGATGGCGTGTGTTGAGATTGAAGAAACGGAATTTGGCCGTTTCCTTGGATTTGAAACTCTTACATTATGTCCGATTGATTTAAAATTGATCGTGCCGGAATTGCTCTCAGATGAAGAAAAAGAATGGATAAATAATTATCATAAAAAGGTAAATCAGGAACTGAAGCCTCTGCTCGATTCCAAATACCATACTTATCTCGATGAATTAACGCAGGAGATTTAAACCACTGCCGGCAAGGTAAAGCAGAAAGTACTACCTTCGTTTTCCTTGCTGGTAACAGAAATTTCTCCACCATTCTTCTCAACAAACTCTTTGCAAATAAGCAAGCCAAGTCCGGTCCCGCTTTCCTTCGAAGTGCCCAGACGCTGGGTTTTGTTACTTATTGTAAATAGTTCTTTTCGCGTTTTTTCATCCATCCCAATTCCTTTATCCGAAACACAGAATTTGAAGAAATTGTCTTTTGTATCCGATGTTATTTTGATGGTATCTTTCGGATGGCTGAATTTTATTGCATTGGAAATGAGGTTGCGAAATACTGTCGAAATCATGTTCATATCGGCATTGCAGACAAAGGTTTGATTAACCTGATTCGTAATTTTGATATTTTTTGTTTCTGCGTGCTGACTTAACACATCCAGGTTTTGGTTAACAACATCAACAACTAAAAAGCTTGTGGCCTCAACCTTTACCTTGCCAGTTTGTGAACGTGACCATTCCAGTAAATTTTGCAACAAAGAAAAAGTACTTCTTGATGCTTTGTTTATGTCCTGGACAAAATCGAGTTTTTCTTCATCTGCAAATCCTTCCCAGTTTTCAAGCATTACTTCAGTGAGACCCAATAATGCATTAAACGGGCTTTTTAAATCGTGGGCGATAATGGAAAAGAATTTGTCTTTTGCTGCATTGGCCTGACGAAGTTCTTCGGTTCGTTCAATAACCTGTTCTTCGAGCGATGCATTGAGTGTGAGTAACTCCTTGTTTTGCTTTCTGATTTTAACCTCCTGAAGAAAGCTTTTAACTGCTTCCTTTACGGTCAGTACAAGGTCGGCCTTGTCCCAGGGCTTCGATATAAAACGGTAGAGCTGAGCGTTATTAATGGCGTTACTGATACCTTCTATACTGGCTTGCCCGGTTAATAATATCTTTAATGAATCGGGAGACAGTTTGTGTATTTCTTTTAATAGTTCGTCTCCTTTCATTCCCGGCATAATATAGTCGGAAATGATTACCGGAATTTGCTGACCTTCTTCCAGTAATTCTTTAAAAAATTCGAGAGCATCTTCGCCGCTGTCGGAGGTCTCAATGTTGTATTCATCGCCGAAGGATGAATCGAGTTGTTCCTGTAGTGCCTCGAGGATTATCTCCTCATCGTCAACACACAAGATAGTCTGTTTTTTCATTTAACCCTTATTTTCAATTTTCATTAATCCGGACTTGATCACCTGCTCCAGATCTTCTGAAGTCCATGGTTTACTTAGGTAGGCATGCAAATCGGCATTTTTAATTGCATTTTGTATAGCCGATTCGTTGGCTTGCCCGGTTAGCATAACTTTTACAATTTTAGGAAACTTTTTGTGAACTTCAATTAAAAAGTCATCCCCTTTCTTTCCCGGCATCAGCCAGTCAGAAACTATTACCAGTACGTCAATGTCTTCTTCAGTGAGTTCTTCAATTACTTCAATTCCTTCTTCCGCATTTTCTGCCGATTCGTAAAGGTATTCAGTCCCAAAAATATTTCTAATCTGCTCACCAAGACTGTCTAAAATGATGCTCTCATCGTCGACACATACGATTGCTTTTTTCTTCATCACAATTAATTTACTGGTAGAATAATGGTAAAAGTGGTTCCTTCGCCCACTGTACTTTCCAAATCGAGTGTGGCCTGGTGTTTTTCAATAATTTTGGCAACCAGATCGAGCCCTATACCTGTTCCTTCTCCTGCTTTTTTAGTTGTAAAAAATGGCTCAAATATTTTCTTTTTGTTTTCTTCAGGAATACCACATCCGGTATCCGTTATTTGTACCTGAACACGTTCTCCCAGATTTTTTATCTTAATTTTTAATTCTCCAATATTATCCATAGCCTGAATGGCGTTTGAAATTAGGTTGGTCCAAACCTGCACTAATTCGTCGGGATAACAGCTGACAAGTGGTATCGGTTCGTAATCCTGAATAACTTCAATGCCCTGCTTTAATCTGTTATGGTGGAGGGTAAGAACCATCTCGATATTTTCAACCAGATCTGCTTTTTCCTTTTCTCCTCCCTGGTCTTTATGGATAAATCGTTTTAATGCAAAAACAATCTTGGAAGCTTTGTCTACAGCCAACTTGATATTTTCTGAATTCTTGCGAACCGAATAAATATCCTTGATTGATTTTAATACAAACTCGGGATCTTTGATATCCAAAAGAGGAATAATTGAATCAACCTGCTCGTATAAGTTTAAGTAAATCAGGTAATCGGTTAAAGCATAACAGTTCTCAAAACCTGCTTCATTCAGTTTTTCTTTAACTTCCTTTTTGTACCTTCTTTTTTCTCTTGAAATGAGAGGTGCCTTTTTTCGGTCGATCATATTAATAATCCTCAGAAACACCACCAATTCTTCTCTTGAGAGTTTAGTAAAAAGCTCATAAAGGTTATCGAGCGATTCGTCGAGCGATTTTGAAATATTATCAACTGAAGCATTAATGGCACCAATTGGAGTGTTAATCTCGTGGGCAATTCCTGCAATCAGGTTACCCAGCGCTCCCATTTTTTCCGATTGTACGAGTTGAGACTGCGTTCTTTTGAGGTTATCAATCGTTTTTTCCAGTTCCTCGGTTTGACGCTTTAAGAGCTTATTCTGTTTTTTTATGGTCTTCGAACGTTTAACACTTTGTGTAATGTCGTGCGCAACACCTTCTATCGAAATTAATTCCCCTTTATCGTCGTATAATGGCGATTCTGTAATTTCAATTACCTTTTTCGACAGGTCTTTTGCAAACAGTTCAAATTGAAAGGTTTTTTGTCTTTCTCCGGTGGCGCTTTTTTTAAGGATTTTAATGGTCTTTTTGTTTAATTTGCTGTCGGTCATGTGTTTAACAAGACCCAGCTTGGCTTCTTCCACCGTGTAACCCAGCACCGTTTCAACCGAAGGGCTCATGTAGAGATATGCTCCATCGAGGTTGTGCGAATAAAAGAAATACTCATTACCAAGGCTTTCTATAAGTTTCTTGTATTTTATACCGTCCTCCATAGTCAATAAGATAAGTTTAGCAGATTATGTTCATCATAGAATGATATGTAGTGTCCCCTCTAACATTATCATTACGAAATGATAAAAGCATCTTAAAACGATAAATATATAATTTATTCGCTTCCGTTCTGCAACACGTTTACAGAAGAACTGAATTGTTAATATTTTATACTTAAATTGTATTTACAGAGCGGGCTAATCTGCCTTTTGTTTGTAAAAAAGAATTGCTCCGTTTACAAAATAACTCAAAATAATAATGAAGTTCCCTGCTTCTGTATTGCCAGGAATGCCGACAAGCTTTCCGGCCAGTGCAGTCATACCTCCGGCGATCATAGCAGTAATGACATTTCTTTTATTCACCTTTAATTTTAAAAGCCCGGCAAGTACAGGAATAACAAATGCTCCCGAGAAAAAACTTAAGGCCAGTAACAGAGATTGAATTATTGAAGTTATAAACAGGGCGATAAATACACTTAAAATACCAATAAGGACTATTAAATAACGGGTGTAAAGGAGTGCCGATTTTTTTTCCAGGTTTCCGTTTATTAATTCACTTAAAATCATCGATGAAGTTAAAAGTGTAGTATCGGCTGATGACATTACCGCAGAAAGCAGTGCCGCAATAAAAAGCCCGTAGGCCCATGGTGGAATTACATCGGCTGCAAAAGCAATCAGGCCTGCTTCATTTGTTTGTGAGAATAATCCCAGATATGTTAGAATGAATGAGATGGGTATGAGCAGAATGGCCACAGAAATAACACTTCGGGAGGCTGTTTTTTCGTCGCGGGCACAAAACACCCGCGAATAAATATCAGGCCCAACTACAAAGGTTACCGAGTAGGTTAATATTAGAACTACCAAATCGAGTATTGAAAATTTGTCGTTAAATAACGCGCTGAATTTCAGCGGTTCGATTAGTGTAGAATCGGTATGTCCGGGAATTGAAATGAATAAAGCCAGCAGTCCGGCTACAATTAATACCGATTGCAAGGTGTCTGTTTTTAGAATACTCAGTTGGCCACCCAGCAAAGTATAAATAATAAAAACAGCTCCTGAAACGATGGCGGCATACCGATACGAAATAAATTCAAGTCCGCTAAGAATTTTAGCAGCAGCAATAATTTGTGCAGCAACAATACCTAACCATGCCAGCGGGATAATAATGGACGCAATGGTTTCGGCCTTTTTACCATAAAACAATCCAAGTAACTCCGGCAGGGTATAGTGTCCGTATCGACTAACACGTTTCGAAATTGGAACTAAAATGAACAGTCCCAGTGAAGCACAGAACAAAAACCAAAGGGCGGCCCATCCTGTGTTTTTACTTAATTCGATGGTGCCTAAAATAGCTGAACCTCCAAGGATTGTGGCCAGTAAACTTCCGGTAACCGGAATTAGTCCTGCTTTTTTGCCGGCTACATAATAATCTTCAGGCTTTTTTATTCGAAAGGCAGAATAAATACCAATGCCAATAATAAACAAAAAGTATATAAGTATGGTTATTTCTGTTTGCATAGAATAATAATGGCAAATATCGTAATTTCTGTAACAAAACATATATACATTTGACATATAGCCTATGCTGCTAAATAAAAAATTACACCATATGAAAAATCTGATTTCTCTGCCGATATTAATCTTCTTATTTTTGTCGGCCTGTACAAAAAGTGAAAAAATGATGCCACCTGTAGCCCGGAAAATCCCAAAAGAGTTAACAACTCATGATCAAACCCGAATTGATAATTACTACTGGATGAACGAACGCGAGAATCCCGAAGTGATTGCCCATTTGGAGGCGGAGAATGCCTACAAAGATGCAGCGATGAAGCATACAGAAGCACTTCAGGATAAATTGTATGAGGAGATAAAGTCGAAAATCAAACAGGAAGATGAGTCGGTGCCATACAAGCACAATGGTTATTACTATTATTATAAGCAACTTCCCGGGAAAGAATACGATGTAAATTGCAGGAAAAAAGGCAGCCTTGAAGCGGACGAGGAAATTCTGCTGGATGAAAATGAATTGGCCGAAGGTCACGATTTTTTTATGGTTGGCGGAATGTCGGTAAGTCCCGATAACAAAATGTTGGCTTATGGAATAGATACTGTTAGCCGGAGAAAATATACCATCCACTTTAAAAACCTGGAGACAGGCGAAGTGTTGAAAGATGCTATTCCAATGACTACCGGCGGAGCTGTTTGGGCGAACGATAATAAAACCATTTACTATGTACTAAAGGATGATGTTACTCTGCGCTCAGAGAAAATTATGAAACATGTTTTGGGTACTCCTGCAGAAGATGATGAGTTGGTATTTTTTGAGGAGGATGAAACTTTTTCCACTTTTATTTATAAAACAAAGTCAGAAAAATACCTGATGATTGGTAGTGAAAGTACTTTGACTTCAGAATATCGGTACTTAGAAGCAGACAATCCTGAAGGTGAATTCAAAATTATCCAACCGCGAACACGTGAATTAGAGTATTCAGTCGATCATTTTGGTAATGATTTTTACATTCGAACGAATCTCGATGCGAAAAATTTCCGTTTGATGAAAACACCAGTTGGTAAAACGACTAAGGAAAACTGGACAGAAGTAATCGGTCACCGAAGTGATGTTTATTTTTCAGATTTCGATATTTTTAAAGACTATCTGGTTGTTTCGGAAAGAAAAGAGGGAATTACCGGTTTGCGCATCATTCCCTGGAAAGGAGAGGAGTATTATATTGATTTTGATGAAGAGGTTTACACCGCCTATTCGAATATAAATCTTGACTTTGATACTGACATCTTCCGATTTAGTTACAGTTCTTTAACGACGCCTAATTCTATTTTCGATTATAATCTTAAAACAAAAGAAAGAACTTTATTGAAACAAACTGAAATTCTGGGAGGATTTAATAAAGACGATTACGAAACAAAACGGATTTATGCTACTGCCGGCGACGGTACCAAAATTCCCATGTCAATTGTATATAAAAAAGGCATGGTAAAAAATGGAAATAATCCAACTTTACTTTATGGTTACGGTTCGTATGGACATACCATTGATCCGATGTTTTCGTTAAGGCGTTTGCCTTTGCTCGACAGGGGATTTGTTTATGCCATTGCTCATATTCGGGGAGGGCAGGTTAATGGTCGTCAGTGGTACGAGGATGGAAAGCTGTTGAAGAAGATGAATACTTTCACTGATTTTAACGATTGCGCACAGTATTTAATAGACGACGGTTATACCAATAATGAAAAACTATTCGCTATGGGCGGAAGTGCCGGTGGTTTATTAATGGGTGCATGTATAAATCTTCGTCCTGAATTATACAAAGGCGTTATTGCTGCTGTTCCTTTTGTTGATGTGGTAACAACCATGCTCGACGAAAGTATTCCTTTAACCACCAGTGAGTTCGATGAATGGGGAAATCCAAAAGTGAAGGAATATTACGATTATATGCTTTCGTATTCGCCATACGATCAGGTGGAGGCAAAAGATTATCCTGCCCTGTTGGTAACAACCGGTTTGCACGATTCGCAGGTACAATATTGGGAACCTGCCAAATGGGTTGCCAAGCTTCGGGAATTGAAAACCGACGATAATCCATTGATTTTCCATATAAATATGGATTATGGTCATGGTGGCGCGTCGGGCAGGTTTGAATGGATAAAAGAAACAGCACTCGAATACGCCTTTATTTTCGATCAGATTGGAATTTCGGAATAGCTAATATACAATAGGTTCAATATACACTCTGTTTGAGGAGTGGATATAAATTACCGGCTTGCTTCAGAAATTGGAAAGCAAGCCGGTATTTTTTTATTAATACTTTCATGGAAACTTTTTGCGGGTTTATGGTGGTATCCAATTTTTATTAAAAACGTGTAGTGCAGACACTTATAGTGTTTCTTTAAAACAGGAACGTTTGTATGTGGTTTAGAGTCAGGGGAGTGTAAGAGAATAGTACAAATTTTAACTTTTTGTATCTTTATTAGCGAAAAGTATAATCATTCTAATTAAGAAAATCTGTTATTAAACATTGCCGCTGCTATGTAAAAATAGTTAATTTTGCCTTCACCGTGTTCGTACACGGAAGATAAATCAGCGAAAACTTAATTCTGTAATTTTTATGAAAAATCTAATCTTTATTTTATTAATTACACTTGGCGCCAGCAATTTGGTTATGGCCCAAGATGACTGGACTTACCTGTTTAATGGTGAGAATTTAGATGGATGGGTACAACGAAATGGTGAAGCCACATATGAAGTTGTAGACGGAGTAATTGTTGGAACCACTGTTTTGAATACTCCAAATTCCTTTTTATGTACTGAAAAGAATTATTCAGATTTTATTTTTGAGGTTGAACTTTTAGTTGAACCTAATATGAATTCTGGAATTCAGTTTAGGAGTTTAAGCCTTCCGGAATATAACAATGGTCGTGTTCATGGATATCAGTGTGAGGTGGATCCATCAACCAGAGCCTGGAGTGGAGGAATATACGACGAGGCCCGACGTGGCTGGTTGTATCCTCTTGATTTAAATCCAAAGGCTCAAAGTGCACTAAAGATGGGAGAATGGAATAGGTATCGTATCGAATGTATTGGAAATTCTATACGTACTTGGTTAAATGATATCCCATGTGCTCATGTAATCGATGATATGACTTCGGAAGGTTTCATTGCATTGCAGGTTCACGGAATAGGCAGTAACAAGGATAAAGTGGGGCACCAGATTAAATGGCGGAATGTCCGCATTAAAACTGAAAAACTGGAACCGGCATTATATGCCGATATTCATGTTGAAAACCTGGTGGCGAACGATTTAAACATTGTTGAAAGGAAACAAGGCTTTAAATTATTGTTCGATGGTAAATCAACCGATTGCTGGAAAAGCGCTAAAGCTGATGATTTTCCTGCTAAAGGCTGGGAAGTTAAAGACGGTATATTATCAGTATTATCCAATGGTGGTGGTGGCGATATTATTACGAAAAAGGAATATGGTCCGTTTGAGCTTAAGTTCGACTTTATGTATACCGAAGGTGCAAACAGCGGTGTGAAATATGGAATTGGAAATAATGGTCCTTCGTTGGGTCTTGAGTACCAGATTTTGGATGATGAGAGACATCCTGATGCGAAAAAGGGTGTAGTTAATAATCGCACCATGTCATCGCTTTACGATCTTATTCCTTCAACCAAAGAAGGCCGTTTTACCAAAGGGCCAAACGAATGGAACCGTGGACGTATTGTTGTTTATCCAAGTGGTAAGGTAGAACATTGGTTAAACGGACGGAAAGTGGTTGAGTATACCCGCGGAGATAATATTTATAAGGCACTTGTTGCCCGAAGTAAATATGCTGAATTCGAGAATTTTGGATTGGCTAAGAAAGGTCCCATTTTATTACAGGATCATAACGATAATGTACATTACAGAAGTCTAAAAATCAGGGAGCTATAATATATGACCAATAGAAGAAACTTTTTGAAGGCTGCCGGAATTGGTGTTGCTGCCGCAGCTGTTCCTGGTTTGGCAAACGCTTCGGTAAGTGAAGCTGGAAATAAAAAGAAAGACTATGGATTTACACTTGGAATAGCTTCCTTTTCGTTAAGGGAATTTCCGTTGGAAGAAGCTTTGGATATGACTTTAAGATGTGGAATTGACCGCATTTGTCTTAAAAGTAGACATCTTCCACTCGATTCAGATGAGGCAACTATTAATAAGGCTGTGGCTCTTTGCAAGCAAAAAGGCATCAAACTTTATGGAGGTGGTGTAATTTATATGAAAAGTAAAGAAGATGTGGATCAGGCATTTAAATACGCCAAAGCTGCCGGCATGGAAATGATTGTTGGAGTGCCATCGCACGAATTACTTGAATATGCGGAAGGGAAAGTGAAAGAATACGATATCAAATTGGCCATCCATAATCATGGCCCGGGCGATAAAGTTTATCCAAGTGCAGAGAGTGCATACGTACGCATCAAGGATATGGACAAAAGAATGGGACTTTGTATCGATATTGGTCATACAAAACGTATTAATCGCGATCCGGAACAGGATTTAGAAGATTTTTTTGATCGTGTTTTCGATATCCATATTAAAGATGTTACCCAAGCCGATGCCGATGGCAAAACCTGTATAATTGGCCGCGGTGTAATTAATTTCACTTCCTTTATAAAATCAGTGGTAAAACAGGGATATAAAGGAAATCTTGCTTTGGAATACGAGGAAGAAGGAGATGATCCGCTACCGGCAATGATGGAAAGCTTTGGTTTTATGAGAGGAGTATTAGCAACTTTGTAATTCAATATAACTACGACTAACATGAGTACAAATAGAAGAGATTTTTTAAAGAAAGTATCTGCTGGAGCAGCAGGTGTAGCTGTTGGAGGAACAGCAATGGGAATGTCAGCTAAAAGTTACGGAAGAATAATAGGAGCAAACGATAAACTGAATATCGCAATTATGGGCCTTGGACGTCGTTTGGGAGCCTATTACGAGCCAATTGGCATGAAAGAAAACAACGTTGAGTTGAAATATTTATGCGATGTAATGGAATCTCAGCGCGAACGTGCTGCAGCCAATTTTGCTAAACATATCGACTATAAACCAAAGCTGGAAAATGATTTCAGAAAAGTTTTGGCCGATAAAGATGTAGATTGTATTATTAACGCAACACCTGACCACTGGCATACTCCTGGTTCGATTATGGCGATGCAGGCTGGAAAACATGTTTATGTTGAAAAACCGTGTAGCCACGATATGAATGAAAATGAAATGATTGTGAAGGCTGCCGAAAAGTACAATAAAGTTGTACAGATGGGTAACCAGCAACGTTCATCGGCTCACACCATTGAAATTATTAAAGACATTCATAACGGAATTATAGGTGTACCTTATCGTGCGGTTGCATTTTACTGTAACGGAAGGGGAGAAGTTCCTGTGCAGAAAAAAGCTCCTGTACCAAAAGGATTGGATTGGGAAATCTGGCAAGGACCGGCTATTCACCGCGAATATACGTCTGAAACATGGGATTACAACTGGCACTGGTACGGCTGGAATTACGGTACTGCCGAGACAGGAAATAATGCTACACACGAGTTGGATGTTGCTCGTTGGGCACTTCAGGTTGGCTTTCCGAATAATGTGCATGTTGAAGCAGGTAAACGTCATTTCTTCGCCGATGGTTGGGAAATGTACGATACCATGGATGCTACTTTCTTATTCGAAGGCGATAAAGTAATTAAATGGGATGGCCGCAGCCGTAACGCACACGATACATACGGACAGGGTGGTCGTGGTACTATTATTTTTGGAAGCGAAGGAACTGTTTATGTCGACCGTGGAAAATATATTCTTTACGACAGAAGCGGAAAGATTATTAAAGACAGCAAGTCTGCAACCCAGGAAGCCGGAACAGCTCTTGGTGGAGGTGGTGCCACTACTACCAGACACATTGCTAACTGGTTAGACGGAATACGAAATAACGGTAAACTGAATTCGCATATTGCCGAAGGTGCCATTAGCCAGGCCATGGTACACTATTCCAATGTTGCTTACCGCATTGGTCATGGATTTGATATTTGCACTAAAACAGGTATGATGTTCGACCGCGAAGCGATGAAGCTTTGGGGACGCGAATATGATCCGAACTGGAAAGTGGAAATCTAGAGAGTTTGATATTTATACAGAGAAAGGATTTTTTTAAATCCTTTCTCTCTTTTTTTATTTGCAATCGATTGCTTAAAAGCAATAACTAAAATAATAACACTAATCATTAAAATGACTTCAAGGCGAAAATTTATAAAAAAGTCAGCGACAACTATTGGTGCTCTGACTATTGTTCCCTCGCATGTATTGTTTGCGAAAGATGAAATAAAGAATGCAGCAGGTGAAGTAATCAGTTCGCGAGTAGTTGCCCCAAGCGATAAAGTAAATATGGCTTTTTGTGGTATTGGTAACCGCGGAGGACAAATATTAAGGGCATTTAATAGTACCGGTTTGGTGAATACCACTGTTCTTTGCGATGTGGATATGGGAGCCAAACATACTACACAAAGTATAGAAGAACATTCAAAAGCCAAACAATTCCAGGATTTCAGGGTAATGTTTGAAAAAGCAGTGAAAGATTTTGATGCTGTATGTGTTGGAACTCCCGACTTTTCGCATTTTCCAATTGCTATTTTGGCCATGTCGCTGGGTAAGCATGTTTATGTAGAGAAGCCATTAACAAGAACTTATCACGAATCGGAATTATTAATAAAAGCCGCTAAAAAGTATAAAGTGGCTACCCAGATGGGTAATCAGGGACATTCTGAAGGAAACTACTTCCAGTTTAAAGCTTGGGTTGAAGCCGGAATTATAAAGGATGTTACTAAAATAACAGCTCATATGAACGGACGTCGTCGCTGGCATGGCTGGGATACCAATATGACTGAATTTCCGGTTAATCCGAATATCCCTGATACGCTGGATTGGGATGTTTGGTTGATGACTGCCAAACACCATGGTTACCACGAAGATTTTATTAACGGACAGTGGCGTTGCTGGTACGAGCACGGAATGGGTGCACTGGGAGACTGGGGCGCACATATTATGGATACTGCTCATGAATTCCTTGAATTGGGATTACCTTACGAAGTAAATCCTGTAAAAATCGAAGGACATAATAAGTTGTTCTTCCCGCAGGCATCTACCTTGGAATTTAAATTCCCAAAACGTAAAAGTA
The DNA here is from genome assembly GCA_963676265.2 of uncultured Draconibacterium sp. Taxonomy (GTDB): domain Bacteria; phylum Bacteroidota; class Bacteroidia; order Bacteroidales; family Prolixibacteraceae; genus Draconibacterium. The sequence continues at coordinate 5,910,754 of OY781067.2, forward strand.
TGCCGGCCTGTACCATTACCTGGTACGACGGAATGAATAATATACCACAGGTACCCGAAGGTTATGGAGAGTTGGAAGTTGATCCGAATATACCACCTGCCAGCAATGGAGTTATGCAACCTGCCAAGTTGGGTGCAGGTAAAGAAATTTATGGTAAAGACTTAACTTTCAAGGGTGGTTCACACGGAAGTACACTGTCTATTATACCCGAAGAAGCCGCCAGGGATATGGAATCAAAATTGCCTGAAGTTCCCGAGAGTCCTTCAAATCATTTCGAGAATTTTGTAAAAGCTGCCAAAGGAGAGGAAAAAACTCGTTCACCATTCGAAATATCAGGGCCTCTAAGTCAGGTGTTCTGCCTGGGAACGATTGCCCAGCGATTGAATACAAAAATTGAATTTGATCGTAAAAAAGGTCAGATTACAAACAATAAAGTGGCCAATGACCTGTTAAAAGGAGCACCGCCACGAAAAGGATGGGAGCAATTTTATAAACTTTAAAGTAATTTCGTGAGGTAAAAATCAATTTATTGGTCGGTATTGTAAGTGAGTTTTATAAATTTACTTTTCATAAAACAACCGGTAAAACTATAAACGATGATCGAACCTACCATATTTAGCGATACATTTTATGCTATGGGGAGTCACTGCCATGTGGTTCTCCCTAATGTTGATGCTGATTCTGCCAAACGAATTTTTCAGGATATAAAAAAAGAAGTCGATCTTCTTGAAAATACAATTAGTCGCCACAGCCTGGTTTCTTCCATTTGGGAAATCAATAATGGTACAAAATCAACCTGGCTGGAGGTGGGAGATGAACTTTGGGAAATATTAAGTATTTCCAGTGATTTTTACCAGATTAGTAACGGGGCTTTCGATGTTACCGTAGCTCCGTTGCAAAAACTCTGGTACGAAAATGAACGACCTAACGAGCAGGAACTTGAAACGGTTCGGAAAAAGTGTGGATTCGAAAAAATAGAATTCGATACAGAAAACAAGAGAATTCGATTTTTGGAAAATGAAATGGAGCTTGATTTCGGTTTTATCGAAAAAGGATTTGCATTAGACCTGATAAAACCAATGCTTCTCGATCAGGGAGTTGAACAAGCAATTATCAGTTTCGACGAGGAGGTCATACTTGCAATAGGAACACATCCAAATGGTGAACCGTGGCCCATAGGAATCAGAAACCAGCAAAAACCCAACGAATTTTTACAGGTATTTGAGGTAAGTGGTCAGACTGTATCAACCATGGGAACTACCTATATTCGCGATGACGGGGAAGGGATGAAATCTCAGTTAATAATTAGCCCTGCAACAGGTTTACCGGTTGAAGGAGTAAAAACGGTTTCAGTAAAAAGCTCATCGGCTACGATGGGTGCATTTATCTCTACCATCTGGCTGATTTTACCTGAAAATGATAAAGCAATTTTATCTGACCAATTTAATGGGATTGAGATACTCGAATGCGAGTACGCTGATAACGACGTAATTACAAAACTTACTATTTTAGAAAAGGAGGATGAATTATGACGTATAGAAAACTCTGGTTTTTTGTTGTTTTTATGGCCTGTTTTTTTGTGTCGGGTGCACAGATGAAAATGGTAAAAACGGATGAAGGAATTCTAATTAGAGAAGATGGTGATAATGTTCTTTTTTACCAGATGACACCAAAAAATGAAGATGGAAAATATGAGCGAAACAATTACATTCATCCTCTGTGGGGCATTTACGGAAAAGAACTGACTGAAGATTTTCCCGCCGATCATTTGCATCACCGGGGTGTTTTTTGGGCATGGCACCAGGTTTGGATCGGAGATAAACGTATTGGAGATCCATGGGAAATAAAAGACTTTGAGCAAAAAATCATTGACTTTGAATTTCTGAAACATACTACAGGTGAAGTTGTCCTTCAAACCGAAGTTGACTGGTTATCACCTCTATGGCGAAAAGCAGGAGAAAAGGTTCCCTATATTAAAGAATTTGGGAAGATCGTTATTCATCCTCAAAAGGTTAATTACAGAAGAATTGATTTTGAGATCAGGTTGGAGGCACAGGAACAGAATTTACGAATAGGCGGATCGGAAGATGAAAAAGGATACAGTGGTTTTTCGGTACGATTGGCTTTGCCTGAGGATGTTTCTTTTTCGGGAGTAAATGGGGAAGTGGTACCCGAAGTTACGGCTGTTAGATCTCCTGGTTATATTAATGTCTCAGGAAAGGTAGATACAAACGGAACAAAGGGTGGAATAGTTATTGTAGACAATCCGGAAAATCCGGGTTATCCGCAGTCGTGGATATTGCGTGCAAAAAACAGTATGCAAAATGCGGCCTGGCCTGGAAAAAATGCAGTGGAAATCCCGATGGATGATCCCTTGGTTTTAAAATATTCCCTCATTGTTTATTCGGGAAAATTGAGTGCAAAGAAAATTATAAATATTATGAAGGAGGGGGTTGAGTAACATCTTATTTTCTCTCGTTTCAACAAAATATAAAAATCATAATAAATCAATTAAATCTAATAGGTAATTCGTTTTTCGAAGAAGCCATAAAAACATTAAAATTTAAACAAAATGAATACGAACAGGAGAGATTTTTTAAAAAATTCGGCCATGGTAGCAGCAGCGGTTGGTGTAGCTCCAACCATTTTAAATGCTTGTGCATCACCTGCCGAAAAGGTTAATGTGGCATTAATTGGATGCCGGTCACAAGGCTTTAGTGACCTGAAGAGTTTTTTGAAAAAAGGAAATAATGTAGACTGTTTGGCTCTATGTGATGTTGACAGTAACGTACTGGAAAGCAAGGCCGCCGAGGTTGAAAAAATGACCGGAAAACGTCCTGCAACCTATAAGGATTTCAGGCAGGTACTGGATAACAAAGATATCCAGGCAGTAATAATCGGTACTCCCGATCACTGGCATGCAATACAGATGATGATGGCTTTAGAAGCAGGGAAACATGTTTACGTTGAGAAACCTATGGGACACAGTATTGAAGAATGTAACGCCATGGTTGCAGCTCAGGCAAAACATCCTGATTTATACTGTCAGGTGGGGATGTGGCAACGCAGTTCGAAACACTGGTTCGAAGCTTCTGAAATTGTAAAATCAGGTATTCTGGGAGGTGTACATCTTGTAAAAGCGTGGATTTATAAAGGTTATGATACGCCTTATCCTGTTATGCCCGATGCAGAAGCTCCCGACTATGTTGACTACGATATGTGGCTTGGACCTGCACCTAAACGTCCGTTTAACCTGAATCGTTTTCACTACAATTTCCGTTGGTGGTACGATTATGCCGGTGGTGCTATGACCGACTGGGGAGTTCACCTGCTCGATTTTGCTTTGCATGGTATGGATGCCGGAATGCCCGAGTCAATAAGTCCAGGTGGCGGTATTTTTTATCATGAAGAAGGTGCTATAGAAACTCCTGATATCCAGCAGGCTCTGTATAAATATCCAAAACATATGATGATTTGGGAATGTGGATTGAATCCCGGAATTGGTCCATACAAACGTGGTCATGGAGTGGCTTTCGTTGGAGAGAAAGGTACACTGGTCGTTTCCCGTAGCGGATATGAATTGTTGCCAGATAATAGTAAAGAATTAAAGGGACCGTTTTTCGAAGGAAAAGTACAACAGAATTACGGCGATGGTCAAGATGAGCATGTTCAGAACTTGTTGTCGTGTATTCGCGAAGGTGGAACATTAAATGCGCCGATAGAAGTTGGTGCCAAAACAACTATTGTTGCAGAAATGGGGAATATGGCTTACCGCGCCGGACAAATTCTTCACTATGACGATGCAACAAAATCGTTTAAAGAAGATATCGGTAATCAATTATCGAAAGTTACTTATCGCGATCAATGGCAATTGCCTAAGGTTTAAAACAGTATTTAAAAGAGATTATATAAAAAATCCATTCCCGACAGGAATGGATTTTTTATTAAGCCTAACTTTTGAGCTGATTTTATTTTTTTGTTGTTTGCAACTGTTTAGCCATAGCAGCTCCAATAAGACTTTCCAGAGGTGTGCCATTTTTCCCGTCAGCAATGATCATGGTCTCCGGGAATTTTATTTTCGAAATTTCACTGGCAACCTTCACATCACGGTCGAGTTCCATTCGTAATTTAATTTCAGGAGTAATACCGGCATTCACCTTTTTTGCAATTTCGTATGCATCTGCATCGGCTTTTACCTTGACTTTTTGCGCATTCAGTCGCTCTGTTTCAAGGGCAATTGCTGCCAGTTTTTTATTGGTTTCTTCCTGTTTTAATTTTGTCTCAATGGCAATTAAAGCTTTCACCTGTTCTTTTTCCTGTGTCACACGCTCAGCCGCTTTATCGCGTTCACCCTGTGCAACAATTCTTTGTTGTTCGGCTTTGGCTGTTTCAATCTTTTGTTGTTCCAACTGACGTTTGGCCGATTCGTCACGCTGAGCTTCCAACCGTTGTTTAAAGGTTGCTTCCAAATCGATTTTATCCACAATTACCTGCGAAACAATAATGTTGTTTTCGGAGAGTTCATGTGGAATACGTTTGGGTATTCCATGCTCCAGAATTTTTTCAACCCGGTAACTGGTTTCAATTTCTTTTATGGTACGTTGTTTATCGGTCATATCAATTTCGTTGAAAATAGTGTCTTTTACCTCAATTTTATTTACGGCATATGTACCGTCTTTTAACTGTTCTTCAAATGTTTGGCGGAACGATTGTGCTTCTCCTGAAATGTAATTCTGGGCAGCAAACATGTAACCGGTATTAATGAGTTGTTCGCGCACTGTAGGAATAATCGTATTATTAACCAGGTTACTCATGGTGCGGTATTTAACTGCTAAATTGATAAACGAAGGCTCATCGTCAGGCAACTGAAACCGAAGTGAAACATGGCCCTGTGCTGTAACCTGATCGATAAAACGGATGGGTACCGGATTCATTACTCCTTCCAGTTCATCAACATCCGATTCGGTTTCCTTGCTCACTACCTTTACATCGATATATTTTTGCCATTTATCAATTTTTGCTAATCCCCGCCATTTAATACCTTGCTCCATTACAGCGCTCATTCTACCGGTTGGAGATACAAGCAGGTAATTGAAGCCACGATCGGCAAAAAAGAAGAGATACTTGGTAACCATTAAAGTAATACCAATAATAATTAGAATGTGTCCGTGTTTTGCATGAATTCCTGATAACCATGCTGGAGCTTTACTTGCTTTTTCGAGTTTTGCGAAAAAGAAGGTTGCCAATCCGATAATGAGAACTATAATTCCTAAAAATGTCATAATTATAAAGTTTAAATATTAATGAATTGAGAATAATTTGATTTATAAGTGATTGTTTGAAATCTGATTGTCAATGACAGTGTAGGCGGTCTGACTTTCTTATGGATTAGATTAGACTGTCTGGCTACTAAAGCCGGTGTAATTGCGTTCTGTTGAATTTTGCGATTGAATGTTTGAGGTAACATTCTGTTTGATTCTTCGTTGTCTGATTCTAATGTGTCCATCATGTGTTTTTGTTTGGAATGATAATATCTTGAAGGTATTTAATATATCTTATGTTTCGTAGAAAATGTCGGGGAATTGAATTAATTTATCGGTTGATTTATTCTCTGGTCGGCAATGAGAGGAATTATCGCAAATTAATTACTGTGTATTTCACTTCCACAGCTATCTTTAAATTTTATCTTTTAAATTAGATTTTTATTGCAAATATTACTTGACTATTCTATATCAAATGCAGGTTTCTGAATTGTTTCCCGAAATATTTCTATTTTAGTTCTATGAAGAGAATTGTAGTAGCACCAGATAAGTTTAAAGGATCGCTTACCGGGATACAGTTTTGTGATGCTGTTGAACGCGGTATAAAAAAAGTTATTGATGCTGTTGAAATTATTAAACTTCCATTGGCAGATGGAGGAGATGGCACTGTTGAAGCACTTCAATATTATACAGGTGGCGAATATCTGAGAGTTTTAGTAAATGACCCTTTGATGCGGAAAATCGAAGCTAGTTATTTGTACTCTGCCTCTGAAAAAATGGCTTTTATTGAAATGGCTGAAGCATCGGGAATTCGTTTATTAAAAACCGATGAATTAGATCCTTTGCGAACCAGTACTTTCGGAACCGGAGAACTGATAATTGATGCCATTGAGCGGGGAGTTCAGCAAATTATACTGGGAATTGGTGGTAGTTCTACCAACGATGCAGGAATGGGTATGGCCCGTGCACTTGGTTTTCGTTTTTTCGATAAGAATAAAACTGAGTTGCTGGGGCGTGGAGAGGATTTAAATAAACTGGAATTCATCGATACTTCTGAGGTTGATCTTAAAATTAAATCCGTTCGTTTTAAAGTGGCTTGCGACGTTGATAATCCGTTATACGGATTAAATGGTGCTGCATATATTTATTCCCCTCAAAAAGGTGCCAGCCCTGAGATCGTAAAAGAACTTGATCTGGGATTACAGAGTTTTAATAATGTGGTTAAAGATCAGTTTGGTAAGGATTTACAAAGTATCCCGGGTGCCGGGGCTGCAGGTGGTTTAGGTGCCGGTAGTATTTTATTTCTTAATGCTGAATTGAATTCGGGAACAAGCCTTGTTAAAGAAGTGGCCGGTTTTGATGAAAAAATAATTGATGCCGATTGGATTATTACAGGAGAAGGAAAATTTGATGAACAGACTTTTTCCGGGAAAGTAATAAAAGGAGTTCTGGAATCGCGTACCAATCAGAGATTAGCGGTTTTTTGTGGTGTGAGTGAACTGGACAGGAGTCAGCTCGAAGAATATAAAATTGATTATATTTCGGAAATGATGGAGCAGGCGAAGAATCCGGAGGATTCGATTAAAAATTCCGGCAGGTATCTCGAAAATGCCGCAGAAAGGTTTGCCCGAAGCTTTTTATGAATAGAAATAAACCTAATAATAAACCAAAATGAAACCTATAATTTTATTGACTGTAATTCTCCTGTTAACCTTTAGTTCTTGTGTAAATCAGATAGAAAAGGAAGAGCAGAAACAACCCAATATCCTTTTTTGTATAGCCGACGATGCTTCCATGAAAAGTTTCGGCGCCTATGGCTGCGACTGGGTAAATACTCCGGCTGTAGACCGACTGGCAAAAGAAGGAGTTGTTTTTACCAATGCCTATAACTGTAATCCCAAATGTGCACCGGCCCGTGCTTGTTTGGTTACCGGTAAATACAGCTGGCAGTTAAAAGAAGCCTGCAACCACTATCCGCATTTCCCGGCTGAATTTAAATACTACCCGCATTTGTTGATGGAGGCCGGATACCACGTTGGATTTACCGGAAAAGGATGGGGCCCCGGCGATTATGACACCGAGCACAATCCGGCCGGACCTGTGTATAACGATATTAAACTGGATCCACCGTATACCGGAATTGCTAATATTGATTATGCCGCTAATTTTGAGGCTTTCCTGGATAAAAACACCGATGGAAAACCATTTTGTTTTTGGCTGGGAACAAAAGAGCCACATCGTGTTTATGAATTGGATTCGTGGAAAAAGGCAGGGAAGGATCCGGCAGAAGCAGATGTTCCCGGTTTTTATCCTGATAATGCAACGATCCGTGGTGATTTACAGGATTATGCTATTGAAGTGGAATGGTACGATACCCACATCGGACGTGCCATTAAGTCATTGGAAGAACATGGTTTAATGGATAATACTTTAATCCTCGTAACCTCTGATCATGGTATGCCTTTCCCGCGCGTAAAAGGACAGATTTACGAAGAAGGATTTCACGTTCCGATGGTCGCTTATTGGAAAGGCGTAATTGAGCCGGGAAGAAAGATTACAGATTTTGTCAGTTTTCCTGATGTTGCTCCAACAATTATAGAAGCTGTTGGACTGAAACCTCACGAGCAAATGACAGGCAGTAGTTTTCTTGAATTACTGAAATCGAAAGAATCGGGTAGGATTGAGAAAAACCGCGATCATGTATTGCTGGGAAAAGAAAGGCACGATGTTGGGCGGGCTAATCAGGACGGGATTGATTTGGCGTATCCTGTGCGAGCCATTCGCAACGATGAGTTTTTATATGTGCACAATATTAAACCCGAGCGCTGGCCGGTTGGTAATCCGGAATATTATTACCGGAATTGTGACGATTCTCCTACAAAAAAATACCTCACTGATCTTTTGCCGGAAGATGAAGAATATCATTATTTTGAGATGAGTTTCGCTATGCGCCCTGAAGAGGAATTGTATAATATTCAAAATGATCCGGATTGTATGACGAATCTGGCAGAACTTCCGGAATACGCAGATGTAAAGATTCATTTACGTCAACAAATGGAAGCCGAGTTAACAGCACAGGGCGATCCCAGAACCCTCGGCAACGGAGACGTTTTCGATAAATATCCATACGTGGGTAAACAGTTAAACTATGAAACCGGAGTAAGGGAAAATAGGTTTATGAATTTTGAATAATAATTCCCTTTGAACCTGTTTTATCAGGTTGTAGTTCGTAAACTTTCTTTGGATTAAGCCCTGGTTCTTTGCGGTGTGAAACAAATATAATGGTGGTTTGTCCTTCTGCCGCAATTTTGTTCACCAGGGCAGATAATATGGATGCATTATAATCATCCAGTCCATGAGTTGGTTCATCGAGAATGAGCAGTGACGGATGTTTAATCATTGCCCGGGCAATTAATACCATACACTGTTGCCCTTCTCCCAGCGTGGAAAAACGGGTGTGTTTATGTTCTCCCAATCCGATCAGTTTAATCCATTGGTCGGCCAGTTTGCGTTGTAGTTCTGTTGGTTTCTGGTATAGTCCGATAGAATCTACCAGACCCGAAATAACCATTTTCTCTACGCTGTTCCAACCCCGGAAAAGGGAAGTCATGGAAGGGGTGATATACCCGATTTTCTTTTTTATATCCCAGATACTTTCTCCGGTACCACGTTTGTTTCCAAAAAGTATCAGGTCTTGTCCGTAAGCTTTGGGATTATCACCGGTGATCATGGTCAATAGTGTTGTTTTACCCGAACCATTTGGACCTTTCAGTTGCCAGAAATCGCCTTTATTAATGGTCCAGTTAATATTATCAACAATCGTTCGGTCACCATAACTCACTGAAACATTGTTAAACTGAATAAGCGGGTTAGAAACGATTACCTGTTCGCTGAGAGGGGCCGGGAGATTTCCTTCCATGGAAAATGCATTTTCAGTAAAATACCGGTTCATGTAATCACTCAAACTTCCTGCAAAAACTATCTGTTCGTTTTCAACCAACAAGGCGTTTTTTATAAAAGAGAGCAGGTTGTCTTTTCGTTTTATCCTTTGTATAATGGGCAGGTTTTTTGATATTTCTACCAATTGAATCAACAAATTCTGTTGAGATGTAGCATCCAGCATGTCGAAAGCATTATCCAACACCAGAAAATCAGGTTTGGATGATAATAAATGTTGAAGCAGGGCTTTGCGTTGTTCTCCGCTCGAAAAGGTTTTTATGCTTCTTTGTGCTGCTTCTGACAGTTGGAAATTATCATGCAGAACTTCTTCCTTAATAAATTGTTCTAATGTATATGTTGAAAAAAGTGCACCCCGTTTGTTTTTGAAATCGTCAAGTTCTTCAGGAACATCTCCTTTCAACAAATCCTGAATAAACCGGGATTTCATTGATAATCCGTTACTGAATATTGTCCAGTGATTGTTTTTCCTCATTCAGCAAAAATATTTATTTTCAGGAAAGAATTGGTGGCTTTTTCCATCTGCTATATTAGTTCTGTTGTTTTTCAGATTTCTTAATAGAAAATTTAGTTTTGAAGCTCTTTATATTCTTTTATTTTTGGCATTAAAATAAACTAACTAACGCCGCTGTATTTATGAAATCAATAGTAGCACTTTTATTTTTCCTTTTTATTTCGATAACAATTATTGCTCAGGAAAAGCTTTGGTGGGCAGGTATAACTTCGCAGGGGCAGTTAATGCCCGTTACAGAAAAATACGAAGCTAATCTGATCGGAAATACGTATGGAAATCAGGCGCAACCTTTGCTTTTATCTAACGAGGGAGATGTAATCTGGAGTGAAGAACCTTTTCAATTTAAAATAGAAAACGGAGAAGTTGTCATTCTTGATTCAAAAGGAGAAATACTTGAGCAAAAAGCCGGAAATACGCTTCGTAGTGCTTATCTTTTTGCTTCAAAGAACTATTTTCCGCCAAAGGGGAAAATGCCCGATGAATTGTTATTCGCAAAGCCGCAATACAATACCTGGATTGAATTAATGTATGATCAGAACCAGGAAGATATTTTGAAATATGCTCACGATATTATTGATAATGGTTTCCCTCCCGGAGTTTTAATGATTGATGATAACTGGCAGGAAGACTATGGAAAATGGACTTTTCATCCGGGACGTTTTTCAAATCCCAAAGCAATGATTCAGGAATTGCATCAACTTGGTTTTAAAGTTATGGTTTGGGTGTGTCCGTTTGTTAGTCCTGATTGCGATGTTTATCGGGCTTTGGCAAAAAAAGGTGCTTTTTTGCTTGATGCAGGAAAAGAAGCTCAAAATACTACCATGCCTTCTGAATTAAGAGGAAAACTAAAACCGCAAATGGTTTCGTGGTGGAACGGGTATAGTGCCGTGCTCGATTTATCGAATCCTGTTGCCATGGATTGGTTTAAGTCGCAGCTGAATTATTTGCAGAGTGAATACGGAGTAGACGGATTTAAACTGGATGCCGGAGATGCACAATATTACACAAAAGGAGTGAGCTATGGAAATGTTAGTGCCAATGAGCAGGCTGCCTTATTTGGTGCTGTCGGGCTGGATTATCCTTTAAACGAGTATCGTGCAATGTGGAAAATGGGTGGACAGCCATTGGTTCAACGATTGCGTGATAAGGCACATAGCTGGAATGATTTGGAAAAACTGATCCCTTCTATGCTTATACAGGGAATTATGGGGTATTATTTTAATTGCCCAGATATGATTGGAGGTGGCGAATTTACATCGTTCCTGAATGCAGAAACCATCGATCAGGAGTTGATTGTGCGTTCTGCTCAGTGTCATGCTTTAATGCCAATGATGCAATTTTCGGTTGCTCCGTGGCGAATTCTGAATCCGGAAAATTTTAATGCCGTAAAAAAATGTGTGGCACTTCGCGAGCAGTTTAGTGCATACATTCTTGAAGAAGCTCAAAAAGCTGCAGTCAGCGGAGAACCAATCATTCGTTCGATGGAGTACATCTATCCGGGCAAAGGTTTTGGCCGGATTAATCAGCAATTTTTAATTGGCGATAAGTTACTTGTTGCCCCGGTGCTTGAAAAAGGAGCTACCCAGCAAAAGGTTGTTTTACCTGAAGGAAAGTGGAAGGCTTTTAATGGAAAATCATATAAAGGTGGAAAAGAAATTATTGTATCTGTTTCCATTAATGATTTGCCTTATTTCGAAAAACTATAGAACAAGTCACTGTAAATGAAAAATCTGATTCTTTTTCTATGCTTGCTTTTTGCATTTGGCAACTCCTGGTCAAAAGTAAAAGACAATAAGAGGACGCAGGATGAAATTGTTGCCAATTTTATGGATTTAAAGTTCGGCATGTTCGTTCATTGGGGACCTGTTAGTTTAAAGGGTACAGAGATTGGCTGGTCGCGTGGGAGGGAAGTGCCCGAGGAAGAATACGATAATTTGTACCGGCAATTCAATCCCGTAAATTTTAATGCCGACGAGTGGATAAAAACACTGAAAGATGCGGGCATGAAATATTTTGTAATCACCACGAGGCACCACGACGGTTTTAGTTTGTGGCCCAGTGATTATTCTGATTACGATATCACTTCAACTCCTTATAAAAAGGATGTTTTAATGGAGTTGAAAAAGGCCTGTGATAAATACGGAATTTTATTCGGGACCTATTATTCCATTTGCGACTGGAAGCATCCGTATTATCCTCTGGGAAGTCCAGGAGGTAAAACGCGGAAGGAAACAGGAGACATGGAGAAATTTATTCCTTTTGTGAAAGGGCAGACACGTGAATTAATTGAAAAATATCAAACCCGTATTCTTTGGTTTGATGGTGAGTGGGAAGAACCCTGGACACATGAAATGGGCCTTGATTTTTACAATTACCTAAAAGGATTGGATGAAACAGTTTTGATCAATAACAGGGTGGATAAAGGCCGTAAAGGAATGGAAGGAATTACGATTTCGGATGAATTTGCCGGAGATTTTGCTACACCCGAACAACGGATTGGAACTTTTAATCTGGAACACCCGTGGGAGTCATGTATTACCATTTGTAAACAATGGGCTTGGAAACCTGACGATGAGATGAAAAGCCTGGATGAGTGTATTCAAACGCTGATTAAAACCGTTGGCGGAGGAGGAAACCTGTTGTTGAATGTGGGACCAACGCCTGATGGAAGAATAGAAGCCCGGCAGGTTGACCGGTTGAAAGAAATAGGAAGCTGGTTAAAAAAATACGGAGAATCAATTTACGGATGTAAAGGCGGGCCTTTTAAACCAACCGAAAAAATGGCTTCGACGAGAAAAGGTGATGTCATTTATTTGCATCTGTTCAATCCTGAGAATAAAAAGATTATGATTCCAATTCCGGAATCAACAAAGGTTAAAAGTTGTTCGCTAATGAAAGGGAGGAAGCTAATCTATTCTGCTAATAAAGATACTCTGCAAATTGAAATTCCTGATGAACTTTTAAATCAATCGGTGGTGACAGTTGAACTAAACTCAATCAACCTGCATATGAAATAAAGCCAATTGAATAGAAAATGCAAGAAGGTAGTTTGTACCGGAAAGACTATTTCAAGCTGATAGTCGCTTCGTATACAGCGGCACAGTCTTTATCGTAGTCAATGCCCTCGAATACAGCATTTATACAAACAAATGGAATAAATTGGTTCACTGTAACTAATTTTAATCTTGTTAAAAGTAAAAAATCTTTGATGGCTTTCAAGATGATTTTGATGGCGATCTCGGATAAATTCTTCAAATTTACAATTCATATAAAAATGTAAAGCAATGAGCAAAAATATATCTATCGGGTGGATTGGAACCGGCGTAATGGGCGCTTCAATGGTTAAGCATTTGTACGATGCAGGTTATCAGTGTACGGTTTATAACCGCACAAAAGAAAAGGCAGAAGCACTTCTGAAAGAAGGCTTGAAATGGGCTGATACTCCGGCTGATGTGGCTGCCGTTTCGGATATTATTTTTACAATTGTTGGCTTTCCGAAAGACGTTCATGAGGTGTACTTTGGTGAAAATGGAATTTTATCTTCAGCAAAACCAGGTACTATTTTGGTAGATATGACTACTACCGAGCCAAGTCTTTCAAAAGAAATTTGTGAAGCTGCAAAAGTGAAAGGAGTTCTATCGGTTGATGCACCGGTTTCAGGCGGAGATATTGGCGCCAAAAATGGAACACTTTCTATAATGGCAGGTGGAGATAAAGATGCGTTCGATAAGGTTCTTCCTTTATTTGAAATAATGGGGAAACAGATTGTTTACCAAGGGAAGGCAGGATCTGGTCAACATACCAAAATGTGTAACCAGATTACCATTGCAGGAACCATGATAGGCGTTTGCGAAGCATTACTATATGGACAAAAAGCCGGTCTGGATTTAACTACAATGTTATCTTCCATTAGTGGTGGCGCTGCCGGATGCTGGACATTGAATAACCTGGCACCCCGGATTGTGGACAGGAACTTTGATCCCGGTTTTTTTGTGGAGCATTTTATTAAAGATATGGGAATTGCTTTAAAAGAGGCAGAACAAATGGGCTTGTCTTTACCCGGATTGGCACTGGTGAAACAGTTGTATCTGGCTGTTCAGGCTCAGGGGCATGGCAGGCTTGGTACACATGCTTTAACGCTGGCACTGGAGAAAATTTCGGGAATGTAATTTTGTAAAAAGTTATTTAAGTAGAAATCTTTATTTCCAAGTAATTATGAAGATAAGAAACAAAGAAATATTGTGTTTCGGAGAGGTGCTTTGGGACTGTTTGCCTTCGGGGGCTAAACCCGGTGGAGCACCTATGAATGTGGCACTTCACCTGAATGCCATCGGACTTGATGTGGCGATTGCCAGCAGTGTTGGAAATGACGAGGCCGGAGCAGAACTGAAAAAATTCCTCGAAGGTGCAGGAATGTCTACTTCTTATGTGCAAATTGATGAAGAATTGCCTACCAGCGAGGTGTTGGTTCATTTGGATGAAAATAACAATGCTACTTACGAAATTTGTGAACCGGTTGCCTGGGACAACATTAAATTTACTGATTCACTTAAAGTGAAAGCAAAATCATCAGGATTAATGATTTACGGTTCACTGGCTTCCCGAAATACACAGACCCGGGAAACTTTAATGAGTTTGCTGGATTTTGAAGGTGTGAAATTAATCGACGTAAATTTTCGCAAACCTTACAATTCTAAGGAAGTGGTTGAAAAGCTGTTAGAGAAAACAGATGTGGTAAAGCTCAACGATGACGAACTGGCCGTTTTTGCAGAATGGTATAACATCTCAAATGACGATGAGAATAGCCTGGTTAAATGGTTTGTGTCGAAGTACAATATAAAGATGCTTTGTGTTACCAAAGGTGCAAATGGAGCGCTGTTGTACAGTGAGGGGCGCTTTTATAATCATCCGGGATTTAAAATAAATGCTGTGGATACAGTAGGGGCCGGTGATGCATTCCTGGCCGGTTTGATTGCTTCTTTATTAAATGGAAAAGATGCTGAAAATGCACTGGCCTTTGCATGCGCAACAGGGGCATTTGTTGCGTCAAAAGCAGGTGCCACTCCCAAATACAATATGGATGAAATTAATGCAATCATGCAAGGTTAAAAAGAATGGAGCCAACTAAATAATATTGTATTCCTCCTTCGTGTAACCAAAACTATCCGAACTTAAGGTATCTCAAATTTCAAAGTAATTTTACCTTAATCGTATTGTCATAACTTTAATTGGGGATTTTCAATTTGTACTGATTTCGATTATCTTAGCATTGTAACCAATGTTCGCTATATGTAATACCTAATAATGTTATGGGAAAACCTAATAAACCTTTTGCTGCGCTCATTTTCATTGTTTTGATTGGATTAGGTTTCCTGGGGAGTTCGATGAAGAATTTTTCGGGAAATGACACAACAAAACAAAAAAATCCTAACATCATATTTATTTTAACCGATCAGCAACATGCAAATATGATGAGTTGTGCCGGTAATAAATGGTTAAAAACGCCGGCCATGGATTATATTGCAGAAAATGGAGTACGTTTTACGCGAGCTTATACTGCGAACCCGGTATGTTCTCCTGCCCGTGTGAGTTTTATGACTGGAAGGTTCCCGGGGCAATTTCAGGATAACAACGGAAATACAGTCAGAGAAAACGAAGGTTCAATGAAAATTCCTCCGGTTTCGAAGGATATTTTGAATTCCTCCATCTCATCATATTTACAAAAGGCGGGATACGATTTGGCCTTCGGTGGGAAAGAACACTTGCCCGGATCGTTGACTCCTAAAGCCCTTGGATTTAATGATATTTGTAATGACGAAAGGGACAAGTTGGCCGAAATAGCATCTGAGTATATTAAAGAAGACCACGAGAAGCCTTATTTTTTAGTGGTATCCTTGATAAATCCTCATGACATTTGTTACATGGCCATTCGGGATTTTACGCAATCAGAAAGACAAAAAAGACTAGTGGCAAACGCCGCAACGGAATTAGAAACGTTAAATAAAGCACAGAAGTTGCCTGAAGGTGCATCAAAGGAAGAGTTTTACGAAAAATATTGTCCTGAAATACCTGACAATTTTGAACCCCAATTAGATGAACCGGAGGCAATAAATTGGTTATTGGAATCAAGGAGTTTCCGAAAGGATGCACGTGATAAATATACTGATAAAGATTGGCGTATGCATAGATGGGCCTATTGCCGTTTAACCGAAGATGTGGATGGCCAGGTTCAGGTTATTCTGGATGCGATTAAAGAAAGTGGACAGGAAGAAAATACCCTCGTTATTTTTTCGAGCGACCACGGCGATATGGATGCTTCACACCGGATGGAACACAAAACGGCCTTGTACGAGGAAGCTGCAAACATTCCGTTTATGATGATGTGGAAGGGGAAAATTAAAGCAGGAGAAGTGGATAGTACCCACCTTGTTTCGAACGGATTGGATTTACTTCCAACAGTGTGCGATTACGCAGGAATTAAAGGAAAATCGGACCCGCGTGGAAGAAGTTTACGCCCGTTGCTGGAAGGCGGGAATATTGACTGGAGGCACACTCTTGGTGTGGAAAGTGAGATCGGACGCATGGTAGTAAATGATGAGGGATTAAAATATATCAAGTATGATGCCGTAGGAATTGAAGAGCAGTTGCTTGACTTGGAAAAAGATCCAAAAGAAACCCGGCAGTTTGCCAAAGAACCGGAATATCAAACAAAATT
Source organism: uncultured Draconibacterium sp. (assembly GCA_963676265.2). Taxonomy (GTDB): domain Bacteria; phylum Bacteroidota; class Bacteroidia; order Bacteroidales; family Prolixibacteraceae; genus Draconibacterium. Next base: position 5,927,201 of record OY781067.2, read on the forward strand.
AAATGATATGCGAAAGATATTCTGTGAAACCTGGTTTCCCGGATATTAATTCAAAAAGTTTCTGCTTCTAAAATATCATTTTAGATTCTGTTCTTTGTAACAGACAATTCATACTTATTCTAAATTACTATTCTACCTCGCAGAAACTATTATAGTTTTAAATCGACCTGTGACAGCGAATTATATCTTTATGTGGTAGAATAGAATAGAACATGCCTGATATCTTCGACTACATCGACCTGAATTATCACAGCAAATCGAAACAGGAAGCGATTGTTGATGGAATCCTGACTGCCATAAGCAAAAATGAGATTGGTAAAAATGATCCGCTACCGTCGGTAAATAAATTTATCGGGAAACTGGGTGTTGCCCGAATGACTGTGGTAAAAGCTTTGAATATTTTAAAGGAACGGGGAATTATTGTAGCTGAAGATAAGGTCGGGTATTTTGTCCAGGATGTTAATGTGAAAAGAGACATGAAAGTATTTCTGTTCCTGACCGGGTTTAATTCATATCACGAAATTTTATACAACAGTATTATCGAGGAGATTACAGATCCGAATGTTAGCATCGATTTATTTTTTCATCACTGTAATCCCAAAATCTTTAAATCAGTCTTGCAGGAAAATCTCGGTTCTTATGGTTTGTATGTGATTACGGGATTTAATCACCCATCTTTAAATCCTTTAATTTCAAAAATCCCTAAAAACAAACTTTTACAAATTATTCGTCCACCTGTACCGGAAGGTATTTCATCGATCAACCAGGATTTTTATTCGGGACTAAAAACAGCTCTCGAAAAGGTTTTGGTTCAACTTCAGAAATACAGGGAGTTTCAATTGATATTTCCTTTAAAAATAGGGCATCCCGAGGAGATTGAACATGCATTCACAGAATTTTGTCAGGAGAGTAGGATTTCGTATTCCGTAGTAAACAAGCTTTCAAAAGAACAGATAAAAAAAGATGTCGCCTATTTTGTTATCGAAGACAGCGATTTGATTTCTCTCATAAAAATGGGCGAGGAAATGGGGTTTCAACTGGGGCTGGACATGGGGATTTTATCCTACAACGAAACCCCGATGAAAGAAATTATTCGTAACGGGATAACAGTAGTGAGTGTCGATTTTGCAAAGATGGGAAAGGAAATTGCCCGTTTTATAATGAATCCTTCCAAACAGAACAGGGTATTTACCCCTGAAATTATTTTAAGAAAATCACTTTAAAATCAATCAATATTTAAAAGATATAAAAATCAACTACTAAACCGAATTATATGCAAAAAAACAAAACCAGCTTTCGATGGCTTATTCTGTCGTTGCTTTTTATTGCAACCACTATTCTTTATATCGATCGTTCTGCGTTGGGGATTTTGGCTCCCGACCTGCAAAAAACAATAGGTTGGTCGGAAGAACAATACGGAATGATCAACAGTGTATTTATGATTGCTTACGCGATTTGTTTTATTCTGATGGGAAAGATTATCGATACCATTGGCACACGAAAAGGATACCTGGTTTCTATTGGGGTATGGAGTGTGGCAACACTTGCACACGCTCTTTCGCGTTCGTGGATCGGATTTGCCGTTGCGCGTTTCAGTCTGGCAATCGGGCAGTCGGGTAATTTTCCTTCAGCGATAAAAGCTGTTGCCGAATGGTTTCCTAAAAAAGACCGTGCACTGGCTGTGGGTATTTTTAATGGTGGCGCCAACATGGGAACTATTCTTTCGCCTCTAATTATTCCCGTTCTGGTTTTGAGTTTCGATAACTGGCGTGTGGGATTTCTCTGGACTTTCCCGATAAGTATGATTTGGATCTTTTTGTGGTTAAAGTATTATCGTAAACCTGAACAAAGTGAAAAGGTTTCTGCCGCCGAGTTGGAATATATTCAGTCGGACAGTGAAATGGAGGATAACACCGAAGCTGTGAAGTGGAAAGATATTTTGCCACATCGCGGGGCATGGGCCATTGCTGTGGCTAAATTTATGGCTGATCCTATCTGGTGGTTTTATCTTTTCTGGGGAGCGAAATTCCTGAACGAGAAATTTGGAGTTAACTTACAGGACATTGGATTGCCGTTTTTTACCATTTACCTGGTTTCGTGGGGAATCGGAATATTTTTGGGATGGTTGTCATCCAAATTTTTGAAAATGGGTTTAGGTTTAAACAGAGGTCGGAAAATGGGACTGCTGGCCTGTGCTTTATTTGCCGTTCCGGTTTTTATGGTTCCGCATACTTCAAATATGTGGATTGCAGTCGGATTAATTGCCCTGGCTGCCGGCGGCCACTGTGGCTGGTCGGCCAACGTTTTTAGTTTGATGTCCGATATTTTTCCCAAAAAAGCGACTGGTTCAGTTGCAGGTTTTGGAGGTTTTGCAGGCGCTGTGGGTGGTGCTATTGTTACTTTTAGCGTGGGTAAAATTCTTCAGAATGTGGGGGTCGATGGTTATGCAATCCCGTTTGCCGTAGCCGGTTGCGGATACCTGATCGCATTATTTATTGTGCATTTGTTGGTTCCCAAAATAGAAATAGTAAATATTTAAAAATTTGAAATGAACAGTAAAGAACGAATTCATAAAAGCATTCATCATCAGGAGCCAGACCGGGTGCCATACGACCTTGCCGGAACTACGGTAACTGCAATTACAAGAAATGCCTATTTGTGGGCCATGAAATTTCGGGGACTTTCTCCTGAAATAGGCGATGATGAAATTGATCCGATACAACAGATTATTACTCCCGGCGATGAAAATCTGCTTTTATTAAAGTCGGACACCCGGCGTTTGGGAGCGAAACGTATTCCTAATTATCAGAATGTAAAACGGGAAACCGAAACTTGTATTGAAGTAACCGATTATTACGGATGCGACTGGCATTACGAAAAAGGAAAAGATATTTATTTTAATATGATTTCCTCGCCATTGGTAAATGCTGAAACACTGTCAGGTTCTTTGAATCAGTTACCACGGCCTGATTTTGATAGCTATTTTTCTGTTTTACGAAAAGATCTTGATGATCAGATTCTGAAAGTGGATGGATTTTGTGGAATTGTCGATAGAAACGTAGCCGGACTGACTGAAAACAGTCTTCGTATAAGGGGGTACGAGAACTGGTTTATGGACACTGTTCTTGATCCGGCTGGAGTTGAGGCTTTGTTTGATATTATCGTTGAGGATAAAATTCGCTATTGGGATGCTGTTATCGACTGGGCAATTGAAACTAATAACGAACATAAAATTGATGTAATCTCTGAATGTGACGACCTCGGTTCGCAAAGTTCCACAATAATAGATCCCGATACACTGCGCCAGATGGTGATTCCACGATTTAAAACAATCTTTTCGCATGTAAAAAAACGCCTGCCACATGTAAAAGTTTTTATGCACAGTTGCGGCGCTATTCGCGAGATTCTACCCGATTTAATTGATGCCGGTCTGGATATTCTTAATCCGGTTCAGTTTACAGCTGCCGGCATGGATTTAGTTGGACTGAAGCGCGATTTTGGCGATGTACTTACCTTTTGGGGAGGTGGTGTTGATACACAATCCACCCTGAATAACGGTACGCCTCAGCAGGTTGCCGACCAAGTGAAAAAAATTATTGACATTCTTGCTCCGGGCGGAGGTTTTGTATTTGCTCCGGTGCATAACGTTCAGGATGATGTTTCTCCTGAAAATTTTTGGGCTATGTGGCATACCCTGCAGGAATACGGAAAATATTAACTTTATAGAAAATCCTGTTCCAAAACAGTGAATTAGCTTGTGGAATGAAACTAACTAAAATTACCAACAACTAAAACCGAATAAGATGAACTTAAACAGACGAAATTTTTTGAAAAATACGGGATTAAGTACCATGGGAGCTGTGGTAATTCCAACGATTTTGCCTTCAACGTTTTTTGGAAGTTCTGCTCCTTCAAACCGGATAAATGTAGCTATGATTGGCTGCGGCCGTCAGGTGGTTTCTCCAAATATTCCGCAATTGCTTGAATCGGAACATGCACAAATTGTGGCCGTATGTGATCTGGATTCGTGGCGTCTGGCAAATGCAGAAAAGCAGGTGAACGATTATTACTCTGAACAGAAAGGGGTGAAATATAAAGGTTGTAAAACTTTTGATGATCATCGCGAAGTGATGCAGCAAAAAGATGTGGATGCTGTAATGATCTCCACTCCAGATCACTGGCACGTACCGGTTGCCATTGAAGCGGCGCGGGCAGGGAAACATATCTCGCTTGAGAAACCAATTTCAACCTGTATTGCTCATGGTCGTAGTTTAGCGAAAGCAATCAAAAAGTACGATGTAATCACGCGAAACGACAGCGAATTTCGCACTTTACCTCAATTTACACGCGCTGTTGAATTGGTACGAAATGGAAGAATAGGAAAAATTCAGCGTATTTATGTTGGAGTTCCTCCTGAATTAAACGGAGCGGCTTTACCACCTCAACCAACTATGCCAATACCTAAAGAACTGAATTACGATTTGTGGCTGGGACCAGCATGGGAAGCACCTTATACAGAGAAACGTGTACATGCTCATAATGCATACGGTCGCCCGGGATGGATGCGTGTGGATGCTTACTGCAACGGAATGATCTCTAACTGGGGAGCGCATTTAATGGGGATTGCACAGTGGGGAAATAACACAGAATATACCGGCCCGGTTTCCATTGAAGGATACGGCGACTTTGATAAAGGACTCTGGAATACTTTGAATAGTTTTGATATTCGCTACGAATATGCAAATGGAGTGGAGTTATTTTATAAAATTGAACGGCCCTTTGTGCGCTTTGAAGGAACTGATGGCTGGGTGGAAATTGAATATCCCGATAAATTAAACGCCAGCTCGCAGGCTATTCTCGATTCTGAAATTGGTTCAAACGAAATGCAACTTCGTGATCTTCCCTGCGATAAAGATGATTTTCTATTGGCAGTGAAAGCAGGAAAGCCTTCATTGGAACCACTGGAAACAGCTCATCGCACTATTTCAATGTGCCAGCTGGGTTTAATTTCTGTAACAACAGGTGATAAATTAAGCTGGGATCCCGACAAAGAAGAAATCATTGGAAACAATGCAGCCAGTGCTTTGCTCGATCGCCCAATCAGGGAAAAGTATTTTAAGTTTTAGGAAGAATAGAGAATTTCGACTGTTTTTTGATAGAAATAACGGTAAAAAATTAATACCGGTAATCCTAACTGATACTTTTATGATGCCAGACAGGAGCTGTGTCCCTTTCAAAGTAATCGTTTGTGCTTTTATAAATTTTGAATAATATTACCGGATAATTACAGAAAAAGTAGTATGTAACATAATCTGCTTGTGCATTAATTTCTGATGTTTATTAACAATTGGAATCATCATTCTACCCATTCTCCTCCCAATGCTTTATAGAGGTTAATTTGTGCTTCCAGATTTTTTTGAATGAGTTCAGAGTGATAAAGTTCAATATTGAACAATGCTCTTTCAGTATCTAAAACTTCAAGATAGCTGGTAACGCCACCATCGTATCTTTGTCGGGAAAGTTTGGCCGCATTTTTTGAGGCGTCAAGTTGCTGTTCAATAAACTTCAATTCTTGCGAGATGGTTTTAATATACACAAGGGCATCTTCTGTTTCTTTGAAGGCTGAAAGAACGGTATTTTGATAATTTAACCTAAGTTGTTCTGCTAATTCACGCTGGGCTTCAACGCGGCGCTTATTTTTTCCAAATTGAAAAATTGGTCCCAACAGATCGATTCCTGCCAATCCTATAAATGCATCTCCTGAATTAAAATCAGACAAGTCGGCACTTGCTAATCCCAGAAGTCCTGTTAAACTGATTGACGGGAATCGCAAGGCTTGCGCCACTCCGATACGTGCATTCTGGGCAATAAGCATTTGTTCAGCTTCCAGAATGTCGGGCCTGCGTTGTAAGAGCTCCGATGGAATTCCGGCTCCCAATTGAGAAAGTTGTATTTCTTCGATCGACCTCGTGGTTACAATTTCTACCGGGTTTTGTCCAATCAGTACGCTTAAAGCATTTTCTGTATAGGCAATTAAACGTTCATAAACGGGGATTGAGGCCGCTGCAGTCGCTTCCTGTATTTGAGCCTGGTTCAGATCAATTTCCGGTACAATTCCTTTGTCAAAACGTTCTTTAATTATCCGTAGTGATTCAGACCTGGAATCGAGTGTGCTTTTAGCTATTTTTAGTCGGTTTTTATAGTCGAGCAAAGTATGGTAGCTTATCGCTACCTGGCTGATTAAACTAAGTTCAATTGATTTTAATCCAAATTCAGATGCCAGTAAGTCAGCCTTGGCTGCTTCTGTTGCTTTTCTGTATTTTCCCCAAAAATCAAGTTCCCAGTTAACATTGGTTGTGGCTGTTAATGAAGAAACTGCTGATTGACCGGGTCTTTGAGTATTCCCAAGGGTAGGACTTGCTGAGTAAGAAAATGTTGGATAAAGATCTGCTTTGGCCATACCCAGATATGCACGGGCCTCGTTAATGGCAGAAACTGCCATTAATCGATTATAATTGTTTGCAAGGGCTGAATCGATGAGAGTACGTAATTCAGGATCGTTAAAAAGAATAGCCTGACTAAGAGAATCATTTATTTGCGATTGTTCCTGCTGATATCTGTAATTCAACGGTGTATTAACCTCAACTTTTTGGAAGTGAGGGCCAACCATACAGCTACTAAGAATAACTGTGATAACAGATAATATTATAAAATTTGGTGTTTTATTTCTCATTGAGTTCATTTTTCGTTAGTTAGGTTTGTTGATGCTTGGTTTAGAAGTAATTGTGGCCTTTTTTTCTCTTTTCTTTTCATAACCTGCAATCTTTCCTATAAAAACAAAAAGCATAGGATAGAAAAAAACACCAAGTAATGTTGCAATAGTCATACCACCAAGCAAAGCCATTCCCATAACTTTTCGGGCTTCAGCACCTGACCCGGAAGCAATAACTAGTGGAAATATACCAAGGATAAAAGAAAATGCAGTCATCAGAATTGGCCTGAAACGTGATCGGGCTGCTTCAATCGCTGAATCAAACAGGCTTTTTCCTTTGTCAAATTCCTCTTTGGCAAATTCAACAATCAGGATCGCATTTTTTGCAGCCATACCAATGAGCATAACAAAACTGACCTGTGCAAAAATATTGTTTTCGAATGAAGTACTGAAAATTCTGGCAATCCACAAAGCAAACAGAGCGCCAAACAGGGCAAAAGGAGTTCCCAGAAGAATACTAAATGGTAGTGACCAACTTTCGTATTGTGCCGATAGAATGAGGAAAACAAAAATCAGAGAAAAGATTAGGATAATTCCCAATGAACCAGATGCCTGTTTTTCCTGATAGGACATGGCATTCCATTGGTAGCCCATATCAGAAGGCAGTATTTCGGCAGCAACCTCCTCCAGTGCATTCATGGCTTGTGCTGATGTATAGCCGGGAGCAGGAGCCCCTGTCACTTCGACTGCTCTGAACAGATTGAAACGGTATGTGTATTCCGGTCCGGATATGGGCTCAATGGTTGCAAGTGTAGCCAATGGAACCATGTTTCCTTCGGAATTTTTAATAAAAAAGTGGTTTATATCATTTTCCGAAACCCTGTACTCATGTTCTGCCTGAATATATGTTTTGTATAACCTTCCGAAACGTGTAAAATCATTCACATAGGCACCACCCATAAATGCTCCTATCGTGGTGTACAAATCGTTTAGGCTGACTCCCATTTTTAGAGCCTTCTCCTTGTCGATATTTAAATACCGCTGTGGTACATTAGCCTGGAAGGTTGTAAATGCATTGCCAATTTCTTCGCGTGCATTAGCCGCCTGAATAAATTTTGCTGCATTTTGTGCCAGATAGTCCGGTGAATTTCCTCCTTTATCCTGAAGCATAATACTGAAACCTGAGCCGTTTCCCAAACCCGGAATGGCTGGCGGTCCGAACGCGAATGCTTGCGCCTCATTAATTTCAAAAGTGAGCCTCTTGTTTACTTCCATAATAACCTCATCAGCAGTTTTTTCTCTGTCGTCCCAGTCTTTCAATGCGACAAACATAAATCCGGTATTTGTTGACATTGCTCCGGAAAGAAGGCTAAAACCGGTTGCATTGGTTATGTATTCAACTTCTTCACATTCAGAAAGAATGCTCTCGATTTTTTTTGCTACTGCATCTGATCGCTGCAATGAAGCTGCATCGGGCAACTGCATGTTAACGAAAAAATAGCCCATGTCTTCGGCGGGAATAAATCCTCCGGGAACCAGTTTCCCGAACAAGGCCATTCCGGCAGTTAATACCAGGATAAAAACAACACCGCGTTTAATTTTTCTGGTAAAAACGCTGGTGATTTTCATATATCCTTCGGTTGATTTGCCCATCCATTTATTAAACTTACCAAAGAACCAACCTAGTGGCCCTTTATAAGGTTTGGGCTCCTTCAGCAGAAGTGATGCCAAGGCAGGGCTTAATGTTAAGGCATTAATGGACGAAACGATAACCGAAACAACAATGGTAATTGCAAATTGCTGGTATAAACGTCCTGTAATGCCTGCCATACCTGCAACAGGAATAAATACGGCAACCAGTACCAATGTTGTAGCAATCACTGGTGCCGAAACCTTTTTCATTGCATCAACGGTTGCTTCTTTTGCAGTCATTCCCTGGGAGATATTAACCTGCACAGCTTCAACAACCACAATAGCATCGTCAACCACAATCCCGATGGCCAGAACCAAACCCAAAAGGGATAATACATTTATGGTAAATCCTAAAACAGGAAAGAAAATAAACGCTCCGATCAGAGAAACCGGAATTGCAATGGTGGGAATTAAAGTTGCTCTCCAATCTTGTATAAAAATAAAAACTACCAGTATTACCAAAATTAGAGCTATAATCAGTGTTTCAACAATGTCGTTTATACCGGCAGTAATTGCCTTGGTTGAATCGAGTGAAATGTCATATTTTATCCCTTCGGGAAAAGAACCCGACAGACGTTCAATTTCGGCTTTTACATTATTGGCAAGTTCTGTTGCGTTTGAACCGGGGGCCTGGTAAAGAGCAATGGCCGAACATGCTTCTCCGTTCATTCTGGTAAAGGCACTGTATGTTTCAACTCCCAGTTTAATTTCTGCAATATTTTTTAGTTTAACCTGCGATCCGTCTGATTGTGTTCGAACAACGATTTCTCCAAATTCTTCGGGCGAGTTAAATCGCTCAGGCATGCGCACAGTATAGGTGAATTCTGTTCCTGGCGGTGAAGGTTCTGCTCCAAATTTACCTCCTGGGACAATTGCATTTTGTTGATTGATGGCATTTAAAATCTCAGGGATGGTTATATTCATTGATGCGAGCTTGTCGGGTTTTACCCAGATTCGCATCGAATAATCAGAAGCGCCAATAACATTTACCCGACCAATACCTTTAATTCGAGCCAGCTGATCTTTAATGTTTATTAATCCGTAGTTCCCCAAAAAATCCTGTCCATAACGGCCATCAGAGGTAAGTGAGATGATCATTAAAATGTTGGGGAGAGATTTTTCGGTAACAACCCCCAGTTTTTTTACCGATTCAGGAAGTTTTGCCGTTGCCGCTGAAACCCTGTTCTGACTAAGTACGGTATTCATATCAGGATCGGTTCCCACATCAAATGATATCTGAATGTTCATACTGCCGTCGTTGGCATTGGTCGACTTCATATAAATCATGTTATCAACTCCATTTATCTGTTGCTCCAGCGGAGTTGCCATCGATTCCTCTACCGTTATTGCGTTTGCTCCTGTATAATTTCCTCGTACCTGTACAATTGGCGGCGTTAGGTTTGGATATTGTTCAATTGGTAGGCCACTTAGCATAATAAAACCTACAATTACAATTACTATGGCAATAACCATAGCCACTATAGGCCGGTGTACAAAAATGTTTCCTTTCGTATCAGACATAGCTTCAGATTAAAGTGTTAGGAACTGACTTTTAAACTCTATCATTTCGGCACTAACCGGAACTCCGTTTCGTACTTTCTGAAGTCCTTCTATCAGTACTTTTTCACCTTCTTGCAGTCCTTCTCTAATAATCCACATGTCGCCAACTTTGTTTCCTGTAACAATCTGACGGGTTTCAATCTTATTTTCAGCGTTTATTATAAAGACTGAAAACTGGCCTTGTAACTCTTTTACACATTTTTGAGGGATAATAACTGCGTTATTAAATGTTACAGGAATACGCACTTTGGCATATTGTCCCGGACGAATGATCATTTCGGGATTGGGAAAAATGGTTTGAACCAGGATTGTACCTGTATTACTATCTACTCCCCGGTCGATAAAATTAATCGACCCTTTGTGATTGTGAATGCTTCCATCAGCTAAAACCAATTCCAGAATATTTCTATGCTGACCTTTTTCAAGATATAATCTTTCGGCACCTCCAAGATTGTGAACCAGTTGGAGATATTGGTTTTCAGGCAAAAAGAAATCAACGTGAATTTTGTTCATTCGTGATACTGTATTTAATACAATCAGAGGACTCTGACCAACCAGGTCACCTATTTCTGCCTGCGATTTTCCGATGAGACCATCAATGGGGGAGTGTACTTTTGTATAGCTATACTGTATTTTGGCAATATCGAGGTTCGCTTCAGCTGCTTTCACCTGGGCTTCGGCCGCTTCGTACTGAACGCGGGCACCATCAAGGTCTGCCTGACTAACGGCATGTGTTTCTGCCAAAGGTTTATACCGATTTAAGTCGCTTTTTGCTTTTGCAAAGAATGATTTTGCTTCAGCCAACTGACTTTGTTTTGCAGCAACCTCTGCTTCATACTGTTGCGCATCAATTGTGTATAGCAACTGACCTTGTTTTACAGGCAATCCTTCATTAAAATGTATTCCTTCAAGGTGTCCAACTACTCTTGCGCGTATCGATATGTCTTGATATCCATAGACTTTGCCAACATAATCAAATTTAACAACGACATCTTTTTGTATAACTTCAATTGCTTTAACTTGTTGTGGAGGTAGTTGGTTTGGCTGTTTGTTTGAACATGACGCAAATAAAAGTACTACCATTAAGAAAGTAATGTTTCTCATGCAATTTGCTTTTAAATAATACATTTTGGACGTGGGTTTAGTTTATTTTGAATAAGTTAAGACTTTTCAACCACTAATGCCGGGAAAAAGTATCTTTTTTTTGAGGCGGTAATAAGTTTTTTCTTTGCAGAAATAGGTTACGAAGATACCTTAAGGTACTTATTTAAGGCTTTTGTGGTTTTTGTACTTTTTTTTTCAAGATTTATGAGATATTTTGCTGCCTGTTTGGCAACATAGCGGTTCTGACTTTTCAGTAGCTTTGTAATGGCCTCTTCTGCAAACGTATTTTTTATGTGGTGAACTGAAAACAAATCAATAACTGCTTTGGAAAGAGTACCGTTTAGTTCTGGTAACAGGTTACTAAAAATCTGAATCGATTGAGGAGAGAGTTGGTTTATATTTTCTAATTTTTGCAGGATTATTTTTTGTTGTAAGTAGCTTGTTTTCTGAAATATATCCACCAATTCTTTTTGAATATCTTCTGTTATATATTTTGGTTGAAGTACATTTATGGCTCGCTCCGCAAGGTAAATATCTTCGCCAGCAATGAAGTGTATTAATTTATTACATAGTTCATCTGAAAGTTCTGTTTCTTTCTGGATATTGTTTAATACCCAGATTTGATCCTTAATGGAACCGGAATTTAGAATTTTTAGAATCAGATGGTTATTAAGTTTACTCGTAGTTTGTTTTTCAATTTCGCGTTTTGTAGGACCATAAACAATATGCCAAAGTGTGTAGGTGGTGTAAACTGCATCTTCAACAATATAATTTAAAATGGCATCAATTGTTGCCGAGGAAACCGCATCTATCCCGGCATTTGAGTCTTTCTTCTCAGGCACGAGGTCTTGAATCTCGTATTGAGAAAGAGGTGAATTATCTTCCGCAAGTATGTGATGCAAATGATTATAATCTTCTTCAGAAAAGGGATCGTGTTCTTTTTTGCTAAAATATTCACCATTCGGAATTTCAAAACCAAGGTACCGTCCGGTAGTATTCCAAAATAGATTAACCTGGACAAGACGACATTCGCCATCGATGCAAACCCCTGTTTCGATATTTCGGGAATATTTAACCGGATCATTTTCCTGATCGAAATATACCACCAGCTTTTTATCCGGGATCGTATCATTTATTTTAGTTGTAATGGTATCAGTTCTTGCTGTTTTGCTTTGAATAGCAGGTACATTCATTCTTACAATCCCCGAATTCTTCTGGGAAATTATAAAAATAGACAGTACGAATAATATGAAACTTATGATTTTCAATTGTAAAAATGTTTCTTAAAAAACATAAAGTGATTAATATGGTTTAGATAAGCACTGGTTTTATGTGAAAAAAGTTCCGTGATATTTTTTGATCAAGGAACTTTTTTCTGTTAATTTATTTTTATTCAACCGATTAAGGATGTATCAGGTTTTCTTTTAGGAAATTGGTCATTTTGGTATACAAATGCATACTGGTGTTTCCTCCTCTGATACCGTGATTTCGGTTTGTGTAAATAGCCATGTCGAACTGAACACCTGCCTGTACCATTTTTTCTGTCATTTCGAAGGTGTTTTGAGCGTGAACATTATCATCGGCTGATCCGTGAATAATTAGTAGTTGTCCTTTTATATCACCTGCATGCGAGAGGGGAGAGTTGTCGTCGTATCCTTCCGGGTTTTCTTTTGGTGTTCTCATAAAGCGTTCAGTATAAATACTGTCGTAAAATCGCCAGCTGGTTACCGGTGCAACCGAGATTCCAGCTTTAAAAAGTTCACCACCTTTTTCCAAAGAAAGCAAGGTCATAAAACCGCCGTAGCTCCAACCATAAATGGCAATATTTCCGGCATCAACGTAGGGAAGTGTGGTCAGGTATTTTGCAGCCTCAACCTGATCGTCTGATTCATATTTTCCCAGTTGCTGGTAAGTTACTTTTCTGAAATCTTCACCGCGGGCTGCTGTTCCTCTCGGATCGACACAAACTACCAGGAATCCTTCCTGAGCCAGGTATTCATACCAACTAACACCGCGATCCCATGAATCGGTAACCTCTTGTGAGTTTGGCCCACTATACTGATACATAAAAACCGGGTATTTTTTCGATTCGTCAAAATCGTTTGGTTTTATCATTAACCCATTTAATTCAATCCCTTCAGATGTGGTGAATGTAAAGAATTCTTTTTGAGGAATTTTCATGGATTTTAATGTGTTCTTTAAGACTGTATTGTCTTGCAGAAAACGAATTTGTTCTCCTTTTTTGTTTTCGTGCAGCGTAATGTAATCAGGAATTGTAGCACTACTAAAATAATTAATAAAATATTTGAAGTTTTTACTGAAAACAGCACTGTTTGTTCCTTCCATGGTTGAGAGTTTGCCTTGCTGTTTTTTATCCTGGCTGATATAATAAACCTCTCTGCGTAATGGTGATTCGGCAGCTGCCTGGTAATAATATACTTTTTTATCCTTGTCGTATCCGTAAAAATCTGTAACATCAAATTCACCTTCGGTTAACTGAGCTACTTCTAATCCTTGCCTGTCGTACAGATACAGGTGCGACCAACCATTGCGTTCGCTGATAACCACAAAACTTCCATCTTCCAGGTAAGTATAAGCATCCAGAAAACTTTCATCTACGTAGCGATCGTTTTTTTCGGTGAAAATTGGGCGGGTATCTCCGGTGTATGGATTGGCATACAGAATATCCAGTTTGTTTTGATGTCGGTTTAAACGCATAATAACCAGGTCGTTGGCATCGGGCGTCCAATTCAACCGTGGAATGTAAATATCTGTTTCATCGCCCGTGTCAACCAGAATTGAGGTTTTCGATTTCACTTCATATGAATACACAGAAACGGTTGAATTCGTTTCACCAGCCTTAGGATATTTGAAAGTATATTCGCCGGGATAAAGTTTATTTTCATTCAGGGTTGGAGCGGCGCCGGCATACATGGGCATAGAGAATTCGGCAACCTCACTTTCGTCGAAACGGATGAAGCCCAGAAATTTACTGTCGGGTGACCACCAGAATGCTTTGTTAAAACCAAATTCTTCTTCGTAAACCCAATCCGGGGCACCATTAATTATTTCATTGAATTTTCCGTCGGTGGTTGCCTGGTGTGTACTCCCGAATTTTAGATTTTTAATAAAAATATTGTTGTCTCTTACATAAGCGACCATGTTGCCATCGGGAGAGAAAGTTGCCAATTGTTGTGTTCCTTTATCCGATAATTCTGAAAATTCTTTGGTTACCGAGTTCCAGATATAGTATTCGGCAGTAAACGAATGACGATAAATTGGTTTTATATCTGTTGTCAATAATAGTTTAGTTTCATCGTCGCTGAATTCATATGCGGCGAAAGATGAAATAGGTGCATCTTTTACTTCTGTAATATCAAACAGAACTTCAACCTCATCGCCGGTTTTGTAACTGTATTTTACAATTTTTGTTTTTCCTTCAAGCGTTGTATAATGTATTCCGTCGTTCATGGAGCGTAATCCATCGACCGATTTTGCATGGAAAGTTCCTTTAACTAAAATATCTTCCAGAGTTATCTTTTGAGTTTGTGCAGTGGCCGAATAAACCAGAACAATTAAAAAAATGAATACGAGTGTTTTGTTCATCTTGAATTTAATTTTGTCGTAATGTGTTGATGGCAAATGTAAGAAAAATCGTTTGTCAGGGATTCCTATTTTATAAAAAATGGTGAACCTTGCCTTACACAACTTTTCATTATTGATTTTCTACATCAAATTAAAATATGATCCTTTTGTTTGGGTTAATCAACCAGAATAAGAAACGGGCAATTTGTTTGTTAATGAGAATGTTGGGATTAAAATAATTTTTAGTTAGAAAATTAGGGAAAAATCGGTAAAGACTGTATGAGTAATTACAACAATCACTATCGGATGGAAAATTATATATAGGGTTTAAAATACATTGGTGATTTGTTGACATACTGCCACAACAACTTAATTGAATGAATAAAAAACTTCATATCCTTTTTATTTCATTTGTGCTTTTTTTAATAGTGGATGTGCTCCAGGCTGATCCTGTTATTAAAAAGAATCTTGGTTTTGAAACCGGCACTTTTACCGGGTGGGTAGGATATACCTGGATTTACCGGACAGACAATTCTTCTTTGTCAACCGGTAAGGTAGAGGGTATTGTTTCAGGCAGGCACACCATCATATCCGACCAATCTGCCTACGATTCCAATACCGGTGGGAAGCTGAAGATGATCCCAGACGGATATTCACATTCTGCCAAACTGGGATCGGACACAAAGGGAGGCCGGCACCAAAGTCTTTCTTATACCTTAAAAATTGATTCTACGAATGCATTGCTGGTTTGGAAGTTTGCAGTGGTTCTGCTGAATCCCACAAGCAATCATGAAAAATATGAAGAGCCCCGGTTTAAGATAACTTTATACGATGAGAATGGTGATACCATTCCCGACTGTTCAAATTACGATGTTTACGCAACTGATGCTGAGATAAATGGTTTCCGGGAATATTATCCAGGTGGATCAAATGAGCCGGTTGTGTGGCGCGATTGGACTACTGTTGGAGCCAATTTATTACCGTATTACGGTGAAACGGTTACCATAGAATTTATGAGTGCCGACTGTACCCACAAAGGTCATTACGGTTATGCATATTTTGTACTCGACTGCATGCCCCTAATAATTACAGTCGATTATTGCTCCGGCGATTCAATTGCAACGCTTTCCGGACCATCAGGATTTGAATCTTATCTGTGGGAAGACGTTGACGGGAATATTGTGGATTCTGTTCAGGATTTGTTGGTGGAAAATCCAAAGGAGGGTGAAACCTATATCTGTGAAATGGAATCGGAAACGGGATGTTCGGTTGTGCTTTCCTCTGAGGTAGCCCGATATGAACAAGAGGTGGCTTTCTCTTCTGAAATGCTTGACTGTAATTCGAATATGGTTCAGTTTAATAATTTGTCGACGCATACAAAAGGAAGCTTAAATTTTTTATGGGATTTTGGCGACGGAAATACTTCTGAAGAGATCAATCCTGTTTATAAATTTAAAACCTCGGGTTTACACGATGTGATTTTGTATTTATATAATCCGCCTTCGGGATGTACTGACACTTTATATAAATCCGTAGAGTCATTTTCTCCACCTCTGGTTGGTTTTACCGGCGATTCGACCTATTGTCCCGGAATGGAAACTGAATTAACAGCTTTTGGCGCGTATAACTATGAGTGGAGTAATGGAGAATCTTCTGAAAACATTAATATCGGAGATCCGGGTGGGGTGTACTGGATGTTAGGACGTTCTTCTGAAGGTTGTGTTTCTGATACTATAAAAGTTAACATTATTGAAGAGCCTGATTGGTATTTTGCAATCAGTGGCGATTCTTTTCTTTGTGAAGGATCGGTGTGCCATTTGGTAGGAGAAGGGGCTGTTGGTTATCTGTGGAGCACAGATGAAACCATCGATTCAATCCTGGTTTATTATGAGGGAATTTATTCATTAAAAGGCACAAATCAAAGAGGATGTATTAAGGAGCTCTCCGCTGATATTTCAGAAGTTCCGGTGCCTTCTCTCAGTTTTTCGTTGTCGTCTTCCGTCGTTAATGACAGAAATAATACTGTTGAATGTATGGCTGAGTCGGACGATAATGTCAGATATTTATGGAATATGGGAGATGGTACTACCAGTTACAGCTCCTATTATTTACATTCTTACACAAATACTACTGACTTGATAGCATACCCGGTAACTATCACCACTACTAATCAATACGGTTGTATTACTGTTAAGGGGAGCGAGGTTATTGTAGAGCCTTTTATTCCTAATGTTTTTTCTCCCAACAACGATGGAATAAATGATTTGTTTATGCAGGGTTATGATATAAAGATATTCGACCGGCATGGAATATTGTTGTATTCCGGAAATGAAGGATGGGACGGTTATTATAAAGGTAAGCTGCTTGATCCGGATACGTATTTCTACCAGTTGACGTATTCAGATGCATACGAGCAGACAAGAGTTAAAAAAGGATTTATAACTCTGGTTCTATGATGCCGGCAAAAACAAATAAAATATTAATAGCCGGAGTTTTCATTTTTTGTCGGTTTATTGCGTTGGCACAGACCGATGTCGGGACAACATCTCATTGGTATAACCGGGCTAATTATAACCCTGCGTCCATTATCCGCCCGGGTTATGTGTATATTTTTTCGAACGTGAGACGGCAATGGGTAGGAGTTGATGGCGCCCCAACTGTTTATAATCTTCAGGTATCGGGTTTTTCCGAGAATCACAATTCTGCCTTAGGGATTTCTGTAATCAAAGATGATATCGGTGTAACAACAGCACTAAATCCTTCACTTCAGTTTGCACATCGGGCTAAATTAAAAGATAATCTTAATCTGTCGCTGGGGCTTTCTTTTGGTGTATATTCACGAAGAATAAATGCTGCAGCTTATGAAGCAGATATTGTAAACGACCCGGCTGTTGACTATTCGGGAGAGAAATATATTTCGCCTGATGCCAACTTTGGACTGGAAGTACAGGATAAACATTTTATTGTTGGTCTTTCAGCAACACATTTATTTGCCATTTGGAAACCCGACGACCAGTTTTTGATAACAAACCATCATTATGCCTACGCTTATTATAAAAATTCCGATTCAGAAATGTTTAATATAACGGCCGGAGTAAATGTAATAAACCGGAAAAATCTTACTGTGTTTGAAGGGACTGCCATTATTCGGTTTAAGCGCCCCAGTGGGTTGCAAAAAGGACCAACCGAATTATTTGATTTGGGATTGACTGTGCGTTCTGTTAATCAGTTTACAGCCATAACCGGTATAAATATTTCCCGAAACCTTCGGATTGGTTATACTTACGATTTTGGATTCGGCAGCAGTTTTTCCAACAATTGTACTCATGAGTTTATTTTGGAATATCGACTCCCCATACGTTACATTGCTGATAACGGTTATCCTTGGTATAATTAAAAAACGCCACCAGTAAAAAACACTGATGGCGTTGATATATTTAAAAGTTAGGTATTCTTACTCCAATAGTTCGTAGTCGTGCATTTCTTTCATAAATGATACGAAATCGTCTTTTTGCGGAGAATCCATCCATTTCATCGCACTTCTGGGGTGCTCATTAAGTGCGCCCGTAATAAGGTACGGCACATGGTATCCCCAGTCAATTTTTTCCTGCCATGGTTTTACATGGTTTTGTATGGCATCCAATAAAGGCAATAGACGGTATTTTGGATTTTTTAGAAAAGCA
This sequence comes from uncultured Draconibacterium sp., assembly GCA_963676265.2. Lineage (GTDB taxonomy): Bacteria > Bacteroidota > Bacteroidia > Bacteroidales > Prolixibacteraceae > Draconibacterium. Next base: position 5,945,537 of record OY781067.2, read on the forward strand.
ATTAGAATTTCAATCGGACAGTTTCCTGCGCCGCGTCCCATTCCCAACAATGTAGCGTCAAGCATGGTAACACCATTAATAAGCGATGTAACTGTATTCGACATAGCTAATTGCATATTATTATGTGCGTGTATGCCAAGCTCTTTACCCGGCATTGCAGCGGCATATTTTTTTACCAGTTTTTCTATGCTTTCGCAGTACAGGCTACCGAAACTATCGACCACATAAATAGTTGGAACACGCGATTTGGCAAGATCGGCCAGTGCTTCATCCAGGTCCGATTCGTTTACTTTCGAAACGGCCATCAGATTAATTGTTACTTCATAACCTTTATCCATACAATGTTCTGCCAGCCAAACTGCTTTATCTACCTGGTGCACATAACAGGCAACGCGCATCATGTCGATCAGACTTTCGCTGGCTGGAGGAATATCATCCGGATCGATACGACCAATATCTGCCATGGCCGAAAGTTTAAGATTGGTATCGTTGTCGCCAACAATGCGGCGTATATCTTTATCATCACAAAATTTCCACGGACCAACTTCGTCTCTCGAAAAAGCCGACTCACTACTTTTATAGCCAATTTCCATGTAGTCAATCCCGGCTTCAACGCAGCTTTTGTAAACAGCTCTAACAAAATCATCGCTGAATTGCCATTTGTTCATCAACCCTCCGTCGCGAACGGTACAATCCATTACTTTTATGTCTGCTTTGTACATTTTATATGCTTTTAGTTTTTAATAATTCCATTTCGTGCTCAATATTGCTTTCCACCAATAAGGTGTAAATTTTCTCGAACGTATCGGCATTCAGGCCTTTTGTGCGAGCCCATTCTTTGCGTTGTTTAATTACCTGATCCTTTCTTTCCTGTGCAATTATGGCATCTTTATCGTTTTTAAATCTTACAATCGCTTCAACATATTTGTGCCTTTCTGAAAACAAGGAAATGAGGTATTCATCAATTTTATCAATCTCATTTCTGATCTCTTCAAGAGATTGACAATATTTTGGATCTTTGAATTCCATATAATTGTTTTTAAATCGATTAAGATCTGTTTGCTTTTTCGCAAATAAAACAATTATCATCTGAAGTCTCTAATAATTTATAATTTAAATGTGTAAAATATAATGAATTTAAAATGAATCCAGACAAATTATCGATAATTTGAAATATAATGGATTCCGGAATTTGTTGTTAGGTTTTAATATTAGAAGCCTTTTTCGATATATTTTTGTTTTACAAAATGCCTTTTAACAAACAAGTGTTGAAAAATCGTTACAAATGAACCATAAGTAATGATACAATTCATGAAAGTATAAATGGATTGATTATCTTTGCCGCGCTAAAAAGTTAGGAGTCGGAAGTCGGAAGCTCGAAGAACAGAAAAACTTCGGGATTCCGACTTCGGCCTTCCGTAGTTTAGAATGTAAGAAAGAATCCAATATGTAGATTGGAGCAAGAAATTTAAATAATTGAAAATGATTAAAATTACACTTCCTGACAATAGTGTACGCGAATTTGAAGAGCCAGTTAGTGGTTTGGAGATTGCCAAATCGATTTCAAACCGTCTGGCCAAAGATGTACTGTCTATTTCGGTAGATGGAGAAGTTTGGGATTTATCGCGCAAGATTGAACGCGATGCAGCAATTAAATTGTACACGTGGGAAGACAGGGAAGGAAAAGATACATTTTGGCACTCATCTGCTCACCTGATGGCTGAGGCGATCGAGTCGTTTTATCCGGGAACGAAGTTTGGTATTGGTCCAACAGTTGATACCGGATTTTATTACGATATTGATTTACCGGAAGGCAAGGTTCTAACAGAAAAAGACCTGCAAAAGATTGAGCAAAAGATGCTTGAACTTGCCCGTCAGAAGAATGATATTGTTCGTTCTGAGATTTCGAAAGAAGATGCTTTGTCGATGTTTACAGAGAAAAACGACGAGTTAAAGCAGGAGTTAATTGGAGAACTTGAAGACGGAACAATTACGCTATATAATCAGGGTAATTTTACTGATTTGTGTCGTGGGCCGCACTTGCCGAATACCGGTTATATAAAAGCAATAAAATTAACAGCAATTGCGGGGGCTTACTGGCGTGGCGACGAGAAAAATAAAATGCTTACCCGTATATACGGTGTAACATTCCCAAAAGCCAAAATGCTTGAAGATTACCTGGTAATGATCGAGGAAGCTAAAAAACGCGATCACCGAAAAATTGGAAAAGAAATGCAGCTCTTCGGTTTTTCCGAAGCTGTAGGACAGGGATTACCGTTGTGGTTGCCAAAAGGAGCACAGCTTCGCGAGCAATTGGAAACCTTTTTGAAAAAAGTTCAGAAAAAATACGGTTACGAGCAGGTAATGACTCCGCATATTGGTGATGTGAAATTGTATAAAACTTCAGGTCACTTTCAAAAATATGGACAGGATTCGTTCCAGCCAATTTCTACTCCGGCAGAAGGAGAGGAATACTTGTTAAAACCAATGAACTGTCCGCATCACTGTGAGATTTATAAAATGTGGCCTCGTTCGTACAAAGATTTGCCTGTGCGTATGGCTGAGTTTGGAACGGTTTATCGTTACGAGCAAAGTGGTGAGTTACACGGTTTAACACGGGTTCGTAGTTTTACTCAGGATGATGCACATATTTTTTGTCGTCCTGATCAGCTGAAAGATGAATTTAAAAAAGTAATCGATATCATTTTTATCATTTTCAAAGCGCTAAACTTTGAAAATTATACTGCCCAAATTTCGTTACGTGATCCGGAAAAACCGGAAAAATACATTGGCTCTCCGGAGAACTGGGATAAAGCGGAGCAGGCAATTATTGAAGCATGTGAGGAAAAAGGGTTAAATACTGTTACAGAGTTGGGTGAAGCAGCCTTCTATGGTCCGAAGCTCGACTTTATGATTAAAGATGCCCTTGGCCGCAGTTGGCAGTTGGGTACCATTCAGGTAGATTATAACCTGCCCGAGCGTTTCGAACTGGAGTATATTGGTGCTGACGATAATCGTCACCGTCCGGTAATGATTCACCGTGCTCCGTTTGGATCGATGGAACGTTTTGTCGCTGTTTTGATTGAACATACAGCCGGAAAATTTCCGCTTTGGCTGACACCTGAACAGGCTGTTGTGTTGCCAATCAGTGAAAAGTATAACGATTATGCTAAAAAAGTTTCAGAATTTCTAAATATTTCCGATATTCGCACCGTTGTTGATGACCGTAACGAGAAGATTGGTAGGAAGATACGGGACAACGAATTAAAACGAATTCCATATTTGTTGATTGTTGGCGAGAAAGAAGCAGAGGCAAACTCCGTTGCAGTCCGCCGTCAGGGAGAAGGAGACAAAGGAGTAATGACAAATGAGGAGTTCGCTGATTTTATTGGAAAAGAAGTAAGAGAGCAACTATCAGGATTGTATAACTAACTTAAGGAGGAACGTACTATAGCTATTAAGAGAAGAGGTCCGAGAAGAAATTTCCAGCCCCGGAAGGAGATGGAACCGCAACACCGGATAAATCACAAAATCAGGGTGCCACAGGTACGTCTGGTGGGTGACAATATTGAAAACCCCGGCGTATATGCTTTACGCGAGGCACTGCAAATGGCAGATGAGATGGAATTGGATTTAGTTGAAATTTCGCCAAAAGCTGATCCACCTGTTTGCAAAATTATTGATTACTCGAAGTTTCTTTACCAACAGAAAAAGAAACAGAAGGAAATGAAAGCCAAAACCACCAAAGTTGTGGTTAAAGAAATACGTTTTGGTCCACAGACCGATGAGCATGATTTTAATTTTAAATTACGTCATGCTGAAAAATTCCTTCAGGAAGGAGCAAAAGTAAAGGCTTTTGTATTTTTTAAAGGAAGGTCGATTCTGTTTAAAGAACAAGGAGAGATTTTGTTGCTTAAATTGGCAACAGCCCTTGAAGAGCTTGGAACAGTAGAACAGTTGCCAAAACTTGAAGGCAAACGAATGACAATGTTTATTTCACCTAAAAAGAAATAATATAGTTCTTTGATAACATTTTAATTAGTAGGAATTATGCCAAAAATGAAAACGAATTCCGGTGCTAAAAAACGCTTTAGATTAACCGGAAGCGGAAAAATTAAAAGGAAGCACGCCTACAAAAGTCATATTTTGACTAAAAAAAGTACAAAACGTAAACGTAATTTGACTTATTGGACAACTATCGATAAGACAAATGAAAGTAACGTTAAACTTTTGTTGTGCATGAAGTAATTCGTCAATTGACGAGTTAATTCATTAAATCCTTTTAACGAGAGAAAGGTAATAAGAGTTAAAAACCAGATGATTGTGCTTTAAAGTGTTTCCGTCAGCTGACGGAAGACGCCGATTATCAAAAAAGTAAAAAGTATGCCAAGAAGTGTAAATCATGTAGCATCACGTGCCCGGAGAAAGAAATTACTGAAAAAAACTAAAGGTTATTTCGGGTCGCGTAGTAACGTTTGGACGGTTGCAAAAAATACCTGGGAAAAAGGTCAGGAATATGCATACCGCGACAGAAGAGTTAAGAAAAGAACATTCCGTGCATTGTGGATTCAGCGTATTAATGCTGCTACGCGTTTGGAAGGAATGTCGTATTCGCAATTCATGGGATTGTTAAAAAAGAACGATATTGAAATTAACAGGAAAGTTTTAGCTGATTTAGCCATGAACCAACCTGAAGCGTTCAAAGCAATCGTTGAAAAAGTAAAATAGTAAAGACTATATTAAAGGTGAAATAAACAGAACCCGGTTTGTCAACTGACAGATCGGGTTTTTTATGAGTTCTAGCCTGGCTTAATTGTATTTTTATTTCGATTTTAAAATCAGGTGTTCGTACATTAGCCTTAGCAAGGTGTCTTTCATAATCGGTTTAAACAGAATGTCGTTACAACCTGCCTCAAGAATTTTTTCTTTCATTTCATCCTGGACATAAGCCGTCTGGGCCAAAATAACAACCTCTTTATTGAATTCGCGAATCAAACCGGTAGCCTCAAAACCATTCATTTTGGGCATTTTTATATCCATTAAAATAATATCTGTATCAGGATTGTTTTTACTTAAAATAACAGCTTCCTCTCCACTTTTGGCATGAAGTATCTGACTGGAAACCTTTGAAAGTATAAGTTCCAGAAAACTGTAAGAAGTTGGGTCGTCTTCCACAACCAAAATTTTCAAGTCGGAAAGGTAGCTCAATTCATTTTTTGTCTCACGCTGATTTGGAGAGATTTTGTTATTGAGAATAGCTTCAACAAACGGGAGGTTGACCGTAAACTTAGTTCCCTTGTTTTGCTCCGATTCGATTTGTATTTTCCCTTTTAACATCTCAGCATAACCTTTTGAGATGGCAAGGCCCAGCCCCGATCCTTCGAACCCTCGTGTTGTGGAATTGTCGATTTGAACGAAATGATTAAATACGCTGGATAGTTTATCGGAAGGGATTCCAATGCCTGTATCTGCCACAAAGAATTCTATCTTTTTCCCTTTAAGGTTATAGCCAAAAGTAATGCTGCCTTGCCTTGTGAATTTCATGGCATTTTTAATAAGGTTGGTTAAAATGGAATTTAATTTATACTCATCGGTTTCCATTAGTAAATCCCCTTTATTTCCCGATTGTTGCAAAACCAAATCAATTCCTTTACTATCAGCTTCTTCTTTAAAGAAACTGTATAATTCGTGCAGCAACTGACTAACGTTTACTTTGGTGATATTTAATGTTTCAACTCCTGATTCAATTTTCGAAAGATCAATAATATTATTGATGGTTGCCAGCATTCTGTTGCCCGACTTTTCAATAATATTTATAAATTTTTCTCTTTTGTCGCTTGGATAATCTTTCTGTTTCAACAATTCAGTAAATCCCAGAATTCCATTCATAGGAGTTCTGATTTCGTGACTCATATTTGCCAGAAATGCCGATTTTAATTTGTCGCTTTCTTCTGCTCTTTCTTTGGCTTGCAGAAGTTCCATTTCTCTCATCTTGCGACCCGTAATGTCGTGAATAATTCCCTGCATCACCAGCTCATCGTTGTGTTCAATATTGCTGAGGGCAACTTCGAGGTGTACTTTTTCTTTTTGTTTGGTTATGCCAATAAATTCGTAGCTCAGTCGCAGATTTTTATTATCAGAGGTATTTTCAATAAGCTTCACGATGTTTTTTCTGCTTTCAGGCGCAACCAGGTCCATAAAACTGAAATCATCGTTTAATAGTTCTTCCTCAGAATAGCCAAAAAGATTCTCCATACGTTTGTTTGCGAGTATAAATTTTTGGTCGCGAGTAATATAAATGGCATCATTCGAATTTTCGATCAGCGACCTGTATCGTTGTTCTTTATGACGAATTATTCGGGTTGCTTTATCGACCTCTTTCCGAAGATTAATAAGCCACAGCCAAAGAATAAATAAAATCAAAAGGGTTAAACCTACAATAATCGCAATGGCATAAACAATATTGATGGAAACTCGCTCAGGTGTATCGTAAATTCTTTCTTTGTAAAGTTCTTCGTATCTGTATTTGGGAATGGATAAAACAGCCTTATTTACTAATTCGAATAGTTTTTTGTTGCCTTTAGGCACTGCAATGGCAAGTTCTTTAACGTAACCACTTTCTCCGGCAACCTTTATTTGTGTCATCTTTTCTTCCCCAATAATGCGGGTGAAATGAAGTTGATTTATTAATAAGGCATCACATCCTACTGACGAAACCGCTTCAATACCCTGTGAGTAATCTGTTATTGTTTCGATGGTAATTTCCGGATATTTTTTCCCGAGGACAGTTTTTAACGAGTAATCATCTGGTATGCATACCTTTCCTTTTTTTAGACCTTTTAAGTTTTTAATGGGTGAGCCTTTTTTTGTGATCAAGAGATAGGGGATATGGATAACATCTTTGGTAAAGTTCAACAATTGTTCGTTTGAAGGCTCTTTGCTGATACCGATAATAATAGAACTGTCTGTTTGTTCTGCTATTTGAAGTAGTTCTTTTTTGTTTTTTGCCAGTTTAAAGGGAAATGAGACACCAAGCTGTTTTTCGATCTCGTTTTTATAGTCCACAAATAAATCATCATAGACTTCATAATTTAATGGAGTGGAGCCTTCGATAAGAACCCTAATATTTGCAGCATTTTCCGTTAGCCAGTTTTTTTCCTCAGAAGATAGAGTGTTGCGTTTTGGATTGCATGATAATGTTGCCAATGTTATGAACAGTAATACTGCCCACAGGGTAAACACATGTTTGTATTTTACCCATAAGAACACAAACGTGTTATGTTTTGATAGAGTTGGTTTAAACATTGGTTGTTGCATAAAAGGCGTGCGCCCGAATTCCCGATTATTTTCCAATGATCAAATTATATGATAAAGAAATACTATTCTGAAATAAAAAACAACAAATATTTCTTTAACTTTTAGATTATGTTTATTTAATTATAGCGTTTGGGGAAATGCGGGGACAAAAAAAAGGTCTCTGTGCAGAGACCTTTTTTCTAATATGAAATTCTTTGTTAGAATCTTTTTTCTTTGATACGGGCTTTTTTACCAGTTAAGCCACGTAAATAGAACAGGCGTTTACGACGTACACTACCGAATTTGTTTACTTCGATACTTTCGATGAAAGGTGAATAAAGAGGGAAAATTCTTTCCACACCAATGTTTCCTGACATTTTACGGATAGTGAAAGTTTTTGTTTGACCACTGCCACGAAGCTGAATAACTACACCGCGGAAGTTCTGAATTCTTTCTTTGTTACCTTCACGAATCTTGTAACTTACTGTGATTGTATCACCTGCGCCGAATTTGGGAAGATTGCTTTCAACCGCAAATTCTTTTTCAACCAATTGAATTAAGTCCATTTTTTTATTCTTTAAATAGTTGGCAATGTAATTCGTCTTCGTGACAAACCAGAGATTGCTTAAAAACCGGCTGCAAAAATAGTATTTTTTTTAATACGACAAACTTTGTATTGCAATGAATCTTAAAAAGTTTCGCTTAATATTCAGTTAAATACCCGCAAGTTTGTATCTTTTTTTTACAGGTCGCCCAAAAGTCTTCTAAACGAATGATTTTACCCTTTTGGAATTTATTACGGTTTCAGTTTGAAATTTAATGACTGTCACCGATTACTTTAAAATGATCGCCTGTTGCATGAACAATGGCTTTATACCACCATTCGGGGTATCCTGCAAATATTGGAGAAGCGGGCATCCCTGTTTCTGTCCGTTCAAATTTACCATCTTTTTCACGCTTTATATTTCCGTCGGTGTATTTTACAACTAAATATTGTCCCAGTTCTTTCCAGCGTTTGGTCATATTATTTGCTTCGTTAACCGAATATTCAGTAATAAACTTGCAGGCCTGTTCTTCACTTGACCCGTAAAGTGTTTCAGCTGCTTTATCGATAACCGGTACCCAGGTAACAAATTTATCTTCCAGTTCTTTTTGTACCAACTTGATATCTTTAATCATTGTATCGTAACGTAAGTAGGCATAATTAGCAACAAAGCTGAATGTCCAGAATGCTGATGTTTCGCTGTAAGTAAGCAGGTCGCCGTTACCAACTGCAAAACACTCCGGAATTTCCGTTATCCCGCAATACATTGGAGTATAACAGGTAGAATAAGTGTCGTCAACTCCAAACCACAGGATGCCGCCAATGGGATTAGGTAGCCATCCTCTCGACTGAGCTACAAAAGAAAATCCGGTCTGTTGAGTAGAAATTGCCCTTTCGTTACAGTATTGAGCAGAATCAACTTCCCATGTTAAACCTCGCCATCTGTAAGGTAACTTGAATGGCCCTGCTCCAAGGTCTTTGGTCATGTCCAGTGCAGTACCTTCAAAATGGTCGCGCATCATATCCATCACATCCTGAACCGATAATTGTTTGTCGGGTTTTATCCATAATGGCATTCGGTTGGTGGGGAAATTGTTTTCACCGCCATGCTCAACAATACCTTTCGCATATTCTTCGTATGATTCCATTCCTTGAGCAACTTTGTTAAAGCCGGCCCAAACACGGGCATCGCAAAAACGTGCTCCGCCAAAATCAACAGGTGCATATACATCAGAAAAACTGAAGTCTTTATTTGTGCCGTTGTACCATCCTTTTTCGCGGGCAAATGATATTACATCTTTTGAGTACAGGCAGTTTTTTGAATCATTTAAAGGGAAGGTAGTAATACGTGCCTGGTTGGCATGTCCGCTGATAAAACCATCGGGTATACGCTGTGCAACCCAAACGGCACCCTTTTCGCCTTGTCCTTTTCCAATTAGTTCCAAAATCCAAACCTCTTCAGGGTCGGATATTGAAAACGATTCTCCTGAACTGTAGTATCCATATTCGCTTACCAGTTCAGCCATCGTTTCAATTGCTTCCCGGGCTGTTTTGGCACGTTGTAGTGTAACATAAATCAAACTTCCGTAGTCCATTATGGCGCCATCCTGACTTGCTAATTCCGGGCGGCCGCCAAAGGTTGTTTCTCCAATGGCAACCTGAAATTCATTCATATTACCAATTACACTGTATGTATGTGTCGGTTGAGAAATCTCTCCAAGATAAACTCCGGTGTCCCATTCGTAAATTTTACGCATGGCGCCTTCCGGATGGTCGGCAGCGGGTTGGAAATATAATTCACCATACAGTACGTGTGAATCTGCGGCATAGGTTATCATGGTTGAGCCGTCGATTGTTGCTCCTTTTGAAATCAGAAAGTTGGTGCAGCCGTAAGAAAACTGCTGGTTGAGAATCAGGAATGCCGTAATAAACATTCCAACCATTAAAATCTTCTTCATTGTAAACGTTATTTTATTTTGTAAAAAAAACAAAGATAAAGAAATGCATCATGCAGATAATGATTTTTATCGCATGAAAGCAACTTGTTCTATTAATTTTGCTCAGGTTTTCTATAAACGCCGGTTCTTTGAGTCGTTTTTTTTATGTGTTAGATTTATGATATACAGGGAATTATTCTTTCAAATGTTTCTTGAATATCATTATCTAATCCTACAGAGAACCTGACAAGACCATCGGATAAGCCCATTTCTTTCTGAACTTCAATCGGGACTTCTGAAGAAGTACTGTGCCCCGAACAACTGAACAGTGTACGGAAATAGCCCAGCGAAACGGCCAGGTAACCGACTCCGGCTTCCTGCATTTTAAACATTACTTCGTTGGCACGTTTTTCGGTTTCGAAATCCAGAGACAGGATGCCTCCATATCCGAATTCAATATTCATTAGCTCGGTATGTAAATAGTATTGCGGATGACTTTGTAGTCCCGGGTATTTTACACGAAGGTCGTAGCTCTCAAATTTTTCTGCCAGAAATTGTGCGTTCTTACTGTGTTGTTTCATGCGCAGGTGAAGAGTGTGCAGGTTTTTCAAAATACTTGATGAACGCAAAGGATCGAGAACCGGACCCAGTAACATCGCTGTTCCGTCGTTTACATTCGACAGCTGGTTGATAAATTCTTTTGATCCGCAAATAGCACCTGCAACACAATCATTTTTACCATTAATAAATTTGGTCATGCTGTAAACCACAAAATCGGCTCCCAGTTCAGAAGGAGTAAAAATCATTGGAGTAAAGGTATTGTCGACCATGAGTCTCGCACCATGCGAATGTGCAATTTCTGATAGTGCAGGTATATTTGAAACCTGAAGCAGCGGATTGGTAACTGTTTCGGTGTAAATAACTTTTGTGTTGGGACGCATTGCTTCTTTTACCTGATCGAGATTGGTTATATCTACAAACGAAACTTCGATATTGTATCTTGGTAACCAATTTTTTAGAAAAGCATAGGTTCCTCCATAGGTCGTTACACTTGTTACAATATGGTCTCCTGAGTTGCATAATTGTAACAATGAGCAGGTTATAGCCGCCATTCCTGATGAGGTTATCCATGCCGATTCCGTTTTTTCCATTGCCGCCAAAGCATCAGCCAGGTATTTATTACTTGGATTCCAGTGGCGCGAATATAAAAAACAACCTTCCATATGGCCCAGAAAGGTTTCTTCCATGGTTTCGCCTTCCAAAAAGGTATAGGTTGATGAATCGGTAATGGATGGATTTACTCCTCCAAACTCTCCAAATTGCTGAACATTGAAAATTCTTTTAGCCGGATCTGAACTCATTTTTTTGGATTTTAGTTTGGAGCAATTTACATGGAATGTAAAAATTGAAGAATGATTTTCGTCGGGTTTTTATATGATTCCGGCTTCTTGTTGCTGTGATAAATTATTGGTTACTGGCAACTGGTTGTTACGCTGGTTTACGGCTGAAATATAATCCCGCTGCAATGGTCTTTCGATGCTCCCGTTGCCGAAGCAAGGCAGTTATTTATATTCTTAATGCGAAGTATTCCGAGAAATGCAAAAATGATTGCTTCTTTAAAGTTAGCAATGTCTGGGGATGGAGCAATAACTTCAATATTTTGATTCGCTTTAATTCGCTCAATAAGAAATGAATTAAACGCTCCTCCTCCTGTTATCAGTATTTTTTTGTTTCCGGTTAAAGGTTTAGTTATGTGAATGGCAATATGTTCGTAAACTGTGCGAAGTTTATCTGAATCGCTTATGTTGAATTGCTCTAAAACAGGGAAAAATTCATTCTCTACCCATTCGCGTCCCAGCGATTTTGGTGGGGGAATATGATAGTAAGGGATCTGGTTTAAACCTTCCAGAAGTTCGTAATTAATTTTACCCTTTTTCCCCAGATTACCATCTTTGTCGTAAGGCAGTTCTTGTTGCTGGGCAAAATAATTCAATACAATATTTACGGGGCAAATGTCGAATGCAATCCTGTTTCCATTATTCTCAAACGAAATGTTGGCAAAACCACCCAGGTTCAGGCAGTAATCAAATTCTGAAAACAGAAGCCGGTCGCCAACAGGAACCAAAGGAGCGCCCTGTCCGCCCAAAGCCACATCGCTGCTTCGAAAATCAGAAACAGTTAAAATATTTGTGATGGCAGCAATGTTGGCTCCGTTCCCAATTTGAAGTGTATAACCTTTATCCGGCAGATGGAAAACAGTATGTCCGTGAGATGCAATGATGTCGGGAGTATAATTGTGTTTGTGTAAAAAACGTTTAATCTCATTTCCCAGAAACTCTCCATATTTTGAGTGAAGAAACGTCAGTTCCTCACCAGAAAGATATGGAGCGTCAGTTAGTGTTTTAACCCAGTTTTTTTTGTATGGAACAGTTTCGGCTGATATAAGAGAAAATTTCCATTCTTCATCGTGAAGGATAAAATCTACGGCAGCAATATCCAGCCCGTCGAGCGACGTCCCCGACATTACACCAATGGCCTTGTATTTTTCCTTTTGAATCAATGATTTCATTCTCCGATCTTCCATCTTCTGTCTCACGTCTTTCAATTTTTATTTATTTCCAGAAACTGGTTTCATAAACCGACTCGTTTTCCCGGTTATCGATAACAGTAAGTTTTAGATGATGATTCTTATTAAATTCAAAACGCTCTTTATCAAAATAATGTGTTAATGTTTTGCTCTTCGGATCGTATTCAAAGAGTGCCCATTTATCATCGAGTATTCCTTCATACGATTTTATTCCCGACAATTCATCTTCAATTTTAAATCTTATCCGGCCCGGTTCTGTTAATGCGTTCTCTTTAATACTTAAGGAGTTAATGGATGGAGCGATTGTGTCTGCGATTACGGTGTAAACTCCAAAGTTATTTATTTTGGTTTCCATCCAGCCGTTGTTGTATTTTCCACCCGCCGAATAATATTCTCCGGTAACCGCATCAACATTGGCAATGAGTGCTTTGCTTTTTAGGTGCTCAGGCAAAGAGTTGACCTTTAATTTTAAATCGGAACCAATATGAAGAGGAATATTTTTTTTATGGATAATATGGTAGTCGGAAAAACAACCATCAAATGGAGGCTCAGAAGTATAAACAAAATCAAAATCGTCATAAAGTGCTCCTTTGGGAACCGAAAGTTTTACACTGTTATTCTCGAAATTATTTTCCTGATCGTATTTGAACGGGATCGTGTTTTCATTTTTGGAGAGGTTTAAGTTTAGAGGTGTTCCTTTTATTTTAAATTCTAGTAGTGAGGTGTTGCCATATGTGTCCTGGATTTCAATTTCCACCTGTTTAACTTCGTCTTTTTGGAGAAGAATTATACCCTGCGAACCATTATGATTATAAATGGGGAGCTTGTTGCCGGGATCGAGCCAAGTTTTAACAAAACGACGTTTACTATCGATAAACTCACTGTATACAATGTGGCTGTTTATGTAACGCGAGTTTTGAAATGCAAAGCGGTTGAGCTGAAATGTAAAAAGTGTTTCACCATCTACCATCATTCGCAATAAATTTATTCCACATTTATTATATGAGTCATTAAAATAATCGTTGGTTTGAATGGCGACTCCCAAAGGTCCCCAGACAGGGATGGTCGGATTGTTTTTTAAATGATATTTTCCGTCGTAAAAAACAACCGCGAAACTTTTGGCAACAGTATTGGAATCGACATGCGACTCGTAACTGAGAGGAGTTAGCAATACCGAAAATATTTTGGGAGCAATGTTGTCTTTAACCGGGAAATTATATTTTAAAGGATTTAGTGGCTCCTCGCTTTGGGTGTCGCGTATCTCGAAATGGAGGTGCGGCCCTCCGGAACTTCCGGTGTTTCCGCTTTTGGCTATTTCTTCATCCTTTTTTACCGGGAAAAGGAATTCCGGAACCTGGATGTCAACTCGAAAAGATTCATCTTCATATTGTTTATTTTTTACAAACCTCTCAATTTCGGGTGCGAAAGCAAGCAGATGACCGTAAACAGTAGTCGTTCCATTTGGGTGATTAATGTATAGCGCTTTGCCAAAACCAGTTGGAGAAACAGATATTCGCGAAATGTAACCTTCGGCGGCTGCATACACAGGTAATCCTGTTGTCCCCTGGGTTTTTATATCGATTCCCGAATGAAAATGATTGCTTCTTAATTCAGCAAAACTTCCGCTTAAAAGAAGCGGTATTTTTACAGGGTTTGTATAATAACTTTCCTGAGAAAAACTGTTAACAGAAATAAGACAAAGCAGAAAAAACAAAATTATCTTCATAGAAACCGTGATTTTTTGAAAGGCATAAAATTAAATATTTAAGTGAGTCAAACGTGGTAATAAACTTATTTGTTGTTTACATGTTTCACAAATATGAACAGGCGGTTCGCAATAGATAAATGCCAAATTATGTTGTTTAACAATTGAGTGTTGGTATTATTTATCTGCATTCGTTTACATTTGCTTTTACAATAAGGAAAAAAAGTTAACTTTGTCCGTGAAATGCAGCTAAAATGACTGATGAAGATCGCTTGCTCCTTAAAGATTTAAAAGCTAGTACACAGCAACTTTTCAGTGAATTTAAACAACTTGAAAATGAAAAAAGCTCGCTGGAAGAAAAGGTTTTAAGTTTAAAAGAGGAAATTGAAAAACTGGAGCAGGAAAAGACTGAATTAAGTCAGAAAAACGTGCAACTGAAAATAGCAGCCCGGCTTTTATCAGAGAAAGATGAAGGAGGGGAAGCTAAACAGAAAATAAATTTTTTAGTACGGGAAATTGATAAATGTATCGCATTACTAAACAAGTAATGTAGTGAAAGATAAAAGTTTTAGAATACATATTAAGATTGATGGAAGGACATATCCTCTGGATATCAATCGCAAAGATGAAGAGAGGTACCGGAAAGCTGCAAAAATTGTAAACGAAACAATTACCGGATTTCGGCGGGTGTTTCAAGGTAACGATAACCAGGATATTCTGGCGATGACAGCCTTTCAGGTTGCATTAAATTTTACCGAAGAGCAGGAACGCCGCGATTATTCTCAATTCATCGATGATATAAAAGATATAAACGACGATATTTCTGATTTTTTAAAAGAAAGAGAGAAGAAATAGCGTGATAAAATAAACCATTTATAAAGCCCGTATTAGGCTCATTCGTTAATGAATGAGGTTATTACGGGTTTTTTAGTAATTAATAATTTGAAATATGGATATAAATTTAATAATAGGAGTTGCCGTAGGGTTTATAGTAGGCGGAGCTTTAGCCTATTTTGTTTGGGATAAAGCCCTTAAGGCAAAAAAGAACCGAATTATCAGCGAAGGAGAGTCTGATGCGGAGGTGATAAAAAAGGACAAGATCTTACAGGCAAAAGAGAAATTCTTGCAGTTAAAATCGGAACATGAAAAGTATATAAATGAAAAGAATGCCAACTTGGCTCAGTGGGAAAATAAACACAAACAACGCGAAAATTCTTTGAATCAACGTCGCGATGAATTAAACCGTAAAACAAAGGAATTTGAAACTACTCGTAAAGAAGTTGAAGTAATTCGTGAAAATCTGAATTCACAATTACAACGAGTAGAACACAAAACCGAAGAGCTGGATAAATTGCATAAACAACACCTCGAAAAACTGGAGCAAATTTCCGGTTTATCGGCTGACGATGCCAAAGCCCAATTGGTAGAATCGTTGCAGGAAGAGGCCAAATCGGAAGCGGTTGCTTACATTAACGAAATAATGGAAGAAGCCAAGCAAACAGCGAATAAAGAAGCTAAAAAAGTGGTGGTCAAATCCATTCAGCGTGTGGCTACTGAAACAGCTATCGAAAATGCGGTTACTATTTTCCACATCGAAAGCGACGAAATCAAAGGTCGTATTATTGGCCGTGAGGGACGAAATATTCGTGCACTTGAGGCCGCAACCGGAGTTGAAATTGTAGTTGATGATACTCCTGAAGCTATTGTTTTATCGGCTTTTGATCCTGTTCGCAGAGAGATTGCACGTCTGGCACTTCACCAATTGGTAACCGACGGAAGGATTCATCCTGCACGTATTGAAGAGGTGGTACAGAAAGTGAAGAAGCAGGTTGAAGAAGAAGTGATTGAAACCGGTAAACGTACCGCTATCGACCTTGGAATTCACGGATTGCATCCTGAGTTAATTCGTCTGGTGGGTAAAATGAAATACCGCTCATCATATGGACAAAACCTGTTGCAACACTCCCGTGAAGTTGCTAATTTGAGTGCAACCATGGCATCAGAACTTGGGTTGAATCCTAAAAAAGCGAAACGTGCCGGGTTACTACACGATATTGGTAAAGTGCCTGATGATGAGCCGGAATTACCACACGCAGTACTTGGTATGAAACTGGCCGAGAAATACAAGGAGAAACCAGACATCTGCAACGCTATCGGAGCTCACCACGATGAGGTGGAAATGCAATCGCTTATGGCTCCTATCGTTCAGGTTTGTGACGCTATTTCAGGTGCACGACCGGGAGCCCGTCGTGAGGTTGTTGAATCGTACATCAAACGTTTGAAAGATCTTGAAGATTTGGCACTTTCATATCCGGGAGTAATGAAAACCTACGCTATTCAGGCTGGTCGTGAGTTGCGCGTGATTGTTGGTTCTGATAAAATGAGTGATCAGGAAACCGAACAACTCTCTTACGATATATCGAAACGAATTCAGGATGAAATGACTTATCCGGGACAAATAAAAATTACTGTAATCCGCGAAACAAGAGCGGTGAGTTACGCAAAGTAAGTTAGACGAGTAAAGGATATTAAAAAAGCTTTCCATTTTGGAAAGCTTTTTTTTATGTTGTGAAAAAATCGAGTAACCGATTTATTTTTTGCTGTTTCTCTGTAAAGCCAACCGAATGGTATGAATCGTGCAGGGTTTCCAGTAATCTTTGTATAAATAGTCTGTCGGGCATTGGTTCTGAAAAGTGGGAGAGTGGTGTGTAGTTATTTTTTTTCAGATGATATTCAATTTCCTTCCTGCTGGTTATTGATCCTTTGTTTGAAGGATTGATGTAAAAGAGCACGTCTGAATCCTGAGACTTTCCATGAACCTTCCTTGCCAGTTCATGATCTACAATTGCTACCAGCGGATTCTTGGGAAAATCAACAAACTGTACCGGCAATTCCAGTTGCCTTGCCAAAATAGTGTAAAAAATACTCATGGATACTGAGTTACCTTTTTTAGTATCGAGAATTTGGTTTAAGAAACAGTTTTGCGGCGAATGTGGATTTGTATGATTGATTGAATATCCGTTCAGGTTAAAAAGGAAATGATTTAATATGGTTGTTTTTTCAAGCAGGGTCAGTGAGTTATTAAGTTCCAACCAGATGCTTTTTCTTATTTTTTCGATTTTTAACTGTAGATTCAAACGGTTTAAATCAGGATATTGAAAATGATCGACGATAAAAAATCCTTCAAAAAGGTCTTGTTTATCAGTCGGTGTTTTCAGCCAGTTTTTCAACAACGAACAGGTTCTTTTATACTGTAGGTTCTGAATGATATTTTCGATCCTTTCCTGGCTGTGCTCATCGAAACTTTGTTCCCATTTTTTTTCCAAAGCAGGTATAATTTCTTCTCCTTCCTTTAGAAGTTCCTGTTCAACCATGCCAAATACAGTATTGTCGGGGTCATCCAATAGATTGATTAAGGCGTTTAGTTTAGTATTCTTCATAAGCGGTTATTTGGTTAAAGTATCGAGAACTTTTTCTATCAGTATTTTCATTTTTTCCCGGTAGTTTTCGTTTGCTGTGCGCGTTACCCGGTTGGCAATAATTAAGCAAACTGTAAGTGCATTGTGCCCCATCATTTTCGATAAGCCATAAATGGCTGAGCATTCCATTTCGAAATTGGTGATTTTTAGTCCGTTATGACTAAACGATTCAACCTGTTGGTTCAGTTCCGGAAATGCCAGGGGTAAACGTAATTCGCGCCCCTGTGGCGCATAAAAACCCGGAGCTGATATGGTAACCCCAGCGTTAAATTCTTCCGTATTAAATTTCGCCAGCAGTTTGTCAGACGCATTCACGGTATACGGCGCTGCCAGCGACGGACTCCAGTTGGTGTGTTTTCTGAAAGCGTCTTCAAAATCCATATCACAAAATTGGTTGCGATTACCGTAGTAATTTAACAAGCCATCGAACCCAATGGATTTTTGCGACACAACAAATGAGTTAACTTCCAGGTCAGGCTGTAATCCTCCGGAAGTTCCGATACGCACAATATCTAAGGATTTGTGTTCTTTTTTGATTTCACGCTTTTCTAAATCAATGTTGACAACAGCATCGAGTTCATTCATTACAATATCGATATTGTCGGTACCGATGCCGGTAGAAACCACAGAGATTTTTTTGTTATTGTATGTGCCTGTAACTGTTTTAAATTCACGGTTTTGGGTGGAAAATAATATTTCGTCGAAAAAAGCAGAGATGGTATCTACACGAGCAGGGTCTCCCACAAGAATAATCTGGTCTCCAACATCCTCAGGATGCAGGTGTAAATGAAAAATAGATCCATCATTGTTCAATATAAGTTCTGAGTGTTTTATCATATTTTTTGTTTCCCGTTCACACCAAAACTATTCAAAATTAGATGAATAGCAAATATTCGGCCTTAAAACATATAAACACCTAAACCCGCTATTTTTTTTAAAACTCAAAAATTTGTTGAAAACATATTTTATGATAAATAGAATGAAGAAATATTTAGCTTTCTGTCATGATTATTGCGTTTTCAGTGCAATTAATGGTTGAAATTTATATTTTTGAGAATAATACGAATCTAATAGCAAACCTATGTCGTTTAAAATTTTTTCACTTCAGTTAACGGGTAAAATTAAACCGGTAGCAACTATCGAACAAAGACGTAAAACCCTTGAAGAGGATTATGAAGAGTTCAAACGGGTTGAAAGTTCGGATGAGTTAAAGGCTTTTTTGGAGTTGGAAAAATGGATTAATTCCTCCGAATTCCAACAAAAGAAACGAGAAACAGAAAGCCTGCAATTTAAAGGTAGTGAGGAGGACAACCAGTTAAAAGAATTTCAGCGATTAAAAAAAGCGGCCCGCATGCGGAAGTACTTTAAAGTTGAGGGTTCTCAGGATCTGGCAAAATTCGAGAGTGAAAAAGATTCGGATAGGATGAAAACCTACTACACATTGTTGGAGTATGTAAAGGAAGGCCAGTTTGAAAAGGAAAAAAATGAAATAAAAAGCCAGGTTTTTAAGGGTTCGGTTGAGGAGAAGCACCAAAAGGATTTTAAAAGACTGGATAAATCTGCAGCTATCAGGGCATACAACGAGTTGGAAGGATCGGAAAAACTCAAGAAGCATAAAAAACTGGAGGAAACAGAAAAGTTTAAAAAGTATGTCCAGTTGAAGAATGTACCTGACATAGATAAAGACAGGAGAAAAGAATTTAATGCCTTGAAAAAGGATTCTGAAAT
The DNA here is from genome assembly GCA_963676265.2 of uncultured Draconibacterium sp. Taxonomy (GTDB): domain Bacteria; phylum Bacteroidota; class Bacteroidia; order Bacteroidales; family Prolixibacteraceae; genus Draconibacterium. The sequence goes on from OY781067.2 coordinate 5,964,813, forward strand.
TAAAGCATATTTCAGATTTGAGAAATCGAAGAAACTTAAATTGTATCACGAAACGAATGGCAGCCACGACCTGAAGCGATATCTCGAACTGAAAGAATACGTTAATACTGAAGAATTCAAAAAACGGGAGGCCTTTTTAAAAGACAATAAGAAATTTGAAAAGAGCGACGCCAATAAAAAGTTTAACGAATTTAAAAAACTGGCCGCCGATTCGAATGTGAAGTTTGTGCTGAAATACGAAAAATCAGCCTTGTATAAAAACTATCTCGATGTTAAAGATTCATTCGATTTGAAACGTTATTTTGAGTTGGATGAAATCATTAAATCTGAAGAGTTCAATAATCGGAAGAAGTGGCTCGAAGATAAAAAACGCTGGGAGAAAACAGATGAGTTTAAAGAACAACAGCGCTACCTGGAGGAAAAGAAAAAACCGGAATTTGTGAAATATTTTAAATATAAGGGTTCCACCGATTTCGATTTCTTTAAACAGTGGGATGTTGTTTTTGAGGACGATTTTAAAAGTGCCGGACTTAATACTGACAAGTGGGGAACTTGTCATCCTGTAGCTGAGAAAATGTTAGGAGAGAATTACGCTATGCCCGGTGATTTAAACATATTTACTAACGGCGATAACATTAAAACAGGTACTAATCTTACTATCCAGGTAAAGTACGAAAAAGCTAAAGGTAAAGTTTGGCAGATGCCGGCCGGCTTTGTTCCAACCGATTTTGAATATACTTCGGGAATAATAACAAGCGGAGATAAGTTTTTAATGGAAGACGGTATACTGGAAGCTAAAATTAAGTTTAATCCGGTAAAACAGGTGGCAAGTACTTTTTACTTATCGGGTAAGGAGGTGTCGCCAAGGATTAACATGGTAGAAATGGGCGCAAAAAATTACCTCGGAATTTCGAACATTAAAGATGGTAAGATTACTAGTTCCGGTCTTGATATTGCTAATCTGAAAAAAGGAATGTACATATTCAGCCTCGAGAAGAAGGGGAGTTCCTATACCTGGAAAATTAATGAAACTGAGGTATGGCAACAATCGAACGGAGAATCGAAAGAACCGCTTCATATAACAGCATCCAGTTTATTGATTAATGAAGTTCCCGGATCGCAATTACCCGTTAACTTCGAGTTAGAGTGGGTTAAATGTTACAAAAAGAAATAATGCCAGTCTGTTTTTATGGTTTATAAAAGAATCGACGTTGACTGGGCGGAAGAATTTAATGGTGCAATTACAGTTTGTAACCGTAAAGGTATTATTGTTTATATGAACCGCTTTTCAGTTAAACAATTCGAAAAATACGGAGGTGAGAAATTGTTGGGAAGTAACCTGCTTGACTGCCATCCAGAGCCATCGCGGACGAAGCTGAAAGAAATGCTTGATCATCCCGTGGAAAATATGTACACAACTGAGAAAAAGGGTATTAAAAAGATAATACTTCAAACACCCTGGATGAAAGATGGTGAATTTTCAGGAGTAGTCGAATTATCATTTGAGCTTGATGCAGAAATGCCTCATTTTATTCGTAAGTAAAATACAGCTGTATTATAAACCTCGTTTGTTAAACAGAATATAGCCGAAATTAAGAGTCACGTACCATTTGGAACTATCCTTGTCGTAGTAATTTACCGACAAGCTAATTGGCCCAATACCTGTTTGATAAACCAGTGAAGCCATTCCCTGCAGATAATAGTTATGTATAAAATCGTCACTTTTATAAGGCCTGTATTCCTCATTTTCCATGGTCTCGTGAATTGGTAAAAAGGTATATCCTTCTACCCGGAAATGCATATCAGGATTGAAATTATAAATAGCTTTCAGTCCCCCGGCCATGTAATTATTCGACCTGAAATTATCCATAAAAAGCGATTTACTATGAGGAGTCGGAGTGAATGCAGAAGCTGACAACATATTGCCTTTGTAACTTTTAAAAAGATCTTTATTACTCATCACACTCTGAATATGCGTACCTAATGTTACACTCTTGCCAAGTTTAAAATAGCGTAGTATCTGTGCCTGAATCTGGAAATAATTATGGTCTGTTTCCGACCGGCTAATAGTTGAGGTTGAACCCGGGCGATAATTTTCCTGCCCGCTAATGAATTTGCCGGTAACACTTCGAAGTGCTCCTTCAGTAGCGTATTGTTTGTAGTTAAGGGAATTATTGTCGATACCGACCTCCGCTACAAATGCATTAAAAGAGGTTTTGTCAGATGTGTCTGCTTTTTTATATGTATCAGAGAGGTAATATTCGTCAGTGGCGCCTGAATAAGCCATGCCTGCATAAAATTTACTATGCAGGCCAAGTGGAAATCCCGACTCTACACGAAAATTAGTTTCGTCCTGAATGATGTATGGAGGCTGTACATCTTCGAAAAAGAGTTCCCTGCTCGAAGAGAAATAATCCCAGCGGTTTGAGGTGAAATACGATGCCAGGTAAATGGGAAGGCGGCTGGGATAGTCTATTCTTCCTCCCAGTTTAAACGAACTGTAAAAACGACCAAAATATAAGTTCGAATTTAAGGTGTATGCCCGGCTGTTATAAGTTCTGAAATTAAAGCTGGCAAACCCCTGGTTAATCGGTTTGGTAGAAATGTTTCCTCCAACACTTACATCCACCCGTTTTTCGGGTTCCACAATCAGGTGTAAATCAAAATAACCGGTTTCAGGGTTGTACCTCGATAATGGCCTTATCGATTTTAAATGTTCATCGGCAACCAGTTTGAAGTATTCTGTTTTTAAGGTTGAAAGTGAAACCACATCGTAACCGTGTTTCATACTTTGAATAATGAATTTACGCTGCATAGGATCTGTAACCCCTTCTACCTGTATGTTTTGAAAGAATAATTCCGGTTTTTTTGCATTAAATTCTTCTCTTCTTTTATTTACATCCTCATTAGGAACTCTTCGGGTTATGAGCATTTTTATGCTGTCTATAGCTGCGTTTGCAGTTGTCTCACCCCTGGCAAGGACATCATCAATTTTATTAAAATCAAGCAACCCAACGTCATCGAAAACTGTCTCCAGCAGAATGCCGTCTTTGGCATCAATTTCAAAATCGGTTGGCCGCATAACCATGTTCGAAATTTGGGTCATTAAATCATCTGCTTCGGCTTTTTTAAAATTATCAGCCACTTTATGTCCTATGATAATATCGGGTTTAAAAATATCCTTCATTTCCCGTGTTGGAAAGTTATTAAGTAAACCTCCATCGAATAAAAGATTACCATCAATCGTAATTGGTTTAAAATAGAGAGGAACGGTCATCGAAGCTCGAATGGCATTTCCAAGGTCTCCATCTCGTAAAATAACTGGTTGGCTATTATTTACATCAGCGGCTATACAAAAAAACGGGATCATCAAATTATCAAAATCATAGTCGCAGGCAGCATTGGCTGATGCGGCAATTTCCATAAATGCAAAATCCATTTGTTCCGGAGGAATAAGGTTGGTTGGAGGAAGTACCTTCACCTTTTCTTCTTTTTTGGCAACCCTCAACTGTAACCAGGCCGGATTAGGCTCGGGGCGCTTAAAATAATACCTGTACTGACGTTGAATTTTTCCGGTTGACCAGAAATAAAAATCATCCGATTTAAACAGTTCTTCAATTTCGTCGGTTGAGTAACCTGCTGCATATAAACCGCCAACAATGGCGCCTATCGAGGTTCCTGCTATATAGTCTATCGGAATGTTGTTTTCTTCAAGTACTCGCAAAACGCCAATATGAGCCATCCCCTTTGCTCCGCCTCCGCTGAGTACAACCCCGACGGACTGTGCGCTGACTTGCGCAAAGGTTAGGAAACTAAAGAAAAAAATAAACAGACCTTTTTTCATGGCTAATACTGATGTTTTCAGTGCGTCACCAAATTTACAAAATTCAATCATTGTTAAATAGATTAAATCCGAAAATTCAGGATTATTCGGTAAGAAGGCGATTTTTAGGTATTAATGAAGAATTATTGATAGCTTTGTATTATACATATTATTTTTCCTAAATCATGAAACATATTTTTACAAGCTTAGTTGTTATTTTTTTCTTCCTGTCTGCATATTCGCAGACCGGAAAAGTGTTGGAATCTCTTCAGTTTAAGAGTAATTTGGTAGACTATCCTGTTAAGTATTCCATTTATTTACCGCCCGGTTACGATAGTTCAGAAAGGAGTTATCCGGTTTTGTATCTTTTGCATGGATATTCTGATGATGAAACAGGTTGGATTCAGTTTGGAGAGGCAAATAAGATTGCTGATAAAGGAATTGCTAATGGCGATTTTTCTTCGTGTATCATCGTAATGCCCGACGGAAAAGTTAGCTGGTATTGTAACAGCGCTGACGGAACTGATCCATGGGAAGATATGTTTGTAAAAGAGTTTATTCCCTTTATAGAAAAAGAATACCGTATTCGTTCGAAAAAAGAATTCAGAGCAATCGCAGGACTATCGATGGGAGGAAATGGTTCGTTGTTGCTGGCAATGCATAATCCCGAATTATTTTCGACTTGTGTGGCAATGAGTGCCGGTACATTTACAGATGAAGAAATTATTGCCAACGACAGATACGATCATTATTTCGGCAATATTTACGGTAAAAAACCGGCTAAGGGATTAAGTGATCACTGGAAAGCAAACAGTCCACTTCATTTACTGGATACGGTTGATAAAGAAAAGTTGAAATCTATTTGCTGGTATATCGATTGTGGCGACGATGATTTTTTATACAAAGGAAATTCTGCTTTGCATGTTAAAATGCGCGATCTGGAAATTCCCCACGAATACCGGGTTAGAAACGGGGCACATCAATGGAGCTACTGGCGCACCGGTTTGTATGATGGTTTAAAGTTTATATCTGAAAAATTCCACAGGTAAATCAGGGAATAACCGATATAAAACAGACAGAAAAGTTTAAATGATTTTTTATTTGCCTTAAGGGTGAAATGCCGGTTGCAATGTCTCAAAATTAGATAGAATGAAAAATTATAAGAGATGTCTGCAAATTGGAAGTTATTAGGTTTAGGTATGTTTTGTTTGGTTAAAATATTCGGGGAGATTTGTAATTTGGATTTACAAAAGATCAGGCTGAACGTGAAATCTTATTTGAAGTGAATAACACCTTATTTAAACCGAAAGTTTGAGACATTCGATTACCATATTTTTATTGATTTTTGCCTGTTTGAATGGTTGGTCACAGGAAAATACTGAACCCGATTTTCGATGGGGAAACTCATCGTTCTATAATTTAAATGTAGGCGATAGTATTGTGTGCAACGGTACCGGATTAGAACTTCTTGAAATCACGAATCATTTTAATAAAATAAAAATTGGCAAGGACACTACCTGGCTAAAAGTGAGTAGGCGCAGTCTGCCATCCGGCTTGTCAAATCTTCGTGTTTATGTTGCCGACAATGTAAATGTGAAAAATCTGACAGATGACAATGAGGTGCATGGATTGTTGACAAAAGATGCACTTATTTGTGTTTCGTTTAACGATAAGAATATGTTGGATCCTTTGCGATATATTTTCCCGGTAAGTTACAACGATGGTTTTTTCTGGAGAGGCGAAGAGGACAGCTATATCTTTTCATATCTTGGAAAAGATAATTTAGCAGGTAGTGGAGGCAGATATCGCTCGTACGAAGGAATAGGTATCGACCTGCACGATGCAAGAGGAGTTGAGAAACACTGGATTGTGGCCATTGAAAATAGCGAAGTAGTTTGGATTGAAAGCGAAAATCAGGGGCAAACAGATCAGGAAGCTTGCGTACTGCTTAAAAGCGAATCAAATCCGGATATTTATTACCTGTATAATCATTTGTACGCTAAGAATATTGAGGTGAGAGCAGGGCAGAAATTATTTCGTGGAGAGTTAATCGGAACCGGTTGGGGAGATGAAAAGTGGGGGCATTTGCAGTTTGTAGTTCTCAGGTCCGATTCGGTTCCTACTTATGAGAAACGGTTTACGAATGTGGTTAACTTTTTTCCACAGTTTTACGAATTGTATTTCCATCAATCATTTAGTTTAAATAAATTTTTCACAAAAGGAAAAATTGAATTTGGAAAGGAAGCTCCGGTGAATCAAAATCAAAAAAATATTCTGGCTTATGAAATGTATTCCGGAAAAGGCTGGGATATGGGACGATGGAATAAAACAGATAAGGTTGAGTGGATTGGAGAAGGGGAGAAAGGAAATGCGCGTTTAAGAAAAACTTTATTCGCTAATTCGAAGGCACAAAGTACAAATCCAAAAAATTATTACGACTACCGGATCAGTGTGAAAAACGGTGTGTACCGGATTAGAGCACAGGTTGGGGATTTGCGATTACCCTCGTGGCAGAGAATTGAATTTGAAGGAACTGATGCCGGCACCTTTAAGCAAGCCGCGGGCGATTATATATGGACTTCAGAGCGCGTTGTTAAAATTACCGATTACAGTATTAACGTTCGTATTTATCTGGATACAGAAAGTAATAAGGTGGCCGGTTTAAGCGAAATTGTATTTCAAAAGGCTTATTAGTTTTCAAATGTAAACGACATTCCTGTTTTTACCGACGGGATTTTAAATGCGTCGAAAAATGCGGAAAGTGCCGGCAAATCTGTACAGTGTGAAGGAATGATCGTTTCCACCTTATTTTGGGCAAAGTAATCTATTGTGCGCAGCGTTTGATCGTTTTGTTCTTTTAAATGTAAACCTCCCATAACCGCTTTTATTTTTGAAATACCTGTTACTTCTTTGGCATATTCGCAAATGTTACATATTCCGGAATGCGAGCATCCGCTAATAATTACCAGTTCATTGTTTTCTACTGCCGCAAGTGCTGAATCATCAGGTAGAAAATCATCTGAAAAATCTTCCAGCTCAAACGATGTCGATTGGTTTTCAAAGTCGTTCTTTCTGGGGATCTCTCCCAGGTACCAGAGACCGGGAGTGATTTTAACAGGAACGGAGGATGTTGTCAGTCTGAACCTGCTTTCAAGTTCAACTTTAGAGAGATTTAATCCATTATAAGAGTGGTCTCTTTTGCTGTATCGTTTTACAAACGCACCGGGGTGGGTGAGGAGTTTTTTATTCTCCAGGTGAATCAATCCATTACCATGATCCCAGTGACCATGACTTAAAACAACTTGCTCAACCTGACTTTCGATGTCGAATCCCAGTTTTAGGGCATTTTTTAGAAATACGTCGGAATGACCCGTGTCGAACAGTATTTTTTCTCCGTCAATTTCTATCAGGTATGACAATCCGTGCTCGGCAAGAAAAGTTTTACCAGCTATGTTTTCTGTTAAAATATGAACTTTGATCATGGCTTCCGTCTTTGATAATAATGCTGTTTTATCTGGCTAAATTTACAGCCCCTTTAATTTATTGCAATATTGGCCAAATATTTTGAAATAAAAGACTCAAATCCGATTTTGGTGCGTATTCAACTATTGTTTTTTCATGAATCATTGCTTCAACCATAAGTTCCGAAAAAGGAATTCTTCCCAGCAGTGGAATATTGTTTTGGCTCAGGTAATCTTCAACCGTTTTTGTAAATGCCTCATTTATGTCGAACTTGTTAATTACGGCATACATTTTAATACCGAAAGAATTTACCAGTTTTACCAACCGCTTTGCATCATGCAGTCCGGAAACACTGGGTTCGATTACCAGTAAAACCACATCGCTGCCTGTGATGGATGAAATGGCTGTACATCCAATTCCAGGAGGTCCGTCATTAATCAGGAAATCAGCTTTTTCTGTTAAAGCCAGTTCTTTTGCTTTTTCGCGAATTTTGGTAACCAGTTTTCCGGAGTTTTCTTCGCCAGGTCCCATTTGTGCGTGTAACATGGTGCCAAAACGTGTTTCCGATATAAACCAGTGGTTATTGAGATTTTGTTTTATGGTTATAGCATTAGCCGGACATATTCGTTCGCATACGCGGCATCCTTCGCATTGAAAAGGATTCACTTCGGGAATATCATCTGAATCTTTATGGATGGCAGAAAAGCGGCACGCTTCTTCGCATATTCCGCACGAAATACAGTTCGTTTTATCGATTACGGCAACCTGCCCGCTGTCGAAACTGTAGGTTTCTTTAATTTCAGGTTTAAAAATTAAATGCAAGTCGGCTGCGTCCACGTCGTTGTCGCAGAATACTGCTTTGGGAGCAACAGACGCCAGTGCTGCAGCTACGGTCGTTTTTCCGGCGCCACCTTTTCCACTTAAAATAACAATCTCCTTCATGCCGGTATTTTTGTTATTAGTTTTTCCACAATTTCCTGGTACACTTTTGCAATTTCGTGTGGAATATCTTTAAGCAATTCTCCCTTCGAGTAGTTTTTAGCATAGTCTTTCGAAAATGGAATACTGCCAATTAATTCGATATTTTTTTCTTCCAGATAATGATACACTTCATCGTTTCCGAGTCCTGCCTTATTTACCAAAACGCCAAAAGGTATCTTCAGGTCGAGAAGCAAATTGACGGTTAGTTTCAGGTCGTGAAGCCCGAATGGTGTTGGTTCGGTAACCAGAATAATATAATCGGAATCAGAAACTGTTTCAACCACGGGACAACTGGTTCCCGGGGGAGCATCAAAGAGAACAATATGAGCATTTTGGGCTGCATATTTCTTTACCTCTTTAATCAGGGCTGTTTGCATGGCCGATCCTATTTCCAGCCTTCCTTCTGTAAAAGACGCTCCGAATCCGGTATCGTATTGCGTTATAATCCCAAGTGGTCTTTTATATTCTTTTATGGCACCTTCATTACATGCAATAACACAAGCTCCGCACGAGTGACATAAATCGGCGTTGACTTCTGCAAATTTCATGCTTTTTACCACTGTTATAGCATTGAATTCGCACCAGTCGGAACACTTTTTACAGAATGTACATTTGTCCGGATCAATTTTGGGGACAAGAGAATGTACCTCATTTTCGTAAGTTTTTGAAGGATTGTCGAAAAACAGTAAATCGTTGGGTTCTTCCACATCGCAATCGATAAGTTGGACCTGGTTGTGAGTTTGCTGGCTGAGGAAATAGTACAGGTTTACCGAAATTGTTGTTTTACCTGTGCCTCCTTTTCCACTGGCAATGGCAATTTTCATTATAAATGATAAAGATTGTTTATTGAAGTAAATTGTTGAAAAATTCCCCGAAGTAATTACTTCGGGGAATTGCCGATTTAGTAGCTAACTATTCCGGGCAATTTGTTTTAACCGCTGCCCGAACTCTATGAAACACTCATCCGCTTAAAGCGGTATCCATGTTATATTAAAAAGTTCTTCTCTTCTAATGGTCGCAATAATTCGCAGAGAACTCAATACTTTCATTTAAAAAACCATTTACCAGTTCTTCTGCTGAAAGTTGTGGTGCACCAACAAATACATTTACGTTGTTGTAATTAAAAATCTGAATAGCCTTGTGGCCCATTCCGCCGGCAAGTATATTGTTAACGCCCTTGTCTGCCAGCCACCGTGGTAAAAGGCCTGGTTCGTGGGGAGGTGGTGTTACCATTTCTTTGGAAACAACATCTTTTCCTTCCACATCAATTATTGCAAAAAATTTGCAATGGCCAAAATGTCCGTCTAAAATTCCGTCTTTATCAACCGGAACAGCAATTTTCTTATTCATATAAGTATTTCGTTAATTATCATTCAGGCTTTGCCTCCAGCCCATTCCAAATCGCACTCCGCGTCCTCTGCCGCGTCCACGTCCTCCAAAATTTTCTTCCGAATTCGCGTTAAAGTTTCTATTTCCAAAACCTCTCATTCCTCCCCGGTTGAATCTTCTTCCGTTTTGAATGAAGTTCTCTTCATCGGTTCCTCTACATTTACCCATTCTCCTGCCGGTTTGGGCACCTTGTCCCATTGGTCCGGTACTGTCTAATCCAGGCATAATTTTCTGTTTTAATTGTTTTCTATTTTTGCTATAATTTCATCAACATTTAGCTGATCATCATTAATTTCCACCATTTGTATGTTAAGCTTCTCAAGTAAATCCTTGGCTTTTGGTCCAAAATGGCCTGATATAACCTGTTTTACACCAAGCTCTGCAACCATTTCTGACGATTTTGTGCCAGCTCCTCCATTAATATTTTTAAAGCTGTTTTCAATAAAGTTGGTGCTTTTTGTTTCTTTGTCGTATACACAAAACCATCCGGCACGACCAAAGCGTAAATCGAATTTAGATTTTGTGTTGTCTCCACCTGCAGTAATAATTACTTTCATTTAATATTGGTTTCTATGTATTAATTTAAACAATTGTTCATTGCAAAATTAGAACAAATATTTATAAATGACAAAATAAAACTGAACAAATGTTTATTAGTGCCGTAATTGATTTTGTGTTGTGAGAAGTGTATGATAAATGTTAATTGTGTTTTCATTTATCATAAAATCAAATAGTTGAGTGTTTGGTGATTTTGAGGATGAAATGGTTTTCTAATCAGGAAAATTTTATTTTGATTTGCTTTTTATGCGATATGCAAGGAGAATGGTGACAATTCCGGAAAAAAGAATAAATGAACCAATAATCTTAATTATCACCAGGGCTGAAGTAAAAGGCGACGACATTAAAATTAAACCAAGAATTAAAGAGAAAATACCTCCCCAGATAATGGTTTTTTCGTTAACCTGTTGTTTTTTTAGTTTAATGCCAGTAAAGATGCTGGTAATTCCTTTGATGACAGCAACGATTCCAAGAAACCAGATTAAGAAAGTTGTGGTTAAAACAGCGCTTGAAAATGGTTTGGCCAGAACAATTAATCCGGCAACTATCTCGATGATTCCGGCAATAAGCCCCCATATCCAGCTTTTGTATAGATTTTTTCTTTTAAAAGCGTTGTATGTTGAAACAATACCGTCGATTAGCCAAAAGATACCCATGATAAAAATGAGTGTGGTAAGCGTTGCAGCCGGAAAAAGAAGTAATACAAAGCCAATAATGCATAAAACAATGCCTCGGGCTATTACCAATTTCCAAATATCATTTGTGAATTTTGAATTAAAATCAGGAGACGGGTTGTTCATAATAGTACAAATTTAGTGTAGTCTCAAATTTAGGATAAATACGCAGCTTTTGCTAATGTTTTGCTGAGAACCATATGAAGTTTTTCGGAGCAGAACTCCAATATATAAATTAGGGTGGAATTCTCATACGAATGTATCTATTCAATATTTGGTGGTTCCTTTTGTGCTAAGAGAATCTACTTTAAACTCTACCTGATAAAAATAAGATGTTCAAAAACCATTATTTCTGCTTAATAATTTTCTTCTGATAAATATTATCATCTTCAATTATGGAGATGATATATATTGCATCTTCCAACTCTGAAATATCTATATAGTTTGCATCGGGATTTAAATCTTTACTAAGTATTTTAATTCCATTAATGTTAAAAACTTCAACTTTATTAAGGTTTTGACCGTCAATTCTTAATAGTCCACTTGTTGGGTTGGGGTATATACCAATGTTTAAATGATTGAAGTCTTCAATTCCTGTTTGAGTTTCTTTAACAGTGTATTCGATGGTTATTGTATCGTATGCATTTGTAACATAAAATGTGTAATCTCCGGCTTCAAGATTCTCGAATAACCCATCGTTCTTTATAAACTCGGAGCCATTTGAAGAGAATTGAAAAGGTTTTGTTATTCCCTGGCTTTCAATTTGGACCGAATATGTTGTTTGGGCTGATTTTTCATCATTGATTTCTGCCACAACATCGGGCACTAATTTTGAAATGCCATTACTTGTTGAAAACCAAAAAATACCGGTATCTTCCTCTCTGTAAATATCGTTTATCGTATTTCCTGCCAATCCGTCGTTTGATGTATATCTTATGAATTCATTGCCTTCGTATTTATACAAACCATTGGTAGAGGCAAACCAAATAATATTGTTTTTGTCTTTATAACTATCCCGAAACCAGCCGGATGGCGAATTTTCCCATCTTTCCCATACCCCATTGTTTTTAATAAATAAACCTATGTAGGTCGATGCTATCAGATTACCATCTGCATCTTCAATAAATGAATACACCGACTTGCCTGTAAGTTCCGAATTTGAATCTGTATCATGAATAAAATTTGTTCCGTTCCAATAATATATTCCGCCTCTTGTACCTATCCAGATTTTACCATCAGAGCCTTGGTATAGTCCGTCAATATAATTGGACTGAAAACCATCTTTTTCATTGTAATGGGTCCAGCTTTCTCCATCAAATTTCAATAGATAATTCCAACCGGCAAACCAAAGATTGCCTTCGTTATCTTCAAGAATGTCCTGCCACCAATCAGTAAAAATATTATTTGTTGTCCGGTCATAATTTGTCCAAGTTGTACCGTCATATTTATAAATACCTGATACTGTAGCAAACCAATAATTCCCGCTTTTATCCTGAAGGCCTTTAGTAGTCCATCTTAAACTTCCATTATCAGGTGTACTGCTAAAATTAGTCCAATCCTCACCATCAAGAATACTAATACCTCCTTGTGTACAAAACCAGGTTTTACCTTCCTGGTCTTTAAATATTTCATTTATATCGTTACTTATTAAACCACTTGTAGTTACTGCATCCCAGGTTTCTCCATTAAAGGTTGCATAACCATTGTTTGTGCCGAAATAAACGACATTTTTTGAATCTGTAAACAACGATAATCCTGAATCATCAATAAGGCCGTCTTCTGTAGTGTATATGCTCCATTGAGAATTGTTATATTTCGTGATGCCTCCGGTACAAAGGGCAAAGAACAGATTTCCATTTTGGTCTTTGGTGATTTGTGCTGCACCTGTACCGAATATCTTCTCCCATGAACCTGATTCATTCCTGAAAATGCCGGATGAGATTGATGAAGCCCAGATTGTATTTTCGCTATCAACATAAATGTCTTTCACCCAATCATCAGAATTATCTTCCCAGCAGTTTTGAGAAAAGGTATTGCCATTGTATATCCATAAACCACTGCTAAAAGTTCCAATCCAGATATTTCCATTCTGATCCTGAGCCAGATTCATTATTTTGTCATCTGGCAATCCATCTTCCGGAGTATAGCTTATCCAGGTTGTGCCATTGGTTTTGATTATATTTCCCCAGCTGGCAATCCATACGTATCCCTCATCGTCAAGTATAATATCTTCAACTTTATTGTGAAGTAAAAAATTACTGGTATTGTAATTCGTGAATTTGCCGTCTTGATAAACACTCACTCCTGCTAAATAAGAACCATAACCAATCCAGATACGATTTTTGTTATCCATTACCATATCTCCGATTTCATTTACTTTTAGTCCATCGCTTGTAGTAAGGCTTTCCCAGCCAGTTTCCGATTTAATGCTTATTCCTGCTTCTGTTCCAATCCATAATCTACCCTGGTCATCTTCCATAAACGATAAAATATATTGGCCAATAAGACCATTATCTCCCGTATTTGTAGTGAGAACATCGTATGATGTCCAATCGTCCTGGGCATGACATGTTAGACTGAAAATGGAAATAAATAGAAAGGAAAGGAGTAAATATTTTTTCATGAGTTTAGGTTTAAAATGATTCAACAATAGATGTGAGAATGTGAATTTATATTTAGGCTGTGGTGTAAAATGAGTTTCATGTTTTGAAGTTATTACCCTGATTTTATTTCTACTATGAGGATTTAATTTAAACTTATGTGAAATTATGCATATTTATACAAAAACAGTAAACTGCGCTCTCTGCTATAGAGCAGTGTTTATGCAAAATCGTTAAGTATGAATTTTTCATTTTGTTCTTTTTTCTTAAATGAATCCCGCATTTATTGCGGAATTGGGAAAATCGTCCCGCTTTCTGATACGAAAATAACAAGGTGCTAGTGCGTGGTATGGTAGTTTTGCAGAATCATAAAATTAAACCAATGAAAGCAGCAATTGTATTTTTATTTCTCATTTCCCTTTTGGGATGCACCACAAAAAATTCAGAAAAAAAGGCTACTGAAACTCAATCGGAATTATGGTCGGTTAAGTTTGCTGAGTCGGTTTTGCATGAAGCCGACAGCCTGATTTACTACAAACGGGAAAAACCCAAATATGAATATGATTATGCTCTTTTGGGTGATGCCATTTATAAATTGAAAGATATTGATCCCAAATACGGTGCTTACCTGAAAAACTATATCGATTATTTTTTACACGAAGACGGTAAAATCGACGGGCAAAAAACGTCAGATTATAATATCGACCGTGTGCGCCCCGGTTACAGTATGATTTCACTTTACTTTGATTACGGTGACGAGAAATACAAAAATGGGATTGAAACACTTGTAAATCAGATGCAAGACCAGCCACGAACCAATTCCGGAGGATTCTGGCATAAAAAAGTTTATCCTTATCAAATGTGGTTGGACGGTTTGTACATGGCCTCACCTTTTTTGGCCCGTTACGCCAAAGAATTTAATCAGCCACAGTGGTTCGATGAGGTTACCTTTCAGCTACAGGAAGCCTATAAACGTACAAGAGATGAAGAAACCGGTTTAATTTATCATGCCTGGGACGAAAGCAGGGAACAGCGTTGGTGTGTGAAAGAAACCGGACAATCGAAACATTTTTGGAGCCGTGGCACAGGTTGGTATATGATGGCCCTGGTTGATGTGTTGGAAGTACTTCCTGAAAACCATAAAGATCGAGAACGGATTATAAAAATTTTAAATCGCCTGAGCGAAGCACTGTTAAAAGTAAAAGATCCCGAAACCGGCTTGTGGTATCAGGTGCTCGACAGGGGAGGAGATGAAGGAAATTACCTGGAAGCTTCGGGATCGGCAATGATTATATACGCTTTTGCAAAAGGTGCAAAAAACAACTGGCTTCCCCGGAAATTTTTAAATATTGCGAATGAGTCGTTTGATAAACTGGTGACAACTTTGGTTAGGAAAGACGATAAAGGTTTTGTAGTTTTAACCAATACTTGTGGCGCCTGCGGTCTGGGAGGAAATCCGTATCGCGAGGCTGATTACGAGTATTACGTGTCGGAAAAGAAAGTTGACAACGATCAAAAGGGAGTTGGCCCTGTTATTCTGGCAGCAATTGAATTAAACAAATAATTATCTACTTAAATTTTTAGTGAAACATGAAAAGGATAAGCATATTATTGTTCGCGGTTGTTTTGATTATTCAATCACAGGCACAAAACAAAACTGATGTAAGTTTATTTATGCGTTCAGACAGTATTCAAAAGTCTGAAATTAGTGCAGAATCGGGTGATTTATACTCAACCATCGGACATCACGGTCCTGCCGTTGAAAATGAATTGATGGCCCTGCGTCTGTATTTTAGCCAGAAAGCAGCTGTGGATGTTTATTCGAAGGCTATACCTCAGCTTGAACTTAAGGCAAAAGAATGGTACCCGACTGCCGAAGAGCAAAAAGAAGGTTGGGGAGCCGATTATTACAAAGCCGGCGAAACAGTTGGTTTGGGAGGTGTTCGTCTTTGGGACGGCGAAAAAGTTGTTCGCCTGAATCCTGTTTCAAACCGTACTGCCCGCGTTGTAAAAGAGGTCAATTCTTCGTACATGGAAATGTTATCGGAAGATGTTCCTTACATGGGACGGAAAGTGGATATCTTGGTGCGTGTTACCGTTTTCTCGGGTGAAAGAAACGCCAAAGTAGAAGCCTTTGCTTTAACCGACGAACCCGTGCAATTTGTAACCGGTGTAAATTATCATAAAGGACAGGAGATTTATAAAAAAGACGGGCTAATTGCTGCCTGGGGACTGCATCCTGAAGATGTGGCTGCAGAACTGGTTGAAATTGGTGCTGCTATTATGTACGATCCTGCTGATTTTGTAAAAACAGATGACGATGGAACACAGTTTCTCTTAATCAGTAAGCCGGGCAAACAATTAACGACATGGATTTCGTCGGCCTGCGGTCGCGAGAAGGAAATAAATACAATGAAGAAGTTTATCAGCTTTCTTGAAAAGTGATACCTCGTTGTGAATCTTCGTCCGTAATGAAATTACTATTCGTTTTTCTTTTAGTATTTCCTTTTGTTGGCTTTTCGCAGCAGGGCAATATGGATTTTCCTCGCGATACCAGTTTTAATGTAAAAAGTACTGCCCGAAAAATTGCGAAGGATTTTCCGGATGCTGTTGCCGTGGAAGAGTTTCATTTCCCGGGGATTTATGAAAAACGAAGCCAGGTTTATTATTCGTTTGGATCGCGTGAATTACACATTGATGTATTTTTCCCAAAAATCAGTAAAGTAAAAACAGTTCCCGGAGTGTTGTTAATTCATGGCGGTGGCTGGGCGTCAGGAACGAGATCGCACCTGGTGCCTATGGCGCAGAAGCTGGCCGAAGCCGGTTATGTAGCGGCTGCTGTAGAATCGCGTTTGTCGCCCGAAGCCTTATACCCGGCAGCTGTTACCGACCTGAAAACCGCCATTAAATGGCTGCGTGTTCATGCTGCCGATTTTGGTTTGGATACGGCGAAGATTGCTACGTTGGGAACCTCTTCGGGAGCAACAGTGGCTTCGTTGTTGGGAACAACCGGAGGAAATCCCTTATTCCCTTCGCATGCGGTAAGTGAGGCGGTAAGCGATAATGTGCAGGCCATTGTAAATATTGATGGTATCCTGGATTTTACCGATCCGAATGAAAGCGGCAAAGACAATGATCCTGAAAAACCATCGGCCGGAGCACGTTGGTTTGGTGCCACCTACAAACAAAAACCGGAACTCTGGATTGAAGCATCGCCCTTAACATACGTAAGCGATAAAACGCCGCCAACACTTTTTGTAAACAGTGCCTTGCCACGGTTTCATGCCGGCCGCGATGAATATCTGGAGGTGTTGAATGAGAACGGAATCTACAACGAAGTGCATACCATTGAGGAAACACCGCATCCGTTTTGGCTGTTCCATCCGTGGTTTGATGAGGCGGTGCCGCTTGTTATTTCATTTTTGGATAAGACTTTGAAATAGTTATTAATTTGCCGAACAACTCAGCAGTTTTTTTACCTCTTTCCGGTAGCTTTTGCCAATATTCAGCCGAACATCATCAACCTGTACCTCATTTAACGAACGCTCTTTAATACGATCAGTATTGATAATAAACGAACGGTGAATCCGTAAAAATGTGTCGGGTAGGCGGGAGGACAAATGACTGATTTTTTCCTTACTCACGATTTTCTCTTTTACCGTAATAATCCGGATATAATCGGCCATACTTTCAACATAAACAATGTCGTCGTAAGGTATTTTTACCGTCTTTCTGTTCGACATCACTTCAAGAAACGATTTTTTCATTTTCTCGTTTTCAGAAACCAGCTTTTGGATGGTTTGCTGATTCTCACGTATCTGGTTCATCATTAAAAAGAACGACCAGATAAATACCATTAAATATAATACAGATGCTAGCAGTTTAGTCTGAGAAGCGCCGGGGCTTAAATTTTCGTAATTAAGATTTACCGTAAAAACAAAGGAAAAAACCAATACCAGCATTTCGAGGTACAACGAAACAACGGCCGTGCAAAAAGTGTAAAAGGCAAATCGTGCATACCTTTTTGTAAAGAAGAATTTCGGCACCAATACATAATTAAAGAAATAGGAGGTTCCTATAACAATGGGAAGCAGCATACAAACAAAGAAAAATGCGGCCGTGTTGTTTCCCCACGACAATCCAAATGTTTTGGTTAAAACGAGTAACACAAAAATCCAGTAGCCGATATGGTAGTAAATGTTTTCTGACCTCTTGCTCATGTTTCTTACAATTTTATGCTAAATTTAGTAAAGAAATAAAGATGACAAACTTAGCGTCGATATACAACCCTTTAAGAACCGCTTTCGGCCTTGACGAATTTCGATCGCGCAGCTAATTTAGCAGAAGTATTAATCGCAAAATTTCTATTATGATTTTGAAACAAAAGTTTTATGAAGGCGGCCCAACATTTATGGGTTTTCTTACCATTGTTTTAATTGTTTTAACGGCATGGTTTATCTATCAGTTCGTGGTTGCATACCGATCGAAACTTGCCAATCCTGAGAAATCCTTACGTATGCTTGGCTATGGAAAAACATTGGGTTTGTTTGCCATGATAACCGGTTTCCTGGGGCAATTAATTGGTTTTACAGCTATGTTTGATGCTATGGAGCTGGCAGCCGGCGCAGGAAAAGAGATTCAACCGGTTTTAGTATATGGGGGTATAAAAGTTACCATGATTTGTTCCATGTACGGGATTCTGATTTACCTGTTTTCGATTATCTTGTGGTTTGTTTCCACCTCGATTATTGAAAAACGGGTGACAAAATAATTTGTATCTTAAACTAAAACCGGGTAGTTCCGATTATTTTGATGGAACTATCCAGTTTTGGCTGTTCCACCTGTTGTTGGAATAGATAAGATTACAAGCGTTAACGGTAAATTGTAAGTTGTCGGGCGGGATTTCTAGAAGAAATCGTGTCAGACCCGCAGGAGAGTGGGCGCAAGGTCTGACTTGTCAGACCGCTAAAACCTCCGCCTTCCATATTACAAATTGTTAGCTGCTGTTTTTTTATAAATTTCATTTGTAAGCATATATCACTAATTTGTCGTTGTCTATGTGTGTTTCAAATTTCCCTACTTGTCTAACAATATCTAATATTTTTTCTATGTCTTGTTGGTATTTGAACGGCTCTAAATTTTGTGTCCGCATTTGTCGTCTAAGTGTCCAAGTTTTGACAAAAACTAATTGTTCAATTTCTTTAAATTGAAATGGTCCACCAATAAATACATCTTTAATTCCTTTGTCGTTGAATATGTCAGAATACATATTTGGGTTAGGGATATGGATCTCTTGCAAGTTGTCATCCCAAATGCTTTTTACAAAACACATATTTATTATATCTGAGTGTTGTGATAGCTTCTTAAATAATTTTGTCCATTTGGAATTACTCATGAACTTGCCGGTGTAAAGTTCAAGTCGATGTTCCAACTTTTTGAGATATTTTTCTTTGTCAATAGTCATGTTGTGTCGTCTTAAATAGCAGCTAACGGTGGTGGTATGAGGTCGTGGCGGTCAGACGAGAGTCTGATTGTCCGACCGAAACTGAGGTTGGGTCGAGATTCGACTTGTCGAATCCGCACAAACCCAGCCATGCCTTATACCACGTGTTAGCTGCTGTTTTTATTTTTTTAATTGATTTTCAAAGGCTAATTTAAATCTACTGTTATTACTGTTCAAGCTATCGCAAAGCTCTACAACATTAAATTGAGGTTCGTATTCTTTAAAAATTAGTAAACTAATCAAGAAATAAGTTGCAATTAGATAATAATAAGACAATGCATATGTCTTAATCTGTGTTTTACTACTCTTAAATGGGGAGAATGAGTCACCATGAAATCTTTCGTTTCTATATGAATAGAGAATCCCTGAAATAATAAACTTTAAAATTTCTAGTAAACTTAGTTTATATTTATTCGCATTAATCATAACTTCTTTGCCGGAAATTATTAATTGAAGTAACATCCCAGCCTTACGTTGATTTTCTGCATTAAAATTTGTTTTACCATACTTATTCTCTATAGCATTATATAAATCATCACCAATACATTCTTTAGTTCTCTCAACTATTTGCTTTTGTTGAGATTTGATAGCATTGGAAGTACTTTCAAACAATCGTTTTATTAAAAACTCAGTCGCTTGTAATGGAATTAATTTAGTAAGATTTTCAAATGACTGCTTCAGACATAAATTATTATTTATTGCATTAATCAAAACATCTTCAGAGACTTTGTTTAAAATTTTCCAGGCTTTTGTAACACTCCAATTCCCTACGACCGAATAATGAGTTGAATAAGCTTCAAAAGTCCTCCATGCCAAGTCAAATGCTATATCCGGTCTGTATGGAAGCTGTTCATATATATCGATTTTAAAAGATAACAATCTTTGGAATTGAAAGTCAGTGATTAATGGTAGCTTGATTGGCTTAAAGATTTGAATTAATCCTTTATCTAAAAGCAATTTCTCAAAATCCTTTTGGCCTTGAAATTCAATCTCTTTATTTGGCCAGTTATTGTTATAATCAATTCTTTTCTTGCTATAGCTCATTAGTAATATCTTGAAGTTTTAAATTGCAGCTAACGGTAAATTGTATGAGTAGTGGCAGATTGCGGGCTTCTTTCCTATCAAACAGCTATGCAGTTTGAGCGGGCTACAAACCTTGAAATTTACCACATCGCCTGCCATTACTTATACAAAATGTTAGCAACCGTTTTTTATTTAATAGTTTCAAGCAAGAAACTTTTATAACTTAAAAGTCTTTCGGCTACTTGTTCTTTATTTATTATTTTCTCTCTATCTCCAAGCCAATTTTCTGCATTAACAATAGCAACAGTCATATATTTTCCATTTCCAAATCGGTCTGGACGTCTAATTGTTGAAATATTTTTTTCTTTTGCTGAATTTAAAATTAAGCGACTTAGTTTATTTCTAATTCCGCTTCTTGTTACATTTTCTGGCATGACAACAGGTTCGTCAGGGTCAGTCGAAATTTTAAAACATAATTTATATTCTTCAGTCTGTAAATAAACAGGATATATATCCCAATAGTCCCAATTTAAAACTGCATTCCAAAAACCACCATTTTGATTATTAACAAAGTCCCAACCTATTAGATTTATTTTATTTTCTAAAAATTGGAAAAATCCCTGCCAATCATTTCCATTCCAATCTTTAATTACCTTAGTTTCCCATTTATGATTAAGTTGTTCTATTCTATTTAATCGTGTTTTGAAATCATTGTAAATATCATTTTTTAAATCGTGATTGTTTAAAAGAGTCACAAACTCTTGTCTATTATATATTTCAAATCCTTCTTTAATTACTTTCTTTAAACTTTGTTGAGACTCGTTTCCCGTTTTTAAGTAAACACAGATTGGTTTTTCATATTTTTTACCTTCACACCATTTTTCTGCTATTGACTTATATTTTGCAAGTTGACCAGAATGTTGTTTTGTGTACGTTTTATCTTCGATAATTATTAGATATTTGTCATTAACTTCTGCCCAAACGTCAATATTCTCCCATTGTCTGCCAGCTCGAACATTTTTAATTTGTTCATTAAAATATGAATGATTTTTTTTAATTAATGTCGTTACAAATTCAGAACCGCATTTATTTAAATTTTTATCGTATGTTTCATTGGCTATATCTGCCCATTGTAAAAGCCACGTTATAAATGCGTCTTGGCTTAACTCTTTTGTTGAAATATCAAAAATATTTGGTTTCATATGATTCGCTGTCTGTTAAAATGGTTGCTAACGTGTGTGGAACCCAACCAGTTGGGTTATATCATTATTGTTAGGTTGGGTTATACACCCAATTTGGGGGGATAACCCAACTTTTTGTTTGTAATTTATTTGCGGGTGCGTATTCAACGGTTTCGGTTTTTTTGTTTAAAAATAAACATAATTTCGAAAAGGATGCTATTGCCTATGTGCAAAACCAGACTAAAAATTAGCTTTTAATAAAGCCACTGTTAATTGGTCAACCGAAAATTCTGTGAACGAATGTTCGCCTCCAATTGAATGCCGGGAATTAACGAGAGGCGATTGCCGCCGATAATCATGTAACAAAATTTCCTAAGAATGCGCTGCCATGGTCAAAAGCATGCCGGAATATTCTTTCAGGCCATTGTCCCTGGCAACATGGTTCCGGAGACAATGGCCGGTGTATTGTCTGTGGCAATTACAATGTTGTTTGCAAAAACGACTGATATTCAGTAGAAATATCATTTAAAACTCAAATACAGGTTTTCCTTCCGTATCAAATTTTACTTCCATTACCCGTGCGTGACGGTTGGGATCGTACAGCGGATCGCCAACAATTTCTTCGTAATCGCGGGCATGGTAAATACAAAGTGGTGTTTCACCGTCTTCTGCTACAGTAAAACTATTATGCCCCGGGCCAAATATTCTCTTCTCGTAATCAGTCTCCAGTACCGGGTATCTCGATTTTTTCCACGAATTCCGATCCAATAAATCTGCATTCTCGTCGGCTTCCATTAAACCCATACAATAACAGGCACCGGTGGCACTTGCCGAGAAGGTGATGTAAATTTTGCCTTTGTTTTTTATTACTGCCGGCCCTTCGTTCACCCAGAAACCAATGCGTTCCCAATCGTAATCGGGAGTGGTAAGCATAAACTGTGGTGTTTTCAGTTTAACGGGCGATTCCATTTCGGCCAGGTACAAATTCGATGCAGCAAATTGACCACCTGTTTTTTCGGCCCAGCAGAAATAGCGTTTCCCCTTGTTTTTGAAAACAGTACCATCGAGTGAAAAATCGATGAATGTTTTTTCATCTCCATCTGCTGCCTGCATCTGTCCAAGCTCCGCCCATTCATCTTTTAACGGATCCTGACCCTTGCATTCCAATACATAAGGGCGTAATTTCCAGATATCGTCCACCTGGCTGCCGGCAAAATAGATGTACCATTTCCCGTCGAGGTAATGAATTTCAGGTGCCCAAATGTGCTGGCTCATGGGGCCGGTTTCGTGCTTGTACCAAACATTAAATGTTTCGGCAGTCTTCAATCCTGCAATAGTATTTGCTTTTCTGAGTTCGATACAATCATATGATGGCACCGAACCCGTGAAATAATAATAACCATCGGTATGTTTGTAGATAAACGGATCGGCTCTTTGCTCAATCAACGGACTGTTTTTTCCCGTAGTTACCATCTTAATTATGCAATTTTGATTTGATTACTTCGTAATATTTGTCGGTGATTTTGTAGCGGAACATTAAAACACCCATAACTGTTTGGAATACACCCGGTATAATCGTTAGCATAAGAGCAAGTCCCCAAAGGGTAAACTGGCTTTGAACTTCGGCATTCTGAACGTATTTAAATGCATCGAGCAGATAACCCACAGCGTAACCAGCTACTCCGGCACCTGCCTTCTGAGCAAAAGAAATTCCACCGTAAGCCAAGCCCGATACCCGCTTGCCCGATTCGGCATGTCCGTAATCCACCGCTTCAGGAATGGCCGACCAGAAAACAGGGGCGTGTAAGTCAACAACAAATGATATGATAAAATAGAGTGGAAAAGCCAGAAATACATTTCCGGGCCTGACCGCAAACAACATAATCAAACTCAATACTCCGGCTGCCACCTGAGTCCACTTGAATAGTTTTACCTTGCAGTAGCGTCTGGTAATCAGGCCTGATGCCGGCATGGCCAGAATAGCAGCAATTACTCCTGTTGCCAGAAAAGTAGACTGCATTTTTGCATCGCCGCCCAGGTAATATTTGGCATAGAACAGGGCTACCGAATTTCGTATAACATAACCTACTGTTCCGATAAAACAAACACCGAATAATATTGTCCACTGGCTGTTCTGAAAAAGCAGCTTAAGCTGTTCCATAAAGGGTTTTTTATCTACCACATGTTCCACTCGTTCTTTTGTGGTAAAAAAGCAGAACAGGAATAAAAGGATGCTCAACAATGCAAAGATCCCCATGGCAAGTTGGTATCCTTTTCCAATGTTGTCTTTACCCAGCGATTCGGCCATGACAGGCACAACTATAGAAACCGCAAAGGCGGCCACTTTAGCAAAGAATAACCGGTATCCGTTTGCCGATAAACTTTCCTGCGAATCGTTGGTTAGAACACTAATAAATGAAATATAGGGAATGGTTACCGAAGTAAACATGAGTGTCATAAAAATGTAAGTGGCGTAGGCATAAATCATTTTTCCGGCATAATCGAAACCGGGAGTGGTGAAGGTTAAAAACACCGAAATACCAAAAGGCACCGACAGAAAAAGAAAATATTGCCTGTAACGTCCCCACCTTGAGGTGTACTTGTCGGTGATAAGTCCCATCAGCGGATCGGTAACCGCATCAATAATTCTTACCAGGAGAAATAAGAGTCCCATGTCTCTGGGCCTGAGTCCAAAAACGTCGATGTAAAAATAGCTAATAATAAGAACCATGGAGGAAAAAACGACGTTTACGGCTGCATCTCCCGAGCCATAACCAATTTTTTCGAGTACGCTTAGTTTCTGAGATTTCATTGAGTTTATTTAGTTATAAGTTTAATGTTCAAGAAGTGTTTTGTTTCGGAAAAACAAGTATTTGCACGTGTTCTAATCTGAAATTACCAACTTCTGTTTCATTTATACAAAGAGGTTGATTTGCTCCTTGTGGTAAATGTAGGTTTTAAAAATATAAAATTGGCGGAGAATAGAATAAAATTGGCGGAGAAAATCAATAACTCCTGCTGAATTTTCTGATATGTGTGATAGAAACACATTGAGTTTAAATTAGTCGTGCATTTAATATTCTGCTAAACCCGTGGTGTCTGGTCTTTCTTCATAAGGCGGGAAAAACCGGTGTATGGATGAAGTTCCATAACCTCAAAATCGATTAGCTTTTTTTCAACCAGCGGGAGAATGTTTAAAAGCTGTTTGGCTGCTTCTTTATTCTCGCACTCCAAAACTAATACGGCATTTTTATTCTCAGTAAAATATATTTCCCGTAAGGTACCCGACAAAAACAGTTCATAGGCTGCCCTTGCTTCGTCAGTCAGGTTTTGTGTTTCTTTTGTCCAGTCAACGAGTCCGTTTTCTTTTTCGATGGCTAATATTTTCATGCGAAATGGTGTTTATTCAACTTGTTTTATGAATGCATTACAGGCAGATATTTATTGGTGTCCCCAATTTTTTGCGTTCAAAATAAGTGGTTTAAAAATAGTTTAAATAGAAATGACAATCTATGAAAAGAGGATGAATTTGTAAAACAGAGTTTCGTAAAGTTGTTAAATGAAAACTCTGCGGTTTGTTTCGAAGATTTAATACCAATTTTAATTTTACACTCAATCTCCTTCGAAAACCTTTCACTTAGCTCATAATTCGTATATTTGGTCTTCTTAAAAGAATTGAATGAAACGGATAGCAATACAGGGAATTGCAGGCTCTTTTCACGAAGACGCCGCAAGGAAATTTTTTGATGAAGACATAGAGATTGTTGAATGTAAGACATTTACAACTGTATGCGAGCTGATTGACAAGGATGAAGTTGAGTATGCTGTAATGGCCATAGAAAATTCTATTGCAGGAAGTCTTTTGGACAATTATCAACTTATTCGCAGTTATCATTTGCGTGTGATAGGAGAAATTTACCTGCACATTCAAATGAACTTACTGGTAAATGAAGGGGTAAAAGCGGAGGATATAAAAGATATTCATTCGCATCCGGTGGCGTTGAAACAGTGTATGGAATACATCGAACATAATTATCCCAATGCCAGGTTGCACGAAAAGCTCGATACGGCTGCTTCGTCGAAACTGGTTTCTGATAATAAGTTAAAAGATGCTGCCTCAATTGCCAACCTGCGTTCGGCTGAATTGTACGGACTGAATGTTCTGGATACCGGCATTGAAACCAATAAGAGAAATTATACACGTTTCTGGGTACTCTCGAAACACGGGAATCCGACAGTGGGAACAAATAAGGCTTCTGTCTGTTTTGAGGTTGGGCACTTTTACGGAGCTCTGGCTGCAGTGTTGAATACTTTTGCCAAAAACGAAATTAACCTGACGAAGATTCAGTCTGTTCCAAAAATCGGGCAACCCAATGAATATACGTTCCACGTTGACATTGAATGGGAAAAAGGCGAAAATTACGACAAAGCCATTCACCAGGTATTGAAAAGTGCTTCGAGTCTCTCTATTTTGGGAGAATATATAAAAGGTGATCTACATAATCAGTAATAACTAAAATAATACAATATGAGTAAAATAGCCATTTTTTACGGTCCTGAAGGTGGCGCAGTTAACCGCGTTGCAGATAGAATGAAAGAAATTATCGGAGAAGATAAAGTTGAAATGGTAGCAGTAAAAGGTGCCACAACAGCTGATCTTGAAAAATACGATAAGATTATTTTTGGGATTTCTACAGTGGGAAAAGATACCTGGGATTCTAATTTCTCGACCAACGACTGGGGTAAATTTTTGCCTGAAATCAGTAAGGTTGATTATAGCGAAAAAACAGTGGCCGTTTTTGGTTTGGGCGATCACGTTACCTATGCACATGCTTTTGTTGATCATATTGGCTTACTCGGAAAAGAGTTAATGAAAAACGGTGCCGTTCTTGTTGGGCCTGTCGATACTGAAGGTTACGAGTTTGAAGAATCGGAAGCAGTGGTTGACGATAAATTCATTGGATTACCCATCGACGAGGATTTTGAACCGGAACAAACTGAAGAAAGAATTAATGCCTGGCTGGAGCAGATCAAACCCGATTTCGGTTTTTAATCGCCACCATCCAAAATTATTGGTAAAATGCAATGGTTAATACAATTTGGATTTTCTTTTGCATAAATAAATTGCCTGAAGTTCACTTTTAAACTTTACACTTTAAACGTTGAACTTTAAATTTTAAACGCTTACAATGAACAATTCACCTCTCAACAAAAATCTTGTTGAAGAAAAAATAGCGGAATTGCGTATTCCTGATATAGGAAAAGCATCTATCCGCGAAATAGTGGCTCTGGTAAACCTGGTTGAAGAAGCCAGCGATTTCAAATATGTGAGAATGGAAATGGGCGTGCCTGGACTACCGCCTGCCAAGGTTGGGGTAGAGGCCGAAAAAGAAGCCCTCGATCGCGGTGTGTCGGCCATTTATCCTATGGTTGACGGAATAAAACCATTAAAACAGGAGTCATCGAAATTCATAAAAAACTTTTTGAATATTGACGTGGCTCCGGCGGGATGTATCCCTTCAACCGGTTCGATGCAGGGAACTTATGCAGCTTTTATGGCTGCCGGTAACTGCGATAAGAAAAAAGATACCGTTTTGTTTATCGATCCCGGGTTTCCGGTACAGAAACAGCAACTGATGGTGCTGGGGCAGAAGTACGAAACCTTTGATGTATTAAATTATCGGGGTGGTAAACTGAAGGAAAAACTGGAATCGTACCTTGAAAAAGGAAATATTAATTCCATCGTTTATTCCAATCCGAACAATCCGGCATGGATCTGTTTTAACGACGAGGAGTTAAAAGTGATAGGAGAACTGGCCAATAAATACGATGTAATTGTAATGGAAGATCTGGCCTATTTTGGTATGGATTTCCGTTCAGATTTCTCGAAGCCGGGCGAACCACCATATCCGCCGTCGGTAGCGCATTACACTGAGAATTATATATTGTTTATTTCCAGCTCGAAAATATTTTCCTATGCGGGGCAGCGTATTGGTATAATGGCTATTTCCGATAAATTGTTTAGCCGCGATTATCCCGATCTGCAGGAACGTTTTAAAGGAACAACCTTCGGCGCAACCATAACTCTCCGTTTGTTGTATTCACTTTCGTCGGGTACCAGTCATTCGGCACAGTGGGCGTTGGCAGCCATGTTTAAAGCAGCCAACGACGGCGAATTTAATTTTGTTGACGGAATTAAAGCTTACGGTGATCGTGCCAAAGAAATGAAACGCCTGTTCCTCGAAAACGGTTTTAAAATTGTTTATCAAACCGATTTGGGTGTACCCATTGCCGATGGTTTCTATTTCACGATTGGTTATCCGGGAATGACAGGAAATGAGTTGGTTGCCAATTTGCTTTATTACGGTATTAGTGCCATTGCCCTGGATAATACCGGAAGCGAAGAAGAAGGTATACGTGCCTGTGTTTCTTTCGTACTACCCGAACAATTTGGAGACCTGGAAGAACGATTAAAATTGTTTAACGAGAATTTTTCGAAATAAATATAAATCACCGGACGACGATTCATGTTAAGAATGGTTGTCCGGTGAATTAGATGACCAAATGGACAGAAAGAAAATAATTTCACGATTTGAGCATACCCTGAGTCTGATTGATACTTTCAATTTGAAAAACAAGCCGGTGGTGCTAAAAAAGGGGGAATTATTTATCGATTACGGAGAGAAAAATAAAAAACTGGGTATTCTTATCGATGGCCTGCTTTATGCCTCCTATCTGTCGGATAGCGGTACCGAATGGGTTTCGCGTTTTTTCTTTCCTCCAAACAACTTTATTGTCAGTAATCACCGTGGTTTTGTGCTGGGAAAAGATTCAACCGAAGCCATCCGTGCATACGAAGATTCCAGACTCATTTTTATCGAAAAAGATGAGTTTAAATCTTTACTTGATTCGAATCATAAATTTGAGCGTACGGTCCGAATTCTAGCAGAAGAGAGCTACATTCAGGCCATGGATCGTATTCACTCTTTTCAGTCGTTGAACGCTGAACAACGTATCCGTAAATTTTTTGTTGAATATCCTGAGCTGGCACAAAAGCTTCAACGTCAGCATATTGCTTCATATCTGGGTATTCACAGAAATATCTTAACCCGGATTCTTTATAAACTTTAGTTTTTTATATCAAGCCCCTAATAAATACCTCGATTTAGCTTCAAAAAACATCTCAAATATTTTGTTTAATCCATTTTTGCGTTTTATTGTATTGAAAATCAGTGGTTAAGTCTTGTTTTGGGGTAAGAGTTCCAATTTATTGTTAATAACCCCGCATCATAAAGCAACATTAGTTGCACACATTTTATGTTGTAAAAAATAGTTTTGTCTGTTGAGTAAGAACTCAAAAATAATTACTGTGATAAAATTCGAATCTGAAAGAAAAAATCCATTAAAAGTTAAGAACTCAAACCTGAGAATTTAAAAGTCTCAGAACCTGATTTTTATAGGTTTTTTGAGTTGTTCAGATTATTAATTTTGTTAGAAAAGAAAGGAAAAATGGCAAAAGTAAAAGGAGCAGTTGTTGTTGATAAGGAGGGCTGCAAAGGTTGCAGCCTGTGTGTGGAAGCCTGTCCGCACGATGTATTGGAGTTACATAAAGAGGTAAACAGCAAGGGGTATCATTATTCGTACATGAAAAATCCGGATGCCTGTATTGGTTGCGCCAATTGTGGTGTTGTTTGCCCCGATACGTGCATAACCATATATCGGGTGAAAGCAAGCTGACTTTCAGTTTTAAATTTCTTATTCCTTATTTCTTATTTGATATTTTCAGTTTGATACAAGAAGGCACGGAGAATGGCTGCAACAATAAAATATGATTTAGAAGACCGGTTAATTGATTTTACAATTAACTGCAGCAATATTGTTGAAGCTTTGCCAACCTCGAAATTGGCAAATAATATTGGAGGACAATTGACTCGAGCAAGTAGTTCGTCGGCTTTAAACTATGGAGAAGCCCAATCTGCAGAATCACCGGCAGATTTTATTCATAAATTAAAAGTTGTATTAAAAGAAATAAGGGAAAGTCGGGTTTGTCTAAAAATTATAGTGAGAAAACCACTGTTGCCCACTGTAAAAGTTGTACCTGTAATTGATGAAGCCAACGAGTTAATCGCAATATTTCTGAAAAGTATTGAAACCGCACAAAGAAATAAGAATAAGAAATAAATAATAAGTAATAACGAATTTGAAACTATTCATATGGGAGAACTAAGATTAATGAAAGGAAACGAGGTGCTGGCCGAGGCTGCCATCCGCTGCGGATGCGACGGTTACTTTGGCTATCCCATTACACCTCAGTCGGAAGTGATGGAAACACTAATGGCCCGCCAGCCATGGAACGAAACGGGAATGGTGGTTTTACAGGCCGAGAGTGAAGTAGCTTCTATTAACATGGTTTACGGAGCGGCTGCTTCGGGCAAAAAAGTAATGACATCTTCCTCTAGTCCTGGTATCAGTCTGATGGCAGAAGGAATCTCTTACATTGCCGGTGCCGAGTTACCCTGTTTAATTGTAAATGTTCAGCGTGGTGGCCCTGGTTTGGGTACTATCCAACCATCTCAGGCCGATTATTTTCAGAGCGTAAAGGGTGGCGGCCACGGCGATTATAAGATGATTGTGCTGGCTCCGTCGTCAGTTCAGGAGATGAATGACTTTGTTGACCTGGGATTTGAGCTGGCTTTTAAATACCGCAATCCGGCTATGATTTTAGCCGACGGTGCCATCGGGCAGATGATGGAAAAAGTGGAACTGGCCGATTTTAAAGCTCGCTGGACGAAAGAAGAGATTCTTGAAAAATCAAGCGACTGGGCAACTACAGGAAAATCACCCGATCGTAAGAAGAATATTATTACTTCGCTCGAAATGGATTCGGACAAAATGGAAGCTAATAACAAACGTTTCCAGCAGAAATACGCTACGATGGAAGCCGAAGAAGTTCGCTACGAAGCCATTCATTGCGACGATGCCGAATTTATCATTGTTGCTTTCGGAACCTCTTCGCGCGTTTGTCAGAAGTCGGTTGAAATTGCACGGGCTAAAGGTTTAAAAGTTGGTCTTTTGCGACCAATAACACTTTATCCTTTCCCTAAAAAAGTTATTGGAGAATTGGCACGAAAAGCCAAAGGATTCCTTTCAGTTGAAATGAGTGCGGGCCAGATGGTTGAAGATATTAAACTGGCAGTATACGAAGCAGGCAGCAATGCCCGTGTTGACTATTTTGGACGGATGGGAGGTATTATTCCTGCACCTGGTGAAGTGGTGGAAGCATTGGAAGATAAATTTTCATGGGAGTTGAGTTATGGAGTTAAACGTAGTTACTAAACCGGAGGAAGTTATGGATATTAATGAAATTATAAAGCCGGAAAACCTGGTTTATGGAAAATCGAAATTACTGAACGATGATGTAATGCATTATTGTCCGGGATGTTCGCATGGTGTAGTTCATAAAATTCTGGCAGAATTGATCGATGAAATGGGCCTTCAGGATAAAACAGTGGGAATTGCTCCAGTTGGATGTGCTGTGTTTGCTTACAACTATATTGATATCGATTGGCAGGAAGCTGCTCATGGTCGTGCACCTGCTGTAGCAACAGGAGTGGCTCGTTTAAATCCCGACAACTTTGTTTTTACCTATCAGGGAGATGGTGACCTTGCCTCCATCGGATCAGCAGAAATCATGCATGCCTGCAACCGCGGTGAAAACATTCTGGTTGTTTTTATCAATAACGGAATTTACGGAATGACCGGTGGGCAAATGGCGCCAACAACGCTGGAAGGAATGGTGACATCTACCACTCCCACAGGAAGAAATGTTGATTTGAATGGTTATCCGATGAAGATCACCAATCTGATTGCCCAACTACCCGGAACTTCATACGTTACACGCCAGGCTGTGCATACAGCGGCTGCGGCACGTAAATGCAAACGTTCTCTTAAAAAAGCCATTCAGAATGTGCTCGATAAAAAAGGTACATCTTTCGTTGAAGTGGTTTCAACCTGTAATTCGGGCTGGAAAATGAGCCCGGTTGATTCGAACAAGTGGATGGAAGAAAACATGATTCCATATTATCCACTGGGTGATTTAAAAGACAGTGTTAAAGGTGAACATTCTGAAAATTAAAAATTTGAAGCGATGACAGAAGAAATGATAATAGCCGGATTCGGCGGACAGGGTGTGCTTTCCATGGGTAAAATTCTGGCGTATTCAGGAATTATGGAAGACAAGGAAGTAACCTGGTTTCCTTCGTACGGTCCTGAAATGCGCGGAGGAACAGCCAATGTAACTGTTATTTTGAGTGATACCCGCATCAGTTCTCCCATTTTGCAGGAATTTGATACAGCCATTATTTTGAATCAGCAAAGTATGGATAAATTCGAGAAGGCAGTAAAACCGGGTGGAACTTTGTTGTACGATCCCAATGGTGTGATCCATCCACCAACACGGACCGATATAAATATTTTTAAGGTGGAAGCTACCAAAACTGCGGTTGAAATGGGTAATCCAAAGGTTTTTAATATGATTGTTTTTGGCAGCTACCTGAAAGTACGTCCGATCCTTTCGCTAGACAACGTTGAAAAAGGTTTGGAGAAATCTCTTCCGGAACGTTACCATAAATTAATTCCGCTTAACCTTGAGGCCATTCAAAAAGGGCAGGAGATAGTGGAAGATGTGCAACTTGTATAAAAGTTCTAATTGATATATAAAGAGCCTCTCATTTATTTTGGATGAGGGGCTTTTTTATGAAAGTCTCTTTCTAAAGAGATGTTTTTTACCCATCCTCTAATCCTTCCCTTCGATAGCTTGCCTTTATACACAAATATTGGGCACTATTTCTCTAATTTATATACTTCCCTTGCGGCGCATGGTAGGCAGCGGCATTGAACATTGGGATAGTTGCGCCGCTTTTATCTGTTCACCCTAACCCCGGGTTGCACTCTCCCGAAGATTCGGGATTGTTTACCCGGGGCTATTCACATTTAATCCCTCCGGGATTTTCTGACACTGGAAGTGTCGAACGTGAATAACCCGGTGTGAAACGCCGGGTACCTGAATAAAGACCAATTAGTCCGGCGATGGAATTTGTTCAATGCTTACACCTTTTCCCGGACGAAATCGCAAAGTCCGTTTTTGAAAAAACCATAAAAAATTGCATAAAAAATAACTGTATTAAAAAGTGTAATAGAAATGGTAACACTTAAATGAATGTTTTTTATGAAGAATGATGTGATTTTTTTCTTACACCGAATATCTCTGATGTTTCACTTTTTCCTCTGAGTTGTACTTCTTTTAAGGAAATAAACTGAAATTTATCGTTTCGGGAAAGTTGTTGCGCTAGTGTTTGGGAAAGCAGAATTGACTCATTCAACTGATTGCAATATCCCTGAATCCGGGCTGCCGTATTTAACACATCACCGTGATAGGCAATTTCGGTTTTTAATTCGCCCACCTCTGCAACGGTGACCAACCCTGAGCTTAATCCGGCTTTAAATTCAGGAAAGATACCATACTGTGAAATGAAATGATCTCTCTTCTTTTTAAGCTGCTCTGAAAATGAATTATAAAATTCGATGCAGTTATTTTGGAGCAAGCCATCTTTTAAATCCCATGTGATAACCGCTTCGTCTCCAACATACTGATAAATTCGGGCTTTATATTTTTTCACCGGGAAAGTGAGCAATGCAAAACATTCCTGCAGCAAGCGGCTATATCGCACGTGGCTTAAATTCTCAGCAATTGAAGTTGACGATTTCAGATCGAGAAACATAAAAATACGCTTTTCCTCTTTGGGATTAAAGTACTTCCCGGAAACGTATTGCAACAATACTCCGGGGCCAAACATCCTGCTCATCTGTTTAATGAAAAGGTATAACGAACCAAAAACAATGAAGAAAACAAAGTTTCCAAAAATAATATCTGAGAATAAGTACTTGATGGCCCAGTCCAGTGAACCGTAACTTATCCAGGATGCAACAAACGAGATGAAAAAGAAGATAAGGATATAAACTATCGTTTTGAATCCAACCAGGCGCGCAAACGACCTCCTTTTGTTTTTCCATATCCGTTCGTCTGTAATTTCCAGCAACCCCCAGATTATTCCGGCAAAAACTCCACCTATAATTGAAGGAATACTCACTTCTTTAAACGTAAGAGGCAAGGGTTGATCGAGGAATAAATCCATTCCGAAATAGCGCAGGATTACAGCAAACATGATGGCAGCAGGCCAGTATATTACTGAGATCACTATGGTTTTTAGCTGCGCATTCATATCTCTTTCCTAAATTATAACAATCCCTTTTCCTTTAGCGACTTTTCTATTCTTTTGTGGTAATCGTTAAAGTTGTTTTCAATCTCACGGAACACTTTTTTAAACTCCGGGTGTTTTTGCATATTATCCGTTAAAGGATCGAGTTGTGTGAAGAGAATCGTCCAGTAATGAAAGTTTTTTTCTTTGGTAAAAAGTTTTAAATGTTCGATGGCTTTGTTTGTATCACCTTTATACGAATAATACAAAGCCAGACTAAAATTCTTATAAATAGATTGATCTTTGTTTGCCCAGTTCAGATATTCTGCAAAATATTTATCAGCTAATTCCTGCTGTCCGGTTTTTTCGAAAGTGACTGCAATTTTCCCGTTTTCCGAAGGATAAATATCGAGTTTGTACAAATCTTTAATTTCAACAAACTTTGCATAGTACTTCGCCGCTGTTTCGTAATCACCCAGGTAATAGTACAATTTTGCCACTTCCTGTAAAATATCCAGACGGGTGTTGTCTTTGGCAAAGGCTTCCAGTAATGCATCTTTTAGCTGTTCCAGGTTTTTGTTTTTTGAATACAGTATGTAGGCTTTAACATATTCAGAATACAGATTGCCGGGAAAATAGTCCAGCGAAATATTGATGTATTTTTCAGCTTCGTCGATAAATCCTGATTGAATAAAAGCGTTGCTGATGTGCAGGTAGCTGTAACTTGCGGTTGTTGAATCGTAGGCTGCAACAATATCAATTTCAAGTCCTTTTAAAGCGTATTCGAGGTATTTCTCGGTATCGGGCAGGAAATTCACATATAATTCAACCAGGAAAATCAGAACCACATCCGAGTTAGGATTCAGCTCCAGTGCCTTTTCAAAGTATGGAACAGCCAGTTCATATTCTTTGTGTTCCATATAGAAAAGAGCTTTGGCAATTAAACTTTGAACCAGTTGAGAATCGTAAAAAAGGGCCTTGTCTGCATAATAATTAATGGAGTCGCCAAATTGTCTTTCGGCTTTCCCGTTATCCTGAAGATAAAACGATATGGCAATTCCGGCATAAGCACGGGCAAATTCCGGGTCGTGTTTTATCGCCTTTTTGAAATAAAGAACCGCCTCTTTCAGATTTTCTTCAACCGGAGCTTGTAGTAAATCTAAGCCTTTTAAAAAGAAATCGTAGGCTACCAGGTTGTTGGTTGGTGCCTTTTCAATTCGTTTTGTTTCTTCGGGTGTAACAATGGCTTCAATCTGTTCGGCAATATTTTTTGCCACCTCTGCCTGAAGTGTAAAAATATCTTTGGTTTCTCGCTGGTATTGCTGGCTCCACAAATGATTATCGGTTTCCGCCTCAATCAACTGAATGTTCAAAAGAATCTGGTCGCCTATTTTCTGACCGCTTCCTTCCACCAGGTAGGTAGCGTTTAATTCGCGGGCAATTTCGGGCGTGGATTTTGGATGATTGCGGTATTGCTCCACCGAAGTCCGGCTGATCACCCGCAGATCGTTAATTTGCTGTAGGTTATTCAGGGTTGCCTCCATTAAACCGTTAATAATGTATACGTTGCTGGTATCGTTGCTGTCGTTTAAAAAAGGAAGAACGGCAATGGATTTTGTTTTGGCTGAATTCGTTGAATCGGGTTTTAGTACTAGAAATAAGGAAACAGCGCTAATAGCAACGAAAAAGGTTGAAATCGCTATTATCGGTAACTTTCGTTTGGACTCTTTTGTTTCTTCAATAGGGATTTCTTCTTTCTGGCTGATTTCCTGTTTCCCCATTTCGCCGGGAGGGTAACCGTACAATTCGCGAAAGCATTTTATAAAGTAGGAGGGACTGCCAAATCCCACTTTGTACGATACTTCCGAAACTGTATAAGATCCTTCCTGAAGCAACTCTGCCGCATATTTTAACCGCACGTCGCGAATAAACTGGCTGGCCGAAAGTTCGGTTTCTTTTTTGATCTTTCGGAGCAGGTTCGAACGGCTCATTCCAACTGCGTCTGCCAGTTCCGAAACGCCAAATTGTTCGTTCGAAATATTTTTCTCAACAATGGTTGTAATTTGACCGATGAATTTATTTTCTGCCGGTTGCGGATTTGGCATAGTTGTAATCTTCAGTTGAAATAAATTTCTCTAAAAATACAAATTTTATCCGGTCTCAGAATCAAAAGAAGGAAGGGATTGATTCAATCTTCATCAATCTTTTTTCATTCTGTTTTTCAATCTTTTCTGGTTTTTGCATCACCATTTGCATCATAATTTATACCCTTGCGTCATATGTTATATGCACTCCGCAAACTTCATACAATTGGCTGCAAAGTTGATTAGACCTGCGTCACGCTTCAACCGACCTTTACACTATCGAAAACTTCGGACTTCGGACTTCGGACTTCGGGCTTCCGTCTTCCGACTAAAAATTAAACAGATGAAAACACGAATTTACTTTCTCGACCATTTAAGAACATTAATGATTTTCTTGGTAGTTGTTCTACATGCAGGACTGGTTTACGAATATGTTCTGCAAAACTCATGGATCGTTGTCGATCCTTTTAAAGCAAACTCCATTGGTTTAATACGTTTGTATTTAGACCTTTTTATCATGTTTACCATCTTTTTTATTTCCGGGTATTTTGTGCCCATGTCATTAAAAAATAAAACGGCAACACAATTTATTGTAACAAAAGTAAAACGGATTTTAATCCCCTGGTTTATTGCTGTTTTAACTTTAATTCCCGCTTATAAATTTATCTTTTTGTATTCGAGAGGTTTGCCCCAGGAAGAATGGTTTTCATATTTCCATTTTTTCCAGAGAGCTGGCAGCGACCTTAGTTTTTATGCCAATAATCCGGCGCAAAACTGGTTGTGGTTTTTGCCTGTACTTTTCTTTTTTCAGATGGCTTATCTTTTACTTTCTAAAACAAAAGTACTTTCTATTCATATCAGTTTAAAATGGGCAGTAATTCTCACGTTTGCAATTAGCACAATTTACGGTGTTGTCATTTCAGAACTGGGACTTACCGGATGGTACGATTCGGCAATCCTGCACTTTCAACGCGAACGTTTACTGGTTTATTTTATGGCATTTTTGCTGGGAACACTGTGTTATAAACAAAAGGTTTTCGAATCGAACGAAAAGAACAAGAAGCTTTATATTATTGCCAATGTTGTTTTAACTGTTGTTTTGGGCGTTTTTACTGCTGTTGCTTTAAATACTTTTTTTAATATCATCGATCCGCAACGTAACTTCTATTTTATTTCTGAATTGGGCGATAAAATCGTTTATTATTCTTCGGCAATCCTTTCGCAGCTGACAATTTTGTATGTATTTCTTTATGGTTTTCGTTTTAGCCTGAATAAGACCGGTGTTTTAATGAGCGAATTAAACCGGAATTCCTATTCCGTTTATATTATTCACCTTATTGTTCTTGGCGTTCTGGCTTTAACTATGATTGATTTGCCGGTTCCGTCTTTCATTAAGTTTTTAATGCTGACTTTCCTGACGTTTACCATTTCCAATTTGTTGGTTTATTCATGGAGAGTAACCATACAAAAACAAGTGAATGTTAAAACTCTTGCAACCGGAATGATTTCAGTAGTCATTTTATTTGCTGCTTTTCAGGGATATCCGGAAAGCCGGAATTCAAAAAATCAACCGGCTATTGAAAACGAAACTTCTGTGCCTCAAAGCGGAAAAAGTATACACGCAGCAGTTATTGCAGGCGATTTGGAAACCATAAAA
Source organism: uncultured Draconibacterium sp. (assembly GCA_963676265.2). Classification (GTDB taxonomy): domain Bacteria; phylum Bacteroidota; class Bacteroidia; order Bacteroidales; family Prolixibacteraceae; genus Draconibacterium. The sequence goes on from OY781067.2 coordinate 6,002,005, forward strand.
CAAATGATTGCTTCCGGCGCCGACCTGAATGAAAGAGAACCTGCAGGAGGTTCGACACCCTTAATGACGGCCTGTGTATTTGGCAAAACCGAAATAGCCCTGGCTTTAATCGATGCCGGTGCCGATCTGACTTTAACAAATAACGACGGTTCAACGGCTTTGCACACCGCGGCTTTCTTTTGCCGTACAGAGGTTGTGGAGGTTTTGTTAAACAAAAACGTTGATATTTCCGTAGTCAATAATTCAGGATCTACAGCAGTACAATCGGTAATGGCGCCCTTTGAACTGGTAAAAGGTATTTATGAATACTTTGGAAAGATTTACGAACCGCTGGGTTTAGAACTCGATCTGGAAAGGATTCAGAAAACACGTCCTGAAATTGCAAAAATGATTTCATCGAACTAACCTTAAAAAATTAGCCATGAAACTGTTAATCGGAAAAATGTTATTGATGATCGTGCTGTTCCAGGCAGTTCTTGGAACCAGCTCGTGTAATCAAAAGAAAACAGAAATAAATTTACATGCCCCTCAAAGTTTAAACGATGGAATTAAAGTGGGTGTTCCTGAAGAAGCCAATCTGGATAGCCGTTTCATTCAGGATGCTTTGCTGAAAATTTACAAGGGGCGGTTTAATTCCATGCATTCCATGTTGATTTATAAAGACGGAAAACTGGTTGTGGAAGAATATTTTCAAGGCCATCGTTTTGCCTGGGATAAAGAATATTACCTCGGAGAATATGTACAGTGGACACCCGAAATGAAACACAGCGCCATGTCGGTTACCAAAAGTTTTGTTTCGGCCTGCATCGGAATTGCGGTAAAGGAAGGTTTTATTGAAAGTGTGCAGCAATCGATTTTTGATTATTTGCCCGAATACCAGCATTTGAAAACCAATAACCGGGAATACATCACCATCGAACACCTTTTAACCATGACATCGGGACTGGCCTGGGACGAGTGGAGTTCAGCCCATGGAATGGGATCGGCCAACGACATCGATCGTTTGTATACCGATTGTAACGACCAGGTTGACTGCGTTTTGCAGCGCGAATGGTGGGCCGAACCCGGAGCCCGTTTTACATACAACGGAGGAGGCATGGTTATTTTAGGTGAGATTTTAAGAAACGCCACAGGATTGAATTTGGATGAATTTTCAAAAAAATACCTGTTTGGACCAATGGGCGTGGAAGAAGCGTTGTGGACCAAATATCCAAACGGTGTTGTAATCGATGCCGGTGGTTCCTTGCGATTGACGCCCCGCGATATGTTGAAGTTGGGGATTACTTATTTGAACGGCGGAGTTTGGAATGGAGAACGTTTACTCTCTGAAGACTGGGTTGCAAAAAGCTCAACCGTTTACAACAATAACCTTGGAATTAAAGTGCCCATAGAGGATTCAGGGAAAAACGGTTATGGTTATACATGGTGGCAAAGCGAATTTAATCATAAGGGAAAACCGATTAAGATGTACCGCGCCGGAGGGTGGGGAGGCCAGGCAATTATGGTTTTTCCCGAACTGGAAATGGTCGTAGTTTTTACCGCCGGAAATTATGCGCAGAAGTCTTCATTATATAAGCTGGTCCGGAATTTCATACTCCCTTCCATCGAAATAGATTAGTTTCAATTCATATATTTTAAAAACACAGATGTTAAAAATATTTTACATTGTGAAAATAATATTTAACTTTGTGTCATTATAATTAGTCATTAAGTAAAAATATTTAAACAATTAAGTGATGTCGTATCAGGAAAAAGAAAACATTGTAAACATTTTTAGCGGATTGATTATTACGCTTGTTTACGGATGGATCGTTTATCAGAAACACCTGGCGGGTGTATTCGATCTAACAGAAGATTTAAAAAAATGGGGAGTTATTTTCCTCGTGTTTGTGGTTGTGTCGGTTGTGGCACGAATCGTAATTTACATTGTCTTTCACACTATTAATGCAATTGCAACGCGTGAAGAAAAGATTCCGGTTCAGGATGAAAGAGCCAAAATGATTAAACTGCTTGGCACACGCAACTCGCACTACGTTTTTTCCGGCGGTTTTGTGTTGGGCATTGTTGCTCTGGCCGTTGGATTTCCCATGTACAGCATTTTTATCGTTTTTATAATTAGTGGCTTATTGTCGGAGATTATTGATAACGGAACCCAGTTGTATTTTCACCGCAAAGGAATCTGACTATGCCAAAGAAGTTTATAAAAAACAATATCCGGCGTTTGCGTTTCGATGCCGATGAAATGACACAGCAGGATTTGGCAGACAAAGTAGGGGCCTCTCGGCAAACCATTATGGCCATAGAAAAAGGGAAATATTCGCCCTCGCTGGAACTGGCATTTAAAATTGCCGATGTTTTTGAACAGGCCATTGGCGATGTATTTACCTATGAACCGGAAAAAAATTAAACAGAAAAATGAACGAACAGAAAACAATAGGAAAAACGGCTAAAAAGCTACTTTTTAAACTGGGTTGTACCGGAGCTGTAAATGCCGTATTAAATGAAAAATTTGAAAATCCTCAGCCAACTCTCGAAAAGACTACCGGCCCGCTTTGTGGTGGAATTATGCAGGAAGGTCACCAATGCGGAATGCTCTGGGGAGCGTCGCTGGCAGTTAGTACCGAGGCTTCTCGGCGTACTGCTGATGAAAGCCGTGCGACTGTGCTTGCCATTGAAAGCTCAGCAACTTTGGTCGACTCTTTTAAACAACGAACAAAAAGTGCCGATTGCCGGGAAATTACCCGTTGTAACCAGACTTCTCTTCTTGGGCAAATAAAATACATTATTACCGGAAAACCTTTAGGATGTGCCCGTTTAATCAAACGCTGGACACCCGAAGCGGTTGAAGCAGCAGCTAAAAGTTTATCGCTGGAAACTCAAGAAAAACCCGGAGAAGTAATAAGTTGTGCAAGTGTTTTGGCCGAAAGGATGGGAGCCAGCAAAGAGGAAAGCAGAATGGTTGCCGGTTTTGCCGGGGGCATCGGACTGAGTGGCGGTGCCTGCGGTGCATTGGGAGCGGCCATATTATTAAAATCGCTGGATTGGCAGCGCAAAAATCCGGGTGATACAACTTTTAAAATTCCCGAAGGACAAAAAGTACTCAAAGCTTTTCTGAAGGAAACGAACTCTGAGGTGTTGTGCCATAAACTGTGCAGGAAAAAGTTCGGGTCTGTTGAAGAGCATTCTGAATTTGTTAAAAACGGGGGATGCGAAAATATTATCCGGGCACTGGCAGAAGCTTAGATTTTCTGAAAAGAAATTGTCAGCTTATAGAAATTTGATAAAGAATTCTGAATGAACAGGAATTGTATTTACGTTTGTAGCAGTATTCATTTTATAATTAACCTAAATGAACAATAAGTTTGCTTCCATTTACGAACAAATTCAGCAAATACATTTTATTGATACGCACGAGCATTTAATCGATGAGTCGGAACGTTTGAGTTGCCAGAAACCTTACATTCAGTGCGACGACTGGACAACAATTTTGGGTTTATATTCGAAATTCGATTTTGTATCGGCCGGGATGTCGCCAAAGGAAATTGATGCAGTTTCTTCGCCGGAAATCAATCCAACCGAAAAATGGAAAATAATTGAACCTTACTGGAGCTCGGTTAAAAATACGGGGTACGGACAGGTGATTCGTCATACCATAAATGAATTGTATGGCATTTCCGAGTTGGAAGAAAAGGTAATTCCTGAGTTACAGGAAAAGTATCTGAATTACCGGCAAAAGGGATTTTATACAGCAACGCTTAAACGCGCCAATATAAAATGTTGTATTGTTAATCCTCCCGGCAGGCCATTTAAAAACACGGAATCACCCGGGCTGCTGCTCCAGGATATTGATGCAATGGGGATGATTCGCATGGACATTGAAAGGTACAATGAAAATATTCTTCCGCAGGTAAACAAACTGGAGGACTGGCTTGAAATTATAAATTGGTGGTTTGATAAATATGCGTCTTTTGCCGCCGGTGTTAAAATTGGGATTGCTTATTTCAGACGTCTCGATTTTGAGAAGACAAGCTATGAATCAGCGGCTCCCATATTCTCAAAAAAGGTTTCAGGAGAAGAATTAAACGAAGCGGGAGAAAAAACCATACAGGATTTTTTGTTTTGGTATGTGGTTGATCTGGCAACAAAGAAAGGATTACCGGTAAAATTTCACACCGGATTTCAGGCAATGAATAATTTTATGAACCTTAAAAATGTGATGTTCAATCCGGCCGATTGTGCCCGTTTGTGCCAATTGAGTCCGGAAACCAGGTTTATCTTTTTCCATATTTCATATCCGTTTTATGAATCGATGATTGCCTTGTCGAAACACTATTCGAATGCTTTTATTGATATGTGCGGCGCGTGGACAATCAACCCGATTGCTTCGGTCGATTTCCTGAAAAAATATATCATGACTTCACCCATCAATAAACTACTGGCTTTTGGGGGCGATGATTTGTATGTTGAAAATCTGGTAGGGCATGCAAAACTGGCAAGACATGGAATTTCAAAAGCCTTATCAGAATTGATTCTTGATAAGTGGATTACTGAAAACGATGCAGCTGAAATTGCCAACAAAATAATGTGGAAAAACGCTGAAGAGATTTATAAGATCGAGTGAAAGAAAGTAAACTTCAAATAAAAACAGGTTATTGTTAGTGTAAACAACTCTTCCAATAACCTGTTTTTATTTATTAATCTGAAATTCGCCAGGAAATAACAATGTTAGTTCCCATAGTTATTTCGTCTGGAGAAAGTACTTCGGAAATAAATGAATCAGCAACCATATTTTTTGCAAGAGCTACCGAGCTTAACAATTCCCGGTCGTTCATTCGCGTTATTGTTCTCTGATCGCCGTATTGCATCGATTTTATTGAACCCAGTTTTATCTCAGCACTTTTGGCAATTATTTCAGCCTTTTCGCGTGCATCCCGAACTGCCAGGTCTATTAGTTTTTCTTTTACTGCATCGCGTTGTTCCTGTGTAAGACCAAAATTCAGATTAAAATTCGATTCCACATTATCCTTAATTAAAGTAAAGATCAGGTCGTTTTTTTTATAATCACGCGCAGTTTTTAAAGTTAACGGGATACTTGCTTCATAGCCATCGAAGACCATTTTACGCAGTTGCGGATCGTGTCGTTGCATTTCGCGGATGGAGTATGAACCGGTTTTTATCAGGTCTTCGTCAATCCCATTTTTAACGAAAAGCGATTTGAGTTTAGCCAGTTTCTCCACAGCCATGTCGGCACAACGGGTGTAGTTACTATCTTTAACACTTAGGTTAACTGTAAACGAAATTTCTTCAGGAACTACTTTTACGGTTGATTTTCCTTCAACGGTAATTATTCCTCCCTCATTATTCTGTGCAAAAGAGCTGGCAGTAAAAAACAATACTGCAACTATAAGAAGAGCTTTTTTCATACTTTATTTTTTTAATGATTTTAACGGTATGTCTGTTACTTTGGTTCTGTAAAGTTACAAAGTACATGCCAGAAAAAACTTTGTTTTGTATTATTAGAAATTAAGTGTTCTGCTTTTTTCTCTTCCAAATCCTTCTATTTTAATTTCATTTTCAGAAAAAGAAAGAATTGAATATGAATTTTCTGATTCCGTATCAACCATTCCTTGCATGGTTATAAAATGGATTCCATTTTCGTATGCATAACCACCTTTGTGATTATGTCTGTTTATCCATGCTTTTACACAGTCGTAGTTGCTAATCGTCTCAAGAACAGATTTATGGTCCCAAAGAGAATGTGCTTCGTAAGGGAGGAGAGGGTAGTGGCAGAAAATAACCACATTCAGTTTTTTATTCTCTGCGCTGTTAAGTTGTTTTGTAAGCCATTTTATTTGTTTTGATCCAACACCTCCGTTCCAGTCGAAAGCATTGGGTTGGCCGTTCTTTTCTAACTCTTCCAGTATTTTTTCTGCCTGTATCACGGTTTTTTTGTTGTTTGAATGAATCGTTAATTCGTTGCCGTTAAGGAAGATGAATTGCCAGTTTTTATGGATGAATGTATAATAAGAGTTCTTTAGGTTTAAGGCTCCGGAGACTTTATCCAGATCTTCTTTATTTACCAATAAATCGTGGTTGCCCAAAACCTGAAATAGTTTTTTATCCAATTTATCTAATTGCTGATTTACATTTTCAAAGTTCGAAAAATCGTTGTCTATCAGGTCGCCCAAGCCAACAACAAAATCAAGCTGGCGCTCATTAAAATCAGCAACGCATTCGTTTAATTTTGCCAACGAGTTGCGGTAATAGCGAACACCTTTTGTATCGCAATCGCAATACTGACAATCGGCAAAAATACCAATTTAAAACTGGGCGTTAATCGTTTGTGTCATGGTCATTCCTAAAATAAATAGAATTGTAAAGATGATTTGTTCGGAATATTTTTTTCGCATTTTGAACAGGTTGTTTTCAGTTTACTAATTTAGACGATTAATTTTTACTGAAACTATGAAAAAATATTTTGTTGTTGTCTTTATGCTGTTTTTGGGATTGTTTACAGGGGCTCAAAATGAAATTGCCAAATCTGAAAAAGAGTTGATTATGAGTTTGCTTGATAAACAGGTGCAGGCCTGGAACGAAGGTAACCTGGAAAAGTTTATGGAAACTTATTGGAAATCGGACAAGTTGGTTTTTGTGGGATCGCGTGGACCAACATACGGCTGGCAGGCAACGCTGGACAGTTACAAAAAAGGTTATCCGGATAAAACTGCAATGGGGCACCTTGAATTCAAAATTCTGGATATAAGTAAAATCGGCACCAAAACAGTTTTTCTAATTGGCCGGTTCGAACTAACCCGCGAGATTGGCGATCTGGCTGGTCATTTTACACTGGTCATTCAAAAAATAGATGGAAATTGGGTAATTATCAGCGATCACTCAAGCGGGGAAAGTTAGTCGTCGGATTTTTTGAATACCACGCGTAATCTTTCTTTTGAGTCTTCTTTGCGGTTATTTTTGTATGCGGGAGTCCAGTCCGGACCGTTAAGTATAATTTCTTTTGCCAATTCAAAGAGTTTTTCATCAACGTCATTCAAGTTCTCGAAATCTTGAATTTCGCCTGAACTGTCAATTACGAAACGGAGTTTTACAACTACTTTGTCCATTGCAAAATCTGCTGGCAGAACAGCGTTTTCTTGCAGATATTCTTTGTACTCACGTATTCCGCACACCGGCGAGGCGCCTGAGTTTAAAGCATCATCAGTAACTACTGTGGTAGAGCCGGTAACACTTTGTTTTTTCTGCGTGCCATAACCCACCACCACAACTTCACTTAAAGCCACATCATCAGTAGTTAATGTTATGATATTGTTAGTGTCTTTTTGTGGATGAAACTCTGTCGATTCCATACCAATAAAACTGGCCACAACCGGATTCGTGTCGTTTTCAAGCTCCATTTGAAAATTACCTTCAATGTCTGTTATAGTGCCATTGCTCGTTCCCTTTTCAACAACGGTAACACCCGGAAGCGGGAGCCCGTCGCTGTCGGATAAAACCTGCCCGCGGATGATATTGCTTTTTGCTGAGGCACTTTTCGAAAGTTGTATCGGGGCAGTCTGTGTTGGTGCCAATGCTTTTGCTTTTTGTCTTGCAGCAATTCCTAATTCAATGTCTTGCTCTGCTTCCTCTTCCGCTGTTAGAATTGGAATTGTTTCCGGAATTGTTTCAAATTCACTAAGATCATCAACTATAATTTCGTCGTCTAAAATATTTATTATCTGGGTTTCTGATGTTTCAACTTTTTGTCCTTTTTCTTCGGTTGGTTGCAGTACTGTTCTCGCTTGTATTTCGTCTTGTCTTTCTTCTGTCACTTCATTTTCAGCTGTTTCTTCCTTATCGAAATCAATAGCACTCTTTTCTTCAGGTACTGCTATTTTTTCTTCCACCTTCTCTCTTTTAACTTCACTTACCTTCTCAGTTGGATGTTCCTGACTGAGTTGCATCCAGATAATACCCGAGGTTATAAGTAACAGAATAGTTGCGGCAGCTGCAAAATAGGGTATGATGCTTTTACGTTTTTTGTTCGTGATATTTTGAGACAGTTCATTCAAATCATGCTCGAATTTCGATGATGAAACACTTTCAAAACCATCCATAGCTTCTGCTTCGAACGGAGACTTTTCTAGCTCTCTTTCAAAAGCATTCCGTTCTGTATCTGTCATTTCATCCGACAAATAACGCCTGAATAATTCCTTATCGATATGATTCTTTTTACTGCTCATTTTTACTTTCCAAACAAATTTTCAGGTTTCGTTTACCATTCTGAATTAAACTTTTTATTTTTTTTATTTCTGTTTTTAACTCGTCGGCAATTTCGCGGTAACTTTTATTTTCAAAATAAAATAACCGGATGCTTCTTTTTTGTTCCTTTTTTAAACGTTTTATACAATCTTCCAGTGCCCGATCGGTTTCCTCCGGGTTATTCTCTCTGTCAATAGGATGCAGTTCCGGTTCATTTTCCATAAAAACCGACAACTCTTCGTCGTTTGAAGTTAAAACAATTTTTCGCGATTTGTTTTTACGCAATTCCATTAAACAGTGGTTTTTGGTAACTACGTATAGCCAACTTTTAAAGTTTTTTACCTGTTGACTGGGAAGATCAGTTTGCAGTTTCTCGTAAATTTCAATTACGGCATCTTTTGCACGTTCAACGTCTTTATAATATTTCAGGCAAACTCCATAAACCAAATGCATATAACGTTTGTAAAGCTCACCCAAATATTCCGTTTCAAGTTTGTCCTGAAACAGTTTGAGCAATTCTTCGTCGCTCAGTTTTCTGATATTTTTATAAAATAGGGTAAGCCGCATTTTGGTTTTAAAATCATCTAAAAGTAAGATAATTCAATTTTATTAAAAATTTTTTATGGAATTCTACATGCCGCTGCATCTTGTTAGTGAAATCAAAATTTTAAAACTTATTATCATGAAACAATTTATTATTTCACTGGCCTTTATTTTTCTTTTCTCAGGAATAAGCATGGCCACAGAACAACGAATTATTTCCGGTACAGTTAGCGACGATACCGGAGCACCTCTTCCAGGAGTTACTGTAACGGTTGAAAATACAATCCGCGGGACAGTAACCGATATGAATGGTTATTACAGCATTACGGTTAATCCTGAAGATAAAAATCTGATATTTTCTTTTGTGGGGATGATGACCGAAAAAGTGAGAATAAGTAAAGAGAATACGGTGAATGTAAAAATGACTAATTCCATGGTTGATTGTGATGAAGTTGTAGTGGTTGGTTACGGAAGGCAGAAACGAATGACGATTACCAGCGCTGTGTCGATGGAAAAAAGTGCTTGCTTTTCTCCGACGATAGTGAATGATAATTTCAGTTGGAACACAGAAAATTATTCCACTATTCATGAAAATGGATTTAAAAATGTAAGTGTTAATCCGCTGTCTACTTTTTCAATTGATGTTGATAATGCCTCGTATTCCAACGTTCGCAGGTATTTAAATTCAGGAGAACTGCCTCCAACCGACGCTGTTCGTATTGAAGAGATGATCAACTATTTTTCGTATGAATATCCGGAACCTCAAGGAGAACATCCGTTTAGTGTTTCAACAGAAATTGCGACTTGCCCTTGGAATAGTGAAAACTACCTGATGCACATTGGACTAAAAGGAAAAAGTATAGATAAAAGTGAACTGCCTCCATCAAACCTGGTGTTTTTGCTCGATGTTTCCGGCTCGATGAATTCGCCCGATAAGTTACCCTTGTTAAAACGTGCCTTCAAAATGCTGGTGAACGAGCTTCGCCCGAACGACCGTGTGGCGATTGTGGTGTATGCCGGAGCCGCAGGAAAAGTATTGGATTCAACTACCGGCAACCAAAAAACAAAAATTCTGGATGCACTGGAAAATCTGAGTGCTGGCGGCTCAACAGCCGGAGGAGCCGGTATAAAACTGGCGTACAAAATTGCAGAAGAGAATTTTATTGAAGGTGGAAACAACCGTATTATTCTGGCTACCGATGGCGATTTTAATGTTGGAGTTTCAAGTACTTCCGAAATGGAACGGTTGGTGGAACAGAAGCGCGAAAACGGTGTGTTTATTTCTGTTCTAGGCTTTGGTTCCGGCAACATTAAAGACGATAAAATGGAAACGATCGCTGACAAAGGAAACGGGAATTATGCTTACATCAACAATATTCAGGAAGCCCGGAAAGTTTTTGTAAGCGAATTTGGCGGTACACTTTTTACCATTGCCAAAGATGTAAAATTCCAGCTGGAGTTTAATCCAAAACAAGTGAAAGCGTATCGTTTGGTGGGTTACGAAAACCGTTTGCTGAATGATGAGGATTTTAACGATGATAAAAAAGATGCAGGCGAAATCGGGGCAGGACATACCGTTACCGCACTATACGAAATTGTTCCGGCCGGAGCAGATGGAGATGCTCCATCAATTGATCCATTAAAATATCAAACAAGCAAAACAGTTTCTGGAAAAACAGGTGACGAATTACTGACGATAAAAATGCGTTATAAGAATCCGGACGAAAGAAAAAGTCAGTTATTGGAATTGCCAATACAAAACGAATTGAAGGATAAAACCTCGGACGATTTTCGTTTTTCGGCAGCTGTAGCTTCATTCGGAATGTTGTTGCGAAAATCAGAGTTTATGGGAAATACTACCATAAATTCGGTGGTAAAACTTGCTGAAGGAGCTAAAGGAGCAGATGCTGAAGGTTATCGCAGTGAATTCATTCGCCTGGCAAAAACTGTCGGCGATTTGGAATTGCTGGCAGAAGAGAAATAAAATAGCCACTTTTCCAGCAATTCAGGGATTATAACTTCTCAAAAAGAAAAAGTTATAATCCCTGTTTTTTCTCATGGCAGGATAAGCAGAACTTTTGCTACTTTCGGACTTCAATTTTAAAATCGAAAAAATGCGTCGGATTATATTTATTCTTTTCCTTTTCATTCAAACTTTTGCTTTTGCCCAAACCAAACAAATGAGTCTTGAAGATGCTGTGTACGGCCGATATACTTATTTGTATCCCGAATCGATGACAGGATTGCAATGGCAAAACGACGATCATTTTTCGTTTGTTGAAGAGCAGGCAATCGTTTCCGAATCGGCAAAGACAGGTGAAAAATCTACTCTTCTTTCGCTCGATGAGTTGAACGAAATTACCGGAGCAAATGTACAACGCATGCCATCATACAGCTGGATCAGCGAAACTGATCTTCTGATTTCGGCAGCTAAAAAATATTGGGTGGTCGACATCGTTCAAAAGGAAGTGAAATTTCAGATTGAACTACCGGAAGAAGCAGAGAATGCGAATTTCTCGTCAGAAGGACAATTTGTGGCTTTCACACAGGGAGATGATTTGTTTGTAACGCTTGCCAACGGAATAACAAAACAAATTACCAGCGACGGTGGAAACGGAATTGTAAACGGACAAACCGTTCACCGTAATGAATTTGGTATTTCTGGAGGTATTTTTAATTCGCCTGCCGGAAATTTTGTGGCTTTCTATCGCAAAGATGAAAGTGTGGTAAAAGATTATCCGCTGGTGGATTTTATGGCCCGCGAAGCCGAATACACGCCGGTAAAATACCCAATGGCAGGAATGGAAAGTCACCACGTAACTTTGGGCGTTTATAGTATTAAAAGTGGAAAAACAACTTTTCTGAAAACAGGTGAACCACTCGACCATTTTCTTACAAATGTGGCCTGGTCGCCCGATGAAAAATACATTTACATGGCGGAGTTAAACCGCGAACAAAACCACATGCAACTAAATTGTTACGATGTGGAAACAGGTGAAAAAGTAAAAACACTTTTTGAAGAATCGTCAGATACTTATGTTGAGCCGCTTTATCCCATCCAGTTCTCGAAAGTAAATCCCAACGAATTTTATTACCTGAGCCGCCAGGATGGATGGTTTCATGTGTACAAATACAACACCGATGGCGAGCTGGTTCAGCAGATTACAAAAGGAGACTGGGAGGTAACAAATATGCTTGGTCTCGATGCCAAAGAAAAGTCGCTGTTTATTGAAGCTACAATTGATGATCCGTTGCAAAACAACATTTACAAAGTGGATGTGAAGTCGGGAAAAACAGCACGACTTTCATCTGAAACAGGTGTTCATGGCGGAACTTTAAGTCCTGATGCAACTTATCTGATCGATCGCTGGTCGGCTAATGAAGTACCCGGCAAAATTGATTTACTTTCAGCAAAAGGAGAACTTGAGAGAACGATTTTCGAGTCGAAAGATCCTATTGCAGATTACCAACTGGGCGAAAACAAACTGGTAACGTTAAAAACCAAGGATGGAAAATATGATTTGCACGGACGGTTGATCTTACCGGTTGATTTCGATCCGGCGAAGAAATACCCGGTTGTTGTTTATGTTTATGGCGGGCCTCACTCGCAATTGGTAACCAAAGGCTGGCACAACCAGGCGCGCTGGTGGCAGTATTATATGGCGTCGCAAGGATACATTGCTTTTACGCTCGATAACCGCGGAACACCAAACCGTGGACGTGCTTTTGAAACTGCTATTCATCGTAATTTGGGTGTGCTGGAAACTGAAGATCAAATGCAGGGAGTTGAATACCTGCTTTCGTTACCATATGTTGATGCCGATCGTATTGGCGTTCACGGGTGGAGCTACGGTGGTTTTATGACTTTGAATTTAAAGCTGAAACATCCCGAAATTTTTAAAGTGGCAGTTGCCGGTGGTCCTGTGGTTGACTGGAGCATGTACGAAATTATGTACGGCGAGCGCTACATGGATATGCCGCAGGAAAATCCGGAAGGTTACAAGAATTCTGACATGACCAATTACGTGGAGAACCTTGAAGGGAAACTGATGCTTATTCATGGCGTACAAGACGAAACCGTTGTAATGCAGCACAGTATGAAATTCTTGCGCGAATGTGTGAAACAGAACAAACAGGTCGATTTTTTTGCTTACCCGACTCATCCTCATAATGTGCGTGGAAAAGACCGCATACACCTGATGGAGAAGGTAAGCCAGTATTTTTTCGAGAACCTGTAAATCGTTTTATATACTTATCCGTTTCTTTATTTTTAAATTTGCGACTAAAATTGTCAGGAATTCGAAAAATTGAATAATCTGGCGCAAAAAGCAATAACTTTGTCTTAAACTAAGCAATAGAAACTTAACATTATGAACGGCCAAATTAAAGAAATAGCCTTAAGGCTAAGAGGTTTACGCGATATGCTCAATATTTCTGTTGATGAAATAGCAACCAGTTGTAAAGTGTCTCCCAAGGAATATGAGGGATACGAAAGCGGAAAAAACGATATTCCGATAGGCGTTCTTGAAAATATATCAAAAAAATATAACATTGGTTTAACTGCATTGCTATTTGGCGATGAACCCCATATGAAATCATTTTATCTTACCCGGGCAGGGCAGGGAACTGCCATGGAACGTACCCGGGCATATAAATACCAGACGCTGGCAACGGGGTTTACCGGACGTAAAGCTGATCCGTTTGTTGTAACCGTGGAGCCGGATGCTGAAGAAAAACCAATTCATCTGAATAGTCACAACGGACAGGAAATGAACTATGTTTTGGAAGGCAAAATGCTGCTGAGTGTCGGAGGGCACGAATTAACATTGAACCAGGGAGACAGTCTTTATTTTGATGCAACACTTCCGCACGGAATGAAAGCATTGGAGGGGAAAACAGTAAAGTTTCTGGCCGTAATTCTATAAAAAACTTGACGCAAAATGATTGAAAAATATTTAAAACAAACTGCTTTTACCGACTTTGAGGATTTTAAAGCCAATTATGAGTTAATTATTCCGGAAGATTTCAATTTTGCCTACGACGTTGTTGACGGCTGGGCAGAAAAAGAACCAAATAAAAGAGCTTTGCTCTGGACAAACGATAAAGGCGAAAGCCGAAGTTACACCTTTGGCGAATTAAAGGAAATTACCGACCGGACCGCCGGTTATTTTTCGTCGCTGGGAATCGGAAAAGGCGATATGGTAATGGCCATTTTGAAACGTCGGGCCGAGTTTTGGTATACCATTATTGCACTGCATAAAATTGGCGCCGTTATTATTCCTGCAACACACTTGTTGACTAAAAAAGACATTGTTTACCGTAACAATGCCGCAACTATAAAAGCCATTATTTGCGATGGTGATGAGCTGATCACCACACACGTAAATGATGCTTTGCCTGAGTCGCCATCCATTGAAAAAGTGGTGTCTATTGGACCGGTTATTCCTGAAGGTTGGGAAGATTTTCACAAAGGAATTGAAAAAGCCGAACCGTTTCAACGTCCTGCAGAACCTACAAAAAATGATGATCCGATTATCGTTAGTTTTACTTCTGGAACTACCGGTGATCCGAAAATGGTGATACTCGACAGCGCTTATCCGTTGGCACACATTGTAACTGCTAAATATTGGCAGAATCTTCACCATGGCAGTTTGCACTTAACCATTGCCGATACTGGCTGGTTAAAAGCCGTTTGGGGAAAATTGTACGGGCAGTGGCTGGTTGGCGCTTCGGTTTTTGTATACGATCACGAGAAATTCACACCATCCGATATTTTGGCAGTGCTTTCAAAACACCATGTAACCTCGCTCTGTGCCCCGCCAACTATTTTCCGTTTTTTAATCCGCGAGGATATGAGCAAATACGATTTGTCGTCGCTGGAATGGTGTACCATTGCTGGAGAAGCGTTAAATCCGGAAGTGTACAACCGCTTTTACGATTTAACCGGGATAAAACTTCGCGAAGGTTATGGACAGAGTGAAACCACTTTGTCGGTGTTTACATCGCCATGGGTAGAACCAAAACCGGGTTCGATGGGACTTCCAAGTCCGCACTACGATATTGATCTGCTCACTCCTGAAGGACGACCGGCTGAAGCCGGCGAGCAGGGGCAGATTGTAATTCGCATCGATAAAAATTATCCGGCCGGATTATTTGATGGATATTACCGCAATCAAAAACTCACCGACGAAGCCATGTCGGAAGGGATTTATTACACCGGAGATTTAGCCTGGAAAGACGAGGATGGTTATTTATGGTTTGTAGGCCGTGCCGACGACGTAATTAAAAGTTCGGGTTACCGCATTGGACCATTCGAAGTGGAAAGTGCGCTTATGACACACCCGGGTGTGGTAGAATGTGCCATTACCGGAGTACCTGATGAAATTCGCGGTCAGATTGTAAAAGCAACCGTGGTTTTGGCAATGGATTACAAGGATAAAGCCGGTGATGAGCTGGTAAAAGAGTTGCAAAATCACGTGAAACAGGTAACCGCTCCATATAAATATCCGCGCGAAATTGAGTTTGTGGATGAATTGCCAAAAACCATCAGCGGAAAAATTCGCCGGGTGGAAATTCGCGAGCGCGATCATAAATAAAAAAGGATATTCTTGTTGAAAGTTGATGCATTTTCTCGTAGAAGATGCCATCAGCTTTTGGCAATATTCCGAATCATCCCGTTAAAAATAAAGTAGTGGAAAGGCGAAGTGGCAAGCCAGTATAATCGTCCCCAAATTCCTCTGGGGCGGAACGTGGCAGTTTGATGTAGAACCTGTTTTTCGTCTATTTTAAATTCGAGCCAGGCTTCTCCCGGCAGTTTCATTTCAGCAAATAAAAGTAAACGTTTGTTTTCGCGACTGGCATACAACACCCGCCAAAAGTCGAGTGCATCGCCCGGATGAATATCGCCGGGAAGGGTGCGGCCACGTTGCAATCCCACACCACCAGCCATCAAATCGAAAAATCCTCTTATTTTCCAAAGCCAGTTGGCATAATAATAACCCTTTTCGCCTCCAATATTCCAAATATTTTCAATCACCCGTTTTTCATTTTTTACCGGTATTTGCTTTTTATCAGTAAAGCAGCCAAACTCGGGTACCTCAATCAAATCGCTCAACGAAAGGCCCTGGTTGTTACTACTCACCATCGAATCCTTCCATGAACTGATAATGAGGTTTTGTTTGATTTTTATAAAAGCCAGCTCCAGTGCTTTTTTGTATGAAATAGGCGAAATGTGTAAAATCTCCTGCAGGTCGTTGTTCTCGCAAATAACCTCGTTTTTCATGCTGTCGGCTAAACTGATGGCCAGCTTGTAGGAAACTGAGGTAATAAAGTACAGCCAGTACGACGAAATGCGTGGCGAAATCAGTGAAGTAGTATAAATTTTTCGTTTCAGTTGCCTGATTTCAGCGTATTGCAACATCATGTCTTTGTACGAAAGAATCTCGGGGCCTCCAATATCGTAAGTGCGGTTTAGGCAATGCGGATGATTGATCACTCCGGTTAAAAATTGAATGACATCGCGGATGGCGATAGGTTGCGACCTGGTGAGAATCCATTTGGGAGTAATCATTACTGGAAGTTTTTCCACAATGTCTCTGATCATCTCAAACGAAGCGCTGCCCGAGCCCACAATTATTCCAGCTCGTAAAACAGTAAGTGCATACGATTTGCTTTGTAATAATTCTTCCACCTTTTTTCTCGAACTCAGGTGTTTCGACAATTTGTTCTCGTTTGAAATTCCGCTGAGGTAAATCACCTGTTTTACTGATGTTGTTTCCATGTATGTTCTGAAATTCAGAGCAGCTTTCATTTCAAGAGCATCAAATCTGGCCTGCGAGGTGCTCATGGAATGAATCAGGTAGAATGCTACATCCAAATTTTCTGGAAACAAGCCCGGCTGAAAGTCGTTGAGAAAATCAACTTCAATGACTTCAATTTTATGAATCAGACTTTGGTGAATACTAAAACGGCGCCGGTCGCGCACGCAGCAAATTACTTCGTGTCCCTGTTCAATCAGAGCAGGAAGCAAACGTTTGCCCACGTATCCGGTTACTCCTGTTAATAGTATTCTCATTTATTTAGCTGTCTGAAATAATAACCTTGAACTCAGCTAAAGGTTTATAAATCAGTTTAAAAATCTGCGGTTTTGAACGGAATTACTGTTCCTGGTTTTCTTTCAGAGTCTGCATCTTTTTTCCAATGATGAGCGAATGTGAATAATAAATCGTTTCACTTGATACCTTTTTGATCGGTTTTAATATTTTTGCAACTTTCACAAGAAACAGAACATCGTTTGAGTTTGAATAGTTCACATTATCGCTTACAGATTATAATTTTAATTATGGGCCTGCTTGTTTCATCTCGTGGTGTAGCAAGGGCGAATACTGATTCTGTTTTTGTGAATTTGGAAATCCGGTTTCAGGAAAATCTTTCCGATTTATTTGCAAATGAACAAGGACTGGAACAAACTCTTTTTTCAGGTTCATACCATTTTAACAGGGATGTTGACTTTACCCGTGAGATTCAGAAAAATAGCTTGTTTCCTAAAGCAACTTCCAATGCGCCTGTTTTTTTCAGGTTTTTAAATGAATTGCCTGCAAACGAAAAACAAAGTTTGGTAAAGTGGTTTTCTTACTACCAGCCTGTATTCGAAAATAGTTTGAAAGAGGCAGGTTTGCCCGACGATTTGAAATATCTGGCTCCTGCTTTGTCGGCAATGAATAACAATTTTGTGGGAAAAAACAGACGCGCAGGAGCATGGCAATTATCGCATTTTCAGGGTGTGTTGAACGGCTTGAAAGTGGATAAACTGGTAGATGAACGTCTGGATGTAAAGAAGTCAACGCAAGCAGCGGTTCAGGAATTGAAAAAGAATGAAGCCTTATTCGATCATCCTAAAATGGCATTGCTGGCATTTGTTTTTGGAAAAACAGCGGTAAAGAATTTATGTGCTCGTGCCGGCGAAGATTTTTCGTTGAACGACTTCTTTGCAATTGCTCCGGATGAGATGGTTAATTTTATTTCGACGTATCAGGCAGTGGCTGCCTTTTTAAGCGAGAATGAATTTGTATCCTCACAGGAGTCACCAAAAACGGCGGAAACAAAAGTTCGTTTTCAAATACATTTCGATCAAATCAGTGCGGTACTTCCGATATCAACGGATGAGCTTCGCTTTCTAAACCCTCAATATTCCTATTCAATTGTTCCTGAAAAGGCGTCGATTACTTTGCCTGAAAAAATGAAGCAGGACTTTTTGTTTCTGCAGGATTCTATTTACAATGGTGTTGATTCAACCTTTTTTGAAGTGGTTGCGCAAAAGATTGAATATCCGCCGGCACCCAACCGTCAGTATGTAGGTGAGCCGGTTAAGGATTTGGAAATAGAAGGGAAAACTAAAATTAGGTACACCATTAAATCGGGCGATGTGCTTGGATTTATTGCCGAAGATTACGATGTGAGGGTTGCCGACCTCAAATACTGGAACAATATTTACAACGAACGTAAAATTCAGGCGGGACAAAAGATCGATATTTTTGTGGACGACGAAAACGCGGAATATTACCTCGGACTTCAGAAACAAATAGCAAAAAAAGAAGAGCCCAAAACAGCAGTACCTGATTTTACTTCAACGACCTTGCCCGGAATTTCAATTCCGGAATCGGCTAAAAAAGTGGAACACGTTGTAAAAAGTGGTGAGTCGCCATATGTTATTGCACAAAAATACGAAGGTGTAACACCCGAGAAAATATTGGAATGGAACAGCATCTCTGATGCCCGTAAAATTCAAATCGGTCAGAAACTAATCATTTACGTCCAATGAAGCCACTACAAACATTAACATTTACATTGGGCGTAATTGCTTTGCTGGCAGGTGCTATGTGGCTGATGCCCGATGATGGTTTAGAAGTGGGTGAACTGACCTTTCACATGCCGACGTTTGCCGAAATGATTGGTGGCGACGATGTAGAATATGCCGATGTTTCGGAAATTATTGCACAGCAGTTTGAGATCGATTCGCTGGTGGATATAGAACGGGACACCATTGCCGGAGACACTGTGGTTGAAGTTATTCACCGGGCTGATTACGATACATTGGTTCAGTCGATCCATCGCATTGAAATGACACAAGCCGGAAGAGAGAATCTGTACCGTTTTTTCGATCACCTGAACAGCGATTCACTGGTTAGGATCATGCACTACGGCGACAGTCAGATTGAAGGCGACCGCATTACTTCTTTCCTACGAAACAAACTTCAGGTTAAATTTGGCGGAACCGGTGTTGGTTTGCGTCCTGCATTGCAACCTTACGATTATGTGTTTAGTGCCAATCAACTGAACTCAGATAACTGGAAACGTTACCCGATTTACGGCAAAGTGGATTCAACAGTTGAGCACAGTCGTTACGGTGTCATGGGAGCTTTTTCGCGTTACGCACCTTTGGCCAGCGATACGATTCCTTTTAAAGATTCGATTGTTTACGAGGCAGAAATGAATGTCTCGAAATCAGATATTTCATACAAGCTTACCCGCGAATATGAAAACATGCGTCTGTTCTACGGACATACAAAACGTCCGGTAGCGGTGCAATTAATGGCTCGCGGCGATACGGTTTTAAGCGACACACTTTCGCCTGATCTGGATTATGCGGTTTTAGAATGCGCACTGCCCGATTCAACAACGAGTGTTACCTTGAGATTCTCAGGTTACGATGGCCCGGATGTTTACGGTATTGAACTGGCTTCGAAAAAAGGAGTGATCGTTGATAATATTGCCTTACGTGGAAGTTCCGGAACCATCTTCACAAAAGCAGACTACGAGCACAGTCTGAAAATGTATAAGGACCTTAATCCGAAGTTCTTTATCCTACAATTTGGCGGTAACGTAATTCCATACATTAAAGACAAAAAGGCAATTGAGCGCTATGGCAGCTGGTTTGCCGGTCAAATCCGACGAATTAATTCATTGTGTCCAGATGCTGCTATTCTGGTAATCGGGCCAAGCGATATGTCGACAAAGAAAAAGGATAAATACGTTACCTACAAACATTTGCCGCAGGTGGTTGAAATGTTAAAACAGGTGGCACTTGAAAATAATTGTGCTTATTGGGATATGTACGAAGCCATGGGGGGACACAACAGTATGCCATCGTGGGTGAATGCTCAACCTGAACTGGCACGGCCCGATTATGTGCATTTCTCTGCACGCGGAGCCCGCTTGGTTGCCAATATGTTCTACAATGCATTGATTCTGGAGTACAACAATTATTTGGAGGAGGAGATGTAATGGGAAGAAGCAGGAAGTTCGAAGTCGGAAGTTGGAAGACAGAAGCCCGGAGCTCGAAGCTCGGAGCTCGAAGCTTTTCATTCATTGTTCTTAGTTTTGTTTTGCTGTTCTGGACACCAGTTTCAGCTCAGGAAGACAGTTATTTCTACCACGTTAACCAATACAATTTTGTACGTTACGACCGGAATGAAATGCATTATCCGGGAGACCGGACAAATGCTGAGAGATTTTATTCAAAACTGGAGCAACTGGTAACAACCGGCGAAGGGCGTTTGAACATTGTACAAATTGGCGGCTCACACATTCAGGCTGGTTCGTTTTCAGGACAAATGCGTAACCGTTTTCAGCAGTTAAATGGCGAAATGAATGCAGGTTGGGGATATATGTTTCCTTACCGTATTTCGCGCACCAACTCGCCTTTTGGTTATTACATCCGCTACAACGGATACTGGCAAAGTTTCAGGAATGTAGAGCGCAAGAAAAGCGGAACGCTTGGTGTTGGCGGCATGTCGGCAACTACAAGTTCGCCAAAAGCGGAGCTCACTATTTTGCTTGAAGAAGAAAATGAATTGGATTACAGCTTTAATAAGTTGAGGATCTGGTACGAAAATAAAGCGAAGAATTATTCGGTAAACATTGATCCTGCTTTGGTGAAGAACAAGGTGGAAGCCGATGGTTACATCGATTTTGAACTCAATCAGTGGGTCGACAGTCTGAAGATTACCCTGGAAAAAGAATACAATTCGCAGGGCAATTTTACTTTGTTGGGAATGACCACAGAATCGAATCCAAACGGTATAATGTATCACAGTATCGGGGTTAACGGAGCGCACGTTCCGGCATTTTTACGCTGCCAACTTTTTACTGAACAACTGGCCGAACTGAATCCAGACCTTGTAATTCTTGGGTTGGGTATTAACGATGCTTACGGTAGAAAGTTTTCGCAAGCCCGTTTCGAAGACAATTACGGACAGCTGATTGACAATATAAAAGCGGCTGCGCCAAATGCATTGATCGTTTTTACCACCAACAACGACAGTTATTTGTACCGCCGCTACGTGAACAAAAATGGCGAAAAGGTGCAGGACAGCATGTTTAAAATGGCCAAAAAATACAATGCCGGCGTTTGGGATATGTTCTCTGTTATGGGAGGTTTGAATTCCATCGTGCTGTGGCAAAACAATGGTTTGGCACGTAGCGATAAAATCCATTTTACACGTGAAGGATATTTGATGATCGCCGATCTGTTTTTCTCGGCAATGATGAAAGATTTTGAAACGTTTTTAATCGATAAAAAAGAACTTACAACGAATAATAATTTTGAAGAAAGGGGAGAAGAAAGAAGCTTTGATAGCCCGATTTCTCAATCGCTCGATACTTCGAAATAACAGACAAATAAGATTACTTGGACTTACTAAAACAAATAGAACTGAACGAACTGCTGCGTAATATTTTCCTTTACGATAAAACAGCTCCGCTAATTTTTACTCGCTTTTTCTTTTGGGCATTTTTTGCCTTTGTGTTGGCCGGTTATTCATTGGTTTACAAAAATAAAAACCGAAGTATCCGCGCCGGGTATTTGTTTTTGGTTAGTCTGTTCTTCTATTACAAATCCAGCGGTTTTTTCTTTTTTATTCTGCTGTTCAGTACGCTAACCGACTTTTTTATTGGTAAAGGAATTTACAGATCGAAGAGTGAGTTGATTAAAAAAATGCTTATTGCGGCAAGTGTGATCATTAATCTTACACTGCTGGCTTATTTTAAATATGCCTACTTCTTTATCGACAGTATAAACATCATGTTCGGAACCGATCTGCACGTTATTAACCACCTGGCGTTGTGGGCGAACGAAGCCACCGGAACTCATTTCGAGGTAAACCAGATTTTGCTGCCGGTTGGTATTTCGTTCTTCACTTTCCAAACCATTAGTTATTCGGTTGATGTTTACCGCGGAGAAACCAAACCCGTAAATAATCTGGTCGATTTTGGTTTTTATGTGTCGTTTTTTCCACAGTTGGTTGCCGGACCGATTGTTCGCGCTTCTGGATTTGTAAAGCAGATTTACGAAGATTACCGCCTTTCGAAAGAAGAATTTGGCTGGGCCATTTTTATCATTTTGAAAGGACTGATCAAGAAAATATTTATTGGTGATTACATTGCTGTAAACTTCGTCGACCGTGTTTTTTCCGATCCGGTTACACATTCAGGCTTTGAAAACCTTATGGCCTTAATTGGTTATTCCTTGCAGGTTTATGTCGATTTTTCGGGTTATACCGACATTGCCATTGGTGTGGCGCTGTTAATGGGCTACCGTTTGCCGCAAAACTTTAATTCGCCCTACAAGGCAAAAAGTGTTGCCGAATTCTGGAAACGCTGGCACATGTCGCTTTCGTCGTGGTTGAAAGATTATTTGTATATCCCAATTGGAGGAAACCGCGAAGGCTCGGTATTTAGTTATATAAGTCTTGGAATTATCCTGGCAATTATTGTCCTTTTGGCAGGAAAACTGATTCTTGTGCCGATTTTTGCAGCTCTTGTGTTGCTATTCGCTTTGCTGGCACATTTCTTCCCAAACGTAAAACGCAAGATCAATACAAATATCAACCTGATGCTTACCATGTTACTCGGAGGACTCTGGCACGGTGCATCGTGGCAGTTTATTATTTGGGGCGGATTGAATGGTGTTGGTTTGGTGATCTATAAATTCTGGCGAAAAATCAGTCCTTGGGAACAGCGCAGCAACTGGCTGGTGAACATCTGGAAGATAGCTGTAACTTTCAGTTTTATAACCTTTACACGGGTGTTTTTCCGCTCCGAATCGATGGACGTTGTACGCGGAATGTTGCATCAAATTGGCACCGATATGAAACTCGCTATGATTCCAGAAGTACTTGTGGCATACAAGTGGGTATTCCTGGTTATGTTGTTTGGTTTTGTAACGCATTGGCTGAGCTACGATTTAAAAGACCTTGCTAAAAACTGGTTCATCGCTTCTCCAATGTGGGTGAAGGCAGGGATATCGGCTATCGTTGTAATAATTGTTTACCAATCCGTTTCGGCCGATATGCAACCGTTTATCTATTTCCAGTTTTAATTTAGTTTTGACTTTTTAGATTAGTTTAGGCCTTCGGCTCGTTTCTCACTTCTATTCAAAACACATAGGATCGGGTCTTGTTGGTTCAAACGAGTTAAATTGTTTTTTCGATTGTTCCTGAAGTGAAAAACCAACAAATCCCATGTCATCAGGGGGAAATGGGTAAAATGCCAATCTTAGACGGAATGTTTCAAATACCAGGTTTTCGTTGTGTAAACGGAGGCCAAGTCCAATACCACTGTAATAATCTTCTTTAAAAATGATTTTCTGGTTAGACCCGATAATCCCTAAATCGGCAAAGGTGAAAAATGCGAGATTAAAGCGATAAAATTGTCTGGGTAGAAATACAACATGTTCAAATTTTAAGCTCAAACGTTGTTTTCCGACTGCTGTATGGCTTGTGAATCCTCTAACGTGGTCATTTCGACCAAGTGTAAGGTTTTCAATTTCATATCGTCTGATACCGAGAGTGTAACTCAGGTCAGTAAATGTTCTTACTCGTTTCGATCCCGCTTCTCTAAGATTCGAAATAAAATTTATATTTGCCTGAATCTGACCTTCTTCGAAACGCTTTCTATTAAAATATCCGCCTATTCCTGTTGAGAGATATAGATAGCCTTTTCGGTTTAGCAGAAGATTTCCGTTGGACGTAAAGAAATGAAGATAATGCCTGTCTCCGTATTCGTTAGAGTCGTAACCATAAATCAACTCATTTTTAAAACCCTCAGGTATGTCCTCGGTAATTCCGTAACTATAAATTAACTGGTCTTGAACGAACCGGCGCTGAGAAACAGTAATTCCCGTTAAATACAAAGTGTGGTCAGAAAAAAAATGTCTATCGCCTTCAGGTATAACCGGCTCTTGAAAGTAATGCCAGTTATTTGCTGCAAAAGAGAAAACCAGTTGAGTGGAATGTTTATGTTTTGGACTTATATTTAAACTTCTCCCTCCCCAAATACTATTAAAAGTGAGGTTTAGCGGATCGTTAACATGAACAGGATCGGTATTTGAGATACGGTCGCTACGAAACATCCTCGTCACAGTAGTACCGTATCCCCATTTGCTGGTGAGGGTGTAAAAAGGTTTGTCAATTTCAAGTCTGTACCCTTCCGAGCGAAAGGTGTTAAGGTACCCCAGACTAATATCCAGGTATTTACCTCCTATGTTGTTGATCTTGTAGAATGTTTCTACCCCAAGATATGGTTCTTTATTAATATGACCGACAAATTTGACTGATGCTTCATGTCCAACACCAAAAATGTTTTGGTTATATACTTTAATATCACCGGAGCTTGTTACATCTAAGCCTCCTGAGACACCAAATGAGAACCTGTCTTTTGTAAGAACGGTAACATGAACAAAGTCGGTAAAAATGCTGTCTTGACGGACTAAAATCCGTGCATCTTTTATGTATGGCAGATTTCTGATAAGACGCTCATTTTCATACATTATCTCCGGATCAACCAGTTCGCCAATTTTGAACAGTAGCCTTCGTTCCAGGGTTTTTAAATTCGATTTAGTGTGAATGGAGTTCGCAGCCCGCTCTATCCAATGCTGGGCTTTTTTTGTTGTGTCGGCTATTGACGGACCAAATACATCGAGTGCCTTAATGTCAATACTCGCAATTAATTTTCCTTCGTATGGATGAAGATAATCCAGTGCAAGCGTTTTTTTGTCGACATATGGGCGGGGAGGAGATATTAGCATATCGTAAATCCAACCGGTTACTTTTCTTTGATTGGCTCTGTATTCCAAACTGTCATAAAAATGTTCCTGTTTAAACAATTTTGTGGTATCCACCGGCGTATGTTGTGCATACGTTTGGCTGATGAGCAGAAGGGGCCCCAGACAAATAATCATACATATACGCAGAAATGGTGTCATTAATAATTCTCTATAATATGCTATTATCGGTTTAGGTTTTGTTCAGGTAACGAATTTCGCAAATTTATTTATTAACTTTTTTATTTATCGTTGATAATTTTCGTTAAAGCTATTTTTGCGGTTTATAAATTAAAAAGCCACCCTATAAAAACAGGATGGCTTTCAGAATGGAATCTATAATAAAGTATCTTTATTTTTGAGACTTTTGTTCTTCTTGCTTCTTCCTTGTATTTTCCTGGTGATCGAGGTAGGCTTTCAGGTATTTCTGGTCGTTTTCGTCGCTGTCGCCATAATATTTTCGTAACTCTGTAAGTTTTGCATGCAATTCTTTTTGAACATCAGCGTATGCCGGATCATTATAGATATTCTTCATCTCGCTGGGATCGGTCTCAAGATCATACATTTCCCATTCGTCTACATCATAATAAAAGTGCATGAGTTTGTAGCGTTCGGTGGCAACTCCGTAGTGGCGTTTTACCATGTGTACCGACGGGTATTCGTAATATGTATAATAAACAGCATCGCGCCATTCATTATTTTCGCCACTGGCAAGTTCGCGAAAAGAAATTCCCTGCATTTCCTTCGGGATTTCAATCCCGGCATAATCGAGGAAGGTGGGTGCAAAATCAAGATTCTGTACCAGTTTGTTGATTTTTGTTCCCGGTTTAATTTCTCTGGGATAACGCACCAACAAAGGAGTTCTGAACGATTCTTCATACATAAAACGTTTGTCGAACCATCCGTGTTCTCCCAGGTAAAAGCCCTGGTCGGAAGTGTAAACCACAATTGTATTTTCTGCAAGGCCATTTTCTTCCAGGTAATCCAAAACCTGTCCAACTCCGTCATCGACAGATTTTATGGTACGCAAATAATCTTTTATGTAGCGGTTAAATTTCCATTTTGCCAGTTCTTCTCCTTCCAGGTTCGCGGCTTTCATTGCCTCGTTTTTAGGAGTGTAAGCAGCTAACCAGTCAGCCTTTTGTTTCTCGTTGAAGCGATTCAATTCATTGGCGAAACCGGTTTCATTTCCATCCGGATCAGTGAGCATTTTAAAATCGTGTCCCCACTGGGCATGGCCGTCAACTTTCATTTCCTGGGTGTGTGCAGCAGTACCTCTTCCTTCATAATCATCGAAATAATTGGATGGGGGATCGAATGTTTTATCGTCGTAAAGAGTCAGGTATTCGGGTGCCGGTTTCCAGTTACGGTGTGGGGCTTTTTGGTGGTATAAGGCGCAAAATGGCTTGTTCGGATCTCGTTTGTTTTTCAGCCAGTCGAGCATACTCTCGGTTATAATGTCGGTGCAGTAGCCTTCAAAACGTTCCCATTTTCCACTTCCGTTAACCATAAAATCAGGATTATAGTAATTTCCCTGGCCACGTAAAACCATCGAATAATCGAAACCCTGGGGATTTCCATCGAGGTGGATTTTTCCTATCATGGCGGTTTGATACCCATTGGCCTGTAATAATTTGGGGAAGTTAACCTGGTCCCAATTAAATGGCTGTACATTATCAACCTTTCCATTTATAAAGCTGTGTTTCCCAGTTAACAGAACTGCCCGGCTGGGTGCACATATTGAATTGGTAACACAGGCGCGGGTAAAAATTGCACCCTCTTCTGCCAATCGATCAATATTGGGGGTTTCATTCAACCCGTATCCATATGCACTGATGGCCTGGTAGGCATGGTCGTCACTCATTATAAAAAGGATGTTGGGTTTTGGGGTTTCTTTGGGTGTACACGATACTATATACGTAGCCAATAGAGCCCAAAGTAAAAGGTTTAGCAGATTTTTATTCATAATACAATCTTATAGAGTTGTTGTTTAATTGGTAGTACAATGTTATAAAAAAAACTGGAGATCACCGATTTAGATCGAAATTCATTCTATAAGAATTGTTGCAGCTAATACATGTCATTATCACACATAGCATATTTTACTTATTGTATAATTAACAATAGATATTTATTTAGTAAAGAAATTGACTAATTTTATTCAACAAGAATTAAAACTTATTAAAAAAATTTAATAATTATTTGATTTATGTTTAAAATATTACTTATATTGCACCCGATAACGGAACATTTCTAACTGATGATACTTATCGAAAATATTCACGAGACTAATCTAACCGGTAATGAACTCAAAAATTACCGTAGAAAAAAGAAGATTCTTAGTCTTTTGTATCAAAACGATACTCTCTCGGCGACTTTTATTGCAAAGAAGATAGGTGTTAGTTTACCTACAGCAATATCATTATTAAAAGATCTGAGTAACTTAAAATTTGTAGAAATTCGCGGAAGTGGCGAATCGAAAGGAGGGCGGAGGCCTACCTTGTTTGGATTAAAGAACGATAATATTTTTGTTATTGCCTGCGAATTTGGCCGTTATAAAGCAAAAATCGGTATCTACGATTCACATAATCAACTGGTAGCCCCTGTGGTAGTTATCGAAACGAATATTGATGATGACGAAATGGTAGATAAGGTATATAATACCTCTCTACAGATTATTAAAGACAATAATATTGATTTCGATCGTATTTTGGGTATGGGCCTTGCCATGCCTGGTTTGGTTGATGCCAAAAAAGGAATAAATTTCACTATCAAAAATACCGAATATCAGAATGTACGGGAACGCCTTGAAAAGAAGCTCGGAAAACTTGTATATATTAATAATGATGCCCGTATGCAGGCGTATGGTGAGAATATATTCGGACAGGCAAAAGATTATAATAATGCATTAATTATTAACTGGAACTGGGGTGTAGGTCTTGGTATCATTATCAACGGAAAATTATATAACGGGGGTAGCGGTTTTGCCGGTGAATTGTCGCATATCAAATTTGTTAATGAAGGAGACCTTTGTATTTGTGGGAAAAGAGGTTGTTTGGAGACAGTAGTATCTGCTTATGTTTTAATTAACAGAGCGAAAGAAGCTGTAAAGGAAAATAAGGTTTCGCAGTTAACTGCGCGATTCAAGGATAATTTGGATCAACTTCGTGTGGATGATATAATTAAGGCAGCCAAGTCGGGTGATGAATTTTCGATTGCATTGCTGAATTCAGTTGGGCAGGCTCTCGGAAAGGCACTATCGAATACCATTCAATTATTAAATCCTGACATCATTGTAATTGGTGGTGTGGTTTCAAGTGCCAATCAATTTATTCTTGCACCCATTCAACAAGCTGTTAATCATTTTTGTTTAGAACATATATCGGGCAACACTAAAATTGTAATTTCCGATAGGTGGGAAGAAACAGGTTTACTTGGAATAACCGCAAAATTATTTCAAAAACTATTTAGCGATATGTCAGACTAATTAAATTATAACTTTTAGAAGCAATTAATGAAAACAGTAACTATGCGAAAGATTTTTAACATTTTAGGGGCATTAAGAATGTAACCTGAAGTTGATTGTTAGAATCAGGGATTAACAATTAAAGTGGAAATATTAATATACAATCTTTGCGAAAGATTTTTACGATTGTAGTAAAGTATTCTGCTTTACGAACCATTCCTGGTAGATCAGCATTTGTTTTAGCAATTTATAAGGCACCGGTTATTCCGGTGCCCTAATTCAGTATCTGTATAAATGCTGGAATGACCTGATCTGAGCTTATTCAAATTTTATTTAGAGATATGTTAATTATTAATCAATTTCAATTCTATTAAAAACCATTTAAACAAAATCTATGCGAAAGATTTTTTTGATTTTGGGAATGTGTTTTGCGCTGCTAAGCAGTGCGGTAGCACAGCAAAAAGTAACTGGTAAGGTTACTGATGAAGATGGCGCCGGAATACCGGGTGCGTCAGTTGTTCAAAAGGGAACTAATAATGGTACAATTACAGATGTGGATGGTCTGTACACCATTTCTGTCCCCAACGATGCTATTTTAATGTTCTCTTTTGTTGGAATGACAACAGTTGAGGAAAATGTTAATGGCCGTAATTTAATTAATGTACAAATGGCAACAGATGCTGTAGGTATCGACGAAGTTGTTGTAACTGCATTAGGTATTAAAAGAGAGAAAAAAGCACTGGGTTATTCTATGAGTTCTATCAAATCGGATGAACTGGTAAAAAGTGGTATCCCTGTGAACCCATTGACATCTCTTTATGGTAAAGCGGCTGGTGTTAGAATCTCTGGTACTGCCAACGGACCAACAGGTGGTATGGTGATCAATATCAGGAACTCTGTTTCACTGACTTCGTCATCATCTACAAGACCATTGTTCGTTGTTGATGGTATCCCTATTTTCGATGAGAATACCGGAATGAACAGAAACGATCGTGACGGTCGTGATAAAGGAACAGGTATCAACGATATCAATGCTGAAGATATCGAATCAATCGAAATATTAAAAGGTGCTAAAGCTTCGGTACTTTACGGTTACGCCGGTGCAAACGGTGTCGTACTTATTACTACAAAATCAGGTACTAAGAAAAAAGGTATTGGTGTTGAAGTAAATTCTAGTTTTACCTGGGATAATGTAGCTTACTATCCTGAGTTACAAAACGAGTTTGGTACGGGTTCAAGTGTTGGTGCCGCACTGCCTGCTGCAGCAGATACTGATGCTGACGGATTCAAATATAAAGATGTAAATGGTGTTCGCACTCCTGTTTATTATGGTAGCGGAGGTGCTGCAGGTTTTGGTCCTAAAATGGATGGCCGCCAGATTTTGTGGTGGGATGGACAAATGAGAGACTACAGTCCTCAACCTGACAACTTTAAAGAGTTATTTAGAACAGGACACCTGAGAACCAATGGCTTCTCTATCTCAAACGCCGGTGATCTTGGAAATATCCGTTTTGGATATACCAATAAGAAATTTACCAGCTCTGTAATTGGTGCCGATCAGGACAACCATATATTCAGTTTCAATGGAAAAGTGAATATGTCTAAACATATTTCTATCAATTATATTAGTAACTATTACTACACTTTTAACCATAATGCACCTTTCAGAATGCAGGACGGTTTGGTGACATATGGTATTAACCGTGATATGAAACCTGATCTCTGGAAAAATAGTATTCACGATGAAACAGGTGTTTACTGGTATTTCCGCGATAAGGAAATTAACGAAGCTGCCGGTGATTTGACTGGAAAATTAGGAAGTACCTATTTCTGGAATCAAACACAAAATGATTTCGATGAAACACGTCACCACTTAATTCAATCGATTAATACCAATATCGATTTTACTGATTGGTTGTCGTTAACATATCGTGTAGGTTTCGATATGACCAGAAAACTGAATGAAGTGAAAAAGAAAGTAACTCGTCCGTTGAGCGAAGATTCACAGCAGGGTTACTATTCAGTAGATGAACGTAATATCTTTAACCTTTACAACAACGTTTACCTGAATTTCGATAAAAAATTAAACGATGATTTACAGTTAAGTGGTTTGATTGGTTTTGTTTACGAAAATTTCTCTGATCGTAACGTAAAATCATTAACTCAGGATTTCCTTGTTGAAAACTGGTTCTCATTAGGAAATAGTAGTAAAGATGTTAAATCAGAGGGTTCTGGTAGTCGTAAGTCGAGTGTATTGTACGGTGTACTCGCCTCTGCACAGTTAGCCTACCGCGACCAGGTATTCGTTGAAATTCAGGGACGTAACGACTGGTCTTCTATTTTGCCACCATCGAATAATAGCTATTTCTATCCGGGAGCAAGTTTATCGTGGATTGCAAGCGAAACTCTTGATTTACCAGCTGTAATTCAGTATGCAAAAGTGCGTGGTTCGTTCGCAGATGTTGGTCGTCCCGGCCCAATTTATTTTGGTAACCTGGCATTCGACATTAACAGCTACGGTGGTATACCTTATGCAACTGCATCAAGCGACATGCCTCCGGCAGATTTTGAAACCGGTATCGCAGAAGGAAAACTTCCTCCTGAGAATTTGAAACCTGAAAGGAAACGTGAAATTGAATTAGGATTGGAAATGAACTTCTTCCAAGGCAATCGCCTGGGTGTTGATTTCTCATGGTTCAAATCAAATATTTACGACCAGATTCTTGGACTTGATGTTCCTAAATCGTCGGGTGTAAATAAAATTAAAGTTAATGCCGGTGATGTACAAAACTCAGGACTTGAGTTGCAATTAACTGCAAAACCGGTAATGTCGAGAGACTTCAACTGGGATCTGACTCTTAACCTTGCAAAATACAATACCGAAATTAAGGAATTATCAGACGGTGTTGAAGTATTGCCATTGTGGGGTATGACCGGAGCCAGCATGGAAGCCCGTGTTGGGGGTGAGTATGGAGAAATCTTTATCAACCCATGGAAAAGAGACGAAAGCGGTAACCTGGTTGTTGGATCAAATGGTGTTTACGAATTTGATACTGAGCAACAAATTAAAGTTGGTAAACAATTACCAGACCTAACAGGTGGTTTGAATTCAAGCTTCTCATACAAAGGATTCTATCTTGATGTTGATTTCGATTTTCAGTTTGGTGGAACGCTGATTTCTCAAACAAATATGTACCTGAAAGGAAACGGTACCGGAAAAGAATCATTAAAATATCGTGATGAAGCCAGAGGCGGTCTTGCATATTATGTAAATACAAGTAATCAAAAAATTAGATTGGATTCTCATAGCGGAGGCGCACCAGCTGATTCTAAATATGATTTTATTCTACACGATGGTGTAATTCTTCCGGGTGTTAAATCTGACGGATCAACAAACGATATCCTTATTTCTGCACAGGAGTATTACGAAAATACTTACTGGCAAGGTTATATGGATATTACTGAAGATGCAGTATACAAAAGCGACTACCTCTCATTACGTAGAGTAACTTTTGGATATGAAATTCCACGCAAGTTAATTGATAAAACATTCTTAACCCGTGCAAGAATTTCAGTATTTGGTAATAACCTGGCTTATATTTATAAAGATGCTCCAAACGTAACTCCTGAATCTTATGCAGGAACTAACGAATTTACAGAGTATTCAGGTATGCCTGGAGTTAGAAGCATTGGATGTGAAATTAAATTAGGATTTTAATATTAAGAATCATGAAAATTCCATTTAAAAATATATTAAATATAAAGACAACCTATACTGTTTTTATTGCGTTGTTTTTAGTTTTTTCCTCTTGCCAGGATGAGCTAGAGGATCAATTCTACAATCCTGAGAAACAGACAAAGCCAAGCTTTGAGATGTTGTTCACAGGAGCCTTGCAGCCAACAGAGCTTTTCAGGTTGGAGTATGGTCCGGGTTATCACCAGTCTCGTGCTTTTAACCGGGTATTGGGATTAGGAACTTTCCCTTATTCGTACTACAACACTGTTCCTGAGAATAGTGTAACAGCATGGACCGGATGGTCTGGTGAAACATTAAGGAATACCCAGTTTGAAAAAACCTATGTTGATTTCAACAAGAATATTCCGGTTATCAACCTCATGTTGAATGGTTTGTCTGAAGAAGAAAAACCTGACTATGAGATTTTTGTTCAGTGTATAAATATCGTAAAAGCTTATATGTTCCAACGCTTAACCGATATCTACGATGATGTTCCTTATACAGAGGCAAATGGTGCTTATGAAAAGAAATTCTGGGCAAAATATGATTCGCAGGAGTCTATTTATATGTCAATACTCGATGAATTAAAAGAGATTGAATCAGCACTTGCAGGATTTGAACTTAATGGTTCACTGGCGCACGAAAAATTTAAAACCGCTGACATTTTAAATAATGGCGATGTTTTAAAATGGCGTAAATTTGCCAACTCTATGAGGTTAAGAATGGCCATTCGTATCTCGAATGTGGCTCCTGAAAAATCAAAAGAAGTTATTGGTGACATTGTTTCCAATAATTTGCCGGTGGTGTCAGAAGCTGAAGATTTTATTGGCATGGCCGAAAAAGACTATGCTCACGTTATGGAATGGTACTGGCCACGTGCAATGAAAGAAATGTGGTATAATTTCCACGCACCACGTTTTATGGTTCGTGATATCTTCGGATATAAAGGACCTGGAACTCCTGAAGATGAAGTTGACCCACGTTTATATACTGTATTTCAGCCAAACCAGTGGGGAGATTATATTGGCGTAGATATTTGGGGCGATAATCAGTTCCCTAACATCGATACTGACATGGGAGCATTTGGTTATGAAGCTCAGCGGATTCAAGATGCCAAAGACTGGGTTTACGATGACCATCTTGAACCTTATTTCTCATTTTATAACAAAGTTACATACTACAACTTTGATATGAAGTACCCGGCATTTACACCAAGTGAAACTCACCTGTTGTTGGCCGAAGCTGCCATCCGTTTTCCTGATGTTGCAGGTAGCATTGATCCTGCCGATGAATACAGACAGGCAATTTCTGAATCTATCGATTGGTATTATCAAACCAACAAGTCGAATACTTTCGATTTGACTACAAATCCGGCAATTCCTGCAAATATTATGGATGGATCATACGCTTCTGCTCCTGATGCTACAGCTTTTCTTGATAAAAGAACAGCTACATTTAGTAGCATGAGCAGCGACGATAAAATCAAAGAGATTTTCTATCAGAAATTTGCTCACCTAAATGTGTTGAATTACTGGGAAATCTGGAGTGAAACAAGACGTTTGCAAAAAGATTACGGTATTCTTGCCCCTGTATCAAGCAAGTGGGTTTGGATGGAGAGATTCTATTATCCTTCAAGTGAAGAAACAACCAATCCTGATAATTTTGCAGCTGTTGCAGCTAAAAATAATCACAGTACACCTGTATGGTGGACTGGTAGATAGGTAGCTTAATAGAAACTAAAAATTAGTTTGGTTAGATTAAACCGTCATTCAATTTAGTTGAATGGCGGTTTTTTTTTAAGCATCGGCTTAGGGGTAATTTCTTTTTGAGGTGTCTGAAAGAAAAGCACGAAAACGATTTTTTTTCATACGTTTGAGTTTACTAAGTTTGGTGAAGAGAAAAGGGCAGTTGATTCAACTGCCCTTTTTAGATTTTTCAGCATGTTTGCCACCAATCTTGCTTCATAAAGAGTATACAGTTTTTAATTTTCAATTTAATTTTATTTATATTCGTTATGAATTCTTGTCTGTTGATTCATAAATCGTTCTGTTGAAATAAATTCTAATCAAAAACTAAACTCATGAAACGTATCCTGTTTTCCATTTTTCTCTTTGCAGGTTTCCTGACAAGTGCACAAGATGACCTAACCAAAACCGGCTGGAATTTTGGTGCTTTACCAACAATTACATTCGATACAGATCTTGGATTTCAATACGGAGGTTTAATTAACCTGTACCACTATGGCGACGGAAGCCGTTATCCGAAATACGATCATTCGCTTTATCTCGAAGTATCGCGGTTTACAAAAGGTAGTGGCATTAACCGCCTGTATTATGATTCTGACAAGTTGATTAAAGGATTGCAAACTTCGGTTGACATCAGCTTTTTAAGCGATAAGGCTTACGATTTCTATGGATTTAACGGTTACGATGCTGTGGTTAATGCCGATTGGTTCGATGATGAAAGCAGCGATTATCGAACCCGTATGTTTTATAAATACGACAGGAAGATGTTTCGCTTTAAAGTGGATTTGCAAGGGAAACTTGCCGGCGAAAAAGTGAAGTGGATTGGCGGTATTAACCTGTTGAATTTCGATTTGGGATTGGTTGATATTGATAAATTAAACAAAAATAAGGAAGGATCAGATTTGTTGCCTTCCCACGACGAGCAGCCGGGGTTATACGAAAAATATGTTGATGAGTGGGGGATTATTTCTGCGGAAGATGCCAACGGTGGTTTTGTGCCCACTTTAAAAGCCGGTTTGGTTTACGACACCCGCGATAATACTCCAAATCCAATGAAAGGAATGTGGACCGAAGCCGTGTTGATGGGATCTCCGGAGTTCCTCGGAGGAGAGCATAATTTTACCAAGTTGTGTCTTATTCACCGCCAGTATTTTACGATTATCCCAAAAGACTTATCGTTTGCATACCGTTTGGCTTACCAGACTACTTTAGGTGGAGATGTTCCCTTTTATTACCAGACTCAGATGATTACTTCTGTATTAAAAGGAGCCAGTTCCGAAGGTCTTGGCGGAGGCAACTCCTTACGTGGGATTCGTCGAAACAGGGTAATGGGAGATGGTTATTTTCTTGGAAATGTGGAAGCCCGTTGGAAATTTGTACGCTTTCAGTTCATCAACAATAATTTTTATCTGGGTTTAAATGCTTTTGCTGATTTTGGACAAGTAACAGATAAGATTGATTTTAATGCCCCAAATGTGGAAGACAGAGCTGATTATTTTGATATAGATAGCGAATCGATGCACTATTCGTTTGGACTTGGTCTGCGAATTGCCATGAACGAAAACTTCATTATTAAGTGCGATTATGGTATGGCGGCTGATAAACGCGACGGAGAGTCAGGTGTGTATATCGGCTTAAATTATTTGTTCTAAAATTTAACAGCGCTATTCAATAGAAATCTTATTTGGTATTCAGAATCCTCAGAATGAAGGTGACTATTCATCCTTCATCTTAAATCATTTATCCGTCATCCTTGTTAAGGTATAGATATCTGTTCGCCGGTCTTTTAGATTTCTGACGCTTCCAAATTGGTTTAATTCGCGCAGCATGTCAATGTCAACATCGGCAATCAGAATCATTTCAGTATTGGGTGTTGCTTCTGCCTTTATTCCGTTGGTTGGAAACGAAAAATCGCAGGGAGTAAATACCATCGATTGCGCGTACTGAATATCCATGTTGTGTACTTTGGGCAGGTTACCAACACTTCCGGCTATGGCCACATAACATTCGTTTTCAATTGCCCTTGCCCTGGCGCAGTTTCTAACCCGCGAATAACCATTTTGAGTGTCGGTTAAAAATGGTACAAAAAGGATATCAATTCCTTCGTCTGATAGTAGTCTGCTCAATTCCGGAAACTCAATGTCGTAACAGATCAGGATTCCAACTTTTCCACAATCTGTATCGTAGGTTTGAATGGTACTTCCGCCTTGTAAACCCCACACTTTCACCTCGTCGGGGGTAACGTGCAGTTTTTCAAAGCGTTCAATTCCTCCGTCCCTTTTGCAGAGGTAGCCTGCATTGTAGAGATTGTTATTTACAATCTCGGGCATACTTCCGGTTATTATATTGATATTGTACGATATGGCAAGTTCCGAGAACCTGTTGACGATTCTTTCGGTGTATTCCGCCAGTTTACGAATGGCCTCCGGCTCTGTCAGGTGGTTGTATTTCGACATGAGAGGAGCATTAAAAAATTCCGGGAAAA
This sequence comes from uncultured Draconibacterium sp., assembly GCA_963676265.2. Classification (GTDB taxonomy): domain Bacteria; phylum Bacteroidota; class Bacteroidia; order Bacteroidales; family Prolixibacteraceae; genus Draconibacterium. The sequence goes on from OY781067.2 coordinate 6,038,335, forward strand.
GAGCAAAATCAGCCCTGTAACCCGACACGGCATCAATAAAATATTCGGCTTGCTGCATCAGCTCTTCAAAGTCTTTGTACAAGCGCATTTGCCATTGGATTAATCCCAGTCGTATTATCGACTTTTTTATGGCCGCCTTATTAGATTTCTTTTCGTAATAAACGTTATCCCACTCAAGGAGTACAGCGTATTCTTTCGATTCCTTGTCGCCTTCCAGGTAGCCCTGTAGAACCCTGGCCGGGTGAAAATCGTTCGACATTTGAAAGTTCAGAACCGGATCGTGGATCTCTTTCAACCTTACTTTATCGATGTATTCCCGCGGCGTCATACTTGACGAATATTGATGGAAATTAGGTATGCGTCCGCCAAAAACAATCCCTTTCAGGTTGAGCTTTTCGCAGAGTTCTTTTCGGTAATCGTACAAACGCCTGCCCAATCTTAATCCCCGGTATTTTGGCCTGATAAATACATCAATTCCGTATAATTTATCTCCTTTTGAAGTGTGTGTGTTAAATGTATATGCACCGGTAATCTCACGGTAGGTATGTTTATCATCGAATTTCGAATAATTGACAATAATGGATAACGCACAGCCGGCAAGTTCATTGTCTATTTTAATGCCAACCTGGCCTTCCGGAAATTTATCGATTAAGGTTTTTATGTGGTGTTTTTTCCAATAAGCTTCCGGCATATTGGTATAGGCTTCCTGCATGGCGGCTTTTATTTCGTCGTAATCTTCCAGCTTCAGAAAAACCAGTTCAATATTATCAATGGATTGTATGTCTTTTTTCGATTCCATAGTATTCCTTTTTTATCTATTTACAGCCCAAATTATTTCAGAATTTATTGGGACTAATGGCATAGAAAAATAGTATATTTTTTTGATTTGAGGGTATATTCCATATTAAGGTTTCTTTACCAGTCTGCTTGTCCAGCGAATTAAATAATGAAATACAATTCCGCTAAATAATAATCCATTCGAAAAGAAAATCAGGTAAAACAGTTGGTTTTCTCCGTTTATTTTTAGCATGCTTCTGTTGAATATAAATATCATCAGGCTGTTTAAAAGTACGAAGGTCAACAGAGTAAATATTTTGGATGAGGTATTGCTTTTTAAGTATAAAAAGATCAATCCGGTCATAACAAGGCCCAATGCAAGGTCGAAATATCCTAATTTAATCTCATTGTGCGATACATTTGTTGCCATGAAGAATAAAATAAGGGTTAAGGCAGTGGATAAGCCGATTCCAAATAATCCGGCCTGTTGCCACGATTTTTTTGTAATCAGGTAAAAAAGGGTGAATGCGATGATAATTGAAACGACAAGCACAACTATTTCTGCTACAGACGGTAATCCAAATGAAGAAACAAAATTTAATGGAACCAAAAATCCGATCATGGAAACAGATATCCAAATAATACTCCAATCCGGTAGTTTTTTAATTAATCCGTAAACGCCCACGATTCCAATAAATAAGGCGATTAATCCACCAAAAACAATTCCTGTGTAAAGCCTCCATGAGGGGATTTCGTAACAAGCCCCGCCGGCAATCAGACATCCACCAGTTATTCCCAACCCAATTAGAAAAACCGGTAAAGCAGTAAGTATTTTTTGTTTGGTTTTTAACTGATTAAAGGTCATTGCTTTTTGAATGAATAACGTAATGCTTATCTATGTTAGTATAGAAACCATTTATACAATATTAGCTGCACTTTTTGTTCTTAATTATAAACCGAATGATTTCGCTCTCAAATCGTTTTAAAATCTCATGGTTAAATGGAATGTGCCCCATTTTTGGGATTAGAATCAATTCTGCATTTTCTATTGATTTCGCTGTCTGAATTCCACCATATTTGTTAACTGCATAATCCTCCTCACCATGTATAACTAATGTTGGAATGTTTACATTTTTCAATTCTTCTGTTCGGTCTCTTAATGTTTCCTGTGCTTTTACATGACTTGCTCCAAGCGCTCCATCAATAATTTGTCTTTCGTATAGATTTTTTGTGTATTCAACCGCTAATTCTTTATCGAATTTAGCAGTACCGTTCAGATATTCCCAAACTTTTAAAAATCCGTCCAAATCAGTTTCAAAGTCTCCTTGTGGTTTATTTGATAAGTAAATTTCCCAGGTCTTTTCAGGCGGCATAGGTACATCCGGAGAATTTGTCGACGAAGAAATCGAAGTCATAGAAATGATTCGATTAGGATAATGAATTGCCAATAGCTGAACAAAAAATCCACCCATAGAATGCCCAATCACATGTGTTTTGTCAATATGAAGTGAATCTAAAATTGTCAAAGCATCTTTGGCTAACTGCATAAAATTATACGGATTTTTATCCCAGTCAATTTTTGATGAATATCCAAAATCCCGATGGTCATATTTTACCACAAAAAATCCATTGTCTACCAAACTATCACAAAGGTGTTCTGACCAAAATGAACTGTTTGCTCCAGCTCCTGAAATAAACAGACAAGTTTCATTACCCGGTTCTCCGTATGTCTCAACATACAATTGAAGGTCATTTCCAATTGAAATATATTTTTCCTGTCTCATTATGTTTCTATCCTGATTTTGGCAAGTAATCAAAGTATTAAATAAATCAGTTTCGTTTTGAATCTTGGCATTCTCCATCATTTTAGCTGCAATGTCCCGGTGCAAGAATATGTAGCCAACTCTAATTTATTATTTTGGTATGTTTCATTCATCTTAATTTGCTTGGAATATTCCTTTGAACTTCATAACAAGGCTATTGCTTAAGCATATTGTTGTGTACTGTATTTTATTATTTTAACATTTTGATTGTTTCTTTATATAAGTTTTCTAAATTATATTCCTGACCTTGTAAATTGCCAAAACGTAGTCTTAGCTCGATCAATAAACCTTTAGTATTCTGAATATCATTCGATTTTAGGTATAATCTTTCAGCAATATTCTCGATTGAAGTGTTCATGATTAATTGTTGTAATTCATAAGTTGTATTAATATGCTGTAATGTTTTAAAATCGAACTCAGATGTTATTCCGATTGATTTAGCTGAACTCCACGCTGAATTTAAAAGAGGTTTATTAATTAGATTCTTATTATTGAGAATTATTTGTAATGGCAAATAACCTTTTGATTTAACTAACTTTTGAATACTATCATTTTTATTTTCGATTATATTGTTAAGATTTTCGAGAATAGCATTATGATCTGCCATCCAATCATTTAAGATTTCTTGATTGTCAATGAGCTCCGCTTTAATCTGCTTAAGAGCATTATTTTTATATCGGTTTGTTTTCACATCTTCATGTGTTTTGTTAATAAAAAGGGCAAAAAGCACACTAAACACAATCAGCAATCCTTCTCCAAGATATTTTTTAAAATTCACTTTATTTTTTAGTTTGTTCATTAGTTGAGTTATATTGTTTACAACGTTGGGTGTATGGTGTCGTAAGGGATTGCGGGCTTCAAACCTATCAAGTTACCTCCCAAAATTGATGCGGGTGACACCGCTCGAAAACCACTAAAACCCTTATGCACTATACACATTGTTGTGTGCAGTTTATGTTTATTTACCCATTCACCATTAATTTATCTATTTCAGAGGGTAATTCAATTTTTTTCTCTGAATTTAATTTCTTCCCAAAATAAAAGGAGTTCAATTGGCAATAACCTTTCCTCATGAACCATGGAACAGTACCAAAAGATGGCTTGACTATTATCGTTTTAATTTTCAAATTTTGTGAAACTTTTTCAATCCGATTTATTAACGCAGTACCAATACCAATGTGCTGACTTCCACGTTTATAAATATTTTCATCACCAATAGGTCTCATGTTGCCTAACACTCTAATATCACGAATAATTGCAGAATTGTTACTTAAAATTAATAACCGAGCGTAACCTAAAACTATATCATCTATAAAGACTGCTTCAAAACAATAGTCATTTTGCCCCTGCTTGTAATAAATAATTCTATAATTGCTAAAATCGACTTCAAGATCATTTAATCTTTGAGCCAGAGAACGCTGCCATAAGCATTTACTTATACCTGAAAATAGGTTGCGATCAATTTCACGATTAACGCCAGCTTCAATTTTAGAACTAGGTATCACTCTTTGTATTCTATTTACGTGTACATACCTTGGTATTTTAGAATAACATTCTTTTAAAAATTCAATATATGAAGAATAATCAATAGGTTTCCATGAGTTTTTTTGATAATAATCATGAAGACCTTTTTGATATGCAATTTTTTTCTTTAATAATATACAAGGATATATTTTTAATGCATCCGGATTGTATCTGTCCTGCCATAAATCCTCTGTTAAAAGTGATTTATCTATATCCAAATTACTTCCAGGTAAACCAACCATAACTTGATAAACTACCTCAAAGCCAAAATTTTTTAAAAGTTTAGTTGCATTTTCAATTGAAAGTAAATCATGTCCACGATTATTAATTTTGAGTACAGATTCATTTAAGCTTTGAACTCCCAATTCTACGGTTGTAATTCCCAGTTCTAAAAATAAGTTACATGTTTTAATATTTATATGGTCGGGTCTGGTTTCAACTTTAAATGTAACACAACGATTCTTACCTTTATTTTGCAGGTTCGCTGAATCTAACAAAGAATTAGATTCCTCTCCATTTAAAAAATCATAAATACCTTTTACATATTCTCTTAAATACTCAAACTCATGATTAGCAAAGGAATCTCCTTTTACTGCTAAGTCACATTTATTTCCAATGGAATTATTTAGATTGTAAAATTCGAATCTTTTTATTATTTGTAATTTTCCGCTCCATTCAAGACTTTGCGCTAAACCAGTGTCTTCATTTAATGTTGTACTTTTTGTAAGTCCTTTTTGTTTAAAACAATACAGGCAATTACCACCGCAGGGAAATGGTTTATTATAAAGAACAAATGTGATTTTTCCATGGCTTATTCTAAATGGAGTTCGCATTTTCAATCTTTTTTCCCAATTGATTTAACTCAGTAAAATGTTTCCCTTTATTATCCCATGAAAAAAGTATATTTAATTCTGACTTTGAGAAAAGAGTGTCGAAATAATCCATAGATTCTTTGTAAAGCTCATCTTCAACATTGTTTGGAATTCTATACAATGGGCCTCCTTCTTTATGTCCAAAAAGTAGACCTAAATGCATTATGTTTTCTGAGTTCAAGTGTTTATTAACATATCCAAAAGTTAATGTAACGGTTTCGTCGATTAATCTAACTTCAATTTTATTATCATGTTTGGTTTTACAGTCAGTATTTAAATTATAGAAATCTTTGATTATTGAGATAACTTCATGAAGTTTGTCAGATACAGGATGACGATCATGATTATCTCCTTCTTGACTATCTAAGAACTTAACAAAATCACTGTTTGGATTTAATAGTAATAACTGGACTTTAATTCTCCCATGCAATAATTGATTGATAATTGTATGATTAGTGGTAAATAAGGCTTCGATAAACTTTTTTAGCGAAATCCCAAGCACTTTTACCTCTTTTGCATCAGTATAAAGTTTCTTGTAAAATCCCGTTTTTAATAACTTAATCCTATCATAGCTAACCATTGCCTTTTCTTCTACTTGTAAAATATTTAATGTGTTATCTATGTCCATGAAATATTTTGGTAATGGTTTTGTTCTATCTTCAATTTCTTCAATAGAGTTTGATAAAACTTTTAAATCATTACACAATGCATCGTTAGTAGAATATAAAAATTTATGGGTTAAATAGAGAGTAATGATATATGTTAAAATTCCAGAGCCGATACCAATTATTAGGTTGTTATACTCATCGAAAAAACTTGAATTAGGATTTCTAATTATCATATAAAAAAGGAAAACATTCAATAAAATCGAGACTAGCAAGAGCATCAAATAATTTAGGGGAACTTTATTTTTGTTCATAACAATTTATTTTATATTTCTAAATAAGATCTCAATATCATTGCGACAGTATTTTAAATAATATTCAATTAGGTTTTCAAATTCAATTTGGGATTGAACCTTTTCGGAGTTTAATGGAGCAAGTACATTACGTAAAGGATATGTATTCTCGATACGTTCTATATTATTTGGATTACCCTTGTAAATTAGGGGTGTAGATGTAATAATAGCTCCCTGTGATTTATCATTATAATATGCAATCCCTCGTTTTAACCAAATTGTTTCATTAATACTAAGTAGTTTTCCACTTAAAATACTATCAGTAATTGACTTGGAATTAGAGTTACCTTCATCTTCTTTTTTTAAACTAAAGCCATCATCGACACCGATAGAAATAAAATACTCCTTTTGATTTGTATCTTCTAAACACTCCCAACATAATTTAGCTTTGTGTATTGCTCTGTTAATTATAGAACCTGTCTCGATAAAATTGACATAAATTGCAATATCTTCAAGACTCATAAAGTCATATTTATGAGGAAATACTCCTTCTAATAAGGCAGATATAGATTGATATTTATCACTATTATTTGTTGCAATTAATACTTTTTTCTTAGGCATTACTTATTTGCATTTAGTCACTTAAAAGTAATTATAATCAACATTTTTTAATTATTAAAAAGATAACTTGTTCCATATTATCTGTCAATACCGTCGATTTATCCTTGCCGAAAATTGCACACAACGTATTGGTTAGTAACAGTGCAACTAACATGATATTATCGTCAGGTTTTGTAAGTTGTTGATATATTTCGCTTTACGAGAAGAATTTCTTCCTTTTTGCCGTTTGTAATTTGCAAGAGCTAAGTTCAATTCGCGGGTATTTTTAATCTTTAGTGCATTAAAAATAATCATAATTTTTATGATTCAGATACTTCAGCCCGCGTAATAAAAAATAACACCAGAAATGGCTTACTAAATAAACAGGAAAAAATGTAAGTTGGAATATCGTAAATGGTGATTTGAAATGAGTTATTGTTAGTGGATGTCTTCTTTACGGAATTGTAGTAAATTTATTGATACTATAATTGTATCAATGTGAAACAACCGGCAACAAATCATGATGCGCTTCAACGTACATCCATCTTTCGGTTTTACGAAGAACTGAATGAATTTCTGCCTGCGCGTTTCCGTAAAAAGAACTTTGAATATTCTTTTACGGGCACACCTTCGGTAAAAAACACCATTGAGGCGATTGGTGTGCCACATACCGAGGTAGACCTGATTTTGGTTAACAGTGTTTCTGTTGATTTTGATGCTCTTCTTAAAGGAGGGGAACAGGTTTCTGTTTATCCCGTTTTTGAGTCGCTTGATATTTCACCTGTTGTTCGTTTGCGCCCTGAACCTTTGCGCGAAACGCGTTTTGTTGTGGATGTTAATTTAGGCAAACTGGCTCAAAAATTACGCTTACTGGGATTTGATACTTTATTCCGGAACAACCTGGAAGATGATGAGATTATTCAAATTTCAATTAAAGAGAAGCGTATCATTTTAACGCGCGATTTGGGAATTCTGAAGCAAAGTGCCGTAACACATGGTTACTGGGTACGCAACAACAATCCAAAAAAACAGCTTCGCGAGGTAGTGGAGCGACTTCAGCTTCAAAATAGTTTCAGGCCTTTTACACGATGCTCAAAATGTAACGGAACTCTTACAGGTATCAACACTGAAGAGGCGAGGGGAAAAGTTCCTGATGACACCTTTTTAATGTGCAATGAGTTTTGGAAATGTAAAGGTTGCGGTCAGATTTACTGGGAAGGAACGCATTTCAGCAAAATTATTGACTGGATTGAGGGGTTGAAGTAGTTTTAAGTCAAGAGTCAAGAGTTAAGAGTCACAAGTTTCGAGTCACGAGTCACGAGTTTCGAGTCACGAGTTTGAAATTCCCGAATGGTTAATGACAAATGACTAATGTCCAATGACCAGTAACACAAGTCTGAGTTTTATCCTGTTTTATTCAGCCAAAACGAAGTACATTATATAGAAATCAAAAACTTAAGTATTATGAATAAGAAACGTGTGATAATTCTTGGGGCAGCCGGAAGGGATTTCCATAATTTTAATACTTTTTTCAGAGATAAAAATGAATATGAGGTGGTTGCATTTACAGCGGCTCAAATTCCCGATATAGAAGACCGAAGATACCCTCCGGAGCTGGCCGGCAGTTTGTATCCAATCGGTATCCCGGTTTATGCTCAGGACGAACTTGAAGCATTAATTGATGAACTTGAAGTTGACACCTGTGTATTTTCGTACAGCGATGTACCTAATCAATATGTGATGCGTATGAGTGCCAGGGTGAATGCAGCAGGTGCCGATTTTCTGTTGCTGAGTCCAAAACATACCATGATAAAAAGTACCAAGCCGGTGATTTCAGTTTGTGCCACCCGAACCGGATGCGGTAAAAGTCAAACCAGCCGCAAAATTGTTCAGCAATTATTGGCAAGAGGACTTAAGGTGGTTGCCATTCGCCATCCGATGCCCTACGGCAACCTGGTTAAACAAAAGGTGCAGCGTTTTGCCACTTTAGATGATTTGACTAAACACAATTGTACCATTGAAGAGATGGAAGAATACGAGCCGCACATTGTACGAGGAAATGTTATTTACGCCGGTATCGATTATGAGGCGATTTTACGCGATGCAGAAAATGATCCGGATGGTTGCGATATTATTCTTTGGGATGGAGGGAACAACGACTTTTCATTTTATACACCAGATCTGTTAATAACGATTGCCGATCCGCACAGGGCAGGAGCAGAGTTAACTTATTATCCCAGCGAAATAAACTTGCTGCATGCTGATGTTATCATCATCAATAAGATGGAAACGGCAGATCCGGAAAAAATTCAGCTGGTTCGCGACAATATTGCCCGGGTTAATCCGAAGGCGGTTGTAATTGATGGTGCCAGTCCGATTAAGGTTGAAAAACCTGGAGTTGTTAAAGGGAAACGTGTTTTGGTAGTTGAGGATGGCCCAACACTTACTCATGGCGAAATGAAGATTGGTGCAGGCACTGTTGCTGCCCAAAAGTTTGGAGCTGCTGAAATGATCGATCCGCGGCCGTATGCGGTTGGAAAACTCGCACGTACATTTCAAAGATATCCGGATGTAGGAAAACTACTGCCTGCAATGGGTTATGGCGAGGAACAGATAAAAGATCTCGAATCAACTATTAATGCAACCGATTGCGATTCTGTAATTATTGCCACACCTATTGATTTGGGCCGAATTATTAAAATTAACAAACCAAATACACGGGTAATATACGATCTGGAAGAAATCGGTTATCCGAAACTTACTGATATTCTGGATGAGTTTGTGCAGAAGTTTAAGTTGTAGGTTTGCTGCACACTGGTTTACTCACGCTTATTTCGTCTTCGTACAATGTAAAAGATTATCATTAGGATGGGGATTACAAAGAAAAAGATGATGTTGGTCAGATTCAATTCCAATGGCTCCGGTTTCCCGTAAGGAATACCACTCGGAGCCTGTGCTATTGAGTGCAATACAACAAAAAGCAGTAATACGAATGTACCATATCTTTTTACATGCGTAATAAAGTTTATAACCTTTATATATAAAGCAAGCGAGTTGGGTGCTTTGTTCACTAATATGCAATCATTCATAAATTTTATGGCATAAAAAAAACCGTCTCTCAAGCGAAAGACGGTTTTCATTATTATTTAAAAGTATCCTTACTTCTTATAGATTTTTTTGTATCCGTAAATGGCGCTTGCACCCAGTTCTTCTTCAATACGAAGCAGTTGGTTGTATTTTGCCATACGGTCTGAACGGCTCATAGAACCTGTTTTAATCTGACCAGAGTTGGTAGCCACTGCAATGTCGGCAATGGTTGAATCTTCAGTTTCACCCGAGCGGTGTGAAGTTACTGAAGTGTAACCTGCACGGTGAGCCATTTCAATAGCATCCAAAGTTTCGGTTAACGTACCAATTTGGTTTACTTTAATAAGAATTGAGTTAGCAGCACCCAATTCGATACCTTTTTGCAGGTACTCAACGTTGGTTACGAAAAGGTCGTCACCAACCAGCTGGCATTTGTCGCCAATTGCAGCATTCAGTTTTACCCATCCGTCCCAGTCGCCTTCGTCCATACCGTCTTCAATTGAATCGATAGGATATTTTGCGATCAATTCTGCAAGGTAAGCAGCTTGTTCGTCAGAAGTGCGTTTTACACCGTTTGGTTCAAAAATACTGTAATCGTAAACGCCATCTTTATAAAACTCAGATGAAGCACAGTCCATAGCGATAGAAACATCACCACCGTCTTCTGCACGACCCGGTTTATAACCTGCGTTTTCAATTGCAGTAAGAATTGATTCGATAGCTTCTTCAGTACCGCCTAGCATTGGAGCAAAACCACCTTCGTCGCCAACTGCAGTTGAAAGGTTTTTAGCAGCCAATACTTTTTTCAAAGCGTGGAAAACTTCAGCCCCCATACGCAAACCTTCTTTGAACGAAGGAGCACCAATCGGGCGAATCATAAATTCCTGGAAAGCAATAGTAGCATCAGAGTGCGAACCACCGTTAATGATGTTCATCATCGGAACAGGCAAAGTTTTTGCGTTAGTTCCGCCAATGTATTTGTACAATGGAAGTTCTGAGTACTCAGCAGCAGCTTTAGCAACAGCTAATGAAACACCCAACATAGCGTTTGCACCTAAATTAGATTTTGTTTTTGTACCGTCGAGTTCCAACAATTTGCTATCAATGGCCACCTGGTCGGTAGCATCCATGCCAATAATTTCTTTTGCAATAACGTCGTTAACGTTTGCAACAGCTTTTAAACAACCTTTTCCTAAGTAACGGCTTTTGTCGCCATCACGTAATTCAAGTGCTTCGTTTTCACCGGTTGATGCTCCTGACGGAACAGCAGCACGGCCAAATGCACCACTTTCGAGTGTTACATCAACTTCAACAGTTGGGTTACCACGAGAATCGATAATCTCTCTTGCTTTTACGTCGCTAATTAACATTGTGAGTAGTTTTTATTTATTTAACTTATTTATATTGCTACTGCAATTACTGCAAAGTAAACGTGGAGGTCTTCAAATTGTTTCACGAAATTACAAAGAATTATGAATAGTTAACTCCTTTTTTATGTGAATTTAAGATGAAGTATTTCGTTTCCAATTAGATGTGATTGTTGAGGTAGGAGTCTGGTATTGTGAAAGAGCAGTGTTTTGTTGATTTTTCGGACCATAATACAAGTAAATTACAATGAGCTATAAGAGCTGATTTTTGTTAAATTTTGTCGTTATCTTTCAGAATGTCATAAACAAGAGCAGTGGCATCGCCAACTACTTTTCTGCAAATTATTTTATGGTGCTTTCGGTCTTTTACCTGGTCTTCGGTGGCGTGCTTTATTAATAGCTGACGGCAATTTGTGGTTCCGTGAATCTCTTCAACCAGTTTATTTAATTCACGAACTTTTTTGTAACTGTTTAGCTTGGTGTCCATGTCTTTGGGCTCCTCGTTTCCGAATGCGAGCCCCATAACCATAAAACCTCCTGTTACAGCGCCACAGGTTTCGCGTAAGCGTCCCATTCCTCCTCCAAAAGTGGCAGAAATACGCTTGGCTGTAGTTTTGTCTAATTTAAAATGATCGGCAAAAGCGAGCAGCACAGACTGCGAACAGGCATAACCTTCGTCGAATAAATTTTGTGCTTCAGCAATGAATAATTCTTTTGTATTATTCTCCTTCATTATTGACCTATGTTTAAAAAGAAAGGCACAAAGCTATGGATTTCTCCTAAACTTTGTGCCTTAAATATAATTTTTTCACAACAAATGTTGCGAGGTCTGTCAATGTTAAGCTTGCGAAACTGCAACTGCAACAGCAACAGAAGCACCAACCATCGGGTTGTTACCCATTCCGATCAATCCCATCATCTCAACGTGAGCCGGAACTGAAGAAGAACCTGCAAACTGTGCGTCAGAGTGCATACGTCCCATAGTATCTGTCATACCATAAGAAGCAGGACCTGCAGCCATGTTGTCTGGGTGGAGTGTACGACCAGTACCACCGCCGGATGCTACTGAGAAGTATTTTTTACCTTGCTCAACACACTCTTTTTTGTAAGTTCCTGCAACCGGGTGTTGGAAACGTGTTGGGTTAGTTGAGTTACCTGTAATCGATACATCAACACCTTCGCTGTGAAGAATGGCAACACCTTCGCGTACATCGTTGGCACCGTAGCAGTTTACTTTTGCGCGATCACCTTCTGAGTAAGCTTTACGTTGTACTTCTTTCAATTCGCCTGTAGCATAATCGAAATCAGTTTGAACGTAAGTAAAACCGTTGATACGGGCGATGATTTTTGCAGCGTCTTTTCCTAAACCGTTAAGGATTACACGTAAAGGCTCTTTACGAACACGGTTAGCTGATTTTGCAATACCGATAGCACCTTCAGCAGCAGCGAACGATTCGTGACCTGCCAGGAAAGCGAAACATTTTGTTTCGTCGCGAAGTAACATAGCAGCCAGGTTACCATGTCCTAAACCTACTTTACGATCATCTGCAACCGATCCGGGAATACAGAACGACTGTAAACCTTCACCTAAAGTAGCGGCAATGTCAGCAGCAGCTGTTTGTCCACGTTTAATGGCAACGGCAGCACCTACAATGTACGACCACATGGCGTTTTCGAAAGCGATAGGCTGAATGCCTTTTACAATTTCGTAAACGTCAACACCTTTTTCATCACATATTTTTTTGGCCTCTTCAATAGAAGAAATGCCGTTTGCGTTTAAGAATGCATCAATTTGTTTGATTCTTCTGTCGTAACTTTCAAATAATGGCATAATAAATTTCTCCTATTCTTTACGTGGGTCAATAACTTTAACTGCATCGTCGATACGGCCATATTTACCAGAAGCTTTTTGAATTGCTTCGTTAGCGTCCATACCTGTTTTGATCATATCCATCATACGACCAAGGTTTACAAATTCGTAACCGATAATTTCGCTGTCAGCGTCCATACCGATTTTTGTAATGTAACCTTCAGCCATTTCCAGGTAACGAGGACCTTTAGCTGTAGTTCCATACAAAGTACCGGTTACACCACGAAGACCTTTACCTAAATCTTCAAGACCGGCGCCAATTGGAAGACCACCTTCAGAGAAAGCACTTTGAGTACGACCGTAAACAATTTGTAAGAAAAGTTCGCGCATTGCAGTGTTAATTGCATCACAAACAAGGTCGGTATTCAATGCTTCAAGAATTGTTTTTCCTGGAAGAATTTCAGAAGCCATTGCAGCTGAGTGAGTCATACCGGTACAACCGATAGTTTCAACCAACGCTTCTTCAATAATACCTTCTTTCACATTCAAAGTAAGTTTACATGCACCTTGCTGCGGAGCACACCAACCTACACCGTGGGTTAAACCCGAAATGTCTGAAACTTGTTTGGCTTTTACCCATTTTCCTTCTTCAGGAATTGGAGCCGGGCCATGATTTGCACCTTGTGCAACACAAATCATACCTTCAACTTCGTGTGTAAAACTCATAATTTAATGTAATTATATTTGATTTTTGTAGTTTTTTTAACCACAGATATTTAATCTATAACTGCAACTAACGCGTCTTTTTTTTCGAAGCGTGAAAATATAAAATATTGTCCCAATGTGCTGCCTGAAATTGCTTATTCAAAACGATAAAAAGTTTATTAACATTTAGTTAAACTATTGAATATAAAAGATTTAAAGGTCTTTTTTACTTCGTCAAAGATGGTTTTTAGATAGAATCAATTTTAACGGCTTAGAGGGGATAGGCTATCTTGTTCATATTCAGATTTAAAGAAGAAAATAGGGTTTGGATACAATCATTTGAAACTGAGATTTTATAGTGTATTTGCTGTTTTTGTTAATTATAGAAATGATGCCCGGAACTAATAAGTCTCTTTTTTTCAATTCTTCAATTGTATGTAATTTTGATTTTTGTTTGAGTATTTGAGTATTTTGTAGAATTAATCTGTTTGAATATTTATTTTTATTTCATATTGTTTGCTAATGTGCGAAATGTCATAAAGTTTGTAATTTAAGTTTGCCTTTTTTGTATAAAACTTTATCATCATTTTATGAAAAATATTTCAACTCAATTTTATTTTGCATTTCTTATTTTGCTTCTAGTTGCTTGTAGCGAAAAAGAACCTTCTAAATCTGATAGTAAACCCCGGCCTATCGATCCGCAAATGGTGCAGGATCAGGATGATATGACGTGGGATGATTACAAACCCATTCCCGGAAAAAACTGGGCCGACCCATCGTTAAAACCTAAACGCGGATTTAAAATGGCTGTTGTCGCAATTGATTTTCCTGATCAGCCTTTTGTAATTACCTTGCCGAAAGGTTCAGATTTATTTGGAAATCCTCAGATCGATCCGATAAAAAGAGAAGAGGTTCCCGAGTTTTATCGCGATTTTTATGTAAAACCATCAGATGTAAATCATGGCCAGACCATTAACGGATACTGGATGGAACAATCGCGAGGCCAGTTTGGTATTACAGAAGTAGATGCTTTTGGACCTTATCGTTTGCCAAAAAATCTTTGGGAATATGGTTTGAATGAATGGGGACAAAACGATTTTACTCCTGATGGAAGCAAACCAACCGGAAGAATGGAACGCGATGTTGATGCCTTATGGAGTGCCGATGCCGGAGATTTAAAAAAGAATTACGATGCTATTCTTCGTATTTACGCCAGTTACGACGAAACCGGTGTTTGGCAGGAATTCGGTGAAATGAAATTTAATTCGAAAGAAGATATTCCTGCAGAGTGGGGGAATCCTAATCCTGAAAAACCCCGTTGGGTTGCTACACGATATGTGCCATGGACTTCGTGGAAGGCAGGTGCCATGCAATGGGGAATTTCATCGTTGCGGCAGGGAGAAAATTCAGGAACGATTACACACGAATTGGGGCATTATGCATTTCGAATCGGTGATAACAATAATAATCCGTATGTTACTCCTTATCGCAGGGCAGGTTCTGGTACCTGGGATATGATGGACCGCGGTTGTTTCAATGGTCCCGGCGGACCCCATAAACGTTGGGTTGTTCCGGCTATTGGTGGCGCTGCAATGCCGGCCGGATTAATGCTTCGGAACAGGATGAAAAACGGCTTTATAACCGATGAAGATGTATTGACATTAAGCCGCGACAGTTTGTCAATAACAGGATTGGCTGTTGCGAAGGTAACGGCCCGTGCTGTTGATCCACTTGTGAATGAATATGCAGGCATGATTGTAAAACTCGACGGAGAAGAACCGCATGATCGTACTCCAGTCGACGATCCTGCTGAAAATCCAATTTCACCAGGTATTCCCAATTACGATTATTATTCTTTAGAGGTAGTACAAAGAATCGGTTACGATTCCTATTGCCCGGATAATGGAGTGCTACTGGCAAAAAATAAAGATAAAGAAAGTACCAACGGAGGCGTAAATGGTTTTAACTGTTTTAACTGGGTTATTGATGCTCATCCTGAAGATATTAATATGGTGGATTACGTTAAACCCGATGGAACAAAAGTAATGCGTACAATTGCTGATTACCGCCAGTTGAACGACGCCCTTTTCCACGCAGGATTAAATTCAGGAAGTCAATTTGAATATACTGATCCTTACAACCGCCTTCAGTTCTATGTAATCGATATTGCGAAAAATGAAGACGAAATTCTTTCTTATACACTTGGTGTAAAATCGCTCGATGGCAGTGGTGCGCAAAAAAGAGATTTTCAATTGTTGGCGCCTAAAAAAGCTGAAGGCAATGTGGTTTGGTTTGCAATAAAAAATAATGATGAGGTTTCATCTGAAGCTGCATGTTTTAACAACGATATCTATCGCTTAAAATTGGTAGTAAAGGGAGAAGGTACAAAAGCTGAATTACTGAATGAACTGGCCGTTGTTAAAACCGGTGAAGAAACTTTGGTGCCTGTTTATTTTGAAAGTAATAAAAGTGCAAGCGATCAGGCAACAATTACATTGTCGGCTGTATCTGAAAGTGATTCAGAAAAACAAGTGAGCGCTTCGTTTCAGCTTTAAATCTTTTTTAAAATCCAAATAATCATATAAAAGGAAAGACCGCTTCGATAATTTCTGAAGTGGTCTTTTCTATTTTAACTGCCTTAAAGCAAGTATCGTTCTAAATATATTTCTCACGGTATTTTTCACCGCGTTCATAACGTACTACATTCAGTTCCTGGAACGTTACCAGGCCGCCACGTTTGCTTTGCTCCATTATTTCGTTTACTTTTTTTGCAAATTCGTCCAGCTTCTCAATATTGTCTATTATTTCAATAGTTACCGGCAAATCGCTCGATAAAGCAAATATTTTCATGGTGTGTATCGAGTGGCTGGCGCCAAACGACATAATTCCTTTATAAACTGTTGCTCCTGCCATTCCTGCATTTCTGGCCTCGAAGACAATTTCTTCGAATAAAATCCGACCGTTTATTTTATCCGTTTCCCCAACGTAGATTTTAAGAATTCCTGTTTTTTCTGATATTTTCATGGCCCTGAGTTTTAAAGTTTAGAATAAATGTGAACTATCATTTTTTACAGAAAAATACAGTCTGAGGTTTCAAAAGGGGATGAGTAATTGAGTAATTGAGTTTTTCTACGATGATTGATAAAAGATTGATGGAGTTTGAATAAGATTGAATCGGTTCTCGCTTACTTTGCCCGTTTCTTATTAAATCATTTCGGCATTCATGCATTCACGCATTTCTTCAGACACCTGCTTTAAAATACCCATCTAATCAGAACTATTCCAAGATATACAGCCAGCAAACCGAAAAATAAACTACCGCCAACGTTCCAAATAAATTGTCCGAATGCCTGCTCCTTCAACATTGTCAGGTTGTTATATGCAAACGACGAAAAAGTGGTGAATCCTCCGCAAACTCCAACTGCCAGAAAGAGGCGCCATTCAGAACTTAACAGATTCCCTTTTTCTGCTAATGCGAATACCATCCCAATAATAAAACTTCCGGCTATATTGGCTACAAATGTCCCCCATGGAAATGTAGATGATAATCCTTTTTCAACAAAAATTTGAACCAGGTAACGCATCACACTGCCTATAAAACCGCCGCTTCCTACTATCAAAATTGTTTTTAACATTGTTTACTCTTGTTGAACACCCGGCTTCAAAATACTACTAGAATCAGCCTTTTGATGTTGTCAAATCTGTTATTTTTGAATATCCAAAAGTAATAAAAATGATGAAAGGTGTTATTTTCTTTTTTCTTTCGCTGTTTGTTGTATTTCAAGTGTGGGCGCAAAATGATTTTAAAACTTCAGTAAACTCATTTTTAAAATTACCCGAATATAAAAATGCTTCCATTGGAATACATGTGGTGAATCTGGCTTCAGGAGAGACTGTTTATAATTTGAATGCTGATAAATTGTTGATTCCTGCATCTACCATGAAATTGATTACAAGTGCCACTGCATTGGAAATTTTGGGACCGGATTATCGTTTTGAAACAAAGATTGGGTTTACAGGAGAAATCAAAAAAGATGGTGAATTAAACGGAGATGTTGTTGTACTTGGTGGTGCTGATCCTGCTTTGGGATCAGAATACTTTCAGGAACATTATACAGATTTTTTAAATCATTGGGCACGTAAAATTAAGGAGACCGGGATTACAAAGGTAAATGGAAATCTCGTTTTGGATGGTTCTGTTTACGATTCAGAACGCGTGCCGGAAACATGGATTTGGGGCGATATTGGTAATTATTATGGCGCCGGACCCAATGCATTTACAGTGTATGATAACCTGTTTCGCATCACTTTTTCTTCTCCCAAAAAGGCCGGTAAGCCGACAAAGGTTACAGCCCTTTATCCCAAAATAGAAGAATTGACCATCGAAAATGAAGTTCGTTCGGCTGATATTTATTCCGACAACGCCTATGTTTTTGGAGGCCCATTTGATAAGGCTCGTGTAATTAGAGGAACAATTCCCCGAAATCGTAAGGCTTTTACAATTAAAGCTGCAATCCATCAACCGGAAGAGATTCTTGCACAAGACTTTTTAACCAAGCTGGCCGATCAGGGCATTTTTATAAAAGGAAAGATACTATTCGAAAAAGTGAATCAAAAGGAACTGGAAGTCGTTTATCTTCAGCCGTCTCCAACGTTAGCCGAAATTGCAGAGGTACTCAACCACGAGAGTGTAAACCTTTTTGCAGAGCATCTTTTAAAACAAATTGCAGTTGAAAAGAATGGAATTGGAAATAGGAACGATGCCATAAGTCTGGTGAAGGATTTTTGGAATAATAAGGGTTTTTCAAGCGAATATTTTTTCATGGAAGATGGAAGTGGCTTATCGCATTTTAATGCTGTTTCACCGCGGTTTTTTACACAGGTACTTTCATATATGAAGGATAATGAATCCTTTGTTTATTCACTCCCTATTGCCGGAGAGGGCACCTTAAAATCATTTGGGAAAACTAACTTCCCGGATAATACATTACAGGCCAAAAGTGGTTCCATGACACGGGTTCGGTGTTATGCGGGTTATTTAAAAACTGACTCAGGTAAAACTTTGGTCTTTTCAGTAATGGTTAATCACTTTTCAGGGAGTCATTCTGCACTGGTTAAGCAAATTAGTGAGCTGCTGTTAACGTTAAAATCTTCGGTTTAATTTTTACAATTGATATTATTTAAATATTAATTGTGTGTTTTATTTTGTTGATAATGAGGTTTTTAATTCTGTTGTATTCTGCTGAGTTTTACCTTAAGGTTGACTTATGTATTATATTGTCGTAACTTGCATCAACTATTAAATCACTGAATCCAAAATTGGATTCACAAGTACAGAAGATAGACGCCAAAGCCCTTTTTCATTAGTAGTTTAGAGTTAAAACATCATGAATAAGTTGTGATGTGTAGCTAACTGTAGTATTTATCTAAACTGTAATGAATGATTTTTGAGACCCTTCAGATATTAAAAGAGCAGCTTGAAAATTTCCTGGATGATGCAGGTCTGGGGAAGATAGTGATTTTGGATAATGTAGCCATGCTGGAATCAGGCAGTGACAGTGCTTCTGATTTGGAAGGCAAGGTAATTATTACACTTTTAAACATTGAAGAAGAATCAGTATTAAAAAATACATCGGCTGTAAAGGTGGTTAATAATAAAAGTGAATACCGGAATCCACCGGTTAATATTAACCTGTATTTTTTGGTAAGTGCTTATTGCGATTCATATGATAATTCATTAATCAGTATTTCGAAAACCATTGAATTTTTCCAGGGTAAAAAGATTTTTACCTCTTCCAATACAATCTATAACCGCTCGAATGCATCTCTCAACGTACTCGACTATTTCAAATTTGTAATCGAATTGTATACTCCCGGTTTCGAGGAGTGGAACTATATATGGGGAACCCTTGGCGGACGACAACTGCCTTCTGTTATGTATAAAGTCCAGTTGATTCAGATTGAAAGCAGTAAAAAGCTGGCAGGCTCTGAGTTGATAAAAGAGGTTAGCGGAAAACTTAATGATATCAATTAATGTCATTTTTAATTAAATACAGACCGCTGTTCGACGTGAAGATTCTTCACCAGTATTTTCTTGATAAAGGGAATGAAGAATTTATAAATATGAATGCAGCGGAAAAAGAAAAACAGCTTATCGGTTATCAACTTTCAAAATTCTTTCACATCTCGGTTTCAGCAGAAACTCGTCAAAAACTTGATGGTCAACTTATGGTATTTAAATCGACTAATGCAGGTTTTACTGTTTGGACGAAAGTTTCCGGGGTTAGCGAAAATGTTCCCTTTGTACTCATTGCAAACAACCTTGAATTCACCTTTTTGTTGAAACTTAAAAACCACACATTCTATAATTATACAGATTTAAGTTTTGAAAGTATCGGTAAGCTTTTTTTCTTTTCAAACATTCGGTTAGGCTCTGAAGCCGGCAGTTTTCCCCTTATTAAAAAAGAAGGAAGTAACAGCACCATTAGTGATAATTATACCCTCAGTGATTTAGGTCAGAAAGCTGAACTGGAAAAGTTAACAATCGGGGAGAAGAAGGATTTGTTTGGAATAGTTAGAATATGTATGAAAGGCAATACGGGTGGACTTAACGTAACAAACAACCATGGAGAAATTTACAATCCGTATCAGGTCTTTCAAATCTTTTTGCCAAACAGGAAAACGTTCTGGCGGTATTTTTTTGAAGAAAACCAACAGGTAAATAATTCAGACGATGTAAAGAAAGAAGGTGGTAATGCCAGGCAGTTAGTTACCAAAAAGAAACAACCGCTCACAGCTGAGGGTTTTGTTTCTATAGAACTTGACGGTACCGAACTACCAAACCCCGATGCAAATCTGGTTAAGCCCGACAGTGCTACTGATAAAATATATTCAGAAATATACATGTAAAATTTAAACCCAAAGAATTATGGCAACAACGTACAAAACACCAGGCGTTTATGTAGAGGAAATATCAGTTTTCCCGCCTTCGGTGGCTCAGGTTGAGACCGCCATTCCTGCCTTTATTGGCTATACTGAAAAAGCAAAAAAAATTGTTGATGACGATTTGCTTAATGTTCCTACCCGGATAAGTTCTTTGCTGGAGTATGAACAATATTTCGGCAGTGCCGACCCTGAAGAAGATATCACAGTAGAATTAGACGATGTTTATGATTCGTCGGGTAATTTAACCCGCACGATTCAGGTTCCCGATCCGGCAACCAAGTCTCCCTTCCTGATGTATTACGCCATGCAAATGTACTTTGCCAATGGCGGTGGCCCCTGTTACATTGTTTCTGTAGGTAATTACACTGCCGCAAGTGTAAGCAAATCGGCATTAGGCGCCAACGGTGGCCTGGCCGAAGTAGCCAAGGAAGACGAACCAACCCTGATTGTTTTTCCTGATGCTACCGGTATTTCAACTTCAGCTGTATTTTACGAATTAATGCGTGAAGCGCTCACTCAAAGTCACGATTTGCAAGATCGCTTTGCTATTATCGATACCTATAATCAGGCGTCCACTTTTGCCGATACTTTGCGTTCGGGCATGAGTTTGACAACTGAATATTTGAAATACGGTGCCGCTTACTATCCGTGGTTGAAAACTACTTTGCCTTATGTTTACGATGAAGCCGATGTGACCATTAATCACACACAAACCGATGCTCCGGGGACGGCCACAAGTTACGATGGCCTTGCTGTAAATGATAGCACCGTTACCGCAAACACCGGGCTTTATAATCAAATATTGGTTGAGTTGGCAAAGTTAACTGTTACGCTTCCTCCGTCCGGTGCAGTTGCCGGAATTTACGCCCGTGTTGATAAAAACCGTGGTGTATGGAAAGCACCCGCCAATGTGGGTATAAATAATATAATCAAACCCGCTAAAAAAGTAACCAATGTCGAACAGGATGGTTTGAATGTACACGAAACCGGTAAGTCGATTAATGTGATCCGCACCTTTGCCGGAAAAGGAACCCTGGTTTGGGGCGCCCGCACACTGGCAGGTAACGACAACGAATGGCGCTACATTCCGGTCCGCCGTTTTTTCAATATGGTGGAAGAATCGGTAAAAAAAGCAACCTCTCAGTTTGTTTTTGAGCCTAACGATGCCAACACATGGGTGAAAGTTAGGGCAATGATCGAAAACTTTTTGACCCTTCAGTGGAGAGCAGGAGCACTGGCCGGAGCAAAACCAGAGGAGGCCTTTTTTGTAAGAGTTGGCCTTGGTCAAACCATGACTGCGCTCGACATTCTCGAAGGTAGAATGAACATCGAAATTGGAATGGCAGCCGTTCGTCCGGCTGAGTTTATTATCCTGAAATTCTCTCATAAAATGCAGGAATCTTAATCAATAATTAAAAAGCAGAAATTATGGCAACAGAATATCCACTTGTAAAGTTTCATTTTCAGGTTGAATGGGGTGGAACTAAAATAGGATTCACTGAGGTTTCAGGATTGGATGTGGAAACCGAAGTGGTTGAGTACCGTCACGGTGCCAGTCCCGAGTATTTTAAAACCAAAATGCCAGGAATGCAGAAATGGGCTAACATTACCCTGAAACGCGGAACCTTTGCCACCGATAACGAATATTACAACTGGTGGAACACCGTGAAGTTAAATACGATTGAACGCCGCGATATTATCATCAGTTTGCTGAATGAAGAACATTCACCAGTGGTGGTTTGGAAGGTTAAAAATGCCTGGCCCACAAAAATCCAGTCGACCGATTTAAAGGCCGATGGAAATGAAGTGGCCATTGAAAGTATGGAACTGGTACACGAAGGTTTATCCATTCAAAATGAGTAGAAATGGCTGATTATTATCCACCTCTCGGTTTTCATTTTAAGGTTGAATTTACCGGTTTTTCCGGAGAATTTGAGTTCCAGTCGGTTTCGGGCCTGAGCGTTGAAATGGACACGGAAGAGATTGCCGAAGGTGGAGAAAATCGATTTAAGCATAAAGTTCCGGTTCGTACCAGGTATCCAAAACTGGTTTTAAAACGCGGTTTACTGGTTGATTCTGAAATTATTGACTGGTGTAAAAGTGCACTCGAATATTTTGATTTCGAGCCCGTTGACTTAATTGTAAAGTTGCTGAACGAAGAACACCAGCCTTTAATTAGCTGGAATGTGGTTCACGCCTACCCGGTTAAATGGAGTGTCAGCGATTTTGATGCCGAACAGAATAAACTGGTAATCGAAACCCTGGAATTAAATTATAACTATTTCAATGTACTGTAGCAATGCCCATCGAAATTAAGGAGATGCACATAAAAATTGTGGTTGGCGAGAATACTGCTTCCGCTTCCAATACTGCTTCCGAAACCGACGGAGATGATCGGGAACAAAGAATTATTGAAGCCTGCGTGGAACAGGTAATGGAAATTTTAGCAAAAAAAGACGAACGCTGATATGCCTGGAGAACTGACAAAACTTCAAATAAAAGCTTATTCCGACGAGACGTTTCAAACAGAAGTGGCAAACGGAGAGTTCAGAACACTTTTGAATCCTGAAAAATATATCTACAGGTATAAAGTTGAGCAGAACAGGAGACAGGCGTCTGGAACGAGTTCTTCTTCGCCACGATACAACCGGACACCTCCCGAAGATTTGGAACTGGAATTTATATTCGACCGCACCGGGGTGCTCATTAATTATGGTGAGCCGGGTGATGCGGACGACCAGCTCTCTGTTGACGAAGGTGTAGGAATTGCCGACGATGTGGATTTGTTCAAACGCGTGGTTTTCGATTATAACGGCGACGAACACCGGCCCAATTACCTGGTAATTAGCTGGGGAGCGCTCTTGTTTAAAGGTGTTTTAACCGAAATGGATATCACTTTTAAATTGTTTAAAGCCGATGGAACCCCTTTGCGGGCTTCAGCCAGAGCAAGGTTTAACGGTTTTATCGAAGACAATCTGCGCGTTGCTCTTGAGAATAACTCATCGCCCGATTTAACCCACGTAAGGATTGTTAAAGAAGGCGACACTTTGCCATTGATGACTTACCGGATTTACGGCGATTCGAAATACTACATCGAAGTGGCCAGGGTGAATAACATAACCAATTTCAGAAAACTGGAAGTAGGCTGCAAAATCTTTTTTCCACCCATCGAAAAAGTATCCTAAATATGCCTGAAGAAAGAGTCATACAAACCGAAGCTTCTACCGATCTGGTCACCCAAAAAATTTTGGTTGATGGAGAAGAGCTGTCGTCGGTTTACCAAGTGTTGAATATTGTGGTTGAGAAGGAATTGAACCGAATTCCATGGGCAAAAATCATTTTACTCGACGGAGATCCTTCCACTCAGGATTTCGCGTTAAGTAACGAGGAATACTTTGTTCCCGGTAAGGAAATTGAAATTAAAGCCGGTTATCATTCTCAGGAACAGACCATTTTTAAAGGAATAGTTATCAAACACAACCTGAAGATTCGTTCATCGGGAGCGTTGTTGGTTGTAGAATGCAGAGATAAAGCAGTAAAACTTTCAGTG
The DNA here is from genome assembly GCA_963676265.2 of uncultured Draconibacterium sp. Classification (GTDB taxonomy): domain Bacteria; phylum Bacteroidota; class Bacteroidia; order Bacteroidales; family Prolixibacteraceae; genus Draconibacterium. The sequence continues at coordinate 6,062,293 of OY781067.2, forward strand.
GGAAGAAAGAACAAATATTTTTATGAAAGCAAGGACAGTGATATAATTGAAACCATACTTGCCGGTTACGACCTGGAACCCGATGTAGAAGAATCGGATGCAGAACATCCTGAAATGGTGCAATTTAACATCAGCGACTGGGATTTTTGCGTGGCGCGTGCACAAGCGAACGGAAAGGTTTGTGTGGTCGACGATGGTAAGTTTTCAGTGCTGAGTCCTGATTACAATCAGGAGGAAAAATTAAGCCTGATTTACGGTGCAACTATTATGGAATTTGATGCTGAAATAGATGCCCGAAATCAGTTTGGTTCTGTAGTCTCTATTGGATGGGATCAGGCAAATCAGGACTTGTACGAAATGGAGTCAGATGTTTCGGAAGTGGAACTGGGTGGTAATATTTCATCTGCAGATCTGGCATCAGTAATAGGAGTGGACAAGTTAGAGTTGAGAGATGGTAGTGCGTTTACTGATGCCGGCCTGCAGCAATGGGCCAATGCAAAAAGTTTGTTTAACCAGCTTTCAAGAATCAGGGGGAGGGTTAAATTTCAGGGTGTGCCCGATGTAAAACCCAATACCACCATTAACCTTTCCGGGGTGGGCGACCGCTTTAACGGAAAGGCTTACGTGTCGGGAGTAAAACACCAGATTACCGAAGGCAATTGGCTGATTGATGCGCAATTCGGAATCAATCCCAAATGGTTTACCGATGAGGTGGATGTAAATATTAAACCCGCCTCCGGTTTATTGGGTGCAGTTAATGGTTTGCACGTGGCCATTGTGTCTCAGCTTGAAAGCGATCCCGAAGGAGAGTACCGGGTTTTGGTCCGCATGCCGCTTATCAATAAAGACGAAGAAGGAGTATGGGCAAGAGTAGCCACACTCGATGCCGGTGACAACCGCGGATCCTTTTTTCGTCCGGAAATCGGTGATGAAGTAATAATCGGATTTCTGAACGATAATCCAAACGACCCGGTAATCCTCGGAATGTTGCACAGCAGCGCCAAACCTGCTCCAATCGAGCCGGCCGACGATAACCACGAAAAAGGTTTTGTTACCCGCAGTGAAATGAAATTCATTTTCGACGACGATAAAAAATCGGTTGTACTGGAAACTCCGGCCGGTAAAAAAATCACGGTTGACGAAGATGCAGGAATTATTCAACTGGAAGATGAGAATTCCAATATCGTTACCCTGAGTTCTGATGGAATTACTATTGAAAGCGCTTCGGATATAAATATCACGGCAACCGGAGATGTGAATATTGAAGGTGCAAATATCAACCTTACTGCCAGTGCTCAATTGAAAGCTGAAGGCAGTGGAGGGGCAGAACTATCGACCAGCGCTATTGCTGTAATTAGTGGATCTTTAGTACAAATTAATTAAAATGGGAGCAGCAGCAAGAATAACAGATATGCATACCTGCCCAATGGTAACAGCATTGGTTCCGCATGTTGGCGGGCCAATTTTGCCACCCGGAGCGCCAACAGTGCTCATTGGGGGAATGCCGGCTGCAAGGGTAGGCGATATGGCAACCTGTACCGGCCCGCCGGATACCATTGTAATGGGCTCGGCTACCGTGATGATTGGCGGAATGCCGGCAGCCCGCATGGGTGATTCAACTGCACATGGAGGCGTAATAGTGGCAGGATGTCCAACAGTAATGATAGGAGGATAACATGGCAAACGAACAATCTTTTTTGGGAACAGGCTGGAGTTTCCCTCCTGAATTCAGGAAGGAAAATAACAGGGTGAAAATGCTTAACGATGAGGATGATATTAAAAGCAGCCTTGAAATTCTGCTTTCAACCCGGCTGGGCGAAAGGATTATGGTGCCCGATTATGGCTGCAACCTCGATGAGTTGCTGTTTAAACCTTTAAATCTGACCTTAAAAACCTATGTAATCGATTTGATAAAAACTGCCATCCTGTATCACGAACCAAGGATTGATGTGCATAAAATCTCCATCAATCCGAACAGCGAACTGGAAGGTGTTTTGCTCATACTTATTGATTATACCATCAGAACGACGAACTCAAGGAAGAATATGGTTTTCCCTTTTTATAAAGGTGAGGGGACTGAATTATAAAAGTAATGCAAATGGCGAATTGCGGAAAAGACATATTGTTAGCGCGCGAAGGAACCGAACAAAATCAGCGTTTTGTCAAAGCACTCGATCCGGCTTCAGTAAAACTGAATGATTTCGGGTTAAAAGAGTGGATGTTGTTTGCATGGGAGTTTGCTTCTTATATCAATTATTTCGATGATACGAACGATGAACTTAGTGCCGGAAACTGGCAAAGTTTTTTAAAGTCGGAAACAGAGTTGGAACAATTTCTCGTTGAAGTAAAGGAAGCCTTAAAGGAAGATTCCGAAGGAGGTGAAATTACGCCTCACCTGGCACTTTTTGTGGCTTTTGTACAACTTCTTGATATTACAAAAGAACGCTTTAATAAACTTACAAAATCACATCTCGATTTTTATTTCAGCAAGGTTTTGAATATTTCGAAACAAGCTGCCATTCCCGATCAGGTTCATCTTCTTTTTGAACTGGCAAAAAACGCAGTATCGGAAAAAATTGCTAAAGGTTCTGAGCTGGATGGGGGAAAAGATGCCAACGGTAAAAAGCGGATTTATAGTACTACTGAAGAGTTGGTTGCCAATCAAACCAAAGTTTCCTTGCTAAAAAATGTGTATAACGATCACGAAAAGAAGATTTTAAAAGGAGCATCGGTAGCGAATTCATATGATGGGAAGGGTGAGGATTTCCCCGATGATGAAATCAGCTGGTGGCCCTTTGGAAATCCTGAACTCGATGATGCAATTGTCGGTTTTGCACTGTCAGGAGAAATACTGGAACTTGGCGAAGGCGAACGGAATGTGAGAATTACCATTCAATTTGAAAATGAGATTGACAGCACCATTACTGCCGATGACCTGACCGGCAACCTGAAAATATATTGTACCGGAGAAAAAGACTGGCTGGGACCTTTGGATATAAAAGATCAAGTGCTCGACAAAGAGGGTGATACAGTGGTTTATTCTTCCGGGCTTGAAAGCGATAATAAAACTTTATCCATTTCTTTTCAGATTCCCCGCGAAGAAAAGGCGGTGGTTAATTTCGATTCCAAAATTCACGGGCAGGCTTTTTCAACCAGCAATCCAGTTTGCCGTGTTCTTATCGATACTTCTGATCCGGCCGGCCACGAACTTTATCGGAAATTGGTTCTGCAATCCTTCAAAAGCATGAGTGTTGATGTAGACGTGAGAGGAATAAGAGAATTGAATCTTTCGAATGATATCGGCACATTAAAGGCCGACAAGCCTTTTTATCCTTTTGGAACTCAACCGGTAAAAAAATCGATGTTCTACATTGATTGTAACGAGTTGTATAAAAAGAAGTGGTCAAATTTGAACCTGCAGATTTTATGGAAGAATACGCCGGATGATTTTAAAACCTGGTATTTTGCCTATCGCGGCGACTTTAAAGAACAGGTTTCGAAATACGATTTTCTGAACAATATTTGCGAACAAATAACAACCAATATTCCCGCTGCCACAGCAACCCAGGCAACTGTTCAGGCGCTGCTGAGAGAAAATACCGATGTCGCGAAAAAGGCCTTGTCAGATGAAGCCACAACACCTGAAGCGGCAATTCCAATTGAAATGATCGCAGTTACGAAATGGGAATTAAATGATGATCCGGATGATCTTATTGTGGAAGATGACAGCTATTTTAAAGCCAAAGTTGAAATAAAGGAAAATGAGGAATGGAAAAATGTAAGCGGACTGACGAGTGTAATTCTTTTTGATAAACAAAGCGACGGTTCATTTGAATTAAACCAAGCCGTTTCCAATATTTCGCCTGAGAGTGAAGGTGTTGGCCCCATCCGTCTGTCGTTGAATCAAACATTTAAACACGAAATGTATCCGCGGCTTTATGCCCTGGCAATGAGTAGCGAAGAAGATACGGTTGTAATTCCAAACGAACCGTATACACCCTTTGTTGAAGAAATTAAAGTAGATTACCAGGCAACAGCCTCCATTGTTCCAAAAGTTTACGACGACGAGGAGGAAGCAGATTTTACTTTGTTCCACGAACATCCCTTCGGGCAGTCGGAAGAATCTGTGGAACTTAAAAATAAGAGTGGCCTGTATTCAGTTACTGATGCCAAAATTTTAAATGCTGTCCCAACTTATTGCCACGGCGGTGAATTGTATATTGGCTTGGAAGATGCTGAACCTCAACAAACTGTATCCTTGCTGATTCAGGTGTTGGAAGGGAGCGAAGATCCGGAGGCTGATACTTTCGTCGGAAAACAAAAAGTGGAGTGGGCTGTGTTATGCAATAACTTCTGGAAAAACCTGAGTTCCACCGAAATTATTGCTGATAAAACCGGCAACTTCCTTCAGTCGGGAATATTCAAATTTGTGATACCGCGCGAAGCTACCGATACCAATTCTTTGTTGCCAACCGGTTACATCTGGCTGCGTGCCAGAATTCATAAAGATTACAATGCTGTGTCGAAAGTGATTGGTATTCATGCACAGGCTATTACTGCTGAATTTAAGGACAACAAGAACAATACCGCCCACCTGGAAAAAGGTTTGCCGGAGGAAACGATTTCCAAAATGGTTCAACGAATTCCGAAGGTAAATGGTGTCACTCAACCGTACAGTTCATTCGGCGGTTTGCCTGAAGAAAGTGATGCGGCTTATTACCGCAGAATAAGCGAACGGTTAAGGCATAAAAACCGGGCAATTACATGCTGGGATTACGAGCATCTGGTGCTTCAGAATTTCCCTGAAATATACAAGGTGAAATGTTTGAACCATACCTGTTCGAAGGTAGTTGCCAATGAAACTAAAATCAGTTATCTGGTTCCCGGGCGGGTGGTGTTGGTGGTTATTCCCGATATCGTAAACAAAAATGTTTTCGATATTTACCAGCCACGCGTTAGCCAGGCAACTTTGAATAATATCCAGGATTTTTTGAATAAACTGAATTCGCCGTTAACCGGGGTGAAAGTTATTAATCCGGGATACGAAGAACTGCGGGTTGATTTACAAGTTCAGTTTTATAAAGGTTACGATGAGGTGTATTATAAAACCGTTTTAAATGAGGATATTACCCGCTTATTGTCGCCCTGGGCTTTCGATAATACTGCAGCCATTCAGTTTGGACTTTCCCTGCACAAAAGCGTGATCATAAATTACATCGAGGAACTGGAATACGTCGACTTTGTTAGCCATGTGGAATTGTTCCAGAAAGTTGATTCCAACCAGCCCGAAATGAAAGTGAACGTTGCCGTTCCTTCAAAACCGGAGTCGATACTTGTTTCAGCAAAAGAGCATGGAATAAAGGATGTAGAAAATAATTGTACGAACTCAAAAACAGAACCACCGGAAACATGTCAGACATAAACAAACATATTACCATTCCGAAAGATGTTTCCAAACGTAACGATTTGGATTACAGGTTTCTGCGTGAAATGGGGCAGCAGTATATCGAAAAACTGTCAGGTAATATCTGGACCGATTATAATTCGCACGATCCGGGCACAACCATTCTGGAAATGCTGTGTTACGCCATTACCGACCTGGCTTCGCGCATCAATTTGCCCATCGAAAATATTCTGACTCCCGCCGATAGCAGTCATTCCATCGAGGAACAGTTTTTTAATGCACTTCTGATTTTGCCATCAAAGCCCGTAACCGAAGCCGATTACCGCAAACTCTTTATCGACATTGAAGGAGTGAAAAACTGCTGGTTGCAGAAGTATGAAAAAACAGTGCATGTTGACTGTAAAAACAACCTTCTTTCGTACGATAAAAATGATTTTACAGATATTGAACCTCAGAATTATTCCAGTTTTCAGCTAAACGGCTTGTATAAAATTATTGTTGATTTTGATGAACTCGATGATGACAAGTTTCCTACAGTCGCAAAGAAAAAGGCCGAAACAGAACGTTTAAAAAATGAAATAACAACCATTTACCATCAGAACCGGAATTTGTGTGAAGACCTGGTTGAGGTCGCCAAAGTGGAGGAGCATCCTGTTGAAGTATGCGCCATTATAGAGATCGAAACCGATGCTGACGAAGAAAAGGTTGAGGCAAAAGTGCTTATTGCCATTGAAAAATATTTTTCACCGGGTCTCAGGTTTTATTCGTTTCAGGAAATGTTTGGCAAAAAATATACAAGCGAACAGATTTTTGAAGGGCCAACTCTGAAAAATGGTTTTATCGATCCCAAAGAACTGGAAAATGCAAAACTGCGCACCGAGGTCAGGCTTTCCGACCTGATCAACATTATAATGGATATTGAAGGCGTAAAAGTGATTCGTGAAATATCTATCAACGATTGCCTCGATCCGGAAAATGAAAACGATGCCTGGCAGATTTGTATCGATCCGGGCAAAAAACCGCGACTCTCCGATCAGAGCGCTTTCAGTTATTACAAGGACGTTTTATCGGTGAATGTAAATAGCAAAAAGGTTAAACAGTATAAGGCGGAACTGGAAGAAGAAAAGGAAGAACAGGAACTGGCAAAAGTGGGCATGGAAATAAAGGTGCCAAAAGGTGTTTATCTGAACACAGGAGAAACCACCACCATTCAAAACGATTTACCGGAAACTTACGGAATCGGACCCGTTGGATTGCCCTCCGGTGCCACAACAAAACGAAAGGCGCTGGCCAAACAGTTAAAAGCTTATTTGTTGTTTTTCGACCAGGTTTTTGCCAGCTATTTTGCGCATCTCGACAAGGTGAAAGATCTGCTTTCGGTTGATAACAAGCTGGCAAATACTTACTTTACCCAGGCCGTAAAAGACATCAAAGATTTCAGCGACCTGGTTACGGGTTACCCTGAAGACGACGATGAAAAACTAACCGAAAATTTGCTGGCTGATCTGGATAATAATATTGAGCGAAAAAATAAATTACTTGATCATTTGCTGGCCCGTTTTGCCGAAAAATTCAGCGAATATTCTTTCCTGATGAAAGAACTTTACGGCAATTATGCGGGACAATCGGTTGTAAAAGCCAAGGAAGTTTTCCTGTCGGAATACGGCGAGATTACAGATGCCGACGGAAATATTACAAACAAGGGAATTAGCAATTGGCGCGGCAGCGCTTTCAATTATTACAGGCAACAACCCGAAGATCTTTGGGATACGGAGAATGTAGCCGGTGCGCAAAAACGAATTGCGCGTTTGTGTGGTGTGAAAGATTTTTCGCGCCGCAATTTATCGGAATCTTACATCGAGGTGTACGATTTAATAAACGCCGACGGAAAGAAAGTGTACCGCTGGCACATTAAAAATACAGACGGAGTTAACTTTTTATCGGGTACAGAGGAGTATTCGGCGCCGCGTTTTGCCGAAGCAGAATTATACCAGTCGATTGTAAAGATCGTTGAAACGTCTCCCGAAACAGTTAAAGAAGTTTTTGAGACCGGAGTAGCCGATGAAAGTGAGGTGGGTAATTTCGAGATTCAGGTTTCTCCAACTGGTAAATATTCGTTTGATGTGATCAACACCAACGACGATCCCGGAAGCTCCGACCGTATTATCGCCCGCCAGTTTTTGTATTACGACACACCCGGAGAATTGATGGCTGCCATTCTGGAAATGATCCGGTTTTTTACCGAGGATTTTGCCGAAGAGGGGATGTTTGTTGTCGAGCATATTTTGCTTCGCCCCAACGTTATCGGATCCAGTGGTTTGCAGGAACAGTTTATGCCGGTTTGTTCCGACAACTGCGAAAGCTGCCATCCCGTTGATCCGTATTCATACCGGGTAACTGTGGTTCTTCCGGGCTGGACGTACCGTTTTGGCAACATGGATTTCAGAAATTTCATGGAAGAACTGATCCGAAAAGAGTTGCCGGCCCACGTTCTTGCACGTATTTGCTGGATTGGTGAGCGGAAAGATAAAGTGCCGGATAATGAAAACGATATGATCAGGTTTGAAGATGCTTACAGGAATTTCCTTCTGGCAAAAACAAACCTTGGACAGGATCAGGATTCGGGAAAACTAGATGATTTGATAACGATTCTTACTGAATTAAATACAATTTATCCCACCGGAAGGCTCATCGATTGCGAGGATGAGGCGGACGAGCTGGAAGGTCGGATTATTTTGGGCCGCACGAATATAGGAAACCTTTAATTACAGAAGCGATGGCATCGAAACTTACAGAAATTACAACAAAGTACCATACATTTGTCGAGAACCAGGTATTAACCGATGAACAATTAAATGAGTTTATCAACTACTTTGACGATCAGGACAGGCTTTCGCGGGTTTTCCTGAGTGGAGTTGGAATCGTCTGCGGTTTTAAAGTTACAATTTCCGGTGCGAAAATAAACATCACACCGGGCGTGGGAATTACCACCGACGGCGATCTCATTCAGCTAAAAAACGACAAAACAAATTCCGTCAACAAGGTGTTGGCTGAAAGTACGGTTTCCTATTCGTATTTTAAAAAGTTCGACGATGATGCTGTTCATTACAAGCCTTTCCAAAAACTAATCACCAAAGGGAAATTTCAATATTCAACCATCGATTTATACGAACTGCTTCCGAAACAGGTAAACAACGAAGAGCCGCTCTCAAACCTGGAAGGCTGGAAAGAAATGGTTGTTGTTTTGTACCTTGAATCGTACCCGAAAGAAGGCGATTTGTGCACAGCCATCGATTGTGATAACCAGGGAGTGGAACAGGTAAATCGTTTGCGCGTCCTGCTCATTTCGAAAACCGATGCCGACTATGTCGCTGCCAACGACTCTATATTTTCGAAACACAACATTTTTGATGATTATTTCAATTTACCGTCGCTGGCTGTAAAACGGGTGATTTTGAACCAAACAAACACCTCGAAATACGAAGAGTTAAAACACGCCTATTACACGGCCATTCACGGAAGTGCCAAGAAAGGAGATGACCTGATTTTGAATATGAGCGACGCAATTTCGCAGCTGGTTACTAAGTTTGGCAGTTTGCTGAATATATATCCGGGCAAATCGGTTTTGCTTATTTTGCTGAACAAGTTTAAGGCATATTTCGATTTCGATGCCTACAACGAACCGTTTAATATTCAGTATCGATACGATTTTTTAAAGGATCTGGTTGATACCTATAACGAACTGAAGGGATTGCTTTTGCAGTTGAACGACCTTTGTATGCCCGATATTGCTGCATTCCCGAAACATCTTTTACTGGGATATTTGCCTGAGATTAATAACCAACCTCCAACATTAAGGCACGGATTTTACAAGTCGAAAGCCATCAGTTCTTCCTGCGACAAACTTGAGCGGGCCCAGAGTCTGGCCGCGCGTTTAATGGAAATGATTAACCGTTTTGCAACCCAAAGCGGCGATATAATAATTACGCCGTCGAATAAGCTGCCTGAACTCAGTAAACGAAGCATTCCGTATTATTACAACATTTCCGAAAAGCTTTTAAAAACCTGGGATTTCGATAAAACCCTTAGGTTTGTGTCTGATAACAATCTTTGTTATCACACCGATCAGCTTGCATCCGATGCGCACATTCAGGAGCCCTTAAATTATAATATCGATGGTTTTGATTTCTATCGGATTGAGGGACACCTGGGAAAAGATTACCGTGATGCCTTGGAAAGTCTGGATATTTTAAAAACCACTTACGGATTAGCTTTTACCGTGAAGGCTTTATCGGTAAATATCAATACTGAAACCATTGATATTGATGATTATGTTTGTGAGTTCGAAGACTTGAAGGTATTGCTGGAAGCCTGGAGCGCCGAGCAGGATTGTATTCTGGCGCAGGTTGCCAGCTTTTTCTCCGGATTTAGCACTGCCATACCGGGGGCTAATGTGAAAGAGGTGGAACTGGACATTAAAAAAGCATCTGCTGTGAATTATCTGAGGGCGAGCGATACGGTTTCAATAAAATCTACATCGACAAAAGTGAATACTATTACCTCGACTTCTTCAAAATTACTGGCAGCAACCATACTGGCAAAAGGTAGTGTTTCAGAGAACCTGGTAACCACCGAAAATACCATTGGAGCTGAATTATCGAAAGCCATTGAAGCCAACAAGGGAGGTTCTGTAAATGATATTATCGCAACTGCCAACGCTTCGCTAAAAGATAAAGTGGATACCGACGAATGGAATGCAGATCCCGAATTAAAGGAATTTGTTGTAAATAAATCGGTTGAATTACTGGCTCATACGCATGTGGTAACACAATTGATGCCGGGCAGTGTTGCGAGCGTTGATACCACATCGGTGAGTGATTATAAATTATCGCTTTCGCAATTGTGCTCGCTGGTAAAAAAACTAAAAGCAAACTACCAGTCAACAACGCTTTCTGTTGCAATTCGAGCTTTTCTCGGGTTGTTAATTAACCAGCTTTCTTCAGTGTGTTGTTCCGGGAAAAAACTGGAGGTATTACTCGAAGAGGTGAGCAAACGTAAGGACGAAATCCTGTTGCGTTTGCAACTTTCAAAATTTATTGAGCGGCATCCGGGGCTGGAACACAAAGCCGGGGTTGAGCCGGGCGGAACTTTTGTGTTGGTATACAAAAATAAAGAGGTAAAATCAGACTCAACGGCTTCTGTAACCGAAAAAATAACAGGATCACTTATTACTACAGAAGAATTGTCAACCGCAAAAGCAACCATTTCGAGTAGCATTTTGAACATAGATGCGCTTTCCATTTCAGAAAAATATTCCCTGTTAAAAAGTACAAGCAGTTTGCTGAAATACGGAACCTATGTCGACACTTTAAAAGGAATTGAAGCGCTTGAAAAAGTGATTGATCCTTCGAAAGTTCCCGATAACTCGGTGATAGCCGATTTTGCTTTGCCGTACATGTGTTGTTCCGATTGTGCATCCATCAATTATATTATGGCCAAACCGGCAGCTACGCTTCGTCTCGAAAGAGATAAATATTGCCTTTTAACCGATACCGACCCTATTTTATTTGAAGTTTCTCCGAGTGATGGTGTTATACAAACCGATCCTGCAACGGCTGGAATAAAAATTGAAGATAACAAACTGGTTCTTTTACCCGACAGTTTCCCTGATGATATGTTGGGAGTTCCTATCGGATTTACGGTGAGCAGTCAGATAACTGACGCTAAACTGACCGTTTATCAGGGTGTCCAGGCTGATTTTGCTGTGCCTGAAGAATCGACCAGCGAAGCTACCCATACCTTTGTTCCTACAGGTAACCTCGAAGGTGCAACATTCTTATGGGATTTCGGCGACGGAAAAACTTCAACCGATCAAAGCCCGACCCATACCTATACTTTGCCGGTTAGCGATGAAAACAAGGTAACCGTTACTTTACGGGTAACAGCCGCAAATGGAATCTGCAAAACAACCGTTCAACATGATATTGGTTTTGTTGAAATTGAGGCTGAAATTTCACTCCCACAGACGCTTTACTGCGAAAAGGATAAAAATTCTTATGCCTTTATAATAACACCGGCCAACAGCAACGTTGAGATCGCAGGTGCAGGAGTTAGTAAAGACGATACGGGTACTTATGTTTTCACTCCTGCAGCTGCAGGAGTAGGAACTGTTGAATTTTCTCTGAATGGTGAAGCATCAGGTGTTACAGCAACAGTGGTAGCTGCTCCAAGGGCTTCATGCGAACCCAAACAGGTTGGGAACCAGTTGATATTGTACAATAATTCAACCAATGCAATTAAGTTTGAGTGGAATATAAATGGTAACGTACACACAACTGAGTCGACTGATCCGGTGGTTATCGATTTAACACCCAACAGCCCAACAAGTTGGAAAATATCGCTTATAGCTTATGGAAACGATCCGTGTCCTTCAAGTTCTACCGAACTGGGATTCGAAACAAAATATGTGGAAGAACCGCAAGTTGATAATTGTATCGAAGAGGCCAAAGCAGCTGTTATTACAGACCTGAAAATATTACAGGAATTTAAGCCGGTCGATTCAGGTATTGTGAATGATATATTGAACCGGACATTAAAACTATACGGTGGCAGCCGGGAATACAACGACGGAATCCTCGATAAAATTGACGATTACCTTAATGGTACGGCCAACGCCAGCCTGGAAGAAAGGTTCCTTGAACTGATCAGGGTTACCGGAATGATGATTGCTGAAATGCAACAGGATAAGTTCATCGTTGACCAACTAATGCAACTGCTCGAACTCCAGATTCGTTTGCTCTACAATGTTTTGGGGTGTCAGAGCGACGAGGTCATTAAAAAGTATAGTGAAATAATCAATATTCTGCTAAAGCAACTTATGGAAACGCTTTCGCTGATAAAAGAGTTAAAGCTGGTTTTCAGCGAAACCATGAAAAAGTTTATTGAAATCTATGCCAAAAGAGTTGAAAAGAATGAATTACTCTTATCTCATGTGAAAGAAGTTATATCACAAGGTTTAATCTGATTTTGGAAGAAAACAAACATATCATTCATAACGTTTTTCTCGAAATGGAAGTTTCGACTGAAGAGAAAGCGGTTCATATCAAAAACAATATCAGTTCGTTTTTGAATGAGGATTTTTTTCCGCGACTGGAAGAGATGTTTGACAAACACGATACTGGAAATAAAATTCTTCGGTTTAACAGCCTGGATGTCTGTGTTTCAACACAGGACTGGGAGAATAAAATTGAACTGGAAGAAGAGTTGCTGAAAAAAATTGAACGTAAAATTAGTAATGCAGACTCAGTCGTTTTGAATTCAGGTTCTCGAAACGGATCAGGGATTCTTTATAATCAGGAGTCTGAAAATTACTGTTCAGATAACTCCGGTTCTTTTTCAAAAAAAGCTTCTGAAATTCCGCGGAAAATCTCACCGGATGAGAATTACCGTTCTACCTTTTTATTTTTTCTTAAAAATGGTTTTTTGCCGTGGTATGGCAGAAAAAATTACCTGGATGAAATTACAAAGCCCGAAGAGTGGCGAAAAAATTTGGAAGATCCGGTATTTATAAAGGCATTGATTCAATCTCTGAAAGATAGTCACCAGGTTTTATATCGTTTCGTACTGCAGTTTTCTGACGAGGTGATAACTGATTTTCTGTTTGCTTTTAAACCGGATTTAATAATCAACAAAGCAGGTTTCTTGTCGTATCTGGAAAAGTCAGAAACAAATTACCGGAACCTGTTTTTACAACTGATTTTAAAGCATTTTATTGGAATGAATAAAAAACATCTTTTGGAAGGATGGATGAATATGTTTTGGTTTAAAATGAATGCATGTGCAAAAAGAAGTGAATATAACACAGAGTTATTTATTAAAGATTTGAGCGATGATTTAAGCCGGTTTATGGGACAGGAAACATTAAAAGATATTGTTCCGTTTTATTCCAAAGAGTTTGTTTTTAAACTCGAAAAACAGTTGAGTGAAATTAATGTATCCCGGGGAAAGTCAAAACCCGGGGAGCTTAGCATACATCTTGAAAATATACCAACCATTTTTTTTCAGGAGTTCTTACAAAAAGGAATGGAAAAAGAACCACCTTATTTTGAAACAAAAAACAACAGTTTGATGGTTCAAAATGCGGGATTGGTTCTTTTTCATCCCTTTCTAAGTGCATTTTTTAAAAAGTTTGGATGGCTTAATCAAGAAGGGAAAATTAAACAAGAATATTTGTTGTATACCATACAAGCGCTGCATTATTGCGCTACCGGAAATGATTCTTTTTTTGAGGGGCATATGCTGTTGGAAAAGTATTTGTGTGGAGCTCCTTTAAATTTGCCTTTGCCTGTAAAAAGTTTACTTGACGAAGAAGTTAAAAATGAAACTGAGGCTCTTTTGAAACATATTGTTTCGGGCTGGCCGGCTTTAAAAAATACGTCGCTGGAAGGATTACGCCAGATGTTTGTTCACCGCGACGGGAAACTGATAAAAAGAGATGAAGGCTATAAGCTGATTGTTGAGCGCAAAGCTCAGGATGTGTTGCTGGATCGTTTGCCATGGAATATTTCCATTGTGAAATTACCCTGGACAGAAGATTTGTTATTTGTAGATTGGTAGAAAATGAAGACAAAAACAGAAAAATCAAATAGAACCGGACAAAATAGTAATGCAAATAATAGTCGCTTCGGAGATACAGGATTTTTTGCAGCACAGCCTAAATTAAAGGTTGGAGAGCCCGGTGATAAATATGAACAGGAAGCCGATCGGGTAGCCGATGAGGTTGTAAACTCAACAACTGAGACTTCTTCGTTTTTCTCACCTGTTCAACCTTTTGGAGTACAGGCAAAAACTTTGTCGGGAAAAATAACTCCATTTGTACAAAAAAATGCTGAAGAGGAGGAGACTCAAACTAAAATTGAGGTTCAGTGCCAGGAAGAGGAGGAAGAAGAAGCTGTTCAGACACAACCAATGGAAGAAGAGGAAGAAGAAATTCAACCTAAACTACAGAGTCAATCCAACCCAAATTCTGTAACTGAAAACGTACTGCTAAATTCCAGAGGAGCTGGAAGCTCTTTAGATCCGGTAATTGAGACTCAAATGGAAAATGGATTTGGAGCCGATTTCAGTAATGTAAGAATTCATACTGATAGCACGGCAGTGCAGATGAATAAAGAATTGGGCGCGCAGGCTTTCGCTTCAGGCAATGATATTTATTTTAACAGTGGCGGTTATAGTCCCGGAACACAAAATGGTAAAAGATTATTGGCCCATGAGTTAACACATACCATTCAGCAGGGAGCAAGCACAATACAGAATTTTGTTCAGCGTGAAGTTACAGAAACAACAGCTCCACCCGAAGCGGCTCCTGTTGAAGAATCTGCTGAAACTTGTGATGAAGCAACGCAGCGAGAAAAAGAAGCTTTTATAAATCATGGAATATATGGCCCGGAGTCGATGACTCCGGCGGATACACAAGCCGGCGGATTTGAAGCTGCTTATAATCCTGCGACAGAAGTGCTGAATATTAGCGTAAGAGGAAAAACACGTTTTGTAGATGGATTATCGATGAACGGTGCTGGTGTTGTAAGTGCTTATGAGAGAAATCTCAGGGAATTAGCCTTGCTTCTGAATTACCTGAACGATACTCATTTAAAGAATACGGTAGTGAACGATTATTATACCTGGAATGAGACTCAGAAGGCTGCAGCCAGAAGTAATTTCAGGCAACGAATTGCAGAGACAGTAGGTCTTTGGGAGGCTGATGGCTGGATTTCATTTCATATGGCTGATCCGTGTTGGGATGATATTTTTGCAAATGTTGATATTTCCATTCAGGTGCAGGATGAAGGAGAAGCTGCTTATTCAGGCGCAAATTCTGCCGGTAACGATCATTTACAGGTAACTGTTGTAAAAAATCCTGAAAGATCGGAACTTGATCGTGTTCAGTCATTGGTGAGAAGTGTTGTCACCCGGGAAGAGAATGACAGAATGATGTGTATCGATTCTTCGGCCAGATATACAACCGGAGCGCGAGTGGACTATAATAGGTTTGGCAGTGGTGCAAATACCAATCCTTACGATTCGGAAATGACACTTTCTAATCTTTCATTACAAAATACACCCAGTGAAGAAAATAACTACCGCTCGCTGCTAAGGCGACAAATCTTTTTCGAACGCGATGAATCGGAACTTGGAGATAATGATAGACGAGCCCTTGATGGGTTCATGCGTGATTTCAGTGAATCGGATAATGTGAGAAATAACAGCCGGATTACCCTGGTAGGTTATGCATCTAGACTTGGATCAACTGCGTACAATACCACTTTGGTAAACGACAGGTTACAATCGGTTGTTGATTACCTTCGGAGAAGAAGATTCCCAAATATTGATACCCGGATTAGTCAGATAAATCAATCGGATACAGTTGCGGAGAACAATCCGGATACGAGTGAATTTGCTGATTGGTTCAGACGGGTAGATTTGATTGTAGGGACGGGAGAGTTACAAAATACAGTTGCTCATGAGTTTGGCCATGTATTTGGCTTACGCGATGAGTATGCTACAGTTGGAACTTCGTTTACAGGAACAGGCACTGCGCCAGGTACAGAAGTAAGTCATAGCGATATGGCAGAGGCACTTGGTGTTGATACTGTTTTGTCGGAAAACAGCGATAATATTATGGCTATGGGAAATGAGGTTCGGAGTCAGCATTACGCTACTTTTGGCTGGGCTTTGCAACGTTTAACTCATCGCGATTGGCGAATTTTTTAAAAAATGGAAACTGGAATGCAAAACATACTAGAATTAAAAGAGGGATTGCCCCCCGAAAAGAGAAATGTAACCCCCTTTCTTATTCAATTAAACTTTGATGGTTCAGAATATGGATGCACAGGAACTACACTTTTTGAGGATGGGGAATTATATATTTTAACAAAACCAAATCTTAATTTATACAAATGGCAATGTTTGACATCTGTTAAAGAAATAGGGCTGCTGGAAATTAAAAAAGAATTGCAAAAGGGTTTCTATACGCTGGATCGGGATTTGTCGCCACAATCATCTGGAAGAGGTTACCAACTTTGGAAATCGTTTCTCGGAGGGAAGGAGTGGGAGGTTAAAGCTCCTAATGGTTCCTATAACACCTTGCCTCCTGTTTTTAAAATTGTAGATGATTTAATTAATACACATTTGTATACAAAGACCGGAAAAATGAAAAACCAAGGCTAATAATATGAGTAAATCAGGATACTTGTTTTTTTTGAAGGAGTTCATAGTGGAAAGGCTGAATTATGAATTCAAAAATGAAATAAAAGAAGACATTTCATTGGTACCTGATTTTAATGATTCTTCTGTTTTATCTGCTTTTATCCGGGGAAATCAATTAACTGTTCCGGAGATTATTACCTTAATTGTTGCTTTTGTCCCTCACATCTCTTCCGAATTTTTTACAAACATAATTGCTGAATACTTGCCCAACGGAGGTGACTTCCCTGAGTTTGGCGGCGTGAAAGGTAAAAATCACCGCGGATTAATTCCTACCGGTGAAACTGTGCTTTATATTCTTGCCGGGAAGGATATTGAAAAACGGATTGAGATAGCCCGGATTTTTGAAGAGGATCATCTTTTTGCACAAAAAAGTATTTTGTATTTGGAGCAGGTTCCGATAGGTGATCCTAAAATGAGCGGGCGCTTGATTCTGGATGAGGAATACGTTGATTTATTTACAACAGGAAAAATATCTCGTCCAAAATTAAGCAGCGATTTCCCAGCTCAACTTATAAAGACCGAGCTGGATTGGAAAGATCTGGTTCTTCATGAAAAAACACTTGCCGAGATAAAGGAAATTGAAACATGGTTGAACTACAACGACACCTTACTCGACAGTTGGAAGATGCACGACAAAATTAAACCCGGCTACCGTATTCTTTTTCACGGGCCACCGGGAACGGGGAAAACCATGACTGCCTGCCTGCTCGGGAAATATACCAACCGCGAAGTTTTCAGGGTAGATTTATCAATGGTTGTTTCGAAATACATTGGTGAAACTGAGAAAAATCTTTCAAAACTATTCGATAAAGCAGCTCACAAAGACTGGATATTGTTTTTCGATGAAGCCGACTCGTTGTTTGGAAAACGCACCAACGTTCGCGATGCCCACGACAAATACGCCAACCAGGAGGTGTCGTATCTGTTGCAACGTATAGAAGCTCACGAAGGCCTGGTCATTCTTGCTTCTAACATGAAAGGGAACATTGATTCATCATTTACCCGCAGGTTCAATACCATAATCGAATTCGAAAACCCTGATGTTAAAGAACGTTTTAAACTCTGGGAGAATTACATTCCGGATATGATTGAACTAGACGAAAAAATTAATTTAAACGAACTAGCCCGAAATTACCACCTCACAGGAGCCAATATTGTAAATGTAATTCAGTATGCCGGGTTGCAAACCTTGCAAAACGGTAATGATGTACTTATGGCAGAAGATCTTCTCGGAGGAATTCGAAAAGAGTTCAGGAAAGAAGGTAAACTGCTTCGAAAAGATTTGAATAACCATTAAAAATTAGCCAAAATGAAAGCACCTTACATTACCGGAATGATTGGAGTAATATCGGTTGTTCTGTGGTTAGCTGTGTTTCTTCCAGGCATCACCATTAACTCTCAACCTTTCAGAACCTCCTTGTTAAATGGTGATTTTGCCTTGTACAATATTTTTATGACAATGATTGCATACACTTTAACTAATACCGCTGTTTTATGCTGCCTGGCAGGAATACTGGGAGCAACGGCGCATTGTTTAATAAAGAATTGCACAGAGTCTTCATCTTCTATTATTTTTACAGGAATTATGCGGGGATTTGTGGTCTATTTGCTCTTGCTGGCAGGTGTTTACGCTGCTACACCTGCACCTTTCACCTCAACTACGCCCGAACAATATGTTCGGATGGCGGGCACAGTTTCTTTACTTGCATTTGTTGTGAATTTCGAACCAAATTTATTTCAATCACTGATTAATATGGCACAAACAAACAGAAGATCGTAGCTTTTCAACGTTTAATGGTGAAAAATTGTGTAATAGGTTTTGTATTCAATTTTCAAAATGCGAATTTTAAGAGAATTTTGAATTATCACTTTTTACCAACTAAATATTATGAGAAGATTCGCATTTATTTTGTTTCTGTTTTTTATTACCGGTTATGTTTCTGCACAGTTCGAACCAAACTACGACGAGAGCAAGGTTCCTGAGTATAGACTTCCAGACGTTTTAAAAACGTTCAAAGGGAAAAAAATTAAAAATACAAAACAGTGGGAGAAAAAGAAGCGACCTGAACTTCTGGATTTTTTTACACAGAACATGTATGGTGAGGTTCCCGGTGAACTCAATATTTCGTCGTATGAAATAATTGAAGAGAACAATAATGCTTTGAATGGGAAGGCGAAAAGAAAGCAGGTAATGCTTACTTTTAAAAAAGAGAATAAGGAACTTGATTTCACGATTTTAATGTATACTCCAAAAACAGAAGAGAAGGTTCCATTATTTGTTGGTTATAATTTTTATGGTAATCATACCATAACTAAAGATGTAAATGTAATTATTTCAGATGCATGGGCTCAGGATAATCCGTCTTTTGGTATAATAAATAATCAGTTAACAGAACAGTCTCGCGGGGCTCGTACCAATCGTTGGCCGATAGAAAAAATTATTGACAGTGGATATGGTTTGGCTGTAATTTATTATTGCGAAGTAGACCCCGATACGGATGATTTCTCCGACGGTGTACATCCGTTTTTTTATGTGGATGGTCAGCAACAACCTGCTGAAAATGAGTGGGGCTCAATTTCAGCCTGGGCATGGGGTTTGAGCAGGGTGATGGATTATTTTGAAAAGGATAACGACATTGATGAATCAAGGGTTGTTGTATTCGGGCATTCGCGTCTGGGAAAAACATCGCTTTGGGCAGGAGCTTCTGATGAAAGGTTTGCCGGTGTTATTTCCAATTGCTCGGGTTGCGGAGGCGCAGCGCTTTCGAAACGTAGATTTGGAGAAACCGTTTGGCGAATTAACCGGAGCTTTCCTCATTGGTTTTGTAAGAATTTCAGAATTTATAGTAAGAATGAAGAGTCATTGCCGGTTGATCAGCACGAATTAATTGCATTAATAGCACCACGCCCGGTATATGTTGCCAGCGCAGAGGAAGATCAATGGGCCGACCCAAAGGGTGAATTTCTATCGGCGTATTATGCCAGCCGGGTCTACAAACTTTATGACAAAAAAGGAATTACAAAAAAAGAAATGCCTGAAGTAAATCAGCCTATTCAAAATACTGTAGCTTATCATATTCGCACCGGAAAACACGATGTAACCGATTTTGATTGGGAACAATACATCAAGTGGGCGGATCAATTTATAAAATAAAGAATAAGGATGTTATCGTGTTGAATATTAGTGAATAATCCCTTGTTTTTGTTAACATGAAAAATTAATGATATGAAGAAATTAGCCTACATTGTGGTTTTTGCAGTCGTTTTGTTTTCATGTGAAAAAAACGAAACAAAAACTCAACGTCTTTTTAACGGAGTGGATTTATCCGGATGGCATGCTGATGTTCCTGCTGCAGATGATAATCCATCCATCGAAAAATCTTTTATAGTTCGCGACTCATTATTGGTGAGCCTTGGTGAACCACGTGGTCATTTAATAACCGATTCTGTTTTTCAGAATTACAGATTAGAAGTGGAATATCGTTTTGCCGGAGAGCCGGGAAATTGCGGAGTATTGGTACATGCCTCCACACCCCGGGCCTTATACGGGATGTTTCCAAAATCGCTTGAAGTTCAGATGCAACACAAGGATGCAGGAGATTTTTGGTGTATTGTGGAAGATATTGAAGTTCCAAACATGATAGAACGGAGAGGACCTAAAGAGGAGTGGGGGATTACCGAGGGCAAAAGAAGGAGGATTGTTAACCTGACCGACGATTCGGAGAATCTTCTGGGAGAATGGAATAGTCTGATTATTGAATGTGTAGCCGATTCTATAAAAGTATGGGTAAATAACGATTTGGTTAATTGCGGCTATAACTGCACTGCAACTAAAGGTCAGATTGCCATTCAGGCGGAAGGGGCGGAAGTTGAATTCAGAAAAGTGGATCTGACTCCCATGGAAAGAACCACTTCTTTTAATTAAGAATCTAATTTAAACTAAACCAACAGCTGTGAAAAAATTAATTCTTTTAACAAGGGAAATCCCCTTTTTCCTGTTCTTTCTGTTTATAATTTCCTGTCAACAGAAATCAGTGGAAAGCAGGAAAATACAGATTAATGGAGAGCTAAAACAATGGCATAAAATTACCCTGATTATTCAAGGGCCTGAGACTTCAGAATGGGCAAAGGAAAATCCATTTTTGGATTATAAGTTGGAGGCAACTTTTTTCAAAGGTTCCAAACAGATAACAGTTCCCGGATATTTTGCTGCCGACGGTAATGCTGCCGAAACATCGGCTGATGAGGGGAATATCTGGAAGTTATATTTCAGACCTGATGAGGTTGGCGAATGGACTTATAAAATATCATTCAGAAAAGGGAAGAATATTGTTATTCAAAAAGATGAGTCGTTTGGTGTACCTCTTGCCACAGATGGAATAGAAGGAACTCTAAGAATAACTGAATCAGATAAAACAGGAGACGATTTTAGGGCTAAAGGAAGAATTATAAATGGAGGCAAAGGATATTTTAAGTTTCAGGGGAGCGATGAAATCTGGGTAAAAAATGGCGCTGATAGTCCTGAGAATTTCCTGGCTTTTCAGGATTTTGATCAAACATACCGATTCTCACCAAAGGAAGTATTACGCGAAGGAGAAGCCAATCCAGAAGATGTTCTGCACAAATATGCAGCGCATATAGCTGATTGGAAGGAAGGCAATCCAACCTGGCAAAATAGCAAAGGAAAAGGAATGATTGGTGCATTAAATTACTTGCATTCAGTGGGCGTTAATTCAGTCTATATGATCACAATGAACATTATGGGTGACGGCAACGATGTGTGGCCTTATAACGATTATAATGAACGTTACCGTTTTGATTGTAGTAAGTTAGATCAGTGGGAGATTGTTTTCGATTACATGGAAAGCCTGGGAATAATGAATCATTTTGTGTTACAGGAAACAGAAAATGAATGTCTTTTAGATATAGGGTATACAGGAGTTCAGCGGCAGGTTTATTTACGGGAATTGATTGCACGTTTTGGGCATCATCTGGCAGTTACCTGGAACTTGGGTGAGGAAAACGGACCTACAAACTGGTCGCCAATCGGACAAACCGACAAACAACGAAAGGACATGGCTAGTTATATAAAAAAGGTGAATCCATATCCGTGTAATGTTGTTCTTCATACTCACTCAAACGATGAACATCAGGATTTGTACCTGAACCCGTTGCTGGGATTTGAAAATTTAGACGGACCTTCCATGCAAGTTGGCGATCCGTACAAAGTGCATGAGCGCATTAAGAAATGGGTGAAAGATTCAGAGAAATCGGGAAAACAATGGATTGTTAACCTGGATGAAATAGGCCCTGCCAATAAGGGAGTAATGCCCGATTCATTTGATTCAACCCACGATACTATACGATATCAGTGTTTATGGGGAACTTTGTTAGCCGGAGGTGCCGGTGTGGAATGGTACTTTGGATATCAATACCCGCATAATGATTTAAAACTGGAAGACTTCAGAAGTAGAGAGAATTGGTGGAAACAAAGCAAAATTGCTATACAGTTCATTCAACAATTTCCATTAGAAGAAATGTCTTGTAAAGACGAGCTGGTAAATATAAAAGGTGCCTGGTGTCTTGCCAAACCGGGTTCAGTTTACATTATTTATTTACCATCGGGAATTAAAAATCCAAAATTAAAATTTTCCGGTGATAAGGCTTTCAGCGTGAAATGGTTCAATCCTCGAGAAGGAGGGCAACTTCTAAATGGAACAATAGAAAATATTGTTGGAAATGAATTTGTAAATCTTGGGAGTGCGCCAGTGGATTTTGAGAAGGATTGGGTTGTTGTTGTTCAGTAAATAATAGGATTTAAAAAAGTAGACAATAAAAAAGGGAGCCTCAAAAGCTCCCTTTTCAATATTATTTATGTTGTTTACATATCAACATCAACTTTGGCAATTTCGCCAGTGCGGTATTCGCCGGCTACCAGTTTCTTACGAACTTCTCTAAATGCATCCAAAGTGATTTTAACATCGTCGAGAGTGTGCATTGCTGTTGGAATTAAACGAAGAAGGATTTCTCCTTTTGGAATTACCGGATAAACAACCATTGAGCAGAAAATTCCATAATTTTCGCGAAGGTCGTAAATCATTTGAGTAGCTTCTTCTTCGCCACCTTTCATGTAAACAGGTGTAACCTGAGTATTGGTTTTTCCAAGATCGAAACCTGCCTCTTTTAATCCGCTTTGTAATGCATTAACAACTGTCCACAGTTTTTCGCGTAATTCAGGCATTGTGCGGATCATATCCAGACGTTTCAAAGCTCCCATTGTCATTGCCATAGGTAATGATTTTGCAAAAGTTTGAGAACGCATATTGTAACGCAAAATATAGCAAATGTCAGTATCGCATGCGACAAAACCACCAATACCTGCCATTGCTTTGGCAAAGGTTCCAAAGTAGATGTCAATACCATCCTGTACTCCGAAATGTTCTCCCGAACCGGCACCTGTTGGTCCCATTGTACCAAATCCGTGTGCATCATCAACAAACAAACGGAAATCGAATTCTTTTTTCAGGGCAACAATTTCATCCAGTTTCCCCACTTGTCCTGTCATACCGAAAACACCTTCGGTAATTACCAAAATACCGCCACCGGTTTCAGCAGCACGTTTTTGTGCAAAACCTAACATTTTGCGACATTTTTCCATGTCGTTGTGTTGGTAAACAAAACTTTTTCCTCCTTTTGCCTTATGAAGGAAAATTCCATCCATAATGCAGGCGTGTGATTCCGAATCGTAAACGATAACATCGTTACGGCTGGCCAAAACTTCGATAGCAGAAACCATTCCCTGGTATCCGTAGTTTAAAAGGAAGGCATCTGGTTTGCTAACAAAAGCGGCTAATTCTCGTTCCAACTGTTCGTGTTTTACAGTTTGTCCCGACATCATACGCGCTCCCATTGGGTATGCCATACCATACTGAGCAGCAGCTTCAGCATCAGCTTTTCTCACATCCGGGTGGTTAGCCAATCCCAGGTAGTTGTTTAAACTCCATGTTAATACTTCTTTCCCACGGAAATTCATTCTGGCTGCAATTTCACCTTCTAATTTCGGGAAAGCAAAATAACCGTGAATTTGGTCCATCCACTTACCAATATCACCTTTATTATTTCTGAATTTTGCAAATATATCCACGATGATTCGTTTTAGATTTAAATTATAAGAGTGCAAATGTAAACTTTTTTAAAATCTCAGCAAATGTGTTAAATAATACTAAGGAATGAACTTAACATAGACTTTCATAACTATATTCAACGTCGAAAAATTAACGCTGTAAAGTTTATTCGTCTATTAATGAGGAATATATATTGTGATAAACTCTGAAAAAAACCGTTAAATTTTGCAGTTTATTTAGTTTCAGATAAATAAAAAAAGTATATTTTTGCGCCATGTTTATGAAAATGAGATTTCTGGGAATAGGATTGGTACTGTTTATGGTAATTTTAAGCTCTTGCGGCGATTACAATAAAATTGTAAAAAGTACCGATTATGAGTTTAAATACAAAAAAGCCATTGAGTACTACGAAGAAGGTGAATATGCACGTGCAGGCAACCTTTTTAATGAGCTGGTTAATATCTACAGGGGAACTACCCGTGCTGATAAAATCTATTATTATTACGCTAAAAGTTTGATCGGACAAAAAGATTATCTTTTGTCCGGACACTATTTTAGTTCTCTTGTAAAAGAATTTCCAGGTAGCGAATTTGCCGAAGAAGCACAGTTTATGATTGGCTATTGTGCTTACTTACGTTCTCCAAAACCACGGCTGGACCAGAGTGTTACCCAGGAGGCAATTGATGCATTACAATTATATATTAACCTTTATCCTTTTAACGAAAGGGTGGATGAAGCCAATCGTTTGATTGATGAATTGGAAGATAAATTAGTGTTTAAGTCGTATTTAAGTGCTAAATTGTACTATGATTTTGAAAATTATAAAGCATCGGTAATTGCGTTAACAAACAGTATCGAAAAGTATCCTGATAGTAAATATCGGGAAGAATTAAAATACATGCTTTTAAAATCGAAATATCTTTTGGCTTTAAACAGTGTTTCCAATAAACAGGAAAACAGGTATTCGAGTGCTCTGGATGAGTATTTTTCATTTATCGATGAATTCCCGAATAGTAAATATGCCAAAGAGGTAAGCAAATTCTACGAAAAAGCAAAAGACGAATTACACTATCAAGAGGAAGAAATAAATATTAATTAGGATATGGATTATAAAAAAACAAAGGCAGCTCCATCGACAATTTCTCGCGACCTGGAAGTATTAACCCAGGAAACCGGGAACATTTACGAAACAGTAATGTTGCTGGCTAAAAGAGCAAACCAGATTTCTTCAGAATTAAAAGAAGAATTAAATCAAAAATTGCAGGAGTTTGCATCATACACCGATAATTTGGAAGAAATTTTTGAGAACAGAGAACAAATTGAAATCTCAAAATTTTACGAACGTCTACCAAAACCAACATTAATAGCGTTCGAAGAACTTAAAAACGGAGAAATTTATCACCGTAACCCTGCTCGCGAAAATAAACAACGCATATAATTTCTTGCCTCATGAGGCTGGAAGGAAAAAATATTATACTTGGAATAACCGGAAGCATTGCCGCTTATAAAGCAGCAATGCTTTTGCGGTTATTTATTAAGGAGGGTGCTGAAGTTCAGGTAGTTATTACTCCGGCCGGAAAAGAATTTATTACACCTGTTACTTTATCTGCTTTATCTGATAAACCGGTAATCAGCGAGTTTTTTGGAGCAAACGACGGCACATGGAACAGCCATGTTGATTTGGGCTTGTGGGCCGATTTAATGATTGTAGCTCCGGCAACCGCAGCAACCATTGGCAAAATGGCAAATGGTATTGCTGATAATATGCTGATTACAACTTATTTGTCGGCTAAATGTCCGGTGATGGTGGCGCCTGCCATGGATCTCGATATGTTTGCTCATCCGTCAACTCATCGAAATATTTCTATTTTAAAAGAATATGGAAATATTATTATTGAACCAGGTGAAGGTGAGCTGGCAAGCGGCCTTACAGGTAAAGGTAGAATGGAAGAGCCGGAGAAAATTCTCGAAAAGGTAGTGAACCACTTCGCAGCAAAAAAAAAACTTCTGAATAAATCGTTTCTTGTTACAGCCGGCCCCACTTTCGAAAAAATAGATCCTGTACGTTTTATTGGCAATTATTCTTCGGGTAAAATGGGCTATGCCATTGCTGAAGAACTGGCCGACAGAGGTGCCAGTGTTACACTGGTTTCGGGACCTGTTTCAATAAAAACGAATAGCGAGAATATTAAGCTGATTCGGGTAGAATCGGCAGAAGAAATGTATCAGTCCGCTGTTCATGCATTTCCTGGTTGCGACGGTGCTGTAATGTGTGCCGCTGTGGCTGATTTCACTCCGCTGGTAAAAGAAAACCGGAAGACAAAACGGGGAAAAGAGAACTGGAGTATTGAACTTCAACCTACGAAAGACATTGCTGCAGAACTTGGTTCGTTAAAGAATGACAAGCAGCTTTTGGTAGGCTTTGCACTTGAAACCAATAATGAGATTGAAAATGCATCTCATAAACTGTCTAAGAAAAACCTCGATTTTATTGTATTAAATTCATTAAACGATGAGGGAGCCGGATTTGGTGTTGATACCAATAAAATAACTATTATTGATAAAGGCAATAATCGACAGTATTTTGAGTTAAAAACTAAAGCAGAAGTAGCAAACGATATTGTTGAAAAGATAGAAGAACTTTTGGTTTAAATATTTTAGACGACTATGAATTTAACAGGCGGTATTTATCAGATGAGGAAAATTTTAATAAGCATTTTATTAGTTATTGGTATTAGCCTGTCAGTTTATTCGCAGGAGTTGCGATGCAATATTACAGTTAATGCACGTCAGATCCAGGGGGCAAACCAAAATTTGTTTCGTACCATGCAGTCTGATTTATATGACTTTATGAACAATCGTAAATGGACCGAACATGTGTACAGTTACGATGAAAAAATAAGATGCAACATCATGATCCGACTGGATGAACAACTTTCAGCTGATGAATTTAAAGGTTCTATTCAGGTTCAGTTAACCCGACCAGTTTATAATTCCAGTTACACATCAACGGTTTTAAATATAAAGGACAATGATTTTCATTGTAAATATGTTGAATTTCAGCCGCTTGAATTTAACGAAACTTCAAACCGCGACAACCTAACCAATATTATGGCCTATTATGCCTATGTAATTTTGGGGTTTGATTACGATACATTTTCTGAGGAAGGCGGAACAGAATATTTTCAAAAAGCGCAGGCCATCGTAAATAATTCGCAAAATGCTCGTGAAAGAGGATGGAAGGCTTACGAAAGTGAAAGAAACAGGTACTGGCTCATCGAAAATGTTTTAAATAAATCATATTCGTCGTTTCGTACCTGCATGTATAATTACCATCGTAACGGACTTGATTTAATGGAATCGCGTGTTGAAGAAGGAAGAGCAACCATTGCCGAATCACTTCGCGATATTCAGAAAGTATTCAGGCGCAGGCCTTCCACTTATATTCTTCAAATGTTTTTTGATGCCAAAGCCGACGAACTTGTAAATATTTTTTCGAAGTCGTATCCCGACGAAAGAAACCGTGTAATGGCCATATTAAACGAGGTAGATCCGTCGAACGGTAGTAAATACGAAAAGATTGCCGAAAGTGAGGGATTTTAACTCATCAACCAACTTCAAATTGAAAAGACACTAAAGAAATACGTAGTGTCGAAAAAAAACGGTTAATTAATCAGTTCTTTTTAGCTAAATTAGTTCCTTTGTAGGAAGTAAACATGGTTTTTTATGCTTAGCAGATTATCCATTTCAAATTATGCCCTGATACAAAATTTGCAGGTAAATTTTCATAGAAATATGAATTCGGTTACCGGTGAAACAGGTGCGGGTAAATCCATTATTTTGGGAGCTCTTGGCCTTATTCTTGGGAACAGGGCAGATCCTTCAGTTTTAAAAAATAAGGATGAAAAATGTATTGTGGAAGGACAATTTGAAGTGGAAGCATATTCTTTACAATCTTTTTTCGATGAAAATGATTTGGACTATGATGATTCGACAATATTGCGTAGGGAAATTACTCCGGCCGGCAAATCGCGCGCCTTTATTAACGATACTCCGGTTAATTTAAAAGTCCTTCGTGAGCTGGGATTAAATTTAATTGATATTCACTCGCAGCATCAAAATCTGGAACTTAGCAATCAGCTTTTTCAGTTAAACCTTGTTGATTCGGTTGCCGGATCAGCGAAAGTTTTAGAAGAATATAAATCTGGTTTCGCAAAATATAAGACTGAAAAAAAACTTCTTGCCGACACCATTGATAAAGCAGAAAAGGCGAAAGCCGATCTCGATTATTATGAATTTCAGTTTAATCAGTTGGAAGAAGCCCGGCTGGTTGAAAATGAACAGGAAGAACTGGAATCGGAATTGGAGAAGTTAACTCATGCCGAAGACATAAAAAGGGCTTTTACAGAGGTAACAGACTTGCTCAATAGTCAGGAGCTTTCTGTTATTCAGAATGTAAAGGAGGCACAGCGAACCCTGGAAAAGATTAAAGATTATTATCACGATGCTTCAGGTTTGGCTGATCGACTTGAAAGCGCTGTCTTTGAATTGAAAGATATTGCTGAGGAAACAGAAATGCAGTCTGAAAAAATTGAATTTAATCCGGGCAGGATTGAAGAAGTGAACGACCGTTTAAGCATTCTGTATAATCTTCAGCAAAAACACAATGTTGGAACGGTAAGCGAATTAATTGCTATTCGCGATGATTTTGATACCAAAATCAACAGGGCAGTCGCATTCGACGATGAAATAGCCGAATTGCAACAAATGCTTGAAAAAACAAAAATTGAGCTTGAGAATAAGGCTGTTGAACTATCAGCTTTACGAAAAAAATCATTTTCCATAATTGAAAAATCGGTGGTTAAAGATCTACAGCAAATGGGAATGGCGAAAGGCACATTGCAGGTTGTTCATTCATTGCTAAATGATTTTTATTCCACCGGAAAAGATTCGGTATCCTTTTTATTCAGTGCAAATCCCGACTCCACACCCGATGAAATATCGAAAATTGCTTCAGGAGGAGAGATGTCGAGGTTAATGCTGGCTATTAAAAATCTGTTACGGAATTCAAAAGCCCTTCCCACCATCGTTTTCGATGAAATTGATACCGGTGTCTCGGGTGAAATTGCATTTAGAATGGGGACGATAATAAAATCATTCTCAACGTCTACTCAGATTATTAATATTACTCATCTTCCACAGGTTGCTGCAAAGGGTGATGCTCATTTTAAAGTGTATAAGCACGAGGAGAATGGAAAAACATACACATCAATAAAACAACTCTCGGTAAACGAAAGGGTAGAAGAATTAGCCATGATGGTAGGTGGTGAAAAACCAACAGAAACTACTATTAAAACGGCAAAAGAGTTAATGAAGAACTAGTAAATAAATGCCAAAAATAATAACATGGCTGAAATTGGAAAATACAATACATTGCCCCTTGTACGGGAAACAGATAACGGAGTATATCTTGACGGAGGAGATTTGGGCGAGATATTAATGCCTCAAAAGTTTGTAACTGATGAAATTAAGGATTCGGGAAAGGCTGATGTTTTTGTTTATACCGACTCGGAAGACCGTTTGGTGGCTACAACTGAAAAACCATTTGCACTGGTTGGTGAGTTTGCCTGTTTAACCGTACAGGAGGTAACTAAATTTGGCGCATTTTTAGATTGGGGATTGCCTAAAAATTTATTGGTCCCATTCCGCGAGCAAAAAAGTAAAATGGTGGAGGGAAACAGTTACTGGGTATATGTTTACCTTGATATGATATCTCAACGCGTTGCAGCTTCAGCAAAACTGAACAAATTTTTGGATAATACACCACCTGAATACAAGCAGGGAGAAGAAGTTGATTTAATCATTATTGAAGAAACCGAATTGGGTTATAAGGCAATTATTAACCTCGAACATTCCGGAATGCTGTATAAAAACCAGGTGTTTAGTGAGTTGAAAATTGGGCAAAAATGTAAAGGTTTCATCAATAAAATAAGGGAAGATGAGAAAATTGATCTTTTACTTGATAAACCCGGTTACGAAAAAGTTGATGCTATTTCAGGGAAGATTCTAAAGGAGTTGGAAGACAGTAATGGTTTTCTGGCAGTTTCCGATAAATCTTCACCCGAGATGATTCAGGCCATGTTTGGTATCAGTAAAAAGAATTTCAAAAAAGCCATTGGTTCATTATACAAACAACGGTTGATTATTTTTGATTCGGATGGAATCAGATTGTTGGGATCAGAATAAATAAGTGAACATATACTTAAAAACATGTTTTGAAATTTGGAATTTAATGCTAAAAAATTCTAAATTTAAACAACAATATTTTCATGTTGTGATTTTTGGTTAAATAGGGAGGGGAACAGTGGTTTCCCTCTTTCTTTTTGTCCTTATCTGAAAGATTTTAATCAATTGAAATATAAATATCTGCAATCCTCATTCGTAGATTCCCGACTAAATATGAAGCTTTTCCAGAAGTTTAATGAACAATTTGATTCCCTCTATTATCTCCGATTTGTAGATGTATTCATCAGCAGTATGGGATCGTGCTGAGTCTCCGGGCCCCATTTTAACCGAGAAAAATGAGATTATGGCCTGATCGGATGTGGTTGGTGAACCGTAGATGTTTATTCCCTCTTGTTTTGCGAGTTTTGCAAAAGGGTGATATTCGGAAATACCCGAAGAATTTAAACGCACCGATCGCGGTTTGACTTCTGATTCAATAAGTCGGTCGATTATTTCGGCAGCTTCCTTATTCGTGTAATGCTCGTTTGTTCTTACATCAACAACAAAATGGCAATTGTCGGGTACCACATTGTGTTGCGTACCGGCTTCAATCTGAGTTACTGAAATTTTAACCTTTCCCAATACATTGGAAATCTTCTCAAATTCAAAGTTTTTCAGCTTCTCTATATCCTGAATGGCCTTGTAAAGTGCATTGTCACCTTCTTCGCGGGCAGCGTGACCTGATTTTCCGTATGCGTAACAATCCAGTACCAGCAGTCCTTTTTCGGCAATAGCGAGCTCCATTTTAGTGGGTTCACCGATAATGGCGAAAGCAATTGGGGTAATTTCCGGTAACACAATTTCCAGTCCACGTCTGCCTGAAATCTCTTCTTCCGCCGTTGCTGCAAAAACAAGGTTAAAGGGTAAATCTTCGTGATTGTAGAAGTGGATAAAAGTGGCTAATAAAGACACTAATGGTCCACCAGCATCGTTGCTTCCCAGTCCAAAAAGTTTATCACCTTCTTCTATCGGAGCGAAGGGATCTTTGGTATATCCTTTCGCAGGCCGAACAGTATCGATATGAGAATCGAGCAAAATAGTGGGTTTATCTTTCGAGAAATATTTATTATGGGCCCAGGTATTGTTTTCTTTTATTTTATATGGAATTTGGTCGTTGTCAAGAAATGACCGCATTACAGCAGCCGCTTTCTCTTCTTCTTTACTAAACGACTGAGTGGAAATCAGTGTTTTTAGCAGGTCGATGTATTTCTCCATAAATCTGTAACTATTCAGCTGCAAAAGTGGGAAAAAAATTAGAAAGTTAGCTTGACTCTTCTTGTTCTGTCGTAAAAAAAGTTTTAACACTAAAAAAATAAATGCAACTGGGCAATGAACATTCTTTGGTTTCCATAAATATTTCCACTATTACTTATTATCTTCTGTTATATTTGTTTTTTCAATTAAAGAAGATTAGAGCATGCACGAAATACTATTCTGGGTAATTATTGCCATTCTCGTTATCGATTTTATTTTCGAAAAATACCTTTCGTATCTGAACACCACAACCATGAGTGAAATCATTCCGGAAGAGGTGAAAGGAATATACGACGAAGAGAAATATAAAAAGCAACAGGCTTACCAACGGGAAAATCATCGTTTTGGGATTTTGTCGAGCAGTTTTAGTATGCTAATTACGCTGGCTATGTTTTTATTCTACGGTTTTGCACTGGTTGATGGATGGGCGTGGAGTTTTACCGGAAATGCTATTCTTGCTGCGATTATTTTCTTCGGAATCATCATGTTCGCATCTGATATTATTGATATTCCGTTTGATATTTACGACACTTTTAAAATTGAAGAGAAATACGGTTTTAATAAAACCACACCCAAAATTTTTGTTCTCGATAAAATTAAGGGCTGGCTGATAAGTGCTTTAATTGGCGGTGGATTACTTGCCTTGGTCATATATATTTATCAGCTTACGGGGCAACTATTCTGGATTTATGCATGGGCAGTGGTTTCGGCTTTTTCCATTTTTATGGCCATGTTCTATTCCAATCTCATCGTTCCTCTGTTTAATAAACAAACGCCGTTGGAAGAAGGGGAGTTGCGTGATGCCATTAGTGATTTTTCAAAAAAGGTAGGTTTTAAACTCGACAATATTTTTGTTATCGACGGCTCGAAACGCTCAACAAAAGCGAATGCTTATTTTACAGGTTTGGGAGCCAAAAAACGTATTGTTTTGTACGATACATTAATTAACGACCTGGAAACCGAAGAGCTGGTTGCGGTTCTGGCACACGAAATCGGCCATAATAAAAAGAAACATGTGGTTCAGGGCTTGCTGATTGGATTGGTTCAAACTGCTATTGTTTTGTTTGTTTTTGGCTTACTGATTAACAATCCTGCATTAAGCCGGGCGCTTGGAGTTGAAGAACCCAATTTTCATATCGGAATGGTAGCTTTTGGAGTTTTGTATTCGCCAATTTCGTTTTTTACGGGTATTTTTATGAACATGCTTTCGCGGAAAAACGAATACCAGGCCGATCGTTTTGCTGCAGAAAACTACAAACCAGAAGCGCTGGCATCGGCTTTAAAAAAGCTGTCGATTAATAACCTGAGTAACCTCACGCCGCATAAAACCTACGTATTTTTTCATTATTCGCACCCCACTTTATTACAACGTCTGGCCTTCCTCAAAACATTCGAAAAATAAGTTGATTAAAAAGCTAAAGTAATTTCAACTTTCAACTTTCAACATTGAACTTTCAACATTCAACATTCAACTTTCAACTTACTACAAGTTTACAACCTTGTCGGCCACTTTCTGAAACTCAATAATATCCATCATGGTACTGATGATGCCGGTTTCAACTTTGTCGATCATATTAAAATGATTTAAACAGGTTTTACAAACCACGAGTTTTACACCCTTTTCTTCCAGCGTTTTTAGAATTTCGATAACCGGTGAACCGCTGCAAACTAATTTTACTCCTTCGTTGTAAAAGGTTATTACAGCCGGAAGTTCTGTTTCTTCGCTAATCAAAGTCAGGTAGTTTTTTACCAGAATTAAGCCCAGTTCGTTGTCTCCTGAACCCATGCCGTATTGGTTAATTTGGATTAGGGTATTTTTTAAAGAATTCATCTTTGTTTTTTAAGTTTATGTTGATTATAAAAGAAAACAAATATAGCCGATTTAAAGCTGTAAAACAGGAGTTTGAGAAGAAAAGATTAATCAGATTTGAGATGTTATATTGAAATAATGTTTAATTATTGTATTCTGGTCTAATCACAATTATTAGGTTTTATATTCACAAACTTATTTAAGAGTTTGTGTATGAGTTATAAAACAACCTGTGTATAAAAAGTTTAACTTTAATGGTTGGAAATATTTTCCTAAATCCTAATATAAAAACTGAACCAGATGAAAGAGAATCGCAGAAATTTTTTAAAACTATCCGGACTTGCAGGTCTCAGCTTAATCGGACAAAAGGTATTTGCATCAAATACTAATGAAACGACTAATGAATTTGTTTCAACAACACAAAATTACCAGCAGCAATTTAATATGAGCGGTTATGCGGCTCCAAAACTCGATGAAGTAAGAATCGGGTTTGTGGGTTTGGGAAACCGGGGGCCGGCAGCAGTTGAGCGCATGAGCCATATCGATGGAGTTAAAATTAAAGCGCTTTGCGATATCCGGCCCAAAAGGGTAGAGTTTGTAAAAGATAAACTAAAGGGTAGTTCACATCAACCGGAAAGTTATTCAGAAGGAGAAGAGGATTGGAAAAAGATGTGCGAACGCGACGACATTGATCTGGTTTATATTACAACTCCCTGGTATTTACATACGCCGATGGCTGTTTATGCTATGAATCAGGGCAAGCATGTTTGTACCGAAGTTCCCGCGGCAATCACATTAGATGAATGCTGGCAGCTTGTTGAAGCTTCGGAAAGAAATAAAAAACACTGTATGATGCTGGAGAACTGTTGTTACGATTTTTTTGAACTGCTGACCTTAAATATGGCACGCCAGGGATTTTTCGGCGAAATTGTTCACGGAGAAGGCGCTTACCTTCATGATATTTTGGATGGTAATTTCAGTAAAACCAAATACTGGAATATGTGGCGCTTAAAAGAAAACTTCAGGAACGGGAATTTGTATCCGACACATGGTTTGGGGCCGGTTTGTCAGGTAATGAATATTAATCGTGGCGACCAGATGGATTACCTTGTTTCGGTTTCAGGCAATGATTTTTCGATGTCGAAAACCGCAAAAGAACTGGCAAAATCGGACTCGTTTTACCAAGAATTTGCCACTAAAAGCTATCGTGGTAATTTAAATACCACTACCATTAAAACAAAAAAGGGTAAAACCATTATGTTACAGCACGATGTTAGTTCTCATCGTCCGTATTCTCGTATTCATCAGATAAGCGGCACCAATGCCGTCGCGTTAAAATATCCTGAACCTCCGCGTATTTCAAATGGTCATGAGTGGATGTCAGAAGAGGAATTCAAAAAAATGGAACAGGAATACCAGCCTCCGATTGTGGCTAAAATTGGAGAGATGGCCAAACAGGTTGGCGGTCATGGTGGAATGGATTTTTTGATGGATTGGCGCACCATCGACTGCCTGCGTAACGGCTTACCTCTCGATCAGGACGTTTATGATGCTGCTCTTTGGAGTTCAATTGCACCGCTCAGTGAAATATCGGTGGCAAACCGCGGACAATCGGTTGATGTTCCCGATTTTACTTGTGGCGCGTGGAAAATGAATAAACCTGTTGATATTTCCATGAGCCAAGGTGGAACTACCAGGGTTTTGTAACATATTGTATCAAAAAAAGCAGTCGGGATACGAGCTTACAAAGTATCCCGACTTTCTATTAAATAAACATTGGGGTTATGAAATCGGATTGAAACTATTTTTAACTTGATTTTACGATCCCGGAATGCCTCCCATTCCGAACACCATTGCCAGCAGTGCCACTGTTTCGATAATACCCATGGCGGCAATGTACATTCCGGCCCCTTGTTTATCGTCGACGGCCAGGTTCGAGCACGCTGCGGCGCCTGCTTTTCCCTGCATAATTGCCGAGGCTGCAATGGCAATACCTACAAAAAGTGCAAATATCATCTGGTTCATGTAACTGTCGGGACTAAGATTGGCCCCGATTAAGGCATTCATAAAAATCATCCCGTAAATTACCTGGCTTAAGGGCATGCCAACCATGGCCAGTGCCAGCGAGGGAAGTTTTTTCTTTTCTTTTATCGATTGTTTCCAGAGGCCCATGGCCCCCATTCCTGCAATTCCGGTTCCAATTGCCGAACCTACTCCTGCAATTCCTAATGCTATGGCGTGTCCGCCAAAACCTGTTACTACTGTCGCTAAAGTCATAATGTTATTCTTTTAAAGTTTGTAATTTTTTTATTTTAAACGGATTGTATTTTGTGCCTGAAAACTCCACATTGGCGTGTCCGGCGTATTCAAGCATATTTAGTCGGACACCATGAACGATGACTGCCATTCCGGCGAGAACCATGTTCAATCCATGTCCTAAAATCAAGATTAGTACGGCTCCAACTCCCGAGGCAAGGGTTGTAATTCCATCGCCAATGGCCATCTGGTTAAAGCTGGCTGCCATTAAAACGGTTGATAAACCAACGGCGTAAAGCCTGATGTACGAAATAATGTCGGAGAAGCCGTTAATAATACTCAGTGGCAGGTTGCCAAGCGAGGAAAGAACTCCTTTTAATAAACTGGTTCCCGGTTTCGAAAAAAAGGCAACCAGCAAGGCTCCGCCAATAAACAGCCAGGGCATAAAAGCAGGGGCGGGGATGGCCAGAACCATTTGTCCCACTACAAAATATAATCCCCAGATAATGGCTACCCAACCCAGTTGAGCAATCGCCCTAACACTGTTCTGAAATTTCCATGCAACCTGTAAATGTCCGATGGTAAGATGAATCGCACCTATCAGGAACATAAACTTTTGAATGAAAATACTGTCGCCACCATAACTGGCAAGCTGATTAATTTTCAGCTGGCTTAAGAATGGAATTTCTGCAATGGCTTCTGCTCCAAAATAGGTGCCGGTGAGTATTCCCCAGAACATGATTGAGGTCGACAAAGTGTACATTAACTGGTACTCCACTGTTTTTACGAACTTTTGCCTTCTATGCACCAAAAAGGTAATGAGCATAAAAACCAGTCCGTAGCCGGCATCGCCCACCAGAATTCCGGTAAAAAAGGTAAAGAACAGCATAAAAACTTTTGATACATCCAGTTCTTTGTAGCCCGGAATCAGTCCCATGAAATTCATTACCGGCCGGATTCGTTCAGCCCATTTGGGCGTACGAATCTGGGTAGGAACCTCGTCGAGTTCGTCTTCTGCAGGATCTTCAATTACGTAACCCCAGTGGTGTTTTTGGGCTTCCTCTATCAGCTTGTTTACAGCATCTTCGGGTAAATAGCCTTTCCAGCAACGCACTTGCTCCTCGATTGAAATTCCGGCAAATTGAAAATTCCGGATTTCGTAGCGTCGGTTTCTTTCGTTTAAAGCTTCCTGTAATAGTTCCTTTTTACTGTTTAGAATTGCCAGACGCTTGTCAATAATTCGGAGTTCAAGGTTTGTTTCTGCTAAAAGTCTGTTCAGTTCCTGCCTTTGTTTATGCGGCATTTTTGTTTCCTGAAAATCGAGTTTATCTGTAGCTTCGTCCGAAATCAACATTACACGAAACAGGTCTTTTTCTTCCGAAATAAGATGAACATCGTGTCGTTCGAAAACGCTTTTGTATTCTCTTTTCCCGAGTTCGTAAAACCGGATTAAGATTCCTGATTCTTCCAGTTTTTTAATATCATTGATACAGATATTTCCCCAGCTGCGATACCACCGTAAGGCGCGGGTAAGTTCTGCTTTTTTGTCTTCAAGCTTTATCCGATTGTTTTCTTCTTCCAACACTTTATCCATCCAGTGGATTTCGTTTAACGACGTGTTATTAAGATCCAAACCAACATCGGTGCCGGCCTGCGAAACCTGTTTGTTGTCGTACTTTTCGAGAATTTGAATCGCTTTCTCCAGTTGTTTAATCCGGGCATCAACGCGTTCAATCGACTCGTGTTTTGCCGTTTGTAAAGGCGTTAAATGAACCACACCCAATTGTCCCAGCAAAGTCAGGTCTTTATCCACGTTTTCGTTGGATTCCGACATAAAAAGCATCAGTTTTTTCATCTTCGTTATCATACCGCTGCCTCCTCTCTTTTTTTGGTTTTTACCACCTTGGCCGTGGCAATGGTTAAACGCTCGTCGTCCTGCAACTTCTGCCCGATTTTTCGGATGGCCGTTTGTGCGTTGGGTATCCGGCGGTTCTCGAATAATTTTATCCGTGCCCGAACTTCCGTGAGCTCTTCTTCCAGTAGTTCAATCTGATTCTTCAGACAAAACATCTCGGCCAAAAGCCTGAGTTGCTCCTGTATAATTTCCAGGGCATCGTCGACCCACAACGGAGTTTCGTCGTTAACGGGCATCTGTTTTAGGTCGAGGTCAGAAAATTGATGAACCCTGACACCGGCCACATCAATGGGCTGCGTAATAATTTTGTTCACCGAAATGTAGGTTTCAATGTCCACCCACGAATCGTTCATTACAGCAAGCCAGGGTTGTGCCTCGTTTTGGTTTTTCTGAATGGCAACGCGCAGTCCCTCAATCTTTTCGGCAATGGTATTAATCGTTACAATCAGCGACTTTTCCATAGCCTCGAACAAGGGGAGCATGCGAAGCGACACCTTCAGGATTTTTTTCTGACGCGCCCTTTCGGTTTTTGTATATTTTATTTTTTCTCTTGCCATTTTTATTTCCCGTTTAATGACGGATTAATCATCGATTCAAACTTTTTTGTGCCCTTTTCTGCATCGAAAGAAAACATTCTGCATAGGATTTGAAGTTTTAATTTGTACACGATTACCTCGGTTAATGTGAAGGTTTCGCCCGACTCAATGGAATCGAGTTCTTCCCATTGCCATTTTAAGATTTCAAGCTCCCGTTCCAGTGGATTTTTATCGTGAAGGATTTTGGGCAGGGCTGAAATTTTTGCATTTCGTCCCTGTGCTTTTGCATGCCTTAATTCCGATAAATCTTCTTTTGTACCGGAGAACATCTGGCTGATTTCCTTTATATTACCGCCGTTTGAATTCAGCTTTAATTGTTGAATATCAACGCTCTCCAGCTGCGAAAAACTTTTGGCTTTTAACTGGCTCTTTGCTTCGCGGGTAAACTCGTCCATTGTTATGGGAGGAGTTTGACCAAAGCGCAAAGAGGGCAGGCTACACATTAAATAAACGAGGTTCGACATAACTAATCCTCCATTTTTTGAGTTATTCTTGTCACCAAATCTTTATTTAAAAGCGCGAATAATCCATCTTCCACATCTTTGGCGCTTAGCACGTATTCAATGCCTTTGCCGGAAGACTGAACCACAATTTTTGCTTCGCTTTCCTTCAGTACATTCAGTTCAATTTTATCGGAAAGTGCCTGTTGAATGAGAAAAGCTTCCAGGTCTTTCACCATTTGTGATTGAACTGCAACGGTTTTGTCACCCTGAATACTTTCAACAACGGCTTTGGTAATTTCGTGCAGATATTGTTTCTGAGAAAATACGCTTTCGGTTTGTTGTCCAAATACCGTTTTCAGATGTTTCAGAATGGCAACTTTTGTAGCCTCAATCATATCGCGCGAGGCCTGCGAAATAGCAGCCTGTGCATTTCGTTCAACCTGCGAAGCCTGGTTTTTTGCATCGTCGATAATGGTTTTACTTTCCGACTGCGCCTTTGCAATAAGTTCGTTGGCCTGCTTTTTTGCAGCCTCAATAATGCGTTGTTTTTCGGTTTCGCCGGCGTTTATTCCCTGTTCTTTTAATTTGGAAACAATTCCGTCTAAATGTTCTTTATTGTTCTTCATCTCGTCGTGTTTTATGTTTGTTATACTTTCTGGTTCTGTTTTTTTTACTGGTTCCAGTATTCTTCCAGCAGCTTTTTACTTAATCCTGTTTCGGTTGGATTAAAGTGGCTGCGCAGAACATCCCAGCACATATTTAAAGCTTCTTCAAGCTGAACCGGCTCGCCAAACGGCTCTTCCAGTTTTCTGATAAAGTCGCTTCTGTAGCGAAGTAATTTTTGTGAGAAAGCATCGTTTGCCGCGCCCACCTCGGCTGCTTCGTAAGCTTTTTCTGCTTCGGCCAGCAGCGATGCCATGGCTGTCATTATCGCCCGGTGATCGTTTCGGGTACTTCCGTTCACCTGCTGTTTCAGGCGCGAAAGCGAGCGGGCCAGTTTCAGTTTTCCGTTTTCCAGAAAGAACTGTCCTTCGGTGATGTAACCAGTGTTGTCGGGAACCGGATCTTCCAACGATTCAAGCGTGGTTGCCCCGATAATGGTGATTGATCCGGCGCCTTCAATGTCGGCTGCCACTTCGTATCTTTTTGCCAGTTCGGAGTACAACGATCCCGGATAGCCCTGCAACGAAGGAATCATATCCTGGTAGTTGGCTACATTTCGCAGGATGTTCGACCAGTTGGTCATATCGGTTAATAGCACCAAAACATCTTTTCCCTGATCGGCGAATTCGCGTGCAACACTCAGCGCCACATCGGGCAACATTAAACCTTTAATCTGCGAGTCGCCTGCCAGGTGGGTGAACATGATGGTTTTGTCCATGTTTCCCGATTTCGAAAGTTCGTCTTTGAAATAATGGTACTCATCGAATTTTAACCCGATTCCGGCAAAGATGATGACATCGGCCTGGGCGCCTTTTGCAATCTGCGAAAGCAAACGGTTGTAAGGTTCGGTGGGGCCTGCAAAAATCGGTATCTTTTGTGATTTCACCAGCGTATTGAAAACGTCGATCATCGGAATACCGGTCCACAAAGGTTGTTTGGGCACCAAACGAACAGTCGGGTTCAAAGTATCCAAACGTGTCGACAGTTGTTTTTCGAAAAGGATCTCCGGACCGCCGTCGCTTACATTTCCAACACCGTCGAAACTCCGTCCCAGCATATTATACGAAAAACCGGCAGTTAAGGGAATTTCGTGCAACCTGATTTTTGTTTG
Organism: uncultured Draconibacterium sp.; assembly: GCA_963676265.2. Lineage (GTDB taxonomy): Bacteria > Bacteroidota > Bacteroidia > Bacteroidales > Prolixibacteraceae > Draconibacterium. Next base: position 6,102,419 of record OY781067.2, read on the forward strand.
CGTACTTAAACCGTGCGTACCGTTAAATACCTGGAAACGGGTAAAATCTTCGGTGATATTTATTGATTTGGCAAAGGAAAGGCTTTGGTTGTTTTGCGCATCAAGCAGCTCAACAACGTGGTTAAGTGCCACTCCCGGGTTGCCTTCAACCGAAATCAGTGCTTTACCAACTTCGCTTATTCTGGTTATTTCTTTTCGTATCATAATGCTAATTCTTCTTGTAAGGTATATTGTTTGATTTTTTCGGGCAGAGTAGCCAGTTGCTCTTCTGTTTCGGCCGAGCTGTTCCAGTCTTTCCACCACTGACGGAGTTCGTCGAATTCGGTTTTTATTTGCTCTTTCAGCTCTTCATCGTCTTTGTATTCGCCTTTAAAATCTACTGTTGCATGAATAAGTTCCTGAACGGCAGTATTAATGATTTGCAAACGCTCGGGGCGTGTACAGGCATCCAGTTTATGAAAAGCATCTTGTTGCAATACACAAAAATCGATGGTTTGTCCTTTCTGATAAACAATGTATTTATCCACCGGTACCTTCTTCAAACCAATCGTACTGATGGTTTGATCGATGGCATTCGATTCGTGAAGTGTGTGTAATATATTTTCGCGGTCGTGGCCCGAAATAAAACTGTTGTACACCGACGTGGTGTAGGAAAGCGGATCGATGGCCGGGTATTTTTTTGCATCGGCACGGTCCTGAGACAATCCCCAGAAACCTCCGGTTGCATCCATGGTTGCCTGAGTAACCGGTTCCTGGAAATTTCCACCAGCCGGCGACACGGTTCCAATAAAAGTGAGTGAACCGCCTGAACCGACATCGGCGCCGGCGCGCTGGTACATTCCTTTAATTTGATCGGGGATGTCCATGGGGAAAGCCTCCGGTCCGGGAATATCTCCCTGACGGCCGCTTCGTTCGCGAAGAGCCTGCGCCCAGCGGGAAGTTGAATCGGCTAAAAGAATCACATTAAATCCCTGGTAGCGGTAATACTCGCCAACCGTTAATGCGATAAACACACTGGCTTCACGCGCAGCAACCGGCATGGAACTGGTGTTTCCGAAAATGCACATGCGGTTCATCAGCGATTCGCCGGTTGACGGGTCGTTCAGTTCCGCAAAATCTTTGAAAACCTCAACTGCTTCACCTGCACGTTCGCCACATGCTGCCATAATAATTATATCGGCAAGGGCATATTTACACAAGGTATGCTGCATTACTGTTTTTCCTGCGCCAAAAGGCCCCGGATTTCCGACGGTACCGCCATATGCAACCGGCGCCAGCAAATCGATGATCCGCACACCGGTAGAAATGGTATTTTGTGGAATGGAACGCTCCTTAAAAGGAATGGGCGATTTTACCGGCTGATGAAAAGCCAGTTTCAGCTCGTGACGTTGATTTTGTTCATCAACAGCAATTGCCACAACTTCTGTAATGGTAACGCTGCTTTTGTCGATTATCTTTTCCAGGCTGCATTTCCCGAAATGGAAAGGCACCAGTATTTTGTGTTCAAATCTTCCTTCCTGCACCCAACCGATGGTTTCGCCACCGGAAATACTGTCGCCTTGTTTGGCCAGAGGAGTAAATTCCCAAAGTTTTTCTTCATCGAGTGCGGGGGCTTTTAAACCCGGTTTCAAATAGGCATCCTGTTTCCCAAGATCGTATAAGGCATTTTGCAGACCGTCCCAAACACTGGTTAACAGTCCGGGGCCGAGTAATACTGAAAGTGGTGTGCCTGAAAAAACAACCAAATCGCCGATACAGGCGCCGGTTAAATCTTCAAAAACCTGCATTTCAATAATTACTGCTTCCTTGTTTTTCGGATCGGGTAATATCAGCAAAACCTCTGCCTGTAGGGATTTCCCTTCAACCAATATTTCTGCGGTTTCGCCCATGATGATTTTATCGAGAGAGCGCACTCTTACCAGTGAATCCTGGATGGAAATCAGTTTGCCGGTTCTTTGTTTTTTTGTGTCGTTCATTGCATTAACTCTTTTACTGTTGTAATTCAATGCAAAAAAACGGCAAGCTGAGGTCAAGTTTTTATCCTCCAGGCTCAAAGAATAATCCAAAAGGGGCAAAGTTGATTTTGTAATAAGTGATCGGACAAATGTTCGTGTTTGGAGCAAAAAAAACGGCACCCAGAAAAGGATGCCGTTCGTTTTAATATTTTATTGAAAGGTTTATTCCACAATAATTTCGTCGACAAATAACCAGGTTGGATCACCTTCTCCGGCATGACCTTTGGGGCATTCTCCAAGATTTTTCAGCGTTACGCGCAAATAACGTGCATTTGCTTTTTTCTTTATAACCAGTTCCTGAATTTGGCGTTCAGCATTATTTGGGCTGACTTTGTTTTTTGCCGATCCCAGTTTTTTAAACGTATTTCCGTCAGAAGAAACTTCCACCAGCATTTGTGTGGGGTAAAAAATCCATGCTCCGGTATTTTGTAAAACGCCTGCTTTTACTGCACTAAAACTTTTTGTTTCTCCCAAATCAATAGTGCCTACAAAATCATTTACCTCAAAACCTTTCCAGTTGCCATCGGCGTGGTTTTTTGTGCCTTTAATTCCATTTACAAGAGCAAACTCACCGGTTGATTCATAGTTTTTACTGTTCGGATATTTCTGATCCACGGTGCAGGCAATTGCCTTGTGAATGTGGAAGTCGCTTGATAAAGGCTGGGTTTTTGGTTTTCCATTTTTAATCACCACTGCTTTTACCGTCCCCGATTTCGTAATGCTGAACGGTTTGGTATATTTTTTTGAACTCGCATTTGGTTCCGACCCATCGGTGGTATAATAAATTTCGGGTTGCCATGCTTCAGTATTCAGCGAAATTTTGATCGTTTTACTTTCAGGATCCAATTCCGGTTGGGCCGAAACCTGGAAAGCACTGTTGGCATAGTTAATTCCAAGTTTGTCGAATCGACGGTATTGTGTATCCATGCGTTTCGAGAAGCTGCCCCAGTCTTTCGAGTCTTTTGGCGACCAAAGTACCTCCGAAAGTGCGCTCATGCGCGGCATAATCATGTATTCCACGTGGCGTCCGTTGGGCATGTATTCGGTCCAGATGTTCGCCTGAGCACCAATAATATGTTGGGCTTCTTCGTCATTTAATTCTTCCGGAACCGGTTCGTAATTGTACACTTTTTTCAGTGTAATATTTCCTCCAAAAGCTTTTGGTTCCAACGCCGGATCGCCCTGGTAGTAATCGAAATAACAGTACGAAGTGGGCGACATTACCACGTCGTGACCGGCTTTTGCTGCACGTGTTCCCGGATCGGAACCTCTCCACGACATAATTGTTGCTGAAGGATTTAAGCCTCCTTCCAGAATTTCATCCCAACCAATGAGTTTGCGGCCGTTTTTATTCAGGAATTTTTCTATTCGTTTTATAAAATAAGCCTGCAGTTCATGTTCGTCTTTTAAACCTTCATCTTTTATTCGTTTCTGGCAGAGCTCACATTTTTCCCATTCGGTTTTGGTGGCTTCGTCGCCTCCAATATGAATGTAGGTTGAAGGGAATAAAGCCATCACTTCAGTTAGCACATCTTCCAGAAAATTAAAAGTTTCTTCTTTGCCGGCACAAAAAATATGTGTGATGGGCCACACACTGCCCGGAGGAACCGGTTTGTACTCTCCGGTGCACGATAACTCAGGGTAAGCGGCCAGCGCCGACATAACATGAGCGGGCATTTCTATTTCCGGAATTACCGTAACGTGTTTTTTCGTAGCATAAGCAACAATAGCTTTCACATCTTCCTGCGAGTAAAAACCACCATATTTGGGTTCGCTTTCCTTAACGGGTTCTCTCCGCGATACCCAGTCGCGGTCTTCGCGATCGGCACGCCAGGCACCAACTTCTGTGAGCTTTGGGTATTTTTTAATTTCGATACGCCAACCCTGATCATCCACCAAATGCCAGTGAAACACATTCATTTTATGCATAGCAATGTAGTCTATGTATTTGTAGATGAACTCCACAGGCATAAAATGTCTGGAAACATCGAGATGCAAACCACGCCATCCAAATCGGGGATAATCAATTATGTCCATGCAGGGTAGGGTGGTGCCATCGTTGGCTGTTAATAGTTGCCAGATACTTTGCATGCCGTAAAACAATCCGGCAGTGGTGTTGGCATTTAAAAATACCCTATCGGATTTTATGGAAAGTGTATAACCTTCGTTTCCGATTTTGGTGTCAAGTGGATTATTCAGTTGAATCAGAATATTGCCTTCTTTTGATGTGTCTAGCGAAGTGAATTTGAGGTTTTTGTTTGTTGCTTCTTTTAAAATGTCAGCTGCCAGACTTTCAAAATCTTTTTCCTGATCGTTTGAAACGCGAAAAAGAATTTGGGTTTGTTCGGTGATTTTAAAAACGCCTTCCTTTTTAAAAACAGAAACCGGCTGCGGTATAATGTTGGCTGTTTGGGCAAAGATTCCCAAACTCAGCGTCATGATGACGAATAAAATAAATGCTTTCTTCATTGTCCTTTTGTTTATTCTAAAAAATGATAGTATGATTCAGGTTCATGCTATCGTTTATATATTTTAAATTAAAATACGGGCTCAATAGTAAAACTGTATTGGTAGTCTTTTGCCTGAATCTGGTATTTCTGCATGGGTTGTGCTCCCCACGAATCGTCTCCGCCAACTCCCATTTGTTTCAGGTCGGTGCAAATAAAAACGGCATTCTTTTTAACGATGTCGTTGGTGTGACGGTAATCATTTAAATCTTCCATGTCGAAATCTTCGATGGGATTGTGCAAAGCCGAGAATCCTACTACCGGATCACCCGAAATTTTTAAACCCAGGCCGTTTTCATTTCTCAACTCGAACCAGCGCACATCGGTTTTATATCCGTTTTCCTGAGGGCGAACATATTTAAAATACTGATCGGCCACTTTGCTTTCGTAGATTCCCACAAAAGCACTGTGGTTGCGGTCGATGTAATTTTCGTGTGGCCCGCGTCCGAAATATTTCAGGTTATCGAAATTTACCGGCATTTCCCAACGCATGCCAACTCTTGGTATGTTGGGTAAATCAGTATTTGAAGTTTCAAACGTGCTGGTAATTTCAATTTTTCCATTGCCATTAATAATTTGAACCACGGTTTGAGAAGCTTTTATTTCTTCAAAGTTGTATTTCGTGGTCAGGTAAATTTTGCTGTCTTCTATTTGAAGTGCAGTAACACTTGTAGGTTTTAAGTTTCTTGAAACCTCACGCCAGATTCCCAGTCTGCCCAGCATGTTGCTTCCTTTATCGTTGTCGTTGGCCGGACGCCAGAAATTAACTTGCGGGCCTTTTTGTATGAGTTCGGCTCCGTTTATTTCGTACGATGAAATGGTACCGCTTTCTTTATCAAACTTAATCGTAAACTGACGCCCTTCAATAATGAAGTTGTCGCTCGTTTCTTCCAGATTTAAAGCAGATGAATTATTTTCAGTATTATCGGATTTTTTTACGACTACTTTAACATCGGGAGAAAATTGCTCGTGGGCTACTTCAAAGCCTGCTTTTCTGAAAGGTTTGTCAGATTTTAGTTTCACCGAAAATTCAACGAAAAATTCATGAGTTTCAGGATCATCGAAATTCACTTTCATTCCCGCATCAATAGATATAATTTTAGATTCTCCGGGTTTTAGATTGATATCTTCCAAAATGCCGGATTTCCAGTATTTGCCATCGCGGGTGGTAGTCCAACTGATTTCATAATCCCTCAGATCGATAAAATCGTGCATGTTGGTAATTCTGTATTCTCTGTCAATTCGCTCGATTTTTACATTTTGGTAGGCATATTTTACTTCCCAGATGGCCGGGTGCGGAGTATAATCGGCCGAGATAATTCCGTTACAAACAAAATTATAGTCGGTGGGCATATTTTCGCCGTAATCGCCTCCGTAGGCCCAGAATTCAGTTCCGTCTTCCGCTTTTTTAACCAGCGCCTGATCGATCCAGTCCCAAATATAACCGCCCTGCAACTGGTCGTTTCTGTCGCGGTTAAATACTTCCCACAAATCAACCAGATTACCGTTGCTGTTTCCCATTGCATGCGAGTATTCGCTGGAAATATAAGGCTTGGTTTGGTGTTTCGAGCCGTAATTCTCTAAGGCTTGAACTCCCGGATATTGAGGACAGAAAATATCAGTATTGTCGCCCATAATGGCACGCTCGTAATGAATGGGGCGCGATGGATCGCGCTCTTTAATCGCTTTGTACACTTCGGTAAAAACTACTCCGTCGCCGGCTTCATTTCCCATCGACCATACGATTACACAGGAATGGTTTTTGTCGCGTTCCACCATTCGCATGTTTCTGTCTACGTGTGCCGCAGTCCATTCTGGACGTTTCGCCAGCGAGTGCTCGCCGTAATACATGCCGTGCGATTCCACATTGGCTTCGTCGGTAACATACAAGCCATATTCATCACACAACTCGTAAAAACGTTCGGTGTTGGGGTAGTGACAAGTTCGAACGGCATTGATATTAAATTGTTTCATCAATGCAATTTCTTTTATCATTGCTTCTTCACTTACAACATGTCCTTTAAATTGGTCGTGTTCATGACGGTTCACTCCTTTGATTGTTACCGGAACACCGTTGATATGAAATACTTCGTTGATAATTTCAATCTTACGGAAACCAATTTTGGCACTGACAGCCTCAACGGTTTTGCCTTCGCTGTTTTTTAAGCTAATTACCAGCGTATAAAGATTTGGTGTTTCAGCAGTCCATTTTTTAGGATTAGCAATAGTGGTTGAGAAGTTTATTGAAATCTCTTCTTTTTTATTGACTTTGGCCTCTTTTTCTTCACTTGCTACCGAATAACCTCCTTCATCGAAAATATCATATTTAACGGTAAAGTTGCCTGATTTTAATTTTGAAACATGATTACTCAATTCAACATCCAGGCTGAATTCTCCGTTTTTGTATTCAGCGTCGAGATTGGGTTTGGCAAAAAAGTCCCGGATTCTGACTTTTGGCGTTGAATAAAGATATACATCGCGTTCAATACCGCTGATTCTCCAGAAATCCTGGGCCTCCAGGTACGAGCCATCCGACCAGCGATACACTTCAACTGCAACTATGTTTTCTCCTCCTTTTAAATAGTTGGTGATGTCCCACTCGGCAGGAGTTTTGCTTCCCTGCGAATAACCTACTTTTTGTCCGTTAATCCATAAATAGAATGCCGATTTTACAGCTCCAAACTGGATGAAAACCTGGCGGCCGTCCCAACTTTCAGGAATGGTAAAGGTTCTGCGGTACGATCCCACCGGGTTATAATCATGTGGTACTTTACCCGGATGGGCTGGATAAATTTTATCCACAAATTTCATTTCGGGCGACACTGGTTTTTTGTAATCGTGAAATTCATACTGATGATTCACATAAATGGGTACACCGTAACCTTCCAGTTCCCAGTTGGCAGGAACCGGAATGTCATTCCACCCTGATACATCGAATTCAGGTTTGTAAAAATTAACCGGACGATCAGCCGGTTTTCGAACCCAGTTAAATTTCCACGTTCCGCTGAGGGTTTTATAATAGATGGATTGATGCGATTTTTGAGTTAACGCCTCGTTTGCCGACTGAAAGGGCATAAGTGTGGCATGTGGTTTCTCCTTGTTCTGATCGAACATATCAGGATTCTCCCAGTCGGGCAATTTTTCCTGGGCATTGATAGAAATAGAGAGGATAAATGATAAAAAAGTGAAGAACAAATGTTTCATCAGTTTTGTATTAATTTTAAAAGTAAAACAACTGTGTATTATTTTTTTACAAAGATAGACTTTCTGTATTGTGTCCGATTGATTTTGATCATCTTTAATACGAAAATCATATTAATTAATGAGGAAATGGAGACATTTAATATTGATGATTTTACAACTTTCTGTTTTGTAGATTGATATGTTGAATAACAAGTGAAAAAAAATGAAAATCAGTTATTTCTATTTGCCAGTCTCAAAATATGTTTCTACTTTCGTGCACGTACACGGAAATTTTTTTACTTACATTTTTTTAACTAAACAATAAGCATAATATGGACTTTGGAAAATACAGTTTTGGAGTGGGCGACCGCTTCAATCACGAAGGACAGGCTCAATTACGTGCCTTAATGAAAGCAAACGAAAAAGGTATCGCAGTTACTCCTGTTTGGAATAAATCGAATCGCGAGCACGATATCGTGCACTCTGAACCATCAGGTACTCGTGTTGAGGCCGATGAAGCAGTTAAAGCTCTCGGATGGGATAAACCATATTGTGTTGACGCCGATCACATCAATTTAGGAAATGTTGACCGTTTTATTGAACCAAGTGACTTTTTTACATTGGATGTGGCTATGTATATTGGCAATGAATCGCCGGCTGAAGATGTTGAAGCATTTAAAGCGTCGTGTAAAGAATTAGGTACGGAAGTAAGTATTCCGGGTATTGATGAACCTATTGTAATTACAGATGAATTATTGGATGAAGTGGCTACAAAATACCTTGCAGCTGTAAAAGAAGCATCGAAAATTTATGAGCATATTATGTCAGTAAAAGGTGAAGGTAATTTTATAACTGAGGTATCGATGGATGAAGTGGAAGCGCCACAAACACCCGTTGATATGTTTTTTATTTTGAAAATGATTGCCGACAAAAATATTCCGGCCCAAACTATCGCTCCTAAATTTACAGGTCGTTTTAATAAGGGTGTAGACTATGTTGGCGATGTAGATCAATTTGCAAAGGAATTTGAACAGGATGTACTTGTAATTGATTATGCGGTAAAGGAATTTGGTCTACCAGCCGATTTGAAACTGAGTGTACATTCGGGATCTGATAAATTTACCATTTATCCGATAATGGCCGAAATTATTAAAAAGTACGATAAAGGGATACACGTAAAAACTGCAGGTACAACCTGGCTCGAAGAAGTAATTGGTTTGGCTATTTCTGGTGACGAAGGTTTGCTTATTGCTAAAGAAATTTATGAAAAGGCACTGGGAAGAAAGGATGAACTTTGCGGACCATATGCCGACGTAATCGATATAGATGATTCGAAATTGCCAACTGTTGAAGAGGTAAATGCCTGGACAGGTGAGAAGTTTGGCAACACACTACGTCATATTCCGGGGCATCCTGATTACAATCTTAATTTCCGCCAGTTGATTCACGTGGGTTATAAAGTGGCATCTGAAATGGGCGAGAAATATACCGGGTTACTCGAAAAATATGCCGATGTCGTTGGTGGTTGTGTAGAAGAAAATATTTACGACCGTCACTTAAGAAGATTATTTAATTTATAATAAAAGCTTGGTAGCACGATTAGTTCTCCCCTTCAGGGGAGATGTCCGAAGGACAGAGGGGCATTTCGTGCTTCCTACTTTCAACCAAAAAAATTATGAAAGACTTCATGGATAAAGATTTCCTTTTGCAAACCGATGTTGCGAAGGAGTTATACCACAATCACGCGGCTGTTATGCCGATTTTTGATTATCACTGTCATATTAATCCACAAGAAATTGCTGAAGACAAGCAGTACAATAATATGACCGAAATATGGTTGTATGGCGACCATTATAAATGGCGTGGCATGCGTACCAATGGTGTTGACGAAAAATATTGCACAGGAAATGCCAGCGACTGGGAGAAATTTGAAAAATGGGCTGAGACTGTTCCGCATACTTTGCGCAACCCATTATTTCACTGGACCCATCTTGAATTAAAAAAGTTCTTCGGAATTGATAAAGTTTTAAATCCCGGTACTGCAAAAGAAATTTGGGAAGAGTGTAATGCCAAATTAAGAACACCGGAATATTCATGCAGAGGCATTATTAAAATGGCTAATGTGCATACCATTTGTACTACTGATGATCCTGTTGATTCGTTGGAGTATCACCGTGCCATAAAAGCAGATGATTTCGACACTGCCGTTCTTCCGGCCTGGAGACCTGATAAAGCAATGGCTGTAGAAAATTCAAAAACATACAACGAATACATTGGCAAACTGGAGGAAGCAGCTGATGTAAATATTGGAAGTTTCAGTGCGCTGATGGATGCTCTTGACGATCGTCATGAATTTTTCCATCAAAATGGTTGTAGATTGAGTGATCACGGTCTGGAAACAATTATTGCAGAGGATTACTCTGAAGCTGAAATTGAAAAAATATTTAGCAAAGTTCGCAAAGGAAATGAGCTTACGAAAGAGGAAATTTCTAAATTTCAATCATGTATGTTATACGAGTTTGGAATTATGGATCACTCTCGTGGCTGGACACAGCAATTTCATCTTGGTGCTTTACGTAATAATAATACCCGTTTGTTTAAAAGGCTGGGACCAGATACCGGTTTCGATTCAATAGGCGACTTTGAAGTGGCACGTCCGCTTTCTAAATTGCTGAACAAACTGGATATGGAAGATAAACTTTCAAAAACCATTCTTTATAATCTGAATCCACGGGACAATGAATTAATTGCTACAATGATCGGTAATTTCCAGGATGGATCTGTTCCCGGTAAAATGCAATTCGGTTCTGGTTGGTGGTTCCTCGATCAAAAAGATGGTATGGAAAAACAAATGCAGGCACTTTCAAATCTCGGTTTGTTGAGTCGTTTTGTAGGTATGTTAACCGATTCACGAAGTTATTTATCGTATACCCGTCACGAATATTTCCGTCGTACTCTTTGTAATATCTTAGGAAACGATGTTGAAAACGGTGAAATACCCTACGATATGGAACTTCTTGGAAGCATGGTTGAGAACATTTGTTTTAACAATGCTAAAGAGTATTTTAATTTTTAGTAAAAACTGATTGACTTTTAAGCTCATAATTCGATTTTTTTTGGATGGATTCGTAATTTTGCAATCGATTGCATAAACAAAAATTAAATCATGGCAAAAATGAAAATCAAATCAATTTCAGAGTGCACGTACGATTGTATTTCTCTTGGTGAAGTAATGTTAAGACTGGATCCCGGAGAGGGCCGGATAAGAACTACACGTCAGTTCAGAGCCTGGGAAGGGGGAGGAGAATATAACGTTTCCCGTGGTCTGAGAAGATGTTTTGGTAAAAAAACAGCTATTATAACAGCACTTGCTGATAATGAAGTTGGAGCATTAATCGAAGATTTTATGCTTCAGGGAGGATTAGATACCCAATTTGTAAAATGGGTAGATTACGATGGTTGCGGGCGAACTGTTCGAAATGGATTGAATTTCACCGAAAGGGGATTTGGTATTCGTGGGGCAAAAGGTGTTTCTGACCGTGGAAATACTGCAGCATCACAATTAAAACCAGGTGATATCGACTGGGAATATATATTTGGAACTCTTGGTGTTCGTTGGATGCATACCGGTGGTATATTTGCCGCTCTTTCTGAAACAGCAGCCGATACGGTTATCGAGGCAGTAAAAATTGCTAAAAAGTATGGTACTATTGTTTCCTACGATTTGAACTACCGTCCATCGCTTTGGAAAGCCATTGGTGGTGAAGCCAAGGCTCAGGAAGTGAATCGCGAAATTGCCAAATATGTGGATGTAATGATTGGTAATGAAGAGGACTTTACAGCTTGTTTAGGTTTGGAAATTGAAGGTAACGATGAGAATCTGAAGGAACTGGATTTAACCGGCTATAAAAACATGATTAAATCTGCTATTAAGGAATTTCCAAATTTCCAGGTTATTGCAACAACATTGAGAACTGTAAAAACAGCGACAGTAAATTCGTGGGGCGCAATATGTTATTCCGAAGGAGAAATTCATGAAGCTCAACACCGTGAAGATCTCGAAATTATGGATCGTGTTGGTGGTGGCGACAGCTTCGCTTCTGGTTTAATTTATGGTTTCCTCGAATTTAACGACGGAGCAAAAGCAGTTGAATATGGTGCAGCACATGGTGCATTAGCCATGACTACTCCGGGTGATACAACAATGGCAACTTTGTCGGAAGTTGAAAAAATAATTGGTGGCGGAAGCGCACGCGTTGATCGCTAGATTGTGTTAAAAATTAAAAATTAATAAAAAGGTATAGACAGAGGTAAAATAAGATACCTCTGAACTATACCTTAAAATATATTTATACAGAGAATTATGGCTCGATTTTCAAGAATAGAGGTAGCTCTAAAAATGAAAGAAACCGGAATGGTTCCGGTATTCTATCACAAAGATGTTGAAGTGTGCAAAGCAGTTGTAAAAGCTTGTTACGATGGCGGTGTTCGTTTATTCGAATTCACCAACCGTGGCGATTTTGCAACACTTGTTTTTGCTGAATTGAATAAGTGGGCCATTGAAGAATGTCCTGAAATGATTATGGGCGTTGGTTCTATCGTAGATGAAGCAACTGCTGCCATGTATATTGCATTGGGAACGAATTTTATTGTTGCACCGTTAATCGACGAAGCAACAGCTAAAGTTTGTAATAAGCGTAAAATTGCTTGGAGTCCGGGTTGTGGATCGGTTACTGAGATTGGCCGTGCACACGAACTTGGAGCTGAGGTGGTTAAAATATTCCCTGGCTCACAAGTTGGAGGCCCTAGTTTTGTAAAAGCGGTAAAAGGCCCGATGCCTTATGCCAGCATAATGCCTACAGGTGGAGTATCTCCAACTGAAGACAATTTGAAACAATGGTTCGATGCCGGGGTAACCTGTGTGGGAATGGGATCGCAATTATTCCCAAAAGATGTGTTGGAAAACAAGAATTGGGATTATATTTCAAATAAATGTAAAGAGGCGCTTGCAATTATTCAAAAGCTAAGTTAAGTTTACAATCTGATCAATTAAAACTAATATCAATTATAAAACTATTATTTATGAGTATTAATCAAGCTGTTGAAAAAATGTCCAAATATCGATGGACGATTGTCGCCATGTTGTTTATGGCTACGACTGTGAACTACATGGACCGTCAGGTTCTTTCATTAACATGGAAGGATTTTATCGCTCCTGAATTTCATTGGACAGATAGTGACTACGGAACTATTACTGCCATGTTCTCTTTATTTTATGCTATTAGCCTTCTTTTTGCCGGTCGTTTGGTCGATTGGTTTGATACCAAAAAAGGGTATATGTGGGCTATTGGTGTTTGGTCGGTAGGTGCAGTATTGCATGCCTTTTGTGGAATTGCAACTTCTGGAATTATTACCGGACACTGGTTTGTAGGATTTGAGCAGGCACGTCATTATATTTCACAAGTTGAAGATGTTGCAAAGGTTTTGAATGTTAGTGTAGTACTTTTTATATTCGCTCGCTTGGTTTTAGCAATTGGTGAGGCTGGTAACTTTCCTGCAGCAATTAAAACAACTGCGGAGTATTTTCCTAAAAAGGACAGAGCTTATGCCACTTCAATTTTTAATGCCGGGGCAACTGTTGGTGCTTTAGCTGCTCCTGTAACCATACCTTTGTTAGCAAAACATTTTGGTTGGGAAGCTGCGTTTATTCTTATTGGTGCCCTTGGATTCCTTTGGATGGGATGGTGGGAATTTGGCTATAAAAAGCCTTACAAACATCCAAAAGTAAATAAAGCGGAGTTAGACTATATCAGACAGGATCAGGAAGATGACGAAGTTGAAGTTGGAAAAGATACTGCAGCTGGTAGAAAAATCAGTTTCTTGAAATTATTTAAATATAAGCAGACTTGGGCTTTTGCTTTTGGTAAGTTTATGACTGACGGTGTTTGGTGGTTTTACCTCTTCTGGACTCCGGCTTACTTAAGTTCTGTATACGGAATGGAATCATCAGACCCTAGAGCTCAAATTGGATTATTTATATTGTATGCAATTACTTTACTTTCAATTATAGGAGGTTGGCTTCCTACATATTTTGTTGAAAAACAAGGAATGCATGCTTACGCAGGTCGAATGAAAGCGATGTTGATTTTTGCGTTCTTCCCGCTGTTGGCTGTTGTGGCACAACCATTGGGTCATTTTACTTATTGGTTCCCGATAATTATTATTGGTATTGCAGGTGCTGCACACCAGGCGTGGTCAGCTAATATATTTACAACCGTTAGTGATATGTTCCCAAAAGCTGCTGTTGCTACTGTAACCGGAATTGGCGGTTTAGCAGGTGGTTTAGGATCGGTTGTTATTAATAAAGGTTCTGGTGTATTATTCGATTATGCACGCGAAACTGAGATGACTCTTCTTAATTTTAAAGGAGTTGAATCGGGATACTTTATTATTTTCTGTTTCTGTGCGTTTGCCTATTTAATTGGATGGATTGTTATGAAAGCTTTGGTGCCTCACTATAAGAGAATTACTGATTTGGTTTAAACAATACATAAGTATAAGTGAAAGGGTTGGTTGTTTACCAACCCTTTTTTAATGAATGAACAATGAAGCTATTTGTTTTTGATTTGGATTTTACCCTTTGGGATGCCGGCGGAACCTGGTGCGATGCAACAAATCCTCCATATTTCTGGGAAGATAATTGTTTGCTTGATCAGTCGGGAAATGAGATGCAATTATACCCAGATGTAATTGATATTTTAGAAGAACTAACACAATACAAAAAGAAAATTGCCGCTGCTTCAAGAACATTTGAACCCGATTGGGCACAGGATCTGCTTCATCTTTTCAATATTGACAAATATTTCGATTTAAAAGAAATTTACCCCGGAAGCAAAATTTCACACTTCAAAAAAATACAAAACCATTTTAAATTACCTTTTTCAGAGATGGTGTTTTTTGACGATGAATACCGAAATATTGAGGAAGTAGGGAGATTAGGAGTGAATACCGTATTTGTTGATGAAGGAGTTTCTTCTTCGGTTGTCCGGAAGTACCTATAAACATATTTTGTTATTTTCTCAGCTTTATGGAAGGGGATAAATCAGGTATTAGTACCCTGTTTTTCAGCTTTATATCTTTGGTTTGGATGTATAAGAGAACTACTTTTATAATATACAAACCCATAGTTTAGTTTGACCAGAGTTTTATACAGCACGAATTTTAGACAGTGAGGAGAAAAAATCCCGGAATGGACGCCGGGATTTTTTATACAAGATAATCCGTGTTGTATTTAAAATGCAATTAATTATTGTTGATCCTTATGCACAAGTTGGTAAAATAAGAATTTACCTATCCTTATGCATAAAAAAAAGAAATCTCTCCCAAAATTGATTATTTGAACTTCGTATGTTGAATTTTATTCTTCATGGAATAAGCATTTTGCTGAGAAGTGAAAAAAAAGATTATTCTCTTATCAGTATTATTGAACTAAAAAATCAGCCAATTTTTCTCCCTTTTAAGAAGTTTTACTTGACATATTATTATGGCTGCGCCGTATATTTGTTTCATACAGAATCGGACGAAAAAAATTATTATTTAAGAAATTGTTGTGAGTAACATGAAAATATAATTCCGGAATGGGCGCCGGATTTTTTTTGTTTAATGGTAATTACTTTCGTGTAATTATTAGATTCTGTGAAAATGGAGTGTCGGTGTTGACCGACACTCCTTCACAAAATAATTAAACAGCATTTATAATGTAACAGACGTAGAAACGTTTTTCGCCTTTCAGGAGATTAATCAAGCTGAACTTACCATTTACCTTCTAATAAGAATTGAATTTCTGGTTTGTATTATTTTTAATTCACCTCGTCAAGACGAATATCGGTAATTTTTCTTCTAGCCACAACTTTTCCGCCAGAAACTTTTAGATGATCCAGAGCATAAAATAATTCAATGCAGACTGCGCTTTCATTGATGAAGTCACGTTTTCATTGTTGGTTTATCATTAACTCTGTTGCAAGATTTTGTTTTTGCACAATCATATTATTTGCTTTCAGTGGAATTCGCTAAAATTTATATCCGCTTTTTATATCTATTGTGGTGTGTATTCTTTCTTTTAGCTCATTTTTTATGGTTTAAAGGCATGAAAACTTTGGAAATGAAATTGATATTATTAGATTTTGTTCAAATCTTTTGTGTCATAAAGTATAAAAATTCTGTCACTTTATGTATTGGAAAAGCTTGTGCGATACATTAATTTTGAAGACTAAAGTCAATTTTAAACCTAATATCTATAAAATGAATCAAATCAAACAGTTTTCTAAAATTTTATTTTTGTGCCTATGTGGTATTTCACTTTCATTTATGGTGATGGCAAAGGTGGAGGTAACCAGTTTGGTATGCGAATATCATGACAATCCGGTTGGCATCGATGTTATGAAACCACGACTAAGCTGGCAGCTATCTTCAGTAGAAATGAATGTGATGCAGTCAGCCTATGAAATAAGGGTAGCAAAATTAAAATCCGATCTTTCGAAAAAAGGGAAGCAACTCTGGAACTCCGGAAAAGTGGAAAGCGACAAATCGGTAAATGTAGTTTATGGAGGACCTGCGCTCGAATCGATGGAAAGGGCTTACTGGCAGGTTCGTGTGTGGGACAACAACGGAAAAGCGAGTAGCTGGAGCGAACCTGCTTATTGGGAAATGGGAATTCTTGAGCCTTCGCTTTGGAAAGCGTCGTGGATTACTTTACCTAATGAAGTGGCATCGGAGGGTTCGAAACCCGCACATTATTACAGAAAGGATTTTTCTGCTTCAAAAAATATCAAATCAGCCAGGGTTTATGTTACCTCACACGGTCTTTATCAGTTGTTTCTGAATGGGGAAAAAGTGGGAGATGAGTTATTTACTCCCGGTTGGACCAGTTACAATAAACGCTTGCAATACCAAACTTACGATGTTACTAATATGCTTCAAGAAGAGAATGCAGTTGGCGTTGTAATAGGAGATGGTTGGTATCGCGGTAATATTGGATGGAGCAGTGCCGATGGATATTACGGAAAGAACCTGGCGCTTTTGTTTCAAATGAAAATTGATTATACCGATGGAACCAGCGAATGGGTTGTAAGTAATAAAGACTGGAAGGTTAACAATGGTCCCATACTTGATTCTGATATATACAATGGCGAAACCTACGATGCCCGTTTGGAATTAAGCGGTTGGGCCAGCACTAATTACAGCGGAAGTGGCTGGAAAAATGCAACGGAAGTTGTTCAACCGAAAAATTTGCTTATTGCTCCGCAGGGCGTTCCGGTTAGGGCAGTAGAAGAAATAAAACCAATAAAACTGATTACTACTCCAAAAGGAGAAGTTGTTTACGATATGGGTCAGAATATGGTAGGTTGGATCCGTATTAAAATGAATGGGAAAAAGAATCAGAAAGTTCAGTTGAAATTTGCTGAAGTTCTTGATAAAGAAGGTAATTTTTATACAGCCAATTTACGTTCTGCTAAGTGTACTGACACTTATATTTTCGGTAAAGATGGTGAAGCTACTTACGAGCCTAAATTTACCTTCCATGGTTTCAGGTTCCTTCAGTTAATCGGATTCGATGAAGTGCCTTCGATGGAGGATATTACGGGTGTGGTAATTTATTCAGATATGGAGCCAACAGGTAATTTCTCGTGCAGTGACGAGTTGGTAAATCAGCTTCAGCATAACATTCAGTGGGGGCAGAAAGGCAACTTTGTGGATGTACCAACCGACTGTCCGCAACGTGATGAACGCTTGGGATGGACAGGTGATGCTCAGGTTTTCAGTATGACAGCCGGGTTCAATTTTAACGTAGCTCCATTTTATACAAAATGGATGAAGGATGTGGAAGCTGATCAATTGGATAACGGTATAATTCCACACGTAATCCCTGATGTTCTGAATGGGCAGGGCGGTGCTACAGGTTGGGCTGATGTGGTTGCTATTATTCCATGGTCTGTTTATAAAATATATGGCGATACTCGTATTTTGGAAGAAAGTTACCAGGCTATTACCAAATGGGTTGGATATATGACCGAAAGAGCCGGCGACGATTACTTGTGGACAGGAGATCAACACTATGGAGACTGGCTGGCATTTGCCACAACCCGTTCTGATTATCCTGGGGCTACTACAGAAAAAGACCTGCTGGCCACCGGCTATTTTTATTATACCACAACGCTTACTGCTAAAATTGCAGAGATTATCGGAAAATCACAGGAAGCACAAAAGTATAAGCAGTTGGCAGCCAAAATAAAAGAGGCATTTAATAAAGAGTTTACAACCCCCAACGGACGTTTGGTTTCGCATACACAAACAGCTTATGTTCTTGCACTTGCTTTTGATATTCTACCCGATAATTTAGTGAATAAGGCAGCAGATTACCTTGCACGCGATGTGGAAAGCTTTAAACACCTGACAACAGGATTTTTGGGTACACCTATTTTGTGCCCGACTTTATCTGCAATCGGTCGCGATGACCTAGCGTATATGTTGTTAAACCGCAAGGAATATCCATCGTGGTTGTATCCGGTAACCCAAGGTGCTACTACTATCTGGGAGCGTTGGGACGGACAGAAACCTGACGGAAGCTTTCAGGACGTGGGAATGAATAGCTTTAACCACTATGCCTATGGTGCTATTGGTGAATGGTTGTACAATCATGTTGCAGGTATTAAGGTTGATGAAAACAACCCCGGTTACAAGAAATTTTTCCTGGCTCCAAATCCTGGCGGTGGTCTTACAAACGCAAAAGCCGAATTCGATTCGATGTATGGTAAAATTGCGTCAGACTGGACAATTAGCAATGGATTGATGAATTACACCATTGAAGTGCCGGCCAACACTACTGCCGAAGTTATTCTTCCAAAGGCAAAAGTCGGCGAAGTTAAAATGGATAGTAACTTGAAATCTGCAGCTTCTCAGAATGGAAGCGATGTGTTTATTACTGTAGGATCGGGAACTTATACTTTCAGTTACCCGGTTGAAGAGTAGTTTCTAACTTCTCATTGTGCCTGTATACAGGTGCAATGAGAAGTCATTTTAATAATTCATTTACTTCCTTAATTATTTCCGCGAACTCCGATTCTGTATATCCGCTTGAAGTAATTGCAATTTTTCCTTCTTTATCAATGATGAAATTTCTCGGAATATTTTGTTTGGCGTATTTCGAAAAAATTTCCCTTTCCACATCCGGATAAAAAGGCAGTGAAAAATTATTTTC
This sequence comes from uncultured Draconibacterium sp., assembly GCA_963676265.2. Classification (GTDB taxonomy): domain Bacteria; phylum Bacteroidota; class Bacteroidia; order Bacteroidales; family Prolixibacteraceae; genus Draconibacterium. Next base: position 6,121,381 of record OY781067.2, read on the forward strand.
TTTTTTAAACTTGTTTAAAGTGGCCCAGTCGTGTTCGCGACCTATTACCAGCACTTCGAAGTTTTTATTGTCTTTTAATTTTTGATATACTTCTTTATCAAGTTGCGGCAGCTCTTTGCGACAGGGTGGACACCAGGTTGCGAAAAAATTGATCCAGACTACCTTCCCTTTTAAATCAGAAAGCTTTTTAACGGAACCGTCTTCCAGTGAAATGGAAAAATCAGGTGCTACATCACCTTTTTTTACAATTGTAAATTCGTCCTGGGCAAACAGGTAAGTTCCTAAAGTTAGAAGGGTAACTAATAATATAAATTTTTTACTTCTCATGTCTTTAATTAATCAAGGTATCACTTTGGTGGTGATACCTTGATTTTTATCTGAATTATACCTTATTTTTCAGAAACTCTGTAACAGCAGTTTCAATTCTTTCTTCAATTTTTGAGGTGTCAGATTTTTCGAATTTATCACCGGTAATGTTTTCGTACAATTCAATGTATCTTTCCGAAACCTGGTTAACAAATTCTTCCGGAATTTCAGGTAGTACGTCTCCTTCACGTCCCTGAAAGTTATTTTCCATTAACCATTCGCGTACAAATTCTTTTGAAAGCTGCTTCTGGTTTTCACCTTTATCAAAACGTTCCTGGTAGCCATCGGCATAAAAATAACGCGATGAATCCGGTGTGTGAATTTCATCAATCAAATAAATCTGTCCGTCTTTTTTGCCGAATTCATATTTGGTATCAACCAGAATCAATCCCATTTCTTTGGCAATTTCGCTGCCGCGTTTAAACAATGCCAGTGAAATACGTTCCAGTTCCAGGTAATCTTCTTCCGAAACCAGACCTTGTTTGATAATTTCTTCGCGTGATATATTTTCGTCGTGAGCACCCTGTTCTGCTTTGGTAGTTGGTGTCAGCAGTGGTTCCGGAAAAGCCTGGTGTTCTTTTAACCCTTCAGGAAGCGGCACACCACAAATTTCGCGGCCACCGTTTTTGTAAAGCCTCCACGAGCTTCCGGTTAAATAACCACGAACAATCATTTCAACTGGAAAAGTTTCGCAAAAATGACCAACTGTTACGTTGGGATCGGGTGTGGCAATTTTCCAGTTCGGAACAATGTCGGAAGTAGCATCCAGGAATTTCTCGGCAATCTGGTTTAAAACCTGGCCTTTGTATGGAATACCTTTCGGAAGTACCACGTCGAAAGCCGAAATACGGTCGGAAACCACCATTACCAGAAAATCGTCGTTAATATTATAAACGTCGCGAACTTTGCCTTTGTAGTGGCTTTTTTGTCCGGGAAAATTGAATGCTGTTTTTGTTAATGCGTTACCCATTTTATAGAATATTTATTGTTGATATTTTTAAATTTTGCGAGCAAAGAGCTTTGTGTACTTTTTATACAAATTTAAACTCTTTTTGTTTATGCGATAAATTGCCGAATGGTTAATTATCCAAATTAATTGCCGAATCACTCATCATTATTCTTCTTCACTTCTGTTCTAATTTCCAGCTTTTCTTCGGCATGTTTATCGTAAGCTTCTACAATGTCGCGTACCAGCTTGTGTCGCACAATGTCTTTTTTATCGAAATATATGGTTGAAATATTTTTAATTCCTTTTAAAATTTTAAGTGCCTGAATTAATCCTGAATTGCTTTTTCTGGGCAGGTCAATTTGTGTAATGTCGCCTGTAATAATGAATTTGGCATTCAGTCCCATTCGCGTAAGGAACATTTTCAACTGGTTAACAGTTGTATTCTGTGCTTCGTCCAGAATAACATAAGCATTACTTAACGTCCTTCCGCGCATGAAGGCAAGGGGTGCAATTTGTATGGTTCCGTCTTTCATAAACTCTTCCAGTTTTTTGGCCGGAATCATATCCTGCAAAGCATCGTATAAGGGTTGCAGGTACGGATCGATTTTATCTTTTAAGTCGCCAGGCAGGAAACCCAGATTTTCACCGGCTTCAACCGCAGGCCGGCTGAGTATGATTTTTTTTATTTCCTTGTTTTTAAGTGCTCTTACAGCCAGAGCAATTGCCGTGTAGGTTTTTCCAGTTCCGGCCGGGCCAATGGCAAAAATCAGGTCGTTTTTATAGTTGGCTTCCAGAAGTTTTCGCTGATTGGGTGTACGTGCACGAACCGGCTTTCCACTATTCCCAAACACAATTATATCAGGTTCATTGTTCCCGTTTTCTTCGAAGGTAGAAATACCCGAATTCATTAATTCGAGTATGATTTCATCGGTTAGTACATTATACTGATAATAGTGATCGAGAATAAGAGCGAATTTCTTTTCAAAGTTTTTTATTTCGTTGGGCTCTCCCTGAATAAAGAGGGCGTGTCCGCGTGCTGTAATCTTAATTTTTGGGAAAAGCCTTTTAATTAATTCAATTTTTGAATTGTTAACTCCGAAAAACTCAAGGAGATCAATTCCTTCCAGTAAAATTTGTTTATCCAAGTGCTTCTTTTAATGTTTTTAATGTCAGCCTCAAAATTATAAAATAATTTGGTATGGAACGGGAGATATTGGCGTATAACAGTTTCAAATTTTATAGAAATAACCAATTACTACTATACGCTTAATCTTTTCAAAGTTTCTCTAGACAGTACTAATAATTAATCACTACTGTCCGACTAATTCTAAATAGATTCCTCGCTACGCTTCGGAATGACAGTCTTTAAGTAATTGTTCGCTTCGGAGAGGGGGGCGTGGTGGCTCTGCCGCCAACCCCCCCTCTCCGAAGCCTATACCATATTAACCTATTGTCCTTCTGAGCGTAATGCAATGAAGCGAAAGAATCTTTCCCATAAATTATTTATTTCTTGGACACTACTAATAAGTAATATAAAAGAATTTAATCAGAATCGAAATGAACTTTTTTAAAAACAGGTGTATTAGCAACAAAAAATTCTATGTTAGCAACGACAAAAAGCAATCTTGTTGGATTAATTGTATTTCTCACTTCTATACTTCTATATACACTTACTTTAGAACCTACAACCAGTTTTTGGGACTGCAGCGAATTTATTCTTTCTGCCTCAAAGCTTGAAGTGAATCATCCGGCCGGTGCCCCGTTTTTTATGCTTCTCGGTCGGTTGTTTACTTTGTTCTCGTTTGGAAATCCCCAGAAAATTGCCTGGACTATTAATTTTATGTCGGGGTTTTTCAGTGCTTTAACCATATTTTTTCTTTATCATGTCATCGTCAAACTGGTTTCAAAGATTTCTGAATCTCTGATTTTGGTTTTGGGAAGCGCCGTAATTGGAGCTCTTACCTTTGCCGTCAGCGATTCGTTTTGGTTTTCGGCCGTTGAGGGCGAAGTGTACGCCCTGTCGATGTTTTTTCTGATACTTTCGTTGTGGACGGCCCTGAAATGGGAAGAGAATTACGGTGAACCCGGCAATGAAAAATGGATCCTGTTTTTGTCGCTGATAACCGGTTTGGGAATTGGTGTACACCTGTTAAACTTGCTGGTGCTGCCGTCGGTGGTAATGATTATGGGCTTTAAAAAGTACGGTTATTCGCATAAAAACCTGTTGTTGTTTTTTGGCCTGGGACTGCTTGTTCTTTTGGGGATTTTATATGTGCTGACTCCCGTGGTGATGGCACTTTTGGCCCGCTTCGATTTTCTGTTTGTAAACCATCTGAAATTGCCGCTAAATTCAGGCGCTTTGTTTGGAGCAATGTTTATTCTCGGAATTCTCGGCTTTTGGGTTTATTATTTTCGGAAAAAACAAAAGGCGTTGCCGGAGCTGATTTCCTTATCGGTGTTATTTATTCTTTTGGGATTTTCGGTGTATTCGGTGAATTTAATCCGGTCTTCGGCCAATCCACCCATTAATTTTGGCAAGCCCGATAATATTTACGCTTTAATTAATTACCTCAACCGCGAACAATATCCGAAGCGGCCACTGTTGTATGGGCAGAATTACAATTCTCCGGTGCTGAAAGCGAACACCCGCTATTCAAAAACTTTTCTCGATGGAAAATACCAGCAGTCGGAGCTGGCGGCCACTTACGATTACGATGAAAACACCTGCACCTGGTTTCCCCGCATGTACAGCAGCGACGAAAATCATGTTGAGGCGTACAACAGCTGGATAAATATTTTGGGGAAGCGCGTTTCAGTTAAACAAGGACAGGGCGAGCGCAAGACTTTGGTGGTTCCGCGTTTTTCCGATCAGATTAAATTTTTTGTGAACTACCAGTTTGGATTTATGTTTGGCCGTTATTTTATGTGGAATTTTGTGGGCCGCCAAAACGACCGGCAGGGCAGGGGCAGCATCTTGAATGGAAATTGGCTTTCGGGAATTAATTTTATCGATAATGCTCGACTGGGTCCGCAGGATAAAGTTCCGTCGTGGCTAAAAAACAACCGCGCCCGAAATACTTACTTTTTTATTCCTTTTTTACTGGGACTGCTGGGTGCCGCTTATCAGTACAAATTCCACCGCGAGTCATTTTTTATTGTGCTGGCGCTGTTTATAATGGGCGGTTTGGGACTGACCGTTTATATCAACGAAGTTCCGATTACGCCGCGCGAGCGCGATTATGTGTTTGTGGGCGCATTTCTGGCCTTTTCTATTTGGGTTGGATTGAGCCTGGCAGCCATCGGCAATATCATCAGTCAAAAAATGAAGGGTTCGGGTTTGTCGCTTGCGGCTTTTGTTTTGCTTTTGCTGGCCGGGCCGGGTTTGATGGCGTTTCAGAACTTCGACGATCATAACCGTTCCGAACGATATGGCGCGCGCGATTATGCCGAAAACATCCTGAAATCGTGCCCTCAGAACGCTATCCTTTTTACCAGCGGCGACAACGATACTTATCCGATTCTTTATTGCCAGGAGGTGGAGGAAATCAGAACTGATGTGCGTGTTGTAATTATGCCTTTTTTATCGGCCAACTGGTTTATAGAAGGCTTGCGAAATCAGAAGTACAACGACCCCAGATTAAAAATGAAACTCTCTCAGGAACAATACGATCACGACGAATTGGATTATGTTCCCGTGCTCGATAAATTTAAACGCGATACTTCGTGGCAGGAAGCTTTTCAGTTTCTCAGTTTAAATAATGACAATGCTAAAGTAACGCTCGGTTCGGGCGAACGGGTCGGTTTTATTCCTCTTACGAAGCTCAATTTTGTTTTAAAAGCCGATGGTAAAACCGGGAAAATTCCTGTTTCGCTGGAAGGGAAAAAGATTCTATATAAACACGAACTGGCTTTTTGGGATATTGTAAGTTCCAACGCCGGTGAGCGTCCGCTTTGTTTTGTGTCGAAGGGGGAGGCGGCCAAATATGGTTTAACTCCTTATCTTGAGTGCGAAGGTTTTGTAAACCGGATTGTTCCTGAAAGAACGAAAAATACCAGCGTTTATTCAATCGGTTCGTGCGACCCTGAGAAAATGTACGAGAAACTAACGCAGGAATTTAATTGGGGAAATATTGCCGATCCTTTGGTTTATGCCGATTGGAATACGATTGTTAACCTCAATGTTTTCCAGGTGCGAAATGTGTTTAACGAGGTGGCCGGATTACTGTTGCAGAAAGGCGAGAAGGAAAAGGCTTTTAATTTGCTACAGGAGTGTGCCAATGAAATTCCGCTTTCGAAAATTCCTTACGATGTTTTCAGTTTTAAACAGGTGGAACTGATGCTGGCCACCGGCCACGAAAAAGAAAGTAAAAAGCTGTTTGCCGAACTGGAAACTGACGTTACCGAAACACTGGAATTTTACACCAGTCTGAATGACAATTTCAAACTTAGGCTAAAAGACGAGATTCAAAGAGAATTGTATTTTCTGAACCAGTTGCTGACTTTTTCTTCGAAGTTCGAAGATCAGGCAAAACAAAAGCAGCTGGAAGAACAAATGTCTTTTTATTATCAAGCGCTGATGAAATCTTCATCTTAGTTAGTTTAAAAAGCGGCGAATTTTGTTCTTCTTTTTGTGTATTAGAATGAATGGCGCTTCCGTTTTTGTCGGGCGACTTGGAAAGAAAACAGGTGTCGGCAAATAAAGGAGAAGTCTCTGAAGAATCGATATGAAAGGGCACCATATTTAAAGTGGTGTCCTGTTGTTGTTGAATCATCTGGTTTTCCACATTGCGGATATTAAACAACGAAAAAAGCAGAACGATGGAAACCATGGCCGCTTTCATGGGAAGGTGCGACCACGAGAAAATCCAGGCAAACAATCCCACAAACGAATTTTGTGTGGTTTTATAGCTTCGGCTTTTAACCATAAAACTGTACTCCAGTCGCTCGCGAATCGCTTCGTCGGGAAGGTGATTGGCGGCATCCTCATTAAAGAGTCGGCTTAATTCTTTATCGCTGATAGTATTGTATTCCATAATGTTTCCTTTACAGTAGTTCTTTATTTGCCAGTTTCTTGCTTAGTTCAATTCGCGCATAATGCAACCTCGATTTAATGGTGCCGGTGGGTAAACCTAGTATCTCTGAGATTTCTTTCAGACTAAAGTTTTCCTTGTATTTTAAAAGCAATATTGCTTTCTGATTTTCTTCCAGGTTTTCCAGTTCGGTAAAAATTTGGGCGATCAGTTCTTCCTTGTTAAAATCGTTTTCGGAAATATCGTTGATAAACTGATCGGGATTCTCATTGATCTGAACCACCTGTCGCACTTCGCGGCTGCGGTATTCGTTTTTGCACATGTTGTGGGCAATGGTAAAAATCCAGCTCGAGAATTTGTACCCGGGATTAAATAATTCGGGTTTGTTGATGATTTTCAGAAATAGATCCTGCAAAAAATCGTTGGCCAGTTCCTTGTCGCTGCCCAGCATGCGAAAAAAATAGTAGTACAAACGCTGATTAAAACGTTTGTAAAGTTCCGAGAATGCTTCCTGATCGCCATTTTGTATGGCTGCCATCAATTCTTCGTTACTCTGTTTCGAGGTATTTTTATTCTTAAAAATCACGTGCGTTTAAAAATAATAAAAATCATGCATCCGTAAGCACCAAGTATAATAATTGGTGCCAGTGTAATCCTTCGAAAACTAAAAATGGCTTCATTAAATTCACCCGGAACGGATTTTGGCCCGGCCATCAATGCAAAACCAAATATTAATAAGATTATAACTATTGACAGCAGAATATATTTTTTACGGTTAAAAATTTTCATTTTTATTCTTAATTATACCTTTACCGTACTGTATACACCCGAAAATTAAAAGGTTCAAGATTTATGCAAAAAAAAGTTGAAGAGTTTAAACGTTTACTCGATATCATGGATGAGCTTCGCGAAAAGTGTCCGTGGGATAAAAAGCAAACACTGGAATCGTTGCGAAAATTAACCATTGAAGAAACCTACGAATTGGGCGATGCCATTTTGAAAAATGATTTGCAGGAGATAAAGAAGGAGTTGGGCGACATTATGTTGCACATTGTTTTTTATGCCAAAATCGGTTCCGAAAAAGGTGCTTTTGATATGGGTGATGTGTTGGAAGGAATCAACGAAAAACTGATTTACCGCCATCCGCATATTTTCAGCGATGTAGATGTGGACGGATCGGCCGATAAAGTGGCCGAAAACTGGGAAGCCCTGAAATTAAAGGAAAAAGGAGGAAATAAACGGGTGCTGGAAGGGGTTCCGGCTGCCATGCCTGCGCTGGTAAAAGCCAACCGCATCCAGGAGAAGGTGCGTGGAGTTGGTTTCGACTGGGAATACAAGGAGCAGGTTTGGGACAAGGTGAAAGAAGAGGTAGACGAGCTGAGCGTGGAGATTAATAAAGCCGACAACGATAAAATTGAAGCTGAATTTGGCGACTTGTTATTTGCTGTTGTAAATGCGGCGCGTTTGTACGGTATCGATCCGGAAGCGGCGCTTGAACGCACCAACATTAAATTTATGAAACGCTTTAATTACCTCGAAAGTAAAACTCTGATGCAGGGCAAAAGTCTGCACGACATGAGCCTTGCCGAAATGGATGTGATCTGGGAGGAAGCGAAAAAACAGGAATAAGGTTTCTCTATTTTGCACCGTCCTTCAGGGCGGTGACAGTTATATAATTAGACAAAGGCTTTAGTGTTTAAAAGTCTTTGTTAAAGGCCAAAGCCACCTGTTTATTTCAGTTTGAATCACCGGGCTAAAGCCGCGGTGCAAAACAGAAGTTGAAATAAACGCATTTACCCACCCTCGTTTTCGAATGAGGAATTAGGGGAGGAATCCGTCGGCTGACGGATGTGGTGGTGAACTTTTAAAATGAATTAACTAACAAATAATAAACAACTAACTATGAACCTGACAACTTTACCAAAACAATTGATTATTGCAGTGGCAGTGTTATTTATAGTAAGCTGCGCACAAAAAAAGGAAACATCGATTCCAGAGACTGATTTTAAAACAACGCTTACAAAAGCCACGCTTCTGGATAAAATTAAGGGTGGCTGGGCCGGACAGGTAATTGGCTGCACCTTTGGTGGACCCACTGAGTTTAAGTTTAATGGATGCATCATTAACGATTACATGCCAATCGCATGGCACGAGAATAGTTGCCTCTGGTATTACGAGAACGAACCCGGTTTGTACGATGATGTGTATATGGATCTGACTTTTGTTGATGTTTTCGAGAAAGAAGGATTTGATGCAAGCGCCCGTTCACATGCACTGGCTTTTGCAAATGCAGAATATACGCTTTGGCATGCAAATCAGGCAGCACGATATAATATTCTGAACGGCATTATGCCTCCGCAATCGGGGTTTTGGCTCGATAATCCGCACTCAGAGGATATCGATTTCCAGATTGAAGCGGATTTTGCCGGGTTAATGTCGCCGGGAATGGTGAACACTGCATCGGAGATTTGTGATTCGGTAGGCCACATTATGAATTACGGCGACGGCTGGTATGGTGGAGTTTATGTAGCTGCCATGTATTCACTGGCTTTTGTTTCTGATAATGTGGAACAGGTGGCGACAGAAGCGTTGAAAGCCTTGCCTGCAGAGTCGGATTTCTTTAAATGTATGAACGATGTAATAAATTGGTATCATCAAAATCCGGATGACTGGAAACAAACCTGGTTTGAGGTGGAGAAAAGGTGGTCGGCAGATATTGGTTGTCCCGATGGGGTATTTAATAGTTTTAATATAGATGCAAAAATAAATGCAGCTTATATTCTCATCGGTTTGTTATATGGCGAGGGCGATTATTCGAAAACGATTGAAATTTCAACTCGCTGTGGACAGGATTCTGATTGTAACCCGGCAAGCGCAGCGGGCATTTTGGGGACTATGCTTGGTTATTCCCATATTCCTGAATTCTGGAAAAAGCCTTTGTACAAAGTGGAGGATATGGATTTTAAATATACCACCATGTCGCTGAACGATGTGTATGAAATTGGTACGAAACATGCTTTGGCGCTCATTCAAAAAAACGGGGGAAAAGTAGAAGGTGAGACTGTTGAACTTCCGTTTGAACCTATTGAGCCGGTACAACTGGAGGTGGGATTTAAAAATCATTTTCCGGTTTCGCGCTCCAGAGTGCAGCAAAAGTTAAATGCTGAGACACCTGAATTGGAACTGGAATTTACAGGTAATGGTTTTATTGTTACAGGTAATGCAAGCGGTAACCCTGACAAAATAGCTGAGCTTGAAATGATTGTTGATAATAACGAAGCGGAAAGATTTGTAATGCCTGTAAATTATATAAAACGACGTCACGATGTGGCCTGGAAATACCAGTTGGAAGAAGGAAAACATCAGGTAAAAATAAGGATGCTAAATGCCAAAGAAGGGCTTTGGGTTAATACCAGTGATTTGATCGTTTATTCTTCGTCCAAACCTGAAAATACCTGGAAAAGGAACTAATCAAGGTAGTAGAAAATTTGATTTGTAGTTTTTGCAACGTCCTTAACAGGCTGTGTAAAAATGTTTTTTTGACTAAGCACGGCATTTATGCAGTGGATGTGGAACCACTTGTAAAAAGGGCTTCAGCGCACTAATCCTGAACTTTTGGCTAAAGCCTTTTTTTCGCCACACTGACTGCTCCTCGTTACCGAACGAAGGGTTAGATGAATAATTATTTTAAATGTATTTCTGAAGTCGTTAAAAAAGATAAAGAAGTGCTGATTTTTAACCAGTCAGCACTTCTTCTTTTACTGTTAGAAACGTAAATCAACACCAACAGCCAAAACGTATGCTTTATTCGTCACATCAACTGGAATTCCGGCACTTAACGAATTAATGGTTTTATCGTTCCAGAAGGTACGCCCCAAGCCTAAATCAATTTGAATATTGTCGGTAAGATTATATCCTGCACCCAAACCAACATTCAGATTATCGTATTTCAACGCTTCGTAAAGTCCCAATTGAGTATAATAAAGCTCCATGTTGTCGTAGTTGAAAGCAGTATAACTACATCCAGCACTTAATTCTAGTTTCCCGTTTAGCGAATAAATAAAACCTAAGTTTGCTGTGTAACAATTTCCTGCGGCATCTGATAAGTCGATAGAAAAAGGATTACCTTGTGCATCAGCTAAAGTAACATCTCCCCAGTCGGCGGCAGTTTGAAAATAGTAGTTAAAATCGGCTTCGGCACTTAATTTATCCGAAATTTTATAGCGGATACCGGTATTTAAAACAGCCGGTAAATCGCGTTGGCTTTTTGTTCCATCTTCCATTAAAGCAACAGTACCTTTATTATCTGAAACTTCAAATTCTAAGCCAACCTTGGTTTCGTAATGAACGGCAATATTTAATTTCTCAGAAGGATTAAAATCAATGCCGATAATTCCTCCAAATCCACTTGCTGTCGACTTATAATCAACACCAAGAGCTACCTGCGAAAAAGCAATATTTGCTTCAGTGTTATTAATGCCCTTAATGTAACGACCACCTACTGAAAATGAAAAATTATCGGAAACAGCATAAGAAAAATTCAGAGGCACTGTTAAATAATAAGAAGATGCTTTTAATGCTTGCTCTGTAATCTGATTTCCGGGAGACATACTCGATCCGATTAAAAGTGTTGTAATCGATCCATTGGGATAATCAACAGTGGCACCACCACCGGAAACATACACGCCGGAAGAAACCGCCATTTTATTTTTTTTGTATGCTGCATAAAACATGGGAAGAAGAGGGTCCATGCCATCTTGCTCGTATGACATTTCTGTTCCGTAAAAATTAAAACTGTGTTGTGGATGGCGAAATAGCATCTGGTTACTAATACTTAAATAAATTCCATCGTCGAGCATTGCCAAACCGGCGGGATTATAATTTACCATATCAGCACCTCCGTCGAGAGCTGCATTTCGAACATTTGAGCGGATCCATTTGGCACTCATATTTGCCAGATTGTCCATTTGTGCATTTGAAAAATTTGTTAATATGAGCAATAACACAATCGAAATAAATGCTTTTTTTATCATGACTCTATTAAATTAAATTTATGTAAAACTCGGCGAAACTATAAAAAATAATAGCATTAATGAATGAGTTTTAAAACGAAATTGTTTCAGAAGCAAGAGAGCAACAACAAATTTTCAACAGATTGAATATGCACTTATGCTTAATTATTTGTCGTTTTAAATTATTCAGGAAGTTATTTTAATTGCAAATCAGCATGCTTTTTTTATAGATTATAAGCTAAGTCGTCTGGGAATATTTTTAGAATTTGTTAAAAGTTAAACACTTGGAACGGTAGTAAATGTCTGAATTGGTGAAATCTAAAAGACATCATGAATTGTGACATTTTTTCAATAGACTCACCCTGATTGATCTTTCACTTTGGACAAAACACTATTATATTGCACCCTGCGGTATATTTAGCCTCCCCGCAGGGTACAGACCCGTCCTGTAAGGTTTTTAGCCTCCCTGTTGCGCAGGGATAACAAAATTTCCTGCAGGACGCCTAAAAAAGTTGCAGGATTTAAAAAAAACGTAACAGGGCTGCTAAAAATGGTGCAGGACCTGAAAAAAAGTTACAGGGGAGCAATAAAATGTCGCAGGGCGTACGAAAACTTTGCAGGATGGTGGGGTACTCTGTTATTTGCACCGTCCTTCAGGGCGGTGACTGATGTGATAATCAATAAAAAGATTTAGCATTTAAACTCCTTTCTTAATGTCTAAAACCACAATCTTATATCAACTCGAATCACCAGGCTAAAGCCTCGGTGCATAATCAAAATTAGAATCCGACAAAAAAATTAAGGTATTCAGTTTACTTCGTCTCTGAAACAATTTCCGTATCTGCAGCTTTTTCATTCTTATCGAACTTCCTGATTTTTATTCCCAGGTAGGCCACCAGAATGGTCATTAAGGGGCTGATGATATTAAAAAAGGCATACGGCGCATACGACCAGGTATCAACTCCCAAGACTCTTGACTGGGTGGCACCACAGGTATTCCAGGGAATTAAGACCGAAGTAACGGTTCCGCTGTCTTCAAGTGTGCGGCTTAATAATTCTGGTTTTAGGCCCTTGTCTTCGTAGGCTTTTCGGTACATCCGTCCCGGAACAACCAATGCAATGTACTGATCTGATGCGGTGGTGTTGAAAAATAAGCAGGTTCCAACCGTCGATGCTACAAGGCTTCCGGTACTTTTTGCATATTTTATAATCGGTTGTGTAATTCGTTTCAAAAGTCCGGCCGATTCCATAACGCCTCCAAATACCATGGCCGAAAGAATCAGCCAAACCGTATCGAGCATTCCACGCATTCCCGAAGTACTGAGCAGGTCGTTTACATCCTGATTGGTGGTGGTTAAACTTATATCGCCAAACATGGCCTGCATTACAGACACGTACGACGCAGTGGTATAATTTTCAATGTGTCCGGCCACCTCTGTTATAATATGTGGCTGAAATATAATGGCAAAAACACCGCCCATTAATGTCCCGATCAACAATGATGGGAGAGGAGGTACTTTCAGTATGATAACCGTTAACAAAATAACCGGTACCAGAAACAGCAACGGGCTGGTATTAAAGGTAGCATCAATGGCTGTTTTCACACTCTGAACATCAACCACAGCACCCGAAAAATCGTAGGTAAATCCCATGATAAGGAAAATAACCAGTGTTAAAGTCAGGGTAGGCACCGTTGTAATGGTCATGTATTTGATGTGGGTGAACAAATCGGTTCCGGCCATGGCAGGAGCCAGGTTGGTGGTATCGCTCAAAGGGCTCATTTTATCTCCAAAATAGGCGCCACTTACAATGGCTCCGGCCACCACAGCTTCGTCAATTCCGATTGCTTTTCCAATTCCCAGTAAAGCAACTCCAATGGTAGCAATGGTCGACCACGAACTTCCGGTGGCCACACTCACAATGGCACTTACCACCACCGCAGTAAACAGAAATAATTTGGGGTTGATGATATCGAGGCCATAATAAATCATGGCAGGAACAACTCCGCTGATTAACCAGGTTCCGGCCAGCGACCCGATTAAAAGAAGGATCAAAATAGAGGGCATGGCCGATCCGATGGTTGAAACTATTTTATTGCTGATTTTATCCCATCCGAAACCAAGTTTGAATGCAATAACACCGGCAATAGCTGCGGCCATCATCAGTGCAATCTGGTTCGCACCCGCCAAAGTATCGTCAAAAAGAAGAACGTTAAATGTTAATAAGGCAATTAATATTAAAATTGGCAATAAAGCCATAAAAAGTGAAGCTTCCTTTTTTCCGGTCATAATCGTGTGAAAAATTATATGAAGCGACAAAATACTACTTTTGTATTGGTTTTTGCCAAAATAACGCCAACATTTCTTTCAATATGTAAAAAATAAATACTGTTTTAATTTATCCCTTCCTTTTTATCGGAAGGATAATTAATTGTTTATATTTTCGTTTCTTATATTTTAAGCGGATGAGACAGATGTACCAAAAAATATTTTTTGTTTTCGTTTTTATTTTAAGTTCAGCAGCAGGCTTTGCCCAGCGAAGTAATGGTTTGGCAGTTGAAGGGAATATTTCGGTTGAAGAAGGTTCTCCTGAAGGTGCTATCATTCAGATGTGGCGCGATGGAGAACGGCTTGATAACTATGGTGTTGGTGCTGACGGAAATTATAAGGTTGAATTAAATTACAATCATAAATGGGAACTTATTTTTCAGCATGAAGGTAATTTTCAGCAGAAAATTGTGGTAGAAACCGAGGTTCCCAAAGCAGTTCTGGCTACTGATCCGAGATTTCCTCCTTTTCCCGTAAATATTAATCTGTTTACTGAAGTTCCCGGAATCGATAATTCTTTTTCGGAAAATACGGTATTAAAGATTTACTACAGTTCAAACGTTGATAATTTTATTTCTGAATTGTACTACAACGATGCTCAGATAAAAAAACTAATTGATCAGGCCATTTTGTACGGACAAGGTGTGGATAAAAACGCCGACTTTTTGTCGAAATTAACCCGGGCTGAATTGGCTGCGCTGAAAAAGGAATACAACGAACTTTTGGAACAGGCGGGAAAAGAGTACAGCAACGAAAAGTTTCTGGCTGCCCTCGATGGTTACAAAGCTGCCAGTAAAATGATGCCAAACGAACAATTTCCAAAAGACCGAATCGCTGAAATTAACGACCTGCTTGGGTTAATAATGGTGGCAGAGGAACTGGATAAGGCTGTTTTGGAAAGGTTTAATGAACTGGTGAAAGAGGGCGATTTGTTTTTTGCTCAGACCAAATATTCCGATGCCAGAAAATCCTATAATCGTGCTTTGTCGATTAAGGCACAGGACGAATATGTAAACGGGCAGATCAAGAAAATTGCCGACATCATGCAAGGGCAGTTGCTTGCAGAGAAATATGACGACCTGATTGTTCAGGGAGATAAAGCTATAAAGGAACTTTTGTATAACGAAGCCATAGGTTTGTTTAAAGAAGCGTTGGAGATTAAACCAAATGAACAATATCCCAAAGATAAAATTGAAGAAGTTAATGGTTTAATTGCCAGCAGACAGCAGAATCTGGAGAAGCAGCAGAATTATGACGATGCAATGTTTGAAGGCGAGAAACAGTTTTCGAAACAGTTTTACGACAGGGCTTTGGCTTCGTTTGAAAATGCACTTACGTACCGCCCCGGTGACATAAAAGCTACCCGAAGAATTGAGGAAACTCAGAAAATAATGAAGGATATTCTGGATCAGATGACCTTCGATAAATTAATGGCAGAAGCTGATAAAGCGTATAAAAAGAAACAATATTCGGAAGCTTTAACCAACTATGAAGAAGCTTTGGCATTGTTCCCCAACGAGCCGAGAGCGAAGAAACGAGCTGAAGAAATTAACCAGATTCTTTATCAGGAAAGGAGTTTTGCTGAATTTGTTACTCAGGGAAACAAACAGTTTGATGCTCAAAGTTATGCGAATGCCAAGTCGTTATATCAAAAGGCCCTGGAAATTAACGGATCAGATAAGTATGTTATTGATCGGATTGCCGAAATTGAAAACATCATTGCACAACAAGGTGTTGATGAGCAGTATGCTCAAATTATTGCAGTTGCTGATAATTTGCTGGGTAACAAACAATACGAAGATGCAAAGGCCAGGTACACTGAGGCATTAAATGTTAAGCCGAAGGAAGATTATCCGAAGACAAAAATCGGAGAAATAGATAATGCATTGGCCGACATTGCCAAAACGAATAAAGATTATCAGGATGCGATTGCCGGTGCAGATCGTTTATTCCAACAGCAAAAATATACTGAGGCACAAACAGCCTATTCTGATGCGGGCAAGATTAAACCGGAAGAAACTTATCCAGCTGAGCAGATCGCTAAAATTGTTGGTTTAGTTGCTGAACAGAATCGTCTGGCACAGGAAGCCGCTGCTGCTGAAGCCGCCCGTCTGGCAGCTATCCAGGCTGATAAGGATAAAAACTATGCCGATGCCATTGCCCGAGCCGACCAGTTGTTTACCAACAAGGAATACGAAAACTCTCGCAACGAATACCGAGCAGCACTGGATGTAAAACCGGAAGAAAGATATCCGCAACAAAAGATAGACGAGATCGGAACTATTCTGGCACAACTTTCCGCTGCACAAAAAGCTTATGAAGAAGCCGTTGCAGAGGGCGACCGTGAATTCCGCCGCGAAGGCTGGGATGCCGCCATTGCAGCCTACAACACAGCCAAACAAGCCAAGGCAGAAGAAACCTATCCGGATGAGCAGCTGGCCAAGATTGATTCGATTGTCACAACAAGAGAACGTCTGGCACAGGAAGCTGCTGCCGCTGAAGCCGCTCGTTTGGCAGCTATCCAGGCTGATAAGGATAAAAACTATGCCGATGCCATTGCCCGAGCCGACCAGTTGTTTACCAATAAGGAATACGAAAACTCAAGAAACGAATACCGTGCAGCGCTGGATGTAAAACCGGAAGAAAGTTATCCACAACAGAAGATAGAAGAAATTGGAACAATATTAGCTCAACTTTCCGCTGCACAAAAAGCTTATGAAGAAGCCGTTGTAGAGGGCGACCGTGAATTCCGCCGCGAAGGCTGGGATGCCGCCATTGCTGCTTACAACACAGCCAAACAGGCCAAGGCAGAAGAAACCTATCCGGATGAACAACTGGCCAAGATTGATTCGATTGTCACAACAAGAGAACGTCTGGCACAGGAAGCTGCAGCCGCAGAAGCCGCTCGTTTAGCTGCTATCCAGGCAGAGAAGGATAAAAACTACGCTGATGCCATTGCCCGAGCCGACCAGTTGTTTACCAACAAGGAATACGAAAACTCCCGCAATGAATACCGCGCAGCACTGGATGTAAAACCGGAAGAAACTTATCCGCAACAGAAGATAGAAGAAATCGGAACTATTCTGGCACAACTGTCAGCCGCACAAAAAGCTTACGAAGAAGCCGTTGCAGAGGGTGACCGCGAATTCCGCCGCGAAGGCTGGGATGCCGCTATTGTTGCCTACAACACAGCCAAACAAGCTAAGGCAGAAGAAAGCTATCCTGATGAACAGCTGGCCAAAATCGATTCGATTGTCACAACTAGAGAACGACTGGCACAGGAAGCAGCAGCCGCAGAAGCCGCTCGTCTGGCCGCTATACAGGCAGAGAAGGATAAAAACTATGCCGATGCCATTGCCCGAGCTGATCAGTTGTTTACCAGCAAGGAATATGAAAATTCCCGCAACGAATACCGTGCAGCACTGGATGTAAAACCGGAGGAAAGCTATCCGCAACAAAAGATAGACGAGATCGGAACTATTCTGGCACAACTTTCCGCTGCACAAAAAGCTTATGAAGAAGCCGTTGCAGAGGGCGACCGTGAATTCCGCCGCGAAGGCTGGGATGCAGCCATTGCTGCCTACAACACCGCGAAACAGGCTAAAGCTGAAGAAACCTATCCGGATGAGCAACTGGCCAAAATCGATTCGATTGTTACAACAAGAGAACGTCTGGCACAGGAAGCTGCCGAAGCTGAAGCTGCACGTCTCGCTGCTATCCAGGCAGAGAAGGATAAAAACTATGCAGATGCCATTGCCCTAGCCGACCAGTTGTTTACCAACAAGGAATATGAAAACTCCCGCAATGGGTACCGCGCAGCGCTGGATGTAAAACCGGAAGAAAGCTATCCGCAACAAAAGATAGACGAGATCGGAACTATTCTGGCACAACTTTCCGCTGCACAAAAAGCTTATGAAGAAGCCGTTGCTGAAGGCGACCGTGAATTCCGGCGCGAAGGCTGGGATGCCGCCATTGCTGCTTACAACACAGCCAAACAAGCCAAGGCAGAAGAAACCTATCCGGATGAACAACTGGCTAAGATTGATTCGATTGTCACAACAAGAGAACGACTGGCACAGGAAGCTGCAGCCGCAGAAGCCGCTCGTTTAGCTGCTATCCAGGCAGAGAAGGATAAAAACTATGCCGATGCCATTGCCCGAGCCGACCAGTTGTTTACCAACAAGGAATACGAAAACTCCCGCAACGAATACCGCGCAGCTTTGGATGTAAAACCGGAAGAAAGTTATCCGCAACAAAAGATAGACGAGATCGGAACTATTCTGGCCCAACTTTCCGCTTCACAAAAAGCTTATGAAGAAGCCGTTGCTGAAGGCGACCGTGAATTCCGCCGCGAAGGCTGGGATGCCGCCATTGCTGCTTACAACACAGCCAAACAAGCCAAGGCAGAAGAAACCTATCCTGATGAACAGCTGGCCAAGATTGATTCGATTGTCACAACAAGAGAACGACTGGCACAGGAAGCTGCAGCCGCAGAAGCCGCTCGTTTAGCTGCTATCCAGGCAGAGAAGGATAAAAACTACGCAGATGCTATTGCCAGAGCCGACCAGTTGTTTACCAACAAGGAATATGAAAACTCCCGCAACGAATACCGTGCAGCGCTGGATGTGAAACCGGAAGAAACTTATCCGCAACAAAAGATAGACGAGATCGGAACTATTCTGGCCCAACTTTCCGCGGCACAAAAAGCTTACGAAGAAGCCGTTGCTGAAGGCGACCGTGAATTCCGGCGCGAAGGCTGGGATGCCGCCATTGCAGCTTACAACACAGCCAAACAAGCCAAGGCAGAAGAAACCTATCCTGATGAGCAACTGGCCAAGATTGATTCGATTGTCACAACAAGAGAACGTCTAGCACAGGAAGCTGCAGCCGCTGAAGCTGCTCGTTTAGCTGCTATCCAGGCAGAGAAGGATAAAAACTACGCTGATGCCATTGCCCGAGCTGACCAGTTGTTTACCAATAAGGAATACGAAAACTCTCGCAACGAATACCGTGCAGCACTGGATGTAAAACCGGAAGAAACTTATCCGCAACAACGAATTGATGAAATTGATGGAATATTAAGGGAAAGGGCTGCGGCAATAGCTGCTCAGGAAGAGTTGGATCGGAATTACGCGAATCTGATTGCACAGGCAGATCGTTTGTTTAATGCAAATAGTTACAATCCTGCAAAAGAAAACTATACAAAGGCTTCGTCTCTGAAACCGGATGAGAATTATCCGAAAGAAAAGCTGGCTGAAATAGAGCAGATTTTTGCACAAAGGGCCATTGATGAGAAATACAGAAATGTTATTGTGGTTGCTGACGGATATTTCAGATCGCAAAAATATACTGATGCAAGAGTTCAATACGAAATTGCAATGGGAGTTAAATCGGATGAGGAATATCCACCTTCTCAGATTATGAGAATTGATGAGATTCTGAATGCTGAGAAGGAGCGACTGGCAGCAGAACAGGCAGCTGCAGAAGATTTGGAGAACCGCAAAGAACAAATTGCCGAAATGCAGGCTGAACTGGATGAACAGAAAATTCTGGAAGAATCAGGATTAAATGCCTTATACAACGAGCTCGTTAAAAAAGCAGATGCTTTCTTCGACGATAAACAATATAATGTATCACGTGCCTGGTATTTTAAAGCGCAGGATTTGAAACCTGAGGAAAGTTATCCGCCACAACGTATTGATGAAATCAACCGTATTTTGTCGGGATTAATGCTGAGTCAGCGTGAGAGGGAGTACCAACGATTTATTGATTTGGGAGATACCAACTTCCGTGACAATGAACTGGCAGTTGCCCGTGGATGGTACAACCAGGCCTTGGGTCAAATGCCTAATGAAGAATATCCGAAAGCTCAGTTGGTTGAGATTCAGCGAAGGGTTGAAGAGCGGGTGGCCGGAAGATCGCAACAGGATTTTGAAAATTATAAATCGACAGCCAATAAAGCATTTGAAGAAAAGAATTACAACGTAGCTCGTTTCTGGTATCGAAAAGCACTGGAGCTTCGCAACGACGATGCAGAGGTGAAAGCCCGGCTGGAGGAGATTAAACAAGCTGCCCAGTAATAATAATAACCTGATCAGGACAACCCGAAAAGGGTAGGTAAAAGATGGAAGGGATTGACGAAGATTACGATAATCTGATCAATCCCTTCAGTTATTTTGGAATGAAAACAGGGGAGCTATTTGCTTAAAATCCGGATATTAATAATCACGTTCATCATCTTCAACAATAGCGTAGTGGTAATTGTCGATCCATTCTCCTCTGATGGGTAATATTTTACGTCGTAAGCCTTCTCTTGTCATTCCAATTTTTTCTAATACCCGTATTGATTTTATATTTTTAGTGGCGACTCCCGCCTCAACTTTATGCAGATTAAAGTTTTCAAAACCCAACAGAACCAATCTTTTAGCCAATTCAGTAGCATAACCGTTTCCCCAATATTCTGGATCTAATTTGTAATAGATTTCTCCAAGTCGGAATTTGTTATTCGACAAAGAAAATCCGGCAACGCCAATAAATTCATTTGTTTCTTTTGTCGTTATTTTCCACATATATGAACCTCTGGGAGTTGTGCTTTGAGCTTCAATTAGCGGGTATACTATTTTTTCAGTGTCTTCAATTGTTTTGGGAATTCCTAATGTGTTAAATTCATCCACCTCAGGTATCGAATGTAGTTGGTGAATTTCTTCCAGGTCATTTATGGTAACCTCAGATAAAATCAATCTTTCCGTTTCTAATTCAAGTAAGTTTTGCTTATTTGACATTTTTACTTTAGTTGTTTTTTCTTTTAAAATTGTTCAAAGTCGATTTTACTTAATGTAGCTAAGTATTTTTGTAGTGTCCAATTTATTAAACTTTTATTCCCATTCGGTTTCCCAGTGAAGTACCTTAACAGCATTACTTCCGGTTGTTCCGGTAAAAAGCATTCCCGTGCCGCCAAAACCATTTTCATTTATTTCAGCATCTAGATTTACCTCCCGGGGATACTTGTACCTGTCTCCACTACGGTCCTTCTTTGTAGAAGTAACCGAGGCATATAATTTTCCGTCAACAACTTTCATGTCGACCAGACTCTCGGTAACAAAAGCGCTTGACATCATCTTTTTTGTCAGCAGGGTTGTTTTCCCCTTCTCATATTTGATGAGAGAAAAAGCACAGCCTGCAGTGGCTCCGTCACCATCAAAACCAAGATCGTTTACCTCCGTGGTACTCAGGCGTTCAATGCGAAGAGCATAACCGCTCATCGAGGCCAGGTCGAATTTGATAAAAACATCAAGGAACTGATCCGTTGCTGATCCGAAGCCGGCCCCTGAAGTTTTTTTAGGTGCAAAGGAGGCTTTCAGCTTCATGTTCCCAAAACTGGCACCTGCCTGTGTGTAGAATAAACGGGCACCTCTCTTGCTCTGTTCCAGTCCCGCATATTCTTCATTTCCCCTGTGTTCGAGTGCGAATTTCCAGGAGTCATTATTGGGCTCATACCGCGGTTTTGGCGGATTTAAGTCATCATCATAACATTCAGGTGCAAAGTAGCCGTCTAAGGTCCAGGTGCCGGGCAATATCGCTGGCTGCGGATCAGTGGGAAGGTTATGGAAATTGGTATTGATTCGGTTGGTTTTAACATCCTCCGCGGCCACCTTAAAGTCTGAGTAAATGGTTGTTTCTTCACCCGGCTCGCAAAGCTTGTGTTTGGGTTGAATGACAGCTTTCAGGTAATAGCCGGCATCTCCTTTTGATAAGTTATAATTGTTTTCCGGATTGTTCAGGCGCGTAACGGATACCTTTAATGGATTACTGTCGTTGGTATCATTACAACGATACCATGTAATCAGGGATTCGTCTTCCAAACCATCAAGGTTAAGTTTATAGTCGAGTTTTACACTGCCATTTTCGGGTTTGGTTATTTCAGGCTCGCGCATGAATTCGGGAGCATCGGTATAAGGTGGCTCAATGGTAAGTTCAAATGCTGCTTCTATGCCCAATGTATTTCGGGCTACGATGATAACATCCACAGCTTCCCTGGTTTTGTTGGTGCCTGCTACCGTAATGGTTCCGTTTTTATTATCAGCAATGCTGACATATTGAGCGTTGGAAGGATTTTTTGTGCTGAATAACCATTCTCCCAACGCTGTACTTTTTGCATATTCGGCAGGCAAAATTTTGTAGAGTAAAATGGCTTCGGTCTGTGTCGATCGGATTGTTGAGTTCGATTTTGCATCCAACTGAAGTGAAAGCGCCATGGGAATACTCAGGTAATAATTCTCCGGTTTTCCATCGGCAACTGCCGCCGCTTTTACTTTGTTGGTGTAGTTAAACGGGTCAATCCCGGAAAGGATATTGGGCACATTATAATAGGTTTTATTATCGTATTGGAGCTGATAGGCCTTTAACAACTCTGAATCCTCTTTAATTACAACAGTGGCACCCGGCGTGGTGTATTCCTGAATCACATAGGGTTTGCCGTCGAGGGTAACATTGTATTGATAGGAGCGTGTGGTTTTGCTTTGAGGAATCCTGTCCCACGAAACTTCAGCCGAAATACCCGAATCTACGAGGTCCTTGCTTCGGTGGAAACGTGTATTTACACATACAAGTCCGTTGCCTCGTCCGTCAACAAATCCAAATTCGTAAGTCTCTTTGTTTTTGTAGTTGCTTGTAAAAGGAGTAAGGTATATGTCACAGTCAAAGAATTTTCCCGAGGCAAAGTTCACGTTGTACAGTTTAAAGCTGCACCCAATGTAAACACTGTTAAAAAACGACGCGTGCCCGCTGCTTTCAAGATGACAATTCAGGTAAGTCATGGCAAAAGGAAGGAGGTTCAACCGGCTTATAAAGTTTGTGTTTACAGCAACTCCGTCTCTGCTGCGATACATAAACAATTGGGCCTGCGCAATGGCTTCTGCACGTTTTTCGCGGTTAAGTTTAGGTGCCAGTGGAAATTCCAGGTCCACATTGCAGAAATTGCCGAAGGTTACATTTTCAGATTTTAGTCCTTTGCCATTGATGGAAAACATGGTAAAGTTGCCCGAAGCTCCCTGGGTCTGGCCACGGTTTACGGCAAACACCACATTGTCAGGATTGGTGTTTAGCCCATAAAAATAAAGATGGTTGCAGGTAATTGACATTCCCACGGGGAAATATTCGCCTGGCTTCGGCACCCGAATTTCCGGATCGTCGGGATCGTCAACCCAGTATACACCGGGTGCGGTGAGCATCATCATTGGGTTATCCTCAGTACCGTTTTTTAGTGCCGCTACAGCATCTTTTATGTTATTGAAAGCATACGGATTATTTGAGATTTGACTCTCCTCAAGGCGGTAATCGAGGAAGATTGTGTTTTCGTCGAGAGTAAACGATTTTCCCTGCCATGTAACTTTTTCTCCGTCAAAAGTGATCGGTTCCGTTTTATCGAGAGATGTGTAAGTTGCATATGCTTTTTTTGCCGGCGCAGCAGACACGAGTGTGGCAAATAAACTGACTATTATAAAAACAGTAAGTTTCTGCAGCATCGACAGACCGGAATAAAAGTGGGGGAGAAAGCGAGTCCCTGGTTTTTGTTTTAAGTTCGAAAGAAAGTTCATGGTTGAAGTATTGGTTTACTGTAAAGTTAACTGATTTCCGGTAATTGAAGTGTGTAATTCGTACCCGGTTCAATTCTCAAAAACAGGAAGAATATTTAGCGTGATTTTCCAACCAAATTTAGCAAAAAATATTTTTTGTTTTTATGGATTCTCTTTTTCATATTATTCGGCGAACGGTTTGGATATGTGGAGTGCGGAACTATGAAATACATTAGTGGCAGCGAAGAAGCACAGTTGATTTACCCACTGTACCCGGCAGTGCATATAGCTTTTGTGACTGTTGCACAACTCACTGATTTTTGTTGACAAATTTGGCATAATCTTAAAAAGTAGAAATTTTCGGCATTACGACTGTTTCGTTCGTGTAAAATAAGTCGTTCTGTTTCTAAAATTATTTTCACTTTAAACTGTTGCAAGGTTTGCTATTTGCAAATGAAAACTTCCCCAAAGTAAGCATTTAACTTAAGTCATTTTTAATGTTTTTCAGGGAAGTTTTCACACAATGAAGGTGATTTATCGAATCCCGAACAGCAGGTAATCCAACGAGAATCTACCGCTTCCTGCAAGAAAGATGGTAATGTAGATGAGCAGAAACAAAACGGGGATTTCTTTAGTGTCGAACGGCTGCGATTTCAGGGTGTGAAAGGCGGCGATCAGCATGGTAAACAGTAAGGGTAGAACGGCAAGCTGAGTTCCCAGTCCAAGTATCAAACAAAGTGAGAAAAAGACTTCCACAAACGCTGCGACCATTAACGAGTGTCGTTCGCTTAATCCAAATGTTTTAAAGAAATGTATCGGCTCGAGCGATAGTAACTTCTTTATTTTGGGAATACCATGGCGCAGCATAAGTACGCCGATTGCTACCCGTAAAATCAGGAGTGCTGCATCAATAGTTGCAGCACCCTGGTTAATTCCTAATATTCGTTGCAAAAGTTCCATTGTTTCTAAATTATTGTTCGTCGGCTTGTACAAACTCTCCGTTTGCAACAATTCTTACTTCGTCGCTAACAATTGCTTCCGGAAATTTTCCGCCAACTTCGAAATCCGAACGTTTAATGGTCGTATTAATTTGGAACGAAGTGGTAAGTTTCGACGACATCGGGTTGGTGGTTTTTCCGCGGTACAACAAATCAACAGTAACCGTTTTTGTAACGCCGTGGATGGTAAGATCACCGGTAAGTTTGTATTTGTTTTCGCCTGCCGGTTTAATTCCTGTGCTTGTAAAAGTCAGCTCCGGGTATTTTTCCACATCAAAAAAGTCGGCACTTTTCAGGTGATTGTTGCGGGCTTCCACGCGGGTATTGATCGAACTGGTTTTAGCAGTAAGGTTAAACACGGCGTCGCTAAAATCTGCTTTTGATGATTCAACGCTAACTGTAAAGTCGTCGAATGTTCCGCTTACATCGTTAATGCCCAGGTGCGTTACTGTAAAGAACAGTTGAGAGTGAGGTGCGTCGTTTGTCCAAACCGACGAAGTTCCGGCTGTGAATGCTGATAAAGTGATTACAGCCACTATCGAGAATAATAAACTTATTTTTTTCATGGTATTAATTTTTAAAGTTGAATAATTCTAAATGCTTCTGTTTAGTTTGCCAATCCGATTTGTTTCATAAAGGCCATGTTATCCCAGAACAGGTGCTCTTCGTACATTACACCGTCTTTCCACAGGCCAATGGTAACCATCGGTAATTTGAATGATTTTCCGGTTGGATCGATAAATTTTCCGTCGCCGATTGGCATTGGATCAGAGAATGTTCCTTCAATATAACCGGTAACTGCGGTGTATTGTCCGGTACCAAAACGAATCGGGTGAACGTTAATTTTGGTGTTCGGTGCAAAAACGAACATCGGTTCTAATGCTGCAATGTGGTCTTCCAAACCAACAGTTGTGCTTCCGTCGGGATAGTAAACGAGAATGTTTTCAGCATGACTTTCGTGTAATCTTTCCCATTCCTGGTTACTGTAAACCACGAAATCCAGTGTGTCGAATTTTTGCAGGTACTCTTCAGTCAGCTTTTGACCGGCTAAAATTTCATTGAGTTGTTTTTTTGCTTCAGCGATTTCTTTTTTCGACTGTGCATTGGCAGTAAGTGTTCCTATTATCGCTACTGCTACGAGAAGTAAATTTAATTTTTTCATTTTTTTCGTTGTTTAAATTTTATGATACAAAGATACCGTGGAGTCCTGCCTCGTACACTTGATCTATGATAAGAAAACCACTTGATGTAGGTCAAGAGAGCGGTGTTTGGAATCGGTTTTAGGCATTAGAAATGAATGAGTTGGAGGTGATTTTTAGAGTATTAGTGGGGAAGGGTCGGGAATTTGTCGGATAGAAAATTGAGTTGTTTTATACGGTATTACAACTGAACCGGACTGTGTTCTATCTGGTTTATCTGAACATACTAATAAAGAGGGCGATATTTAAAACGGCAACTATCCCTCCAAGCGCATAAAGTAATAGTTTCGAGAAGGTTGAATTCTTGTATTTCCCCATTACTTTTTCAGACGAGGTTAGATAGACCTGCAAAAATATTGTAAACGGTAACTGAATACTCAAACACATTTGCGAAATGATAAGCCCGTTAAATGGATTCCTGATCAGGAAAATTATAATCAAAGCAATAACCAGCGAAATGGCAACACCCAATCGCGAGTGGTTGTCCTTTATATCGTAAGGCTCTTTAAACATTCCTGCGAAAATCGATCCTGCCGCCATCCCCGAAGTAATGGTCGACGAAATTCCTGCAAAAAGCAGGGCGATGGCAAAAACAAAAGCAGCATGGCTGCCTAATAACGGTGCCAACAGCGACTCGGCCTGCTGAAGTTCAGTAACACGTGTACGGGTTTTAAAAAAGGTAGCAGCAGCTAAAATGATCATCGCGCTGTTTATTGCCCAGCCAATAATCATCGAAATCAGCGTATCGAAATATTCATAGCGCAATTGTTTTTTAATGATCTTATCATCTTCGAGGTTCCATTGGCGGCTCTGAATAATTTCGGAATGCAGGAAAAGGTTATGCGGCATTACAACCGCACCTAAAACACTCATAATAACAATCATTGAACCCGATGGAAACGACGGAGTTACCCAGCCTTTAATGGCTGCATCCCAATCGATATTTACTAAAGAGAGTTCGTATAAAAATGATAGGCCAATTACCGACACAAAAGCGATTATCCATTTTTCGATTACCTTATACGAATTGGTAAAAAGCATTATAAAAACAAAAATGGTAACCAATACAGCAGCCGCTCTTATTGGGATATGAAACAACATATTTACGGCTATGGCACCTCCCAGAATCTCGGCCAGCGATGTTGAAACCGATGCTAACATGGCTGAAGAAAGCAGCCATCGCGAATATTTTTTCTTCACATAGATTGCGGCAGCTTCCGAGAGGCAAAGGCCGGTAGCAATACCAAGGTGCGCCACATTATGCTGCAATACAATAAGCATAATAGTCGACAGCGTTACCATCCATAACAGCGAATAACCATAATCGGCTCCGGCCGCAATGTTCGATGCCCAGTTTCCCGGATCGATAAAACCAACGGTAACCAACAACCCTGGACCGATAAATTTTAGAATTTCGCGGCCTCCAAATTTGGCTTTATAATCCTTTCGGTCTATATTTTTTAAGAGCTTAAACATGCCTTTTTAATTGGGATTCGAATGTAGTATTATTCGATTAACGACACGGTGGTTATCGCTTGTTTCTTTTAGTATCTTAACTTTTCAGGAATATTCAGTTCGTCGATAACCATTTGTTGCAGCAATTTTAATTCCCTGGGAGTACTGACTTCCTTTTTATCATTTGGTTTCAGTTCCGATAATATCTCAAAAACAAAATTCTCTTCTCCTCTTTCGTTCCAGTCATTTTGCAGCTCCCTGTTTTTATGGGTGCCAAACCTTAACTCGGTTTTATGCCGGTTCCACTTTGCAAGCATATCGGGGCTATTGTCAATAAATACTTTGTTATTTGAAATATTCTTAACCTGAAAAATTCCCGAAGAGAATTTTAATTGTTTGTATTCTTCTTTAATTTCTTTTCTTGTTTTCATTGTTTTGCTAATTCTAACGGTAAATTGTAAGTTGTCGTTGCGGATTTCGGGTGATTGTCTGTCCGTCTGTCCGGCACAGACTGAGACAATCAGGCGGGAATCCGAGCTACGCACACCACTGAAACCGCTATGCAATATATAAAATGTTAGCGGTAGTATTTTTACCTTTCTCTTATCGTTTTAATAATCTCTTTTAACTTAAGTAACTCTAGTTCGTTTGCCGTTGTGTATGTTTTTACTTTTGAGTCTTTAAAATAAAGTATTAGTGAATAGTCATTAATGTCTGCCTTTTTCTCTTCATAATCTGACAAATTAATTTCCGAAATTAGTTGCTCTATTTTATTCCACTCTGTCCTTTTTAATTTAACTCTATATTTTGGTTTACCGCCTTTTATGTCTAAATAATTCATGACTGGATTTATTACAAAAACTTTTCTCTTGTTGATATCAACTTCAAATACTCTTGTAAAATATGTCGTATCCTTATCGTTTATACGAATAAGCTTAGCTTGGTCAATTTTTGTATTCTGAGCAATTGAAATAATACTTGAAAATGTAAAAAATGCTATTAATAGAAATCTTGTCATTTTATATTTTTTCAAAATCAATATGGTAATGGTCATCATGTAATTTATCAATCGATTTTGGTAAACTTTTCACAAAATAGATATTGGAATTTTTTAGTTCCACGCCATATTTTGAGTTGTAAATCTCATCTTTTAGGTTTGTCTCTAAAATCACTTTTTTAATTCTATATCCATTGTGTCTGGCGTTTTTCTCTAAGGTCAGTATATGTTTTGCTATTTTGTCAAAGTCAATATCGATGTCTTTATTTATACGAGCTTTACCAATTGAATCAAACTCCATTAAGTATCTCCACATCCCAATTTTGTCATAAAAGCGAACTGGTTTGTTCTCTTTTTTTAATGGAGTCATAAAGTCAATGCTTGTTCCATTTTGATGTGTTTTATGAGGAAATGGTCTGCCTCCTTTTTTCTTTGAGCATTCCATGATTTTAAAAGTGTAATCTGGATAAACTTTGTCCAAATCTTTATAGCTATCAATTACAATGCGATAAATGTCCGAATGCACATAACATCGTCCCAGAACAAAATAATCGAATGCACTAAAATATTTGAAGTTGTCTCCTTTGTATTGAATTTTATAGCCGTTAATCAGTTTTCCATTACTAACTGTTCCAATTGATTTACTTACTCCTTTGTTTTTATGGAAAATTTGTCCGAATGTCGGAATCAAGATTAGTAAACTTAAAACGACTATTATTATGTGTTTTATTTTCATATTTATCTAAAACGCAGGAGCTTGGATTATATTACCGCTAACGGTTTGGCTATGTGGAGTGCGGGACTTTGAAACGCTTCATTGTCAGGCTGCAACTGAGCCAATTCGTTTATTCATATTTTAGTTTTTTATAGCCAAATCGTCAAAGACGAATTGGCGTTGCCAGCTACGAAGAACTGTGGTTGATTTACCTACTGAATCCCGCATTACATATAGCTTTTGTTAGCAACTGTACTTTCTATTTCATTCCATCCAATGTATGTTCATCATTGAAAATGAATTCACATAATGACACCGCCGAAGCTGCTGCAAGTGGCTGATAATCGTCGTGTTTATTGCCATCCCCCCAATCACATACAGACTTTATCAATATCCAACTTTTCTTGTGCTTATCAGCTGCTGACCATAATCCTGCTCCTTCCATCTCACCACCTATAACTTGTGGATACTGCTCAATTAGATTATTTTTAAACTCTATGTTATCAACCAACTTTTCACCAGATAGTATTTGACCTATATGTTTTTTTACTTTTGTATTGTCTGGCCTTAAAAATTCCCAATCAAGAATATTTCTGATTCTATTAATTAGTTCATTACTAGATGGTATGATTGGGCTTC
Organism: uncultured Draconibacterium sp.; assembly: GCA_963676265.2. GTDB lineage: Bacteria > Bacteroidota > Bacteroidia > Bacteroidales > Prolixibacteraceae > Draconibacterium. The sequence goes on from OY781067.2 coordinate 6,150,643, forward strand.
TATAAATAATTTGTTCACCAACTCTTTGATTCTCGTATGGAATAATATTGCTGGCCACCAAAACATCTCCTACTTTCTGTTTTTGTAAACTAGCTCCAAAGGCAATTCCAACCATCACAATACCAATAGGATTCCAATTCCTGATTAATGCATCTACTGCTAATGTTGCAGCTGAAGCCCCAATTGTTCCCATGCTACACATTGTCACTACTGCTTCAAATTTTCCGAACCTTCCAATATAATATGTTTCAGTTCCATCAATTACTCTACGAACCATTCTTTTCCCTTTAGGAGGCTTTAGTTTTTTAAGAACAGCTTGAAGTTCAATTTCAACAGCTGTTATCAGAGCAATTTTTGGAGGATGTGAAGCTTTTGCTTCAGTATATGAAACTGAACTTGTTTTTGGTATTGGAGCTTTAAACCAACTTTCACCAGAATAATCAAATGTTATATTATTTTCTGTCATTTTACTTTTTTCGTTTAATCTATCATTGGTATTATTCAAATTGAAAGAAATATTAAAATTTTCTGATGCCAAATGAATAGATTCCAGTACTAAAACTGATAACATTATAGTTGGGCCTCCCTGTATGTGCCAAAGACCATTTTCGTCTTGTTCTTTAATCAGCCAATCTTTAGCGTTTTGAATTGCTGATTTATACCCAGAAGGTTTGGCGATAGCCAAAGCATGAATTGCAAAGCAAGTTGATAATATGCAACCTTCACTCTGTTTTGACAGTAGCGGCCAGCCACCAGAATTTAATTGAGTTTGAAAAAGTAAATCAATAGCTTTTTCTATTAAGTTAGAACTAAAACTTGTTGGCTTTATTCTATTCCAACAGAATATAATTGAACTGGCAATTGGTAAGTAATATACATAATCGTGTGTTCTATCTACTTGCCAGAATATCTTCCAAGGTTTATCTTTTTCTATTGTTCCGCTAAGTAGTCCAAAAAGTAATGATTCGAGTCCAATTTTTTCTGCCTTGTTTATTGCTAAATCTGACCTGCACCAAAAAAATAATCCCCACGATAATCTGTTGTGCTCAATACCGTGTTGAAATGCAGTTGAAAGTTCATTTAACAAAGAATTTAGCCATGGCTCAAAACCTTTCACTTCAAACCATTCTGTAGCCCGCACGAAAGTTGCATCAATAAAATCTTCCTCTTCATCTCTAAATCCAAAGAATCTTGAATTGTATTCATCAGGTCGTAAAATTTCTGAAGCTTCTGATAATGATAAAGTTCGTGATTTTGCTCTATCAAGAATTTCTTCCGAAACTTTACCCATTGGCCTTCCTCTCTCAATGTCGAGACAAATTACACGGTGCCATTCTTTTTTTATATCAATAGGTTCTAATAAACGCTCTCCTTGAGCTGCAAAATAAATTGCAGCTTCCATGCTTGCATCTGCACCAGCCTCAAGGGCGATTGGATATAAGATTAATTCTGCTTTTTTTATTCCATTAGGAAGTTCGTCAAGAATATTGTCAAACTTCTTTTTTATTTCCTCCAGTTCTGGAAAAATTTTTGAAATATGTATTCCAATAGTGCTATTATAGTTCTTCTTTTCTGCCCTGAATTCTTCTATGTTGGAAACTCTTGATTTTACTACTTCAAAATCAATAAATTCTTTCATATAGTAATTACAAAACTCAATAAATTCAATTCTTTCAATGGTAGGGTCACCTAACCAATACCATAAAATGTCACCAATTTCGTGTCGGATTTTCGCAATGGTTCTAGTATCCGCTTTAGAAATGAAATTATCTAACGCGGTTGTATCTAAGGCATTTTTTATTTTCATATTAATCTGATTCGTCCTCGGTTTAGTATTGTTGCTAACGTGTATGCAACCCAACCGGTTGGGTTATTTTGCTTATGGTACAAATTGTTGTGCATTGAAGTAAGTTTTTGTTATTCATTCATATATCCGTTTGTAAACGTCTGTCCGTCTGCTGACGGATTTACAAACGAATAAATTCAATTTGTCTTTTGGAATCCTGGGGAGGCTGTCTCTCGCTGCAAATCGTTTCGGGGCTCACCGGGTTTCTGTGGAGCTAATTTAACAATAATTGGAATGATATAATAACCGAAACCAAAATTAATTATCTTTGCCAGCCTAAAACCATTTGATGTTTAAAACGAAGAAGGATTTGGTGAAGTAAATAAGCTTTGGTTTTGGCCATTGCTTATCCCTTATAAAACTCAGGCATTTCTGCCCGGGTTATTTTTACGTCTATACATTTTCTACCTGAACAGATTTATTGGAAAATGAATCATATCAATCTGTTATAATTAAAAAATGAAAAAAGAACCGGATTGATTTTTCAAATCTTTTCCTTAGGAGAAGGGGTAAAATTCCTGAATCATGCTCGATAGATAATGTGTTAGAGTAGAATTAATTCATAATTTCATGTCGGACAAAGGAAATGTTGTGCCTTTGTTCCGGTGTTTTAAAACAATAAACAACAAATAAAAATTAGTATATCATGAGTAACGATCATATGTCAATACACGAATTCGATGTAAATTTAATTTGTAATTATTATTCAAACGTAAAGCGTCAGGGGCCCGGAAGCCCCGAAATTACCGTTAAAGCATTAAGCTTTGTTGAGAACCTGGATGAAAATTCGCGCATCGCCGATATTGGTTGCGGAACAGGAGGTCAGACCATGGTGCTGGCACAAAACGCACCGGGACAAATTACCGGCGTCGATTTGTTTCCCCGTTTTATCGACCTGTTTAACGCCAATGCCGATGAACAGCAACTGCAGAGCCGCGTAAAGGGCGTGGTTGGTTCAATGGACAATCTTTGGTTTCAGGACGAAGAACTCGACCTGATCTGGTCGGAAGGAGCCATTTATAATATTGGTTTCGAGCGCGGCCTGAGCGAATGGCGGAAGTTCTTGAAAACAGGTGCTTATGTAGCTGTTTCAGAGGCATCGTGGTTTACCGAAGAACGCCCCGCTGAAATTACCGACTTTTGGATGGATGCCTACCCGGGTATCGACACCATTCCCAACCAGGTAGCTAAAATGCAAAAAGCCGGTTACATCCCGGTGGCAAGTTTTATCCTTCCTGAAATATGCTGGACCGAACATTTTTTTGCTCCCCAGGTTCCGGTACAGGAAGCATTTCTGAAAGAACATGCCGGCAACAAGGCTGCCGAAGGTTTTATTGCCAATCAACGTCACGAAAAACAACTCTATAACAAGTACAAAGAGTTTTACGGTTACGTGTTTTATATTGGTAAAAAAATATAACGGTTAAATTTATTGGCCCCCGCTTTCGGGCGGGGGCTTTTTTTCTCTTTTGAATAGAATAATTAGTAGGAAATTTATCTTCTGTCTTCTGACTAATTCAAATTTATTCTTGAATTATATTTGGTACCTGAACAATCAACATTCAACCCATTTCATTAGTTTTTTCTCGCTTCGCTGCGACCAACTTTTTTCTACAGCAAAAAAAGTTGGCAAAAATGCTGCCGCTGACGATAAAAAGCTAAAAATAAATTTCAATCACTAAAATCAAGGAACTCCTCCTTTTAGTCCTTCGTCCCTCAGGTCTAACGTTCGTCAAACAGCCTTGATTTTTTTACGTTCACTACATTTATTTTTTTTACGCTTTTTCTCGAAGGCGGGTCAGGCCTAAGGCCTAGTTTAAGTCTTATAAACAGATCATCTGGTAATTGCTTCTTTTCATCTTCCGTCTTTTATCTTCTGTCTTCTGACTAATTCAAATTTATTATCGGACAGTATTCAGGGCCTGAATAACCAACATTCAACCCATTTCATTAGTTTTTTCTCGCTTCGCTGCGACCAACTTTTTTCTACAGCAAAAAAAGTTGGCAAAAATGCTGCCGCTGACGATAAAAAGCTAAAAATAAATTTCAATCACTAAAATCAAGGAACTCCTCCTTTTAGTCCTTCGTCCCTCAGGTCTAACGTTCGTCAAACAGCCTTGATTTTTTTACGTTCACTACATTTATTTTTTTTACGCTTATTCTCGAAGGCGGGTCAGGCCTAATGCCTAGTTTAAGTCTTATAAACAGATCATCTGGTAATTGCTTCTTTTCATCTTCCGTCTTCCGTCTTCTGTCTTCTGACTTCTGACTAATTCACATTTATTATCGCATAGTATTCAGGCCCTGAACAGTCAACATTCAATCCATTGGACTCAAGTTTTTTCCACTTCGTTTTCAATGAGACTTAAAACAAGTTATTACGCGTACCAACAATGAAAAGCCGCAAAGAATAAAATGATTTTATGGCTCAGATTAAGTGCTAATCGGTATTATTTATATTTTTACGTTTAAATTCAGCCAAGGAATGGATATAGGGAAGAATATTACTGAAATACTAAAAAGTCTGCCGGCCGGTGTTCGCCTGGTAGCCGTTTCGAAAACCAAACCCAACAGCGACATATTAGAAGCCTACAACGTTGGTCAGCGCATTTTTGGAGAAAATAAGGTGCAGGACCTCACCCAAAAACAGGAAGAACTTCCGAAAGACATTGAGTGGCATTTTATTGGTCACCCGCAAACCAATAAGGTGAAATACATTGCTCCTTTTATCAGTCTGATTCACGGTGTTGATTCTCTGAAATTACTGAAAGTAATTAATAAAGAAGCCGAAAAAAACAACCGGACCATTCGGGTATTGTTGCAGTTTCATATCGCAACAGAAAGCACCAAATTCGGTCTTTCGAAGGAAGAGGCGGAAGAGATTTTAAATTCTGCCGAATTTGCTGAACTAAAAAATACCGAAGTTGTTGGGGTTATGGGCATGGCCACGTATACCGATGACGAAAATCAGATAAGAAATGAATTCAGGATGTTAAAGAGTATTTTTAATACGCTGAAAAATAAATACTTTTCCACTTCCAATTCGTTTACAGAGATTTCGATGGGAATGTCGGATGATTATCCCATTGCTATTGAAGAGGGGAGTACCTTAATCCGCGTTGGGAGTAAGATATTTGGCAGTAGAAACTATTCGAATTAATTAGAACAAACAATACCGGGAGGTTTTCAGAATTTTTAATCCTGATATCTTCCTGAAAAGACAGCAACAAAAACGTAAAGAAATAATAGAATTATGGCAAATTTAGATACTACATATTTAGGATTAAAACTTAAAAATCCGCTGATTGCAGCCAGTTCAGGACTAACCAGTTCCATCGATAAAATTAAAGAGTTGGCCGATGCAGGCATTGGTGCCATTGTTTTGAAGTCGCTTTTTGAAGAGCAAATCAACAATGAGGTAACAAATATGCTGGAAAAAGATCAGCAAAATATGGGTTATCCCGAAGCAGAAGATTACATTAAAAATTACCTGCGCGATAATTCCGTTTCCAAACACCTGGAATTAATAAAACAGGCTAAAGAAGCGGTTGATATTCCGGTTATTGCGAGCATAAATTGTGTGTCGTCGAAAGAATGGACATCGTTTGCCAAGGAGTTTGAACTGGCCGGAGCCGATGCCATTGAGCTGAACATTTTTTATTTGCCAACCGACAGGAATGAAAAACCCGGCGTTGTGGAACAACTTTATATTGATGTTCTGGAGAAAGTAAAAAGTGAAGTAAACATTCCGGTGGCCGTCAAATTTGGCATCAATCACAGCAATATTATCGGCATGGCAGATAAGTTGAAAGCCAACGGAGCAGCGGGTGTCGTTTTGTTTAACCGTTTCTACGAACCGGATATTAATTTAAAAACACTGGAGCTTACTTCGTCCGAAGTTTTTAGTTCTCCTGCTGATATCCGCCGATCGTTGCGTTGGGTAGGTATGGTTTCGTCAGCTATTTCAAAACTCGATATTGCAGCCTCAACGGGCATTCACGACGGCGATGCGGTTATCAAGCAGTTACTTGCCGGTGCACACGCGGTGCAATTGTGTTCTACATTATACATTAATGGCGCGTCGGTGGTGCCAAAAATGCTTGATGAATTAGCGGCTTTTATGAATACATGGAATTTTAAAACCATCGATGATTTCAGGGGAAGGCTTTCCTATAAAAATATTCCCGATCCGTTGATGTACGAGCGCTCGCAGTTCATGAAATATTTTTCGAACAGAAAATAAGCAGCTGTAAATAATGCTTCATATAAGACCGGTATTTCTTCTTTTTGTTCTTTTCATTTGGGGAAGTACCGGTTTTTTTTGTGCCGGAAGTGATACCATTCCACCCCAAATTATAAATCCCGACACCTCGGTAATTCATTATTGTTCCGATTCAGTCAAGATTATTCCAAACATCTCCATTAGCAATGTGACCTTTGACAATAACAGCGAAGGTATGAAAATTTCTATAGCCAATTACAAGAATGACGAGGACATTCTGGTTTGGAAAGCACACGCCGGGTTTCAGTATGTTTGGGATGGAGTGAAGGGTGATCTCGAAATAAAAGGTGCCGGCAATACAACGCAATACGAAAATGCCATTGCGGATGTTTTTTATAAAAATATTGCAGAAGTTCCTGATCTGGGAATCCGTTCTTTCTCCATTGGTTTACTCGACGCTGATTATTTACCGGAGACAGAGCATTTTTACAGGTATGTAAGCTCATTGGATATTACCTGGGAGGAGGCCCGCGATTCTGCTGCCCGAATGAAGTATTATGGATTACAAGGCTACCTGGCAACCATCACATCGGTTGAAGAAAATGATTTTATCTGGACCAAAATCGATGGAGTAGGATGGATTGGTGCTACCGACAGCGAAAAGGAAGGAACATCGGAAGGAAGGTGGATTTGGGCGACAGGACCCGAAGCCGGAATACATTTCTGGCAGGGAATTTACAATGGTTACAAAGTCAATGGCAGGTATTCGTTTTGGAATGAAGGAGAACCAAACAATTCCATAAAAGTATCGGGAGACGATGAAGATTATGCCCATATAAATAGCAACCCGAACTCAGTACCAAAATCGTGGAATGACCTTCCGAATGGTGGAGACGGGCCAAACTCACAGTATTACAGAGCGCAGGGATTTGTAGTGGAGTTTGGTGGAATGTCAGACGATCCTGAAGTAAGTTTATCCGCTTCGGCATCGATCCAAGTGAGTAAGATTGCCTTTTCGAACAAACGTGAGTATGAAATATGTTTGGGTGAATCGGTGGAACTAAATGTAGAAACTGATGGGCAGTATACATACTCATGGACCCCTGGTAATTATATCAGTTCAACAAGCGTTTCCAATCCGGTAGCTTATCCTTCTGTGAATACGGTTTACACCGCAGTTGGTAAACTGGACTATTGTATTGATACAGCGGAATTTTATGTGCAGGTACATTCTCTTCCTGAGAATAAATTAAAACCTGAATACATTATTTGTAAGGGAGATTCTGTGGTGCTCGATCCCGGCGAACACAGTTCCTACCTGTGGAGTACAGGAGAAATAACACAGACCATTACCGTTTCTGATGAAGATTGGTATACGATAGCGTTAACAAATGAATATGGTTGCGAAACCTACGATAGCATCAGCGTTAAATATAGTATTAAGCCTGTTTTGGATTACAGTTCTTTGGATACACTTGTTTGCGGAAGCAAAAGCCAAACCATAAATTTATCTTTTATTAGCGGGAGTGCAAGTACCGTGTTAACAGTAGTGCAACCCGATAAAGTTAATATCGAACATCCCGACAGTAGTTCCCCAACCATTAATGTTGATGATTTTGGTACTTATCAGTTTGTCGTGGAAATAAAGGATACTGTTGGTTGCCTGTTTGCCGATACGCTGGAAATAGGATTTCATAATCAACCTTTGGCTGACTTTGAAACGGATGAGGAAAAATGCAAGGGGTATAACCTTGAATTGAATTATAATGGCGATACCTACGAGGAAACCATGTTTACCTGGCTTTATAACGATTCGGTTTATTTTGAAGCAGAGGGGTTGGAACAGGTAATTATTCCGCTTGGATTTGGGCAGTTGGGACGAACGGTTGGACTGCTTGTGAATGAGCAGGGCTGTGTTGATTCTTCAAGCGTTCAGGTTACCGTTACTCCAAATGTTGAAGTTTTTGCCGATGTAAACGAAGGGTGTACACCTTTACAGGTGAATTTCGATGCGAAGTCAACTGAAGCTGTTCAGCAATATGCGTGGGAATTTGGCGACGGAAATACTTCTGACATCCGTAATCCACAAAGCATTTATGAAAATCTGGAAACAACAGTAAAAACTTTCGATTTAGGTTTAACTGTTACTTCACTGGAAGGATGTGAAAACTCCGGTATTTTATCAGATTACATCACTGTTTATCCTATTCCAACAGTTGGCCTTTCGTTCGATGAAGACGATTGTAATCCTGAAACAATGGAAATCTATTATGTTGGTTCAGGAAACGGGAATGATATTTATAACTGGGATTTGTCGGATTTATTACCCGAAGAGATATTACAACACCCCGCTAACACAAAAGGCCCGCTTGAGATAAAAAGGAGTTCCGGGCCTTTTGCTGATCTTGGCATTCAGGTTGTTTCTGAATTCGGATGCAAAACAGATACTGCGGTGTTCAACTGGAAGCGTAAACCTGTATTTTTTGTTTCGGTTGATACTTCCAGTGGATGTCCTCCGCTTGCGGTTTCAGTGGAGGCAAATGTTTCTGATCCCGTCGATCAGGTAAACTTTATTTACAGTTTGGGAGACGGAATTACAGGAAACGGAAATACCGCGGAGCACATTTATGCTGAGGAAAATTCGAAGAATGTAATTCGCTTTATCGCAACTTCGTCGGTTACAGGTTGCTCTGATACTGTTGTTTATGACGATACCATACATGTTTACCCGGTTCCTTCAGCAGCCTTTTATGCTGATCCTGAAGTGGCTCTAATCAGCGATGCAGAGATTAATTTCTATAACGAAACAGCTGGAGCGGATAATTATGAATGGGGTTTCGATGATATGTCGGCGGTCTCGGTTGAAGAAAATCCTGTTCATCATTTTAATGAAATGGGTTTTTACCAGGTGGAGCTAAAAGCCACAAACCTTTGGGGCTGTTTCGATACGGTTTCACATGAAGTAGCCATTTCTTTCGATAAACTTTTTCCTCCCAATGCATTTTCGCCCAATGCGACGCTTGAACAGGATCGTGAATTCAGAATATATTCAAAAGGAGTTGCTGATAATGGGTATCAGCTTTTGATTTTTAACCGTTGGGGAGAAGTCATTTTTAAATCCACGAGTAAGGAAACAGGCTGGGACGGAAAAATGAAAAATGGGAATTTTGCTCCACAGGGTGTTTATACCTGGGTGATTCAGTACTTCGATTTCACCGGAAAAGAGCATAAACAACAAGGCACTGTTACACTTCTTTTTTAAATCTTTTATTGAATTTATTTCTTTAATCTATTGCTATTTGCTTAAAATGGTCGTATATTTTATTACCGTATAAAGACGCAACCTGTTTCGACCTGTGTACTCTATTTTGACCATTGTATTTTTTTAATACTTATTGTATCGATTCCTGTTAACAGAGTAAAAATATTACCATGAAAAGAGAAGAGAATGTTTCCATTCCTAAGTTTCATCCGGGCGTAAAGGTTTTCAAAGGTTATAGTGTTAAAATGAAGACGAGAAAACCTGGAATGGGAGAACATTACATTGTTCCCTGGGAACTTATCGAAAGTGAACAAGTAAAAGTGAAATATTAAATCATCGGTATCAGTAATTTATTCCTGATTGGTGTTTGACTTTTCTTCCCCAAAAACAGCGTTAATGAAAATTCGTGAGATCCATGACTGTAATTGGATAGTTTCGAAAGTGTTGAATCGAAACTGTATCCGAATTGGAAATTCTCGCGTGCAAATCCAATAAGGAAAATAAATGCGTCAGGTCGTGTATCAATGTTGTTTCTGAACCACCCTCCAAATAAAAATGATTTTTCGATCATGTACAATCCAAGATTAAGCTGTTTAAACGAACCTTGTTGCTGGTACAGTATATTGGGCGACAAAGTAAACGGACGCGATAACAAACCATGATGTAATTTGTGTGTGCGGGCTCCGGCATGTAGGGTAATTTTCATGGGAATTCTGTTAACTTCGTCGCCGGCAGTTATCGATTCATCAGGTCGGGTGATATGATGAAAGCTGGCCCCCCAGAATACTTCTTTGTGTTGACCAGCCATGCCAACAGCAAAATCGGGATAACTCTTCTTTTCATCGCTTATAATTATAGGATTCCCCGGTGTAATAGTGCCACTGAGCTGGTCAATTTCCGACGGAAATATTAATCCGTTCATATTGTATTGTTTCAAAACAATTCCTGCATCCAGTCCCAGGGTCATAAACGTTTCCAAACCCAATGTTAAATGGTAAGCGTACGATAGGGTAGCCGAACTTTTATTGATAATATTATTGGGTTCCTGATCGTGAAATATTTTTATGCCGGCCCCTGCATTGCGCTTTTTTAAAAGATAGTCGAACGAAACAGAATATGTTGTAAAAGAATTACCTTTTTGAGGCCACTGGTTCCGATATGAAATAACGGTTCTGGGGAGTTCAGAAGTTCCGGTTAATGCCGGATTCAGATGAAGCGGATTGGCAAAAAATTGCGAAAATTCATTGTCCTGCGCAAGTAAAATACAAGGCATAAAAAGAAAAGAAAGAACAAGAATTTTTAGCTTCATCAGTTTATCCCTTATCTTTTATAATCTTCGCCAAAATACTAAATGAAATGAGCCTGGCAAAATAAAAAATGCAGGCCATTTGAAATAAAATGGATAATCCTAAAATTGAGGAGCCCAGGGTTTTATTTTTGAGTAATATTCAGGAGCAATACTGATGGCAACCGAGAGTTCGGCAACGATACCTGTATATTCCGAAATACCCGGAAGGCCAACTCCTGTATCCAGTTTCAATTTCAAATTGCCGGTGCGATAACCAATGCTGCCTCCCAAACAATGAACCTGGTTTTTAAGGTCGTTTTGTAAGAAAAATCCATAACTGCGGTCGGTATAATTTACGTTATACGACGCCCGGCTTAAAAAGAAGGCCTCGTTGTAGAATATTAATAGCTCAGGAATGGTTTCAACCGGGCTCGATTTTAATCCTTTGCGATTTCCTTTCATTTTTTTAGAGATGTAAAATGAGAGATTAAAAGGCAACTGATCGCTTTGCTGAAATCCTTCGGTTTCGTCGTTCGACAGCTTGAATTTAAAGGGGACATTAGCCGATGCTCCCCAGATAAAAGAATTGGTGTCCCACAGAAAACCCAAACCGGGTTTAATTAGAAAATAACGTGTAAACTTTTTGCCGGGAGGACTAACCGGATCGTCATTTCTTATAAATATCCGGTCGGCCATGTAGGCAAACCACTGTTTGGTGGCAAGCAATGCGGCAGAATGTACCGATATTATTATTCGGTTATCATCATTCAAATTAATCGGTTTCGAGTAGGAAAAACCTATTTCTGAAGTGCTGATATTATTGTTTCCGATTATGCCGTGTTGGTATGCGATTCCAATTCCTCCTTTTAGTTTCTCTGAATAGGTGTCGTAGGTCGTAAAAAACAGATTGTAACTTTCATCCTTCGACAGATAGTAATGTTGGTTTCCTGTGTGAAAGTCGGTGTTTTTATCAAATCCGGCAAACGAAGGATTATTAATTAACAAAGCAGAGAAGGGTTGCAGAAACGTTTCGTTTTGTGCATTACAGGTTAGGTCTATTAGTAAAATACAACCAATGAGCAGTATTTTTATAAAATTCCTCAATCTTACTAAAATTGTTATGGAGCTAACTTCAATATTTCTTCAAGAAAATAAGCTTTTTGTTCTTCTGAGGTTTTTAAATGAGAAGCTATTTTGAGTTTAATCGGGTGCATCTCTTCTTCAGGAGGAAAATGTTCCAGGTTTTCGATCAGCGTAAAGGCTTCAAAAGCAACTTCCCATGTATCTGTAACAATAATATCAACCAGCAAGCTGATGTAAGGACTAAAATCGAGTCCGTTTTGCCAGCAGGTAGTAAGTATTTCCTTTCTGATACTTTGAAATTTATTTTCCTGCAGGGCTTCGACAAAATACGGAATGGTATCCTTATCCTTAACCGTTCCAAACAATACAAGAATGGCTTTTTTAATTTCGGTTTCGGGCTTGGCAACCAGTATTTCGAACAGGATAGGAAGATATTCTTTGTTGCCTTTTTCTTTCAGCAGGTTAATTGCAGCTATAACTTCAGTTGTATTAGCTGAGAATAACTTATTTTTTATCTCTTGATTAATTTTGCTTTTTGTCATACTGTAATTGTAAGTGTCGCAAATTTACGTTATTAATCGAGCTTAAGCAAAGTTGGCTAATAAATGTTTATTTATAATCCATACCTTTGCCATCGCATGAAAAATATTGAAGAATTAAGAGAGGCACATGTTGGCCGGTTGATGCTGAAGTATTTTATACCGGCTTTTATAGGTGTTTTTGTTAATGCTCTTTATAATATTGTCGATCGGATTTTTATTGGTCAAGGGGTAGGAGCCCAGGCACTCTCAGGTATTTCCGTAATTTTTCCTGTAATGTTGATTATGATGGGTTTTGGAATGCTCATCGGTATTGGCTCGGGAGTTTACGTGTCAATTAACCTGGGGAAGAAGGACTTGGACAGAGCTGAAAAAACACTCGGAACCGGTTTTTTGCTGATGCTGGTTGTATCTGTTTTGATAATGGTTGTTATTTATCCGCTCAAAGTGCCAATTCTGCGTTCGTTTGGTTCAACAGACGAAACATTTCAATACGCTAACGACTACCTGAACATTGTGCTTGCTGGAGTGCCGTTTATGGTTATCGGATTTTCGCTGAATAATGTAATTCGTTCAGAAGGTAACGCAAAAATTGCTATGATTTCGATGCTTCTGAGTTCGATAACCAATATCATTCTTGATCCGATCTTTATTTTCTGGCTCGATATGGGAGTAAAAGGTGCTGCTTATGCTACCGTTATTTCCATGTTTGTCATCATGGTTTGGGTAATATATCACTTTATAAAAAGTAAATACGCTGTTATAAAGCTTCGGCTAAAAAATATTCGTTTCGATTGGTATATTGTGGTAGAAATTATTGCCATTGGTATGGCACCGTTTTCCATGCAGATTGCGGGCAGCTTTGTGCAGGGCTTGTTAAACAAAAAACTCATCGATTTTGGAGGCGATCTGGCGGTTGGTGCCATGGGAATTATAAATTCTGTAATTACTCTTGTGGTAATGGCTATTGTTGCACTTAACATGGCATCGCAACCTATTATTGGTTTTAATTACGGCGCCAAGTCGGTGAAACGGATAAAAGATACGCTTCGGATATCATTACTGGCAGCAACCTTAATTGCCATTGTTTCCTTTGTTTTTATTCAAATGTTCCCCGGAATAATCGTTAAGGTATTTAATAGCGATAGCCAGGTTCTATACGATATTTCTGTAAGAGGGCTTCGATTGGTCATATTGGCCTTGCCTTTGGTTGGTTATCAGGTAGTTGCATCTAATTTCTTTCAGGCTATCGGAAAGGCCGGTTTGTCGATTTTTGCTACTTTATTCCGGCAGGTAATCGGATTAATACCTCTACTTTATATTTTACCGCAGTTTTGGGAGATTGACGGTATTTGGTTAAGTTATCCTTTTGCTGATTTGTTATCAGCGATTGTTGTTGGAATTTTGTTGTATCGCGAATGGATACGTCTGCCATTAATTGTTGAGAATAATGAACTTGAAAGGATTTAGATATCTTCTTTTGCCATTACTGTTGCTTGCTGCAATCTATTTTTTTGTAATAAATCCTGAAATTTTAGGGAGAAATTTAAATGGGAGCAGGAATATTCCTTTAGGAACTTTAATTTCCTGGAGTATTGTATTCGCCTATGGTACATTTAGTTATCTTTTGTATAGTCCGAAAATAAAATCGGGATTCAGTAAAATTGTGCAAATTGTTTTAATCGTAAATCTAATATTATGTACGATTTGGGGAGTCATTTCTTTTTTGTTATCAGGCAATTGGGCATTTAATTTCTCAGATCAGCTGATGTTTAAATTTTGGGTTTTATATACAATATTTATTTTTTTGATACCAATCTTTATGGCTCTGGCAGGTGCTATAAAACGAATCTTTCTTTAATTCATTTTATATCTTTCTTAAATAAGTTTTAATTTATTATGAAATTATGTTCTTAATCTGATCAATGTCATGTGAATTTGTTTTATTTATGACTAGAATTGTTATGACAATATAAATCAAAACATAATAAACATATGGCAATAACTACTATGAAAGTAAGTGCTGAAATGGGCACTTCTTTTGCAACTCAAATTAATTGTTCTCATCCTTTTGTAATTGATCAGCCTAAAATGGCCGGAGGTAACGATGAAGGTCCTAATCCGCTTGAAATATTCTTATCAAGTTTGCCTGCATGTATTTGTGCAATAGGCCGGATTATTGCAAATCAACGTAGAATTGATTTACGTGGAATTAGTGTTGAGGTACAGGGTGATATTGATAAAGATTTTCTTTTGGGAAAAACAACAGAAGGCCGTGCCGGTTTTACCGAGCTAAGGACATTTGTTGATATTGATGCTGATATGAGTATTGAGGAAAAAGAAACTTTCCTGAATGAAATTGCAGTGCGTTGTCCAATTGCCGACAATATTGCACAAACTTCAGTAATTAAACCGGTTGTGGTAGAAGATACAACTGTTTAAATAGTGAGATTTTAATGGTTTAAATGCCATCTCATTTGAGGTGGCATTTTTTTATTTTGTGATTATAATATTTTGTGACTTCACAGGCGCAACGGTTTCTGTTTCAATAAGTCTTCTCCGGGATTGCTTTTAACCATTGCTTTCTTTAAACTGAATTTATTCGTACCTCAAGGTTAAAGCCGGATTGGTTCTTACCGATTGCATGGTACGATAACTGATTGTTAGTAAGGCAATGGCAATGGCAATAACAAAGCCAAGAATAAACTCCAAAACACCCGGTTTAATGCGGTAATAATAATTTTGTAACCAGTTGTTGGCAGCAAAATAAATAAGCGGCCAGGCAATTAGAGTTGCCACACAAACGAGAAGAATAATTTCTTTTGAAATAAGGTAGAAAATACTGCCATTTGATGCTCCAAGTGCTTTACGAACACCCACTTCTTTGGTACGTTGCTCAATGGTAAACGAGGTTAATCCAAAAAGGCCCAGTGCTGCAATAAAAATACCGAGTATGGCAAACAAAACTGAAAGACTGGCATTTTGACTTTCCGATTTGTACATTTCATTAAAGTCTTTATCCATATAAAAATATTGCATCGGATTGTTCAGGGCAAACTTTTTCCAAACGGCTTCAATCTGGTTGATGGTTTGTGTGTTGGCTTCAGAATCGAATTTGATGCTGATGTAACCAAAATTTCGGTTATCAGTTTTAAAACGCATAATGTAGGGCGTTAATCGGTTATGCAACGACCTGAAATGGAAATTGTCGGCCACCCCAATAATCGGAAGGTAGGTTTCCTCATCCTCGGTGTCGTTAACAATAAACCGGGATGTGGAAAAATCGTCCAGTTCAAATTCCTTAACGGTTTGTGCATTCACAACACAGGCCTCCTCATCCGACGGAAAAGATTGGTCGAAAAATCGTCCATCGGAAAGTTTTATCTGGTAGGTTTCAAAAAAGTCGTAATCAACCCAGTTGGTTTGCATTAGATACGTTTGATCTAAATGTCCTTCAAGCCTATAACCGTTGTTATTATTGTTGTGTCCGGGTATTGCAGTTGATGCCGAAACAAGTGAAACTCCGGGAATTTTTTTGATTTCCTCTTTAAATGTTTTCACTTTGTTTCCAATTGCTCCGGCCTGTCGAATAACGAGCATCTGTTCTTTGTTGAAGCCCAGATCTTTATTCATCATAAAATGAAGCTGACGATACATTATCATGGTTCCGATAATAAGCACAATTGAAATAAGAAACTGCAGCGAAACTAAAATACTGCGCAATTTGCCGTTTTTCATGGCATCGCGTACTTTGCCGTGCAATACTTTTACCGGGACAAACGACGAAAGGTAAAACGCCGGGTAAATACCTGCAAGAATTCCAACAAATAATGAAAATAGAATAAGTGCGGGGAGGGTATACCAATGCAATAAAAAAACAATACTCATTTTCGCATCAATTAAACGATTGAAAACGGGAAGTGTAAAAAGAACAATGAGTATAGCAAATACCAGTGCAATGAATGAAATAATAACAGAGTCGCTTAAAAATTGTGTAACCAAACTTTTTCGTGAAGCACCGGTAGCTTTTTTAATTCCCACTTCTTTAGCTCGTTTACTGGCCTGCGCTGTAGAAAGATTCATGAAATTTATTGACGCAATTACGATAATAAGAATTGCGATACTTCCAAAAATCCATAAATATTTTGGATCAGTTGCAGGTTTTACCTCGTGTTCCACAGTGGGATCGAGATGAATTTTGGTTAATGGCTGCAGGTAGAAGTTGTATCGGTTACCTTGCGAAAAGAAGTCATTAATTGAGATTCCAAACATATCGTATACACGTTGCCCAATGTATTTTTCAACTAATCCCGGAAAGCGGGCATTTACCTGTTCAGGCGTGGTGTTTTCGTGAAGCATTACATAGGTCTCATAACTATTGTTCATCCATTCGGGATCTCTCGATCGCGGATTGGTCATGTATGAAGTGAGAATATCAGCATTAAAGTGTGTATTTTCAGGGAAATCAGCCATGACTCCGGTAATCCTGTATGCCTCTGAACGGGTATTTATCTTTAATACTTTATTGATCGGATTTTCATCTCCAAAGATTTTTTTTGCTGTCGATTCGGATAAAACCATGGTGTATGGTTCATTCAATACCGTTTTGCCGTTACCTTTTAAAAGAGGGATGGAAAAGAAATCAAAGAATGTGGAATCCGCTTCAGCCCAATTGGAAATGATAAAGTTTATATCTTCATTTTTAATAATTGTTTCGCCAAAAGTATTCAAACGCATAAAACTTTCAATTTCAGGGAATTCATCGACTATGGTTGGCCCGATAACCGCAGCGGTAGATGAAACAAGTACTTCCTGTTCTCCTATTTTACCATCCAGAATCAGCCTGTAAATCCGGTCTTTTTTTACATGATACTGGTCGTAACTAACCTGATGAAGTATATAAATGGTAATGATTAAACTGCATGTAATTCCAATCGCCAGTCCCAGAATATTGATGAACGTATACGATTTTTGTTTTTTTAGTGAACGTACACTGTGTTTTAATAAGTCTTTTATCATTTGTAGGTAGTTTTTCTGAAAATCAGTATTTAAAAGAGATTGTTTTTATTATGACGCCTTAATTCCCAAATCGTTACAATTTGTTTCAGGAGGTCAGTTTTTATCCTTATTTAAATAAAGATTGTGCTTTTAGGATCAGCGTATATTTGATTGCGTTTAGGATTGAATTGACTGAATGAAGTAATTGAGCTTTGTCAACCCTTTAATGTGGTTCGGAATGATTCACGGAGAGAGCGGTAGAGAAGGGGAATTCTTTAGGTAATTTTATTCGTTTGCCAGGTTAACGATGTGACAGGCTACTACACCTGCAGTCTCGGTACGAAGCCGTGCACTGCCCAGTGAAATTTCTTTGAATCCTTTTTCTTTGGCCTGTTCCACTTCTTCAGGACTAAAATCACCTTCGGGGCCAATAAGGATGAGTACATCTTCGCTTTGTTGTATCACATCTTTTAAATGGGGTTTTTCTCCGTCGTTGCAATGAGCAATAAATTTGTGTTGATCTTTAGACTGGTTGATCAGGTCGGAGAGTTTTGTCAGCTCGTTGAGTTGAGGTAAATATGCTTTTACGGATTGTTTCATAGCCGAAACAAGAATTTTTTCTAGGCGCTCGGGTTTTATCACTTTTCGTTCCGAATGTTCCGAAAGGAGAGGGGTAATTTCATCGATGCCAATCTCCGTACATTTTTCGAGAAACCATTCAAAACGATCGATGTTTTTGGTAGGAGCAATGGCAATGTGCAAATGAAAATCTTTTTGTCCGAATTTAGTTCGTGATTCAAATATACTGAGTTTGCATTTTTTTGGATTGGCATCGGTGATTGAGGCTTTGTATAGTCCACCTTTGCCATCAATCAGTTCAATCTCATCACCTGCATTTAAGCGAAGTACGCGAATGGCATGTTTCGATTCCGTTTCATCTAAAATGACTTCGGCACCTGAAATATTTGGAACATAAAATAGCTGCATGAACAAAAATATTTATCAGGTGCCAAAGTTACTAAAAATGTTATTCTGATTTTTGGGATTGAGTATTATCTAAAATAAACCAGAGTAATAGCGAAAAGAGAAATATAAGAATGCCGTAAATGGTAGGAATGGATGAAACTTTTAGGCCACCGGCTAGAAGTCCGGATTCAACTCCTTCTGCAGTTTCAATGGTATCAAAAGCAGCATAAAGCTTAACTAGTTGTCCCAATACCGGTTACGGCAGCGAACGATCCAATGGTTTTAATGTGCCTCAGTTTGGTGTTCGTTTTAGAAGAATGTTATTCGTTACCACAAAATAAAGGAAATGCATGATAGATCGTCCAGACCACCATGCAAATTAAAATCTATTTAAACATCCGTGGAACCAGATGAAAAGCCAGTTTCCCGCTGCGGGTATCAACCTCTTCCCATTTATCAACATCAAAGTTTATTCCCACAGTTGAAGTCGTTGGCATATCGTTGTAAAATTCCTCGAGTAAGTTACACACATAATAGTAAAAGCCCGGATTATGACCAAAGAAGAACACAGTATCGGCATCGGACGGTAACTTTTTTATCAAATCAAGAAATTCGCCGGTGGTTAAACCGTCGTAAATATCTTCTATTTCGATAATCTTTTTTTGGTCGAAGCCCAGGTTTTCGGCAAAAAGAAGCGCGGTTTTAATGGCTCTTTTTGCCGGGCTGGAAATAATAACACTCGGAGAAATGCCTTGTTTCCTTAATTCTTTACTAACAAGTTTGGCATCGCTCACACCCCTTTCCCTTAAATCGCGCGTAAAATCATCTTCATAACCATAGGGGACAGCCTTCCCGTGACGTACTATTACTACCTGTTTCATTTGTTTAGCTTTTTTATTAGAGTATCGAGACTTCCTATACCGGTTCGTAAACATTAATTTCTACCTCCGCAATTTTAACTATTTTAGGAATTGCTTCGGTGAAATGCGGCGTGTTGTTGTGAAGATCAATAGCAGCCTGGTCTTTCCATTTTTCAATCATGCAATAGCACAGCTGATCTTTTACGTCTTTATGGAAGATGTATTCAATACAACCAGCTTCGGCACGAGATGGTTCTATCAGGCTATTCACTAATTTAAGGAATTTTTCTTCTTGTTCTTTGGAAACTTTAAATCTGGCAACTATTGAAATCATATTATTCTTTTTTTTAAACATTTAGTTAATAGAAACAAATTTAACTTAATTTGTACGAATAAGACAAATAAATATGATGCGAATCGGCCTGTTATCGGACACCCATGGATTTATTCATCCCCGGCTTTTTACTTTTTTCGAGGAGGTAGATGAAATATGGCATGCCGGCGATTTTGGCAACATCGAAACTGCCGATAAGTTAGCCGAATTCAAACCCTTAAAAGGAGTTTACGGTAATATCGATGGTCAGGATGTGCGTGTGGTGTATAAAATGCACCAGAGGTTTACATGCGAAGATGTGGATGTTTGGATAACTCATATAGGTGGATATCCGGGGCGCTACGAGCGCTATGTAAAGCCTGATATTTATACGAATCCACCCAATCTTTTTATCAGCGGGCACTCTCACATTTTAAAAGTGATTTACGATAAAAAGCTCAATTTTTTACACATGAATCCGGGAGCTGCCGGTTACAAAGGATTTCATAAAGTTTGTACAGCATTGCGTTTTGTTATCGACGGAAGTGATATTCGCGATCTGGAGATTTGGGAATTACCACGAAATGAAGCCGTGCCGAAATTCTGATTATCAAAAATCGAATAAGGTTTTCCACAGCCTTTCGAATTCTTCCTGGTACTGTTTTACTATTTCAAATTTTGTTGTTGCCAACAGGTTTTCCTGGTTGTGTTTAGTGGCCGTATAGGTCCAGTTAAAGCTTCCGGTTATGGCAATCTGATTATCAATAATTCCAAATTTATTGTGCATGTGGTAATGCGAATGGTCTGTTTTTACAGGTATTCCGGCTTTGGCCAGTTTCAGTATTTCCGAACCGCTGTCTTCAGTTTTTTCATCGTCGGTGATGATACGAACTTTTACACCGCGCTTGTGGCAGGCTTTAATTTTGCGTGATAGTTCATTATCGGTAATGGTAAATATGCATAGGTCAACCGTTTCTTCAGCACGATCGAGGAGCAATTTTATTTCATTTTTAATTTCATTGCCGGGGCTGAAAAACACCCGGTTGAAGTGAAAAGCATGTTGGTTGATAAGGTCAATGCAGGTTTCGAGCCAATTGATTACATTTTTATGACCGGAATTTTCCAGTTGTTTTGCCTTCTCAATGAGCATGCCTTTTAGCTTCTCTCTGTCGTAACGATTGATCTTTTTCAGCCTTCCAATAACCGACTTAGGCACATGTTTTTCATTTAAAGAATCGCAACGTTTGGCAAAATAGTTATATAGGTCTTGCATGGTGTTGTTTAAAGTATAAAGTTTAAGGTTTAAAGTTTAACGGCAAAAGTAAAAAGTAAAAAAAGTCGGTAGTGCGAAAAACAATCTTCTTCAATCTTTTATTTAATAAGTCCCGTAACTCGTAACTCGTAGCTCGCAACTCGTATTTCGTAGCTCGCTACTTCAGAAACGAATGTGCTATCCAATTATTTTTCTCCACAAAACCGGCATCTTTCAGTCCCAGGCTTTCGGCTTTGGTTTTAATATCTTGAATATCGTGGGTATAAAATCCACTCATTATCAGCGTTCCTTTTTCATTCAAAACCGCATAATAGGACTCCATGTCATTTAGCAAAACATTCTTATGGATATTGGCAAAAATGACGTCGTATTTTTCATTTCCCAGCAGGCCTGCGTCACCCTGCTTTACTTCAATGTTTCCGATGTTATTAAGTTGAGCATTCTCCAGCGTTCCCTCGTATGACCATTTATCGATATCGATAGCTATGATCTTTTCCGCACCTTTCATCGAAGCTAAAATGCCAAGTATTCCGGTGCCGCAACCCATGTCCAGCACCGATTTTCCTGATATTTCATTTTTAAGTACCATCTCAAGAACCAGCGATGTAGTTTCGTGGTTACCGGTTCCAAAAGCCATATTGGGTTCGATAACAATCTCGTATTTTAGCTTTGGATAGTCGGTATGAAAAGGTGCGCGCACAACGCACTCGTTGGCTATAACCAGTGGTTTAAAGTAATTTTTTTCCCATTCTTTGTTCCAGTTTTGGTCAGCTATAAACTCGGTTTCTATTTCGAATGAAAAGTCCTGGGAAAAGTCTTCCAAAACAGCATTCAGGTTTTCTTCTGAATAGGTTTTAGCGGGTATAAAGGCTTCAAAACCGTTTTCTGTTTCAACAAAACTATCGAAACCGATCTCTGCCATTTGTGCGTTTAGCACATCGCGCAGCCACTCCTGAAAAGGAGTGATTTGTATGCTTATTTTTTGGTAATGCATTACTATTTGATTTGGCGCGAAGGTATAAAAAAACAGCCACCTATTCGTAGGTGGCCGTTAGTCTGTAACTTTCCCTAAAGCTTATTTTTTTAAGTATCTGTTTAGTAACGGATATAAATTTATGAATAACTGGACACTTTAATATCTCAATAGATTGATTGTGAAAAAAAATAAAACTAGAATATATAACCAATATTTACGGACAGTTTACCAAAAGAATCACCAATATACGATACATCAAAAGCTTTGGTGTAATCATATCCTATAGTACCGTAGATTCTATAGTTCCCCGGGAATGCTTTCGTATAACGAAATTCGACGTTTCCGGTAGCCCTGCCTGCTGTCAAGTATTCGTATTCGCGGTATAAATATTGGTCGAGAGTAGCATAGCTTTCTGATGCCGAAGCATAGTGCCCATCTTCTTTTTCAGTTCCGTTGCCCGAACCATAAGTTCCTCCCAAAGTAAAACTGTACATGTTATTGTTGTGAATAATATTCTTTTTAACAGAGGCTATAGCCATTACCTGTTTCACATCTTGTTTTCTGTAATATGGATAGAATGTTGCCACCTGGTCTCTTCTCCATATTGAAGCTCCAGCGTTAATTTCCCATTCTGGATTGTGATCGGTAACATTTAAATATCCCGTATATAAAATTGATGCTTTAGATAAAACACGATCCAGTACCTCATTTTTTCCGTAATAAACAATGGTAGTATTCCCCCCTTCGGTGGTTGATTCTTTATAACTGTTTTCGAAATTAATCAAATCCTCCCGGTCGAAATTAACAGATAACTGATGCAATGTTTGAACTCTTTTTAAAGCCAATACTCCTTTGTAATGAAAGATATCAGCTTCGTGTTCAGTATATTGAATATCTACTGATGATTTCTGACCAAAATATCCGCTTCTCCATTTCATCCCCACTTCATTAAAAAAGTGAATATTTTTTTCAGGGAATAAATCAATTTGAATGGAAGCTCCATGAATATAATCGATAAACGGATTATTTCCATTGTTTTTAGTGATCCCTTCAAGTCCAAAATTTTCCTGTGTACCGAAAAATGAACCGTAACTAATTAAGGAATTAAATTGTTGATCGGTATTCCCTTCTGCCTGATAACATGTGTTTTCTGTCCTTTTTCTGAAATAATAGTTTATCCCAAAATCAGCAATCTTGTCAAAAGCATACGATAAACCTACAGTGCTTTCCAGGTTCATAATATCGTTTGTGTGCCTGAGGTCTTTGATTTTATAATAACTAATTGTATTGTAATTTGCTTTTATCCCCATTAATAATTTTTTATAAACAGGTACGCTTAATGCTCCGATAAGATGATAAGTCTCCATCTTTTTCTTTCCTGCTGTACTATCAGCATATTCAACAATATCGAACGACGAAAAATATGGATCAAGTAATGTTGATCCGCCCATGTTTTCACCAGAGAAATTGGAATATTTCATTTTACCATAAAAAACAACCTTGTTTAATCTATAAAACGATTCCGTTAGACCACCAAAAGAATAACTGTCGTTTGACTGATCGTAATTAATTAAATCACCATTCTCCTTATTAAAGAATGCTTCGATAAACGAAATTTTTTCTGTGCTAAGTTTATCCAGTCCGGCAGCATTCTCGCTGGTTAACCAACTGTTTGAGTTTTTAACATACTCGAAATCAGTCCATGTATTTTGTGCTTGTGCCCATAGTCCGGCAGAATGAAAAACTCCTCCGGTTAATAAAAGCCACGTTATATATATCTTTTTTATCATATTGCCTTAATCCTTGCTTATTAATTGCGTAAAGAAGCTTTTCTCCTTTGGTGGAAATCATTTGTTGAACTATTGGTGTCACTATATATTATCCGGGCACCATTTGCAATAGAAGCTTCTGCATCAATGCTCGAGGGATCGGTGCTCCCATCTACCAAATCTGTTGTACCTCCGGAATAATTGTATACAAGTTTCCCTGCATTTTCAAGTATTGCTTCTGTTGCATCTTTATTCACGTTTCTATACAAAGTATATCCATATTGACTAGTATAATCCACATAGCCTGCATCTATAGCAGCTGTTAATCTTTTTTGATTATTATCTCCTTGTCTATAGACCTCAATTCCATCAATAATCCATTCTGATGGTACTTTTAGGTAACCCTGTATAGGTGATCCATTGTAATATCCAAGGTTGTCAACATTGTTGGCAAATTCAGTAGGAGTAACATTTTTGGTCGCAAATATATAGAAAGCTGGTGAAGAGTTGCTAAGCGGCCATGCAGTTGCGTTGCCATATTTTACTGCTGAAAGATAGTGAGAAGTAGGGATTAGTGATGAAGGAGCAGGATAATAAGATACCAGTGAATATACATCAATGTCATATGTACAATAATACTCAGGATTGGCAAAGTTAATTGATTGACTATATGTTACTGTATTGTCAATCGCATGGTTGAGAGCAATTTCTATTTGCTCTCCGGGTGCCAGGTTTATACCTTCGGGGAAGAACCATATTCCCTGACCTGCAGGAATCCATCCCTCCGTTTCATAAGAGAGCGATCCATTTGAATAAAAATAATTGGTTGCATTTGAATTGTATGGATAAGCAAAAGCTAAACATATATTATCCATTGACACGGCAGTTTCTGAATTGTTATATAAAATAACGTATTTATCTCTGGCGAAAAAACCTGAACCATCATCTTTTTGACAACCACCTGCATATAATTCTTTTATAATAATTGTTGCGGTTTGAGATACCGAAAGCTCTATGGTTGCTGCACCCGAATTTTTATCTGATTCAATTACAGAAATGCTTTTGTTGCCAGTGAAAATATAAGAGGTTTCAGCGATGGTGCGCATTTCGGAAACTGCTGCATCGTATATACCACAGGGAACCTCAAACGTTGCAATTCCGTTGGAAGCAGTGCTACCCGTATAGGTAGTATTATTTGTTGTGTTAATCAAAGTAACGCTGACATTTTCAACTGATTCAAATCCTTCAGGATAATTCAACTGTACGGTAACCTTATATGTCTGGTAAAGGTGATCATAATCGTTTTTACACGACTGAAAAACCAACGTTATTATTCCAATAAACAATAACAGATAAAAGTTGATTTTTTTACTCATAACCTCAGTCTAATTCATTTATAATTTAACTCTCATAGACAGACCGTAGTAGAATTTTGCAATTTTACCGGAGCTGTTCATATATAGCGATTCATAATTTCCAGTCTGACTGTTTTTTATTTTCCCTGAATTATTAAAAAAATTTGTGGCTTTAAATGTGATTGATAAACGATCGCCAATTTCTTTGGTCACATTCAGGTTTGCACAAAAATAGGGGCTATACTTCCTTGACAGGAAATAGTAATCTCTGTTTGACTTCTTCACCAATCTCGATAAATCATTATATAAATCTGCATCATTTTCTTTGGCCCAAATGTATTTCTCTAGAAAAGGAATTTCAGTTTCCATATCGTTGATGGCTTTATAATACAAAGGATAGGTTGCCGCGTAGTTATTCCCATCATAAATACTCTGACCCGATGATGAAGGGAGATAAGAATCTGCATCATCCACAACATAGCTCCTGTTTCCTTTTGAATATTCGCTCAATTGGCGGGAATAGTCATAGAAGCAACTTTCAAAACGACACGAAACAATCATCCGAATTGCCGGAATGTGTGTTGCAACAGTAACGTTTGTTCTGAGTTTCTGAGTTTCAGATCCATTACTTACAGCATCATTGCCCACATAGAAACCAACATATTTATAAGGGGTTCCATCAGTTGATAAGGCAGTGGTAGAAGTCCCTTCCTGGATGGTTTCATTTATTCCCTTATAGTAATAATAGCTACCGTCGAGCCTTATTGAAGTTCTAAGAGCTTTTATTTTTCCAAAATCAACAATCCATTCCAATCCTTTTCTTGTAACAGATGAGCCATTTGAGTAATATGAATTATTATGGAATCTATTTTTTATTGTATAGCTAAGCATTTCGCTTTCGTATGCTCCTGTGGCATCCGATACTGTTACAACACCAGTTGACTGATCGATGTCGTAACCCTGGTTTTCTAAAGGAATTTGACATTCTTGCAAATCGCTTTGGTCAGTTAATTTATAGGATACTGGCACATAATTATCTGTTTGACGATAGGGCTGGAACGTTTTATCTCTGAAAGCCGTTAATGATACCCTGGTATTTCCTATTCTGAAATCGGTACCCACTTCCAGTTTTCGTCTGCGTTGCCATTTTAAATCAGTATTGTAAATGGTTGATATTGGTTTGGTGTAATAAGCGTAAAAAGCAGTTCCTTCCTCATCAGTTGTGGATGCAAAAGCCAACCGGTCGCTGTATTTTGGACGCGGATAAAGGATATTTGCTGAAGGAAGTTTTACGGCATCTCCCCAGCCAGCATGAATCTTAGCGTATTTTAATAGAGTGCTTTTATTGGCATACAACATGTATTGGGCGTTAATACGTGGAGACCATCCCTGAACAGTGCCATATTCAGTACCTTTCATCGACGTGATGTCGGACCGGATTCCTGCCTGAATATCCATTTGGTTTCCAAAAACAGGAAAAATTACCTTATCTTCAATATAAAATGAATATGTGTTGATAAATGGTTGTTCATCGTAGCGGTATTCTCTCCATTCAGGAGCATATCTCATGTCGTCGTAATAAATACCCTTACCATAGTTACCTGCAAATGAGATTTCACCACCTGCTTTGATGCGATTAATAAATTCTCCTTTTTTCTGTACCCAGTTTGCTTTTAATTTTGCTGAATAAGTAACAGGTTTATCATCATTGTACATTATTTCGTACCAAGAACCGGCTGGGATAAGAATGATTTCAGCATCCGGATTTTCGTCGTAATCCCGGGCAATAAAATATCCTTCCTCTGTTGAATGAATTGATGCAGTTGATGCCGAACTGTCCTCATTATCCTTTTCTTCTCTTTTTTTATCGGCATAATTTACCGAAGCTGAGAAATCCAGTCCTGTTAAATAAGGCAGATTTAAAAGCCATCGCATATCTAAGTTCGAACGTAGAGCATAATCTTTTTGCTTTTCGTATGTTCCCACAAACATATCCGGATCATCCTCTCGGTTAAATCCTCCCAGGTTTCCGGTAATTCCATATGTTAAATCAAGCGGGCGGCTTTTGGGACCGAAAGTATTGCGATAGGTTAACGATAAGTTATTCCGGATATATGAGGTATAAGGTGAAACACGGTCACTTATTGATTTGGTATGTTCTGCGCTGGTATTAATGAGTCCCCTTTTACCGCCTAAATCAAAACCTTTGGTAGCCGAATAGCTTTTTGTATTGGGTTTAGTTATGACCTCAACCTCAAGAGGAGACTTTCCTTTTCGCGTATGAATTTTCATCAAGCCGGCCGTAAGGTCACCATTTTCTACAGAAGGTAAGCCGGTAACAATTTCAACTGATTCAATATTGTTTACTGCAATATTTCGAATGTCAATTCCATCGATTCCGTCATTGGCAAAACTGCTAAAATTAGAATTGGATGTTAAACGTACACCGTCCACTTCAATGGCAGTTCCAAACGAGGGATTGTCCATTTCAGATCTGGAGTCTGCTCGTAAAACAACCTGCCGCTCACTGGTTGCATTTGTCTCGTAACTGGTTTGTCCGCCCGGTAACTGCGACATTAAATCGGAGATGTCTTTGGTTTGAGCATGCGTTAAAGCGTTACGATCGATGGAGTAGGAGGTGGCCATTTCATCTTTTTTCTGCGCCGTAACCACCACTTCATCCAACGACAAGTTATTTTCTTTAATGTAATAAACCTGGTTGGATAAAGATTGATTTTTAATGGTGGCTGTAATGGTTGTTTTTTCGTATCCCAGGCATGATACAATCAACGAATTTTCTCCGGACGGTAACTTAATGGTAAAATCTCCATTATAATCGGTTATTGCCCAAAAATTATTGTCGGAAGTTACGATTGTCGCAAATTCTACCGGAGTTTTTTTATCGGCATTGAGTATTTTCCCCGATAGAGAATATTGAGAATATGCCGCATTTATTGTTGTGAGCAATACAAAGAATACAAGTACTATTTTTACCATATAGTTGATTGTTTAAACCTTTGTTCAATTACTTGAAGAATTTATTGGGGAAAAAATTAACCGCAATAAATCCAAATATACCTGTAACTGCAATAATTCCAAAATCAACAAGTTGATTTTTTATGTTTTCTTTTCGTTTTTTTATTATTACAAACTGGGCAGCCATTAATAACAAACTCAGAAGAATCCAGGTGAAGGATTTGTTGGCTTCGAAAAAGAAACGAACGAAACTAGAATTACTATCACTCATTTTAAGCTGTGCCGGGAACAGAAATTGAGCAACTTTCCCTTCGGTACGTTCGTAGCGTACGGGCCAGGTTTCCTGGTATTCATCTACTTTTTTATATTCTTTATTAAGAACCTGCGATGTAATTTCTCCTTCACCGGTGCTAATTATATTGTAGTTAAATAAGTCACCATAAATTCTTATTTCGTTTTCTTCGGGATTGATATTTTCAACATCTAATCTAACCATCTGGTAGTCGTATTGTGTCAATACATATACATTATTATCGGTTGAAAATAAATAAGCGTAGTATAATTTGTCTTTAAAATCTACACAACTAATCCAACTGAATTTAAGTCCGTCAGGGAGTTTAACTTTTTCAACAAAAGGTTTCCCTTTAATCATCTTTACCTGAAAAAGCTGATCATCTGAATCGATTACCAAATATCCCTCGTCGCATGATTTTCGTGTAGTTGGAAGTCCGTTAATCGATTTTGCAGGAAATTTGAATCCACGGTTGTAGAGCACAGCTGAGAACATTCGGCTTTTTTCTTCGTCCACTTTATTCGATTCTGCATCAATAAACTCCATTCGCCACGTGATTCTGAAAAAATCGGTTGGCATTTCAAGGTTGGCACGTCCCGACTGTGATTCGAATAGCGGGAACAGGGTAGGCTGTGGAGCATGGATTTCTCGTGGGCGCACTCTGAATGTTGATCGGTTTGTACTGATTTCGTGCATATCCATTTCCACGCCGTTAATCGAGTCGGGCATGGTGTTATTCATCAATAACTGGCGGGTGTACATCAGCGGAAGTTTATTTTCATATTCTTCGCGTGTAAATGTTTCTCCCTTTGAATTGGTTCGTACCACTTCATCTTCTGATCGAATCAACACGAAATCATTGTCTATACAACTGTATTGAATAAACGGTGCACGAATGGGTTGGGCAAAAGCGACCCAATATAATTTTGGAAGAGCAATTGCAAATCCAATGATGGCTATGATAACTAAAAAATATCTGCTAAGTTTTACCATTTTACATTTCTCCTTTTCTAAATCGATATCCTGAAAACAACAACGAAATACTAATGATTATTACTAAAAATGCCAGGGCCAGATTTACTGGTGTGTAAGCTCCGGTTGGTGCCGACTGAACAAACAGAGGCACAAAGGTTCCTGCAACAATCAGGTATGCCATGCGGTATTTCCAAACGGGTTCTAAAACAATAAGCGCCGTAAGATAATAGGTGGCAAAACCCGCCAGGAACCAAGGCGTAATTGAGGCCAGTGCAGGTAAAATAATATCTGACGGGAAATAAATGAAACTTAATCCCAGAAAGACACCAAGTTGAATAACATAGCTGGCAACCAGACAAACTGTACCGTATAACATCATCATTAGCAACACCCGATTCTCATTTATGGGAAGGTGAAAGGTTAACTTGATTCGTTTATTTACCGTTTCGGGGAAGAATTGCGCAACGGAAATTGCGAGTGCTCCGGCAATGGGAACAAACTTTAATGAACCAAAATAACTCACACCCATAAACATTATGGTGTACCAATAATTATTGGCTTCGCTGAATTTAAAATTGCGTTGTACATTTAAAAACAGATAGGCAATAAAACTTAATCCTAAAATCGCATACAGAATTACAAACCACCTGGTTTTAATCCATTCTTTATAGATTACTGATTTCCACATAACTTTCTAATATTTTCCGGTTAAGCCAATAAAAGCGTCTTCCAGCCCCATTTCTACTTCTTTGAAATTGCTGTGTGCAATGCTGTTCTTCTCCAGGAAGTTACGAACATACGACTCTGATTCGTAGGTGTAAATCTCCACCTTGTTGTGAACCTTCTCGAAATTGGCTACAAATTCTTCATTCGATAAATCAATCGAAGGGTTTTCTAACTCCAAATAAAATTGTTTGAATTCTCTCATGAATTCGTGCACATTTCTTTGGGTAAGCACACGATTGTAATCCATAATTAATACATCGTCAATCAGGCGTTCCATGTCCTGAATAATGTGCGACGTAGTAAATATGGTTTTGTTTTTTGATTTGGCATATTCGCGCAAGTAGTCGATAAACAAACGCCGGTATCCAGGGTCGAGGCCCATGGAAAAATCGTCGAGGATTAATAAATCAGGATCTTGTGCCAGAATTAATCCAAGTGCCACCTGCGAGCGTTGTCCGCACGACATGGTTGATATTTTTTGGGTAGGTGTTACTTTTAACTTCGACATCAGTTCCCAGTAAGGCTCATTGTCCCACCTTTCGTAAAAACCGGAATAGAATTTTTCTATCTGGTGGATATTCATAAAAGAATACTGAACGTGCCCTTCGATTAGAAAACCAATTCTGGATTTATTTTTTGGTGTTAAATGTTGTGTATTTTCACCGTATATTAAACACTCGCCACTGCGCGGTTGCAGAAAGCCATTTAGTATGTTAATGGTGGTAGTTTTACCCGCACCGTTTTTCCCCAGCAGTCCTAGAATACTACCTTCCTTAACGTGAATGTTAAGGTTCTCGTAAACCAGTTTCTTCCCGTAATAGTGGGTGAGGTTGTTGCATTCTATTGCATTGTTGCTCATATTGTATTTAAATATTTATTCCTGATTAATCGCAAAATCTCTTTGCGGTGTTTTGTATTTAGCAATTGTTTCTTAAGCTTCAACTAATTTGTGTCAACTGTTATAATCCTTATGGATACCTTATAAGGAGTTACAGCTATTTTTGATTTTACCAGATTTTTTGGCTATCCGCAATTTCAAAATATGTAAGCGTCATCCAAAATCCGTTTATTTTTACGAAAGGGATGACGCTTTTATCGGTTGGTTCTTATTTAAGTGCAATTTTATTAATGTAACGTTTCCCTTTAACTACTGAATTTACAATGTAAATTCCAGGTTGGAATTCGCTTTTGTTGAATTGGCAAATCGTGCTGTTTGGTTCAACCAGTGATACTAATTTGCCGTTGATAGAATAAAGTGCACAACACTCAATTTCTCCTTCGGTTGATACCAGGTCAACCGTTGTCGATTGGTAACGAACATTAAGTTCTGATTTTGTATAGATGGTTGGAACAGAAGTTTCTATACCAAGATCTTCCAAAGTAATTTTCATTACAAATCCGGCACCCAATGCATATAAAGTCTTGTCCAGTATTCCTCCTATACCATATGCTGTGGATCCTGCAGCCGGGTTTTGCCAGGTTGCTCCTGCATCGTTAGTGAAGTATGACTTAGAAGTAGTTCCCATGCACAAGAATGAGTTTGCATTTAGTTTAATAAAATCATTACTTCCTGCAACTCCTGAAAATTTAGAAAATGTTTCTCCTCCGTCTGTTGTGTAAAATACACCGTCACTGGTTGTAGGAATGTAAAATTCCAGAGTCGAAACCATATGGATTTTCTTGAGGAATATGCTGTTGTCGCCATTATTTGCAGCTACCATATTAGGATAAAGATCGATTAAAGTTGCTGCCCCATCAACTGTTCTAAATAAAACCTTATTCCCTGCAATATAACCTGTATCATTACTAAATTCAATATCATTGATATATAAATTATAGCTAGGGGTGATTCCTGTCCATGAATTTCCACCGTCAGTGGTTTTAAATACCCTGCCTCTTTCTTTCTTTGTCCCTTCTGTAACATCTTCGTACCAGTTTCCCCATACATATGCCGTATTTCCATCAACACATTCTACGGTATATGGGTTAAATCCCCAACATGCATCAAGCTGCGGATTCAAAGTAGGATCGTCTCCTTCGTTCTCTCCAATTTTTGATGCATCAATAATGGTTGATGTTTCCCAGTTATCGTCAGTTTTTATCAGTAAGCCTTCCATCCATAAATCCTGTACCGAATCAATTTCTGAAAGATCTGCTATTTTAAACCTTCGAACAGCAGCATAAGCATCATTGCCGTTAGAACTTATATCGTTAAAATCGAATTCAACATCTTCATAGTAATCGTTGGGAAGCTTCGAAGTATTCCATGTTAAGCCTCCGTCGGTGGTATATTTAGAGTTTGTTCCATAGCCTGCAATAACAGCTTTGTCGTTTCCGAGGATGGCCATTTTTTGCAATCTGCTTTCTCCTTCGAAAACACTAACCGTTGACCATGATGGTGTTTTGGCAATTAAATCGCTTACAGCGCATTTATATGCAACATCTATTGCCAGGCCATAAAGCGTATCGCCCATGATACCTCCGATTTTATAACAGACAGCTCCCGGATAACAATCGGTCCAGGTAGCTCCATTGTCAGTAGATACTTTTGATTTTGCAGAACTTCCCAAAGTAACCAAAGTTGAATCATTGATAACAATTAGATCGTTGGCACCACTAATGTTGGGTAGTTTTGTAAATGTTAGTCCTTCATCTTCAGTTTTAAATACGCCATCAGATACTGTTGATACGTAAAAACTTTGTGGAGTGGTAAATGTTATGTTGTTAACATATATATTATCGTCGGTATTTGCTGCTACCAGGTTTGAATAAATATCATTGACTGAATTAGATAACAGGTTTGTAAAGAATAGGTTTTTTAAACCTCCAAAAGCTGCAACTGAATCTTTCACTTCAACACTGCTCACAACACTTGATCCCAGGTCAGGAGTTAATACCCACCATGTGTAACCTCCGTTATTTGTCCTAAATACTGCGCCCCTTGAAACTTTTTTCCCGGTCGTCTGATCGTACCATCCGGCATAACCGATTATAGTATCTTTATTTAAAGCAGCTACAGCAAGAACATCTTTTCCATATCCACCTTCAGCATTCGGGTTTATATCTGTATCTCCAAAGCCTACAGAATTTATATCAAGTGCTTCCCAAGTGGCTCCCATGTCTGTACTTTTTAACAGTACGCCGGATAAGTATACATCAGGATAACCACCCGACGGGTTATCAATGACAGTTTCTCTTCTGGAAGAAATAAATACTACATCTTTAGCCTGTGCCATTCCTATAAAATCATATACAGGATTGATCATGGACTTATTTTGCCAGGTTCCTCCATTGTTAACCGACTTTACGAAAGTATTGTCGTAGCCAATGATAACTGATGAACCGTCTTCATCATGAATTGTCATTCCTTGCAGGTTATTGTCGCCTGAAATAGTGTCTCTCTCCCAGTTAAAATTTACTGTTTGGGCACTACCTGTTAATGCCACGAGACAAACTATAATTGTTAAAGTAAAGTTTTTCATACGCACAGAGTTTTATTAGTTGATATTTAAACTTTTATTCGTCGTCGGTTTTTATTTCTTTCGAAAAGTCAAACATGTTTTTTACTTTCCCTTTGCGTCCGTTTGCATAGCTGATACTTAGCGAGTCGGAAAGTAACGCTGTGTTTATATTTTGAATGTTAGTCATGGTGTCGACAAATGCAATTTCGGCAACTTCTTTATAGGTTGTATCCAGTTTGGTCTTGAATTCAATAATTCCGTTGTCGTTCGATAAGTGACTGACCATATAAGATAAACGGTTTCTTACTTTGGCGTTTTGCCCCATTGGAATAGTGTAGGTTTGAACCACGTCGTCAGTATAAGTTTCCCGGTAATTAAAAGTTCTTTTAAAAGGAGTAAACATTGTTTGAACGTATTCCTCGCGTGAAAGATTAAAATACTCCGGCTCAACTGCTATCTCATAGCCAAGGCTAATATCCCGCGGACCGCTTGTTGTTTCAATCTCCAGACTCTTTGATTCAAGAATATCCAACAGTTCCTTATTTCCGGCAATTTCTTCAGGGAAGTAAATTTTCACAATTACAGGACAATCAAATTCTGTAAGCAGACCAACCGCATTTGTTTTTGCTTTAAGCAGGTAGCTCAGGTAATTGAAATCGTAACTGTCGAAAAAGTTATCAAGTTTAAGTTTTACAGCATAAACAGTATTTACTTCTTTGGCAATCGCTTTTATTGCTTGTTTTTGAGGAGTGAATAGTTGTTCCTGCAGTTTCTCCTCATTCAAAATACTATCGTCGTAATAAATTTTCACACGGTGATGTTTTACATAAGTAGCCACACCATATACGCCGTCAACGCTTTTCATTTTATTGGCAAAAGCCATAGAACTACCGTAGCATTTAATGTTTTTTAGTCCCGACATAGAGAAAGTTGCTGCTTCGTCGATAACCTCAGAGTCGGCCCATTTCATGTCGATTGTAGGTACTTCCCAAATACTTCCCAGATAAATGCCACCAATAACCAAGAGAATAATGGCAACAACAGGGAGCCTTTTAAACTTAGGCTGTTTATTGATGGTGAGTGTACTTTTTACCGGACAAACCAGCAGACAGTCTCCACATAAGTTACAATCAACATGCTTCACTTTTTCAACAGAAGCAACATCGATACCTTGCGGACATTTTTTAGTACAAAGCTGACAACTGGTACAGGTATTCACATCGCGAGTAATTTTTGCGATGGGTGTTAACCGGCTTTTCAGCGATGTAACTTCAAGTACATAACCCCCAACACTGGCAATTGCCAAAGGCCAAACATAACTTATTTGTAATCCAACCTTAAGCAGAATAATATACACTACTAAAAGTCCAACAAAAAATGCTGAAAATTTGAAAATGTTTGAAATGGCTCCAAGCGGACAAAGGTATTTACACCAGAATAAACGGATGAAAATGGATCCGATAACTACAAGCACTATGGATATTATGGCATATTGTAACACAACATCGGTATTAAAGCCGGAAGCCAGTGCAAAATATGGATCGAATTTTTTACAAAACAGCTCGTTTGATTGAAGTGTAAAATAAAGTGTTGTAAATAACAGAATGTATTTTAATGATCGCAGAATTTTATCGGCAATCCCTTTTATGGTGTATCTGATTTTAAGCTTTTCACCCAGCGTTCCGAGCCATTCGCTTACAGTCCCGATCGGACAGATGTATGAGCAAAAAAGTTTGCTGAAGATTAAAACAGCTACAAAAAGCAGAACTCCCATAACAATTTGTGCACTTGTCATTGTACACGACAGTGCCTGATTAAGTAAATAACTACCCAGAGCCTGGAGGCCTCCAAAGGGGCAATAGGCTTCAAAATCAGGAGCGTAAATTTTTGTAAGATTGGGTAAAAATGCAAGAATTAGAATGAAGGCCACAACACCCCACTGAATGATAAGGCGCGGCCAATTGGTCCTTTTGGTTTTTTGTTTCATAATATACTTATATCCCCTTTCGGGTTGATTGATTTCAAAACGTAATCAACAAAAACAACTCTATATAAATAGAGTTATCCTATAATTTTCCGAATGTATTGTAGTCAGAAAGGTGGTGTTGGTCGCGCAATTGGATTAATGCACTTTTCTCAGAATTTTGCCTTTTTTGTTTCAAAATTGTATTGGCATTTTTTCCCATAAGTACACCAATCATGATGGCTGCAATAAAAACAACAGCAATTTGAAGGTATTTCGAAAAGTCGAAATTGTATGCCGGTTTTACATCCATACGATTTTTCTTTTGAATTACCTTATTAACCAAGTCATCAGGAACTGATACTTGTAAATCAAGAATCGATAAAATTTCATCTGCCAACATATCAATATCTTTAAATTGATTTTTGCTTTCAGATTCGTTCTTTAAACTGCTATTTTCTTTCTGTTTAATATTCATTCTTGTTACTTAAGACGAAACAAAAAATAAAATCCGGCGCTCGAAATGAAAAAACTTAATCTTTTTCCAACATTTTTCTGCGCGAGCAGTCTTCTTTATTACAATATTGACACTGATCGCCCGCTTCCATCATCTCAAGAAGCAGGTTTTTAAGTAGTTCTTGCTGAGCGGGGTTACATACACTTTTTACATTTTCGAAGTGCTTAACCGTTTGACGTTTTATGGCGGTATGGTAGGAGCCCAGTTTTTTGGTTAAATCCTTCATAGTTTCTTCAGAAACATCAGTAGAAGAAAGTTCTTTGATTAATTCGAAATTGGTTTCGCACTGGATATCGATCAGCACCTGGTAATTCCTGAAAACTTTCTGATCCATTTCAATGATCTTTTCAAATTGTTCATCGCTTAAATTAAGGCGCTGTTTCAGGTATTCGTCCGATTTGTATACCTCATTCAAATCCGGCTCAATTTCGTCGGGTTGGTTTAAATACAAAAACGTAGCAAATGCCGAAAGGTTAATGATTAGCAAAAAGATGTTGAGCCACTTAAGTGATTTTTGTTTCTTTTCCATTTTTTCAGGAATTATGGGTTAAATAGTGATTTAGTTTCAGCTTTAAGTTTTTCTTCGCACGGTAAATCAATGATTCAACCGAATGAGCAGACATATTCATTTTGTCGCAGATTTCTTTTTGCGACAAACCTTCAAATTTATGTAGCAATAAAACTTTTCTTTGATTTTCAGGTAATTGGTCGATAAACCGGTAGAGGGCAGTAATATGTTCTTTTTGTTCCAGTTGTTTTGCTGGGTTGTTTTTATCTATTAGTAGGGGGTTGTTTTGTTCATTTTCGGGTTCGCCAGTATTTTTATTAATTCTGGCCGGATTTTTCTTCCGAAGAAAACTAATTGATTTGTTGTAAGCTATTTTATAAATCCATACGGTAAGGTCTTCGTCAAACCTTACCGCATCGCATGATTTATAAACTTCCAGAAAAACATCCTGGAAAATGTCTTCGGCATCTTCTGTATTTCGTACCAGCCTGAAGGCCGTACTATATACAAGGTTCTTATATTTTGTAATAAGAGCCCTGAATGCCAGATCATTATTTTGTCTGATTTCTTGTATGAGTTGACTATCCGTCATACTCTTTTTTCATATCGACTAATCTACTGTTACTTTATCAGAAATCTCATATAATTTCATCTTTTTAAGAGCCTCAATCGCTTCTTCCAGACTTAAATAGAGATCTCCGTCACTTTCTTCCCAGGTTTGACCTTTGCTAATTCTTTGCTGGTCGCATGAAGTGCTTTGAACAAGACTCACGGTTTCCAGAGCCTTCATTGTTACAGAATTTGCATTGATTTGAACGACCTTGGCCCTAACAGGTTTCCCTTTTCTTGCTTCATGACTTTTACTGTCAACCTGAACAACGATGCCATAACAGATTTTTCCTTCTTCTACCCAGTCAGGAATTTTTGCTTTTAATTCGTTACTCATTTCAACTTTTTCTTCCTTGTATTTGTAGGAAGCTACTTCATCAGATTTTTTTGAAGAATTACAGCTGAAAAGGATAATGGAAGTTAACAAAACGAGAATATTTGCCAGTTTTTTCATGAATGTAAAGTTTTAAAATTTAAGAACGGATAAGTTGGTTTATACTATTTAAACTGTTGAATAATAATTCAGTAACAGTATTGCACTGTGTGAATTGTAAATTAAAACCGGGGTAAATGTAGCAAATATGTGTGAAAATAAACTTGTATGTGGATTTTTGTTAAAACAATGGTACTTTGATTCAGGTTCTCATATTCATACGGATAAACCGATATTTATCGCAGGGTATGGCGCTAAGACTTGTTAGAATAAAAATGTATTGATGTTTTAATTTTCTATTAAGAAGATTAGCATTCCAATTTGCTTTTAGGGAATTAAAAAAGCCATTTTCCTTTCGAGGAAAATGGCTTTAAATATCTTTTTTAAGATGAATTCTATTTAGAAACCGTTAATGATTCCGATAAAGTCTTCAGCTTTTAACGATGCTCCACCAATTAAACCACCGTCAACATCTTTGTTGGCGAAAAGTTCTTTAGCGTTGCTTGCTTTACAGCTACCACCGTATAGGATTGAAGTTCCTTCAGCAACTTCTTCACCAAATTTAGCAATAATGGCAGCACGGATATTTGCATGCATGTCTTGAGCCTGGTCAGAGCTTGCAGTTACACCAGTCCCGATTGCCCAGATGGGTTCGTAAGCAATAACGATTTTTTTGAAATCATCAGCTGAAAGCTGGAAAACAGTTTCTTCCAGTTGGTTCACTACATATTCGTTGTGAGTACCTGCTTCGCGGATATCCAAAGCTTCACCACAGCAGTAGATCGGAGTTAATCCGTTTTCCAATGCAAGGGCTACTTTTTTGTTCAGGATCTCGCTGGTTTCGCCATAATATTCACGACGTTCAGAGTGACC
Organism: uncultured Draconibacterium sp.; assembly: GCA_963676265.2. GTDB lineage: Bacteria > Bacteroidota > Bacteroidia > Bacteroidales > Prolixibacteraceae > Draconibacterium. Next base: position 6,188,726 of record OY781067.2, read on the forward strand.
TAAAATAACGTATTCAGCTCCGGTTGATTTTACCATCTCAGCAGAAACTTCACCTGTATAGGCTCCCTTTGCTTCGGCAGCACAGTTTTGAGCAGCAACACCAATTCTGTCGGTATTCACTGTTTCAACTACTTTTGTAATGTGAGTAAAGGGTGTTCCCAATACAACTACCACGTCATCAGCGCCTTCGCTTGCAACAATGGCATCAACAGCTTTTGCCAGTTCAACACCTTCCTGCAAGTTTGTATTGCATTTCCAGTTTCCTGCAACTATCTTTTGTCTCATATTATTGAAATTAAGTTTATTAGATATTAAAAAAATCGCATACAAATTTAGCCGATTTCGTTAAAAAGTAAGGGAATGCAAATCAGGATATTTTACAATTAACTATTTTTTTATGTCAAAAGCCGGTATTTCTTATTCTGTGTCCTGCTCCTGATTCATAAACTCCGATTCAAATTCCTGTGGAGTAGGTATGTCATTATAATGCCATTTCCCAAGTATTGTTCCGTCCTTTATTAGCACCAAACCCGGGTTTGAGCGAATAATAGTTTTTAAAGTGATTTCGTCACAGTTAAAGAATTCGTATGGAGCCTCGTTGGCTTCTGCAAATGCCATCGATTCTTCCGGTAGAGTCGAGGTTAAGCATATAAAAGATAATTCTTTTTCCAGTGCCCAGTTGGCAAGTGTATTAATTCGTTCCTGGGTTTTGGTTTCCGACTTGTTCAGGTCGTAGGCAACCAGCATAAAAACATAATTCTCGTCGTAAACAAAAAAATCTATGATATTATCGCCTTCTGGTGTCTCAATGCTGAAGTCATGGATAGGAGGCTCGTAACCTTCCTGAATCAAAACCGATTCCATATTATCATACTCCCAGTTGAGGGTGTCTTTCCATGGGTAATTATCTTCGGAGAACTTTTTAACCTTACCAGTATTTTTATTTTTATAATAGAAAGTGTTTTCATATACGGCCTGCGGAGCATCTTCTGGAGTAATCATCGACTCAGGAATGTTTGCCCCAATTTTAAATGGTCTGAAATCAAAAACCGGCAGGTGATTGTAAGAATAAAAAACAATACCAAAGTAAACCACAAAAGTAAGAATACTTAATATGGCCGGGAGTTTGGTTTTAACCTGTTCGCTGTACCAATTTCTGTACTTAACGGCAATAATAGCCAACACTATTATTACGAGGTTTTTATAAAAGGTTTCCCAGTTTGATATTACCAGCGCATCGCCGAAACAACCACAGTCGGTTACCGGATTTTTTAATGCAATCCATAAGGTTAATGGGGTGAAAAACAGCATGAAAACTAAACCTAACCACGAAAAAAGTCGCATCCACCAATTAAAAAGGAAAGCAACCCCAATGGCAAATTCTCCAAATGCCAGCAAAACTCCCAGCGGAAAAGCAGCCCAGATCATCCATTCAAGGCCCATTGCATTAAAATAGTCGGTGAATTTGTAGGTTGAACCCCAGGGATCGATACCTTTCACAAATCCTGAAAAGATAAAAACGATACCAAAAAGAATTCGTGAAATATGTTTAATTAACTTCATAGTTTTATGCAATACTGTTTAACCTTATTTTATGTTGTTGGTCGTTATTTTTTTTGCGTTTCTGATTTTGCCAAACAACTATTCTTTTTCGAATTCAATTTTAATCATGGCAAAAACGGCATAATTAATCATGTCCATATAATTGGCATCTATGCCTTCTGAAACCAGTGTTTTCCCCTGGTTGTCTTCTATTTGTTTGGTCCTTTTAATTTTCATCAGAATCAGGTCAGTATACGAACTGATTCTCATGTTTCTCCAGGCTTCACCATAATCGTGGTTTTTATCCATCATTAGTTTTTTAGCCTGAGAAAAATAGTCGTCGTATAATTCCAGTGTTTTATCGTTGGGCATTTCTTCGTCGGAGGGGCCCAATTCAAGCTGGATCAATCCCATTATACAATAATTAATAATTCCGATAAATTCAGGACGAATGCCTTCTCCGACTTTGCTTACACCTTTCTCTTCGATGCTTCTAATTCGCTGAGCTTTTATATAAATCTGGTCGGTAAGCGATTGTGGACGAAGTATTCTCCATGCCGTTCCGTAGTCGGTCATTTTATTTGAGAATAATTCGCGGCATATCGATATAACCTGGTCATATTGCTGATTTGTCTTTTTCATGAAATGTTGTTTCTTCTATCTAAATCGGGACTCTTGAGATATAAATTTTAACTTTAAAATCCTTCTTCTGTTCTTAAAATGAAGCATAAAAGTATTAAAAAATGAGAAAATTGAACGGTTTTATTTTACATTTGTAGTTAACGACTTGTTAATATAATTTTAGGAAAAATCTTATTCAAACCCAGTTTTTGAATATCATTAATACCGAGGTAAAAGAGTACATACTTCAAATTGTTGGAACACAGGTTTTTTATTGGCGGTATTAAGAAATGTAAATGATTTGTAAAACATAAATTTTAACCAAATGTTGATTACACAAACAGCCGGCAAATTTTTAAAACGAAAAAGTTCTGTCCAGTTAGGTAACGATGTGATCGATCTTTCTATACCTGTTGTAATGGGGATTGTTAATATTACTCCTGATTCGTTTTACGACGGTGGAAAAATGGAAGACGAAGCTACTATGTTAAAGGCAGTTGAGAATATGATTAAAGATGGCGCTACGATTATTGATGTTGGTGCTGTCTCCACAAGGCCTGGAGCTGGAAATGTTTCTACCAAAGAGGAACTGGGAAGGTTATTGCCATCTGTAAAAACCATTCGGAATAATTTTCCTGATGTACATATTTCAATAGATACATTTCGGTCGTGGGTAGCAGTTCGTGTAATCGACGAAATCGGACCTATTATTATAAATGATATTTCTGGTGGAACGCTGGACTCAAAAATGTTTGAAACTGTGGCTCAACTTCAGGTTCCTTATATTTTATCGCACATTAAGGGCACGCCGCGAAATATGCAGGAGAATCCTGAATATGAGGATTTAATTAAAGAAATTTCGATGTATTTCTCAGAAAAGGTGAAAAAGTTGAGTAAACTTGGAGTTGAAGATGTAATTTTGGATCCGGGTTTTGGATTTGGAAAAACTCTGGATCATAATTACGAATTATTGAACAGGCTTGATTCATTCAAGGTTTTTCAATTACCGGTAATGGTTGGGTTAAGCCGAAAATCGATGATTTGGCAGGCTCTGGAAATAAAACCTGAAGATGCATTGAACGGGACATCGGTTGCCAACACCCTGGCTTTAATGGGAGGTGCCGATATTTTGCGCGTTCATGATGTTAAAGAGGCAGTGGAAGCTGTTAAGATTTTTTGTGAAATAAAAGCAACATTAATATAATGCTGGTATTTATTACCATACGTTTTCTCGATATCCTGGATATTTTTCTGGTCGCATTTTTATTGTTCCAGTTGTACCGACTTATAAAAGGAACAGTAGCATTTAATATTTTAATCGGTTTGTTTTCTCTGTATTTGTTCTGGCTTATTGTGAAAGCTTTGGATATGGAGTTGCTTGGAACAATTATGGGGCAGTTTATCGGGATCGGTGTTCTTGCATTGTTAATTGTATTTCATCCCGAGATCCGGAAGTTCCTGGTTTTTATAGGAACAAATTATAACGTTAATCGGATTCTGTCGCTGGATAAGCTTTTTGGCTCAGGAAAGGCAAAAGCAATAAATCGTCACCAAATTGATAATTTGGCAGAAGCCTGTGTATCGATGGGGAAAACAAAAACAGGTGCCCTTATTGTAATTGCAAGGGAAACAGAACTAAGTGAGCAGATTAATTCAGGAGAAAGGATCAATGCACGGATTTCTTCGGCCTTGATACGAACCATATTTTTTAAGAATTCGCCATTACACGATGGAGCCATTATTATAAAGGGAAATAAGATTATTGCGGCTGGTTGTATTCTTCCGCTTACTCAAAAAGAACTGGACAAGGCACTGGGGCTTCGTCACCGGGCAGCTGTTGGTATTACCGAAAATTCTGATGCGCTTGCTATTGTCGTCTCCGAAGAAAGAGGTTCTATTTCTGTTTCACAAAAGGGCGAAATACGAAGGCGAATTTCAAAAGAAACCCTCGTTCAGGTTTTGGAAGAAACAATGGATGAAGACAATCCATAAGTTAGAAAGTGATCACGGGCAAAAACAATCACATTTATTTTTTAGTTTTTTATTGGAATATTACATGAACAGAATTTGTCAACTTTTTGATATAAAATATCCCGTTGTACAGGGAGGAATGGTTTGGTGTTCGGGGTGGAAACTGGCGTCGGCTGTAAGTAACAGTGGAGGGCTGGGCTTGTTGGGTGCCGGATCGATGCATCCGGAAACTCTGGAAGAACATATTATAAAAACGAAAGCTGCAACAAGTAATCCCTTTGGTGTTAATGTGCCTTTGTTGTATCCCGAAACAGAACGCATTATGGAAATTATTGCCAGAAATGAAGTGCCTGTTGTTTTTACCTCGGCCGGTAGCCCTAAAAAATGGACCGGCTGGTTGAAGGACAAAGGTATTACTGTTGCCCATGTGGTTTCGAGTTCCTTTTTTGCAGAAAAATGTGAGGCTGCCGGTGTGGATGCCATTGTTGCTGAAGGTTTTGAGGCCGGAGGTCATAACGGTAGGGAAGAAACGACTACCATGGCGTTAATTCCATCGGTACGAAAGGCTACTGGTTTGCCATTGCTTGCTGCCGGAGGAATAGGATCGGGCGAAGCCATGCTTGCTGCAATGGTACTTGGAGCCGATGGTGTTCAAATTGGAACAGCTTTTGCTCTTGCCGAAGAGTCATCTGCACATCCCGATTTTAAAAAGAAAATTACCGAATTGGGAGAAGGTGAAACGAAGCTGGCATTAAAAAAACTCGCTCCTACACGCTTGATTAAAAATTTATTTTTTAATCAGGTGGACGAAGCCGAAAAAATTGGAAAATCAGCTGATGAAATGCGCGAACTTTTAGGAAAAGGACGAGCTAAAAAAGGAATGTTTGAAGGCGATCTTGAAGAAGGTGAACTGGAAATCGGGCAGGTGTCAGCACAGTTAAACGAAATTCTTCCGGTTGCAGTTATAATGGAACGAATTATTGGTGGATACAATTCGTCAAAAGGAAAAATTATTAGCGGTCACCTCGATTTTTAATCAGAATATATTTAGTGTAAATTAAATCAAGATCAGTATTCGAGATCTTTCTGTCAAGATTGGGTGTTTTTTTTAACTTTAAATCATCAAATATTAAAACAAAAACCAAATGAATCTATCCAGAAGAAATTTTTTAAATAAATCAGCAGTTGGCGCCACTGCTTTGGCAAGTATTCCTGCAATTGTATCTTCATGCTGCACATCAAACGAAGAAGAGAAGAAAGAGTCAATTTTTGCAAATGGTAATACCGTATTGTTTCAGGGCGACTCCATTACTGATGCCGGTAGAAATAAGAATAACGAAATCTCTAATGATGCCGGTGCTTTTGGCAGGGGTTATGCATTGCTGGCAGCTTCGCATATGTTGAACGCATTACCTGAATACAATCTTACTATCCATAACCGTGGAATTAGTGGTAATAAGGTATTTCAATTAGCTGACAGATGGGATAAAGATTGCCTGCAATTAAAACCTGATGTTCTCAGTATTTTAATTGGAGTTAATGATTACTGGCATAAGCGCAACGGAAATTACGATGGTACCGTTGAAATATATGAAAATGACTACCGCGCGTTGTTGAAAAGAACAAAAGATGCTTTGCCGGGGATAAAATTAGTACTCTGCGAACCTTTTTATGTGCTCGAAACAAGAGCTGTTGATGAAACCTGGGTTGAACCAATGAAACAATATCAAGCTGCAGCCAAGCGTATTTCTGATGAGTTTAACACCATTTGGGTTCCTTTTCAAAAGATTTTTGATGAGGCGGTTAAACATGCCCCCGGAAAATACTGGACTGGGGACGGGGTGCATCCTTCCATGGCAGGTGCTCAACTTATGTCTCAGGCCTGGCTTAAAGCAGTTGGCCTGTTGTAATTAGCAGTATATTTAACGATTATTATATTAAAATCCCGTTGAATTGGAGATAATCAACTTCAGTTTAACGGGATTTTTCATGCCTAAATGTTACCCTTGAAAACGAAAGCGATGTTTCGGTTCTATTCCTAATTAGAAATCAGATTAAATTTTTATAACGAATGACATGGTTGTTTAGTCGCATTATGTAAACGAAAGTGCTTTGTTGATAGGTTGATGTCGGTTAAGTTTCTGCTCTGAGTGGAGTTATATATGAGCTGAATGGGATTTCAATACGATATCCGGCAAACTATTTTTGCGCAAAATGAAAGCAATCGACATGAACAATCATAAACGTGACTGGCATAATAAAGAAATTAATGAAGTACTTGAAATTATTGGTGGCAATTTAGATAAGGGACTTTGTGACACACAGGTAAGTAATCGTATTGTTGAATACGGAAAAAATAAACTAACCCGAAAGAGAGGAGAACGCAGGTTAAAGTTATTCTTGAAACAATTCCATCAACCACTTGTGTATATTCTTTTGGCAGCATCATTAGCAGTTGGATTTCTGGCTGAATGGTTGGAGTTATTTGTTATATTATCAGTGATTTTGATTAATGCCGTTTTAGGTTTTATCCAGGAATTCAAAGCTCAAAAAGCAATTAATTCTTTGATTTCTGTGACTGGTTCAGAAGCAAATATTATCAGACGAGGAATGCGTATGCGGGTTGATGCTGAAGAACTGGTTCCTGGTGATATTGTGGTACTGCAAAGTGGTGACACTGTTCCGGCTGATCTTCGTCTGATACAGGTAACGAAATTACAGGTTGATGAAGCTGCTTTGACTGGTTTGTCTGTTCCTGTAGCGAAACAAAATGAAACGCTTCCAAAAGATACTGCCTTGGGAGACAGAACCAACATGGCATATTTTTCAGGTATTGTTACATGCGGAACAGCAATTGGTATTGTAGTAGATACGGGAGACCAAACAGAGATCGGTAAAATCAATGATTTAATCTCGAGAGCGGATAGGCTTTCTTCTCCATTAACTAAAAAAATCGCTCGTTTTAGTCGCCAATTATTATGGGTGATTCTTAGTCTGGCAGTTTTAACTGTTTTTATAGGTATTTTAAGAGGTCTTCCTTTACACTATATTTTTATGAAGGCAGTTGCGTTGGCTGTTGGAGTAATTCCTGAAGGATTGCCGGCGGTATTAACTATTACATTGGCAATTGGCGTATCCAGAATGGCCAGTAGCAGAGCCATTATACGAAAGTTGCCGGCTGTTGAAACCCTGGGAAGTACAACCGTTATTTGCGTAGATAAAACTGGGACACTAACCTGTAACCAGATGACTGTACAAAAAATTTTTGCATGCAATACTATTGTTGATGTAACGGGCAACGGGTACGATCCCAAAGGAAACTTCATTGTAAATAATAGAATAATCAAACCAGAAGGATTTCCACTTTTAAATGAAATAATTATTTCAGGGCTTTTGTGTAACGACTCGAATGTGGTGTTAAAAGAAGGGGAATGGGTTGTTGAAGGAGATCCTACTGAAGGGGCCTTGCTTATTGCCGGACATAAACTTGGATTATCGCGGGATATTCTTAACGTTACTTTTCCGCAAATTGATATCATTCCTTTTCAGTCGGAGCATCAATACATGGCTACACTCCATAAATACGATGGTTTTATCAGAAGTTACATAAAAGGTTCTGTCGAGCAGTTACTGCCACTATCTGTTAATTCGATGACTGAGAAAGGATATCTGGTTTCATTAAGTCATGATAAGATTATAAAAACAGCAAATTTTCTGGCTTCACAAGGGCTTAGGGTACTTGCTTTTGCCAGGAAAGATTTCGATTCCGGTAAACGAAAAATAATCTTAGATGATTTAAACGCAGGAGTCACTTTTCTTGGATTACAAGCAATGATTGATCCTCATCGTCCCGAAGCAATTGACACGCTCCGTGCATGTAAAGAAGCCGGTATTGCAATAAAAATGGTTTCAGGCGATCATGTTCGCACTGCAACAGCCATAGCGTATAAGCTGGGAATAATTGATGTCAAGGATAAAGAGCTTCACCGTCAGGGGATAACAGGAGTTGAGCTTGAAAAATTGAATGAGAATGAAATGAAAAAAGCCGCGTCTAAATACCATGTATTTGCCCGTGTAAGTCCGTCGCAAAAATTAGAGCTGGTAAAATACCTCCAGGCTGAAGGTCATACGGTTGCTATGACCGGAGATGGCGTGAATGATGCTCCGGCACTGCGCCAGGCCGATATTGGAATTTCGATGGGGCAAAGTAGTACTGATGTGACAAAAGAAACGGCTGATATGGTATTATCCGATGACAACTTTGCAACTGTTGAAAAAGCAGTAGAGGAGGGAAGGGGTGTTTACGATAACCTAATTAAGTTTATTTCGTGGACATTGCCAACAAACTTAACTGAAGGGGCAGTAATTATTATTGCCTCTATTATCGGAATGGCTCTTCCTTTAATGCCTTTGCATTTGTTGTGGATAAATATGACAACATCTGTTTTTCTTGGAGCCACACTAGCCTTTGAAAAAAAAGAACCCGGAATTATGAACCGGTCTCCAATTCCCTCGGATACACCTCTGCTTTCGAGATACGGAATAAGAAAAATTATTTTAAAGGGATTGCTACTTGCCGGTGCTGTGTTCGCTGTTTATTATATCATTTTGGGAACTGGCAGGTCACTCGATGCTGCACGAACCGGAGCAGTAAATATGATTGTATTTGGTGAGATATTTTATCTGATGGCTTTACGGTCGATTCGTCATTCAGCCTTTAAGATTGGATTTTTTTCGAATTGGATACTTATTGTCGGGGTAATAATAATGACTGCTCTTCAAATGTGTATTACCTACATTAGATCAATAAACCACGTTTTAGGAACAAGTCCTTTAATGCTTTACGAATGGATTATCATTTTGGGTATAGGAGTTTTTCTTTACGGGCTAATGGAGTTTGATAAGGCCAGAATCAGGGATAAGGAAATCAGACTGGGTATAGCACTATAAATGCTGAGCTTTCCAACCGTTTTGTTGCCTAAGTGCGCAACAATCAGAAAAATATAAAAACATTAAATAAAAAGACCTTTAAGGGATATGAGATGAACCAAGTGGACTAAATAAAGGAAACACCGGGGTATATCTTTGCTGAAAATTAAAACAATATAATTAAACAATAAAAAATAGCACGATGAAAGTATTAAGCAAAACATTATGGGCAATTGATGTAAATAATAGTTATACAATGTCCATCGAGAAAATGAAAAATGTTGCAAATGAGTTTGGCAATGATATTATTCTTTTAACAGTATTGTCGCGCAATCTAAAGCAAACATCTTTTGGAAAAAAAGTTGAAAACCATGTATTGACAAGACTCAATGAAATTAAAGAAAAACTTTCTGATTCTGACAAGTACAATATTGAAGTACGCACTGTATACGGCAATATTGCCGATTGTATTTTGAAAGCTTCTGAAGAGGAGGATGTAAATGTAATTATTCTCAATAAAGGAAATAAAGGAATTCTGGGAAAGCATGGACTAAATGTATTCAGAAAATCGAAAAAACCGATTTCCATTATTTCTGAGATAAAACAGGAGAATGAAAAACACATCGTTTGTCCGGTTGATAATTCAGTCGAATCCGCTGTTGCTTTGAAATCTGCCATATTACATGCCCGGAAAACTGATTCGATACTTTCGGTAGTAAGTGTGTTCGAGCCAGTTTCTCTTTCTTCTCCACGATTGATTCGGATGGGAGTGGATGTCCAAAAAGAAAACCGCTATCATTACTGGAATTTCAAAAAGGAATTGAATGAATTTTTAAAGGACTTTGATTTTTCCGGTTTAGATATGCATTTGGAAATTCTAAAAGGCTCTCCTGATATTGAAATAGCCAGGTACAGTAAAAGGGCCAGTTTGTTATATGTTGGAAGCAGTGGAAAATCGGGACTTATAAGAACTTTCAGAGGTTCGGTGAGCGAAAATGTAATTCACAAAGTAAACTGTGCTGTGGTAACGGTTAAAACAGAGGAAGTTTTTAAATTACGAATCCCGTCGAAATTGTTAGATACTGATAAATATTATAAACGTGGCAAAGAATTAATAAAATTGGGATTTGTAAAGGAAGCAATTTTACAGTTTAAAGCCGGCCTTAAAATTAACGATTTACACCTGCCATCTATGCTGGCATTGTCGAAAGCGTTTCACAAACTGGGTAACAAGGAGAAGAGTGCCTATTATAAAGATCTGGCAAAAACCATCAAAAATAGTATGATTAACAGAAAAATTGAAGAAGAAATTCGCAAGAATTTTCGAACAATTGGGTAACCCTGAAACAATAAATTATAGCTTAAATATTAAGTGGAAAATTGAAATAGTAAGGAAAGCATTTTTAATGGAGCAATAAAACTTTTTTTTGAGAGTAAGTGGTTTCAAATTTTATGGCGATTAGTTTTTTTTAGCCGGGACATATTTAGAATAAATGGTTCCGGCTATTTTTTCTGCCGATACAATGGATTAAGTATTGCCTTTTTGTAAAGAACACTCAGGATAAGCCCTCTTGCGAACATAAAAAGCAACATTCCCATCCATAGTGCATGATTGTTCCAGATAGGATTTAGGAAATAATAAACTGGAGCAAATACAAGGAAGGTCGAAGCCAAAAGGCTGTTTCTCATTGGGCGTGAAGCAGTTGCTCCTATGTAAATACCATCCCAGATAAATGACCCAACACTTGCTACTGGTATTAACACTACCCAAACAAGAAACTGCTGGGCAGTTTGAATTACGTCTTTTTGTGAGGTTAGTAGTTTTAAGATAAAGCTAGTACCTGAAAAATAAAGAACAGTAAAGGTAAGTGCCAGCCCCAATCCCCAATACAGCAACAGTTTAACCACTCTTCTTAAGTTCGTAATTTCTTTGGCTCCAATAAATTTTCCAACAAGTGCTTCACCGGCAAATGCAAATCCATCAATAAAAAATGAGAAGAACATGAGAAACTGCAGAAGGATTGAATTTACTGCTAAAATAGTATCGTTAATACTAGCAGATTTCGAGGTGAAAAAGGTAAATACAACAATAATGCAAAAAGTTCGAATGAAGATATCAGAATTTACTTTAAAGAAATTGGATAGAAATTTAAGGTCGATAATACCTGCTTTGGTAACCTTTGGCAGCATATCCCTGTATTTCTTCAACAACAGAATTATTGCAGTGAGCAAGCCAACATATTGCGAGATTGCTGTTCCTAACGCTACTCCATCTGATTTCATATTCAGTCCAAAAACAAAAAATGCACTAAGCAGAATATTCACAATATTCACCAGAATTGCAATAATCATGGGGTAACGTGCATTTTGCATACCCAAAAACCAACCGCTAAAAACAAAAAGACTTAAAGCGGCGGGTGCAGCCCAAACCCGGATTCTAAAATAAGCTTCTGCAAGTTTTTCAACCTCCGGACTTCCGCCAATGATTTTAAAACTACTCCAGGCAATTGGCGACTGAAGCAATAAAATAATAATGCTAATAATGATTGTAAGCAGCAATGCGCGAACCAAAATGGTAATAGCTTCTGCCATTTTTTTTTCACCAAAAGCCTGCGCCGTGAATCCGGAGGTACTCATACGAAGAAAACCAAATCCCCAGTAGATAATATTAAAAATTACACTACCTAACGAAATGGCGCCGATGTAAACTTCTGAACCGAGGTGCCCCATTAAGGCCAAATCGATTAATCCCAGGAGCGGAACAGTAATGTTGCTGATGATATTGGGAATAGCAAGTTTAAGGATACTTCGATTCATGTTCTGTTAATAGGTCGGCAAAGGTAATCGAATTATGGAAAAGAAAGACGAATGAAGTTGGAAGCATAAAGTTTTTAAATGATTATTTTAATTCTTGTGGTACTTAAGATTTCTATGAATTTAGTTCCAATTTTTGACTTAATAAAATACATCGATGAACAATAAAGGAATTCAATGTGTTTCTTCTTATGAAGATTTGGATTAATTCTAAATAGCATGTATTTTTGCTTTCAGATAAAAATATATTTAAATCTTTTAAAAATAAATAATATGGCATTTGAATTAGCAAAATTAGGATATGACTATGCGGCACTTGAGCCACATATTGATGCAAGAACAATGGAAATTCATCATACAAAACACCACGCAGCTTATACAAATAATCTAAATGGTGCTGTAGATGGAACAGAGCTTGCCGGAAAAACAATTGAAGACATATTAAGTGGTGTGTCAGGACATTCGGCAGCGGTGCGTAATAACGGTGGTGGTTTTTATAATCACAATTTATACTGGGATGTAATTGCTCCCGGTGGAGCACCCGCTCCGGAAGGCGTTTTGTTAGATGCAATTAACGAATCGTTCGAAAGTGTAGAAAAATTTCAGGAGGCCTTCTCCAAGGCAGCTGTGACTCGTTTTGGGTCGGGTTGGGCATGGTTGGTTCTTCAAAACAATAAACTGGTGGTTTCGTCTACGCCCAATCAGGATAATCCGTTGATGGATGTAGCCGAAGTTCAGGGAACGCCAATTCTTGGTATTGATGTATGGGAACATGCATATTACCTGAACTACCAAAACAGACGTCCGGATTATGTGAATGCATTCTGGAATCTTATCAACTGGGATGAAGTCGCCAGGCGGTTTAAAGGTTAGTTGATTTTTGGTTTTTTCCCCGGGGTGAGGCCCCGGGGTTTTTATTTTTTTACAACTCCATTTATTCCCCTGCACTAATAGAATACTTCATTATACTTTATACTAAAATATTATCCTTTCAAATATGCAGAAGACAATCGTTGAGTCGATTTTATTTCATAATTATTGTTTATAAGAATGAATTGAAATAAAACCGGAATAGCGATTTGGTGATTCCCCGAGTTACATTTACTATTTAGCAGGAATTGTTATCGGGCTGGGTTGTTTTTTTGGTTTTGGCTTCTGAAACATAATTGATTGAGGTTGTGCTTGTTCTTTTTTAGGCTTTGCAGTCGTAACTGTTTTTGCTGCTTTCGGGAATAATTTCTCAAGTGCCAGAGCTTCTCGGTTAATTGGATCAAGTTCAATTGCCTTGTCAAGGTTCTGTTTGGCTAATTCAACATTTTTTTGTTTCATTAGATATTGAGCTCTAAGTACAAATAACTCGGAATTATTGTTAATATTTCTTGCCATATTTAAGTAACGGACAACATTATTCCAGTCGTTTTGTTGCATGGCAATTCTACATTTGAGTTTAACTACTTCAAAGTTATTTTGATACCTACTGGGCAGAGAATTTAGTAATTTATTCGAATTTGCATTGTCATTCAGAAAATGATAGCATTTGGCACTATAAACTGTAGCATATAAATCATCTTTATTTAGGTCCAGAACTTTTTTATAGATTTCTAATGCCTTTTTGTAATTTTTGTAGTTCATTAGGATTTCCCCCATTTGCATAAAGGCAAGGTTATAGTCTTTTTTTAGACTTGCTGCAGCCTGAAATGCTTTTAACGCTTCGTTTGGTTTACTTAGGTTTTTTAAGGCATATCCTTTTTGGTATTGACCTTCTGGGAAATCTTCTTTAATTTCTAATGTTTTGTTCGCTGCGTTTAATGCTAGTTCGTATTTTTTTTGAGTATTATAAATTGTGGCCTTCAAGTGCCACGCTCCAATTTGTCGAGGATTATAATGTATCGAACTATCTGAGTAAGTAATTGCTGAGTCAAGCTTTCCTTCCATTAAGAAGGCTCGGGCATAACCTTCCAAAACTTCTTCGTTTTCAGGATATACATCTAAGAAATTTTTGAAATGTTGTTTAGCTTCCTCAACTTTATTTACTTTAAGAGCTTCAAAGCCTTTATAGTCTTCTTTCGACAGACGTTTTACAACAGCTCCTATTGGAATATCGTCAACATTCATAGTGTAAATTGCTTTTTTGGGAGGCCAATAACCATTTTCAAGTTGTTCAGGGCTAATATGTACATTTGCCCATACAGCATAATCCCAATCATCTTTCCCTTTTTCATAAAAGCGGGAATAGGTTACCTTGACCTGTGGGTAATTCCGAAAATAATATTCTGCAATTCGGATATGATTCGTGGTAACAATAACGGAATCATTACTTAATTCATTTTCGATAAACCAGTCTATGCCATCTCTTAAACTATGATAATAATAGTCCATTTCGTATTTTCCATAAGCACCTTTTGTCCCTCCTACTATTTGGTTGTAATAAATATATTCGAATGGGTGATTTTTGAAAGTGTGCTTTACTGGATGGAATAAAAGAACTGCAATTATGGCAAAAGTCCCGTATTTAAAATATTTGTTGTCTTTTTTTAGGAAGAATTCGAAGCCACCTGCAGCAAGGATAACAATTGGACTATAAGTCCAAAGAAGATGCCGCCATCCACCGTATAGGTTCGAGTGTTTATATATAGTGTATGCAATAGGAAATATACAGGCAAATGTTAAAACAAAATAGAAAATATAGTCAAGTCTCTTTGCTTTTCTAAATGCTAATGTTATAAAGAATATTATTAATCCAAAAAATACAATAATGGGGGAGGTAATAAAAATGTACTTTATTCCGTAAAACCAGGGAAGATTTTTTGACATTATAATTTCCCCATCAAACAATTGATTTAATCCAATTTCAAAGTTGGTCATTTCTTTTAAAGACTCTATTGGATTATTTATAGGATCTTTAAGTGCAAATGGCCATAGAATTAGACCTAAAAAATATGCAATTACTGATGCTGCAATTAATAACAGTGTTATTTTAAATGCTTTAATGAATCCGCTTTTTGTATATAGTTGCTTGGACGTAATATAATAAACACCAAAGAAGAGAAATAAATAAGGGATTAGTATAATTCCTCCTATTCTTAAACTAGTAGCCCATCCTATACCTAATATTATAAATACTAATGATAAATAATTTACTTTTGGCAAGTTTTTTAAGAACTTCAAAATAAAATAAATAGTAAAAACATAGGCCGCTGCAAATGGAAGATCTTTTGGATTATTAAAAGAGTGTCCGAGTATCCTGGGAGAAAAGAAAGTTAATATCAAGGCGATGGTTCCAGCTTCCCAACCATATAATAAAGTGGCAATTAAACCGGTAAAAAGTATTAATATCCAGCCCGTAAAAGAAATAAAGAAGTGTCTGCTCGAATATATATCATCAATATTGAACCATTCATTAAAAAACTTAATCTCATTGTCGAGAGATTGTCCATATCTATGTAATCCTGAAGAAGTATTGACTGCGGTCGTATCCTGGCCTAAAGTGGTGAAATAATTGTATACGTCTTTAGCATGATCAGAATGAATATACTCGTCACCACTACTTCCTGCACTTTGTGATAGAATTAATATAACAAAAAGTGAAATAACAGATAATCCAATAAAAATATTTTTCCAGCCGTATATAGTTTGTTGATTAACTAATCTCAATAGCATTATAATAATTTTGTATATATTTAAATTATGAACAAATATAACATAACTTAAAAATGATTAAGAGTAATAAATGAATTTTCAGACTAAGTTAAATATATTTTCAATTTTTAGGTTAGTTTATTACTTGTTGATACCTTTAGTTTTTATAGCCCAATCTATTTTTCTAATTATGCGAGATCTGCATTTTAGCAACTATTCGGTACCTTTGAAATGTCTAAATAACTGATCTCGGATATTTTGAATGACAAAGCAAATAAGTAATTTAAGTCTGAAAAAATATAATTATTTTTTATCGAAAATATTTGGTTGATTAATGAATGTTTAATTAAAAACGTATTTGAATGAAACTAATAAGTGTTGTAACTCCTTGTTATAACGAAGAAGAAAATATACGAGATGTTTATTTGGAAGTAAAAAAGGTTTTTGAGACATTGCCTCATTATAGATATGAGCACATTTTCATTGATAATTCCTCTAAGGACGAGACGGTTTCAATACTTAAGAATATTGCGGCTGATGATCTTAATGTAAAAATAATCGTAAATATTCGAAATTTTGGGCATATTCGTTCTCCTCATTACGCAATTCTTCAAGCCTCCGGAGAAGCTGTTATAACGCTTGTTGCCGATCTTCAGGATCCTCCGGAATTAATCAAAACTTTTTTATCTCATTGGGAAAGCGGGGATAAAGTAATTCTGGGAGTTAAAACAAAAAGTAAAGAGAATATATTAATGTTCTCAATTCGAAAAATGTTTTATTCTCTTATTGCAAGGATTTCGGAAACGGATCAAATAAAGAATTTTACTGGATTTGGTTTGTATGATCGATCTTTTATTGATATTTTAAAAAAAATCGACGAGCCTTATCCATACTTTCGGGGTTTAGTGAGTGAATTTAGTTATCAGAAAAGAGAAGTTGAATTTACGCAACCTAAAAGGGAAAAGGGGAAGACAAAAAATAACTTTTATACTTTATATGATATGGCCATGTTGGGTTTTGTAAATTATTCCAAATTACCTTTACGCATGGCAAGTTTCATAGGGTTTATTGTTTCAGCATTTAGTGTTCTGATCGCCTTCATTTATTTTGTTTATAAGATATTATTTTGGAGTGAGTTTCAGGTTGGAATAGCCCCACTGGTTATTGGGATATTCTTTTTTTCTGGCATTCAATTGTTTTTTCTAGGTATCATTGGAGAATATATTGGCGCAATTTTTACACAGGTTAAAAATCGACCTTTAGTTATTGAAAAAGAAAGGATAAATTTTTAAATAACCTGATGCAACTATCTGGTAATTATTGGTTTAAAGTATATGCTATGCTGATTAATATTTAAAGACTAAAATTTAAATGATTTAAGTATTAGTTAGATTCTTTTGTTTTAATGATATTTGTACGAAGAGGATATTAAATTATTAAATATAGTGTTAAATGAAGGTATTGATATTGGCAGGAGGGCTTGGCTCGCGTCTTTCTGAGGAAACTGTGTTAAGGCCAAAACCAATGGTAGAAGTTGGATCAAAACCAATTTTGTGGCATATAATGAAAATATATTCCTACTATGGCTTTAACGAATTCATAATTATGTGTGGGTATAAGGGATATATGATAAAGGAATATTTTGCGAACTATTATAGTCATATGTCTGATATTACAATTGATATGTCAAATAACTCTGTCGTTTATCATAATAATCATGCTGAACCATGGAAAGTGACATTATTAGATACCGGGTTGGATACAATGACTGGTGCAAGAATAAAGAAAGTTAAGAAATATGTTGGTGATGAACCCTTTATGCTAACATATGGTGATGGTGTTTCCGATATCAATATTCATCAATTACTTGATTTTCATCGCTCTCAAAATAGATATATTACCATGACCTCTGTACAGCCTGAAGGTCGTTATGGTTCTTTGATTATTAATTCTGACAATCAGGTAACAACTTTTGTTGAAAAGCCGAAAGGTGATGGGGCATGGATAAATGCAGGTTTTTTTGTTTGTCAACCTGAAGTGTTTAATTTTATTCCCGACGGAGAAGGTGTAATTTTTGAACGAGAACCTCTGGAAGGATTGGCTCGTGAAGGGCAATTATGTGCATATAAACACGAAGGATTTTGGAAGCCAATGGACACACAAAGAGATAAGTTTCAACTTGAAGAACTAATAGAAAAAAATAAGGCACCTTGGATAAGATGGTAATATTTTTGAATATAATTTTATGATAGATAATAGAAAGCTTTTTAACGGAGTTTTTAAAAGTAGGAGAATCTTAATAACAGGACATACCGGTTTTAAAGGTTCATGGTTGACGGTTCTGTTAAATAGACTTGGTGCAGAGGTATATGGATATGCTCTTGAGCCTCCTACTTCTCCTAGTTTATATAATGTCGCAGGAATCGATTCATTGATGGCTAATTCAAAAATTGCAGATATAAGAGATTATTCTGAATTGTATCATTATATAAAAGAAATTCAACCTGAGATAATTATTCATATGGCTGCCCAGTCACTGGTTCGGCTTTCATATAAAAATCCTCTTGAAACGTATTCTACAAACGTTATGGGTACAGTCAACCTTTTAGAGGCAGTGCGTAATGTGTCGGATGTTCGGGTTGTTGTTAATGTTACTACAGATAAAGTTTATGAAAATAAAGAATGGTTTTGGGGGTATAGAGAAACAGAACCTTTAGGAGGGTACGATCCGTATTCAAATAGTAAAGGTTGTTCAGAATTGGTAAGCTCCTCATATAGAGATTCCTTTTTTAATAATAATAACGGTATTGGACCTGAAGTTGCGGTTGCTACGGCCAGGGCAGGAAATGTAATTGGAGGAGGCGATTGGGCAAAAGATAGATTAATTCCTGATATCATTAAAGCATTATCCAATGGAGAGATAGTTAAAATTCGAAGTCCATATGCTATTCGCCCATGGCAACATGTTTTAGAACCACTGTCTGGCTACTTATTGCTGGCAAGCAGACTCTTTAGCGAGGGTAAGGAGTTTGCCCAATCATGGAATTTTGGCCCTGAAGATAACGATGCCAGAAATGTAATGTGGATAACAAAGACCGTTTGCAAACTTTGGGGAGTAGAAAATTCTTATGAGATCGATTCAGGACAGCATCCCCATGAGGCCAATTATTTGAAACTTGATTGCTCAAAATCAAAAACAAAATTGGGCTGGCTTCCTCGCTGGAACATAGAAGATGCTTTGAAAAATATCGTTGAGTGGAACAAGTTATGGCTAACCGGTAATAATATGAGAGAAATTACAGAAAGACAAGTCGATAATTATTTTAGCGAATTATCGTAAATATTGTAGGATAGTAGTATGGAAGAATTAGAACAGCTTAGGAAAGAAATTATAAAGAAAACATCAGAGTATTATAATTTAAAGTTTGGAGGGCAGGAATTTGTTCCTGGAAAATCCCGGATTAATTATGCAGGAAGAGTATTTGATGAAAACGAATTAATAAATGCAGTTGATTCATCATTAGACTTTTGGTTAACGGAGGGGAGGTATTCAGAAGAGTTTGCTGATGAAATTGCAGATTTTTTAGCCGTTGATAATGTCTTATTAACTAACTCAGGATCTTCTGCCAATTTGTTAGCCTTTTCTTCATTAACATCAGAGAAATTAGGAGAACGAAGATTAAAACCAGGAGATGAGGTTATTTCAGTGGCTGCAGGATTTCCCGCCACAGTAACTCCTATTTTGCAATATGGTTTAGTTCCTGTATTTGTGGATGTAGATATTCCCACATATAATATTGATGTTGAAATGATGCGTGATGCCATTACACATAAAACAAAGTGTATTTTCATAGCGCATACCTTAGGTAATCCATTTAATATCGATGCAGTCATGGAATTAGCCCGGGAATACAACCTGTGGGTAATTGAAGATAATTGTGATGCTTTTGGTAGCGAATACCAGGGGCAGAGAACTGGTTCTTTTGCTCATTTGTCAACCATTTCATTTTATCCAGCTCATCATATTACTACAGGAGAAGGAGGAGCGATATGTACAAATGATGCGCAATTAGCACGAATAGTTCGTTCTTTCCGTGATTGGGGTAGGGATTGTTATTGCTCGGGTGGAGAGAATAATACTTGTGGCAAGAGGTTTTCCCAGCAATTTGGAGAATTACCTTTTGGATTTGACCATAAATATGTTTATTCAGAGATTGGATATAATCTGAAGATGACAGATATTCAGGCAGCAATAGGTTTAGCCCAGATTAAGAAACTTCCTCTATTTTGCTCTAAAAGAAAATCAAATTTCAAAGAATGGAAGGATATCTTTTCAAAATACCCAGATTATTTCATACTCCCTGAAGCAACTCAAGATTCAGATCCTGCGTGGTTTGCATTTATTGTAACCTTAAAAGAGAATTCGCCTTTTTCCCGTGATGACCTGACATCCTATTTGAGTGCCAATTTGATTGAAACCCGAAATTTATTTGCAGGTAATATTACTAAACAGCCGGGATTTTTAAATAAAAACTGGAGAATAGCAAATCATTTGACTAACACCGACTATATTATGAATAATACCTTCTTCCTTGGAACATATCCCGGGTTAAAAAAGGAAATGTTTGTATACGCAGAAGGTGTATTAAATAATTTTATTAATAAATATGCTTCTTAATGCTTGCAAGAAAATATAAAGCAGAGGTTGTATCAATCGAAAATCCTTTGGACGGGATTTACACAGTTGAATTAAAGTCCCTGGGAAGAAAGTTTAAGTATAATCCAGGACAATTTTTACATCTCTCGCTGGATTCCGGTTATGATGGAGTTGGGCAATGGCCAGAATCTCGGTGCTTTTCAATGCAAAGTAATCCAGAAGAGATGAATATAAAAATTACCTTTTCTGTCAGAGGTCGTTATACAGGAAGTATGCAAAAGGAGTTGAGAGAAGGAAGCTTAGTTTGGTTGAAACTCCCGTATGGAGATTTGTTTAGTCAATCACATTCTAAAGAAAATACCGTTTTTATTGCAGGTGGAACAGGTATAACACCATTCTTGTCTCTTTTTAAACATTCTTCTTTTAAGGAGTATGTGTCTCCTTCTATATATCTTGGTTTTCGTTCTAAACCTCATAATATTTATAACGGTGACTTATGTCAATTACAGAACTCTATTTGTCAGATAGAGGAATATTATGAAGATATTGACGGGCTAATTGATATAGAAAGAATATTCATGGAAAATAGAACTGATTCTTCTTATTTTATCTCAGGTCCACCATCAATGATCAGAACATTTAAACAAAGACTTATCGATTATGGTATTTCATATGAAAATATTTTAACAGATGAGTGGGAATAGAAAGATAGAGTATCTAGTAATATTTTGACCTCATGTAATTACAAATTAAAATGTATATTGAAGAAACAGATTTTGTTTATATCTATAGAGGATTAAAGAATTCGGTTGATCAACTTAGAAACAGCGAAATATTAATTACCGGAGGTACTGGTTTTATCGGTAAATGGATATTAAGTTTTCTATTCTTTCTAAATAATACACACCATTTCAATATTAAAATATCGGTGATATCGCGTAATCCGGGCAAATTTCAGGAACAGTATCCCGAGATCGAAACTAACTCTTTCTTAACATGGCTAAAAGGAGATATAAGAGATTTTACTGTCCCTGCTAAATATTATGATTATTTTATTCATGCAGCTACAGAAGCCGATGCTGAATTAAACATTAAAGAGCCTTTATTCATGTCTGACGTTATTGTCAGTGGTACGAAACGATTATTGGACTACGCTGTACTTTGCAAACCTCGAAAAATACTTTTTTTAAGCTCAGGGGCAGTTTATGGGAAGCAACCTGACAGTATCTCTGGTTTTGTAGAGGATGATAGCTTTGCTGTTAATCAATTGGAAATTGGTGCTTCTTATGGCGAGTCTAAAAAGTTCGCAGAGTTCTTATGTGTTAACTATGCCAGAAGATATAATCTTTCAGTCTCAATAGCACGATGTTTTGCCTTTGTTGGTCCATATTTACCATTGACAAAACATTTTGCAATAGGGAATTTTATTAATGACGGCCTTAGCAATAGAGATATTATTGTAAGAGGGAATGGTTTACCATTACGATCATATATGTATGCATCAGATATGGTTATTTGGCTATTTTCTATATTATTACAGGGAAATAATTGTGAGGCTTATAATGTTGGTTCTGATAAAGCGTTATCAATAGGTAATTTGGCATTAAAGGTATCTTCATTTTTTGCAAATCATAATGTGAAAATATTAAATCAGGTAAAGGAGATGGATCGAAATCAGAATTATGTTCCTAATGTTGATAAAGCAAAAGACCAATTTAAATTTTTCGAGGAAATAGATTTGAATGAAGGAATAAAAAGAACCATTAAATTTTATAAAAAATATGGCAAAGATTAGAGTTGCAGATTATATAGCAAACAGACTCGTAGAGCACGGTATCAGAGATGTTTTTATGGTGACAGGAGGAGGTGCAATGCATCTAAATGATGCTTTCGGCAATCATCCTGACCTTTCATATTATTGTAACCATCACGAACAAGCTTGTGCTATAGCAGCCGAAGGCTATTACAGAGCAACAGGAAAGATGCCAGTTGTAAATATAACTACCGGGCCAGGAGGAACGAATGCTTTGACAGGGGTTCTTGGTCAATGGTTAGATTCAATTCCTGCAATTTATATATCAGGACAGGTTAAATGGGAAACAACAATATATTCCTGTCCAGATGTTTCTGGGTTAAGACAACTTGGAGATCAAGAGGGAGATATAACAAATATTGTAGCCCCAATAACAAAATATACTAAGATCGTTCGAGAACCAAAATCAATAAAGAGAGAATTAGATAAAGCAATTTATATTGCAACGAGTGGCAGGCCTGGCCCTGTTTGGCTGGATATCCCTTTGGATGTTCAGGGAGCATTAGTTGATACAGATTCACTCGAGGAATATTGTTTTGAGGATAGATTTGAATACAATAAGGATAATATTGGTAAGCAGGTTGACCAACTTATTGAAAGGATTTTAGAATCAAAATCTCCGCTTTTGTATACCGGAAATGGAATTAGGCTTGCAAATGCAGTCAATCTGTATAAACAAATTGAAGGTCAATTAAATATTCCGGTAGTAAATTCAATTAGCGGACATGATTTGATTTCTTCGGATAACCCATTGTTTATGGGGCGTCCTGGAATTTGTGGAGATAGGATTGGTAATATTGTCGTCCAAAATGCTGATTTGTTAATTATAATTGGAACAAGATTGGGGTTGAGACAAACCACATATAATTATCAGGATTTTGCCAGAAAGGCCTACAAGGTAATGGTTGATATAGATGCTTCAGAATTGGAAAAACCCACTTTGGATATTGATTTAAAAATTAATACCGATATACGAATTTTCTTAGATATATTTTTGGAAAAACTTCAAAAAATAGAAATCCCTGATTTTATATCATGGAAAAGGTGGTGTAATAATATAAAAGGTCAGCTTCCAACTTTGCTCGAAGATAATCCTTCTGATAATGGTTATGTTAGTTCCTACTTATTCGTAGATAGACTTTTTGAGAAATTACCTTCAAGTTCTGTTGTTATAACAGGTAATGGAACTGCTTATACTTGCACCTACCAGGCTATGAAGATTAAGGAAGGTATGAGAGTAATTGCAAACCAAGGATGTGCATCGATGGGATATGCGCTGCCCGCTGGAATTGGAGCATGTATTGCACGTAATTTGGAAGAAACCATTGTGATAACTGGTGATGGTAGTATCATGATGAATTTGCAGGAATTACAAACAATTTCTTCATATAATTTACCGATAAAGATATTTTTAATTGAAAATAATGGGTATGTAGCTATTCGGACAACCCAGAATGCATTTTTCAATGGCAGATTTGTTGGAGAATCTCCTGAATCCAGGATGTCAGTAGCTAATTTTGAAAAAATTGCAAAGGCTTTTGATATTAAGTATTTTGCAGTTGAAAGTGAGCTTGAAATAGATAAACAACTAGAAATGGCACTAAAAGAAGACGGGCCTTTGCTATGTTTAATAAAGATGGATCCACATCAAACACTTTATCCCAAAGTTGCCTCGGTAAAACTACCTGACGGTAAAATAATCTCAAAACCAATTGAAAAAATGGCTCCGTTTTTACCTGAATCCTTTAGTGTAGAATACAAGCCTGATTAGTATTTAATTATTTATATTTCTTCCAAATAATAGAGGTATTTAATCTTTTTTCTACATTTTACGTTGTAAGTGTTGTTATCTAAAATCAAAAATATTAATAACCTTTAAATTAAAATAATTATGGCATTTAGTTTACCAAAACTTCCGTATGCAAACAACGCATTGGAACCTGTAATAAGCGAAAAAACAATTGAGTTTCACTATGGCAAACACCATCAGGCGTATGTTAATAATGTAAATAACCTGATTGAAGGAACCGAGTTTGAAAACGCCAGCCTCGAAGAGATCATTAAAAATGCAGATGGAGGCATTTTTAATAATGGCGCTCAGGTTTGGAACCACACATTCTATTTTATGCAATTTAATCCGGAAGGTTGTAAAGATCCAAAAGATGAATTGAAAGTGGCAATTGAAGCTAAGTTTGGTTCAGTTGAGGCGTTTAAAGAAGCTTTTTCTAAAGCTGCAGCAACATTATTCGGATCAGGTTGGGCATGGTTGGTAGTTGACGAAAACGGAGATTTGGAGATTGTTCAAACCAGCAACGCCGGAAACCCAATGAGGGATGGTAAAAAACCATTGCTCACGTGTGATGTTTGGGAACACGCTTATTATCTCGACAAACAAAATGCACGTCCGGCGTATGTTGCCGATTTTTGGAAGATTGTTGACTGGAAAGTGATCTCAGAAAGATTCGCAGAATAATTTAATTTTTGAAATATGAGTACCGAAAAAGTATTGGCAGCTATGCAGGCTGCAGGTAAACCAATGAAGGCAGGTGAAATTGCTGAAGCAGCAGGTATCGACAAAAAAGAAGTTGATAAGGCAATGAAAGTTCTAAAAGCTGAAGAAAAAATTGTTTCACCAAAACGCTGTTTCTGGGAACCAAAATAAAAAAAGTGAGGGCCTCGCTAAATGCGAGACCCTCTTAATAACTTATATCGTTTCAACCAAAGTTATTTTTTCCAAAGATTTTCCATCTCTTCCAATGTTTTCCCTTTTGTTTCTGGAACCATTTTCCATACAAAGATCAACGATAGAACACTCATTAATCCGTAAAAACTGTATGTTAAACCTCCACTGAATTCCATCATGGCAGGGTAGGTGGATGAAATAAAATAGTTAGCTGCCCATTGCGCAGCAACAGCAACCGCAACTGCCCGTCCGCGAATGTTATTCGGAAAAAGTTCGGCAATTAAAACCCAGCAAATAGGACCCCACGACATCATAAACGATGCAGTATAAATAATAATAAATACAAGGGTACTAATTCCGATTACCTCGAAGAAGGAGAGGGCTCCAATGGCAAACATACCGACAGCCATACCAACAGATCCCACCATTAACAGCGGTTTTCTGCCCCATTTATCAACAGTAAGGATGGCAACAACAGTAAATATTACATTCACCAATCCCATTACAACTGTTTGCATCATCGAAGCATCTTTGGCAGCTCCCATACTTTCAAAAATGCGGGGCGCGTAATACAGCGCCACATTTATTCCAACAAATTGTTGGAACACGGACAAGAGAACACCAATAAGTATAACAATTTTTCCGTACGAAAATAAATTGGCAGAATGACTAACCACACTAGCTTTAATATCCTTTAAAATTTGTTTGGCCGTTTCTGTGCCATTTATTTTAGTGAGGATGGCAAGTGCTTTGTCGTCCTGTTTTTTCATGGTCAGGTAGCGTGGAGACTCCGGCACAACCAGAAGCAGAATTCCAAATAAACCGGCCGGGATTGCTTCAGAAGTAAACATTTTTCTCCAGCCAATTGAGTTAATCCATTCCAGCGATTGACCGTTGGCAATTCCCCAGTTTACGAAATATACTACCAGCATTCCAAAAATAATGGCGAATTGGTTTAGCGAAACCAGGCGCCCACGGATATCTGCAGGTGCAATTTCTCCAATATACATCGGACTTACTGCCGAGGCCAGACCAACACCAATACCTCCAATTATACGGTAGAAATTAAACATATACAAAAGTCCCATTGTAGGTTCTCCTTTTGTAAAAAATAGGAATTCGGGAGTACCTGAACCAAGAGCGGAAATAAAAAACAGTATTGCCGCAAGGAACAAGGTTTTTTTTCGTCCGAGTTTTAACGAGAGTAAACCGGAGATACTTCCGCCGATAATACACCCGATTAAAGCACTGGATATGGTGGCACCGTGAGCTAGAGAGCTTAATCCAAGCCCATTTATCAGATAGGCCTGGATTGATTTATCAGCACCTGAGATGACTGCTGTATCGTATCCGAAAAGCAGTCCTCCCAGTGTTGCAACCAATGTTATTACACTAATGTAAAACGTATTGCGTTCTTTCATTTGTTTAGATGTACCAGTTGATGAGTTGCTCCACTAACTCTTGTTTTCCGCTGATTTGTGCAGGTTCGCCAACTTCTTGGGCAATTGCATACATATCTTCCAGCGTTAATTTGCCGGCTTCAAACTCTGCTCCTTTACCTTGTTCGAACGATGCATAACGAGCTGCGCGCATGGCACTATATTGAGAATCGCTCAGGATTTTATCTGCAATAATTAGTGAACGGGCAAATACATCCATTCCGCCAATGTGAGCGATAAAAATATCTTCCAGATCAGTTGAGTTACGCCTGGTTTTAGCATCAAAGTTGATACCTCCGTGAGTGAAACCTCCGGTAGGAAGGATTTCGAGCATTGCTTCGGTTACTTCGTAGATACTTGTTGGGAATTCGTCTGTGTCCCATCCGTTTTGATAGTCGCCTTTGTTCGCATCAATAGAACCAAGCAGTCCTGCATCAGCGGCCATTCTCAGGTCGTGAGCAAATGTATGACCGGCCAATGTGGCGTGATTAACTTCAATATTTAATTTGAAATCGTTTTCCAGTCCGTTCGCATTAAGGAATCCAATAACTGTTTGAGCATCAAAATCGTATTGATGTTTTGTTGGTTCCATTGGTTTTGGTTCGATGAAGAATGTACCGTCGAATCCTTTGTTACGTCCGTAATCGCGGGCCATACGAAGGAATTCTCCCAGGTGTGCCAGTTCTCTTCTGGTGTCGGTGTTATGAAGGCTCATGTAACCTTCACGTCCTCCCCAGAATACATAACCGGTACCTCCAAGTTCAATAGTTGCGTCGATGGCATTTTTAACCTGTACCGCAGCGTTGGTAACAACATTAAAATCAGGGTTAGTTGATGCACCGTTCATATAACGCGGATTGCTAAAAACGTTGGCAGTTCCCCAAAGCAGTTTAACGCCTGAAGCTTCTTGTTTTGCTTTCGCGATATCAATAATTTTTTCCAGTCTTTTTTCAATTTCGAAAACCGAACCATCACCAACCAGGTCGGTATCGTGGAAACAATAATAAGGAATTCCCATTTTAGTTATGAATTCGAAGGCTGCATCCATTTTTTCTTTAGCTGCATCCATTGCGTCAGAAGCGCCAACCCATGGGAAAATCTGAGTTCCCGGTCCGAACGGATCTTCTCCTGTTCCACAGAAGGTGTGCCAGTAAGCTACTGCAAAGCGCAGGTGTTCTTTCATGGTTTTTCCGGCAACAACTTTATTTTCGTCGTACCATTTAAAAGCCATTGGATTTCTAGATTCAGGACCTTCGAATTTGATTTTGTCGATCCCTTTGAAATACTCTTTGTTTCCTTTTAAAACTTCCATTGTAATTTATTTAATGAGTTATTATTTGTTTTTTAGTTCCGGGCTTTGGGTTGTAAGTAATGATTCCTTTTATGCTTTGAGAACCTCTGTTCATAACCCTCTGCTTTTTACTTATTTTATCTCTTTCTCAAGTTCTTCTTTCCAACTTTCGTATGCTTCCGCATATAATGTTACCTTTGAATTATCCGGTTCAATTACTTCCAGTTTTTTCAGGTTGGTAAAGGCTTCACCAAATGATTTGTAATATCCTGATCCTACGCCTGCTCCACGTGCTGCTCCTACTGAACCATCGGTATTGTAAAGTTCAATAGTGGCCCCTGATACACCCGCAAGTGTATCCCTGAAAATAGGACTGAGGAACATGTTCGCTTTCCCTGCACGAATTACAGAAGGATTAATTCCTATGTTTTTCATGATATCCATTCCGTACTTAAACGAGAAAACAATGCCTTCCTGGGCGGCGCGCAACATATGTCCTTTACCGTGAATATTGAAATTGATTCCTTTAAACATAGATCCGATGTTTTTATTTTGAAGTACCCGTTCTGCTCCGTTGCCAAAGGGGAGAACTGATAAACCATCAGACCCAACAGAAATTCCTGAAGCCAGTTCATTCATCTCTTCGTAAGAAAGGTTTTCGGCAACCATTCTTTTTAGCCAGGCATTTAAAATTCCGGTTCCGTTAATGCAAAGAAGTACACCAAGGCGCGGATCGTTTGCCGTATGGTTCACATGGGCAAAAGTATTCACTCGCGACTGAGGATCGTATTTAATTTCGTCACTAACACCGTAAACAACACCAGAGGTTCCTGCAGTGGTTGCAATTTCTCCAGGATTCAATACATTGAGTGAAAGAGCATTGTTGGGTTGGTCTCCTGCACGATAACTTACTTTTGTTTTGGTTGAAAGTCCTAACTCATCCGCTACTTGTTTCGATAGTTGTCCTGATGTGGCAAATGTTGGGACAATGTCGGGAATAAGTTCCGAAGAGAAACCATAGTTTTCGAAAAGTAGGTTGGCCAGCGAGTCTTCCTTAAAGTTCCACATAATTCCTTCTGACAAACCACTCACTGTTGTTTGTGTCTCTCCGGTTAATTTCATGGCAATATAATCGCCGGGGAGCATTATTTTATAAGCTTTATTAAAAAGATCAGGCTCGTTTTCTTTTACCCATTTTAGTTTCGATGCAGTAAAATTGCCCGGAGAGTTCAACAGGTTCGTTAAACAGCGCTGACCTCCGATTTCTTCAAATGCTTTATCGCCAAAAACAGCGGCCCGGCTATCGCACCAGATAATCGACGGGCGAAGTACTTCATGGTTCTTGTCAATAATTACCAACCCGTGCATTTGGTAAGAGATTCCTATCGATTCAATACTTTCTTTGTCTACTTTCGATTCTTCCAGTACATCCTTTAATGCCAGTTTTAGATTCTCCCACCAGAGTTCAGGGGACTGTTCGGCCCAGCCTGCTTTGTGGGCAGTTATTTTCATTTCCTGTTTTGGATGAAAGGATGAAGCAATGAGTTTTCCGCTATTTCCGTCGATGAGCGAAACTTTTACGGAAGAACTGCCAATATCGAATCCTAATAAGTTCATGGTTTATATGTCTTTATAATAATATTTGTGTTAATCTGTTCTGTTCTGTTATGTTGGCAAATTTAATTCCAATGACGATGCTTTCAAAATTCTAAAAAGTGTTATAAAACATATTATAGAGAAGAGCGGATTTTCATCTTGGTCGGAACCTCAAATTGAATAGGTTTGCCATTATTAACAAACTCTGCAGCTTTTTGGCCCATCAACTCAAAATCAGTAGAAATTACAGTAATCCCGTTTTTAACGTATTTTTTCATGGGAGTTTCGTTGTACGAAATCACACCAACTTCATTTCCCGGTTCGTAGCCTTTTTCAGCACACTGATCGAGGAAGTGGGCGAGTGTTCGGTCGCTCACAAGTAAATACAGGTCGCCGGGTTTTATATCGAATTGCTGGTTATCGAAAATTACCTTGCTTTTAATATGATTATCTGAGCAGAACTTTTTAAAATATTCAAGTGCAATTTTTGGGTGATAGGTAAACGATGGAAAAAAGAATGTAAACTCTTTGTATTTTTTTATTGCACTCAAATTTTCATTTAAACAATTATAAACCGGTTCACCAAAATTTTGGTAGACAACCGATTTGT
Organism: uncultured Draconibacterium sp.; assembly: GCA_963676265.2. GTDB lineage: Bacteria > Bacteroidota > Bacteroidia > Bacteroidales > Prolixibacteraceae > Draconibacterium. Next base: position 6,218,331 of record OY781067.2, read on the forward strand.
TTTCCGAAGCATTAACTTTCCAGTCGATAACCAGTAATTGCTCATTTGGAATCTTTTCGATGATTTTGGCAACTTTCGGGTGATCAAAATTCATTACCACATACTTACTGTATTTTCCGATACTTTCATTGATAATTTTTTCAAAAACGCCAATATTATAATGGTGGAAATGCAGGTCGACACTAATTCCCTTTGACATGTGATTTAAAAAGGAGTGGTAAAGCACCTCTTTGTATGCTTTAAAGGTGTCGAGAAAGAGAAATATTTTAGTAATTTTTCTGGTAACAAAATAGCCACGATTGGGAACCGATTCAACTACACCTCTTTGTTTTAATTCGGCATAAGCTTTAAATACGGTGTCGCGCGATAACTGGCAATCTTTCATGATCTGGTTAACAGAGGGAAGCATTTCTCCCTGCTTCAGTTGATTCTGACTAATTGAATCGATAATGGCATCAACCAGTTGCTGAAATTTTAAAACGCTTGAATTGTTGTCTATTGTGAAATTGAACTTACTCATAAATGTTTCGATTTTAACAGAACAGTTGCCATTCTGTTCTGTTCTACAAAGCTACAAATATTTCGTCGGTAACATAATTTTGACTTCTCTTTTTCTGTTTTTTCTTTTAACATTTATTAATGCAATAGCTGACAATAGTTTTTATTGGAAACCGTTTCTCAAATAAAGGATAAGACGATGCAATTTTTTCTAGTGGTTAAGTTTGGTCAGCAATTCTTTTTGGCTTCGTTTTTATCCTTTTTTTGATTCCTTTTTTTCAGATATCTTTGATGGAAATATAAAATCAAATCAAATGATTCGCGACCTGATAATCAAAAACCGTAGTTACAGAAGATTTAATGAAGCAATTAAAATTTCAGCCGGAGATCTTACCAAATGGATTGAACTCGCGCGTTTTTCGGGCAGTGGAAGAAACGCACAACCCTTAAAGTTTGCTTATTCTGTAGATGAAGAAATAAATTCGCAGATATTTCCTTATTTGGGATGGGCGGGTTATTTAAAACACTGGAAAGGTCCTGAAAAAGGAGAACGCCCGGTTGCTTATATTGCTTTACTAAAAGACACAACAATCTCAGATAAACATTATTGCGACGATGGCATTGCCATGCAAAGCATCTTGCTGGGAGCAGTTGAGGATGGATTTGGAGGATGCATGATTGGTTCGGTTAACAAACCAAAAGTTAAAGAAATATTAGGGCTGGCTGAGCATCTCGAGTTGTTGTGGATAATTGCCCTGGGAAAGCCAACAGAAGAGGTAGTTATTGAAACAGTAGTAGATGACAATATTGAATATTGGCGCGATGAAAACGAAGTACACCATGTGCCCAAAAGGCCACTGAATGAGATAATAGTTGGTTTGGTTAATGAAAAATAAAAAAGGATGGCTACTGCCATCCTTTTAAGTTTAACTCCTAAAATCACCCCTTTATAAAAAGTGCCTTAATTATATGTTGAGCCATTTTTGGATTTTCTTTTAATCTCCTGGTTGAATAGTTAAACCAGTGTTTTCCGTACGGAACATATACCCGCATCAGATGGCCCTGATCAACCACCGATTGCCGCAACTCCGGAGTAACACCATACAGCATCTGGAATTCGTACATGTTTTTCGGAATCTGCATTTCTTCAATCATTTTCAATGCTTCACTAACCAGGTATTTGTCGTGAGTGGCAATTCCCACATACATTTTGTTTTGAAACATATATTTCAGATTCTCTAAATAGTGTTTGCGTACTTCTTCATATTCTTTGAAGGCAATTCGTTCAGGTTCCACATAAATTCCTTTGCAAAGTCTGAAGTTTAATGGACTGTTTTCGGTATTCATTTCCAGAAGTGCTTCCAAATCGCTGGCAGTGCGTCTCAGATAAGCCTGAACAACAAGTCCTACGTTTTTAGGGAATTCTTTGCGCAAACGACGGAACAGATTAATCTCCATGTCAACGCATTGAGAGTCTTCCATGTCGATTCTGATAAAAGTATCCTTTTGTGCAGCGAATTCAACAACTTCCCTGATGTACGAATAACAAATTTCTTCATCAATTAAGAGTCCGAACATGGTTGGTTTTATCGAGAAGTTTCCTTTCACGTTTTCGCTGGTAAAGCGATTAATTATTTCCAGGTATTGTTCTTTGTTTTCCTGCGCTTCATCCAGAGTCTCAATAAATTCGCCCAGCAAGTCGATCGTTACTTCTATATTTTTTTCGTTTAGAAGTTTCGATGCCAGTAATCCTTCTTCAATGGATTCGCCGGCAATGTACCTTTTAGAAAATACCCAAATCAGTTTTTTGGGCATGTACGGCAATATATTTGCAATAACTTTATTCAACATTTTATATTTTAAGTAAAAGAATCTAATTATAGCGTAAAAATAGTGCGGCAAACATCTTTAATTCAATGATGTTTATCAGTGGCGGACTATGATTTTATGCAGGTTTTTTTGGAACTTATTGATTACTAAATACATGAAAAAAGTGTTAAAATCAGGTTTTGTTATTCAACTAAAAAATTATCTTTGTCGGGCATAAACAAAGAATTAATATTTAATCACAATTGTTTATAGTGTTTCATTAGAAGTTTATTGATGAAAAGATGAAAGAAATGAAAGGAACATCGTTAATTGTTAGTGCAGTGCTTTTTGTGGCAGTTGCTGTTTTATATGTTTTACATTTTACCGGAGGCGGTAGTAGTGCTGAAAGTAGTAGTGTTAAGCCAGTAGCTAATTCCGGATCAGGATTAAAAATCGCATACATCAAGGCGGATTCGGTAATTTTAAATTATAATCTGTCGCAGGATTTGCACGATGAGTTTACCAAAAAGCAGGAAGCTTACACATCTGAATACGGAACCAAACGCCAAACGTTTGAAAAAGAAGCTGCTGCATTTCAGGAAAAATTGCAACGCGGAGGTTTCCTTACCGAACAACGTGCCGTTCAGGAACGTGATCGTTTGGTTGGAAGAGAACAGGAAATTGTAAAACTGGATCAGGAACTTTCCGGGAAACTTGCTGAAATTCAACAGGCTAACAACCAGAAAATTCTGGATAATTTGATGGATTACCTGGAACGTTACAATAAAACTGCCGGTTACGATTATATTTTTAACGGTACCAATATTTTAATTGGCGACGAAGCAAGTAATATTACTGCAGACGTTTTAAAAGCTCTGAACGAGGAATACGGCGCAGCAAAAACTGAATAAAAGCATTCGATATAAAAAATATAAATCCGGGTTATTCCCGGATTTTTTTTGTCTTATAGTTTCAGGTTTTGTTTTTTCAAATGCCCTTCGAAAGAGTATTCTTCAACTGTAGATAGATTTTTATTTATTTTGAAGTAGTTTTACTGCATGTTTGCCGATAAATATCTTTTAAAGAACCAAAATTCACCTTTGATTAGTGAGAATCCTGATCCGGAAACCGGGCTGATTGTGGTTATTCCGTGCCTGCGCGAACCGGAGCTACAAAAAACACTGGATTCGTTAAGGCAATGTGCACGAAGATCTTCCAAAGTAGAGGTGTTGGTTTTGATTAATCACTCTGAAACGGCAGATGCTCAGACCAAAGAACTCAATCATCAAACAAAGAAACAAGCAGATTTGTGGGTGAAGAATAACCGTGTTGAAGGAATACGGTTTTATATTATGGGCCCTGTTGAACTGCGGAAAAAATGGGCAGGTGCGGGTTTGGCCCGTAAAAGGGGAATGGATGAAGCAATCAGACGATTTAATCTGATCGGTAAGCCTGAAGGAATTATTGTTTCACTTGATGCCGACACCCTGGTTCAGGAAAACTACTTTTATGAGATAGAGCAATATTTTGACAATAATCCTCAGAAAATTGGGGCGACGATTGCCTTCGAACATCAAAAGAAAGATTTGGACAATAAGCAGCTGGAAGGAATTTTATTGTACGAGAAATACCTGAAGTACTATAAGAACGCGCTCGATTTTATCGGTTATCCTTATTCTATGTTTACAGTTGGATCGGCGTTTGCGGTAAGGGCTCTCGCGTATGTGAAAAGAGGCGGGATGAATCGCCGACAGGCAGGCGAGGATTTTTATTTCTTACAAAACCTGGCACAAATGGGAGAGCTGGGTGAGATTACCAAAACAAGGGTTTTTCCGTCAGCAAGGTTATCCGATCGAGTTCCGTTTGGAACAGGCCCTATTCTGCAAAAATGGATGAACGATGAAGAAGACCTCAGGCAATCCTATAACTTTAGTGCTTTTGAAAACCTGAAAGACTTTTTTGCAATTAAGAATAAATTCTTTCATGTGGGAGTGTCTGAGTTTAACAGGATGATTGAACCCTTAAATATACCAGTGAAGGAATTTATTAAACATGATAATTTTTGGAACGAGCTGGAAGAAATTAACAGGAATTGTTCGAGCCCGGATACGTTCCACATTCGTTTCTTTCAAAAGTTTAATGCGTTTAAAATCCTTAAATTTTTGAATTTTGCACATGAAAGCTTCTATTCGAAGGCTGATTTAGAGACACAGATTAAGCGTTTAGATCAGGAAAAGCAGGCTTAGTGCCATAACAACCATACCTCCGGTTAAACCATAAATGGCAACGTGATGTTCGCCATATTCTTCGGCAGAAGGCAGAAGTTCGTCGAGTGAGATGAAAACCATAATTCCGGCAACACCGGCCATCACTATTCCAAAAATGACCTCGCTGTTGCCCGAATTCAGGAATGGCATCAGAATTAAATAAGTAAGCAATGCTCCGACAGGTTCAGCCAGACCGGAAATGAAAGAGTACAGAAATGCTTTTTTTCTGCTTCCGGTGGCATAATATATGGGCACTGAAACAGCAATTCCTTCAGGTATATTATGAATGGCAACGGCAATAGCAATGGCAATTCCAAGCTCCGGATTATTAATGGCCGACATAAATGTGGCAATTCCTTCGGGGAAATTATGGACACCCACAGCCAGGGCAGTCATTAAACCCATACGATAAAGTTTATTAAAACGATTGGCTTCGCTTTTATTATCCATGGCTTCAAGCGAGCGTATTTCGTGCGGATTTTCAAAGGAGGGAATGAATTTATCAATTAGTGCAATAAATAACATCCCGCCGAAAAAAGCAATTACCGTATACATTACTCCATTAAACTCTCCGTAATGACCGGTCAGGCTTTCTTTGGCTTCCTGGAATATTTCAACAAACGATATATAAATCATAACTCCTGCCGAAAAGCCCAGGGACAATGTAAGTAACTTTGTATTTGTACGTTTGGCAAAAAATGCAATGGCACTTCCAATCCCTGTCGACAGACCGGCAAAGCATGTAAGTAAAAGAGCTATAAGAATATTGTTTGTCTCCATATAATAATACTCAGACCAAATTTACTAAAAAGTAGATTAATTGAATATTAATAGTGAATATGAGTGTAAGGACTTTATTTTCAGTATGTTGTTGTATGTGTTTGTAAAACATCAGAAAATACTGAATAATGAACTTTGTTTTTATACCAAACTTTGTACTTTTGCTGAAACGTTAATGTTTAACTTAAATTTCATTGTTATGGCATACAAAATTTCAGATGAATGTATTGCGTGCGGTACATGTATCGATGAGTGTCCGGTTGATGCAATTTCGGAAGGTGATGTTTACGTCATCGATGCGGAACTTTGCACTGACTGTGGTTCATGCGCAGAAGTTTGTCCGGTTGAAGCAATTACTATCGACGAATAGTCAGCTCAACATAAAGACATTGAAGCTCGCGCATGCGGGCTTTTTTTGTGCCCGGAAGTGAAGGGTGAAGGACTGAGGAGGATCACATGAAATTTCGGGTGGAGTAAATATTGTCTGATAAAACAATATTGTACATTTTTTATCTGAATTGCACTAATAATATTCTCGCTTCGCTACGACCTACTTTTTTTCTGCAGCAAAAAAAAGTAGGCAAAAAATGCCGCCGCTGACGATAAAAGGCTAAAAATAAATTCCATTCACTAAAATCAAGGAACTCCTCCTTTTAGGCCTTCGTGCCTCAGGCCTAACGTTCGTCAAACAGCCTTGATTTTTTTACGTTCACTACATTCATTTTCTTAACGCTTTTTACCGAAGGCGGCTTGGAGCGTACCGCAAAGTTTGTTTATGCAGAAAGGTTCAACGGAGGATGGCCTCTTTTTGTCGAGCCTGGAATCAGAACAAAACTTTAGTAAGAGCGGAAGCTCCGAAGCATGAGGAGATCACCCGTCCGAACTTAAGTTTTTAGAAGATGGAAGGTGAAGATAAAAAGCAGCCTGCTCCGAAAACTTTCGGAGTCTGCTTCGTCTTTGCTTCAAGGCAAAGATGAAGGCCTCCCTTTAGATTAGCTAATATTTTATCATTCTTAAATTGTATTGTTTATTTAATGAAAGCAGATTCAAACTCGTATCTCACCACTCATCTCCCTAAAGTTTGAAGGTTTGAGAGGTTTGAAAGTTATAGATGAAGTAGTTAAAGTAGATCAGGACTAAATCAATCTCTTTCAATCTACATCAATCTTAAATTAATCTTGTCCCCAATAACTAACAATTTCCTTTATACCTCAAAATCCGTTTAAATCCATAAAGAGTGGTGGAAGTATTAGTAAAAACCCAAGAACGATCAACATCAAAATAAACGGAGCAGCCCATTTGAACCATTTCTCGTAAGGTATTCGTGCAACGCCCAAAACACCTATTAAGACGCCACTTGTTGGAGTAAGCATGTTGGTAAAACCGTCACCCAGTTGAAAAACTACAACCGTGGTTTGGCGCGATATGCCAACCAAATCTGAGATTTGCGACATGATTGGAATGGTTAAAGCCGCTTGTCCCGACCCCGATGGAATAAACACATTCAGCATGGTTTGTATCAGGTACATGATGCCAACAGTTCCCACTTCTCCCAGATTTTGCATGGAGTCGGACACATAAAACAGGATGGTATCGATAACCTTTCCGTCTTCGAGGATAACAACAATCCCCCGGGCCAACCCGACAATCAGGGCAGCTGGAAGGATATCCTTTGCTCCGTCGAGAAAGAGTTTGGTAATGGTGTTGGGCGATTTATTAGCTGAGATCCCGGCAAAAATGCCCATGGCCAGAAAAATGGTGGCAATCTCTTTAATATACCAACCGTGTCCCATTACTCCAATGACCAGAAAAAGGATGGTAAATGTTAAAAGTATCAGGATAAAATACTGAACCGAACGACGCAAGGCAAAAAATCCGGACACTACGAACAAAAGGGTAGCAACCGGAATAGCCGGAATGTGAAGAGTGCTGTTGCCTATTTCAATATTACTTTGCGGGAACCTTGTAGAAAATAAAATTAAGGCAACAGAAATAACTGACAACGATATCCAGGCTGCTGCAGGTTTTATCCGTTCAGTTTCCAAAGTGGCAGTTTCGGTGCGCGAACGCCAGTAATTATCATTGGAGTAAACGATCGATTTTTCAGGGTCTTTTTTAATTTTTGCCGCATATCTTAAAATGAAAGTAAAACCAAAAATATTTATAATCGCCCACATAAAAATCCGGTACTCGAGTCCCGAAAATAGAGGGATGTCAGACAGTCCCTGAGCAATGCCGATCGTGAACGGATTTAAAAATGCACCTGCAAATCCCATGGTGGCAGCCATAAAACAAAGCGAAACCCCAACTATTGAATCGTAGCCCATTGAAATGGCAAGGGGCACAAAAATAATGGTAAAGGCAATGGTTTCTTCGCTCATGCCAAATATGGCCCCGAATAAGCTGAATATCGTCATAATGCCGATCAGTACCAGGTTATTTACGCCCACGCGTTTCAGTAATTTCGATCTTTCAAAACGTTTTAAGAATTTAAGGAAAGAGTAGATTCCGATATCAATCGATTTGCTCTCGTTGAGAATCCAGAAAGAACCGCCAATCAATAGTATCAGTGCAATTATTTTGGATGTATTGTAAAAGCCGTCGAAAAAGGACGAAAAAATCTGCCATGTCTGGATTTCACTTTCTATTTGGTGGAACGAGCCGTTTTTTATTACACTCCGTTCAACGCCGTTTACCACCAGGGTTTCGCGTTCGAATTCGCCTCCCGGAATAATCCAGGTTAAAACAGCACAAATTACAATCAGGAAAAAAATAATGACATAGGTATGCGGAACCTTTTTTAACATAGACTCAGATTTTGAAATCTAAAATAGTGATTTAAATTTTAAACCGGTGTAAAAGCTGTTAAGTCCTTGTAAATTCAGTTAATGAGAGAAATAAGTTCAACGTTAAACGGAAACTGGTTAAAATAATATTCTGCAACAAAGGCAAAATACCATACAAATTCGTTAAATTTTGAGAAGATATTCATTGAGGAAATCGTTTGCTTTGAGTTTTTATTTTAATCATAAACCAATGAGACCATTTATTTTTAACATGCTGCTTTTTATTTCGCTCTGTTCTGCTTCTCAAAATATTGATTATGCGCAACTTCCCGGAGTCGCAATTAACCATGTGTCTGCCGCGAAAAATCTTTATATCGGATCTCCCAGCATTTGTATTCTTCTCAATGGGAATTACGTGGCTACACACGAATTTTTTGGATCGGGAAATAAAGATAAGTCCAGCGTTGTTCAGGTGTTTTTATCCACCGATAAAGGAAAAACGTGGCAACAAATATCGAAGATAGAAGGGCAGGTTTGGTCGAAACTTTTTGTGCTCCATAATGACCTTTATATTTTGGGGCCGGTTAGTAATGGCGGCGATTTGGTTATTCGTAAATCAAACGACGGAGGACATCACTGGACGACTCCCATCGACCGCTTTTCCGGGCGGCTGTTCGACGGTCATTTTCATTCGTCATCAACTGCTGTTTTGTTTTACAATGGCCGAGTTTGGAAAGCTGTTGAGGATGTTGACGGACCCTACAAAGGGTGGGGAAAGGAATTCAGGGCAATGGTGGTTTCTGCACCCATTGATGCCGATATACTCAAAGCTGCCAACTGGACAAAAACCAATGCTATGCCATACAATCCGGAATATTTGAACGGTGATTTTGGCGGCTGGCTCGAAGGGAATATTGTTCTTGGTCCGAATGATAAACTGGTGAATATGCTCAGGGCCGATTACCGGGAAGCAGATGGCGAAAAGGCCGCACTCATTTCCATTTCCAACGATGGGAAAACCGCTTCCTTTGATCCCGAAAATGGTTTTATAAACTTCCCCGGTGGCTGCAAAAAGTTTAATATCTTATACGATAACGAATCGCAGCTTTACTGGACCATCAGCAATTATGTGCCGGAACAGGAAAAAGGTTACAATCCTGAACGGACAAGAAATACCCAGGCGCTGATGTGTTCGGGCGATTTGAGAAACTGGAATGTAAAAGGTATTGTGCTTCATCACCCCGATGTGGAAAAACACGGTTTTCAATACGTCGATTTTCAATTTGAAGGGAAGGATATCATTTTTGTTTCGCGCACGGCTTACGACGATGACGAGGGTGGTGCCGATAGTCAGCACAATGCCAATTACCTCACTTTTCACCGCATTAAAAATTTCAGGGACTATGTTACCCCGGTCTACTGGCAGGAACTCATGCCGTAGAGAAAGGGGAGAAGGATTGAAGAGTTGAAGGATGAGGAATTGAATGCTTGAATGATTAATAGGCAATAGGCAAAAAACAATAGGCAAAGTTGTCGCGACTGAGTCAATCTCATTCAATCTCATTCAATCTTCATTCAATCCTTTACGCCACTCCATTCTTCACGCTCTAAATGATTACCCTTTCTTTTTACATAAACAAATATTACTTTTATAACTCCTTACCCGGACATGGAGAAGAAAGAACCGTAGCGAAAGAACGTGCCCCAGGAAAAGTGAAGTTATTCTTTTGTAAACGGATATGTAGTTTGATTTTAGTTTTTTATAAGAAAACAAAAAATGACTGCTATAAGCGAAATAAGTGTAGTGCATATATACATACGTTAGCGTTCATTATGAAATCCTAAAAAATGAGATACGACAAGACTGAAAGATTAGGAGTAATAGAAACCGATAAAATTGTAACCAAAGATATTGGTTGGATTTTCCGGGAACAATCAATCGTTGATGTTGGTCTTGATGCTATTATAGAACAATCTGAAGATGGAAATCCAAAAGGTAAATTTTTAGCTGTTCAAATAAAAACTGGAAGAGGAAATTTCTCCATTTCTGAAAATAAACTCATTTATTATGTTTCTCATATTCACTACAATTATTGGCTTAATTTAAATATCCCCATCATTTTGGTAGCCCATATTCCAGAGTCTGAAAAAACCTGCTGGCAACAAATTAGTCAACAAACATTAAAGAAAACAAAGAAAAGATGGAAATTAGAAATTCCATTAAATCAAGAACTTTCGTCAAAATCAAAAAAAAGATTAACTCAAATCTTATCGAATAAATCTGATAACAATTTTGTGTTTGAACTGTATTCTGGAAAAGTTGACCCAGATTCAATTTTCGATATAGCGGAGAATGTAAATTGTATTGCAGAGTCAATAGTAAATGTTAATACGTTCATAAATCTGCTTACAGAGTTGAAAGACAATGCTGACTCATTTAATGTTGACATCAGAAAATATAATGAAAGAGGATTATCATTAAATGACTTTGAGGTCAAAGCCAGAATCAAAGGATTTTCCAGACAGATAAATGTGATTTCGAAAAAAATTGAAAATGAAACTATAATATTCTCACAGTTATATTCAGAAGGATTCTTTGCTTATGAACAGGTCATTTTGCTGTACTATCTTTTTACAAATGACTTTAAAGAGTTTACTGAAGCAAAAAAAAGTATTTCTGTTATACCTCCATCGATTGAGAGTGCATTAATTGGAATAACTGGAATGAGAGAAAGTATTGCAAAATTACCAAACAATATTTCAGTACTTAAAGAATCAAAAAGGAATTTATTAGAGACTATTGATATGGTAATTAACGAATACAAAGAGGCTAAGGAATTAGCAATAAAAATAATTGACAATTTAAATGAAAAAAAATAACGAAACGCTAACACGGTACATATTGCAGGGCTGGGTTTGGTGGTACGCCAACTGAGGATTTTCGTTTCGCAGTTCCGTGTCCTTCGGACAGGAACGCTCTCCGAAATCCGCCCCGACAACATGTACCAACCGTTAGCAGGCAGTTTGAAAGGACAAAAGCGATTGATATGGAACCACAAATAAAATATATTGAATTAAAAACCGGATACGCAGACAATGGACCTGCTTGGATTGGAAAAGTAGAATTTTCCAAGTCCGGAAAAACGATTTATTTCAATGGACATGCTTTTAAAGGTAATGGACATGGAGTATGTAGCGATTTGGAAACTAGTGAGATTTATTGGATTTCAGGTATCAAAAAAAATGGACAAGACAGACACTGGGCTGGGAATGGAAAAATCATGATTGATAGCACAATTGTTAACGAATACTTAGAACTTACGGGTTTGGTGAGTCTTGACCCTAAAAAATATGTTTTAGTAAATATCAAAAAAACAGATAAACAACGATTTGTTAACATCGAAAACGGGACAATTGAATCAGTAAGTATTTTGAATAAATATGTGGATTTGGATGGATTGTCAGTTGATGATTTGAAAAATATTATCCAAGACTTAAAAAGAGAAGAGACTTATACAAATCCTAATAATGGGAAAAAATTTCTGACAATAAAAAGACTCGAAGCAGAAAAACTTTTAGAAGATTTACTAAATGAAAAATGATTAATAAAACCGCCCGCTAACAAGTGTAACCGTTGTAGTTTAGCACATGGAATGATTATTTATAAAGCAGACATAAATTCAAGAAAACGTAAATCTGAGCTTAGTAAGCGTTTTCAAGAAAAAATAATTTCAAATGAGGATGAAAGAAAATTCTACCTTTTACCATTTGCTTTAGTTAAAAAGTCTTTCTGGACAGACCTGAAAAGATCCTTGAAAGTATTATTTCGTGGAGATTTTAATGGAAAAGATTTTAATGTGCAAACTACGAGTATTGTTTTTACGATAAAAAGAAATTTGCCTTTGATAATTAAAGGTTCGATTGAAGATAATCATATCAAATTAACTTACATAATACCATTATATGGGCTTATAATTATAGTTGGTTTCTCTTTAGCAATTTATTTACTCAAAACACTAAATGAAAATTTTGAAATACTATCAATTATAATATTTGTACTTTTCATAGTCGCGTATATTACAAAAGTATTTAGACTTCAATATGTATTAAAAAGTATGTGTAATAAATAGATAAAAATATGCCTCAATGAATCTAACTGAAAAAATGAATTCGAGACTTTTATTAATCCTTTTTACTTTATTCTGTGCAATACTCTCCCTAAACCTTTGGGCAGAACAACCAAATGATTATGAAAAGAATCTGAAGGCAGCCACAAAACTTTATTTATTCAAACAAGAGATATCTGATACAATTTTATTGAAACTAGTTCCTAAAAATGAATTGGAATTTGATTTACTCTATGATACTACAAATCAAGACAATGAATTGGGTAAAACAAGCTTCTTTTATGAAACAACAAGACTAATTTTTGACAAGGTAATTAAAGAGGATAATGATAAGTTCTATTTACCCAGCTTAAAACTGATAAGTTTCGCTGATGGTGAATTTGGAGAAGAATTTATTCAACACCTTGAGTTAATAATCAAATTAGACAATCAAAAATTTTGTGATTCAATGAAAGGTAAAGATTTTGCAAATAATAATCCTCTAAAATATTACATAGAAAAATACAAATGTGAATAAAAAACGTACTACAACAAAGAACTGAGCTAAAAACCAAATAAAAACCCATAATTTTTCTTTTAAAACAACCTCCGCTGTTGCGGGTATCCTTTAGTGTGGAAAAGAAGTTAGGAGACTCCCTCGCTGCCGCGCGAATCCTTTCGCGTGGTAAAGTAACCCGCGCCGGCAAAAGAAGTTTCAAAAACAAAATACTCTTGCTTATCCTATTCACCCAAAAATAAATTTGTAAAAGCCCATTGTTTTCCATAATTTGTATCATTATTAACCAAATACATTAAAACCTCATTTTTTGTATTCGTAAAACCCACAAATTATGGCCACCAAAGCAACAAGTAGTATTCCCGGGCCTGTTATTAACGAGGCCACCCAGTTAATTACCAACGCACTAACCGTTTTAAAACCTTATTTAATTGCCCTTACGTCAACCGAGCGGCGTGCCATGGCAAAAATGAGCGATAAATCGTTTCCCTTTGTGGAAAAAACGCGCGATTATACCCTTTCTGCTCCCCAGTTTATTCCTCCCTATATGGATGCACAACAACTGCAAACCAATATGGAAGATTACAACAACCTGGTTGAGCTTTTGCGCATGAGCAAACAGCTTACCAGCGGCCTCGACGACTCGGCTCTTCAAACCGGCGGAGAATGTTACACCAATGCCCTGAATTTTTACAACTCGGTAAAACAGGCAGCCAAAATAAATATACCTGGTGCCAAAAGCATTTACGAAGATTTAAGCAAACGTTTTGTAAAAAGCCGCACCGAAAAAGAAAGTGAGACCCACGAAATAATTCAGGAAAACTGATTCTTAATTTTTTAAACTACACTAATTCTAAAAAAGGGGATATGCATGTTTATATTCCCTTTTTTTATGCCCCGAGAGTAAAGCAACAGTGCTTTAATGATTCTTATTGATCATGATAAACACAAAATATAGCTTCCGAACATCAATGAATAACTTCTGAGGTATTCTTTTGTACTTTAAAAGTATTAAACATAGCTTCAGAAGTATTCATTAGAGCTTTAAAAGTACATGTTACTACTTTTTTTCTCCAACGAATAACTTTTTAAGTTCAACGTATAACAACAGAAGCCGGAATTATAACTTCTGAGATACAAATTAGTACTTCCGAAGTACGAACGATAGCTTTCGAAGTACAGATTAGTACTTCTGAAGTACCCCTTTAAATTTCGGAAATTAGTTTATGTAAGCCTGTTAAGTATAAGTAAATCAATAAGATGTCGAAAAGCATAAAAAGTCGTTAGTGGCTTGTTGGGTAAAAAAGGGCAGGGTGGCGTAAATTCGGGTAAGCGTTTAACAAAATTTCATTTTAATCAGTTAAAACACACAAAATCATGGATAACAAAATCGATTTTACCATTCCCGACGATGTAATTACTTCGGTTACCACGAAGCTGAACGAAATCATCACCGAAATGTCGCCCTATGTTATTTCCCTCTCTCCCGAAGAGCGCCGCGAATTGCCCAAAATGAGCGACAAAACCCAGCCCTTTGTCGAAAAAGCACTCGACTACACCACTTCTGCACCACAGTTTGCACCACCTTACATGGATACCCAGGGTTTGGCCAACGATATGAGTGTTCACAGCCAGCTTACGCCTCTGCTGCGCCTGGCACGGGTAATATGCGACAATTTCGACGATACGGTTATGCAGGCGGGCGCCGAAAGTTATGTGTGTTCGTTAACTTACTACAATTCGGTAAAAATGGCGGCCAAAATGGATATTCCGGGCGCCAAATCCATTTACGAAGACCTGAGTAAACGTTTCGAAAAAGGAAAATCAGAAAAAGAGGAAGGGGAAGAATAGACTTTCAATAAATCGTAGAGGATACATTTATGAAGCGGGTTATTAACCCGGAGGTGCATCGCTTGCGGTGCACCTTTCTTTGTGGCGGTTATTTGTTGTTTTAGCCTATGGCATGTGAAGGGATTCGCGTAGTAGCCGAAAAAAAGAAAAGTAAAGATTGCCGGGATTAGTGACCTTTTATTTGAATGTTCTTGTCAGGTTTCCTAACATATTCACTATTCCATTCTTATATCCGGATATTGTCCTAATTGTTCGAATAACATAGTCCAATCTATAAAAGCATATACTACGTCAAACTTACCATCTTTCATTTCGTACCAGGCAGCTTCTCTGAAAGTAACTTCTTTTTGTGTTGCTTTTATTCCCAAAAAATCACCTGAGTGGGTAGCAGTTATTTCAAACCACATTGCAACTTTATTGCCATCAACTATTATGTCTTTAACCTCAAAATGAAATGGATTAAAAGCCTGTAGGAATGATTCAATTTGCTTCTTCATCCCTTCCGGACCATGTTCAAGTTCAGGAGCAAATCCATTTCTAAAGTCAGCTCCCCAATATTTATCGGCATGTGAGAAATCCTTACTATTCCAAATTTCTTCTACATATTCATAAACGAATTGTTTAATTGATTCTTCACTTGAAACAGGGGATAAAGCTCCATCATCGGTTTTAGGATTATTTGAGCAAGAGAATAACAGGGCAATTGCAATGGCTAATCCTATGCGCAAGTTGCTTTTTTTCATTGTATTAGATTTTAGTTTTTCTTGATAAGTTACAAAATAACCAGTTCAAACACAATGAGTTTGTAATACTTTCGTTCTGTATTTTGCTCTTTCCGGTGGACTCTCATATATTCTTTGAGAAGGTTCTTTTCTGCTGTAAGAATATTGAATACCCCGCTGCCTCGCGAATCCTCTCGCGTAGTAAAGAAAACACCACAATATAAATCGTATGGTAGCAGAGGAGCATGTCTGGAGACTCCCTCCAGAGAAGCACTTGATAATTTCCTGTTTTTGTATTATTCTTTGAATTTTCATATGTTAAATGGAGTTATCTCTTTTTTTATTATACTTTTATCCAATACGATTTTTTGAAAGGTTGATATAAAATATTGTGTCTCAATATCGAAATATCATTCTTTCAGTGCATCCATTAACTTTTTACAACCTCATGGAAAAATTATTCAGAGTAAACCCAATAGAAGTACTAAACAGGAAACAGACAGCAACGCATATTTTTAAAGACAAATTATCCTCGGTGCTGTTTCTGGGAATTTTAATTTTAGGGTGTAACCAGAAAAATACAGTGACTGTAAAAGGAGGTTGGTCAACGGATGAAAAGGTGATTTGGATAGGTGATAACAAACAGCAACCAGCCGTAGATTCATTATTCTATGAAAACGATCCATCACCAATATTCAGAAAAGAGTTTAACCTTGAAAACGCCATAAAATCGGCACACTTGTACATAACTGCAGCCGGTTATTACGAGGCCAGCATCAATGGAAAAAGAGTTGGCGAAAACCGCTTAGATCCTGCCTGGACCGATTTCAGTAAACGAATTTACTACTCAGAATACGAGGTCACTCAACTTCTACAGGAAGAAATTAATTGTTTGGGAGTAGTATTGGGAAATGGATTTTACAACCCGCTTCCTATACGCATGTGGGGAAACCGAAACCTTCGGGAGCCATTGCCTGTTGGCAGACCGGTGTTTACCGCCAAAATGGTTATTGAGTATGAAAATGGAGAAACAGAGCAAATTGTTACCGACGATTCATGGAAATTTGCCTACGGACCAATTCAAAGAAATAATGTTTATCTCGGCGAAGTGTATGATGCCCGCAAAGAAATAGATGGCTGGAACAAACCTGAATTTGACGACTCAACCTGGGGAAAGGCTATTGTAAAAGGTAGTCCGGGAGGAAAACTTGAAAAAGCATTCTTTCCGCCAATACAAATAACGAAACGAATAACTCCGCTAAACATTTATTCACCCTCGCAAGGAGTTTACATTGCGGATTTAGGTGAAAATTTTGCCGGGACCTTCAGAATAAAAGTAAATGGTGAAACCGGTGATTCTGTTGTTTTTCGTTTTGGAGAGCGAATTTACGCGGATGGAAGCCTTAACCCGATGACAACGGTTTGCGGTCAGATAAAAAGGAAGGGAGTTGGTGGTCCCGGAGCACCTGATATTGCTTGGCAAACCGACACTTATGTTATCGGTGATAACACAGAAGCATGGTTTCAACCCGAATTTATATTTCATACGTATCGTTATATCGAAATTACAGGGCTGAAATCACAACCCAAACTTACCGACATTGAAGGGCTGGCCATGAACACTAATGTGGCCAATAAAAATAGTTTTTCCTGTTCTTCAGAATTGATTAACTCCATACAGAAAGCAAGTGAACGAACTTTTCTGGCTAATTTACAGAGTGTTCAATCGGATTGCCCGGCGCGTGAAAAATTTGGTTACGGTGGTGATTTAAATGCCACTTGTGAAGCTTACATTTTTAATTTCGACATGAATTCATTTTATCGGAAAACCATTTACGATTGGGTAGATGCTATAAATGATTCTGTTTTTGTTGACACTGCACCTTATGTTGGTATTAAATATTGTGGATTAAGCTGGGAGTCGGCTTTCCTGATCACTCAATATAATCTTTTACTCTACTACAATAATGAGGAACTTGTAAAAGAACTTTACGACTTTGACAAAAAGTGGATGGAAAAGGTGGCCCGGCTTCATCCTAATGGGGTAGTGGATAGCGGACTGTCTGACCATGAATCGCTTGAACCGGTCCCTGTGGAATTGACAGGAACTTGCCATTATTTACAATGTGCGCGAATTATGCAACGCTTTGCATCGTTAACCGGAAATACGGAGGATGAAGAAAATTACAAACAGTTAGAACAAAAACTAAAAAGAATTATCAGGGAAAAATTTTGGGATAATCCGGTTAAGAAAAAAATAAATAAACAAACACTATTTGCCAGCCTTCTTTATTTTGATATTTTACCTGAAAAAGAAAGAGTTGCAGCTACAGATTCATTACTTAAGGCTATAAAAGAAGAACCGGAAGGACATTTTATTACCGGTATTTTTGGTACGAAATACATACTGGAGGCGCTTTCGATATATGCATCTCCTGAACAGGTTTTTGACATTGTAAACAGCAGGAAGTATCCGGGATGGGGATTTATGATTGATAAAGGTGCAACTACCATTTGGGAAGCCTGGAAAGAAAGCGACGATGAATATTCGAACTGCCACCCAATGTTTGGTTCTGTTTCAGAATGGTTTTACCGCTGGTTGGGCGGTATAAAACCCATTGAAGATTATCCCGGATTTGAAAAATTTACACTTCATCCTTCTGTTCCGGCAAATCTCGACTCCGTAAAATGTAGCTACCAATCTCCTAACGGGGAAATTATTTCCAACTGGAAAAAAGAAGGGGATAAAACAACGTACACTTTCCGTATCCCAAATGGAACAACAGCTTTTGTTAATTTGAAAACGGCCGGGAAAAACATTTCAATTCAGAAAGAGAATGCTCCCAATTTTTCTTCAGAAAATGTAGGCAGTTTGCAAACCGGTAAATTCAATTTAACAGAAGGAAATTACACTGTTGTAATCAATTAAACGTTGCTGGCTTGCACCGATGCCATGCCCCCGCTGCC
This sequence comes from uncultured Draconibacterium sp., assembly GCA_963676265.2. Lineage (GTDB taxonomy): Bacteria > Bacteroidota > Bacteroidia > Bacteroidales > Prolixibacteraceae > Draconibacterium. Next base: position 6,236,634 of record OY781067.2, read on the forward strand.
GCGCTAACCCCCCCGCTTCCGCGCGAATCCCTTCGCGTGGCCTGTAATTATTTAATTCCGATAAGGGTATCCGAACACTCTCAATTGTAATTTTATGTCAGCACTAGGTTTTTTGCTGAACCAAGCGAAAGGCTTTGCTCGTGGGCAGGGTGAGGATTGACGCTACTATGCAACCATTATAACCTTTGTGTTTAACATCCGTATTAATTCAAACTAATATTCGTTTCAGCGCCGGAGAACAATTTCAACTCTTTTCGATTACAGAATACTGTTTGATATATCAGTAATTAGCTGATAGTATAAAGAAAGACTATGTAGCATATCGTAGCCAATTGTCTCATTAATCATTAAAACAAAAAATCATCATGAAAAAGAAATTGTCATTACTTATTACTTTGCTGGTATTGTTTCTGTTCAGTTCATTTTCTGTTATGGCTGTCAACAAAGTGCTCAAACCCACATCTGCATCTAACGAAGCACTTGAAATATTTGAAAAAGCCAGAGCAGAAATTGCAGTTGAGAATAACGAAGAAGCTCTGAAACTGCTGAACCAGGCAATTGAACTCGATAAGGGCTTTTCGCTTGCCTATATTTACCGGATTTTGGTTGATGGAAGTATAAACTCTTACCGCCACAATGTGGAGAAAGCACTCGAAAACATGGATGCTGCCTCGGCCGATGAGCAGGAACTCCTGAAACTATTTAAATACGACCTGGAGAAACAGGGAGATAAGATAAAAGAACAAATTGCCTCTGTTCAAAAAAGTTTTCCCGACGACGTTTGGGTGAATTATATTTTGGGGTATTTTAATTTTAACGGAGTAGGTGAAGAGGCTCGCCAATTTTTAGCTAAAACAATTGAATTGGATCATAATTTTATTCCCGGGCTTACAGGATTGATTGTTAATCTTACCTATGCCATGAAGCTGGATGAAGCTAAAAAATATGCTGAAAAATACATTAAAATGAAGCCCGGTGATGCCGATCCGTATTTAAAAATGGGAACCATATACCGTCAGCAAAACGAATTGGAAAAAGCACGCGAATATTACGAGAAGGCAATTGAAATTGATCCTGAGGATAAGTTAGGTACCATTCTTTTGGCGAATTGTCATGTTTTTCTCGGTAATTATAAGCAGGCACATGAATTATACGAGAAAAGTTATGAACAAAGGACACAACCGGTTTATAAAAGAACTGTTTTGAGTAACATGGCTATTGCGCGTGTATTCGAAGGAAATAAAGAAAAGGCCATAGAAGCATTTGACAGGATACGCCAATACAATATTGAAAATGGAGATATTGCTGCTACGGTTTACAATCGTTTTAACCAGGCCTTTGTCGCGATTATTTTTGGCGACTTTGCACTGGCTGATACCTATATGCTTAAGGCCAAAAAAGAAGCTGAATCAAATGAAATCACTGAAAATCAAAAAGAGAATATCGATGAAAATTTCATGTTATGGACCAGCTATTTTGAATGTTTAAAAGGAAACACCGATAAAGCAACAGAACTTGCTGATAATTATATGAATATTGCGGAGGAACAAAATGTGGAATATAAAATAAAATGGGCCCACTTATTCCATGGCATTATTGCGGTAAAAAAAGGAGAATACGGAAAAGCGATTGAATACTTTAAAAAGGGACCGGAGGATTATCTTCTGTGGTACTATCAGGGGATTGCTTACCAGGAATTGGGAAATACAGAAAAAGCAGTGGAGCAATTCTCGAAAGTGGGTACTGCTAACCTGATAAATATGAACCTGGCAAGTGTTAAAAAAGATGCCGTGAAACGATTGAAAGTTCTTTCAAATAATTAAAAAGAAGGTAAAAACTGTATCAGAATATGTAGTGTTTTTGATACAGTTTTTTTACCTGTCACGCTGATGCGGATTTATTACACTGCATTATACTCTTCCGTTAGCTAGCAGTCAGCAAAATAGAGAAATGGTGTAAATTAAATAACTTCATTTTAAAACCTTCTAATTATGAAAGCAACAATGAAATGGTTTTTAATTCTAGCAATCTTGATGAATTCGTATTTTGCGTCGGGCCAGATTACCTATGATTATTATAAGAATCCTGAAAAAATTGGTTCATCAGATCCTAAAGCTACAGCCTCATTTATCAAAGCATTTGAATTTATTATGCAATGGGGTAAAGAAGATGCCGACAGCGCAATTTTTTATTTAGAAAAAGCAATAGAGCAAGATAGTCTGTATGCAATTGCATACGCAACTCTTGGACATATGATGATGTACAAAGGCTATGATGGGACCCATAGAGATTTTGATTCCATTAAGTCTATAGGGTTAAAAGCGCTCGAAATAAATCCTGATTGCGGCGATGCATTGACGCTTTTGGCAAGAGTTACCAATGGGGAAGAAGGTATGGGATATGCCAGAAAAGCAGTGAAGGCTGAACCCGACCATCGGGAAACCTGGTTATGGCTTGGAATGAAGTATTTTGACGTTAATCCCGATTCTGCATTATACGCCTTTAACAAAGCAACAGAAGTTGACCCGACATTTGGACAAGGTCATCAGAAACTTGGATTGCTGTATTTATACACTGAGAAAAAGGATTACAATCAGGCTGCATTTCATTTCAGAAAAATGATCGATCTATACGAAAATTTCACTCCAAGGGATAATCGTATGGTTGTTGGATATGAGGGATTAGCCAAAGCGTTGATTTTTAACAAACAATGGGACAGTGCAATAGATACATTAAATATTTTTAAGAAAATGAGCAATGATGATCCCCTGCTTTTTACGGGAGATCTAATATCAAATGCTAATGTGGATTTAACAACGGCGTATTTGGGGAAATCATTTTCAGAATTTGAGAAATTCGATGAATGGCAAGAAAAACGTCAAAATGAGCATCCCAATGACATTCGTTTAACTTTTAATATTTTATCTGATTACTTCGAACTTTCTGAACAAATGAAAGATGTAATGATTGTCGACTCTCTGCTTCAAAAAGAAAAAGTGTTGGTACAAAAAATTATTGATAATAATGGGTCATTTAGAGATATTGTTCCTACCCTGTTTATGGAAATATTCACCTATTTAAATTTTAATAAATACCTTGAAGCGAAAGAGGAATTAGAGAATTTAGCTCAAAAACTGGAAAGCAGGAAGGATGTTCTACCATATGTCTATTACCTGCTTGCGGTAGACTATGATCGTATGGGAGACGAAAAAAATGCTGTTGAAAACTTAGAAATTGCATTTAAAAAAGGTTTTAAAAACGTTAAAAGGTGCAATATCGATTTTAGCGAAACAAAGGATACAAAAGGCTATCAAAAAATAATCAAAAAATATTCGGAAAAATAACCGTTGCAGTTTCCCTGCTGATGCACGAATTATTACCTGTTTACCCCAGGCTGGTGCGGATCTGTGCTCCGTGTCTTGTTTTACAAAAACAAAAGAATTAAAAATTGCTTTTAGGTATCAGGCTTATTGGTTTTGCGGGTTCTGAAATTTAGAATGTTGATTTTTGTTATATCCATAAAGCCAATCAGGAGTATCCTTAATTCGCTTTTATTTCATTTGAAATTTTAGTAAAGATCAGATAATTCAGTCTTTATTGCCATTCCTGGATTAAGTTGAAATCTTATGGTGAATTGCAACAAAGCCTATATTCTTTCGTAGTAGTATCTGTGGAAAAATCGAACCACCTTACCACCAAAAATCAGAGTCACTGACCTAGTAGATATAATAATGCATACTTTTTAAGTATGGCATAAAATGCTATGTACAGAAGTATACATGATGCATATTTCTGTGCAATTGCTTAGTCAATATTTGTACGACTTGATTTAAAAATCAGGGAGGAGTGGTTAGAGGATTCGGTTTTCCCGGCGTACTAATGTACTTTTTTTAGAAAAATGATATGAGACAGCTAAAGATTACAACGACTATTACCAATCGGGCAAGTGCCTCTTTAGAAAAGTATTTACAGGAACTTGGTAAGGAAGAACTGATTACTGTTGAGGAAGAAGTTGAATTAGCCCAACGAATTAAAAAAGGCGACCAGGATGCTTTGGAAAAATTAACCAAAGCGAACTTGCGTTTTGTTGTATCGGTGGCAAAGCAGTACCAAAATCAGGGATTGAGCTTACCTGATCTAATAAACGAAGGAAACCTGGGGTTGATTAAAGCAGGTCAGAAGTTTGATGAAACACGTGGGTTTAAATTTATTTCCTATGCCGTGTGGTGGATTCGGCAATCAATTATTCAAGCAATTGCAGAACATTCACGTATTATTCGTTTGCCATTGAATCAGGTAGGTTCGTTGCATAAAATTAATAGGGTAATCGCAAAATTTGAGCAAGAACATGAACGTAAACCATCGCCGGAAGAATTAGCAGAAACCTTGCAGTTACCTGTTGACAAAGTTGCCAATACTCTCAGAGTATCAGGAAGACATGTTTCTGTTGACGCCCCATTCGTGTATGGCGAAGATAATAGTCTTTTGGACGTTTTGGTAAATAGTGATTCACCAAACGCCGACCGTGCATTAATGATGGATTCACTGAAAAAAGAGATAAACCGTTCATTAGCAACGTTGGTAGAGCGTGAGAACGACATTGTTAGACTATTTTTTGGACTCGGTTGTAGGGAAATGACACTGGAAGAAATCGGAGAACAATTTGGATTGACCCGTGAAAGAGTGAGGCAGATAAAAGAAAAGGCTATCAAACGGTTGCGACACACATCGCGCAGTAAATTATTGAAAACATATTTGGGGTAATTATTAGTTTAGCTTTTATCCAAACTCGTCATAAAATACAGGACAGAATCCAATCACTGGCGCGGATTTGTGATTCGTATCTTATTTTATAAAAACAAAAGAATTAAAACTTATTTTTTGGTATATAGCTTATTTATTTTGCGGGTTCTGAGTTTTATATTGTCGATTTTTATTTTCTGGTTATTGGTTTAAAACCCTGCAACTTTTGCAGGTACTATAGTTTCTTCAAATTTTTTAAACCGAAGTTCGGAGACCGGAGACCGAAGTAAATTGTTGAATGTTTTTCTTCCGTCTTCGGACTTCTATCTTCTGGCCAAGATATTTTTTTCGAATTTCATTCGAGAATTAAACCTATGTATTTCCAATGCATAGTGGTTTCGTTACTATAAAAAGGTACCAATTACACCCGCCTGCAGTGTAGCAAGTAAAACCAAAGGAGAACTATTTACAAAAGCTTATTAATTAAGTTGTAATGGCAGGTGAGTTTGTTGGTTATCTGTTACTTTTCATAACGGGAATCTTGAGAATGCTATAATCATAAGTCCGGTAAATGCAAGAGTTCCTAAGATTGGTATAATATCAGGTACTTTTACAGAATCGCGAGTAACTCTTTGAATATCTTTCCTGTCAATTAAAATAATTCCGGAAGAATTGGGCTGAACATCTTTGTTAATATAAATATGGATTGAAATTGACTTCCTCTTTTGCCTTTTTTTAGAAACACCTTCCAGTGTCCAATTATGAAATTTATAATCGTGTAGCTCAAATATTGTGTTTGGTGTATGTACAATTATATGGTCAAAATCTTTAGAATAAAAGTCGGCTAGAGGGATATACAAATCCTTAGTCGTTATACAGGAGTTAAATAAGTTTAAGATGCAGAAAGTTAACAATGGATATAGTAGCTGTTTCATAATCCGGGTATTACAGAATTAAGAACAATCTATTTTTATTCATTAAGGTATCGTAATGTTTACTTTTTCTCCATTCAAGGTTTTCATAATCTTTGATTTTATCTTGTGTTACGATAATTATATGAAAAATGGTTCAAATAGTTCTCCCTGTCGAAACTTCCGTTGGAAATAATATCAGTCAAATTTTAGTGTGAAGAAGTTCATTAAAGATTGTAATAGTCTATGTTTAATTTCTCAGGATCAATAGTTAAACTGCTTTATACAGACAAGATAAAATACAATCACTTCATTGGATAATAGAGCTCATAATATTACTTGAATATGAATAACTTAAATCCTTGACTCCCGTCTGTATATTTTGTAACTTATATATTCGTTTCTGCCCGTTTTTTCCTGATTGCCGGTGATTTAAAATGTATTGTCATGAAAAAGTCAGTTCACGAATTTTTCCAATTCACACTCCTGGTTTTCCTAATCATATTCGTTACATCCTGTTCAAAACATGATAACCAAAGTTGGTTACAATTCAGAGGAACAAATGCACTGGGCATTGCTCCAAAAAATTCTACTCCTCCCACCGACTTCGGAATAAATAAAAATGTGCTATGGAAAATTGAGTCACCGGAAGGATTATCGTCTCCAATACTAATTGGCGATAACCTGGTTTTAACAGGAGTAAACCGCGAAGAGAAGAAATACCTCATCTGGAATATTGATAGTAAAAACGGAGCAATCAAATGGAAAAACGAAGTTGCGGTTGAAAAATTTGAAGAAGTGCACAACACAAGCAGTCCTGCCGCTGCCACACCTGTTTCTGATGGAGAACGTATTTATTGTTATTTCCCATCGTTCGGATTAATCTGTTTTGATTTGGATGGAAATAAAATATGGGAAAAACACATAGAATTACAATCTGTAATATCAGGCTCCGGTACTTCTCCTGTTTTATCTGAAAACAAGTTGATTTTAAACTACGATAACCTTGTTGAACCAAGATTAATGGTGTTCGACAAAAGCAATGGTCTGTTATTGTGGGAATATCATTTCCGGAAAGAAAAGGTGGTAAGTTCGTGTAGCTGGAGTACACCTGTCATATGGAACGACCAGATTATTATTCATCGTTCAAACGGCATTGAAGGTATTGATATGAACCTCGGCAGGGAGACATTTAAATTCCATATAGGTTCGATGGGCGAGAGTACACCTGTGATAATCGAAGATACCTTATACGTTAATGCCTGGATAATAAGAGGGGAAAAGGAATTGCAGGGTAACGTCAAAGATTTTCAGCAATTATTTTCTGATATAGATGCCAATGGTGATGATATAATATCAAGAGACGAATTCAGACTAAAGTACCCGGCAGGAAGGATACCAATAAATGAAAGAGCAGAAGGTGAAGATGTTGACGATACAACCTTTTATATTTTTTGGTGGATGTTAAGGGCTTTTGATGATAATAAAGATGCATTGATTTCGAAAGTTGAATGGAAAGATTTTATGTTGAGAATGGAAGACTTTAATCATCATGGTCTTGTAGCTATTCAACTTGGCGACACAGCCGATATCACCTTGTCGTCGCAATTGTGGAGAATTGAGGAAAATATAGGAGAGACCCCTTCGCTTTTGGTTTCTGACGGACTCGTATACATGACAAAAACAGGTGGAATCACCACATGCGTAAATGCTCATTCCGGTGATATTATGTATTCCGAGAAATTAGGAGCTTCGGGGCCATACTTTTCTTCTCCTTTACTGGCTAACGGAATAATTTATTATGCTTCTTATAATGGTAAAATAACATTGGTTAAAGCAGGAGAGAAATTTGAAATTTTAAACCAGGTGGATTTGAATGAAAAAATCGGAGCTTCGCCAATCGCATTAGATGATATATTGTACATTAGATCGGCGTCGCACCTTTTTGCATTTAAAGCAAAATAAGAGGTTGCAGTAATTCCTGATTATCCATTTTCAAAAAATTGAGATAACTTGTAGAGAAATTTTCGAATAAGCAAATTTACTGAACTATGAAAAAGAAAATGAATCGCAGAAATTTTATTGGAACGAGTTTGGCTGCTACAGCAACAGTTACTGCAGGGAAATCGTTCGCTACCGGCGAGATGCATCATGCTATACCCTTTAAAAAGAACGACGAGCATCCGTTTAATCCGGTAACATACAGTGCCATGCCTACCCGTTCTTTTGGAAAAACCGGTTATAAAGTTGGTATTCTTAGTTTGGGAGGACAGGCGACGCTCGAAATAAAAGGTCGGGAAGAAGAATCTGAAAAAATTATAAACAGGGCCATTGATTTAGGAGTAAACTATATTGATACTGCTGCTTCTTACGGCGGGGGTGTAAGTCAGTTAAACATTGGCCGGGTTATGAAAACACGACGAAGTGAGGTGTGGTTATCTACTAAAACTCATGATCGTACCTATGATGGTTCAATGCGATTGTTGGAGGAAAGTCTTACTAACCTGCAAACAGATCATTTGGATACCTGGCAATTGCATAATGTTAAAACCCAGGATCAGGTGGATCAAATTTTTGCTTCGGATGGTGCAATCAAGGCCATGGAAAAAGCAAAATCAGAAGGAATGGTGCGCAACATTGGAATAACAGGGCATTATGAACCACTTGTTTTACTTGAAGCAATAAAACGTTATCCTTTCGATTCTATTTTAATGGCTGTTAACGCTGCCGACGTTCATTACCTGAGTTTTAAAAATTATCTCTTACCAGAAGCCCAAAAACAGGGAATTGCCATAATAAGTATGAAAATTGCCACGCGTGGCCGGATGCTTTCCTGCTGGACTCCACCTCCTTTGGAAGAACAAACAGATGCAAGAAATCGTACTCCGTTATCGGGAACCATTTCAATTAAAGAAGCTTTAACGTACAATATGAGTTTACCTGTGAGTACTTCGATAATTGGAGTTGACAGCGTTGAACAAATAGAGGAAAACGTAAAAATTGCTTCTGATTTTACTCCACTAAGTCAGGCTCAAATGGAGGAAATAGAGATTAAAACATTACCAATAGTCAGACAGGGATTGTATTTCCGGAGATGGGATTTGGGTGTGTGAGGTTGTTTCTCTTGTTACGATATTGTTAGGTTTATTTAACGGCTTTTAATTTTACCATTTTTTCCCATTACTGTCAATTTCAAACTTGCCATTGGTAACAACAACGCTGTCGGTTGGGTATTGCTCATTGTCATAAGCGGTAAATGAGAATGTGCCTTCATACCTGTTGTTTGTAACAGATGTAAGTACAATGGAACTTGAGAATTGAGTCCCCTGGGAAGTCTCAGGCATCCTTTTGGTGTAATAGGCATTTAAATTATTGTCATTATAGTTTCCTGTCCATGTTATGTATGTACAGGAAGGGTGGAATGTAGTGCCTGTTATCGGAACAAAAGAAAAGCTTATTTTAATTTCTGCCCCTGATTTATTCATATCTGTTTCTCCAACAATAAATTGTATGTCAGTCCACTCCCAATCCCAGGTTAAAATACGTTCACCATAAGCTTGGTCAAATAGTATTAGTTCATCATTTACCCGGGCTTGCATTGTTCCATTAAAATATTTATCATCTTCATCAAGGAATCCACAGCTTGTAAATAATCCACAATAAAATAGGATGATCAATCTGGTTAAAAATTTGTGTTTCATTCTTTTAAATTTTAGAAACAGATAAGCAAAATATAATTTGGGAATTCGATGTTAACAGGGTTAGGTTGATGTTTCGTATTTCTTCATTGAAGCCAATTTAAAATCTAATTCTTACAGTTGCTCCATATTGGTTATGTCGGGCAATGTTATTATAAAAATGATATGGAGCTATTTCAAGAGGGACATGAACAGAATTTTGAGATATAACCCCATTAATCCTTTTCAACCGGGAAGATCCTGAAATTAGAATTGGCAATCCAACTAAAACAGCACCTGTCCCCAATATAAACATCCAGCTACCAATGACCGTACCTGTGTTTATTCCTATCCATTCATCATTGTCATACGCAGCAACGGCTAACACAACTCCCGCTCCTGCCGTAATTAATCCTGTATTTAATACAATTCTGCCTGTATTCTTTTGTTTTTTTGCAAAAGTTAAATATGTCTCCAGATTCTCAGGAGTAGTTTGTTGAAGATTTTCCAAAGAATATATTTTTTGACCTTGGCACGTAATACCAAAAAAGAGACAAATAATGCTTATAAGAATGATTTTTTTCATTGTTGGTTGAAAATTGGTTTTAATATCAAGTTAAGCATTAATTGTCTTAAATACAATAGTTTATGTGTCTTCTCGTTGCACGTTTATTCTGATAGTTCTTAATATGTCTGTTACAAATTTTTTGAGAAGGTATTTCTGGTAGTGTGAAAGAAAGAAGGAGACTCAACAGTCTCCTTCCTAAATGTTAACCCCCAAACACACAATATGGGATGAATCCCAAATGCGAAATAAATATAAAGACTTATTTTATTAATTGCAAATGGTATGACTTTCAGCGATCTTATCATTTCCTCAACAGCAAAAGGAAAATTTTTATACAAAGTCTGTTTTAGGATTCCATGAGCGTATACTAATCTTGTTCATGGTACCAAACAATAACTTTCAAAAAACGTATAAAACCTCAACTGATTAGCCGTTTTTTATAGTAATTCTAACTGTGAGAAAGCATTGAAAAGAAGAAACAAATGAAAACGTTAGGGTTGATTATAGTGTTGTTGTCGGGTATTGTTTTTTTCTTTTGTGATAAAAACGATTATGAATTTACTGAGGTATCTGATATTCCGGGGCAAGGCTACTATGGTAATATAATTGAATACAAATTTTTGGGAATAATTGTTGATCCTGGTAAATTATTCTGGATAGATAAGTGGGGGGCTTCTTCCTGTAGTACTGCTTACCATGGGAGAATTCAACTTGATCCGCAGGATAGTGACAATCAGAGAGTTTATGATGCGAATGTAACTGCTTTGGATGGGAAAAGGTATTTGATAAAAATAGATGCTGAAGGATGGTATTTCCCTACGGAGATAGAGGTTAAATTGAACGGAGACAGGGTAACTACGTATAGTGACCGTACAGAATATTTTGATATTATAGAAACTGACATATATAGGGAATCAGAATGTAATCCAAGGTGGAATGAATCGAGTGGTAATTATTTTCGTTTTTCAAAATCAGACATAATTTTCCAGTTTCAAATTCAAAGCACAACCGGAGATTCATTGATATGGACTTATTTTGGAAGAAAGTTTGTTAAAAGGTCCGAAATATAAATTGCCCCCACCTCTGGCCAGCTTTGTAATCTTTTAAGTATTTTGAGTAGAAATGAATTAACATAAATACAAAAAAAGAAAGTGTTAAATTTGAGATGTAAATGTAGGTTGTGTTACAACCTCGATGGAATTTAAAAACCAAACATTTAAGAGAATGAGAATACTTTCGATTACTTTTCAGATTATACTTTGGATTGTAACCCTGATTTTAACCTTGATTTGGATATTTTGGAAAAATCCTCCGTTTGAACCTGAACCCATAACTGTTGCTATTGGATTAATTGCCACGGCATCGTCAACCATTCTAAATATATATGAAGACAAATTAAAAGTAGAAGAATTTTGTATTGCAAATGCTTTGGCTGTCGGCTATGTAAACAATTTTATTGAACCGGTGATAACACAACTCATTAAAACAAATAAATTGCCTTTACTCTATATTTATATTCCCAATAATATTTCAGAATTATATCCTAAAAGTATCGACAGGTGGATATCAAACTTAAGAGAATCAGATTTAACCAATAAAACAATATCAGTTAAATTAGGCGAAGGAAGGGGGACCCGGGATGTTATGACCATATTTAATGCCAACGGATCAAATGTATATTTTGATTTTCCCAATACATTGTTAACCCTGAACTCATTGATTGAATATAAGCTGGAATCGAAAAAGAACAGTTTTAATAATGAGGATAAGAATGAACTTGGAAAGAGATATATTTTAAAGTTCCGAGAAACGGCAGAAAGTCTTCTGGTTGAGAAAAACCTTTATCCGAAATATGTTCAATTTACAAATGCGATTAATGAAATAAACTTCTGAGGTAAAACTGAACGAAATGTTTTGTCCCAAAATGCACAAAAGTTATTTTCATATATTATCTGCTATTTGGTTATTGTGAAGTATTTCAGGTGTTTATGTGTTGTTGTTGCTTTTTTGTACTTGCTTTAATGGATATTTTTATCCGGGACCTTTTGTCTATATAAAAATCATTATTACTTTAGTGACTATGAATTATCACCCTTAAATAAGGATTAAAAACATCGACCCAATGAAACACATTTATTCGATTGCAAAACATACATTTTCCTCAAAACAAAACACCTTGCTTTAAAACCTTTAAAAATAATGAATCAGCAATAAACCAATAAAACCTTTCGTATTTATATGCAACATACCCAAACACATAAAATGCCTCCAGAATTACCAAAAAAATAAGAAAATCAAAACCAGAGAGATAAAACTATCCTAATTAATATATTAAACACGGAATTATGCAAAAGTACCAGTTTATAGTCTTCCTTATGTTTTTGGGAGGAATATTATATGCTCAACAAACCCCTTCAAAATTATTGATAGAAAAAGGCATTGAGCTGCATGACGAAGAGAAATATGCCGAGGCTCTTAGCCAATACCAATTGGTTCACGAGAATGATTCAAATTACACATGGATGCTGGCTGAGGTAGCCCTGAGTTACCTCCATATGGGAAAATATGATAGCGCTGTTTATTATGCTCAACGTGGCTTGTCGATTCCCGGCGATTCGCATGTAAACCTTTACATTACAGAAGGCACAGCATACGACCATTTGGGTAAACCAGAAAAAGCCATAGAAATTTATCGAAAGGCAATAGAACAGTTTCCGTTTTCATCTCTTTTACATTTCAATCTTGGAATTACTCTTCAAAATAATAAACGCTACCAGGAGGCAGAAGAGAGCTTTAAACAAGCATTAATGACTAATCCCTTTCATGCATCAAGTCATTTAGCACTGGGTAAACTTATGGCGCGGCAGAAACAATACACAAAAGCTTTTCTTGCCCTGGAAACTTTCCTGGCTATTGAGCCTGCCAGTAGCAGAAGCAACGGTATTCTTATATACCTCGAAAATCTTTCGGTAAATTATCTGGATACCACCGAAGGCAGTTTCATAGAGCCTTTTTCGGAAAATACGATGTTTGAAGAAACGGACCACTATATACGTGCAAAGGTAGCTTTATCGGAACGCTATCCTTTAAGAGCTGATTTTGATGCCAGTTTTGTGAAACAAACACAAATGTTATTCGATGCACTTCCATTTGAGAAAAAGGATGATAATTTTTGGACAAAAATGTATTTCCCGTTCTTTAAGGCTATAAAAAGTGGAGAACTGTTTGAGCCTTTTGTGTTTGCCCTTTTACAATCGGTGAACAACGAAAAAGTGAGTAAGTATCACAGTAAAAATGAGAAAATTCTGAAGGATTTTTATGCAACTGGTTCAAACCTGGCAGAAATTAAATTAACCCGTATGTTGAAACTTGAGGTTGAACCAAAGAATTACAATTGCACCTACTACGAAAATGGAAATATTTCAACCATAGGAAACAGTGATGCCGATGGAAATGAAGAAGGCCTGTGGCTTTATTACCATTCCAACAACGAGTTGAATGCCATAGGAAATTATAAGGAAGGTAAAAAGGAAGGCTTATGGAAATATTATAATAATTTAGGACAAATACTTTCTACAGAAAATTATAAAGCAGGAGAACTTGATGGGGTGGTTACGGTTTTTCACGAGAATGGAGAAACTGACTACCATGTGAATTACTCGAACGGAAATGTTGATGGTGAAGTTAATTGGTTTGATGTATTTGGTAAACTTTCAGCAAAAGGAAGTTTTATAAATAACGAGCGAAATGGTGTGGCATTTAATTATTATCCAACCGGAGCAGTAAAAGACTCCTTTAATTATAAGAGTAATATGCTTGACGGAACATATGTAACCTTCTTTCCGGATGGACGAATCTCGGAAAAGACTTTATATAAGAACGATGAGCGTATCGGAGAAGATATCAGTTATTATTTCAACGGTCAGTTGGCCTATAAAGGGAATAATAAGGATGGAAAAAATGAAGGTATTTGGACAAATTATTATTCGAACGGAAATATCAGGACAAAGGGGAATTTTATAGAAGGGAAATCGGTTGGCGATTTTAATAAGTTTTATTACAATGGAAAACCAGAACAGGTAAGCGAATATAACGATAAGGGCGAATTACACGGAATTAGCAAATCGTACGATCGTGAAGGTAATATTTATCTCGAGGAACAATATAATAATATAGTTACACGGATAACCTGTTTCGATAAAAATGGAGAAACCATAGAAAGTTTTGGAAATGACAAAGGTAATTTCGAGTTTACCATTTATTCGGCAGACAGAAAGAAAATTTTAAGTGGATCGTTTTTGAACGGAGAGGAGTCGGGTACATGGAGAAGCTACTTCCTAAATGGAAACATATCGTCAGAAACACAAATGGAAAAGGGTGAAGCTACAGGAGAAAAGAGAACCTATTATGTAAACGGGCAGCTTAACGACGTTTCTACATTAAAAAACGGATTGCTTAACGGATATTCGCTTACTTATTACCAAAATGGAAACAAAAAGTACGAAGGTTACATGAAAGACGGAGCTCAGGACGGGCACTGGTATTATTATACAGAAAACGGGGGGCTTGACAATTATTACTACTTAAAGGAAGGACAGATTTCGGGATGGGCAAACAAATATGCCATAGACGGGAAAATACTGAGCCGTAGTTACTACCTAAAAGGCAAACTGATAAAAAGAATAAATTACGATGAGAACGGGAGCATGGTTAATGAAATTAATTTTATGAACCAAAGCAAGGCTCAAACAAAAAGTAAGGAAAATTTAGTTCTTGCTGAGTATGAAGTTGTGAACGGTAGTTTTGAAGGGGATTATATTTGGTACCATCCTAACGGTAACATTTTATCGAAAAGAAATTTTATAAACGACAACCCGGAAGGTGAATATCTGAAGTATTTCGATAGTGGAAAACTAATGACGAAAGGGGCATTTTTATACGGCTCGGAAACAGGGAAGTGGACTTCGTATTTCGAAAATGGGAAGATCAAATCAGAAACCTTTTATTTTGAAGGTGAAAAAGATTCAACATGTATCACTTACCACGATAATGGGGAGGTGTTTAAGGAAGAACAGTATTTTTATGGACAGCTTCATGGCAATACCAACTTGTATGATTTTAATGGTGAGTTGATCGTTCGCCTCATCTACTCCCTAAACGAACTAATGGCTTATCAATACATGAAAGACGATCAGCTTTGTGAGCCCGTGGAAATCGATTCTGCAGATCAGGAAATAAAGGCTTGGTTTAATAACGGAAAACTGAGCTACAGGCAGGAAACTCAAAATTTTGTTCCCCACGGAGTTCTCGAAGTATTTAACAGCGATGGTTCCACTATTCAGAAGAAGAATTACAGTAACGGCCTTCTTCATGGTTCCTATGTAAGTTATTATTCAAACGGTAAGTTAAAACTACATACCAATTATGCAGATGACCTGCTTAATGGGGAACAGAAAAAATACTATGAATCAGGCAAATTAAAATCGGTGTGTACCTACATAAGCGACCAGGAGAGTGGTGATAAGAAATTTTATGATGAATCAGGAAAGTTGAGCCGCATTGAAAACTATTGGAGCGGACAGTTTACAGGCCACGGTGAACTAAAAAATTAAACTATGAAACACTTGTTTTTTACATCTGTTATTTGTCTGTTCACATTTTTCGCCTTTTCTGGTCAGAATAACGATTTCGAATACCTTAAGGATAAATACGGGGAGTACAATGCAGTAATAACCAGACTGGAATACGATTTTAAGTTTGATGTAATCGATGGGAAGTTGCAGGTTAGTCAAACTGACGTTCAGGAAATTATGATATTAAACGATCATGCCAAAATGTTTACTAACGACTATTTCTTCTATGGTGCATTCACTTCGGTTAGTAACAAAGAGGCTTATTCGCTTATCCCGGAAGGGAATAAATACAGGAAAATTGAAGTTGAGAATTTTAAGGAATCGCACGACAGGGATGGAAGCGTTTTTTACGACGATACCAAAACCATCCGGTTTTCTTATCCTTCTGTCCAGAAAGGAGCAAAAACCTTCCTTTCGTATACTGTCGACTATAAAAATCCGCGGTTTTTACGAAAATCATTTCTTCAATCGTACCTTCCTGTAATCAATGGAAGAATTACGGCTAAAGTTCACAAGGATATTAAAATAGGATATAAACTTTTTAATAACGAATCGGGGAAAGTTCATTTCAAACAGTATCAAAAGGGAAAATACAATTACTACGAATGGGATGTAGTCGAGAATGAACCATTCCAATATGCTGCCGGAAAAAGATACTCCATCAGTTACTATAGCCCTCATGTGGCATTATATGTCGACGAAACAAACATAAACGGGTCGAAAGAGAATTATTTTGGTGAGGTAAGCGACTTGTATCATTTCTATTCTGGATTTATTCAACAGGTAAAGAATGAAGATTTGACCGAATTTCAACAATTGGTTGATGGTATTACGCAAGGCCTGTCGGATAACGAAAAAGTAAAAGCCATTTATTACTGGGTTCAACAAAATATTAAGTACCTGGCATACGAACAGGGATACATGGGTTTTCTACCAAGTGCGGGCAGCGAAGTGTTTAAAAAAAGGTTTGGTGATTGTAAGGGCATGAGCAGTATTATTAAAGAAATGATGCGCCTTACAGGAGTTGAAGGTTATTTCTCGTGGGTGGGCACAAGAGATATTCCTTATACTTACGAAGAATTGCCGCTGCCATCGGTTGATAATCATATGATTGCTACATATTTAGACGGAGACTCGGTAGTATTACTCGACGCAACAGTAAAATACCTGGATTATGGAGTATACCCCGATCACCTTCAGGGAAAGGAAGTGTTAATCAGTCTTGATAGCGATCATTACCGTTTGTTTAAAGTGCCTGTTGCTCCGGTTGAATACAGCTCGGTAGTTGATTCTATTTCTTTGAGGATTGAAGGGAATTCTCTTCACGGGGAAGGGCATAGAATGCACAAGGGATACAATAAAATTGAATTGGCCCGTGCCCTAACCGAAGTGAAGGAAAAGGATATAGAAAAGAGATTGTCGCAGATATTTAATAAGGGGAACAATAAGTTTATGGTTGATTCATGTTCTATTTCAGATTTGTTTGAACATGACAAAAAAGCAAAGGTAAATTATGGTTTTTCGCTTCCTGATTATTGTCGCCAATTGGCCGACGAAATTTATTTGAATATGGATTTGGATAAAAACTATAAGGAAATGAAAATAGATACCAGTTCTCTGTATGCTCCTATTGAAAATGATTTTTATTTCACCGAACGATTCATTTATAGTCTAGAAATTCCGGATGGATATCGAATTGATTATGTGCCGGAGGGAGGCTCCTTTAATACTCCGGAGTTTGGATACAAAATTACCTATACGAAAAAAGAGGATAAGGTTATTATGGAAAAACTGATCAGGTTCGAATTCCTTTTGCTCAAGGAAGATAAGTTTGAACAGTGGAATAAAATGATAAAACAACTCAATAAACATTACCGCTCTACCGTAGCATTAAAGAAAATCCAATAACAATGTAAAACACGCCATTATGAAAAAATCAATATCATTCATATTTCTGCTTCTTAGTGCTTTTGTTATGGCAAATGAGAACAAACAGGTTTGGGATGCAAGGCCTGAATTCTCTGCTGTATTACCTGAATATACCGATGAGAAAGTGGTAGGAATATTCATGAAGGAAGATTATGAATACATCTATTCAGAAGAAGGAGATTTTCAATGCATTCAAACCATTCACAAAAAATTCAGGTTAAACACCGATAATGCCATAAATAATTTTAATAAAATATCGGTGTCGTTAGCTGATGTAGTGGAACTGATTGACCTGAAAGCACGGGTTATTAAACCAGATGGGAAGGTGGTGGATTTCGACGAAAAAAACATTAAAGAAGTTCAGGACGAAGAAAGTGGCAATAGTATGAAGATTTTTGCCATTGACGGGATAATTAAGGGAGACGATATAGAGTATTACGTGATTAAAAAAGTTAATGCATCCAGTTTCTCTAGGTCCTTTTTTCAGTTCAGTTTCCCTGTTCAGTCAGCTTCATTTAGTCTTACCGCACCCCAAAATATATTGTTTGCTATTAAAGGGTACAACGGATTTCCGTCTCCAACATATATAAAACTGGAGGATGAACGTAATTATTACGAATGTAGTCTCGATAAGATAAAACTTCTTAAAGATGAGAAGGTTGCTTATTACGATCCACGAAGAGCACGCCTCGAGTGGAAAATCGATTATAACTTTAAACGAGGAAATGCACCTTTATTAACCTGGGACGATGCTGCAAAAAATGTTTATGAAGCAACTTACCTGAATCTCGATGAAAAATCTTTGACAAAATGGATTGATGCAATAGGTGTACATCCTGGAAGTGAAAAAGAAATGGCAGCACAGGTGGAGAAGTATATAAAGGACAATATTTTTATTCAAGAGTATGAAATGCCTGAGTTTTACGACAAGAATTATGTGTTGGAAAATAAGGTTACCAATGCAAACGGAGTTGTCAGGATTTATGCTGCACTGTTTAAAAAACTGGGTATCGATCATCGCCTGGTTATTACCTCACCCCGCGATAAAGTGAAATTCGATAAAGACTTCCAATCGTGGAATTACCTCGATCTTTATTTGATTTACCTTCCCAAGAGTGATATATATATCGATCCGAACAATTCGGCATTCCGGTTGGGGTGCGTTGATGGAAACCTTACTGCTACTGATGGATTGGTTATTTCTCCAGTGCGTTTTGGCGGATTTGAGTCGGCTATTGCCAAAACCAAATATATTGAACCGACAAGCCATGAAGTGAACTACGATCACCTTCATATAAAAATAGATATTGATGTTGATGAGGGAATGTCGAGAGTACAAACAACAAGGGGATTTAACGGGCTGAGTGGCGGTTACATTGGCAATATCTATAAAGTAGCCGAAGAAGAATACAAGCAAAATATACTTACATCGGTTATGCCTACCAAAGCTGCATATAGCGATTATACTACTCTTGAGGTCAGAACAGGTAGCGATGTTGATTACTTGGCCAATGCTGACTTTATAATCTTT
Organism: uncultured Draconibacterium sp.; assembly: GCA_963676265.2. Taxonomy (GTDB): domain Bacteria; phylum Bacteroidota; class Bacteroidia; order Bacteroidales; family Prolixibacteraceae; genus Draconibacterium. The sequence goes on from OY781067.2 coordinate 6,255,626, forward strand.
TCAGATCTTACAAGTCATGATTTTTTGCAGGAGGCCGGAGAAAAAATACTTGTCAATATCGGAGAAACAATCGGACAACAGGTGGAGATGTATTTTGAAGATGACCGGAATATTGGTGTTGAAAATAACTTTAACCGTTCGTACTATAGAGAGATTTCTCTTACCATTCCCGAAGGTTATAAAATCTCAAATCCCGAAGCCGCCGATATGAATATTGTCGAAGAAATTGAGGGTAATAAACAATATGGTTTTGAATCGGAACACTCCCTCGAAAACAACATCTACAAAATTGTAATTGACGAATATTACAAGCAAATTTATGCAGGAATAGAACATTTTGAAGGTTATAAGAACGTAGTAAATGCTGCCGCCGATTTTAATAAGGTCGTGCTGGTTTTGGAGAAGGAATAAATGCCGGCAGTTTTTGAGCATGGTTAAATGACAGAAAAGCGGAGATGAGGAGTCAAAAGTTATAAAGCAGAGGAACTGATAAAATGCTTTTATGTTCTAGTAAAATCTCATTAACAAAATCGTATTTAGTAATAAAGAAGCTAAAGTTTTAATAGCTTCATAACCTGAATTTAATTCATATAATATATCCAAATATGACTCGCGAAGAACAATTAAAACTCTGTAAGATTTGTGAGAACAGACAAATGAGTTTAAATCAAGGCCTTATTTGCAGTATTAGTGGACAAGCTGCGGATTTTGAAGATACTTGTTCCTATTTTAAGGAAGATGCCAAGGCAAAGACTGAAATTGAAAAACGCGATACTTGCAAAAATGATGCGAGTATCGGGAAGCGCGTTGCCAATTATATAATCGACCGTATTTTTGGATATCTTACCGTATTTGTCATCGCTGCTACCGTGGGACTGGTGATGGGAATTGTTTGTCCCGGATCTATTGAGTCAATCCCCGAAAACAGTATCTTTTGGTATATCCTGTCATTTATGTCATTCTACTTATATTTTGTTGTGTTGGAAGCCACAACCAGCCGTACATTGGCTAAATTTATTACAGGCACAATGGTGGTAACAACCGATGGCGAAAAACCTGATTTTAATACAATTTTATTAAGATCGTTGTGCCGTTTTATACCTTTTGAAGCCTTCTCCTTTCTTGGACAATCTCAAAATGGTTGGCACGATTCGCTATCAAAAACACGGGTAATTGAGGTGAATCGAAAGAGATTTAAAAATTGACAACTAAAATCTATCGAATACTATGAATTCCGATATCTGGAGCATTTAAAATTGTATGGTATTTTTTCGTACAAATCTTCATACTTGTGGCTGGTAAAGCTTTTATTCAATATTAATTCTCAACTTAAAAGGACAATACCAACCGAACGCCAAAATTATTTGTTGGTTGATTGTATGCAGTTGAAAATTCGAGGTTGGGCAAAACTTTTAATGAAATATCATTATATCGTAATGCCAGATTTTTCACTTTAGCTACTTGCACTGCATCAATTATATTCCATATATAAAAAACGATAATTCCAGCTGCACCTGCAAAAAAGAATGGAGCACCAATAGGAGCACCATCCCATGCCATGGCAAATCCCCCAACCATAGTCCCAAAGGAGCCAATCATGCCGCCCCAAAAGGCAAGACCACGCAAGGGTTCACCTGTATATATATGTCCAAAACCGGGGATCAGGGCAAAGACTCCGGCAGCTCCCGGACTGTACCTGTCTGATTCCCGGGTTTTATAAGGAGTTCTGGCATATTTCTTTCTGAGGTATTTATAAGTCCCGTCATTTTCCGGGTTAGTGTTTTTATTGGCATACTTTAATAAATATTGTATTTCAGACACATAATTGTAGCTGTAAGATTTTACATCAACCATTTGAAATTTGTATTGACCCTTATTGTTCTCAGAAATAGTTTGATAATAAATATCAGAATCAGTTACGCTATCTATTTTGCAAATTATAGAATCTTTCTGATTGGTTACGATCAGATCCAGATTTTGAGAATAGGAGTTTAAACAAAATGAAAGGAATAAGATGGCAATTAGCAATGTTTTCATCAGTTTAACATTTAGGTTTTTTATATAAGTTACGATAAATATATGTAAGACCAAATGTGTTTAACGATTATCCCAGTTGCCAGGTGTTTATGCCGGTAGTAAAACGGGGTAACCCTAATTTCTATTAAGTTTACATTTCTAAGCCCTCGACACTTGTCTGGTATCCTTTTTTTTACTTTCCCGTATAGATGAATGTGTTAATCAAATGTCAATCCACATACTCCATATCGCATAATCCCACATGTGTCATTTTCTTATTTTAATTTTTAACTTAATAAAAGAACAAAATGAAAAAAATTGTGTGTTTACTAATGGTACTTATTTGGGGTACCAGTGCTTTTTCCCAAACTAAAAATGGAACTGTTTATTCTGAGCACGAATTCATTACCAAAACCCGTGAGATGTGGAAAGCCTTTAAAGATGGCGATGCTGATAAATTTATTAGTTTTTATGCCGACAGTATTTACAGGGTCGCCAATGGCTCTATGAGACATATTCCGAAAGAGCAGTTTAAAGGAATTGTTGATTACTGGAGTGAAGCTTATGAGAACCTTGATGTAGTAGATAATAAACCGGCTTACCCCGATGCCATCGAATATAAAAAGGGGGGGACATGGGTTCAGGACTGGTTGTTGTTTACCGGAACGCATATTGAGAGTGGTATTAATATTTCAATCCCTTATCATAACCTTTACAGTTTTAACGATGAGGGAAAAATCACTTCCATACATTTTTATTATCCTGATAATGTTTTTGAAGAAATTAACAATAGCAGCAAAACCACAGAAAATGGAGAGGTGTATATTAATCACCCGTATATTGTTAAGGTTCGAAAAGCGGTTAATGCCTATTGCAACGAAGATTTGGAAACCCTGGTTGATTTTTACGATGAAAAAGCTTCTTTTAGCGATTTAACCATGCAATGGGATGAATCATTAGGTATGGAGGATGCCCGAAAAGGTTGGGAGAAAGATTTTGCAACATACGATAATATTAAAATGAAACAAAGAGGCTACCCCGATTGTATACATTATGAGAAAGGTGGCTGGACCGTTGTTTATTCGTGGTGGACCTGGATGGCAGAAGATGTAAATACGAAGAGGAAATTTGAGGTTCCCATGATGATGTCGAACTACTTCAATGAAGATGGCAAGATTATTATGCAACATCTTGATTTAAGTACCAACCACTTTGAATAAAACGATACCCTAATGCTTATTGATATACACAACTAACATCGAAAGGCTGTCCTTACCGGACGGCCTTTTGTAATTAGCTCTATTCCTTTTGTTTTACCTGAAGGATTGTATAATGTTAATTAGTTTTAATAAAGGATTATAAGAATGAAAATTATTCCGGACTTACGACATTCTGCCTGCCTGGACTAAATACGAATAATTTGTTTCAACATTTTTCAATTTTAAATGTTGGAAGGTGATGTTTGTATTTGAATGATAATTAATAATGAAAAAAAGATATATCAGTATATTAACAGGTGCCATTGCCATTTTATTTGTTTTGAATGTAAATGCTGGTAACATAAACGATTCAGAAGAGGATCACGAACATGACCATGGACATAAAACCGAGATTGGTATTGGCAACTCAGCCGTATATTTTTTGGGTGAAAAGGAATTAAGTTACGGTCTGCATTTTCACATAATTAGAAATATCAAGGAATCTAAATTTGGGGTGGGGCTGGCTTACGAACATATTTTCGACGAACATAATCATAATACCTTTGGTATTGTTAGCAGTTACACCCCCATAGATCGACTTCATTTTGCATTTACTCCAGGTATTGCAGTGGAGAGCAGCAATTGGACAGGGAAGAAATTTGCAATACACTTTGAAACCGCTTACGATTTTCAGGTAGGCGACATTCACCTGGGGCCAACGGTGGAACTGGGCTATAACTTCGAACATGTTCATCTAAGTTTTGGAGTACACATTGGATTTGGACTGTAAACAGTTCGATGGATTGATATCAAATATTGAATTATTTTGTTCTCACCTTAAGCCCTTTACGAGGTTTTCCGCTTTTAAATGCACCAACATATATTTCGCTAACATAATGGTAAATCTCTAGAGGTATTCATCTTCTATACTAACAGCTATAAGTAACCAATTGCGAAGGAATTAAGTTGACCACTAGAATTTTCTATTTGCCTATCGAAGTTGCAGGTTCCAGATTTTTGTTTTTAATACCTTGTTCTTTTAACTCTTTATTAATTATGGTTTAATCAATAATGGAACCGTAAATAATTGCATACATTTTATCCCAGAAATCGTTGTGCCGGAAGGGAACAATCTGTGTCATTGCCACAAAAATCAACTCTTCCTGCGGATCGATAAAATATTTTGTATTAAAGTAGCCGGCCCATTCGTAGGTTCCAGGCGATTTTACTCCGTTTCCTTTGGCTTCTTCGGTGCGTAACGAGAATCCCAGCCCGTATGTAAGGCCCGGAATTTTGCTGTAACCTTTGCCGATTTTATTCAGTTCAATCATTTGATCGGCTGTCATTACATCAATAGTGTTTCTGCTAAGAAGTTGGTAACCATTGTATTTGCCATTGTTTAACAAGGCCTGAATAAAACGGGCATAATCCATGGCTGTTGACGACAAACCACCTCCACCGGCAAATAAAGTTAGTCCTTTTGCTTTCGGATAATTTAGATTTCCCAGGCTACCTTTTCCTTCTGCCAGGGCAAATCCGTCATTGGTTTGCGAATAAACCGGTACAAGTCTCGAATATTTGTCTTCGGGTAAATAGAACCAGGTATCTTCCATTTCCAGCGGATCGAAAATATTTTGTCTGAAATATTCGTCCAGTTTTTTGCCCGACGCAATTTCTATAATACGGCCCAGAACATCCATATTTAAACCGTACAGGTATTGTTCTCCTGGCTGGAAACAAAGAGGCGCAGCTGCTATTTTGTTGGCCATTTCTTCGGTATTTAACGTAGGGTGTGACAGCCCAAATTCATTCAGCCCAAATTTATCGTATACGATTTGAATTTTTCCTGGATTAAATACTCCGTAGGCAATTCCGGAGGTATGGGTTAATAAATGTCGGATAGTAACAGGTTTATTGGCTTTTACAAGGGTAAAGGTTGAGTCGGCTTCGTTAAACGTGTTGAGTACCATTTGGTTTTTAAAGGCGGGAATAAAGTTGTAAACAGGCTCATCCAGTCTCAGTTTACCGTGTTCAAACAATTGCATTATGGAAACAGTTGTTATCGCTTTTGTCATCGAAGCGATCCTGAAAATATCATTGAGTTGGTAGGGGACCCCCTCTTCGTTTTTCGATCCAAAATTTTTGTAATAAACGATTTTACCTTTTCGGGCCACTAAAAAAACACCACCCGGAACCTTTTTTGCATCAACATATTGTTGAATAAAACCATCTAGTAGCGATATCCTTTCCGAGCTAATACCTGCTTTCTCAGGAGAATCCTGGGTGAGCTTCTGAGCATGTAATGTAATGGATGCATAAAGCAGAAAAATAATTACAAGTGTTTTAACTGTCAGGTATTTCATTGTTTGTAACCCACTTATGTTAAAAATATTTCCAGGAGTGAAAAATTTACCGTCTCGTTTCATAATGTTTAAGTTTAGTTCCATAAAAATAGTGATCTGCTGTAACATTCGAACAAATAATGATTAAAAAAAGCACAGAAATAATTCCGTGCTTTAAAATCTAAATTGAATTACCCTTCATTCAGATTTTTATCGTCCAATACGATACGAAAACTTTATCAGAAAAATATTGTGAGGCTGCTCGTCAAAAAGATCTTTCATGTTATTGTTAAAGTTGAAACTTCCTATATTCTGGAAAGCACTACGGTTTTGCGACCACACCAAATAGATCATCGATCCGGGTCGGTATTCCCATCGAACAACCAGGTTCGAAAGAAATTCCTTTACATTAAAATCGGGTTTGTCAAAACTGTAGTCGATGGTGCCGTCCCGGTTATCGTCAACCTGGTAAATTTCGTCCTGCGAATTATAACTAATCTGATCGCTTGTGTACAACGAATAACGGTTTTCCACTTTATCAGCCATACTGTTGGTAATATACTTAAAGTCGGAATAGTCGCCCGAAGCAATAAACGGTTGGCCCCAATACTGAATGGTTAAATCGGGTGTAATATTGTAATTTAGCCTGACCGACATGCTTAAGGTTTTTCGGTTGATTGTTCCCATTACGTAACGCTTGTCGTTTTGGAAGTCCAGTTGATCGACATATTGCAGTTGGTCGTTCTGAACCATAAATTCTGGCGAGATTTCAATCTGCATGGCTTTTACCGGACGATATCCAACTTCTACTTCAATTGATTTCCAGTTTTTAAAATCTTTCGCATTGCTGAAGTTCATTCCTCCGTCGAGTCCGTAGCTCATCTTTTTTTGCGGATTGGAGAAAAGTCCCATGTAAAATTGTTTAAAGCCAGGTGATTTTAATGAAGGGCCACCCCTCAGGCTGGAGTGCGACAAAGATTCGCCTCCCAGGTTGAATGATAAAAAGCTGTTCCAGTAGTTTTTATATTGAGCATGACCATTAAAATTTCCTCCCACATTCGTCAGGTTTCCACCAAAGTCATATTCAGTCCATTCATTAAAATTTATATTGGCATTTCTAAAAATTGAAAATGGTTCGTACCAGCGGTAACCGGCCCACAAGGCCTGCATAATATTGTCGACAAATGGAGAATAACCAATATCGTTAATTTCCAGCCCTGGTGATTTCCAGTTTATGATGGTTGCAAATTTAAAACGCCCGCCAACCTTGCCTATGGTGAATTTTCCTCCTGTACCTCCTAACGATGTGCGTGTTGAATCGAGAGTTACATAATCGGCATCGGGGCGCTGAAAGGTACGGCAATATGATGTTTGAGTATTTAAAATGGCCTCTTCTGTTCCTGTAACGCGACTGAAATACATACCAACATCAAGGAGCCAGTCTTTATTGTTCCATTTATGCACAAAGTCGATTCCTCCGGTGAAGGCATTTTTATGCAAATACTCAAGGTGCTCATCTTTTATGTTTCGATTGACAGAAGTAAGAATTCCTCCGAAATAGGTATTGCCTTCATTAAAGTCTTTTTGCACACGCCCCACAAAATAATTGGTAAAAGGTTCAATGGTTTCCTTTCTGTTTATATTCGCTCCTTTAATGGTGGCACGCTCCTTTTTAGTAATACTTTCGAGTACACCTACCGACCAGCCGTTTTTTGTTTTACCGGTCACTTTTGCTGCTCCCAGAATTCTTGTAAAATCAGGCGAATCGGCAAATTGGTTATCATTTAAATCGGGCGAATAATGTGGTCTTCTTCCTATTCTCCTTGAATAAAATAGGTTATTGGTGGAAAGATCGCCGTCGCCAAATGATAAGCCATAGGAAAGAATATTTTTCCCTTCAATAAAGAAGGGTCTTTTTTCTTCGAAAAAGGTTTCGTACGTAGTTAGGTTCACCTCTGACGGGTCCGCTTCAACCTGACCGAAATCGGGATTGATAGTTAGGTCGAGTGTCAGGTAATTTGTAAGACCGATTTTGGCATCCAGTCCGGCATCCAGATCATTGTTTTTACCTGAACTTTTGAATGGGTTGCCAGGTTCTTTTTCAAATCGTTCGGTTTTGGCTACAACGTAAGGTGTTACGTCGAGAGTGTTTTTGGGTTGGATATTTTTAATCCCATTCATTGTACCGAATTTCGAAGTAAAACCGGAGACTTCGCGCTTCATCGGCTGCCACGACGACAGCTCATCTTTTCTGAAAATGTATCTCAAAACCTGAAGTCCCCAAAGTTGTTCTTCACTTTCTTCGAAACGCAGCTGCGTTAAGGGAATCCGTATTTCTGCATTCCAACCTTGTTTAGTAAGTGATGTTTTTGTGTACCAAATAGGATCCCAGGTATCGTCTTCGTTTTCACCATCGCTGCTGCTGATTACATCTGACCGAACTCCGGCAGCTGAGACAATAAATGCAAAGTGGGTGCGCTTATCGAAATAAGAATCAAAGAAAACACCAACCAAATCGCCGACAGTTTCATCTCGCCTCGACATTCGTAAAGATATGCTGTCGGGATTATCGAATGAACGAATGGCTACATAGATATTATTGAGGTCGTATAAAATGGCAAATTCAGTTTGTTTCGAAGGTTCTTCTCCTTCTGTAGGTTCGTATTGAACGAAATTGTTTTCCCAGGTAGCATCTTGCCATTCAGGTTCATCAAAAACACCATCAATATTAATATTTATTTTTTCCGACGTACTTGCTGTGTAATTTCGTTTTGGTTGGCCAAATAACAAGTTGTAGCTTAAGATTAGTATAAAGACAGCTGCAAGCTTCATAAAATTGGTTTTTCAATAAGACTGTCTTTCTTAAAAAGCGTTACACTTTAGCAAATTTTTTTTAGTCAGGTTCTGTGGTTCATGATACATAATTATTTGTTTTTGTACTAAAATGGTTACATTAAAAATTCGTATTTAATTATCATCAATTTCTCTTTTCGACTGATAAACAGTAAAATAGTTCTTTACAGGATTGTTTTGTGAGGTCTTTTTTATTAAATTAGACTGCTTAAATTATTAGTAAAAACCAAAAGGATACCTTGATGACCGATTCTGTGTATTAAGAATTGTGATTCATGTTTTATTAGCAACAATAGTAGGCGGCAATATTAGTCCGTATATCAAACGGTTTGGGAATCATATAAAAGCGCTTTACTATAAACGATTTTGAACTAATAATGTAGAAAACCCATGTAAACAACACATTATCTAATGCGAAAGTATGTTACTCCAATACTCTTTACGCCCACAAGAGTAAGTTGATGCGAATGATTACTGTAATTATTGTCTCATTGTCAATGATATAAATTGTGGCGAATGTATAAAAAGGAAAAATAAATGCTAATGAATACCTCTGTTCTGCCCGATGCGGCTCTTCATTATTTTTATCAGAATGCTCCCACCGGATTTCAGTCATTAAATGACGAAGGAATATTGATTGATGTAAACAATGCCTGGCTAAGCACTTTTGGTTACGTTTATAACGAAGTTATCGGCTTACCTTTTAGTCGTTTTTTAATTGAAGATCAGCGGAGCAAATTTGAAAAGAATTTTTCGCGTTTTAAACTCGAAAAGAAAATAAAAAATGTTGAATATGAAATGGTAACCAAAAGCGGACAAGTGGTTCATGTCGCATTTTCAGGGAAATGTGTTTATGATAATGCCGGAAAATTTTTGTGTACCTATTGTATTTTTCAGGATCAGACACAGTTACGTGAGACAGAGATTGCTTACAAAGAGACTAAAAAAACAGCGAGGGCTTTGATCGATGCTTCAGCAGATGCTGCTTTTCTTATTAAAACCGATGGAACATTTGTTTATCTAAATGATCATGCAGCTTTACGACTGGGGGAGAAATCAGAAAATTTGCGTAAGAAAAATGCTTTTGACTATTTACCTGAAGAATTGAAAGAATCGAGGAAAAAAATGTTTGCGGAAGTAGTGGAGAAACGCACAACCAGAAATTTTTCAGAGACCAGAGACGGATTGGTTTTAGATAACCATATCAGTCCGATACTTGATTCCCGGGGTAACGTAAAGTTACTCGCTCTTTATTCAAAGGATATTACACCACAATTACGCGAGAAAGAACAGATAGAAAAACTTAACCTGCTAAATAAAAAGCTTCTTAATTTTGGAGAACTAGAGGACAAGCTTAATATTGTAACACAAGGGATTGTCGATATTTTTGATGCGGACTTTTCGCGAATTTGGGTGAGTAAACCTTGCGATTTTTACTTTGATGATTGTCCGTATTGGAAAGTTTATACTGTAAATCATTCATGTGATCCCAAAAAAGGTTGTTTACATTTAATATCGAGTTCCGGCAGATACAAAGGGAAAAAGGGCAATCGTCAGCGTATTCCAAACGGTTGTATGAAAATAGGTGAAATTTTGACGGGAGAAGAGAGTATTTTAATTAATAATGACATTTTAGATGAGAATACAGGGGTAGATAAGGGTTGGGCAAAACAAACCGGGCTCAAATCATTTGCCGGATTTAGGTTAGACTCTGAGGAAGGCATACCTATTGGTGTTTTAATATTATTCTCGAAAAATGAGATTGATCAGTTAACCCTTCAAAAGTTAACAGCATTGGCAAATACTACATCTCATGTTGTTCAGGCAGCTTTAAAACGTGAGGAGCTAAAGGAACTTTCTTTAAAACAGAATGAAGCAGTAAGAGCCTCAAATGTTGGTATTTGGGATTGGGAATTAAATACAAACAGGGTGAGTTTTTCAGCTACGTGGAAGAAACAGACTGGTGTAGACGATATTGAAATAAGTGACTCTTTTTCGGAATGGGAGAACCGGGTGCACCCCGATGATTTACCAAAAGTCCTTGATTTGATTAATAACTGTATTTGCGATGAATTAGACGGATATCATACCGAATACCGGTTTAAACATGCCGACGGATCATATAGAAATATCCTGGCCAATGCATCATTAGTAAAAAATCATCAGGGAAGAGGATATCGTTTTATAGGATCGCATATTGATATTACTGAGATTCGGCGAATTGAAAACGAGTTGCGTCAGGCAAATGCTACTAAGGATAAATTTTTCTCTATAATGGCTCACGATTTAAAAGGACCGATCGGAGGATTGCTCGAGCTTTCAAAACTAATGATTGATGACAAGCAAAAGGTGTCCGGAGAAAATAGGATGAGAATTAGTAGCATAATGAATAAATCGTTGGAAAATGTGTCGGGTTTGCTTGAAAATCTGTTAACATGGTCGAGAGCCCAACGTGGATTGATAGAGCTCAAACCTGAAGTTTTTAATATCTACGATTATTTTATCGAGAATATTTCTGTTGTTTCTCACTTAGCTAATAGTAAGGAGATCGAGATTGTAACTGAAACTGAGCAGGATTTACAAATATTTGCTGATTGGGATACCCTGTGTAGTTTGCTTCGTAACCTATTAACGAATGCTATAAAATTTACCAAACGAAATGGGCGAGTAACATTGGGAGCACAAAAAATGGATATTAATAACGAAATGGTTGAGATTTGGGTATCAGATACAGGAGTTGGAATAAGGCCTGAAACAGTACAAACAATTTTTAACCTTGGAGCCAACTCATCAACATCAGGAACAGAAAATGAAATGGGAACCGGTCTTGGGCTTATTTTATGTGAAGAATTTGCCAGAAAGAATGGCGGCAGTATCAGAGTAGAAAGTGAATTGGAGAAAGGATCGAAATTTATTTTTTCCGTACCCATGGCAAAATAAACAGTAAGTTAAGGTTTTCAGAAGATTAAGAATGGGTTCAATGGAATTGATTTGGCAAGGCATCTTATTATTTTGTGTAGTTTTGAGCATTCATAAAAGATAGAGATGAAAATAATCAAATTATTGTGTGGGGGAGTTGTGTTGGTATTGCTTATTTCGTGTGGTACATCTAAATTGGCAAGTACCGGAAAAACAGATGCATCTACACTCGAGGCAGTAGGAAACTTCAAAGAGGCGATGAACGCCTGGGCCGGTTATTTTAGTGGTATCCAGAATGATGATGTGGCAGGTGCAGATTTTGCCCATGCAGCAAAAACTGCATTTAAGGCAGGAAATCATGCACAGGCAATAAGCTGGTTCGATCAGGCTCGATACAAGAGTTACTCCGATGCTGAAATGTATAAAACGTTGGCCAAAATATATGAGGCTGACGATAACTTATCGAAAGAACTTTCTGCACTTGAGTTTTATACCGAAAATTTTGGAGATACAGATGCCGAAATTAATTCGCGCTTATTTGAGTTGTATTCTGAAATTGATTCGAACGAGAAAGCATTTGAAATGTGGAGTAAAATGAATTCCGAATCACAGAACACTGAATCAAATCTCGAGAAGTATTTTAAGCTAAACAGTGTATTGGAAAATGATGCTGTTTGCGATTCGGTTTCGAAAGTCTTATTGGAAAAGAATCCTCAAAATATAACTGCTCTTACATGGTTTGCCAAAAAGTATTATTGGGCCGGGCAAAACCGTTACGAGACAGAAATGGAAAAATACAATCAGAATAAAACCCGAAAAAATTATAATGCTCTTTTAAAACAACTCGATCTGGTAACAGCTGATTTTAAAAAGGCATTGCCTTATTTAGATAAACTCTGGAAACTTCAGCCGGGGAAAGAATATGCAGGTTACCTGGCTAATATTTATGCCCGTTTTGGAGACGAAACTAAGACAAATTATTATAAAAAGTTTATGAAGTAAGAATGCATAATTTCTGCTTTGAATAATAATTGAAATTGCATTAAAACTGTTCATCTCCAGGTCTTTATTTTAAAATAGCTCTTCTGTGTGCTTTGAAATTTGCTTGGTTTAATTTCTTTTTTCTGAAAATCTCTTAGGAATTTCAGCTCTGCGTATTTTGTAATTTTTCGTTATTACACAATTAGCGTTTTTGTGTATCTTGAAGGTTGAGTCTTTTTTAAGAACCTGCACTTTTTTATAACGATTTAATGTCTGATTAGGATCAGAATGAATAAAAGGAGGAGTTAATATTTGTTGTAAAATGAATAAAATAGCGGAAGTTTTTTTTGCTTCTGTGGTATTTCTTTGTAAGAACCAGTTACAGTTAAATCTAATTATTTGTTTGAAACTATTGAGTTATGTCTATTAAGAATTTATTGCTTTCGTTAACCGGATTCGTAATTCTGAGTACCATCTTCATCACATCATGCACTACGAATGAAGAAGAATTAGCATCAACAGTTAAAACTATTTCGGATGGTTGGAAAATTCAATCGAGTGAAAAATTACACGGAATTGATGAAAGAATTATTTCCGAAAACGAATTCGATGCTTCAAACTGGTATGAAGGTGTTGTTCCCGGAACGGTAATGGGAGCTTTAACGGAGGCCGGTATTTTCGAAGATCCGACCTTTGGAATCAACATGAAAAACATGGATTCCACTCAGTTTCAATACCCCTGGTGGTACAGAACCTCTTTTAATTTGAGTGCAGCAGATATAAAACAAAATATTTCGCTTCGTTTTAATGGAGTTAGCTACCGAGCCGATCTTTGGGTAAATGGTGAGAAAGTAGTTGGAATGGATGAATTTGCAGGTACTTACCGGATTTTTACATTCAACATTAATTCATACATAAAGGAAGGAGAAAATACCCTTGCATTAAAAGTTCAACAGTTTGCCGATGGCGAATATTCATTGGGCTTTTGCGACTGGAATCCACTACCAACAGACAGGAGTATGGGGATTTTCCGGGAGGTTTTCCTGGAAATAAACGACGGGGTAAAAATCAGGAGCCCTTTTGTTTATGCAAAAGTTGATACGCTTTCGAAAAGTGCTGCCGACCTTTTTATCAGAGCAGAACTGGTGAACAGCACAAATGAAGCTGTTGAAGGAGTTTTCCGTGTGGATTACGAAATTGGCAAGGTGGAGAAAAAGGTTGTAGTTCCGGCAAACGATACTTTGTCGGTTTATTTTGATCCTTCTGAATTCAGCCAGCTGTCGGTTAAAAATGTAAAGCTTTGGTGGCCAAATGGAATGGGCGAACCCAATATGTATAATCTGAAAAGCGAATTTGTTGTCGGAAACCGCATAGTCGACCGTGTGGAAAAGAAATATGGTATCCGCGAAATCCGCAGCTACATGAATGAACACGAAGACCGCTCGTTTTCCATTAACGGTAAATTTGTCTTGTTGAAAGGTGGTGGCTGGGCTGATGATATTTTCCTGCGCGATACACGTAAGTCGGTTGAGGCACAAATGAGTTACATCAGGCACATGGGATTGAACAGCATTCGTTGCGAAGGTTTTTGGGGAAAGGATGAGAACCTATATGAACTGTGCGATGAGTACGGAGTACTGGTAATGATTGGCTGGAATTGTATTTGGGAATGGGAAGAATACCTTTTCAAGCCCACGCACGAAAAATATGGTGGTGCAGTTACTCCTGAAGATATTAATCTGCTTTCGGCTTGTTGGAAGGACCAGATGCTTTGGTTAAGAAATCACCCGTGTATCTACGTCTGGATGTTGGGCAGCGACAAACTTCCTCATCCCGATCTGGAAAGAAAATACATCGATTTATTTGAAAAATATGACCCTTCGCGTTCATACCTAACATCGGCAGGAGGTGCCGGAACAGAAGACAATAAAATTGTTGCCGAGGTGCCGTTAATCAGTGATGTTAGCGGGCCAACCGGTATGAAAATGTTAGGGCCTTACGCCTGGACTCCTCCATTGTACTGGTTTACCGACACCATGCTTGGCGGTGCCTGGGGATTTAATACTGAAACTTGTCCGGGGGCAAGTATTGCACCACTTGCATCATTGCAAAAGATGATGCCAGAGGAAGCACTTTGGCCAATTGATAAAACGTATTGGGAATACCATACCGGCAGAAACGAATTCACCTCGCTCGACCGCGATATTATTGCCATAAACAAACGTTACGGGAAATCATCAGGTGTTGAAGAGTTTTTATACAAAGCGCAGGTTAACAACTACGAAATCATGCGCCCGCAATTTGAAGCATTTATCGCACATAAACCGAAAAGTACCGGATTGGTACAATGGCAGCTCAATTCGGCCTGGCCAAAGCTGATTTGGCAATTGTACGATACTTATCTTCAGCCTAACGGATCTTTTTATGGCGTAAAAAAGGCTTGTAATCCTTTACATGCCATTTATCGCTACGGTCATAATGATATTTACCTGGCCAATGAAGATTTGCATGACGCCAATAATCTGACCGTTAAAATCAGAATATTCGATATCAATTCAAAAGAAATTTTTGCTGATCAGTGGCAGGGAGGAATTCCGTCGAATATCTCAAAATTTATATATAAACTGCCGGAAATTAAACAACTTACTTCAGTGTATTTCCTCGATCTAAGGGTTTACAACGAAGAAAGCAAGGAAGTGGATAACAGCATTTACTGGTTGTCAACAAAAAACGATGTGCTGGATTACGAGGCTGCAAAGGATTTGTCATGGCCTTACCACACACCAACAAAATCGTATGCCGATTATACTGCACTGGATCAATTATCGGAAGTGAAGCTGGAATACGTATATACTTACACCAAAGATGATGAATTTGGTCTGGTTACATTGAAGTTGAAAAATCCTTCACTTACAATTGCGTTCTTCAACTTTTTAGATCTGATCAATCCTCAAACCAATCAGCCGGTGTTACCAATCTACTGGAATGACAACTATGTAACTTTGCTTCCGGGAGAAGAGCGTACCTATGATGCAAAATTCTTCCTGTCAGATTTTAAAGGTGACAAACCGGTAGTGACAGTCAGGGGATGGAATGTGAAGAAAATCAATATTTCGGAATAATTTATCGAACCACTTTTCTTTAATAAAATGACAACAAAAGTAGCAAGTTCCAAATGGTTATTTATTCTGTTCCCTGCCATCTCGATGATGTTGGGCTGGGGATTACGCGGACACATTGGCGGAGGCCCTTTTGGAGCTATGATTCCGGGTGCAATGGTGGCATTAAGTATTGCTATGCTTTTGGATTTATCTCCTTCAGCTACTGCTGTTTTAATGGTTTTTGGAGTCGCCGGAGTTGGTTTGGGCGGTGAAATGACTTATGGTCAAACGTTGGGATTTCTTAAAAATCCGGAAACGGTGTGGTGTGGAACTGCAGGAACCACATTAAAAGGTGCTGTCTGGGGGTTGCTTGGAGGCACTGTATTATCGCTTGGCTTCATTTATAGACGCATTTCAAAAAGGACTATTATTTATACATTTTTGATACTAATACTTGGATTTTTTGTAGGATTTAAGCTAATCAATGAGCCGATGGTCTTGTATTTCTCCGATCCGGTAAAACCTCGCTCTGAATCCTGGGCAGGACTTTTATTTGGAGGCATTTTCATTTTAACCTTTTTGAAATTTAAACTCGACGGAGCCAGTTTCAGGTTGGTGCTTCGTTTTGCACTTTGGGGAATGCTGGGGGGCGGATTGGGATTCGGCCTTGGTGGATTCTGGATGGTTCTTGGAAGTCACCTGCCGAATGCTGTTTTTACCAGCTGGTGGAAAGCTATGGAGTTTACTTTCGGCTTTTTGTTTGGATCATTTTTGGGCTACTCGTCGTGGAAGAACAGAGTTTATTTGAAAGAATTTGCAGGAAACGATGAAACGCAGGAAAGTCATTCAGGAGAAAAGTCGATAAATGAATTTATTGTTGTACTTGTTGTCGGTTTGCTTATTTATTGGTTTATAAGTTTGTTGTTGAATTCGATTGGTAATTTGTCAGACGCTTCAGAAAATACATGGCTATCGGGTATTTTTGGAGCTGCTGCATTGTTGGAGAACTACGCTTTTGCCGGACTAATAATGGTTGCAGCGGTTTTGTATTTCCCAAAATCTGCCTGGCAAATAGGAATTACTTTAACGTTTTGTCACGCTGCTATCGACCTTGTTCGCGACTTTTTTCCAGATACTGAAAAGACTTCTCCGTTTACAATCTACTTTGTAATCGTTTTTGTGATGACCGCTGTTGTTGTCCTGCTCACTTTCTATTTAAGCAGAAAACCGAATTCAATTAGAAATTTATTTTTATTGGTGATATGGTCGTGTATTGTAGTTTCGTTTGCACGGTTATCAGTTCACCCTGAAAAGCTTGATGTGAGTGGGTTGTCGCTCTGTCAGATAGTGTGTGGACGTTTTATCGTGGATATCTTTTTTGCGGTTTCGGCTGTTGTGGTTTCCTGGATAATAGTGAAAGTAATGCCAGGGCGTGTTGAAAAATCAGTGGAAGTTTTATAAAATAGAATTTGCTCTTTATAAGCTAATAAACAGTTGAATAAATGGTTTCTAATTAGTTATATTTGAAAAAAAGAAGATGAAGAAGGTATTAAAAACATTTGGAGCAGTATTGCTTTTGTTAATTGTAGGATTACTGGTGTGGATGTTTTTTAATATGAAAGACAGGCATCCTGGATATTCAGCTGATTTGAAAATTATCAACGAAAAGCCGTCTGAGCTGAAAGCCGGATTCGCCGCAGTACCAATTACTCCTGAAGTTATTGACAAGTGGGTAGATAAAGACGGAGACTCCAAATATAAACCAAAAGAAGGTGACACCTACGAAGATTTGAACGGCAACGGAAAATTTGATGCCGTTTGGATTGCTGGATTCAGTAACAGCAGACCTGCCAACGGGGTGCACGATGATACCTGGGCGCGAACCATGATAATCGATGACGGTAAAATCCGGCTGGCCATTGTAATTATCGATGCCATTGGTTTTATGCACGACGATATGGTTGATGTACGCAAAATGATTCCCGAAGAAACAGGCGTTACCTACACGATTATTGCTTCAACACACACCCACGAGGCTGCGGACCTGTTGGGTATCTGGGGCCAATCGCCGTTGAAATCCGGTGTTAATAGGGAATACATGAAATTTGTAAAGAAACAGATTGTTCAGTCGGTTGTGGAAGCATCAATAAATCTGCGTCCGGCACAATTTGAAATATCTGAAGATTTGAACAGTGCAGCTTTCTTGGTAAAGGATACCCGTCAACCTGAAGTTTTTGATCCGGGCTTAAGGATGATAAAAGCCATTGATAAAGAAACAGGAAACACTCTGGGATCTGTTGTTGCCTGGGGAAATCATCCTGAAACTTTGTGGAGCAGGAATTTACTGATTTCATCAGATTTCCCTCATTTTGTGAGGGAAGGTGTTGAGAACGGAGTTTTTAATGGCGATAATCTGGTACAACCCGGAATTGGCGGGGTTTGTATTTATATGAACGGGGCCATTGGTGGTTTAATGTGTACACATCCATCGCTGGCCGTGAAAGATCCTTTTACCGGAGAAGAATTTAATGAAGGTTCGTTTGAGAAGGCTGCGGCAGAGGGAAAACATTTATCGATGTTAGCGCTCGACGCTATGAAAAATCCGTCGGAAGTAATCAATACTGCAGGTATTTCTTTGGTTGTAAAAACGTTGAAAATCCCGGTTGACAATATCATTTTTAAGCTGGCAACTGCACTGGGTGTGCTTGACAGAGGTTTTTCAGGTTGGATGAAAATGAGAACGGAACTGGCAATGGTTAAAATAGGGGATATCTCATTTTTAACTATTCCGGGGGAGATTTATCCCGAGCTTGTAAATGGGGGAGTGGAAGCACCTGAAGGAAATGATTTCGGTATACAAGCTGTTGAATTTCCTGCTATCAGAGATATGATGCCCGGGAAGTACAAGTTTGTTATTGGGTTGGCTAACGACGAAATTGGCTACATTTTACCAAAAAGTCAGTGGGATGAAGAAGCTCCTTTTACTTATGGTCGTGAAAAAGCTCCATATGGTGAAGAAAATTCGCTTGGACCGGAGACTGCATCCATATTGCATCGTAACATAAAGGAAATGATTGATGAGCTACAAAATCAGAATTAACTTTTGAATAAATAGCAATTCATTTTACCCGAAAAAGAAGCTGTACAAGGAGAACTTATTCGTAAAAAATTGAGGTCCTATGAAATCAAGAATTTCTAAACGTATTTTAAAAAGCCTGTTGGCTGTTTTTATCGTATTTGTTCTGTTGATGTTAACACCCCGTACAACCGCTATTCTTTTTCCAGACAAAGCGCCAATCGGTTATCATTTTGAGGCACTGGATTATCTTGCCATTTTTGTTGGTTTGGAAAAGTTGGTTGACAGGGATCCTGAGATTCCTGAGAATATTAGCGAACTAAAGAATATTGAATATAAAAACATTAATGGGAAATCGTTACAATTAGATATTTATAAACTAAAAGAAACAACAGAGAAATTGCCGTTACTGGTGTTTATCCATGGTGGAGGGTGGAAAAGCGGAAAACGTCAGGATTACCTGGTTTATTTGCTGGATTACGCCAGGAAAGGATATGCTACCGCAACTGTTTCCTATCGTTTAAAAAGAGACAGCATTTATCCTGCAGCAGTTGAAGATGTGATTGATGCCGTTGATTTTATTTTCAAAAATGGAGATACATACGGTTATGATACCAGCAGGGTTGCTTTAATCGGTGGTTCTGCGGGCGCACATCTTGCTATGCTTTCAGGTTATGGCTGGGAAAATTCGCAAAAGTCAAACTGTCCACCAAAACGCAAAGTAAAAGCAGTTGTAGATATTTACGGCCCGGTGGATATGACCACACCTTATGCCCAAACTCAGTCGTTGGTAAATGGATTTATTGGTTATTCTTACAATGAAAAACCGGAATTGTATTGGGAAGCATCACCTGCAAAATATTTGAATGAATACTTGCCGACCACCCTTATTTTTCAGGGAACATCCGACAATTTATTACCACCGAGCCAGTCGGACACATTAAAGGCGCGGCTGGATCGACTGGGAGTTACCAATGAATACTACAAATTGCCTTTGTGGCCCCATGCCATGGATATGGCTGAACGTCCTAATGAATTTATGCAAAAGAAAATGGATGCCTTTTTTGAGCGATACCTGAAAAGAGGATCCGATTAGTTTGCCGTTTTAAAAATTGGTTTGCAAAAAAGATAAAGATTCCAAGTGAAACCTTTAAACAGAATATCCTTAGATTTTTCCCAATAATTTAGTATTTGAGATTTTCATTTATTTTGCTGCCGGGTTTTCTGATATAAATTTGAGTGCTTCCTGTCCAAAAATCTCACCGGTCATTTCCCCAAGCGATGTTCTTGATATGTATTTGTATCTTTCAAAGCTGTCAAAATCTTCTTTGGAAAGAATATAACCAAATGCATCGTTAGTCAGCCCAAAAAGGAAAGGCTGGTCGGTTTTCATATGTCTTTTTATGTAGAATCCGATATTGGGCAGTGCTTCTCCCGGAATGGTTATAATTTGTGCTTCACCGATATTTACGAGGTTAATTTGTGTTGTTACGCATTCAAAGTTATTTACTTCCCGTCCTGACATTGCCGCAACAGGTGAATGTTGAAAAACGTAACGCATTGCTTCGTTTTCCAACGGAAGCTAGATCATTTTATTGGCACAAAAAAGTTCCGGGTTTTCCTGTGCAGGGGCAGGCTCAATTATACGCAAAGCTTCATCTGCCATCAGGTTTCCAATGCGGATACATTCCTCCCAGGTATTGGCTTCTTTTTCAACTTCTCTTCGTGTGTCGGCGGTAACCATTCCTCCCTGGGCGCTATTCATGAAAACAGCTATTCCTCCGGTTTTTTCTTCAATTCTATCGTATAACGGACCACACAAATCAGGGCTGATTAATTTGGGTTTTGTACCCAGAACTTCAGGGTGAGTCGCGTAATTTATCAGCGTGGCAATAGTTTTTCCTTTATTTTCGCCCGACGTTGCAATGGCCTGTATGACTCCCATTCGCGGATCGTACAATTTGGGTGCATAATAATTATAAGCAATTTTACCTTTGGCTTCATCAACTGCTGTTTTTAAAACAGCCGGTTCGAGATTTTTTACTGCTTCGTTTACGGCATCAGCTATCTGATCAACACACCATTTCAGGTAATCGAGATCGGCACCTGTATTCCCATTCTCATCCACAAATCCGTATGCTTCTGGTGCACTGTGAGTGTGCGTGGAGCCAATCAGTACGTTTTGAGGTGGAATACCTTTTATTTTTTTACGTGACATGTCACCCAGGTATGCCGGCCAACCAATATTATCAACACCAACAATGGCAATTCTGGTTCCGTTATTTTCCAGTACCATTGCACGGGCTGTCAGTTTACCAAGGAATCCTTCCGCCATAGTTGGTGTGCCCATACCTCCTGACATGGCTACCAAATGATCTGGTGTAATATCGCGCACAGCTGCTCCTGCTTTAAAAGTTTGTGCCTGTGTTTGTGATATCATAAAAAACAACACGATG
This sequence comes from uncultured Draconibacterium sp., assembly GCA_963676265.2. Taxonomy (GTDB): domain Bacteria; phylum Bacteroidota; class Bacteroidia; order Bacteroidales; family Prolixibacteraceae; genus Draconibacterium. The sequence goes on from OY781067.2 coordinate 6,276,569, forward strand.
GTATAAGCAAATATTAATCTCATCTTTTTGACTTTTAGCAAGGTATAAGATGGAGCTCGTTTAACTTATAATCAATTTTATTGATATGAACTCCATCCTATACAATTTTCTATTCTCCTTTTTTTAATAGTAAATGTTCCGGTGTGGCAACAAACATTCTGGTACTCTGTGTGTAGTCGTTTCCATAAGGCGCTTTGTAAATCAAATCGATATAAAATGCCTTAAATCCGGATTCAGGATATTTAATGTCGACAGAAATGTTCTTTTTCCCCTTCGCTGAGAGACTTTCTGAAGTCCATTCTTCATCTCTGAAATCTCTGTCATCTGAGTCAGTACTCCATAAAACAGCATCTTTGAGAATGTTAGAAGTGGCTTTTACATTCAGAGTAATTTTGCCGTTATTTTCAGAAATTGAATAGTCGCAATCAGGATATTTGTTTCCGGTAATAGCCTCACCAAAGAATGCGCTTAATGTGGAAAGAGCTTGTTTTTTATCTCCTAATCCGTGTCCGGCATTTGGGATATAACAAAGGTGATTGTCTCCGGGAATGCTGTCAATATAGTTTTTAATAGCATCTACCGGCCAGTATTCATCGTTTGTGCCGTTAAAGATCATTTTAGGCATAGTCAACATCTTTCTGTATGAATAAGGATCAACCATTTGTACTAAAGCGTTTCCATCTTCTGAACCAACTTGCTGGGCTACTCCGAGTTTTACGTAATCTTCAATTTGTATGCTGTATTCTCCCCAGGCTGTTTTATGAAATGGAATATTTACCGGCATATTCAACATATCGATAACCATAGGAGCAATGGCTTTAACCCTCTTGTCGCTGGCACCTGTGAGCCAGGTTGTCCAGCCGCGTTTCGAGGCTCCTGATACCACAAATTCATTCATCTTAGATTTCAGATTTTTTACGGCAAATTCCTGCACCGCATCCATTGCCTTGATTGCGCTTTTAGTCATTGGAAAAAGCAAGGGCCAGGTGTAATCGTTGTCGTTTTGGAAATTATGGAAAGTATATGAGATTATTTCATCTTCGGTTTTTCCGTCAAAAATGGGTTGGTTGGGTATCTGCCAAACAATGGCCACAATGGCTTTGTTGATTTGGGCAATCTGGCTGAACATAACAATGTCGCTTTTATCCCAGTTGTGAATATTGGGTTCGCCCTCTTTTATGCTTCCGCCAGTAATAAACAGCAGGGCATCTTTGTGTTTTACGTTATCCGGAACGATAACGGTAAGTTCATGTTTCCATGTCAAATTGCGCCATGTTTGCGAGGTAAAAATGATTCGGTATAAGGTTGTTTCTTCTGCCTTAAATTTATCCTGAACCTGCCATTGAAAAGAATTGTCGTTGTTATTTAAATATGATTCAAGTGCATTTACAGGAGTAACTGTTTTGTCTGCTTGCGCAAAAATCAGGCTTGTTGAACAAACAAAAGCCAGTAAAAGAATTGCAAATTTTTTCATAAACAAAATATTTTAATCAAAGAGTTTGTGTAAAAATAAGCAGGCAATTTTATCCATTGCCTGCTTATTTAGAATATGGGATAAATATCTCTTAGTAGGGATTATTTGTCCCTTGCAGGAGCCAGGTTTTTGACCATGCTCCGTTTTTCCCGTTATCGATGCCCGGCAGTACCATCTCTAATTTTTCAATAGCAGCTTCAGCATTTGCCGAGTTTTTTGATATTTCATCTTCGTAGTGGTAAGGGAAACGAAGAGGAAGCGCTGCTCTTTTTGCCGATTCTCCTGTTGTTAATTCCGGATAACCGGTTCTCCGGTAATCGAACCATGCTTCGGCTGCTGCAGTCCAACTGGCAATCCACTTTTGGGTAATGATGCTTTGCAGCCCTGAATATTCAGCTCCGCTAATATATTCTTCATATTGGTTTTCAACTCCCCACGCTGTAAGTGACTGCCTGATTCCTTCATTATAATAATCTTCTGCAGCGCCTGAAAACCATCCGTATTCGGCTGCTTCGGCCAGGATGAAATTAACTTCTGCAGCCGACATAATTCTCAAAAGAAGTAAATCTCCGGATGTTTCCTTATAAATGTCATTTAATTGCGAACAGTGCGGATTATATACTCCCTGATCCAGGTTTGGATTCAGATTGTACTGAGAAGCCGCATAAATTGAAGGTGGAATACCAACATATTCCGGATCGTAATCAATACCAACACCCCAGGTTTCCATATATTCATCAGCCACATCCTGAGATATTTGCCTAACACCGTCAACAATCTGGTCAATACCTTCGCCTGAAACCGATTGCAGAGGTATTTCAACTTTATTGGCCCAAACTCCTAGGCGCGGATCATTCAGCTCCTGAAGGACATCGACCAGAGTGGAGCAAAGTTTTACCCGCATATATGATCCACTGGTTGAAAGATCGAAAACAGTATTCGATGGCCACGAATCAGAAGTGGATAATCCCGGATAGCTAACAGATGCCTCATCTGCAGCATCGGTCATCAACGGGTACTTGTTTTGATCTGATACAATTTTTGCAATACCTTGTTGTGCAATATTCGGCTGTTTTGCAGAAAGTCGCATGTAATACCTTAGTGCCAGCGAGTTTGCAAATTTTCTCCATTTGGTAACGTTGCCTTCATATAGTACATCTTGTGTGGTATTGATATTGGTATAATCGCCCTGATCTTTTGAAAGAAGATTGTTGGCTGTTTCCAGATCTGCCAGAATACCACTATAAATATTTTCCTGGGAGTCAAATACCGGTTTGAAATGTTCTGATCCATCTTCAGCCTTTAAAGCTTCAGTGTAAGGAGCATCTCCCCAAAGATCGGCAATCATACCAAAAGTCCAGGCTTTTAGAATTAAACCTACTCCCTGATGGAATTCGTATTCATCTTCAACAGCTTTATTGTAGAATTCATCGGCATTTCTTAAAATACCATAGTAAGCACTCCAGCTTTTGCTTGAGTTATCCCATGAATAGTCGTTATGGCTGCCCGACCATCCATCTTTTTGGGTATGTTGCATTACGCCGGCAATATCGCCAAAACCCAAACTAACCACATTTTGCCCCATTACTGTAATAATGGTCGGTAAAAGCAGATTGAGATCGGTAGTTTCAGGAGCTGATGCGTTAGGATTAATGTTTAAATCTTCCAGATCTCGGCATGAGGTGACTGAAATAAATAGTAAAGCTAAAATGATACTAAAGCTATATTTAATTTTATTCATGATCGTAAAATTTTAGTGTTTTAAAAAGTAAAGTTTACTTTAAGTCCAACTGGTACTACCCACGGTTCAGCATTGTATCTTTCAACACCTTGCGAGAAGCCTCCGCCGCTTTCGGCCTGGAATGCCCTTTCCGGATCGATTCCAACACTTGGGTCTTTTACCCAGATCATAATATTCCGGCTGTAAATTGAAATATCAACATCTTCCAATCCTGCCTTTTGCGAAATTTTGTTTGGTAATCGGTAGCTCAACGATATCTCACGAAGTTTTATATAATCTGCATCAAAAAGGTTGGCTTCACCAATGTCCCATGGATAACTTACCACATAAGGTAAAAAAGCAGTTCCTTCTCCTCCCAGATTTTCCTGTTCTACGATAAAAGTTCCGTTATCGTCGTAGTAGCCAACAACTCCGGGTGCAAATGTTCCGTCGTAAACGGTGTAACCGCTATAGCTTTCAGGGAATCCTCCGTATTCAGGTGTTGGACCACCTACCGGTCTTAAACGATCACTTAACAGTAATTTGTCTTCATTTGCAATTACCCATTCGCGTAACTCCGTGCTGGCACCTCCACCTAGATCTCCCGGATGTACCAATTCGTCGAGCCAGGTTTGAGTTAGAACACTTTCTGATAAATAGCGATAAGTTTGTGAGACGTATTGTCCTCCGCTTCTCCAGTCAAAGGTCGCACTTAAGGTGAAGTTCTTATAACTAAGTGAGGTTTGAAGACCCATAATAAAATCAGGATTGTAGTTCCCAACCTTGCTGTATTCCTCTTCTTTCTGCCACTCTGTATCCAGGCCGCTTCCAAGAATCGGATACCCGTAGTATGGTGAGTTTTTGTCTTCAACCCTTTTGGTTTTACGGGCATACAGGTTGCCTACCAGTCCATCCTGAACTCCGTATTCAGAATTGGGATCGTCACTTTTTGCAAAGGCCATATTTTTTACCCTGGCATTGTCCCAGAACTCAACAAAGTCTATTCCATCGGCAAGTTCAGTTATCCGGGTTTCATTTTTAGTGAAGTTGATATTAAGGTCCCAGGTCCAGTCGCTGTTTTTAACCGGAGTAAATCCAAGCATAAATTCCCAACCTTCACTTTGTACTAAACCTGCATTAATTACAATGCTGCTGTAACCCGATGATACGGCCAAAGGCACATTGAAAATTTGATTTATATTATCAGATGTATAATAAGTACCGTCGAATCGCAACCTGCCATCCATCAATCTTACATCAGCACCAAATTCCCACGAAGTTGCCTGTTCCGGTTTAAAGTTTGGGTTTTTTAAGCCTGACGGTTTTTGCAAACGAATGGCATCTCCCCATTGACCGGCATTACTATAGGTAGCCAGAATATTATACGGACTGGTATCGTTACCTACCTGTGCCCAGCCTCCTCTTAATTTAAACATATTTACCTTACTTCCCAGGTCGAAGATTTGGTCGACCATCAAACTTAATGATGCAGAAGGGTAGAAATAAGACCAGTTTTCACTTGGCAAAGTACTCGACCAATCGTTACGCGCTGTTAAATCAAGATAAGCAATTTCTTTCCACGAAAGATTGGCCATGGCGTAAATACTATTTACTCCTTCCTGAATTATATAACTATAGTAATCTAAAGAACCAGATGGAATATTTTGTACCGTATACAATTCAGGAATTGTCAACCCTGCACCGGATTTGGAACTGTTTGAAATGCTCGTTGATCTTGAATACCTAATATTACCTCCTCCTGAGGCGGTTAAAGAGAAGTCATTCCAGTTGTTTTTATAGGTTAGTAAAGCATCGATATTGGTTTCCAGATTGGTTCCGTCGTATCTGCCATAAGCCCCGTTATTTGGCTCTTTGGTATACCCGGGCGCAATTTTTGACTCTCGAACCTCGTCTGATTTGTTTAAAGTCATACGACCCATTAAACTGAATTTATCCGTAATATCCCATGTGCCGGTAACATTACCATAAATTCGATATCTGCTAAAGCTATTATTTACATCATAAGCCAGGAAATAGGGATTTTCGTGGTTGTCGGAAACGCGAAGAATATTATTACCTGAACCATAATCGGCAAGTTTTCTGATATCGATATTTGCCGGGTGATTGTATGCCCATTGCAGTGGATTAGCTCCCCTGTTTGAAGCTGGTCGGTTATCAGCCCATGAATTGCTGAAATTAATATCGGTACTTAAAGTAAAGTTCTGTCTAACTTTTGAACTGGCTGACAGTGCAACCGTATTTTTATTTAAATCAGAATTTGGAACAAGACCTTTATGAGTCATATTATTGACACTAAAACGGTAACTTAATTTTTCAGAACTGCCGGAAATGGCAGCACCATTTGTTGAGGTAAATGCATAATCGTTAATAAAGTTCCTGAAGTTGTTAGGATATGACCGTAATTCGGTTGGAACGCGAACACCGTTTGCATCTACCGGCGAATCCCACTGCACAGCCCAATAGCCTTTATCCAGTTCAGGGCCACTTCCGGTACCATCGCTTGTTGTGATATCCGGCAGGATATTGCTTCCAACATTCTCGGGGCGGTATGAGAAGAAACCTGTAGCAAACTTAGTTTGAACATCTAAAAAACGAACAGGAATATCGAAGACTGTATTTGAAGTAACAGTTACTTTCATGCCCTTGTCTGTTGCTCCTTTTTTTGTTGTAATCATTACAACACCGTTTCCTGCACGACTCCCGTAAAGAGCAGCTGCACTGGGGCCTTTTAAAATGGAAACATCCGCAATATTTTCAGGATCAAGATCGGCAATAGCATTACCATAGTCAACCCTGTTATCGCTACCAAAACCACCCACATTATTAACTGTGTTCGATACCGGAACTCCATCGATAATGAATAAAGGCTGGTTGTCGGAACTCATTGATGATGCTCCACGAATTACCATGCTGACAGAAGAACCGGCACCTCCGGTGGAATTTATGGTAACACCTGACACTTTCCCTGCCATTGAGTTAAGCAGGTTTTCCTGAGCTACACGGTTTAATTCTTCGCCTCCAACTTTTCCTACACTAAATCCCAATGATTTTTCTTCACGTTTTATTCCAAGTGCCGTAACCACAACTTCATCAATTGCTTCAATGCTTTCTTCCATTATTACGTCAATTGAGGTTTGTGATCCAACCACTACTTCCTGTGTCCTAAATCCGATAAAAGAAAATACCAGAATGGCATCCTCCGGTGCAGTAATATTATAGTTTCCATCAGAGTCAGTAATAGTACCATTTGAAGTTCCCTTTGCGAAAATAGTTAGTCCGGGAAGTCCTTTACCATCTTTGGCGGAGGTAACTTTCCCTGAAATCTTATTACCATTCTGGGCAAACGTATTAAACGATGATATCATCAGAACAACCGCAGACACGATTATTAGCAGCTGCCTGATTGTGTATTTTATATAATTATTGTCCATGTTATTTGTTTTAATTCAACTGAAATAATTTTGTGTATCGCTTTACTTTACTCCACAACTTCGAATGTTAAAATCAGGGCAGTTGTAGATAATACGATCAATGGATCCGGACTTACAATAGCATCCGGACTCATTGCCATAAACATGACCAGGCGCATTGATTGATCTGTAATCTCCTCAACAATAACTTTTTGGAAAAAGTCTCTAACGCCTACGAATTCAGTTGAATTCGGGAAATCAATAGTCATTACATCAGAATATGTAACAGCGGGAATACCCGGAGGTACAACAGAAGTTGCAAAGTCGGGGATGGTATATATGGTGAAATCTTCGTTTTCTGTAAATTCAAATGAAGCACTTGATTCAGGAGTGAAGGTTGTTAAAGCGAATGCATCCGCTCCGAACACAGCTGCGCCTCCAGTTTTTGTTATTTGTGTTAATCCCATTTGTTGAGCAACCATAGCATAAACTACACCTCCGAATGAAGATCCATCGGTTGTATTGTGTTCGTAACTTCCGTCATAATAGAATGTAAATTCATCATTATAGGCTTCTTTCAGACCTAAGTAAAGATCAAAAGCTCCGGTTGGTAAGTATTCAATGTCTTCATCGAACAATGATAAGCTTGCATCGGAGTTTACAATTTTGTCGTTAACAGAATGACCGGAAGAAATTTTCCATGTTTTCCCGGTTTCTGCTGTAGGACCGCCGGTAAGCAAAATATAAGGCGTAAGCGATACTGCTAATTTAACTTCCGAAGTAGCTGAATTTCCATCCTTATCAGTGGCAGTGAGGACAGCGGTGTAATATCCACCGTTTTCATAAACGTACACAGGATTTTCTTCCGTACTTGAATTACCATCACCAAAATCCCATTGCCAGCTTGCGGCACTATGGGAAAGAGCAGTAAAGGCAACCTGTTTCCCATCGATACTATAAAAAATATCTGCTGAGATGGGGAAGGTCGGACTCGACTGATCCTCCTCGCATGATTGGAATAGAAAAATTCCTAGAATGACGAGAATTAAAAGAAAGATTTGTTTTTTCATAATTAAATAGATAAGGTTTATAATTTTAGTAAATCATATTAGTCTTGTTCACAGGAACTATAAGTGTTATTTAAGGAGTAGTAGAGAGGATTGATGACGCTGTCTTTTTTAGCAATTCGAGTCAGGAGCATAATATCTGTATTAAAAATTATCATGTTCTTTAAAAAAATCGCTATAAATTTTTTTAACAGATTGTTGTAAAGTTAAAAAGGTATTTGTGCAAAAACATATGGAAAATTGTTTGTATTGCATGAAATTTTGACTGTTTTTCAAGCAATTAAAGGAAAAATTTATTAATAATTGGTTAAAATATCATTAGAATTATGTCAAATTATTATTGAATTTTGAAGGTGTAAATATGTGGATGTGATATGTGATTAATCCATGTGCTCATGAATAAAAAGTCACTATTCGTTTTATTTCCTTAATTTGTTTAGGCAGTTTGCAGGTATAAAGAATAAGTGATATTAATTATTGTAAATTGTGATGAACTATGAAATTAAATTGTAGACACGGGGCCCACGTTGCATTTGTTGTAATGCTTATGGTTTTTATCAGTTGTCGACACTCTGAAAATTATTCAACTTTAGCTTTTTTACCAATGAAAGAATACCAATTATCATTCTCAGCAAAAAATCACATCCTCGATAATAATGATAATTTCTCGTCCGATGACCGTTTTTTATGTTACGATACCCGCGGTACTGTTTTCAATAATGATATTGGAAATTGTAAAACCATCGAAAAGATTGAAATTTCCACAGGTACTGAAACCGTTTTGTATCAACCTCAATCAATTACAGGAGAGCAAGCCGCACCGGGAGTTGGAGCCGTCTCATATCACCCAATAGAAGATAAGGTAATATTCATTCATGGGCCGCTTGTGGATGAGGTGAAGGAACGTGGTTATTATGGAATTCCAAATCGAACGGGAGTTGAAGTTAGTGCCGATGGAAAGGCAACTGTTACTAAAGTGGATATGCGGGATGTGGCGACAGGACGCCCAACTATTTCCGGTGCCCAGAGAGGCGGCACGCACCGCCATGAATACACACGAAAAGGAAACCGTATTGGATTTACTTATAATGATTTATTATGCCAGGAATACGATCGGACTATTGGTTATATGGAAGCAAATAGTGCAGCACCTGAAGGTTATACACATTATTTTGTGGTATTGTTAAAACCTGCAAAAATAGGAGAATCAAAACCGGGTGAGATTGAAAAAGCCTATGCCGACTCATGGGTTGATTCAGAAGGTAAAATGCGGGCTTTTGTTGGTAAGGTGAGGAGTGAAAACGGAATAGATTATCAAACCGACCTATTTGTAGCTCATATCCCTGATTCAGTTGATATCACCACAGCCACGTCGGGAGATGCATTTACTTTTCCTGAACCACCCAAAGGAGTGAGAATAAGTCGTCTTACACATAATGGTAGTGTAGGTGGAATTGTGCGTGGTTCTGAAGATGGAAAACGGATTGTATTCCTTACAAAGGATGAAAATGACATCAGTCAGATAACCGTAATTAATACAAATGGCTCCGATTTGTCTGATAATTTGGAGATGACTCCCAAAGTGTTGAGCGATTTTACAGCTGATGCAGAATCTGTTCGATGGCATCCTTCCGGAGATATTATTTTTTCAATAGTAAAAGGAAATATTGCTGCAACCTGTGCAAAACAGGGCAAAGATTTTGGTAAAACAATCATGTTAACCAACGATAATTTGGAACGGGTTCAAATGGTGGTATCCCGTGATGGAAGTTTATTGGCCTACAATATTTTAAAAGATACTAAAACAGATCAAAACGAGATGAGAGAACTCAGCCAGATATTTATTCTTGAACTTGAAATGGACAAAATAAATGAAGCTTTTAGCAAATAAAATGAAATACAAATCAGAATAATCAGCTTTATTTATTGACGAAATAAAGTATCTTAATCAGTACCGGTTTTTACAAAATAAGATTGGGGAAATAAATACTAAAACCTATAGAAATGAACCTAAAGTTTGCTCTAAAATCATTTATGATATGTGCAGTATTGTTTTTAGCCGTGATGAGCCATGGACAAACAAATTCTAAAGCTTATATCGCCGATAAGCCTTTTATTCAGGAATACAGCATAAAATACAATTTTGAAAATTTCGGGATTGAACTGAAAAAAGTAGCATCAGACAGGAATGGATACATACAGGTTTTATCTTCAGAAGGATTGCTGCGTCCGCGTGCAGGTCAGTTTCTTTTTCCCGGAACACTTGTGAAAGATGTGCAATACCTCCCCACATCAGATAAGGGAATTAAAAATCTTGACAGATATAAAGATCAGCTAATTTATATCGATGATGAAGCGGTGTTGAGTAATGCCTGGGCCGGAAAGTTATTTGTCCTTCATCAATTGCCTGAAGCATGCATTTTTGCTGCCGATGGTAATTTTACCTTCCTTATTTCTGACGGGAAAAAGTTAAATCTTGTAAATGATTCAGAAACACTTTGGAAGGGAACGATTGACGACGAAGTAAAAGAAATTGAATACGACGCCATTAATAACTTATTTTGGATTTTAGGGACAAATTCAGTGAATATTTTTTCCCCGGAGAGAATGAATGTTGAACATGTTACTAAAAATTCTAAGCTAACTTGCATTGAGGTTGCAGGGGATAGGTTAGTTGTTGGCACCAATGATGGTTATTTCGAGATAAATACTAAATCACGTCAAATAGGGGAGACTCATAAAAAACTTCCATGGATAGAGATCACAACCATCGAAGATATTGACGGTGAACTTTGGTTTGGAACAACGAGAGGTGCATTTAAAAAAGAGAATGACGGAAAGTACAGCTACTACGCATCGAAACGCTGGTTACCTTCCGATAAAGTTACTGATATTGCAAAAGGCCCGGAGAATTCTGTTTTAATATTAACAGATAAAGGACTTGCTCAAATCTGCAGAGAAGAGATGACATTGCACGATAAAGCTATGTACTATGAAAAACAGGTTCGCCAACGCCATATTCGTAATGGTTTTAATTCAACTGTTGGCCATATGACCGATGGTGATATAACTTCCGGATCTCTGCAAACATCTGATAACGACGGTTTATGGACATCGATGTACCTGGCTGGCGAGGTTTTTCGGTTTGCGGTTACCCATTCAGAAGAGGCCTTACAAAATGTTCGTGAGTCGCTTGATGCCATGGAACGTTTGTATACCATAAATCCTGTCCCCGGATTTCCGTCGCGTTCGTTTGAAAGACGGGGTTACAAATACCAAGATAAACCCTGGAGAAGGGCAGAAGATCCTGAATGGGACTGGAAATCAACCACAAGCAGCGATGAAGCAATCGGCCACATATTTGCTTTCAGTACAATTGCCGAGTTAATCGATGTTCCTGAACTTCGGGAAAAAGCCATAGAATTAATTGATAGTTTAATGTCGCACACCCTGAAACATGATTTTTACCTGGTTGACTGGGATGGAAAACCGACAACGTGGGCCCGCTGGAATCCTGAATATGTGAATGCGCGTCCGGTTATGGTTGGCGACCGAAAGATTAATTCATCAAATTATATTGGAATGTTACAGACTGCCTATTATTTCACTAAAAAGGAAAAATATAGAGAGGCTGCTTATAATTTAATGGAAGAACATGGTTATTTAGAGAACCTGATGCGTCCCATGAGCGAAATAGGAAAAGCACCGGAAACAGCCGATGACTGGAGCAAAATGTTGTCGGAGAGCTGGAACCACTCTGACGATGAAATGTATTATTGCGGATATTGGGGCTTATATCGTTATGCATTTGATGCTGAGTTAAAAACGAAATACAGGGATGCAATTATTGACCACTGGGAAATTGAAAGGCCGGAAAAAGAGGGTTTGTGGAATATAATGACAGCGCTGGTTGGCGACGATAACTACGATTTTGAAGAAGCAATCTGTTATCTGCAAAAATATCCGCTCGATTTAATAGACTGGAGTGTGCAAAACAGTCACAGGAAGGATATTGAATTTGTAAAACCTAACTTCCGGCAACAAACAATTACCGAAGTGCTTCCGGCAAGTGAACTTCGCATATCGAGACATAATGCAAACCGTTTCGACCTCGACAGCCAGGGTAATGGAAGTTCTGAATATAGTGCCGGGGATATCTGGTTATTGCCATACTGGATTGGACGGTATCTGGGAGTAATTACTGAACCGGTGAAATAATGACCGGACAATACTACTTTGCTTTTTTAGGGGAAATTTTCGGTTGTTTGCAATGTGTTTGATATCTTTAGTTGTTGCGTAAGATGTTGTCTTATATGGATTTAAAATGCTGAATTTTTAATTGAATTGAGAAATGAATAAAATTTTACTTGCAATATTGGTGCTGGTTACTTTATCAGCAACTTCTCAGCAAAAGAATAAATACAAATCAATTGTAAAAGAAGAATTTATTTTTACTCCACAGCATGAACATTCGCACGGAAGTAGCATTGTGGCTCTGCCGAATGGCGATTTTCTGGCTTGTTGGTTTCAGGGAAGTGGCGAACGTAAATCTGACGATGTCAGAATTATGGGATCTCTTCTTCAAAAAGGGAAAGATGGATGGGAGGAACCCTTTATTCTTGCCGATACGCCGGGATTGCCCGACTGTAATCCAGTTCTTTTTCTGAATAAGAAAAACAAACTTTTTCTGGTGTGGATTGCCGTACAGGGAAACCGCTGGGAAGGTTCCATTCTGAGAACGCGTACTTCAATGAATTATAATAATTCAGGAGCACCTGTTTGGGAATGGCAGGATAATATTTTGCTGAAACCGGGGAAGGAGTTTGAAGAAGAAGTTGCCAAAAAATTTAATGAAATGCCCCGATTAGATCATGGCTGGGCAGAGTATGCACCATTATATGATGATATGATAAAGGAAGCCAGTAAGAATCAGGTTCTCAGAAGTATTGGCTGGATGACCCGCATTAAACCGCTAATCCTCAATAATGGTCGCATTATTCTTCCGCTTTATTCCGATGGTTACAACCTGTCAATTTGCGCGATATCGGATGATGACGGGGATTCATGGAAACCATCGAAACCAATTGTTGGAAGAGGCCCGATTCAACCAGCCCTGGCCCTGCAAAAAAATGGAGATATCGTTGCTTATATGCGTGATAGTGGCGATGCACCACCACGTGTACACAAAAGTATTTCGCACGATAATGGCGAAAGTTGGACTTATACAGTTAAAACTGATATTCCAAATACCGCTAGCGTTGAACTTTTAAAGTTACAGGATGGAAGATGGGCTTTTGTTGGAAATGATATAGTGGATGGCCGCTACCGAGTGGTATTAATGATTTCGGATGATGAAGGTGAGACCTGGAAATGGAAGGAATATCTTGAGTACGAAAATAAGGGGGGAGGAAGCTATTCTTATCCGTGCGTGATTCAATCTGCTGACGGATTATTGCACATCACTTATTCATCGCGTACAGGTGAAAAAGAAAAATCCATAAAACATGTAGTCGTGGATCCGGATAAAATCAGGTAAATATTTATTCGATTAACCTTTCTAAATTGTAAGACAGGAAATCAGATTATATATGAATACTGAAAAACATTTAAAATTTAATTTTTTGCTTATTTGGGCAATACTTTTGATTTGTACAATGTCTTGCCAAAAAGCCAATCAACTAGATACAACAGAAATCAAGGTATACCACGATGAACCCTTTATTCAGGAATATCATGAAGCCTACATGGTGAGCGATAATGAATCAGATAATGATATAAGAAGTATAGCAGTGGATACCGGTTCCAATGTCTGGATTGCGACTGCATCAGGGGTGTTTTGTAAAGAAAAGGACTCAACTCGTTGGCAACCTGTAATTACCGGAAAGGACAGAGGTCCTGCTTATTCTGTTTCAACCCTGAAGAATGGAGATGTACTGATGGGTACATGGAACGGGATTTATCGTTTTAATGATGATAAGCTCATTAAAGAGAATGGAGTTAAGTCGCCTGTTTCTGTTATTTGCTCTAATCTGGATGATGTGTATGCGCTTGGACCCAATGGAATATGGCTTTGGGATAATGGAAAATGGATCTCTCAAGACTATCAAATTGCCAAATCGGTGCGTGATGCTATTACCGATGGCAAAGGTACATTATGGGTTGCTACCGATGTCGGAATTTATTTGTGCAAAAACGGGGAAACGAAATTGTATCAAAATACAGATGAGCTGATTAGTTGTTATGTGACTTCACTTTCCTTTGCTCCTGAAAATAAAATATGGGCTGGTGTAATGGGAGGAGTTTCGATCCGGGAGGATGAGAAGTTGGTTAAAAATATCACCCCAAAAGAGGGTATTCCTTCCATCTTTGTGAATTGTGTGAATCAATCACCGGAAGGAGTGATGTGGGTTGGTACTAATGTTGGCGTTGTTCGGTATGAAAAGGATGGTTCTCATACGCTGTGTTTCAGTAAACGTTGGCTCACCGATGACGAAGTTAGAAATGTGGCTTTCGATAAGGATGGAAATGCTTGGCTGGCAACTGCCAATGGAGTAAATGCTATTAAACGAAAAAGTATGACTCTGGCCGAAAAAGAAAGATACTTTTATCATGAGTGTATGAGCAAACACATTCGCGAGCCCTGGATTTGCGGTAATTTGCGACTTGATATTCCCGGAGACACATCAACCTGGAGACATACCGATGATGATAATGATGGGGAATATACGGGAGGATATCTGGCAATGGAAAGTTTTCGATATGCCGTAACAAAAGATGAAGATGCTCTGCTGAAAGCCAGAAAAGCATTCAATTTCCTGCGTTTATTGCAAACAGTTACAGGAACAGAGTCTTTTTTTGCACGAACAATTGTACCATCTGATTGGGAATTTGTACACGATCCAAATCGTACTTACAATGAGCATCAACTTTCGGACGTACTGGTTCGTGATCCCAGGTATAAAGCCATTGAAAAAAGATGGCACAAGACAGCGGATGGAAAATGGTTATGGAAAGGCGATACCAGCAGCGATGAAATGTGTGGACATATGATGAGTTATTTTTTCTTTTATGAATATGCAGCTACAGAAGCGGATAGAAAGGAAATAAGGGATCATGTGACAAAATTAATTGACGGATTGATTAACAACAATTATAATCTGATTGATATTGATGGTAAACATACACGTTGGGGAGTTTGGTCTCCTGAAATTTTGAATGGTGATCCGGAATGGTCTCCTGAAAAAAGTATCAACTCTTTTGAATTACTGGCTTTCTTAAAATTTGCTGTAGGGATTACTGGTAAAGAAAAATATGAAAATGAATACCGTCGTTTGATTAATGAAGAGCATTTTCTGGATAATGCTATGCAATTAAATAAAAAGAACCCGGCCTGGCAAATATACTTCGACCGAACTATGGAAGGTTATCTTTTCCCCATCTTATTAAAATATGAGAAAGATTCTGAATTGAAAGAATGTTATGAGCAGCTTGCTGCTGAATGGATGGTAAAACAAACTTCCGGTGAAAATCTGATAAATAATTTAACCTATGCACTTGCGACAGGGAAGAAGTTGAACATACCACAAACTATTGATTTTTTAAAAGGAACTCCGCTCGATTTGGTGGACTGGCGCATTGATCATACCATTCGTGAAGATGTCAGGCTTGTAAGGAGCCCAATTTTGGAAGAATTTCAGATTTCAGAGCTTCCTCATGCATGCGAACGTGCAACCGTACGTTGGGATAAAAATCCGTGGGCCGCTATTCAAGGAAACTCATTGCAGGTGAGAGAACCTGTTTTTTGGCTTTGGCCATATTGGATGGCCAGATATCTGGAAATTATTGAGAACTAGTTGAAAAAACTCTGACTTCAACTGGATAAATTATTGATTAAAAGTAGTGAACTCTACTTACGTAGCATTGATATATTCTTTTTTACTTTAGATATTTTCTTAAAAAGAAAAAACCAGGCCCGGTGACCTGAATTAGCCACCGATACCTGATTTTGTATTGCGATAAAAAAATAAGGAGTAACTTTTTATCTTTTTGTTTTTATGTTAGGTTCAAAGATATTCTGAATTGTATTTCTATTTTTGACTTACATTTTTTTAACTTATTATCTTCAAGTCTTAATATGTCCTTTTAGTTTAGACTGTTACCCAGCTTAAAACGATGGTATTGTGTAGCTCTATTTTTATCTGATTTAATAAGAAAAGTGGGAATATAAGATAAAAATATACCAAGAAAACCAATCATAAGGAACTGAATGTTAATATTTATTTTTGTAGCATTCAGCATAAATGCCACCATGATCATAAGGATGTTTGTACCTATAATAATCAGAGTAACCGTCAGGTGTTTTGGAAATAACACAAGCAGTCGATGATGTATGTGATTATTGTCGGCTGAAAAAGGCGAACGTTTTCGTATGATACGAATACTCATAACCCGAACCATGTCAACCAACGGAACAACAATTAAGCTTAATGGAATAATAGGTGTGATTTTAAATGCTATTGATTGTCCACTTATTGTCATTTCACAGAACCGAATTAGCAGAGCGGTAATAATTATGCCGATAATCAAAGATCCTGTATCTCCCATAAAAATCTTATTCTTATTACCGAATACGTTAAAAAGGAAAAATCCACTTAAACTTCCAGCCAATGAAAAGGACAGAACAGCGTATTGGGGCTGTGCCTGCAAATAAAATAGAACTCCAAAAACAGTGGTAGCCATAATCGCAAGCCCCGATGCAAGTCCATCAATGCCATCAATTAAGTTGTAGGCATTTATTAAGCCAACAGCCATCAAGACACTAACAATTACACTTATAGAATAGTTAATTTCATATATTCCGAATAGCCCATAAAAGCTAGTAAATCTTAAGTTTCCGAGAGCAACAAGTATAAATGCTGCCAGTACCTGAACGAAGAATTTTTCCTTTGCGGAAATATCCATTAAATCGTCTTTTAGTCCGATAAAAAACAGGATAGTAACTGCAGCTACAATATATTTTAGTGCATCAAAACTAAGTCCATCTGTTGCAATAATGGCACTTAATACAAAAGAAGCAAATATGGCAATTCCTCCCAGTGGGGGTACTATTTCTGTATGTATTTTTCTTCCTTCGATTGGATCAAAAAGTTTCTTTGCATGTGCCACCTTTACAATTGGCGGTATTATAATGTTTGTTAATATAAAGCTAATCACGAATGCACTAATAACTAATACTAGTTCCATATCAAATATTATTTGGGTTATTACTTAACTGGCTTTAACCAATTTTGGGATACTTTTGTGAACCAGGCTTTTTATCTCTGGAGTATTTCCAGCTTGTCGTTAAATAAGGGTAAACAACGAAGTATTAAATATTCACAAAATATTTGAAAGGAAAAATCAATTTGTGATGATTTGCCTCTTTCCAATTTCAATTCTTAATAAATATGGTAATTATTTTAAAAAAAATGAAATTATTTTGTGTAAAAAATACCTTAATTAACTTATAGTTTAAAAAGCCTATCATGTACACTTAAGTAATTATGTCTTAACAATAAAAGAACGATTGTACTTTGTTTTTGTACTGCCAATACTCAGCCCAATTGTAATTTATTGTGCATACTATTCCTGACTAACTTTTATTACTTATTTAGTTGCCTGAAGTAATGTGATTGTCAGATGCGTATTAGCATATAAGATACAGGTTTTAATCCCTTATCTTAATTCCTGTTTCTTATGTAAATCTTTTTTGAAAATTTGTGTGTTTTGTTTTTTTTGATGCGAAGTTCAAACCCTTATTTTTTGAATCATCACATGTTTCTTTTTTACATTTTTGTTTGTTCAGTATTAATTTTAAAATATGAACCATTATTTGGCCATTGGGGAGTATTAACGGAATTCTTCAAACCCTTATTTTTTGAATCGCGCCGTTTTTTCGGATCTTCCTGTTTTTATTTCAACAATTACGGTTTTATCACCGTTTTCATCATAAATGTGAGCTAAAAACCCTCATTAATATATTCACATTTATGACTTTTCAAAACTACATTTTTACAATAGTTACAAAATTAAAGCAATCAGGTTGTAAAATGAAAATCTTTTTTTTAAAATGTGATTAATTATGTTGAACGGAATCTAATTTTTTGAAACATCTTTTATCATTATTGTTAAGTTTTTTAGGATATAGTAGCTTGTTTATCAGTTCTTTGTTGTCTATTGTCTTCGTGTTCTTTTTATGTTTTATAGTTTGTATTATTGTTTTATTATAATGTATTTACCACGATGTTTTTTTTCTTATGTTTGAAAAAATACGTGGTAGTACTAATGTGCTTGAGTTGCAGGTAAAGCACTTAGGTAGTTCGATGGAATTTCAATAGTTAATTCCGTGTTAATTTGATCAATACGAAGTAAAAATTTATGTCTACCCCGGTTGTTTATCAATTCACCTCTTAAACCAGTAAGAGGTCCACGAATGATTTCAACTTTTTGGCCTGGCTCGAAATTGTTGTGAGAAATCTCGACTTCAAATTCAAATTGATTCATCATCTCTTCTAAGGCGTTAATTTGATACTCAGGAATTACAGCAGCCTTTCCTTCAAAGGTTATGTAGCATACGACATTAGGAATTTGCAGCACCTTATCATATTCATTTCGGTTAATGTGTACAAAGCAATAACCAGATATTAAAGGAAGCTCAACCCATTTTTTTCGATCTTTCCATCTGTGAAGTTTTTTTTGTAAGGGTAAAAAACAATCTATGCCCATTGCCTTCAATTCCTCATTTACCTTTTTTTCAGATCTGGAACGGGTATAAACTGCGTGCCATTTTTTTTCAGTGGTCTGGTTGTGTATCATATTGCATGTATATTTATGTGTTATAGAAACAATCCGAAAATAATGAATTGTAATCGAAAAATAATCAAACCTTCATGGAATTCATTATTATCATAAGCTTTTGTTTACAATGAGTTGTATTTATGGATTAGCACATTTTTTATGATTTTGATTAATGCAGTATTTAATGATTGTTTGAGAAAATTTAAGTCTCTAAAAAATCGACTATAGAGGTAATTAGCCAGATTTCAGCAATGGAGATTCTTTAAAAATGACAATATTCTTAATGACAGCTTTTTAGGATTTTAATATAGAATTATTATTTTTGAAGCTCATCGAAAAAAAGAACATAAGAAAGTATTAACTTATTTATAAAAAATAAAGAAACTGAGATGATGAAAAAAGTAGTATTATTAGTAGTTACGGTATGTTTAACGGTATTTTCATTTGCACAGGAACAGAATGCCGGTGAATTGGTTGAAAAAGCAAATGCAGCTGTAGAAAGTAAAGATTTTGCAAAGGCTGTTGATTTATTTGAAAAGGCATTGGCAATACCAGATCATGGCCAAGATGTGGAGAATATTAATAAGGTTATAAATCAGTTAAAACCAATTGTGGCTAAAGATGAAGCTAAAAGTGCACTTGATGCCAAAGAGTATGATAAAGCTGAAGAACTTTATAAAGCAGCAATGGTTGATTTTCCTGATGATGCAAGCATTCTTGAGCAAGCGGGAGTAAGATTCTACAACGAAGGTATCGTAAGTTATAAGGGGAAAAAGTACCTCGATGCAGTAAGGTGTTTTTCTACAGCAGAAAAGGAATTTAAGTATGATAAAGCTGCAAAATATACGGCTGCATCTTTGAAAAAAGTTGCTGAGGAGTTGGCAGCAGAAGGAAAAACATCTGTTGACGAGGTAAATATTTCAGCAGATAATAAGGGGCTCCTTATAGAAAGTCTGGCAAAAGTATACGTTTCTGAAGGAAATGAGTTGTATAAAAAAGGTGCAGAGATTTTAAGTGCAGCTAACCAAAAAGTAAATGACGGTGCCATGACAACCGCAGACGATGCTTACAATGCAGAAGTACAAAAGGCTAAAAAAGAATTCACTGCAGCAATTGCAGTTTTGGAAAAAGCAGCCGGACTTGATCCTTCAAATGCCAATGCTTCTAAATTGATTGAAGCTTGTAAAGCTGTTCTTTAAGAAAGGATTATTTACATATTACATCAATATAAACGCTTCGTATATGCGAAGCGTTTTTTTGTTCTATTTGCTTATAAATTTTTAATTTTTAAGTGTAGATATAATGTGTATATTTGCGCGACTTTGGAGGAGAAGATGAAAATACTCAAAGTAACTAACAATAAAATGTTAATTGTTTTTGTAAAAACTTATCTAACTGTTTGATTATTTTCCAAAAAAGTATTTTCTTTGCACTCCGTTTTTAGTTACGTGTTTGTTTGAACATCAAGAAATTAATAAAGAAATGTCACGAGTTTGTCAAATAACAGGGAAGAAAGCTATGGTGGGGAACAATGTTTCTCACTCTAAGAGAAGGACTAAAAGAAAGTTCGATGTAAACCTGTTCAAAAAGAAATTTTATATGCCCCACGAAGATCGTTGGGTGCAATTAACAGTATCTGCTGCCGGTATGCGTACAATTAATAAAAAAGGCATAAAAACTGCTTTGGCCGAGGCGCAGGAAAAAGGTTTTATCGGTAAAATTTAAAAATCTTAGGCGATGGCAAAAAAAGGTAAAGGCAACAGAGTTCAGGTAATTTTAGAATGCACTGAACATAAAGATAGTGGAATGCCCGGAACATCAAGGTATATCACTACTAAGAACAGAAAGAATACTCCGGATCGTATGGAATTAAAAAAGTACAATCCTGTTTTGAAAAAGGTAACAGTACATAAAGAAATTAAATAAACTTAGACATGGCAAAGAAAGCGGTAGCAACATTACAAAAAGGTGCTGGTAAAGGTTATGCGAAAGTTATTAAGATGAGCAAATCAGAAAAAACCGGAGCATATACTTTTAAGGAAGAAATTATTCCTAATGACGACGTTAAAACTTATTTTAAAAAATAAGATAATATATCTGTATAACAGGAAAAGCTTTCATCGAAAATGAAAGCTTTTTTTGTTGGAGAACTTATATATGCTAATTTGACAGGAATCTCAGTTCTTCTCAAATTTTATATTATTTTTAGTACCTGCAAATCATAATATTATGGCTTTATTCGGAAGTTTCAGCAAAAAGAAAAAGGAAACCCTTGACCAGGGCCTGGCAAAAACAAAAGAAAGTGTTTTTAAAAAACTGGGAAGGGCTGTTGTTGGGAAGTCGAAAGTTGACGATGAAGTTTTGGATAACCTGGAAGAGGTACTTATAACTTCGGATGTTGGCGTTGATACCACCCTAAAAATTATTGAACGTATTGAAGAACGTGTTTCCCGTGATAAATATATGGGCGTATCTGAATTAAATTCAATATTAAAGGAAGAGATTGCTGCTTTACTGGAAGAGAATAATTCGGGTGATGTTTCTGATTTTGAGTTTCCGGATTCTGAGGGCCCTTATGTAATTATGGTTGTAGGTGTAAATGGCGTGGGAAAAACAACTACCATTGGGAAATTGGCATACAATTTTAAGCAGGCCGGAAAATCGGTAATTCTTGGAGCCGCAGATACATTTAGAGCTGCTGCCATTGAGCAACTGGAGGTTTGGGCCAAACGAGTTGATGTGCCTATTGTTAAGCAAAAAATGGGATCCGATCCGGCTTCTGTAGCCTACGATACGTTATCATCAGCAGTTGCAAATAAAGCAGATGTCGTAATTATAGATACTGCAGGCCGTTTGCATAACAAAGTTGGACTGATGAATGAATTATCAAAGATTAAAAAGGTAATGCAAAAAATTGTTCCTGACGCTCCCCAGGAAGTATTGCTGATTTTAGATGGTTCTACAGGGCAAAATGCATTTGAGCAGGCAAAACAGTTTACCAAAGCAACCGAAGTAACTGCTTTGGCTTTAACAAAACTTGACGGTACTGCCAAAGGGGGAGTGGTAATTGGTATTTCAGATCAGTTTAAAATTCCTGTAAAATACATTGGTATTGGAGAGAAATTGGAACACCTTCAAATATTTCGTCGTCGTGAATTTGTTGATTCTCTGTTTTCTTAATAATGGGAGTGAGCAGACACGATATTAAAGAAAGAATAGAATCGGAAATTGAAAAAACTAATCAACTTATTTCTGAATATAAGGAATTGGTTCAACCTATAGCCCCCGAAAATGCTATCGGACGTATTTCGAGGATGGACGCTATTAATAATAAAAGTGTAAACGAAGCTGCACTAAAAAAGGCCAAAAGCAAGCTGGAAAATTTACGATATGCCCTCAGTAAAGTAAATGATGAAGATTTTGGAATTTGTAGCAAATGTAAACAGGAAATTCCTGTGGGAAGGATATTAATAATGCCTCAATCCAGAACCTGCGTTAAATGTTCGAATTAATTTTATTTAGAAATGAGTTCCTGCCGGACCGGCCTATTCTTTATTATTCCAAAAATTGTTTTTAAAAGAATGTGTTTATTCAAAGGTTTTACCAGGTAGGCATCACAACCGGCTTGCATTACTTCATCCTGATAACCATCCTGTGCGTAAGCAGTCTGTGCGATAATACAAACCTCTTTGTTAAATTCCCTGATTTGTTTCGTGGCTTCAATGCCGTTTAATTTGGGCATTTTCATGTCCATAAGTATAATGTCAGTGTCTTCGTTGGCTTTTATTAAGTCTACAACTTCTTGTCCGTCGTTGGCGTGTAAAATATTATCAGTAATTTCCATTAAGGCGTGTTTTAGGAAATCAAACGAGAAGGAGTCATCTTCAGCAATAATAAATTTGAATTTATCATCAGGCAGTGAAAGATCTGAGTGAAAGCTTTCTGTGATAATGTCCTCTGTTGATTCAGCGATAAGATTTGGAATGGTTACTTTGAATATCGTGCCTTTTTGTGGTTCTGATTCCAGATGAATTTGTCCTTCCAGTAAATCAACATAACCTTTCGATATAGCAAGTCCAAGACCAGATCCCTCAAACCCGCTGGAGTGTGAAAAGTTTGCTTGTGTAAACTGATCAAAAATTGCCGATTGTTTATCTTTAGGAATACCGATTCCTGAATCGGATATAATAAACTCAACCTGTGAATCAGAAATAGTATACTCTATTTTAACAAAACCATTTAGTGTGAACTTTATAGCATTTTTAATCAGGTTCGTAAGAATTGAATTTAATTTATATTCGTCGGTGTAAAAACTTGTGATGGTGGTGTTCATGTGGCTGTTGACTACAAGATCAAGTCCTTTTAATCCGGCTTCGGGTTTAAAAAATTCCTGAAGTTCAGAAACAATGCTTTTGATGTTTACCATGCTGACTTGTTTTTCTTCAGCACCGGCTTCCAGTTTTGATACATCAATAATGTTGTTAATGGTATTTAACATTCTGTTGCCGCTTTGAAGAATGATATCAAGGAATTGATGTTGTTCATCCAACGAGAGATTTTCGGTTTTTAAAAGTTCTGCAAAACCTAAGATGCCGTTCATCGGCGTTCTTATTTCATGACTCATGTTGGCAAGAAATGCTGATTTCATTTTATCACTCTCTACAGCCTTTATTTTTTGCCTTTCCAGTTCAAGCATTATCCGCGAATTTAACTGAAGTTGTTGTTGCAGGTTTTGGGTTTTAATTTTGACTTTGCTCTGCAACAGGTAATTAATAAATGCAAGTAGCAGAATGACTATAACTATAAGTCCACCAGTTGAAATGATATATGGGTAATATTTTTGCCAAACATTTTCTTCCTGGCTATATGGGGCGATCCATTTTTTATAAATACGGTGATATTCCCCGTTCGACATAATTACTTCCAGTCCGTTATTAAGCATACTAGCCAGTTCCGGTTGGTTTTTTGAAACCTTAAAGCCCATACTTTGTTCCAGAATTTGGTGGTTACTGGTTTTTATATAGTCTTTACCAAGTTTTTTTGCATAAAAATTTCCTCCGAGACGCTGAGCAAAAATGCAGGTAGTGGTTTTATTGTCCAGCATCTTAATAAGATCTTCGTAATTTTTGAGATATATAAATTTGGTAGAAGGATTAATCGTTAGCATGTAGTGTTCCAGTACGTCGTTTTTCCAGAGAGCAACAGTTGGGGTTTTAAGTGTTTGCAGTAATTCGATTGAGAATTTATCAATATAATTTTCATTATAGAAAAAACAATGAGACGTGTTAATTGCAGAACGCGTATAAAGGTATTCGGTATCTGGGTAACCCGGATAATGTGCTCCTCCTATGGCGTCTGTTTTTTCGTTTTTTAACGCCTCATTAATTTCACTCCATGTACCACTGCCAATCTCAATTTTATTTCCATACAACTGGTTAATGGCATTAATGATGTCGATATTAAACCCAACAAGTTCACCTTCTTCATTTAAATAATTGAAAGGTGGATAACCGTTACTAACCATTACCTTATATTGAGCAAATGTCTCTGAGAAAAAAAGGAGGTTCAGTACTATTATTATGAAGATTACCCGCATTATAGATTCGAGTTTTAGGTAAAACTAAAAAAGTTTTTTAAAAATCTATGATACTGGTATGAAGAAAAATAGAGAAGTGTTGACTAAATTTCTGGTGCTTCAATTATCTTTTGTATTACATGAAATGGTTTTGTAGTTTCGTTTCTTTATAATGAGATAAGTTTTTCTTTAAATACCATATCAAACTACAATTAAATGGATCATGTTTGAAGAGTTATTAAAATCAGTTGAAAAGAAGTTGTCTGAAAGGACAGGTGAAAATGTGAAGGTTCATTCTTCTGAAATGTTAGGTGGTGGTTGTATCAATCATGCATCACGGCTTGATACCAACATTGGAAAGGTATTTTTAAAGTGGAACGCCAGGTGTAACTCCGATGTGTTTCTTCGAGAGGCTGAGGGATTGCAGGAACTATCAAAAGCAACTGAAGGTTATTTGACAATACCTCGTGTTCTCGCTTCTGAATATGTGACAGATCAACCGGGATTTCTGGTACTTGAATACCTTGAGTCTTCCAACAATAAACATGATGATGAAAAATTGGGAAGAGGATTGGCTATGATGCATCGATATACTTCGGATAGATTCGGGTTTTATTCGGATAATTATTGTGGAGCTACACCTCAGAATAATACATTGTGCGAAACATGGGAAGAATTCTTTCGTGAAAAACGACTTGGTTTTCTGCTCAAACTAATACAAAAACACAGGCCAATGTCTGCCGCTGTATTTAAGTATTTCGAGAAATTATTGACCCGGATACCAGATTTGATACCTGAAAAATCAACGCCTGTTTTGATTCATGGTGATTTATGGTCGGGAAATTACATGAATACCTTAAGTGGTCCGGCACTTATCGATCCTGCTACATATTACGCCGATCGGGAAATGGAATTCGCCATTATGACGATGTTCGGCGGTTTTTCGTCAAGGTTTTATTCTGCCTACAACGAGGTTAATCCTTTAGCTAACGATTGGAGAAGCAGAAATGAACTGTATCAGTTGTATCATATTATAAATCATTATTATTTATTTGGAGGCGGATATCTGCAGCAGGCTCTTTCAATTGTACGTCATTTTGTTTGATTTGGAACAGGCTATAAGTGTCTTTGTTTCGAAGATAATTGCTGATTTATTTCATTTCTTCACTTAGAATTTTGTAACTTATTATATAATTTAAATTCAAGCGGGGTGAAAAGTGAAATCTATGAGATTCCTTACAGGGCAGAGTTGTGTTACAAAAAGAACAAAGGAATTATCTTGCCAGAGAATGTTCCATACATAGGAATGGGGGCATCATATATTGCGACAAATATTTTTCGGTATGTGGGAATTGATATTTTGCCTGAAAAGGCTGCTGAGTATTATAATTACCTGATTAAATACCGAAATCCGGCCAATGGAGTATTGATTTCCCAATCGGGACAAAGTTCGGAAACACTCTGGTGTGCCGACTATTTTAGGTCGTTTGTCGCCATTGCAAACGATCCTGAATCAGAGTTGGTGAAACACAAGAACTGTAAACAATGTGTGTATTTGCATTCAGGAGAAGAAAAATATTTTGCAGCTAAAACTTATATAAATACGTTATTGGTACTTTTCTTAGGATTTGGTTTCGATCCAATATCAGCAGTAAAAGTTTTAAAAAAGGAGCTGTTGCATTTTGAGGATTGCGGCATAAAAATGGGAGAACTTATCCGGAAACATGTTCGATGGAGTCGCAAATCGTCGGTTTATGTGTTGGGGAACGGGCCTAATTTAGCCACTGCCGAAATTGCATCGCTGGTTTTAAGTTCAATAACCCGAATGCCTGTTACAGCCATGTCGGTTTCTCATTACGATCATGCTTTTGTTGAAACGGCAGAGAAGGCGTTGGTGATTGCAATAAATCATAAAGGTCCTGAATACAATCGAACTAAAAATCTTTTGCAAACCGTTAAAAAGGCAGGAGGGAAAACCTTTGAAATTGATCAGCCTCTTGTTGATAGTTTATATAGCCCGATTACTTTTCCGGTGATATTTTATTTCGCCGCCGAATATCTTGCAAATAAGCTGAAGGTTAAAAATTTGTATAAAGTTGGGCAAAAGATTACAAAAGTGAAACCTTCAGATAAATAATGACAAATCATATTGCAAGCCTTTGTGCGAATGTTTAAATTCGTTGCAAAACCATTCTGCTAAAATGATTGCACAAAAGGCAAAAGAAATTACTCCATTTATTGTTATGGAAGTATTAGAGAAGGCTGCTGAAATGGAGCGCCGGGGAATTGATGTCGTTCACTTGGAAGTGGGGGAACCCGATTTTAATGTCCCCACCTGTGTGTCGGGAGCTGTGCAACAGGCTTTCGCTGAAGGAAGAACCCATTACACTCATAGTTTAGGCGATCCTGAATTACGCGAACAAATTGTAAAAAAATATAAAGAAGAATATGACGTATCTGTTTCTTCCGACCAGATTATTATAACATCAGGAAGTTCCCCTGCAATCTTACTCACACTGGGTGTTCTGTGCGAAGTGGGAGATGAGGTGATTATTTCAGATCCAGGTTACGCCTGTTATTCGAATTTCATACGTTTCATTGAAGCAGTGCCGGTTCGTGTACCGGTTTTCGAGGAAGACGGTTTTCAGTACAGAAGCAGTGAAATTAAAAAGCGTATTACACCGAAAACAAAGGCAATCATTATAAACAGTCCGATGAATCCAACCGGAAACCTGTTGTCGCCTGAAGTGATGAAAGAAGTGGCAGCACTAAATGTCCCTGTTATTTCGGATGAAATATACCATGGTTTGGTTTATAAGGATCGGGCTCATTCTATTTTAGAGGTTAGCAATAATGCATTTGTTTTGAATGGTTTCTCGAAATTATATGCTATGACAGGCTTGCGTTTGGGCTATGTAATAGCTCCGCGCGAATTTGTTCGGCCCATGCAAAAGATTCAGCAAAACCTTTTTATATGTGCCAGTTCAACCGCTCAACGGGCGGGCGTAGAAGCTTTAAAATCGGCAGGAGACGATGTTGAACGAATGCGGAGTATATACGACAAGCGTAGGGCGTATCTAATTGAACGACTTAAAGGAATGGGATTCTCCATAAAGGTGGAACCCACAGGTGCTTTTTATGTTTTCGTTAATGTGAAACATTTGTCGGGAGACAGTTATAAACTGGCTTTTGATATTCTTGAAAAAGCACATGTCGGAGTAACTCCAGGAATCGATTTTGGCGAGAATGGTGAAGGATTTATTCGCTTTTCATATGCCAATTCGATTGAGAATATCGCAAAAGGAATGGATCGCCTGGAGAAATATTTACAGGAATATTTTTAGAACGGAATCAGAGAAACGAATTCCCATACATTTCAGTAGACGCAATTTCAGAAAGCATTTTACGCTTTTTGCCGGCAATTTTTGTATCGGGATAACCCAACGGCAGCAAAACAGTAGGTTCAAGATGCGGTGGCAGGTTAAAATATTCAGAACACTGTTTTACATTAAAATTGCACACCCAGCAAGTACCTAGGCCAAGACTCGTTGCCATTAAAGTCATATGATCTACTGCTATGGCGATGTCAATATCAGCAGAGTCTTTATTGTCGGAGGCTCTTTTCCACGATTTGGAATGATCGGAACATGCAATAATAACAGCGGGAGCCTGTTTTATCCATTTGTTTTGATATATGTTATGGACCTTTTTCAGGTTTTCTTTTTCCTGTACCACAATAAAATGCCAGGGTTGAAAATTAACTGCAGATGGAGCGTTTCTGGCTGCTTCAAGGATTTGTGCCAGTTTTTCTTTTTCAACGGGGGTGCTTTTATAACTTCTTACTGAAAATCTTTTTTTTACAAGTTCTAAAAATTCCATGTGTGTGATATTTTGAAAATTCTTTTCTGAAAGTTAATATAAAAATTTTGTTGTTCGTTTACACATCATAATTTCTTTATGATTACGATTACGCTACTGCTTTATTTTGAAAACAATCTATAATCGAAAAATATTATTAAAAAAGTTGTAGTGTGATTTATTTATTTTGTCGACAAAAACATACCTGCATATCTTTTAATATTGTTCTTATTTATAAGTAAAATATAGGTTTTGGTTTTAGATTGAAAGGCGGTAGAGTGGTTATTTCCTCTTTTTTTATTTATAGAGGGGAAAACATTTTAAAACGATATTTGCAACTTTTTTCGGTGAACGGACTGGTGTTTCACAGCATGATTTTTTTATGTAACGTTAATGTAATGTTGGCGTCTATACGATACAAACAAAGTAAGAAAACAAAAGCCATCATCAGGGAAACCTGGTGATTTTACAGAAAACATTATTACGAAAACTAAAAAAATTAAGTCATGAAAAAGTTAAATTTTGTATCCGGTGTAATTTTAGTCCTTTTAATTGTATCAACAGTCTCTGTTAACGCCACCGGGCTTCGTACCGAGTTCAAATCCTACAACATCGAGGAGGTGGATAACCTTTACATGGGAAAAGAAGTGAAAGCGTTGTGGACGTTAAGATATAGTCAGGATGAAGAACCTGTTACTATTGTAAAACGTAAAACTCTGGAAGGAACCGAGTTTGTTGTGCATTCAAAGTATTTCGAGGTTAGCTATGCTTCAACTTCTGAAGGTTTTGGTGCAAAAGAAGTACGTCGTTCGTGGAGCAATGTTCCTAAGAAAATAACCAATGCAGTAATCTGTAAAGAAGAATTGGCTCATCAGGAAATTATTACACCAAATAAAGTTGACGATAAAACAGCTTTGGGATTAATTGCGAGTTATCTGCCTGATTTAATCAACGACGATTATACACACTTATTAAATTAACAGCATTTATAAGTCTTTTTGCGTTAAGCCGCGGGAAACCGCGGTTTTTTTATGCCCTGAAATTACTTTGTCAGAATAATTATGAGCTAATAGAGGATAAATGTAATTAAATGCAACCACAAACAAATCCGTCGGCGAGGCTGTCGAGAACTATTTTTTCTTCTTTTTTTTCTTCCTCACTACCTTTGCACTTGTTGCATACCGGCATATTCACAACCATATTCAACTCTGAATTTTGGGCTGTAACCTGATTTTTACATACAAAACAGGTATTTTTTATCGATTTCATTTTTTTTATTTCTCAGCGAACAAAAGTAGCAAATATTGCTTCATCAGAAAAATTGTCGCTATTGGCAATATTGAATATAATTACATCGATTTGTCATCATTTGGCAGATTATAAGTGTACTTTTCTGAAATAATGTCGTGTTTATTGTTTGCAGTTCTTTTGGCACAATTATTCGTATTTAGTGGATTAATAGTTTTTTTAGCCTGCACATTTAATTAAATTTGCGCGGGTATTATTTTATTGAATTAACACATCTTTAGATATGGCTTTTGTAAGCAAACTACTCGGAAAGATTCTGGGAAACAAATCGGAACGTGATATAAAAGAAATCAGTCCAATTGTGGACAAAATTAAAGTTGAATATGATCGCATTATTCAACTTTCTAACGACGGATTACGTGAAGAATCTGCCAGGTTAAAACAAATCATCGATGAGCGGATAAAGCCCGAAGAAGATGAAATAACCAGTTTAAAAGAGCAGGCAGAAGAAGCAGATATTCAGGATAGTGAAAAAATATACGAGCGAATTGATAAGCTGGAAGAAAAGATTGATGAAAAACTGGAAGAAGTTTTAAATGAAATCTTACCAGCGGCTTTTGCTGTAATGAAAGATACAGCCCGTCGTTTTAATGAAAATAAAACCATTGAAGTTACTGCAAATGATTTCGATAAAGATCTTGCAGCAACTCGTGACAGTGTTAACATTAAAGGCGATAAGGCCATTTGGAATAATACATGGATTGCAGGAGGCAACGAAGTAACCTGGAACATGGTACATTACGATGTACAGTTGATTGGCGGTATTGTGCTGCACCAGGGAAATATTGCGGAAATGGCAACAGGGGAAGGAAAAACACTGGTTGCAACACTTCCTGTATTTCTTAATGCACTTACACGCAGGGGAGTTCACGTTGTAACCGTAAACGACTATTTGTCGAAACGTGATGCTGAATGGATGGGCCCCATGTACGAATTTCATGGTTTAACGGTAGATTGTATCGATAAGCATAAACCGAATTCTGAAGAAAGAAGAAAAGCGTATAATTCTGATATCACATTCGGAACCAACAACGAATTTGGTTTTGACTATTTGCGCGATAACATGTCGATTAATCCGGAGGACCTGGTTCAGCGGAAACATCATTATGCCATTGTGGATGAGGTTGACTCGGTATTGGTTGACGATGCTCGTACTCCTTTAATTATTTCTGGGCCGGTTCCAAAAGGTGAAAATCAACAATTTGAGGAATTAAAGTCTTATGTTGAAAAATTATATAAGGCACAACGCGATTTGGTAAATAAAATTTTTACCGATGCCAAACGCCTCTTAACCAAACCCGACGCAACTCCTGAAGAGAAGAAAGAAGGAGGTCTGTTATTATTAAGAGCGCACAAAGGTCTTCCGAAAAATAAATCCATCATTAAATTCCTTAGCGAAGAAGGAATAAAAGCTATACTGCAGAAGACGGAGAATCTCTACATGCAGGAGAATAATAAAAACATGCATATTGTTACCGATCCTTTGTATTTTATTATTGAAGAGAAGCAGAATTCTGTTGAGCTGACAGATAAGGGAATTGATTTGATTTCGCAGGGACTGGATGATGCTGAATTTTTTATATTGCCTGATATGGGAAGCAAAATGGCTGAATTGGATAATTCAGGAATGGCTCCGGGAAAATTACAGGAAGAAAAAGATAAGCTATTACAGGATTATTCAATAAAATCAGAACGTGTTCATACCATAAACCAGTTGTTTAAAGCATATACCATGTTTGAAAAAGATGTGGAATATGTTGTAATAGACAATAAGGTTAAAATTGTTGACGAACAAACCGGTCGTATAATGGAAGGCCGTCGTTATTCTGATGGTTTGCACCAGGCTATCGAGGCTAAAGAACAGGTTAAGGTAGAAGCGGCTACTCAAACATTTGCTACCATTACTTTGCAGAATTATTTCAGAATGTACCATAAGCTTGCCGGTATGACAGGTACTGCGGAAACGGAGGCTGGAGAATTCTGGGATATTTACGAATTGGAGGTGGTGGTAATTCCAACCAACCGTCCTATTATTCGTGATGACCGTGAGGATTTGGTTTTCAAAACAAAACGCGAAAAATACAATGCGGTAACCGATGAAATTATCAATCTACATAACGCCGGACGTCCTGTGTTGGTTGGTACTACTTCGGTAGAAATTTCGGAATTACTTAGCCGGATGCTCAAAATCAAGGGGATCAAACACAACGTTTTGAATGCGAAACTACATGCGCGTGAAGCCGATATTGTTGCTGAAGCAGGTAGGGCAGGAACGGTAACAATTGCAACCAATATGGCTGGTCGTGGTACCGATATTAAGCTAACCGATGAAGTGAAAAAAGCCGGAGGTTTGGCAATTATTGGTACCGAGCGTCATGATTCCCGAAGGGTTGACAGACAGTTGCGAGGACGTGCAGGACGACAGGGAGATCCGGGGTCTTCACAGTTTTATGTGTCGCTTGAAGATGATTTAATGCGTTTGTTCGGTTCTGAACGTATTTCAGGAGTTATGGACCGACTTGGATTGGAAGATGGTGAAGTAATTCAGCACTCAATGATTTCTAAATCCATTGAACGTGCTCAGAAAAAAGTGGAAGAGAATAACTTCGGAATTCGTAAACGTTTGCTCGAATACGATGATGTGATGAACTCGCAGCGTGAGGTTATTTATAAGAAGCGCCGTCATGCCTTGTTTGGTGAACGTCTGGAAGTAGATGTATTAAATATGATGTACGATTCGGTTGAGGAACTGGTTAACGATTATCATGGAAGTGATATGTTTGAAGACTTCAATCTGGAATTAATGCGTTTGCTTTCACTCGAATCGCCGGTTGATTCAGAAGAATTTAAAAGATTAAATCCATCGGAGATTTCTGATCGCATATATGAAAAAATGATCGATGGCTATAACCGTAAAGTTGAGGCAATTTCGAAACAGGCTTACCCGGTTATTAAAAATGTATACGAAACTAAAAAGGAGATTTACCAAAATATTGTTGTACCGATTTCAGATGGACGTAAAGTTTTCCAAATTATTTGTAATCTCGAGAAAGCCTATAATAACAAAGGAAAGGAACTCGTGAAATCGTACCAAAAACAGATTGTGCTTAACACCATCGATGAAGCCTGGAAAGAACAGCTCCGTGAAATGGATGATTTGAAACAATCTGTTCAGAATGCTACCTACGAACAAAAAGATCCTCTGTTGATTTACAAGTTTGAGTCATTTAACTTGTTTAAAGATTTGGTAAACAAAGTAAATAAGGATGTGGTATCAACCCTGATGAAAGGACAAATTCCAATTCAGAATCCCGACCAGGTTCGCCAGGCAGAAACGAGGAAAAGAATGGATATGAGCCGTTATAAAACTCAAAAATCAGAGTTGCCAAGCGCACAGAATGCGATGGAAGGAGCAGACACACAAACTCAGGAACGTGCAAAACCTCAGCCAGTTACTGTTGAGAAACGTGTGGGACGAAATGATCCTTGTCCTTGCGGAAGCGGTAAAAAATATAAACAATGCCACGGAAGAGGTAGTGCATAAACTGTAACAAAGAAAAATTAATATGATCAACTTACTTAATTTTATTCACTGGAATGTAGATCCTGAAATTTTTAACATCTGGATATTTTCCATACGCTGGTACGGTTTGTTGTTTGCCTCCGGTTTTCTTATCGGGTATTATATTGGCGAGAAGATGATGAAGTCGGAAGGTGTAAATCCCAAATGGATTGAAAGCCTGTTCTTTTACATCATTATAGCCACAATTGTTGGAGCAAGGCTTGGGCATGTTTTCTTTTACGGTTGGGATTACTACTCTCAGCACCCTGGAGAAATTATAAAAGTTTGGCATGGCGGTTTGGCTAGTCATGGTGGAGCAATAGGAATTCTAATCGCCATGTTTATTCATTCCAAATACATTACAAAGCGAACAATGTTGTGGACGTTAGACCGGATTGTGGTTCCAACAGCTTTGGTGGCAGCTTTTATACGTACCGGAAACCTGATGAATTCTGAAATATATGGAATTGAAACCAGCTTGCCATGGGGTTTTATTTTTGAAAGAAATGGCGAAACAGTGGCCAAACATCCAACTCAAATATACGAGGCGTTGGCTTATCTGGTATCATTTGTAATATTAATGGTGGTGTATAAGAAAACCAGTTCGAAAAATCGGCCAGGTTTAATTTTAGGGGCGTTTTTCGTTTTAATCTTTACGGCACGTTTTTTTATCGAATTCATAAAAGAAGATCAGGAAGCTTTTGAATCAGGAATGATGCTGAATATGGGGCAGTGGCTAAGTATTCCGTTTATTGTTGTGGGATTGTTTCTGATATTCAGGGCAATTAAGAAGCCGGAAGTTGTTTTTAATAACAAATTCTAAACAGGTTATTGGAAAGAGAGCTCAAATAAATTTTTTAAAATCAAACAGATAAAAGGTGCTTACATCAACCAAAATGCGTATTTTTTGTTAAGTCTTTAAAAAAGACTTTGTGGTATTTTGTTGGCTAATGGAAAAGCCTTTTATTTGTAAATCAATCAGAATAATAAGATATGTTGGAAATAGGTAAATATAAAATGGTTACGTTAACGTACGACTTACGCGTTGACGATGAAAACGGAGAAATGGTAGAACAGGCAACTGTTGAACAACCATTACAATTTCTTTATGGAGCCGGTGTTATGCTTCCAAAGTTTGAAACACAATTAGCCGGGCTGAAAGAGAACGATCCGTTTCAGATAAAGTTGGCCAAAGCTGATGCTTACGGCGAAGTAAATAACGATGCTATTGTTGAATTACCAAAACATGTATTTCTTGTTGAGGGTAAATTTGATGATGAGTTAATTAAAGTAGGTAACACTGTGCCTATGATGAGCAGTAACGGACAGCGCCTGAACGGTTTGGTTCTTGAGGTAGAGGAAGATATTGTAAAAATGGATTTTAATCATCCTTTGGCGGGCGAAGACCTATATTTTGCAGGTAAGGTAATTGAAGTTCGCGAAGCATCTGATGAAGAAGTAGCCCAGATCCTTTCAGGTGGAGGTTGTGGCTGCGGAAGCTCTGACGGTGGATGCGATTCTGGTTCTTGCGGAACAGATAGCGGTGGAGGCTGTGGATGCGGATGCTAAAAATTTTGAAAATAAGCTCAATTTAATTATTTTAACCCTGTTTTCGTTGTTAAAGGAGACAGGGTTTTTTGTTTTATTTGTATGAATACTTTTGGAAAAATATTTCGTCTTACTTCCTATGGCGAATCACACGGAAGAGCCATAGGTGGAATAATCGACGGTTGTCCTGCCGGTTTGGCATTGGATATTGATCTTATTCAGAAAGACCTGTCGCGAAGAAAGCCCGGACAATCGAAAATAACCACTCAACGCAAGGAACCGGATCAGGTTGAATTTCTATCCGGAGTTTTCGAAGGAAAAACACAGGGTACACCAATTGCTTTTGCTGTATGGAATAAAGACCAGCACTCGAATGATTACAATGATCTAAAGGATATTTTCCGCCCGTCACATGCCGATTATACTTATATAAAAAAATACGGTACCCGCGATCATCGTGGAGGCGGCCGGTCGTCGGCACGAGAAACCATTGCACGTGTTGTAGCCGGAGCCATTGCCAAGCAAATTCTTGCTCAGCTGGGAGTTAATATTCAGGCATTTGTTACAAGGGTTGGCGATATCTCGGTGGGAAAAAGTTATAAAGAACTCGATCTGTCAAAAACAGAAGAGAATATTGTACGTTGTCCCGATCCAGAAATCGCTGAAAAGATGATCGCCCGAATTGAAAAGGCAGGTCGCGAACGTGATACGGTTGGAGGAGTTATAAGCTGTGTTGCAACAGGGATTCCTGTAGGATGGGGTGAGCCTGTTTTTAATAAACTGCATGCCGATTTAGGTTTTGCCATGCTGGGAATAAATGCTGTTAAAGGTTTTGAGTACGGATCCGGTTTCGACGGAACAAAACTCAGCGGTTCGCAGCACAACGATATTTTTGTAAAGACCGATCAGGGTGTTAGAACTTTAACAAATAACTCGGGAGGAATTCAGGGAGGTATTTCAAATGGAGAAGATATCTATTTTAATGTTGCGTTTAAACCTATTGCGACATTGTTAAAGGAGCAAAACACTATTAATAAAAAAGAAGAACCAACTACCATTAATCCAAAAGGGCGTCACGATCCGTGCGTTTTACCACGTGCAGTTCCCATTGTAGAAGCAATGGCTGCAATGGTATTTGTTGACCATTATTTATTAAATAAACTTAACTCAATTTAATTATTATGCCTAGAAGAAAAAGAAACAGACGAATTCAGGTTCCCCCGGTAATTAAAGGTATGTCGGTTTACGGTGTGCGTGGCAGAAAATCGAATGAAGTAATTCTTCATCTTGAAGAATACGAGGCAATTCGCTTGCTCGACTATCAAAACCTGACACAGGAGGAAGCAGCCGTTTTTATGGACGTTTCTCGTCCTACATTAACACGAATTTACGAAGAGGCCAGAAATAAAGTAGCCACGGCTTTTGTTGAAGGTCGTGATCTTATTTTTAGGGGTGGTGATATTTATTTCGATAAAAACTGGTTTAAGTGCAATTCATGTAAAGCCAGTTTCAGCAACTATTCGGAAGAAAATGTCAATTGCGCTGTTTGTGGCTCTAACGATCTGATTTCTTTAAACGAGTATTATATTTCTGAATAATATAAAAAACCACCGGCTCAATAGCCGGTGGTACCCAATTAAGTTGTGATAAAACCAGAGCCCTAGTACACTAGGATAGATGCAAGGTACAACTATTCGGGACGCGTGTCAATACTTGTTATCCCGTATTTTATTACTATTTTTTCAACTACTACCGGAATGCTTGATATATCTGATATTCAGCTCGTTCCTTTTTTTGAAATGTGGTCGTATATTTTTTGGAGGCTTGCCAATAGCCTTTCTTTCATTTATCAATATATTTGTCAAATTTTTTTAAGATTATGAAGATTCGGAAGTTATTAAGGAGTTTACATCGCGATTTTGGGTACTTTATTGTTGGGATGACAATTGTATATACTTTATCAGGAATATATTTTAATCACAGGCATGACTTTAATCCAGATTACAAAATATTTATTACCGATTTTAAAGTTGAAGTTTCAGAAAGGAAGATTTACAGCGATGAAGAAGTAAAAGAAATTCTACAAAGCGTAAATGAGGAAGTTGAATATAAAAAGCATTACATCACTAATCAAGGATTGGTGAAAGTGTTTATTTCAAATGGTGAGGCTGTGTTTAATCCGGAAACAGGAGAGGGAACTCTGCAATATCTGCAAAAAAGGCCCATTATTTTTGGGATGAATAAGTTGCACAAGGCTTCTATTGGCACTGTATGGAAATGGGTGAGCGATATAATGGCTGTCATATTATTGTTTGTTGCGGTTTCCGGCCTTTTCCTTTTAAAGGGTAAACATGGACTGATGCGTTGGGGATGGTGGCTTACCATAGCCGGGTTTATTGTACCTTTAATTTTTGCACTAATATTTATTTAATCAAAAAGAAAACATGATGATGAAAAAATTTGCATTTTTAAGTGTTATGGCGATTTTCTTATTCGCCTGCGGACAACCGGCTCAGAAAAAAGAAGCACAGGTTAAGCAAGCTCCTCAGGAGAAAGTGGTTTTAACTGTCGATCAGTTATTGGAGCAAGCGGGCGATCTGGCCGATCAGGAAGTTGTGGTAAAAGGAACGGTAATGCATGTATGTCAGCATGGTGGCGAGCGTTGTTTTTTAATGGGAAGTACAGAAGATTTTACGATCCGGGTTGAAGCTGGTGAAAAAATCGGAACTTTTAGCCAGGAACAAATGGGAAGTGAACTTGAAATTGCCGGTGTTTTAAAGGAGGTTAAAACGGAGGCACAGGCGCACAATCCGGGTAGTGAACATGGTGAAGGAGAAGAACATTCAGATGATGAAGAAACAGAAAATGCTCATCAGTTGATCGCCAAAAATCAGGAGTCTGCCGAAAGGATTTTTTTTATTGAAGGAATAAGTGTGAAGGAGAATTAAAAAAGGATATCTTCAGAATAAAGGAGGACATTTATTGTTCTCCTTTTTTCGTTGTATCGCTCCCGGCCGGAATAAATTCCAAAGAAATTGAATTTACACAGTGACGCGTGTCTTTTTCTGTGAAACCTTCACCCAGAAATACATGTCCCAAATGTCCACCGCAATTATTACAGGTAATTTCGGTACGACGTCCATCAATGTCAAGAGATCTATGAACAGCACCCGGAATTTCATCATCAAAACTGGGCCATCCGCAATGAGAATCGAATTTGTCGGAAGAACGGTATAAAGGAGCATTGCATCGTTTACACACATAAGTACCCTTTTCTTTGTTATCAGTGTATTTTCCAGTAAATGGACGCTCTGTTCCTTTGTCGATAATCACATATTTTTCAAATTCTGTTAGCTCTTTGTAGTTCATCGTATTCTCGCTGTTTTGTTCTTTTTTATGGCTTTTTTCCTGTGCATTCGCCTGGAAAAATAGTACTAGCATTATAACAGTTATAATTGTTTTCATACTTATAAAACAAAGATGGGTTAATGGTGTTCAGTTTTTTAATGATAAAAATTATGAAATATGTGATTGCGTTGCATTATGTTTATTACTTTTAAAATTTGAGAAAAATATGGAGATACCCGTTTTATTTCAGGATGAGCATATCATTGTTGTTGATAAACCCATTGATTTACCTGTGCACAAAAATGACTTTATGCCCAACGATGCACCGTATTTAACAAAATTAGTTGGTGAAATGACAGGTAAATGGATTTATAATGTACATCGTCTCGATTCAAAAACATCGGGTGTAATTGTGCTTGCATTTTCTTCTGAGATAGCCAATTTATTAACGCGACAATTCGAAAATAAGGAGGTGGAAAAGACCTACATCGCTGTTGTTCAGGGAAACCCGGGCGAGGGAGCGTTCAACGAAAAAGTTTTGGTGAAAAAGAAGTCAAAATTTAAAAAGCCGGCACTTACCAATTATAAAACCCTTGATACCGTTAAAACTACCATTAGTTATAAAGAGAAAAATGAAGTGGAATTAAGCCTAGTTGAGATTCATCCTGAAACAGGCCGCTGGCATCAGATCAGACAACATTTTGCTAAAAATCGTTTCGATATCGTTGGTGATATTCATCACGGCGATTTTACGCTGAACAAAATTATATTATCAGATACCGGAATCAGACGTTTGTTTTTACACGCAAAAGAGCTGCAGTTTGTTCATCCTCAAACTAATCAATTACAATTATTTTGTGCTGATCTTCCTGATGAATTTGGTCAGGTACTTGATTTTTACAGAACAGTGTAATCAGATAATCCCTGTGATTCAATTATTTCAATTTCAGATAAAACTATTAGAAAATAAAAGCTAAGTATTTTATGGTATTCAGATTTTTTTACACTATCGTTTTCCTTTTCATATGTATTGGTTCCTTTTCGCAGGAACTTGCAAAGAAACCACTTTCAATCGACGATTTTGCAACCTGGAACAGAATCGTAAATCCGCAAATTTCAAATAATGGGAAATATATTGTTTACGAACAAAACCCTTTGAAAGGAGACGGGGGCTTACACATTGTTTCAGGTAGTAGCGAACACTTGATTCCGCGAGGTAGCAACGCAAAAATCGGAAGCGAAAATGATGTGCTTGTTTTTCGTATTAAGCAACCGGTTGATAGCATACGTAAAGCCAAACAAGCGAAGGTAAAGAAAGAAGAAATGCCTAAGGACAGCCTGGGTATTTATCTGTTAAAAGACGAGAAGTTATTCACATATCCGGGAGTAAAATCGTATAAATTGGCAGATGAAAATGCCGATTGGATTGCATTTATGCTTGAAGCCGGCAAAGAAAAAAATGATTCAGTAAAGAAATCTGCAAAAGAAAAGTCGTTAGGTGACGAAATGACTTTATTCAATATCAACACCGGGGATACTGTGTGTATAGAGAATGTAACTGAATATTTATGGGCAAAGGAGGGGAGTGCATTGATTTATGTGCAGCAG
The DNA here is from genome assembly GCA_963676265.2 of uncultured Draconibacterium sp. Taxonomy (GTDB): domain Bacteria; phylum Bacteroidota; class Bacteroidia; order Bacteroidales; family Prolixibacteraceae; genus Draconibacterium. The sequence continues at coordinate 6,315,904 of OY781067.2, forward strand.
CAAAAAGATTCGATAAGAACGAATTCAAAATTATCCGTATTCAATACAACATCGGGCAAAAGTTCTGAATTGTTTTCTGATGAAGGTTGGATTAAAAAAGCCGTTATTGACGAAAGTGGAGAACAAACAGCTTTTCTGTTTTCGAAAGATACTATCGACGAAAAGATTTATGCTCTTTACTATTCACATGAGGGTAATACTCCTGTAGAGATTGTAAATGAAACAACAAGGGGAGTGCCCATTGGATGGTCGCCGGGTGAGCATGGAAACATTAGTTTTTCTCCTGATGGAATGAAACTTTATCTTGGAACAGCCCCGAGTCCCGTTCCTGAGCCCAAAGATACCCTGCTCGACGAAGATAAACCGAAGTTGGATATCTGGAATTGGAAAGACATTAAACTTCAACCTCAGCAATTACTTGAAGCGGATAAAGAAAAGAAGAGAACTTACCTGGCTGTTTATCAACTGGAAGATAGCCGGTTTGTTCAGTTGGCTGATTTGCTCATCCCTGATGTGGCCAGAATTCAAAAAGGCGATGCTGATGTGGCACTCGGATCAAGCAATCTTTCATACCAAAGAGAAGCCAGCTGGACAGGAGTTAATTTACGCAATTATTACTTGTTGGATTTAAAATCTGGAATTAAACGTGAAATTCTCAAAGAAAAATTTTCTGCAGGATTATCGCCTCAGGGTAAATACATTGTTTGGTGGGATAGTAGCGATAGTAGTTATTACTGTAAGTCAACTCAAATTGATAACCTGGAAATAGTTTCTTTAACCAAAAATGTTCCGGTAAGTTTTTATGATGAATGGAATGACCAGCCAATGGATGCCAGACCTTATGGTATTGCGGGTTGGGGTGAAGATGATCGCTATGTTTATATTTATGACAGGTATGATATCTGGAGGCTGGATCCAACCGGCGAAAAAGTTCCGGTTTGTGTGACTAAGACTTTTGGAAGGCGTAATACGACACGACTTAGGTATGTGAAACTGGATAAGGAACTGGATTATATTCCTTCAACGCAAACTATTCTGTTAAGTGCAATTGATGAACGAACAATGTCAGTTGGTTATTTTAATACAAAACTAAATTCAGTTAAAGATCCGGGCTTGCTTGTAATGGATAAATATAGATACGCCGATGTTGTAAAGGCAAAAGAGGCAGATAAAATTATCTGGACAAAAGAAAATGTGTCCACCTTCCCTAATATCTGGTGCAGTAATACTGATTTTGAGCATGTTAAAAAAATATCGGATGGTAACCCGCAACAGGATAAATTTATCTGGCCTGAAGTAGAGTTGGTTGAATGGACTTCTTTTGCTGGAGAAAAGTTGAAAGGATTGTTATACAAACCGGAGAATCTGAATGAATCAGCAAAATATCCGATGATGGTGTATTATTACGAGCGAAACTCTGAATTGCGCTATAATTATATGCGACCAAGAGCCAGCCGGTCAACAATCAATATCTCCTTTTATACAAGTAACGGATACCTGGTATTTGTGCCCGATATTACATACAAAATTGGTTATCCCGGACAAAGTGCTTACAATTCTGTAGTAAGCGGGACACAATATTTAATAAATAAATATCCATTTGTCGATCAGGATCATATTGGCTTGCAGGGACAAAGTTGGGGCGGATATCAAACGGCCTGGCTGATAACTCAAACCGATATGTTTGCTGCTGCCATGGCCGGTGCTCCTGTTAGCAATATGACCAGTGCATACGGCGGAATCCGTTGGGGATCGGGAATGAGCCGCATGTTCCAATATGAACATACACAAAGCCGGATTGGAGGTAATTTGTGGGATAAGCCATTGCTTTACATCGAAAATTCACCGGTTTTTTATGCGCCAAAAGTAAAAACACCTTTACTAATGATGCATAACGACAACGACGGAGCAGTTCCATGGTACCAGGGTATTGAAATGTTTGTTGCTCTTCGCCGGCTCGATAAACCGGTTTGGTTGCTAAATTACAATGGTCAGCCACATAACCTGGCAGAAGGAAGTTGGGCAAATCGTGTTGATTTAAGCAAACGAATGTTTCAGTTTTTCAATCACTACCTGAAAGGGAAACCTGCTCCTGAATGGATGGAAAAAGGAATACCGGCTATTGATAAAGGGAAAAGTCTGGGATACAACTGATTATTTGTCGGCTTTTCGGATATGCTTGTCGAATAAATTGGCTTTCTTTTATGTTTAGATGCAATTTTGGAGTAATGGATTTTAAGATTATACGTCTTGACTAAAATTACTTCTGAATTATGAAAAAGTTAGTTGTTTTATTTACCGGTCTGATTTTTCTGTTCTCATCCTGTAGTTACGAACCCGGTGTAACAGAGGCTATGGTGAAATACGGGTTTAAAGATGGTGTTACCACTCTTGTTGTTCCGGGATGGGCCATTCGTTTAATAGCCGGTTTAAATGAGTTGGATGAAACTGAACGCGAAATTTTTAGTTCCATTCATAAAGTTAAAATAGTTGTTGTTGAAGACGAAGATTTGAATACCCGAATTAATCTTCATGAAGAGTTTTATAATAAGGTTAATAAAGATGGCAACTACGAAGAGCTATTAACGGTGAGGGACGATTCTGAGAACGTCACAGTGTTTGGGCGAATGGATGATTCGGTAATCAAAGAAATGGCTCTTCTTATAGGTGGTGACGATAATGCAATTGTATATGTGAAAGGGAGTTTCAGCCCCGACTTGTTAAAGGATCAACTTGATATTGGGGATACAAAAAAATTATTAAGCCTGAATTTCTAAGACAGATTTTTAATTTTATCCTTCATTTAATTCTGTAAGAGCCCTTTCAACCCGGTCGATATAATTGTCAATTTGGGCAGTTTCCTCGAACCCGATAATCATCATGTCAACACATCCCAATCCAAGTACAAAGCGTAATGAAGCATCAATTTTTTCACTGTCGTTACGAAGTTTGCCGTTTCCAACCAGTTTCATTCCAATAACACCTTTCCCTGAATCATGTAATTGTTGGATGACTTCAACGACCTCTTCAGGTTCAGGTTTGTCCATAGCAATTCCATAAGGATTAATTCGTGCATGTAGTACATCCACCCAGGGGCTTTCAATTGCTGCTTTCATGGCATCAAGAGAGTGAACAGAAACTCCGTGAGCTTTAATAATTCCTTTGGCCTTCATGTTTTCCAGAATATCCATTTGCGGTTTCATTGTTTCTGTCCAGTTTACGTCTTCCATGCAGTGAATTTGAATCAAATCAATATAATCGGTATTTAATTCCTTCCTGAAACGGTCAACAACTATATTGGCATCAGGTCTTTCCGGCTCCGGAATTCCCCCATTTCTATACCATATTTTCGATGTGTAAATAAGTTCATTTCTGTCTTTTCCTTTTAAGGCTTCTGCTATCAACCCATGTGTACCGTATGTGTCTGCCGCATCGAAATACCTGATTCCCCTGTCGTAGGCATGTTGCAGTAATGCAATACTTTTTTGTTTATCCTGTTTTGTCAGGAAACTTTCTCGGTTACTGGCATGTACTCCGGTCCCCATTCCAATTAGTGGTGCTGTAAGTCCCGAATTGCCCAGTTTAACTTTTTGAAAAGGATTGCTTCCTTTAACAATGGGAGTGCACGAATAAAGTGGACCTGAGAATAACAGATGGGCTGTTCCCATTCCCAGGGCACTGATAAAATTTCTACGATTGATATTAAGCTTCGGCATAACAGGAAATTTAGCTGGTTATAAATGCTTAAAATTAAGATTTTATTTCCAATTTATTTAATGGTAACAAATGAGGATGAAGGATGTTTGGAGTTACCTTTTATAATCTGGGTCTGTAATGTCGTTTTAACCAGCTTGTCAACCCGTCCAGTCCGGGGAAAAGAACTCGTTCGGTAATATTTGCCTGATCAAGTTTATCCCGAATTTCCCATTTTAATTCCGCGGGAATAATAATTCGTCGGTAAACTTCAGGATGATTAATGAGCCATTCGTCCAGGATGGTTGTTGCATTGGTCATTACCGAAAACAAGGCAAACTGGTTCACAATCCTGTCATCAATTGATGGAGGTTCAAAAAACAGAACATGCCCCGAACCAATTGTTTCATCCAGTTTCTGAAGTGTCGGAAATACCGATTCCAGCATTTCAACCGTAAATGCGTTACATTTTTCTTTTATTAGTAGTTCATTAAGTGGTTCTGGTATCAGCTGGTTGACTTTTACAAAATCGACTTGCCATATTACTCCATCAATAGAATATTTTTCTGTATTCGACGTAGCAAAATGCATCGCAACAAAAGGAGAATAAGTCCAATCCAGTAACCGCGTTGCTAAACCATGATGTTGTGCAAGTACCAGCGATTTTAACGGTGTATTTGCCTGTATAAAATCGCTTACTCGTGCATACTTCCTGAAGTTACGCAGCATGTGGTATTCCAGTTCCGGGCGTTTGCCACAATTCCGCAGGAAACTGTTTTCGAGTTGGTAAGTGCAATCAGACAATCCTCTGAATGCATAATCGCTTCTGAAGCGTTCCATGGAAGACTTCCACGAGTCGTGGTATACTTCTTCCACTAATTGTTCCCAACAAGTAATCCGAATATCGTTAGAAGTAATTTTGCAATTCATTTGAGTAACACCATGTCATTATATGAATCTCGAATGTACAAAAAACAAAAAAGGAAAACATATAAAATGGTTTCCTTTTCTCTATTAATTATATTGTTCTTAGAATATAAAATAAATCATTTGTATTGCAGAACATCGGAGCAGGTTCCCCCGCCTTGTACCGAGTCTTTTTTTAGGGTAAGCGCTTCTTCTTCGGTAAAATCAGCCTGCTTTTCTTCAGTCTCAGGTTTTGTTGTGTTAGTATGGGTAATGATTTTTTCTACAGGATTACTCTTTTTAATCAGGTCTATTTTATTGCTGATTTTTAATCCAAGGATGTAAAAAATGGAGGAGATTAGAATAATTGTTTTCATTTTTATTGCTTGTTGTTTTCATATGGTACAGCAAATTATGTAAATCAGGGTAAATAGCGAAATAATATCTGTGAATGACATGGATTAATCTGCAAACGATATAAATAAATCTGCGAAAAACCTTGTCGATTTCTAAAATTTCACTCTTCTGTATTTTATTATATGTGAGTTAGCCGGGCGAGATAATCGAAGTGTTCCCCTTCTTCAACTAATGTACAATTTAAATTTGCTTCCCTGGCAATTAATTGAAGAAGATTAAAATCAACAAACAGCCAGTCAAAGGTAGTTTTCGTTTTTCTGAAACTGACTTCATACTGCATTTCTCCATAATATTTCTCGTTGGCAAGATCTACCCAAGTAGAACCGTCTTCCTCTTCAAAAAGATATTTAATATCGGATGAATCAATTAGGATTTGTCCTCCTTCTTGCAGCAAACTTTTTAATTGAATCAACAATTTTTTTAAACCTGATAAGGTACTTCCTATTCCGGCCCCGTTCATTAGAAGTAGGATAGTACAAAACTGTTTTTCGTTATAATCGAATATATCAGCATTTACAACCTGGACGATACCTTGTTTTTTCATTGTTTCACATGCCAGTTCCGATTTTTCAAGAGCTGTAACATTGAACCCTTTTTTCTGAAGTATTAAGGAATGACAACCCGCTGCTGCACCAACATCCAAAACCTTTCCTTTACATTTTTTTAAGGCTGTTTTTTCCAGCTTGGGCATATTATTTTCATCCCTGAATAAATAGGCTACCGGAATTGTTTCGTCTTCAGTATAGTTTGAATTTATTTTTAAATCAGGTGCTTTGCCCTTTTCGAAATATTCTTTTATCGCTTCTCCAAATGGATCCTTCATCTGTCTATCGAATTATTTAATAAATTTGAAATTAAAAAATTCCGGAATACTTGTCAGTAATATACAACTTTAGGGGATGCAAGTCCACCTTTTAAAGTTTTTTTTCTACTTTCGATTTTGTAAGTATATAATCCAAAAAACATGAAAACAAACGTAATATTGCTTTTGTTAAGCATTTTATTTTTTACTTCTTGCCATCAGTTAAATGAGGAATCAGATTGGAGAGGCCCTAACAGGGATGGTATTTATCACGAAACTAATTTGTTAAAACAATGGCCTGAAAATGGCCCCGAGTTATTATGGTCGTTCGAAGGTCTTGGATACGGTCACAGTTCAGTTGCTGTTGCTAATAATAAAGTTTATGTAACCGGTGTTAAAGATACTGTTAATTCAGAGGGGACCTTGTTTGTTTTCGATACAAAGGGGAATCTGTTATTTGAAAAAGAATATGGAAATGATTTCACTTTAACTTTTCAGGGACCGCGTTCAACTCCGGTAATTGCAGGTAATTATATTTATATTGAAAGTGCAGTTGGAACGGTTTATTGCCTCGATGCCGAAACCTGCAATAAAGTTTGGTCAAAAGATTTTAGAAAGGATTTTGGCCTCGATACACTGGTGCAATTTGGTAATTCGGAATCGGTTTTAATCGACGGAGATAAATTGTTTTGCGTTCCGGGAGCAAAGGAAAATAATGTTGTGGCACTGGATCGGTTCACAGGTGAAAAAATATGGAGCTCGCCAGGAGTAGGTGAAATAGCAACTTACAATTCTCCGATTGTGATCGATCATAATGGCAAAAAGATGTTGATTGCTCAGACCTCCGGCTCGGTTATGGGATTTGATGCTGAAACAGGAGAAATGTATTGGAGCGTAAAGCACACCCAGAACAATAATATTCATGCCAATACTCCGGTTTATGCAGATGGCAAACTTTTGGTAACAAGTGCTGATCGCGATTCTACTTCTGGCATGGTTTTATTCCAATTGTCGGATAATGGCCGGGAAGTTCATGAATTATGGAGGAACCTGAAATTCAGAAACTTTATGGGAGGAGTTATTAAGCTCGATACCTGTTTATATGGCTCGTCATATTTACGTAAGAACTGGGAAGTAATTGATTGGAATACAGGCGAAACACTTGCGCAAAATAAAGATTTGGGAGGTGGTGCAATCATTTATGCAGATGGATTGTTTTATTGCTATGCAGAACGTGAAGGTGAGATTGCATTGGTTAAAGCCAATCCGGGAAGCTTCGAAATTATTAGCAAGTTTAAAGTTCCGTTGGGAACAAAAGAACATTGGGCACATCCGGTTATAAATAATGGAATTTTATATATCCGACATGGTGATGCTTTAATGGCATACAACATTAAACAAAAATAAAGGCCCTTTTACAAATGGTGTAAAAATGTAATGATGGTAATTCTTTAATTGTGTTTATTTCTATAATTAGTGTGATTATTCCGGAATAAATAAGTAATACTATTTTAATTTGTCATTCATTTGCCAAAATATCTGTAATAAATTTAATGTGGATTAAGTGTTTGATTTATTGGTGTTTGAAGGTGTGTGATTTTTATTTACTAATTAATCCGGCTATATATTGTTTTCCATAGATATATATTTGCATTTTTAGGTGTTTAAAATTTGCTGATATTTTATTGACTGCAGATTTTAAATTTTCGCTAATCAAACTTAAACTGGAATTGGAGTAAATGTCGAAAGTTTCTTTGCACGAAAATATTCTGATAGAAGGATTGAAGGAAGGCAATACAAAAATATTTGACTACCTTTTTCAATACTACTATTCCGGGCTGGTCGTATTTTCATATCGTATGGTAGAAGATATGGACTCGGCAGAAGACATTGTGCAGGATTTCTTTTTTCGTTTATGGTTAAACCGGAACGAGCTTGTCATTAATCAATCCATTAAAAGTTACTTTTTTTCTGCGGTTAAAAATCGAAGTCTCGATTATCTTAAAAGGAAAAAAATCGGAACAAAGGTTATTGAAGAGGTGGCCGGACAAACGGAACCCGGGGACGAAGGAGAAAACTACATTGTACAATTTGAGCTTGAAGCGCAAATTAAAGAAGCAATAGATAAGCTGCCGGAAAAATGCCGGAAGGTTTTTCTGATGAACCGGTTTGAAGGAATAAAACCCTCCGAAATTGCCAGGCGTGAAAATATTTCAGTGCGAACAGTTGAAGGCCATATCGGCAAAGCCATCCGAATTCTTAAAAAAGAGTTGGAAAATTACTTTCCAGCATTTTTAATTTTAATGCTGATAAAAGGATTTTAGGTCTGATTATCAGTGTTATAGGTTAATCCTCTTTGATGTTTCCTGCAAATAAATGAATTTTTTTCTTTTTAGAGCACGTAATAAGTGTTCTACAATCGTCATAATTAAGAATGAAAGAAATGAATAAACAAAAAGAAGATCGGGAAGGAGAAAAAATCCTTTTCAATAAATATTTAGCCGGTACTGCTTCGGATGATGAAGTTACGCGGTTAATCGATTTTTCAAAATCATCTGCCGAATTACGGAAGGAGCTTGATGATGCAAATAAAATCCTGGATAAACTGGATGATCTTAAACTGATGAAACAGCTTAATTCATCTGTGGCATTAACAAATGTGAAAGAACGATTGAAAAAATATAAGGAGAAAAAAGGATGGTTTTACTATGCACAGAAAGTGGCTGCGGTACTTTTTCTTCCCTTGTTGCTATTCAGTATCTACCAGGTTTTTATAAGCGATACTAATTTTTTTCAAGCTTCTTCACAATTGGCATATAACGAGGTTCAAACTCCGTCGGGATTGCGTTCAGTTTTTGAACTTCCGGATGGTACTTCGGTTTGGCTGAATGGAAATACAAAAATCAAATATCCGTTGGAGTTTAACGGAGATGAACGCCGGATTTATTTAGAGGGTGAAGCCTATTTTAAAGTAGCAAAAAACAAGAAGAAACCGTTCATCGTTGATGTGGGAAAGTTGAATGTTCAGGCTGTTGGTACTGAATTTAATTGTATGGCTTATCCTGCCGACAAATCCATAGTAACAACTTTAGCCGAAGGATCAGTTAAAATTACCAGAGTAGAGGGTGATGTAAAAAGAGGTGAATACATGTTAAATCCCGGAGAGGTATTAACATTCGAATCAGAGAAGGATAAGTTTTTTCTTAAAAGCGGCGATTTGGAAAAATATATCTCATGGAGATCAGGAAAATTTGTTTTCCGAAACGATCCACTTGAAGTGGTTTGTCAGAGCTTAGGCAGATGGTTTGATGCTGATATTGAGATTGATGACGATGAATTAAAAAGTTATTCATTCACCGGAACATTTAAGAATGAAGGGCTAAATGAAATTCTGGAATTAATAAGTATAACTTCTCCAATCACTTACAAACTTGGGAAAAGAGAAATAAACGAAAATAATGAATATGGAGAATTGAAAGTAACAATACAAAGTAAAAACTGAGTTAAAAAGTAAAACCGGTTTGTGTTCCCGCACTCCCCGGTTTTTAGTATTCAGAAATACGCTCAAAAGAGCATAAGTCTAACGTAAAACATTTCAAATTTATGAAAAAAAAATTATTAATGATGCGGCTTAAGAATGCGTGCATTCCATGTCGTAAAATCTTACTTATTATGAGGTTTACATTGTTTCTGTTCTTTTTGTCGCTATTCCAGGCAATTGCTTCAACCGGATACGGACAGGATGCCCTGATATCGCTTGATTTAAGAAACAGCTCGGTAGGAGAGGTTTTGGATAATATTGAGGAGCAAACCGATTACTTTTTTCTTTACAACAATAAACTGATTGATGTTAACAGAAAGGTTACTGTAAGATGTAAAGACCGAAAAGTTGAAAATGTATTGGATCAGATATTTGTAAACACTGATGTTGATTTTGTATTAAAAGACCGCATGATTGTTCTTACCAATCAATTAAGTCAGCAAATTACAGTAAACGGAAAAGTTACCGATTCGGGAGGAGCGCCTTTACCGGGAGTAACCATCGTGGTTAAGGGTACTACTAATGGAACTGTAACCAATAGTGATGGGGAATTTGCACTTCCGAATGTGCCTGATGATGCCATATTACAGTTCTCTTTTGTGGGAATGGCATCGCAGGAAATAGCGGTAAACGGACAGACTGAAATTAATGTAACCATGGAAGAAGAAGCCATTGGACTGGAAGAAGTGGTAGCAGTAGGATATGGTTCGATGAAAAAAAGTGATTTAACCGGAGCTATTTCATCCGTTTCGGAAGATGATTTAAATACGACTCAGGCAGCCAATATTCTTGAAAAAGCACAGGGAAAACTAGCCGGTGTTGATATTGTTTCCAGTAATGGTTCGCCAGGTGCTGACCTGTCAATTCGTATCAGGGGGAACCGTTCTATAACAGCCAATAATAGTCCTCTTTTTGTCGTAGATGGAATTCCAACTTCCCAGAGTATTAACGATTTTAATCCAGGCGATATTGAGTCAATAGAAATTCTCAAGGATGCCAGTGCTGTTGCCATTTATGGATCGAGGGGAGCAAACGGAGTTATATTGATTACAACAAAACGAGGAAAGAGAGGCGCAGCTACAATTAATTATTCAGCTTATTATGGTGTTAAAAAACAAATTGAGAATCTGGATAAAATGAACGGGCAGCAATTTGTTGAATACAGAAGAGTTGCCAACGGATTAGCTAAAAATGATAATAGCCAGGATCAGGTACTCTTAGGAGGAATATATGACAATTACGTTAACGGAATAGAAACAGATTATATTGATGAAACATACCGTAACGGTATGCAGACAGAACATCAACTTTCAGCTAATGGTGGGAATGAACATGTTCGTTATTATATTTCAGGGAGTTATTATGATGAAGAGGGTGTGTTGAAAAAGTCCGATTACGAAAGATTCTCGCTTAGAGTAAATTTAGATGCGCAATTAACTAGCAAGTTGAATGTTGGATTGAGTTTTACATCATCAAAAGATATTCGAAACAGGATGGATGCTGACGATCCTACAATGTCTGCAATCAGGTATGCTCCAATCACACAAGCATATGATGACGAAGGAAATATAATTGCTTATCCGAACCCTGATGAAGCACTTGTTGTTTCTCCTTTAGTAAATTTTGCTCCTAATCAGTATGTTGACGAAACAAAGGGATTCCGAATGTTTTCCAATTTGTTTGGAGAGTACGCCATAACAAAAGATTTAAAATACCGCCTCAATTTCGGAACCGATATTCTTTACAGCCGAAGAGGTCAGTTTGAAGGAAACTATACCGGAAGTACTCCTGTGGCGTCTATCCAAAATACGAATATATTTTCATATACTCTGGAAAATATTTTAACCTTCGATAAAATTATTGGAGACCACAATTTAAACCTGGTGGGATTATTTAGTACTCAATCCAGTAATACTGAACTATCGTTATTATCTGCACAGGGTATTCCAATTACACGTTCTACCTTTTATGCTATGGGAACAGCTGAAACAATTACCGGAATCGATAGCGATTTAACAGAATGGGGACTGCTCTCTTACATGGGAAGAATAAATTATAAGTATAAAGATAAGTACCTGCTAACTGCTTCAGGTAGAGCTGACGGATCTTCAAGGTTAGCCAGTGGTAATAAATGGGCATTCTTTCCGGCAGCTTCTGTGGCATGGATCATTTCCGAAGAAGATTTTATGAATATTCCATCTTTATCGTTTTTAAAATTAAGAGCTGGATATGGCTCGGTTGGGAATACATCAATATCTCCTTACCAAACACAAGGAGGTTTAGCCAGAACTGCTTACCTGTTTGGCGATGATTCTGCTTACGGTTATAAACAAAATGGAATTTCGAACTCTGAATTGGGCTGGGAAACTTCAAATACGCTGAACCTGGGTATAGATTTTGGATTGTGGAATAATAAAGTTTCCGGAAACATTGAAATTTATGACACAAAAACCAGTGCCCTTTTGTTAGAGAGGCTGCTGCCTTCTTCTTCGGGTTTCGAAAGCGTTATTGAAAATGTGGGAGCTACCCGTAACCAGGGATGGGAGTTTACGATATCAGCAAATATCATTAATAATCCTTCTTCGGGTTTAAAATGGGATGTCGACATGAATATTTTCTCGAATAAAGAGGAAATAGTGGAGTTATTTAACGGAACAGAGGATGATATTGGTAATAAGTGGTTTATTGGGCATCCGGTTAACTCATTTTACGATTATGTTTTTGATGGCATCTGGCAAACTGAAGAAGCAGCAGAGGCTGCTGAGCATGGTCAGGCTCCTGGTCAGATCAAAATTAAAGACATAAACGGCAGGGATGAAAACGGTGAATTGACAAACCAGCCTGACGGGCAGATAAATACTGATGACCGAGCAATTCTTGGATCAACTGTTCCTGACTGGACAGGTGGTTTGACCAATCGGATAAGTTACAAAGGTTTTGATTTTTCTATGTTGATTTATGCCAGACAGGGACAAATGTTAAACAGTAGCTATCATAACCTGAGTGCCAATAACTGGGAAGGAAGATATGCTCATTTGAATTTTAATTACTGGACTCCGGAGAATGCGAGTAATGAATATCCGCAACCTGTGCAAGGGGGAAGTATTTTATACTCCTCTGCATTGCAGTATTTCGACGCTTCATTTGTGAAAATAAAAAATATATCGGTAGGTTATGAGTTGGTTGAAAATCTTATAAAATCTGATTTTCTTTCTTCCTGCAGAGTATATTTCTCTACCACAAATCCTGTAATATGGTCAGATTACAATACTGTTGATCCTGAATCAGGAAGGGCATTATCTTCATCAACTTATACCATAGGAGTAAATCTGAAATTTTAAAATTCTGGCAATTATGAAAGTAAATAAATATAAGATTTTAAAAACATCAATACAGTTAAGCTTTGTGTTGATATTGTTAATGCAGGGTGCCTGTAATAGTATTTTAGAAGAGGATCCTGTAAGTCTGGCCACAGCCGAAGGTTATTATACAACCGCTGCCGGTATAAAGGATGGAGTGAATGCGTGTTATCCTCCGCTAAGAGACTACTTTGGACCTGAAGGAACATTTTTTCTTACGGTAATCGGAACCGATATTAATACCAACGGTTTTGGTGGAGTAAAAAATAATCCTTCTTTCAATAATTACGATCAGAATCTTAATAGTACTCACAGTTTCTTTTCTAGTATCTGGGATTCATTTTATCGAGGTATAAACCAGTGTAATACAATTGTAAACAGAGCACCTGAAGCAGAAGGTTTAACAGATGCAGAAAAGTCACAGTACATAGGTGAAGCCAGATTTTTGAGAGCCTATTATTATTTTGTACTTGTTCAACTCTGGGGCGATGTACATTTTACACTTGATGAAACTTCAGGTGTGGAAACTGAAGCGTACAGAACACCTGTTGAAACAATTTATGACGAAGGAATTGTGCCCGATCTTGAATATGCTGTTGCAAACTTAACTAATCCTTCAACTAGTAGTATGGACTTTGGAAGAGCAAATAAAGCAACAGCAGAAGCCTTGCTGGCAAGAGTTCAGCTAACTCTTGGAAATTGGAGTGAAGCTGAACAATATGCAAACAATGTGATTAATAATTACGATTATTCTCTGGTACCTTTGGATGAGCTTTGGGATTATTATAACCAGGAAAATGCTGAAATAATATGGTCAGTTCAATATGGAACCGATCCGCTTGTAAATGGCAGCGGAAATCAAAGTCATAACTATTTTGTATGGGATTATACCAGGAATCCGGCGATGGAAAGAGATGTTACCAACGGTAAACCCCATCAACGTTTTATGCCAACCAATTATTATCTCGATATGTGGGATCCGGAAGTTGATGCTAGATATAATGCCTCATTTAAAACGGTTTGGTTTGCAAATACACAGGGAGTAATAAACGGACATACTGTTATGCCCGGTGATACAGCTATCAAAATAGTTTTACATCCGGTTGATGATGAAATACAACAAAATGCGCCATACTGGTATATTGATTATAATGGTGAAGATCTTACTAATCAGTCAGATAATCTTCAAATAGGAGGAGATAGCAGGAGACTTTGGCCGAGTTTTTATAATAAATATTACGACCCACTCCGTTTGGATAAAAATGATAATAATGGTACAAGAGATTTTGTCGCGATCAGATTGGCCGAAATGTATCTTATTTCTGCAGAAGCAGCTATGAATCAGGATAAAAATGAAATTGCTGCCTATATGATCACGAAATTGCGTGCAAGGGCTGTTATTCAGGGCAAAGAGGCCGAAATGGCTGTGACATCTGCCGATATTGATCTTGATTTTATATTGGAGGAACGTGCAAAAGAATTAGGAGGTGAAGGTTTCCGTTGGTACGATCTGAAAAGGACAGGAACCCTGTTGCAAAGAGTTAAACAATATAATTCGGATGCAGCTCCAAATATTCAGGAATACCATTTACTCCGTCCGATTCCGCAAACGCAAATCGACAGAGTATCAAATCCCGGTGATTTTCCACAAAATCCTGGTTATTAGAATAATTTTAGTTTAATACGAATAAGCCGCTTTGTAAGAGGCGGCTTTTTTTAATATTTTTAATTGAATAAAATAGACGGGTTATGAATTATATAGCACTGTTATCTGTTTTTGTCTTTTTACTAGGGGAATTATTGTCCGTTTTTGCGGAGAAAACTGCTGAACAGCAAAAACCGAATGTCTTGTTTATTTGTGTCGACGACCTTCGTCCTGAATTGGGATGTTATGGTAATACATATATTCATTCACCAAATATCGATAAACTGGCAGAGACCGGGGCTCTTTTTACTAACCAGTTTGTGCAAATTCCCACTTGCGGAGCTTCGCGTTACAGCATGCTAACCGGAATGTTGCCTAAAACGACAGGTGCGCTTAGTAATGAAGCTTGTCATGATTTTATTTCAGGGAAAACGGAGACTGAAGCGCCAGAAACATTTATTCATCATTTAAGACGTAATGGTTACTACACCGTTGGGATTGGAAAGGTGAGTCATTATGCTGATGGTCTGCTTTATGGTTACACCGATTCGGTGGGTACTGAATTAGAATTACCCCACAGTTGGAACGAAATGTTATTTGATCCGGCCAAATGGGGCACCGGTTGGAATGCGTTTTTTGGTTATGCCGACGGAAGTAACCGGCAAAGCCGCAATCGTCAGGTTAAACCTTATGAAAGGGGAGATGTTGATGATTTGGGCTATCCAGACGGTTATACTTCAAAATTTGCGATTGAAAAACTCGATGAACTAGCTAAAAAGGATAAACCTTTTTTTCTGGCTGTAGGTTTTTTTAAGCCACATCTTCCGTTTAATTCACCTAAAAAGTATTGGGATTTATACGATGAGAATAAATTGCCTTTATCGCCAAATCCGGCTATTCCTGAAAATGTTAACAAAGCCAGTTTGCATAACAGTAATGAATTTAACGGCTACCAACTGGGTGACGAAGATGCTACACTTGAGGGACCTGTTTCTGATGAATATGCCCGAAAGTTACGGCACGCCTATTTCGCATGTATAAGTTATACCGATGCACAGGTAGGAAAATTGCTGGATAAATTAGAGAAACTTGGATTAGCAGAAAATACAGTTGTTGTTCTTTGGGGTGATCATGGCTGGCATCTTGGCGACCAGCTGGTGTGGGGTAAACATACTATTTTTGAGCGTGCTCTGAAAAGTGCATTTATCATCCGGGCACCGGGAAACAAAGGAGGGAAAACCATTAATGAAGTAGTAAGTACGGTTGATATTTATCCAACACTCATGGATTTGTGCGGTGTTGAAATGCCACACGAAACTGATGGACAAAGTCTTGTCCCTTTGTTAAATAATTCAAAGGGAAGTTGGGAGGAAGCTTCGTATGGGTACTTCCGAAACGGAATTTCGTTACGAACTGCAAAATACAGGTTTACAAAGTATTTCAGGGAGCAGGAACCGACAATTGAATTATACGATCACCAATCTGATCCAAACGAAACCATTAACATTGCCGGGGAGCATCCTGAAATTGTAAAAAAAATAATGCCACTTTGGGAACATGGGAATACAGGACTTTATAATTGAAAAGATAAAAACAGCGAAATACTCCTTTCAGCTTTACCGACTATAAAAGAGCGATAAAAACTAATTTTTTCTATTTTTAATGGCAGAATTTTGAGAATACCGATATATGATTTATTAAATGTTATATATCGTACTTGTTTGAGCGTTCTCAATTATTTTTATTTTTAGAAGAATGAACCTAATAAATCAAAATCGACATTATGAAAGGACTAGCTATTGTTTCATTGTTATTAATCTCCGTTCAGTTATTTGCACAAACTAAGGAATACTCTCCCCAGGATCTTGAAAAATGGGTAACCATTGGTGAGGGCAATGGCTTTGTAACCCACGGACAATTTTTTATGGAAGAGGTGGAAGGAAGTAAAGGTTTTATGCTTTTATCTCCGGAAAAATATAACGATGTTATTGTTCGTTACGAAGTTATGACCTTAAATCCTGCAACAGTGTTGGTTGCATTGTTAAATGCTTCAGATATAGGTGCCACTACAGATTTAACCTTAGCAGAAAACAGTGATAGTTTTGGTTTTTGGACAAGTCAGGTAGAAGATTATATGTTTGGTTTTCGTGTGATGGCACACAATTCAACTCCGTTTTTGAGAAAACATCCTGCCGAAGCCGGTCAGAACAGTCAAATTGGGTTAGCTGAAGAAGATGTTATGCATTCGGGCTGGCGGCATAAGGTTGAGTTGGGTAAAGAAGGCAAGCGTTTATGGATGAAAATTGATGGGAAAACAATAATAGATGTAACAGACGAAAATCCGCTTAAGGAAGGTAAAATTGCTATCCGCGTTCGAGGTACCGCCTCTGAATTGGGAAAATGTATGATGCGAAATCTGGAAATAGAAGGGAAACCAGTTAATTAATTTTCCATGGAAAGTTCTTTGATAATTTCGAGAGCATTATATATTTATTTCTCCTATCATATACGTTACTGCTTTACCTCCAATTTCAACACGATCGTTTAAATACTTGCAATAAAGAATACCACCTCGTTTAGATATCTGTTTTGCAATTAAGGTATTCTTATGCAATTGTTTTGCCCAGAATGGAATTAGCATGGTATGTGCCGAACCAGTTACCGGGTCTTCGTTTACGCCAACAGCCGGGGCAAAAAAACGTGATACAAAATCGTATTTTTCTGATTTTGCAGTACAAATAACACCGCGGGCATTGGATTTGATGATTTTTGTAAAATCAGATGTTAGTTTTTCAATATCCGTCTCCGAGTTAAACAGAAGCAATAAATCGTCGCGTCCTTTGAAATATTCCGTGGGTTGAACTCCAAATGCAGTTTTTAAATTTTCGGGTAATGGATGGCTAACCACCTCCGATGAAGGGAAGTTGAGTACGAGAAGTTCATTCTCTCTTTTAACTTTAAGTATTCCGCTCCTGGATTCAAAAATGATTTCATCATCCGAATAATCCAGGTGATGATAAAGAACGTGAGCCGTTGCTAAAGTTGCATGTCCACACAAATTAACTTCGGCACCCGGCGTAAACCACCTGATATGGTACCCTTTTTCTGCTGGAATAAAAAAAGCCGTTTCAGAAAGGTTGTTTTCCAATGCAATTTTCTGCATAGTTTCGTCCGATAGCCAGTTTTCAAGTGGAATAACTGCTGCCGGATTTCCTTCAAAGGTTTTCTCTGCAAAGGCGTCAACCTGGTATATTTTTAGTTCCATTGTTTTGCTTTTGTAAGTAGGTTCAGTATTTATTCAAAAATAATACTTGTATTTTTTTAGACCAGCTGTTAAAATTTTACAGTGAGTTTCAGGTTAAATTTTCTGCCGGTAAGGTAGTTAGGCACTGCATATTGATCGCCGGTGTTGCTTGAAACCCAGAAATAGGAAATCGTATTATTTATATCAAGTAAATTGAATACTTCAAGGCTCAACCAAAGGTCGGTAATGTTCTTGAAAAACGGTGCCTTAGACTGGTTGGCAGTACTGATAAAAACCTTTGAAAATCCAAGATCTATTCTTCGGTATGCCGGCATTCTGAACACATCCTGGTAACGTTCTCCATTAGGAGGTCCGGTTGGAAGGCGGGTTCCGTAAAATCCGGAAAGCTGCATTCGGTAACTTGGATTTCCCGGCAGATAATCCTGAAAGAACATACTGAAATTTAGCCACTGATCAGTTGGACGAGGGATGTTACCATGTCCGTCTCCTTTAATATCTTCTTCGGTTTTTAAGAGCGACAAACTAGCCCATGACTGGAGTCCGCTAACAAACTCCCCGTTTATCTTCATGTCGATGCCGGTAGCGTATCCTGTGGCTTCTGATTCTCCCAGGTATCTGATTCTTACATTGTCAACCTGGTAGGGGACCAGACGGTTCATGTATTTATAATATGCTTCTGTTGTAAAGCGAAACGGACGGTCCCATGCGGTGAAAATTAAATCAGTACCTCCAACAATCTGGTAGGATTTTTGGGCTTTGGCGTTGTAATTTATACTACCGTCACTGTTTTTTAATTCCTTAAAAAATGGCGATTGGTGATACATTCCGGCTGCCAGGCGAAATGACATTTTTTTCTCCCAATCAGGAAAATAGCTGAACGAAGCTCGTGGACTTATCAGTAATTCATCGTTAAAATCCCAGTAATTAAATCGTACACCACCAGTAAGATATAAATCGCCTTTATTTACAGGTACACTCCAGCTATCCTGTACATAACCCGTAATTCTGTTTGTGCGAATATGGTTTTTAGCATTCAGGCTATAATATAAACGTATTTCGCTATCAGAATAAGGAATTGAATAGCCGGTGGAATCCCGGTAGATCCATTCGTTAAGTTTATCTTTAATTTCTTCGTGTTGGTATTTGATGCCCCAGTTTACAAGATGGTTTTCCGAGTTGTAAGCACCTTTATGAGAAAAATTGTAAACCGTTGCTTCCAGAGTATTTCGTGCATGGTTTAAAAACGAACCTACACCAAGGTTTAATGCACTGTCTCCATACTCTTCCGACGACATATTTCTTTCCAGCTGGTTTAAGTAATATTGTCCTTCAATGTCGTAAGTTTCATTTTCTTTAGCGTGGTAGGCCGATGTAATTAACTTGAGGTTCAGATTAACATTTGGATGATAATTAAAAGTTACAGCCCCCAGGTATGTTTGAAAATCATCAACTTCCTGTCCATTGAAATATATTCTGGTATGCAAAGGTGTTTGCCAGGTTCCAAATGTGGTTTCCCTGGTTTGTGGAATAAAATTATATTGGTTCTGGGCAATGTTTCCCAAAAAAGAAACATCTAGTTTTTCTGTAAGTTGGTAAGAAATATAGGTCTGGAAATCGAAAAAACGGGGATCGTATTCTCCTTGTTCATCAAGTGTTCCAAGTAAATATCGGTTGGTTTTGTACCTGATACCGGAGATATGCGAAAGTTTTCCGTTAAAAGCAACATCTTCGAAGTGGGCTGTTCCTCCCAGCATGCTTACTGAGGCAGTTCCTTTAAAATCACTTGGTTTTCTGTATTTTATATCAAGCACCGACGACATCTTGTCTCCGTATTTGGCATTAAAACCTCCTGCTGAGAAATCAACCGTGGAAACCATGTCGCTATTAATAAAACTCATGCCTTCCTGTTGACCGGCCCGGATTAAAAATGGACGGTATACTTCAACATCATTCACGTAAACCAGATTTTCGTCGAAATTCCCTCCCCGAACGTTATATTGTGAACTTAACTCGTTGTTTGAGGTTACACCGGGAAAAGTTTTTAGCATGGTCTCAAGGGCTCCTGATGCATTTGGAATAAAATTGATGATTTTTGGATCGAGACTAACAACATTCCCTGAGTTGCGTCTTTGTTCTTTTACTATTATTTCTGCCAGTTCGAGATTTTGTGCCGGCATTTCAATTTCTTTTATAATGGTTTCGTCGGGTTGTGCATAAATAGAATCGGAGAAGGTTTGGTAACCGATTGATGAAAAAACTACTGTCAAAGGTTTCTTAGCCGGCACACGAAGTAAAAATTCTCCTTTTGCGTTGGTCGTTGTTCCCAGTGTAGGGTATTCTTTTAGCACAACGGTAACCATGTCCAGGGGGATTCCTTTGGTATCTTTAAGAACACCTTTTAATGTGGCATTATTGCTCTGACCGAACAATACACTTTGGGTAATTATTAATAAAAACAGTAATGTAAATTTTTTCATTGGCACAAAGCTAATAATACGGTTTTATTATCAACTTCTTATTGATAAATAAATTGTGGGCCTTTTGAATAATTTTAAATGAAAAGTTTAGCAGACCTCAGTCGTTTTCAGAATTTTGTTTCGATTTATCAAAATAATCAGAAATTGCCTCAACATAATTTTCGTATGCACTTATTCCTTTTTGAGTAATTTTTAGAGTTGTTAGCGGATAATTTTTTCTGAATGATTTTTTCACCTGAATATATTGGGCTTCTTTTAATTTTGAAATCTGAAAACTCAGGTTCCCTTTTGTGGTTTCAATATTTTCCAGCAGGTATGAAAACTCAGCTGATTTTACATTCAGCAGAATCGTCATAATTGCCAAACGCACCTGAGAGTGGAGTAGTGGATCAAGCTCTTTAAACATCCCTTTTCGTTTTTACTTCCATGTACATTAAAATCCCGGGCACCACAAAACATAAACAATCGGCAATACCCCGAATTAAAAACTGAGTTTGAAGATCGAAATTTGCAGCTACAATTGAAGCAACCCACATAATTACACCACTGAATGACAATATATAGTAGCGGTATATTCCACCGGTAATAAAAAGGGCAAAACCAATTAGTACCATTTGCATGGGGTGAAGAAATTCGAAATTAATTTCGTTTATTACCGATTTTGTAATTATAATATTCAGGTTATGAGCAATGATAATTCCAATCCATACAAAGCGGGTTGAAATAGCAGTATTGGTTTTTATTCTTTTCCCTCTGAAGAAAACGAAATAAATAGTAAAAGCAATTAACGCAATACCGATAGCCGGTTTTAAAATGTGCATGAAATCTCTAATTCTACTGGGAACTAAAACCACCGATTGATAGTAGTTCCATAGAAATCCTAATGAAAATGCAAGACCCCAGTAAATTAATAACAAGCCGTCATCCATCAGGGTACGTTTTGATGTTGCAATAGCAGTTTTTAAGGTTTCTAAAAGTTGCTGTTCATTAAAGGATTCCTGGGTTGATTCTTCTTGGTTCATGGTAATTTAATTTTGTTTACAAAATTAAACAAGTTTGTAATGCAAACCAAATTTTTAAACTAAAATTTTATAGTGAAAATAATTGTCTGAGTTAATGATAACCTGGAGTTCTACTTTTATTGTGGCTAATTTCTGGTTTCCTCCCAGCTATCAGTTCTAAATGGATTAGCCGGAAGTAATTCAAGGTTATATAGGTTAAGATCATCGGGATTATCAGCCCAGCCAAAGCGAACGGCAACCGGATTACTTACTGCATAGGAATAAACTACTATCGTGTTTGAGTTGACAATTTCGGCTTTTGCCCAGTGGAATACTTTATCAGCACCGGCAATAGCAAAGGATTTTACGTATCCGTATTTGTCTTTTACAGCGAGTCCTAAACCGGTTTCTGAGAAGGTGATATAGGCTTTCCCGTCTTTGAATTCAACCGATTGAAAAGTTGGACCTGTATACACAATATCTTTGTTGTAAGCTATTTTTAAAGCATTCAGAGCTAATCTTTTTCCAACATCCTGTTTGTTTTTGGGGTGAATATCATCGGCTTCTCCAATATCAATAGCGGATGCCATCCCGGTATTGGGAACTTTTAGTGATATGGTTTGTGCTTCCCGCAGTTCTGCCCATTCGCTATCAACAGGTTTTTGAGTAGGTTTCATATAATTAGCCAGTTGAACAAATAAAAATGGAAAGTCGCCCTGATTCCAGAGAGTTCTCCAATCGTTAATCAGGTTCGGGAATACACGTTGATATTGTTTGGCCCGGCTGGCATTCGATTCTCCCTGATACCAGATAACACCTTTTATCGCGAAAGGAACAATAGGATTAATCATAGCATTATAAAGCAGGGTTGGGTAAGAATTTGGCCCCAGGTCGATTCCCTGCATAACTGCTTTTGAAATCTTAAATTTCCAGTCACCGGAAATATCAATTTTTTCCTTACCGATTGCAAGATACTGATCTTCTGGTGCACCCCACATGCCACCACCTCCGCCATTGTCATCAACACGAACAACAATCATGTTTTTGCCCGGTTTTAAATATTTTTTATCTACGGTGTAAACCCTTTCTGTATTGTATTGATTTGTGGTTTTACCAATTTCAATACCGTTCAGAAATGTGATATCCGAATCGTCTATCTTTCCCAAATGTAAATTTACATTGGCTTTTGTTTGTTCTTCTGTAAGATCCAATTCTTTTCGGTACCAGGCAACTCCATCGATATCAATATAACCTTGTTCTTCCCATAAACCGGGTGATTTTATACTGTTCCAGTTTTTATCATTTAAGTCAGGAGCCGACCACAATGCTTTACCATCTTGCATTCCTTTATCTTCGGTGGGTATTTCTCCGCCCAGTATTTTTCTGAGTTCAGCCTCTTTCTTTGCCCTGCAATCCTCTAAATTCATCTGTTGCAGCTCAATCATCGGATTTCTGAAGTCGGGATCGTTTTGTATGGTTTGTGGACTGGTCCAGGTTTCTGCAACCGTGCCACCCCACGACGAATGAATCAAACCAATAGGGATATCGAGTTCTTCGAGTAAGGCTTGTCCGAAAAGATAACCTACTGCCGAAAATCCCTGAGCCGTTTCCGATGTGCATTCCACCCATTCCCCCTCTCTTAAATCATCTTCCGGAAACTGAGCTATTCGCCGTGGTACTGTGAACAAACGAATGTTCGGATGATTCGCGGCTGCTACTTCCTTTTCTGCATTTTTTACCTGTGCAAGCGGAAATTGCATATTCGATTGCCCGGAACAAATCCAGACTTCACCAATCATTACATTGGTGAACTTGATAGTATTTTTTCCTTTAATAGTTAAAGAATAGGGTCCACCATATTTTTGAGATGGCAGTTTTACCATCCATTTTCCTTTTTCATCAACCACAGTGCTAACTGTATTTTCATTCAACTGAACAGATATTTTTTCACCCGGATCGGCCCATCCCCATATTGGAATTTCAATTCCCTGTTGTAATACCATGTTTGAACTGAATATTTTTGGGAGTTTTACATCTGCATTAACATTTAATATAAATGTGAAAAGAAGTACAGGAAGAAGATAGAGTTTAGTTTTCATAGGATTACTGTGCTTTTGTTACCTCAAAGCTAACAATTTGAATAAACAATCAGGAACTATTTACCTGTTTTAAACAAACAGACGAATATTTATAATCTGCTTCCTTTGGATTTGATTATTGAAGTACACCCAAATATTTAATCAAATTTGTAGCGGTATTTTAGGCAGATATAATTTATTATGGTTTGATAATTTTAAATTTTCTGCCTTTGCTTGTTGGAGTTTAATTATAAATTTAGTGGCTGATTTGCTATTTGAAATTTTCTTTATATAATTCCAATTCCTGCTCTGAATATTTTTCGCTTGCATCAGCTGGAATCCCGTTTCTTTCTGATGTTTCAGTTACAATGCTGTTCTCCGTAATAATATTACCACCGTTATTTTTAGTAATCGAAAATGAATCGTATAACTCTCCGGTAATTGTGTATACATCTACATCTATATTGTTATCATTAACATAAATGTTTTGATAGAGTTGGGTTTGAGATGCTACCCGGTCGCTCCACCTGTTTACATTCAAACCATACATTTTGGGCCCGGAAACTGAAACCATATACATAGGGGGATTTATACAATCTTCACCTACATTCTCCAGGTTCTGACCCCGGCAATAGGTGTGATCGTGTCCCTGAAGTACCAGATCTACACCATATTTTTCGAGGATGGGTTTTATAGCATTCCGGTAGATTTCATTATCTCGTCCCTGAGAACAGGAGTATACAGGGAAGTGGGTAAAAAGTATGGTCCATTGATTAGGATTATCCGATAAAACGTCATTTAGCCATTCTAAGGAATTTTTGGCATCAGTTTCGTTGTTTTCCATTGCAGGTGAATCGAGCGAAATAAAACGCACACCCTGATAATCCATAAAATAAGTTCGGTCTTTTAAGTTTTCAGGATAATTTTCGGGATTTACAAATATTTGGTTCCAATGGCGTGAAAAGGTTCGGGGTTGTCCAACTCCGTGTTTGTCATATTCATGGTTTCCTGGAGTCGCCAGCGATGGTATTGTGCCGTAGATCCAGTTTCCGGCATAAAAAAACTCGTTCCAGTATTCTTCAGTACTTCTGCTTACAATATCTCCTGCAAATAATATAAATTCAGACTTTGGGAAATGAGAATATGCCTGTCGGATAGACCTCGAACAATGTTCTTTAATATCATTCTGAAAATCACCCAGGTATAAAAAATTGAAAGGTTTAGTTTTGTCTGATGAAGTTCTTATTTGAAACCATTCGCTCCAGTTTTCACCATCACCAACACGATAGGTGTATATGGTTTCCGGCTTTAAATTATCGAAAATAATTTTATGACCCATGGCTGACGAATCTCCTTCCATCCAAAATGTAGAAGTGCCTTCTGTTACTTTCAGCTGATCTTCAAAAAAAGGAGATGCTACGGCTTCAGTAATCTGTCCTATCGATTTTGTTACTGAAGAATGAGTTCTCCAGGTAACAGCTCTCATTGTAGCCGGATCACCAGGAATGGTAAGCATTATTCGGTCGGGGGTAAGTTTTGTATTGTTTTCACCCGATTCGATTTGTGTCTTATTATTTGAACATGAAAAAAACAGGAATGTTACGAGCGATAGAATATACAACAGGTTTTTCATAAGAATTTTATTAATTAATTCTCTGTTAATATAAACATCATTATAGAAAGTGATGTTAAGGTTGTTTTATGATTTTGCCAAAAAAATAATTTTGATTGGCCTTTGCATGTATGATGAACGAAGACTGGTGATAATTGTTCACATTAAGCTGGAAAGGATTCTTGTTAACTATTCTTCTAAGTAATAATTTCCCGTTTGTGTCGAATAAAGAAACCATATACTCTCTTATTTCATTGGTTTCAACAGGTATTTCAACAGTACAAATGTCCTGTACGGGATTGGGATATATAAGAAGCTCGTTTGCAGCCCGCGCCAAATTTTCGTTTCCTTCCAGTTTGTGATTGATTTCGTCTCTCCAGTCGCGAATCCCGTTTTTGTTAAAATCGGGAAGCGGGCAATTACTGGATATTGAGTTATTTATACTTCCGCATCCTGAAACGGTATCATAGCAGTCTATCAAACCATCCATGTCGGAGTCCATGAAATATCTGATCATATTAATTATTCCATCATTGTCGTCGTCAATTGCTTCAATGTAATCTTCTATTTCATCAGCGTCTGAATCGGTGTCAATAAAATCAGGAGATCCATCCAAATCAGTATCCACCGCTTCATAATAATTTCCTCCAAATTCTGAATCGAAAGCGTCGTCCCAGCCATCTTTGTTACAGTCAATATGGGAAAGAAGTATGGTTGAATTCTCGCTTTGCCACTCAATAAAATCGGTTATTCCGTCGTTGTCCGAATCAATATCCTGGCTGTCAGGAAAACCATCTCCATCAAAATCAGTTAAACCTTCGCCTTCATGAATGTCAAGAATTCCGTCATTATCATCGTCAATATCAAGAGCATCGATTATTTCGTCGTTATCGCTGTCCTTATCAATGTATATGGTAACTTTTGCATCGCTGTAGTTTTCAGGTTCATCTGTATAGCATAAACGATACGAAAAAGTTATTTGGTTTGTGTAGTTTATATCCGTAATATACAGGAAATTACCCTTCGATCCACAGGAAAGTAATCCTGTTTCAGGGGCGGTGATAAATGCGATTCTGGCTTCTTTGTCAGTGGTGAAAATATCGTTGTCGAGTAGGTTGGCAGAGAGAATATGTGAGTCGCTTCCAATTAGTAAGGTATAAACATCATCAACTGCGGTAGGAATATCATTTACCACATTTGAGATATTTCCGGGAGTTGTTGAATACATCATATCTTCGGACACTATAGTCACAGGTGTCCAATGTAATATTATATGCAGAAATGCATACAATACAATACTATCCCCAATCATCTCTTTGTTTTAATCGAATGTAAAATTATTATTATGTAAGTATTCCTTTGATTTATTTTTGTTGACTTTTTAATAACTTATTAACAATCAGTCGTTAAAAGGAGGTGTGTATTCGTGTTTATACTAATGTGTATAATGTCATTCAAAAAATTTCGATCTTATCCAATAGCATAAATTTCGTTAAATCTATCTGGATTTCAGATTAAATTTGTGTTTTGAATATTTAAAATAAAAGGTAAACCAGCGAATAGTTTTATCTTTGATAGAAATTAATTTAACCGATTTTATAATGGCAGAATTTAAATATCAAAAACCATTTCCAATTTTAAAAGACGATACAGAATATCGTTTAATCACAAAAGATTACGTGTCGACTGTTGAGGTTGACGGCAGAAAAATATTAAAGGTTGCACCCGAAGGACTTGAAGTGCTGGCAAAAGAAGCGTTTACCGATGTTTCATTTTTTCTACGCGCATCGCATCTTGAAAAATTAGCTAAAATTTTGGAAGATACCGAAGCAACTGATAACGATAAGTTTGTGGCTCACACCATGTTGATGAACCAGGCTGTTTCGGCTGAAGGCGAATTACCTACTTGTCAGGATACAGGTACTGCAATTGTTCTAGGTAAAAAAGGAGAAGATGTGTATACCGGTACCAATGATGCTGAGTGCCTGTCGAAAGGTATTTTTGATACTTATGCAGAAAAGAACCTCCGTTATTCGCAGGTGGTTCCTTATACTATGATCAAAGAAAAGAATACAGGAACTAACCTCCCTGCTCAAATTGATATTTATGCAGAACAAGGAAATAAATACGAGTTTCTTTTTATCACTAAAGGTGGCGGTTCAGGTAATAAAACCTATTTGTATCAGCAAACAAAATCATTACTTACTGAAGAAAACCTGACCAAATTCGTGAAAGATAAAATTATGGATTTGGGTACTTCAGCATGTCCTCCATACCACCTGGCTTTGGTAGTTGGTGGTACTTCGGCAGAAGCAACTTTGGCAGCTGTTAAAAAAGCGTCAGCAGGATATTTCGATAATTTGCCAACTGAAGGTAATGATGGCGGACAGGCTTTCCGCGATTTGGAATGGGAAGAAAAAGTAACTAAAATATGCCAGGAGAGTGGAGTAGGAGCTCAGTTTGGTGGAAAATATTTTGTACACGATGTTCGTGTAATTCGTTTGCCACGTCACGCTGCTTCTTGCCCTGTAGGTTTGGGTGTGAGTTGTAGTGCCGACCGTAACATTAAAGCGAAAATCACCGAAGATGGAATTTTCCTCGAACAACTCGAGAAAAATCCGGCACGCTTCCTGCCATCAAAAGCTCCATCGATGAGCCCTGCAGTGGACATTGATTTGGATCAGGGAATGGATAAAGTTTTAGCGGAATTGACCAAATACCCAACTAAAACCCGTTTGAATTTGAGCGGAACTCTAATTGTTGCACGTGATATTGCGCATGCACAGATTAAACAAATGCTGGACGAAGGCAAACCAATGCCTGATTACTTTAAAAATCACCCTGTTTATTATGCAGGTCCTGCAAAAACTCCGGCAGGCATGGCTTCAGGAAGTTTTGGCCCGACAACAGCAGGTCGTATGGATCCATATGTTGATGAATTCCAGGATCATGGTGGTTCGATGATTATGGTGGCAAAAGGAAACCGTAGTCAACAAGTTACCGATGCCTGTAAAAAACACGGAGGTTTCTACCTCGGTTCTATCGGAGGCCCGGCTGCTATTCTTGCTAAAAACAGTATTAAATCGGTTGAAGTGGTTGATTTCCCTGAATTGGGGATGGAAGCCGTTCGTAAAATTAAAGTAGAGAATTTCCCTGCATTCATTATTGTTGACGATAAGGGAAATGATTTCTTCAAAGAATTGTAGGAAATACAGTACAAGAAATAGTAAAAACCTTCGGAGAATTTCTTTGGAGGTTTTTTTATGCAAGTCTTCTGATAAATCTTTTTATCTCATCTTCTTTTTTATCTGAAGCTATGTGTACTTTTTGTGAACTCTTTTCCTAAACGAATATGAAAGATTGAAGAGAATAAGAAATAAATAATATGGAATAACGAATAAAAAAGGGTATTAGGTCAATACTTCCAACTTTATTATTCCTTATTTCTTATTTAACAACTCTTTATGTATTTTTCCAAGCCAAATAAAAAGGGCTTCCGAAAACCGGAAGCCCTTTTTGGTCGTTTTTAGTATTGTGTTTGCAAATGCAAATATTATTCGGCCACCACTTCAAATTCGATTTCAATAACCACTTCTTTGTGGAGTTTAATCTTAGCAGTGTGAGTACCAACTTCTTTAATGGTATCTTCAGGAATGGTAATTTGTTTGCGGTCGATATTGAATCCTTTTTTGTTGATGGCTTCAGCCAACTGGATGGTATTAACCGAACCAAAGATTTTACCTGAAGTACTGGTTTTGGCACCAATCGAAATTTTCTTAGCAACAATTTGCTCAGCAATTTTAGTAGCTTCTTCTTTCAGTTTAGCTTCTTTGTGAGCACGTTGTTTAATGTTCTCAGCCAAAACTTTTTTAGCCGATTCGGTAGCAACAACTGCTTTTTTTGTTGGGATAAGGAAGTTACGTGCGTAACCTTGTTTTACCTCAACAATGTCGTCTTTGCTTCCTAAACGTTCTACGTCTTGTAATAATATAATTTCCATTTCAAGTCCTCCTCTTATTTCATCATGTCGGTTACAAATGGTAACAAAGCAATCTGACGGGCACGTTTAATGGCCTGGCCAACTTTGCGTTGATACTTTAATGAAGTTCCGGTGATACGACGAGGTAAAATTTTACCTTGTTCGTTCAGGAATTTTTTCAAAAACTCAGGGTCTTTGTAATCTACATATTTGATTCCGTTTTTCTTGAAACGGCAATATTTTTTCTTTTTGATTTCTACTGACGGTGGAGTCAGGTATCTGATTTCACTTCCTTGTGCCATGGTTTAATCCTCCTTTTTTTCTGATTTTGCTTTCTGAAGTTTTCTTCTCTTCTCGCTATATGCAGCTGCATATTTGTCGAGTTTCACAGTCATAAAACGAATTACACGTTCGTCACGACGGAAGTCAGTCTCCATTTTAGTAATAAATGCAGGATCGGCTTTAAATTCAA
This sequence comes from uncultured Draconibacterium sp., assembly GCA_963676265.2. Lineage (GTDB taxonomy): Bacteria > Bacteroidota > Bacteroidia > Bacteroidales > Prolixibacteraceae > Draconibacterium. The sequence continues at coordinate 6,345,151 of OY781067.2, forward strand.
ATAAGTGATAAAAGCCAGTAGATTTCTTTTGGATTGGGTAAGCCAGTTTTTTCATTCCCCAATCTTCTTCATGGATCAATTCACCTCCGTTTTCGGCGATGATGTCCTTGAATTTTTTTACCGTTTCCTTTACCTGTGGCTCAGATAAAACGGGAGTACAAATGAAAACGGTTTCGTACTGATTCAACATAATCATCTAATTTTTAAATTATTAAATATAAAATCCAAAATTTTGGACGCGCAAAAATAGAAATAAATTGTTATTTATCAAATAGTTTGAGGTTTTTTCGTTGAATGTTAATTACTGTTGGAACCTAATTAAAGAGATCTGGTAGAATTAGTAATTCATTTTATAAAGTTTGGGGTTAAGATTGATTTAAAGATTGAATTAGATTGATAAAATGTTCAGTTTTTCATCAAATCAATCTAATTCAATCCTATCAATCTACTATAAAGGAATATTTCCGTGTTTTTTAGGAGGATTCGACTTTCTTTTATTTTGTGTCATTTCCAGTGCGTCAATAATCTTTTTACGGGTATCGCGAGGATTAATAATCTCGTCGATATAACCTAATGAAGCAGCTTTATAAGGATTGGCAAATTTATTTCTGTAATCTTCAACAGCAGCTGCTCTCTCCTCTATGCTTAAACCATTTCGATGTATAATGTTAATGGCACCTTCAGGTCCCATTACAGCAATTTCAGCAGTTGGGAATGCGAGGTTTACATCTCCTCCAATATGTTTGCTCGACATTACATCGTAAGCACCTCCGTATGCTTTACGTGTGATAAGGGTTATTTTAGGAACTGTTGCCTCAGAAAAAGCATAAAGCAATTTGGCTCCGTGTTTAATAATTCCTCCAAACTCCTGGCTTGTACCTGGTAAAAATCCTGGAACATCAACAAGGGTTACCAACGGAAGATTGAAAGCATCGCAGAACCTTACAAAACGAGCCGCTTTTACCGAAGAGTTAATGTCTAATACTCCGGCTAAATGGGCAGGTTGATTGGCAACTATTCCGACAGGTCTGCCGGCAAAACGGGCAAATCCCACAATAATATTTTGAGCATATTGAGGTTGAACTTCCAGAAAGTGTTTGTTATCGATCACTCTCTGGATGATTTCGTGCATATCGTAAGGTTTGTTAGGATCTGCCGGAACAATATCCTGCAATTCTTCGCTAATTCTGTCAGAAGGATCAATGGTAGGTTTTATCGGTGGATCTTCCAGATTATTTGAAGGTAGAAAACTAAGCAGTTCTCTAATCATCATTAAAGTTTGGTCTTCATCTGTTCCGTTAAAATGAGCCACTCCACTTTTGGTATTATGAGTGAGGGCTCCTCCCAACTCTTCTTTGGTAACATCTTCATGTGTGACGGTTTTTATCACTTCCGGTCCTGTTACAAACATGTGGCTTTTTTCGTTCACCATAAAAATAAAATCGGTGAGGGCAGGAGAGTACACAGCTCCACCGGCGCAGGGACCCAGAATGGCAGAAATTTGTGGAATTACCCCTGAAGAAACCACATTGTTGTAAAAAATATCGGCATAACCAGCAAGGCTTTCCACTCCTTCCTGAATACGTGCACCTCCTGAATCGTTTAGTCCAATAACCGGAGCACCCATTTTTAATGCCAGTTCCTGGATTTTAACAATTTTGTCGGCATTGGCACGACTTAACGAACCTCCGAACACAGTAAAATCCTGTGCAAATACATAAACTAGACGCCCATTTATTTTTCCGTAACCGGAAATAAGTCCGTCGCCCAGAATTTTTTTCGTGTCCATACCGAAATCATAATTCCGGTGGGTCATTAATTTATCAACTTCAGTGAAAGTTCCCGGGTCGAGAAGTTGAAGAATACGTTCACGGGCTGTCTTTTTTCCCGATGCGTGTTGTTTCTCAATCCGTTCTTTTCCTCCGCCTAATTCTGCTTTGGCATTATATTCTTCCAGTTGCTGGTATTTTGCTTTTAAGTCCATACATTATATTGCTTAGTCTAACTCTATTAATATTTGGTTGCTGTCAATGGTATCTTCGCTTTTTACATTTACCTTTTTTACAGTTCCATCTTTTGGAGCTTTGTACTCGCTTTCCATTTTCATGGCAGAAATAATGATTACTGTATCTCCTTCTTTCACGATGTCGCCTTCTTCAACAAGAACTTTAACAACCTTTCCCGGCATGGGCGAATAGATAGTGTTTTCACCTGATGATTTTCCGTTCGCATTGCGGTTTTGAAGGTAGCGTGCTTCTGCATCAATTACTTCAACGTTGTAGGTTTCGTAGAGCGTATAAGCTGTATATTTTTTAGGTGCCTGAGGTACCAGTTCAATATTGTATGAGTGTCCACCCTCCAGAATAGAAAATGTACCATCGCAGGTATGCATCAGGTCAACGTTATAAATTTTGCCATCAACTTCAATTTCAAGCATGTTTCCATCTTGTTTTAACAAGTTCACCCAGGCAACCCGGTCATCAATTTTAATTTCAACTGCCATAACTTCGTTTTAAAAATGATTTACGTAAGGAATCTTTTTCCAACGGCTTTGAGCCGGTGCAAACTCTTTTGATGTTTCACCGCCTGAACCTATTTTGTCGAGATAGTCAATAAATGCAGCAATAATGACCATATCGCCGGGATCTTCCATTTGACTTTTTGAAAGAAGTTGTTCCTGGTTTTTCTCAATGAAATGAGTGTCGTAATTTCCTTTAATAAAATTTTCATTATTCATCACTCTTTCAAGCATCTTAATTGAGGTTTTTACTCCGGTTATTTTGTATTCGTACAAGGCACGGCGCATACGCGCTATGGCTTCATCCCGCGTTTTACCCCAAACTATGAGTTTCGAAATCATCGGGTCGTAATAAATCGGGATTTCATAACCTTCGTAAACGTAGCCATCAGTACGCACACCTAATCCAAGAGGAGTAGATATTTTATACACTTTTCCGGCACTTGGCATAAAATTATTGTCGGGATCCTCGGCATATATTCTGCATTCAATAGCATGACCTTTTTGTTTGAGGTTTTCTTGTTTAAATGCCAGTTGTTGTCCCTCAGCAATAAATATTTGCTGTTTAACAAGATCAATTCCTGTAACACGCTCAGTTATTGGATGCTCAACCTGAAGACGGGTGTTCATTTCCAGGAAGTAGTAATTTAGATTGTTGTCAACCAGAAATTCAATTGTGCCGGCGCCAACGTAATTCACCGCTTTTGCTGCTTCAACGGCAGCCTTGCCCATTTCGTCTCTTAATTCGGCGGTCATTAAAGGTGATGGAGTCTCCTCAATCATTTTCTGATGACGGCGCTGAACCGAACATTCTCTTTCAAACAGGTGAACTGTATTTCCGTGTTGGTCGGCCAGAATTTGAAATTCGATATGGTGTGGCGAGGTAATGTATTTTTCGATATACACTGCATCGTTGCCAAATGCCGACATGGCCTCTGAACGAGCGGCCCGAACTGCTGACACGACTTCCGATTCATTTTTAACCAACCTCATTCCCTTGCCACCTCCACCGGCTGATGCCTTTATCATAACCGGAAGTCCAATGGTCTTGATGGTTTGCAGAACTTCTTCTTCGGTTTTAATTTCTCCATCTGTTCCGGGAACCACCGGAATACCGGCAGCTGTCATTGCTTCTCTGGCCTGAATTTTATCACCCATTTGGACAATAACTTCCGGAGAAGGACCGATAAAAATTATCCCTTCTGCTTTGCATCGTTGAGCAAACTCCGGATTTTCAGAGAGAAAACCATAACCCGGGTGGATGGCATCTGCTCCACTTTTTTTTGCAACTTCAATAATCTTATCAATGTTGAGATAACTTTCTGAAGACGGTGCCTTACCTACGTTGTAGGCTTCGTGTGCATACCTAACATGCAACGATGTTCTGTCTGCATCTGAATAAATGGCTACCGTTTCGATGTTTAATTCCCGGCAGGTCCTCATTACGCGTATAGCGATTTCTCCCCGGTTAGCGATTAAAATCTTTTTGATTTTGTTCATACAACTCTTTTAATTCACGTTAAGCTTAAGTCGTTTTAAAATCTGCAATACATAACTCAGTTTTCGGAAAATTGTTTATAGTCGTTGAAGTTCTTCTTCGAAAATACCTGATACTTAGGAATCAACAAATGAAAATATGTTAATAAATGCAAATTGGGTCTTATGAGTGAAATTGCTACTTCATTTTTTTGAATAATGTACGAATTAGTTCTAAAAATGAGTTTTTTTTATAAACCCTTTTTTTGTTAAATAAAACAATTTATCTTAGCATTTTGTTGCGATAAGCAACCAATGTAGCATAAGCCTCTAATACTCCTTAAATAGCTTTTTTGTAAGGAATATAAAAATTGGATGAACAATCCCGACGAACAAATATATTGTGCTGTGGGCAAATGCTGCGTGGTAAAGATAAGGGTCTGTAAATTTGCATTTATATTTAAAACTGTTAGCAAAACCGCGTGAATAGTTTTTTAAAGTATATAATTTGGTCTGGCTTGTTTAATGTCCTAATCCTTGGAGGGAGCGGAATTTCGTGGGGACAATATTCCAAACTGATTGGCAGGGTGCTTGAAAATAACACCGAAAATCCAATTCAATTTGCAAGTGTATCGTTAATAAACCAGTTAGATTCTTCAATCAACGGTGGTATAAGTGATGAGAGCGGTCAATTTCTGATCGATCATCTTTCCGAAGGAGTTTATCAGGCGAAAATTAGTTTTGTTGGATACCAGACTTTTAAAAAAGATTCACTTTTAATTAAAAGAGGCAGAAATACGCTTGGCGATATAAAACTAAATATTTTACCCGAATTTATTGACCAGGTAACGGTTAAACCTAATAGTTCAGGAATAGTTTATCATATTGACCGAAAGGTTATTCAGGCACAAAATTTTCCGGAAGCCAATGTTGCCATGGATCTGCTTGAAAATATGCCTTCCATGCAATTGGATTTTGAAGGAAGGTTAACCTATCGTGGCGATGGTACATTTATCGTTTATATTAATGGTCACCCTGTTAATAATGGCGAAGAGAAACTTCGTCAGATTTCTGCTGAAGACATCGAATATATTGAGGTGATTACTAACCCGTCAGCCAAATACGATGCAGAAGGAACAGCAGGAATAATACAGGTTATTTTAAAACGTAACCGGTTGGAAGGATATTTAATAAGTTCAAGTGCCCAGGCATCAACAATAGGGAGTTATCAGTGGTTGTTTTCGTTAGATCAGAAGGGAGAAAGGGGAGGATGGTACCTTAAAAGCCAGTTAGATAATTATGTACGAACCAGAAATACAGTAACTACAACACAAAAAGTGTTTAGCGAAAACCTGGAGAACAATATTTATTCGGTTATGAATCGTAAGGAAACTTTAGGAAATAATTTATTGGAATTCGGGTTTAATTACGATTTGACAGATAAGGATTATATCGACTTGAACGTGCATGCCAATCCTTTTAAAAGGTCTCAGGTGTTAAAAGAAGAAGGTTATTACGATGTTAGTCAATTTGTTTTAGGTGAAATTGAAAACGAGGAATCGCATTTATTTGATAGTGATTTTGATCTTAGGTATCATTATGTTGGAGGATCAGTGAGTTATGAGCATGCCTTTACAAAAGACAGGACAGATTTATTATCAGTTTACTCGTCATATTCCTCCTATCTAACTCCATTGGATGAATCGAAATATGATCTTTTAACTTATGATGATTACAGCGAAGAAAAAGGTTATACCGGTGAAGAAAAGGGTGATGTGTTTTTTACAGGACGAATAGATTATAAAAATACAATATCAAAGAAGTCGAGTCTGGATATGGGGACTGAGGTTAACCTGGAGTATTTGCCAACAATAAGCTACCTGAGTGGGACATTCGAAAACGGAGCGCTTGTACCTGCACCGGGTGAGCCGGAGGATCAGAATGTTGAATTCCGACAGAATATATATTCCGGGTACATGACGTTTAACAGTGGTTTCGGCAAATTGGAGTATATGTTGGGTATTCGTTCGGAGTATACGAAGAGGCAATCGAATCATGAATTCATAGGTGATGAAGGAAATTGGGAATATATGTCGGCAAAAAAAGAGTTTGTCGATTTGTTTCCTTCTTTTCATTTGCTGTATAGTTTCACAGAAGAAAATCAATTATCAGCCAGTTATAGTCGAAGAATCAACCGTCCGGATTACTGGTCCTTAATTCCAATACGACGTTACGAATCGCCTTATTTGGACTATGTTGGTAACGGTACTCTGAATCCTTCATATGCATCATCGTTAGAAGTCAAATACCTCTATTCATGGGAAAAGAATTTCTTTTCAGTCGAAGTCTATGGCAAACAAAATGAAAATGTATTACAGAATTATTATAGCAGAGCGAATGAGTATTCAATCACCTGGACAAAAGAAAATGTAGGCGATTCATATAGTCTTGGCACTGAGTTGATGATGGATATAGACCTGTTACAATGGTGGAATACAAATATTTCAACCAATTTGTATTTTTACAGGCTGAAAGTTGATGTTGCCCACCAAAAATCCACAGAGGATATTTTTAGAAGTGATGTCAGGTTTAATAATACCTTTAAAATCAATAATACTTTAACGTTCAGATATAACATTACATACAGCAGCCCTTCCATACATGCCCAGATCGAGAGAGACGCCTATTGGTATTCTGATATGTCGTTACGAAAAACTATTGCGAACAGAAAATGGCAATTTAGTCTTTCGTGGTTTAATATTTTCAATACCATTAAATATCACACAATTAGCGAAGGAGACGGATTTTACGTGGATTCCTATTTCGAAAAAGATCCTTATATAACTTTCAAGATTACCTATCGCCTGGATAATCAGGATTAATCGGTTCTTATATTCATATCTATTTAGCTAATTCAGAATTGAACTGGGGGTTAATTATTTCTTTTACATTTTTGTTAATCAGAAAAGTAGCGTATTTTTAGGCAAACTTAATAACCACAATGTTCCAACGAATTTTTACCATACTTATAGCAGTGATGCTGTGTTTGTCTGCATTTTCGCAGGAAAGCCTTAATTATACTCTGTCCGATGATTCACTCGTAAACCATTACGCCAGTATTAAACGTGTTTATAATGCCACACGAACCGAAATAGTCCCAAAAATTGACGGGAAACTGGACGATGAATGTTGGCAGAAGGTTGGAACCTGGGATGGCGATTTTGTTCAGCAACAGCCACATCAGGCCAAGCCTCCGTCGCAGAAAACAGAAATAAAAATTCTTTACGACGATAAATACCTTTATTTTGCCATTATTGCCCATGATAATGAACCTGAGAAGATGAGTCCTTTGCTTGGTCCAAGGGATGATGCAATGGTGGGCGATATTGCAGGTTTTGCCCTAGATACATACAATGATAAACAAACTGCTTTTGAATTTAATCTTACTTCTGCCGGACAAAAAGTGGATTTAATGCACATGGGCGAATACGGCTGGGATTTTAACTGGAACGCAGTTTGGGATGGAAAAACATCAATAGGCGATTCGGCTTGGTATGCCGAAATGCGCGTACCATTCACCCAAATTCGTTTTGCCAATAAAGAAGAACATGTTTGGGGGATGCATATCTGGCGCTATATTTATCGTTTATCAGAAGAGAGTCAGTGGAAGCTTATACCGATTGATGCGCCGGCAATGGTTTATATTTTTGGCGAGTTAAAAGGAATAAAAGATATTCCATACAAACGAAATTTCGAAGTGTTGCCTTACGGAAGCACAAAATATGTTCCAAATGCATTCGATAAAACCAAATTTGGTTTTGGTGTTGATGGAAAGGTTGGAGTAACTTCTGATTTTACTCTTGATTATACGTTTAATCCTGATTTTGGGCAGGTTGAAGCGGATCCTTCAGAGTTGAACTTAACCTCATATGAAGTTTTTTACGATGAGAAGCGCCCATTCTTTTTAGAGGGGAACAGCATTCTTGAATATAACTCGGGGCATGATATGCTGTTTTATACCCGGCGTATTGGTAGCAGTCCGAGTTACAGTCTCAATCCCGAAGGTGATGAACAACTAGAGATGCCGGATAATGTATCGATACTGAATGCTATGAAACTAACCGGTAAAAACAAAAAAGGATTGTCTATTGGTTTGGTAAACAGTATTACTTCACGTGAATTTGCTACGGTTCATTCTGCAAATTCGAAAGAGAAAGTTGCGGTTGAACCCTTCACAAATTATTCAGTTGCCCGGATTAAACAGGATATGAACGAAGGAAGCACTGTGCTTGGAGGGATTTTTACTTCAACTTTTAGAAATATAAAAGATGAGCAATTAAAGATATTGCCGGATAACTCTTTGGTTGGCGGTTTGGATTTCGAACATAACTGGAAAAACAGAAAATATTATGTAGCCACCAAAAGTTTTTTTTCAAATATAAATGGGAGTAAAGAAGCGATCTCTGCATTGCAGCAAGATCCCAGGCATTACTATCAGCGATCAGATGCTGATCACCTTGAATACGACCCAACACTGACTTCTTTAAACGGTTGGGGAGGAGAAGTTGCCGGAGGTAAAAGAAGCGGAAAATTAAGGGTATTGGGCGGTGTTGAATGGCGTTCTCCGGGTGTTGAAATAAATGATTTAGGGTACATGCGTCAGGCTGATTATATCGACCAGGATTTTAGTGTATCATATAAAGTAAATAAGCCAAGAAGCATTTATTTAGACTACGGTTTAGAACTTTTTCAGAGCCATGAATGGAGTTATGACGGTGAGAATATGAACGATTATTTAAGTGGTAGTTTCGATATACGCTTTAAAAATCAATGGCAATATGAACTAAGTGTCAGTAAAAGGTTTAACATGTTGGATACGCGTGAGTTAAGGGGTGGTCCTGCCTTGAGAAAGGAAGATGCATGGAATGTTCGTTCTTCTATTGAAACCAATTCGAAAAAAGATTTTTTCGTGGGATTAGGAATGGATTTGGAATATTTGAGTGATGAAATTACAAAGGGTAACCAATATGAATTTGAAATGACCTGGCGAGTCAGCAACCGGTTAACCTTGGCTACTGATGTGGTTTATCAACAAGAGACTGATAACAATCAGTATTTGCGTTATACTGATTTGGATAATAAACGTGAATATATTGTAGGTCAGCTTGAAAGGAAAACATTTTATACCACTCTGCGGACCGAATTATTCATTACTCCGGAGTTGTCGCTGCAATATTACGGGAGCCCGTATGTTTCAAACGGTAAGTATCTGGACTATCGTAGAGTGGCAGATTCTAAGGCTGAAAATCTGGGAAAACGATTTGAATTTCTTGAGGTACAAGATAATTTGTTGATTGATTCGGAAAACAGGATTTATCATGATTTTAACGAAGGGAACTTTGATTTCAATTTTCAGGAATTTCGTTCTAATCTCGTAGTTCGATGGGAGTACAAAACCGGTTCAACACTTTATTTCGTCTGGACAAATAACCGTACTAATTATGAGGATGTTTACAAATCATCTTTATTCGACAGCCTGAAAGGGATTGGAAATGTTAAATCGGATAATGCATTTATGATTAAGTTAAGTTATTGGTTTTCCTTGTAAGTAAAAGCATATCTTTGCGGCGTGAAACTGCAGCAATATATTCCTTACTACAAGCGAAACCTTCATTTGGCATTTCCAATTGTACTGTCGCAAATTGGCCAGATTTCGGTTAGTTTAGTCGATAATATGATGGTTGGTCATGTGGGGACCACCGAGCTTGCCGCTGCAGCCTTTGCCAATAGCGTATTTATTATAGGAATGGTGTTTGGAATGGGATTTACCATGGGGCTTACCCCTTTGGTAGGCAACGCTTTTGGAAACAACGATTTAAAAATGACCGTTACATGGTTGAAAAACGGTATTTTTTTACAGTCTGTCGGAGCGTTGTTTTTTACTTTATTGATGTTTGCTGTTTATTTTATTTTGCCATTTCTGGGGCAAACTCCCGAGGTGCTTCAATTGGCCAAACCATATTATGTACTGCTTTGTTTTTCGTATTTCCCTTTCATGCTCTTTTTTACCTTAAAACAATTTTTCGAAGGAATTGCCAATACGAAAGTTGCCATGAAAATCACTTTGATTGCCAATGTGGTGAATATTGTTGTTAACTACACGCTCATATACGGAAAGCTGGGATTCCCTGTTATGGGATTAAATGGTGCCGGGACCGGTACACTCGTTTCGCGAATTATTATGCCGCTTCTTTTTGCAGTTACCATTATGCGTAACAAAGAGTACAAACATTATTTTACACTTGCACATAAAATTGCTATTTATAAAAAGCATCTTGTGTCATTGTTAAAGCTGGGATTGCCCATTGGACTTCAATTAATTGTAGAGGTACTGTCTTTCGCCATTGGAGCCGTAATGATGGGGTGGTTAGGCGAGATACCGCTTGCTGCGCATCAGGTGGCAATGGGTTTGGCATCATTTACTTATATGATTTCTTTAGGCGTTTCTCAGGCAAATACTATTCGTGTTAGCCATCAGATTGGAATGAAGGACTACATTTCAATGAGGAGGGCAGCTTATGCTTCAACCCATTTGGTACTAATTTTTATGACATTTACGGCGCTGGTATTTATTGTTGCACGCAATTATTTACCGTTTATGTTTACATCCGATATGCATGTTATTATAATTGCTGCAAGTTTGTTAATTGTGGCTGCTGTATTCCAGTTTTTCGATGGTTTACAGGTTGTAATGTTGAGTACTTTGCGCGGAATGGCTGATGTAACTTATCCAATGATCGTTGCATTTATTGCCTATTTGCTTATCGGGGTACCTACGAGTTATGTATTCGCTTTTATTTTCGATTTCGGTCCTCAGGGAATATGGTTTGGTTATTTTGTCGGACTCGGAACAGCCGGTATTTTGTTTTATCTGCGTTTTCGTAAAAACCTCCTGAAACTTGGGATATAAAAAACTTCATACAAAAAAACGGGTTATCTTTTCTTGGATAACCCGATTGTTCATAGTCTAGTTTAGTTAGATCAGAAAACTTATTGGTCTAATAGAGAAAAGGTAGTTTTAATAGTAATAAGTTTCTAATTCATTATTTATAAAGGCATGGCTAAGATAACATAAAAATGACTTAAATGTTAATCATTTTTAAAAATTAATTAATATTTGTTAAAAAAAAGATTTGATAAAATACTAAGTGTTTGGCTGATAGGCAAGTTGAAAAATACAATATGTTATAGAATACCTTTGTAATTTATTACATTTAGAACGACAATTGACAATTTAGTGAATATAATGTTTTTATGACTTTTGTCATGCTGTTTGTTAAAGTTCTTTTATGCTAGATATTTTGTGAAAAATAATAATATATGTATCAAAATGTAAAAAGATATTAATAATATGAAGCAGATTGTACTTACTGGATTAAAAAGAATGGAATTAAGGGATGTTGCTGAGCCAGAGATTACAGGCCCGAATGAGGTGAAAATTAAACTTTCGACAATTGGTGTATGTGGTTCTGATATACACTATTACTCCGAAGGTAAAATTGGGAGTCAGGTAGTTGAATATCCTTTTGTTGTTGGACATGAATGTTCAGGTATTATTGACGCGGTTGGAAGTGAAGTAACAAATGTAAAGGTAGGAGATTTGGTTGTTGTAGATCCTTCAATACATTGTGGTGAATGCGATCAGTGTAAAGCCGGTCGACCTCATACTTGTCGGAACAATCGGTTTTTAGGATGCCCCGGACAAATTGAGGGTTGTCTTTCAGAATATATTATTATGCCTGATTATACTTGTTTTGCTGTAACCGGGAAACTAAACCCGGTACAGGCTGCGCTTATTGAACCTCTGTCAATTGGCGTTTATTCGGTAAAGCTGGCAAATATACAGAGTCAAAATATCTCAGCCGGAATATTTGGTGCCGGACCAATTGGATTAAGTATTCTGATGAAATTACTGGCAGACGGAGTTGAAAATATCGGGGTTGTTGAGCCCTTAGACTATCGCCTTGACAAAGCAGGAGATATTGGTGCAAAGTATCTTATTAATCCTGAAAAAGAAAATGTATTAGCCAGGGTGCAACAGCAGGAAGAGTTATTGCTGGATGTTGTTTTCGAGGCCAGTGGTGAGCAAAGCGCTGTAAATAATGCTGTAAAAATATTAAAACCTGGTGGTAAACTTGTTTTGGTGGGAATTCCTCCGGAGGCCAGTTATACCTTCGATATGGATATTATGCGACGTAACGAGTTGACAGTTATCAATGTACGCCGTCAGAATCATTGTGTGGATGAAGCTATTGATCTGGTCGTTTCGAATAAGATAAATGCGGAAAAAATGGTGACTCATGAGCTTAATCTTGAAGAAACCCCTGTGGCTTTTGATATGGTGGAAGGATACAAATTTGGGGTAATTAAAGCAATGATAAATCTCTAAATATTAGTTGTTTGAAAAGTCCTTAGCTGGACTTTTTAATATTTCTTACTGAAAATAACTTTTTAGTTTTCATTAAGCCGTTTTTTACGTTTCCAAATTCGTCGAATATAAAACGGTTAGAAAAGATTATGCTTAAAAATAGGTTCAGTGTACAACCAACAAAAATGGCCAGCATAATCATTACCTGGTATTTTATTGCTACAGATGGAGGGCTGCCTCCCAGAATCTGACCTGTCATCATACCGGGTAATGTAACCAGGCCAATAACCGACATATTCGCAATCATTGGATTTAAGGCAGCTCTGGCTGATTCTTCGATAAAAGGTCGTAAAGCAATTTTTTGGTTTCCGGTATTGGTTAAAAGAAAACGGTATAAATCACGCTTCTCATTCAACCCTTTAAAATAGGTATTAAGCCCAACTATATTATGATTAAGTGCGTTACCTAGCACCATTCCCGTGATCGGAATAAAGTACCTCGCATCAAAAATATAATCGAGTTTAAGAATGAGCCCCAAACAGAATGTATCAATAACTAAAATTGAAGTTAAGCCGGCAATAATTAAAGGAACAATAAAATACTTGCGGTTCAGTGATACGCGCCGGGTGATGGTGAGAACACCAACAACAATCATTATCATCACCCAAAATGAATTAATCCAGGGATTATTTAAGGCAAAAATAAATTCGAGATAAACGGCAACTAATGAAAGTTGAACAGACATTCTGATTACATTTATAAGAACATCTTTTTCCATTCTGATGCGATAATAATAGAAAAATGCCAGGGGAAAAATTAATAGCAAAAAGCCAATTGCCAGTTCCCATATTTTTATATCGTTTATAGCATTCATAGTTCTATCATTCTGTCCATGTTATCAGCCCACTGCAGGTTGTGAGATGCAGAAACAATGGTGATATCTTTCTGGCTTTTAATCGTTTCAATTAATAATGCAATGGAATTTTCATCGAGTGAAGCTGTCGGCTCATCCATTAAAAGTATTTTTTTCTTCATACTCAGGCATATGGCAATAATGAGTCGTTGTTTTTGTCCTCCACTGATTTTCGAAAAATCCTGTTCAATTAAATCCAGTTCCAGTCCCAATTGCAGCATGAGATCTTTTATTCCTTGCAGATTTTTACTGATTTCCATCAGATTGATCAGCTCAATGCCGTTTTTTGCCGGCAGATGAATATTTTGCGGAACCAGCGATATATTTTTTCTTATATTTTTTATATGCAAACTGCCAAGTGGATAATCCATAATGGTTATTTTCCCACTGTCGGGTAAAATATACCCCTGAAGGAGGTTCAGCAAAGTCGATTTCCCTTTTCCGGATGCTCCGCTAATACAAATATTTTCGCCTTCAATAATTTTCATATTGAAATTCTCGAATATCTTTTTCCCGGAAAAAGAAAGACAGATATTTTCACACTGAATCATACAACTAAAATAGGAAGAAATAAGCTGAAGCGGGTTGTGGAATCCTAAAAATAAAGAACCGTTCTCTTTTTATTAAAGAAAGAGAACGGTTCTTTTAAGTTTTATACTCAAAGTATGAATCCAAGTCATACTTCGAGTAAGAAATTATCTACACATTGTAAGTCGACGAAGCAGTATCTCCACCGCGGCCTGTCCAATTTGTGTGGAAGAATTCGCCACGTGGCTTATCAATACGTTCGTATGTGTGGGCTCCAAAATAGTCGCGTTGAGCTTGTAATAAATTCGCAGGTAAACGTTCGCTGCGGAATCCATCGAAATAACAAAGTGCAGAAGTTAACGCAGGCACAGGAACTCCGTTTGATAATGCTGTTGCACATACTCTGCGCCATCCTGCCTGTGCTTCTTCTACTTTTTGTTTGAAGAATGGATCGAGCAACAAGTTTGGTAACTCAGGATTGTTGTCGAATGCTTTTTTGATGTCGCCCAGGAATACCGAACGAATAATACAACCACCTCTCCACATTAAAGCAATACCTCCATAATTGAGGTTCCATCCGTATTCTTTGGCCGCTTCCATCATTAGGTTGTAACCCTGCGCGTATGAGATAATTTTTGCACCGAGCAAGGCACTTTCGATATCGTCAATAAACTGTTGTTTGTCTCCTTTAAATTCTGCTTTTGGTCCTTCAATTACTTTCGAAGCTTCAACACGCAACTCTTTTTGAGCCGATAAACAACGAGCAAAAACCGATTCTCCAATTAAGGTTAAAGGAATACCCAGGTCGAGAGCAGAAATTCCTGTCCATTTTCCTGTTCCTTTTTGGCCTGCAGTATCAAGGATCATTTCAACAGTTTCTTCACCATTTTCATCTTTGTATCCCAAAATATCACGTGTAATTTCAATCAGGTAACTATCTAGAATACCTTCATTCCATTTTTTAAATACTTCGTGCATTTCGTCGTTGTTCATCCCCAGAAGATCTTTCATTAACTGGTACGCTTCAGTGGTAATTTGCATATCACCGTACTCAATTCCGTTGTGAACCATTTTTACGAAATGTCCGGCACCGCCTTCGCCAACCCAGTCGCAGCATGCTTCTCCGCTTTCTACTTTTGCAGAAATAGCCTGAAAAATATCCTTTACATGTGGCCATGCATCTGGCGATCCGCCAGGCATGATTGACGGTCCAAGTAATGCACCTTCTTCACCACCCGAAACCCCTGTCCCGATGTAAAGCAAACCTTTGCTTTCAACATAATCTGTACGACGGATCGTGTCTGGAAAATGTGAATTTCCGCCATCAATAATGATATCTCCCGGTTCCAGGTAAGGAATTACCATGTCAATAAAATCATCAACCGGTTTTCCTGCTTTTACCAACATCATTACTTTACGCGGGCGTTCAAGTGATGCGCATAATTCTTCAATAGAGTGGGCACCAATAAATTTTTTACCGGCACCGCGACCATTAACAAAGTCGTCAACTTTTTTTACTGTACGATTGAAAACTGCAACCGTATAACCTTTACTTTCCATGTTTAATACCAGGTTTTCGCCCATTACAGCCAACCCGATAAGTCCAATGTCTGCTAATTTTTTCATTATTATTTATTTAATTTGTTTTGAAATTTTTATGTCGCGAATAGTATTACCAGAGTTCATCCCGGCATTTTATTGTGACTGAATTTTAAATCCAAGTTTTATAAGTTTATTGATTGTTTGTTCTTCTATATTTTTTGCTTTTATAGTGTACGTATTAAATTCTCTGCGTACAGGATAATCACCACGAAGTTGTTCAAATTTTAATGGAGCATCGCGTAAATTATCGTCGTCGTTTTCGATATCGTAGGTAGAAAGAATTGCTTCTGCCAGAATCGAATATTCTCTTCGCTGGTGGCCATCTATTTCAATCATGGTATTCTTGGGAAGTTCAACGTTTGTTGGTTCCCAGTTATCGATGCCCAGGTTAAAGAACCGGCTAATAGCCTGGACGCTCATTTTTGTGCCGTTGGCTTTTCCGTCTTTCGAATAACCGGCAATATGTGGTGTGCCGTATTCACAGAGATTTAAAAGTTCGAGATTGATATCGGGTTCGTTTTCCCAACAGTCGGCAACAAATCCTGCAATATCATCTGCTTCAATGGCATCGTAAACAGCTTCGGTGTCAACAACTTCTCCCCGGCACGAATTAATTATTAATGGCTTTTTAGGGAGGTTTTGAAAAAAGTTCTCATCCGCCAAATGAAATGTCGCGTCAATTCCTTCCGCATTTAAAGGAACATGGAAGGTAATAATGTCAGCTTCTTTCATGATTTTTTTCAACGAAACAAATTGAGCAGATCCTTCTCTTCTTTCCCGTGGAGGGTCATTCAAAAGAACTTTCATGCCTAATGTTTCGCAGGTTTTTGCCACGCGGGAACCAACATTTCCAACACCAACAACGCCAATGGTTAGACCTCTCAGGTCTATTCGTTTTCTCATTGACCATGAGAAAAGGGCAGAGGTAATGTATTGATTTACACTTTCTGCATTGCAACCAGGAGCATTAGTCCATTCAATACCGGTTTTGCTACAATATTCAGTATCAATATGATCGAATCCGATGGTTGCAGTTGCAATATATTTTACATTCGAACCCTTCAGTAGTTTTTCATTACAAATGGTTCGTGTACGGGTAATTAGTGCATCGGCATCTTTAACTACCGCCGGAGTAGTTTCTTTTCCGGGTAGATAAATAACCTCTGCAAAAGGTTCCAGAGCTCCTTTAATATAAGGAATTTTGTTGTCTATTATAATTTTCATAATTGTTTTGCCTTGAAAATCAGTCATCTGAGACTGCCTACAAGTAATAGTCTTTTACAAACTCATCCAACACCCGGCTGGTTCTTGCAGCCGATTCACCTGTGCTTACACATTTCTCAATCCCATGTAACTCATTAACTACCTGCTGAACGAGGTTCTGCGAAATGTGTTGCGGATTTTTAAATTCAAGCTCTTCTTCTTTGTCGCTATTCTTAATTTTTAATGCTCCCGGCGAAAAACAAGGCAAGCTTATTTCTCCCTTCTCTCCAATAACCTGAATGTAGTCTTCTTCCGAACTTTTATCCACAACAAAACACCAGCTTCCGGTTCCAATAACTCCCGATTCGTGTTTCCATGTTCCCGAAACCGTATCTTCAGCAGGATAAAGTCCGGCTTGATTTACAGCCTGACCTTTTACTTCTTTCACCGGTCCTAAAACAAAATCAAGATAATCGAACTGGTGCGATGCCAAATCAAAAAAATGTCCTGCACCGGCTATTTCCGGAAAAACATGCCAATGCATTTCTTCCGGTTTTTGATGATGCTCGGAAGCTTGTTTGTAAAGTTTTACGTTTACCATTAACGGTTTACCAATCGCCCCGGATAAAATTAACTCTTTAGCCTTTAAAAATGCAGGTAAACTGCGTCGATAATAAGCTACCCACAGCGGAATTCCGGTTTCTTTCGAAACCTGAAGCATCTCCATACATTCAGAATAATTTCTGGCCATTGGTTTTTCCACATAAACAGGCTTTCCTGCCTTCATCGCTTCAATGGCATAGTTGGCATGAGAATCGGGTGGTGTTGCAATGTATACGGCATCAATGTCAGGATCGTTGATTAAATCCGAGGCATTTGCATACCATTTTGGAACATTATGTCGTTTGGCATAATCCTCTGCTTTTTCAGCATTCCGACGCATTACTGCATATAAATTCGAATGTTCGATTTTATAAAAAGCTGGGCCGCTTTTTACTTCGGTAACATCGCCAACACCTATTATGCCCCAGTTGATGGTATTTTTATTAATCATGAATAAAGTCATTGGTCAACCGTCATTAGTCATTTTGCTCTTACCAGTGGCTAATGACTAAAGACAAGTGACTAATTTTAGTAATCAAATCTGTCGCGGAATGCCCACAGTCCGATTGCCGGATTAGAGATGTAAAAAACTTCTTCTCCGTCAGGCATTATATTGAATCCGTCTTTTAGTTTTTTCGGATCATATTTTGCTGTTACTTCATCGTAATCGCCATATTTAAAACCTACACTTTCAATTTCTTCCTTTGTAAGATTGATTTCTTCTTTACCCGGACAATAGGTAATATTGAACCTGCCTTCAGATGATCCGTGAATAAGGTGAGCAGCTGATCCCAAATTATTTTGCAGATCTTCATTTTCTTTCACCAGTTTCAGTGTATGCGGAGTTCCGAAATAACCATACTTCCTGATAAGTTTATCAATCTGCTGGTCTTCTCCAAATTCTTTAAGAGCCGGTGCCAGAACAATTAGTTCGGCGTTATCGGCCAGTGCCATTCTTGTGCGGTAAATACTTTTGTTCCCCAACCAGGTACTTTTAAACTCGGAAGGATCGAGCCAAACAACAGCTTTATTAATTGGTTTATCAACCATTTCAAAGTTTACTTCGAGCGATAGTTTTGCCGCTTTATCGAATACCTCAAAGTCGTCGCCAATAAATAGGCCGTATGTTTGCAGCTTTCCATCATCGTTAAGTCCCACAACGGTTTGTACATAAACAATTGGCAGGTGATTAGAGAAATTCTCTGAAGCATAATTAAATACCTTTCTAACAGGTGTGTCTGCACGCCCCATCATTCTTTCCATACCGTAAGCCGCACCAATGTAATGGCTTTTGTTAATTCCTTCAGATCCTCCGGTTCCGACAAATATATTTTTATTGTAGTTGGCCATTCCAACAACCTCATGAGGAACGACTTGCCCGATTGAAAGAATTAAATCAAAATTTCCTTCTACCAATAATTTATTTACCTGTGCAGGCCATGGATAATCAACCGCGCCTTCAGAAACTTCCTTAACAAATTCTGCAGGAACTGTTCCCAGCGTTACTACGTCGTTTCGCCAATCGTGCTCGCGAATTAATTCGGTGGGCATTTTGCCAAACATGTGACTGATCTGCTCCATAGTCATAGGAGAGTGTGTGCCCAAAGCAGGAAGTACATCGGTAAGTTTTTCCCCGAAATATTCCCATGCAAATTCAGTTAATTCGCCGGCCCGGGACGGAAGTCTGGTATAATCGGGAGGAATTGCCAATACTTTTTGTTTGGTCCCCATTTTATTTAAGGCTTCGAAGAGCCCGTCACGCAGGTCTTTCCCGCTGAGGGCAGTTTCTGTTGAACCTTTTTCAAAGTAAATCATGTGTACTATTTTTTGCGATAAACTCTAACATGCTTATGCTTTGAAAAGGCCTTTACATAAGCACATTAGAGTATAATCGAATTTTATCTTTTTACGCGGGCGTTACCTCCCCAAATACTCCAAACCTGTTCTTCATCAGCAGGTTGAGCGTAATCGGTTAAGAAAGTTGTAGCCATTGCTCCAGTTGCCCAGCCAAACTGAGGCCATTTTTCTGCATCCCAATTTTTTAGAATACCATAGAGCATACCTCCAACAAATCCATCACCTCCACCAATACGGTCGAGTACAGTAATTTTACGAGGTTCAACTACGTGCCAGTTTTCACCTTCGAGCATTATTGCTCCCCAAAGGTGTTCGTTAACGCTGATTACCTCGCGAAGAGTAGTTGCAAATACGGATGCATTAGGGAATGATTCTTTCACTCTCATAATGAGTCCTTTAAATCCATCGATTTTTGCTTTTAATCCTTCTCCACCGGCTGCAGGGCCTTCTATCCCGAAACAAAGCTGAAAGTCTTCTTCATTACCGATAAGGATGTCAGAAACTGAAGCAATTTCAGTAAAGTCTTTACGAAGTTGTTCTTCGCGGCCTTTCCAGAACGAAGCTCTGTGGTTAAGGTCGAAAGAGATTTTTGTACCGTATTTTTTTGCAGCACGTGCTACTTCCAGACAAAATTGAGTGGTGTCAGGAGACAATGCTCCGATCAAACCCGACAAGTGAACGATTTGAACACCTTCTTCTCCAAAAATTTTGTCCAGATCAAAGTCTTTTACGTTCAAAGTTCTTCCAACTTCACCGGCGCGGTCGTTGAAAACTCTTGGACCTCTTGACCCATATCCGCTGTCGGCAATGTTAATCTGGTGCCTGTATCCCCATGGATTTCCTTGTTCCACCTCAGGTCCTTCGTAATCCATGTGGCGGGCTTTCAGGTTGCTTTTTATGAAAGCAGCAATTGGGCTTCCTTTTACGAAAGTTGTTAAAACTTTAACCGGAAGTCCCAGGTATGATGAAATACTGGCAACGTTTGTTTCGGCACTGGTAGCATATAATGTAAACTTATCGCTGGCATGGACTGGTTGCCCGTTTTCGGGAGTAATCCTGGTTCCCATACTGGTAGGCACCAGCATAGCGTATTTGCAATTTTGTTTTAGTTCCATATTCTTAATTTTTAATGCAAGTTCTGTTTTTTACGTAAAACTTTGTTGTATTGGTTTACTTTTATTTTGTTTTGACTCAATTTTTTTTGAGAAAAGTGTCGTTAGCGTTAACGGAACTGATTTTTAAAAAAGCCAAACCGAAAGATTTGGCTCATGCATTATCAGTTTCATTACATTTTAAACTCCTCCGAAAGCACTGTATCCTCCGTCAACCGGAATAACAATACCTGTAATAAAGTTTGACACATCTGAGATAAGGAATAAAGTAGCTCCCTGTAAATCTTCAGGTTCTCCGAATTTACCCATGGGGGTATTGTCAACAATTTTTTGTCCGCGTGCCGAATAATTACCGGTTTTTTCATCCATTACCAGGAAACGGTTTTGGTGTGTAATAAAAAATCCGGGAGCAATGGCATTTACACGAATTCCAACTTTTGCCAGGTGAACAGAAAGCCATTCTGTAAAGTTATTAATTGATGCTTTAGCTGCTGAATAAGCAGGAATTTTTGTTAGTGGTTTGTACGAATTCATTGACGATATATTCAGCACAACACCTTTTTTGTGTTTTAGCATGTCCTGGGTGAAAACCATTGTTGGAAGCAGGGTTCCTTTAAAATTTAAAGCAAAAACCTTATCAAAACCTTCCATCTCCAGACCATAGAAAGTATCTTCCAGATTATTAAGGTTTTCTTCCAGCATTTGCTCAACTTTTGTTGTTGCTTGAGGACTGTTTCCACCGGCACCGTTAATCAGGATATCAATATCGCCCAGTTTTTCATTAATCTCTTTTTTTGCTGCCTGAAGCGATGCTTTATCTAAAACATTGGCTTCGATACCGATTACTTCGGAACCTGATTCTTCAGCAATTTCCTTTGCCACTTTATCGGCCACTTCTTTGTTAATATCAGCAATAGCTATTTTGGTTCCTACCGATGCTATTGCACTTACCATAGCATGTCCCAATACACCGGCTCCACCGGTAATTACACATACTTTTCCTTTTAGATCGTTAAATGATAATGCTTGCATATTTAATTATTTAAATTCTTTATAATAATCTACGTTCTCTTTTGTTACGATATCTATGGAAGTATAGTTCCTTTTTTGAATTTTTCTCTTCTGAACTATGCTCCTGAAAAGTTTATTTACTGAGTTATATCCCTGCTCTTCAGGTCGTTGGCAAATTAAAAATTGAACGATATCCTTTTTCAGGTATTCCACGTTTTCTTTAACCAGGTCGTGCCCAATAATTTTGAGGTCTTTAATACCCAATTTATTAACCAGCCGGCCAACATAAAATACACGTGAGTTGGTAACAAAAATTCCTTTGATATTTTTTTCGGTAATATTTTTAGCAATTTTTTCCATCCACTCATCCGATTCTGTGTCAGGTACTTCGGCAGTAAATAACTGATGAACATTGCCTTCCTTATTCTTAAACCAATTATAAAATCCTAATTCTCTTTGAACCAGATGGTTTTGGTTGTCCATCTCTTTTGCAAAGTGAATTATTAATATATTTCCTTCAGGCAGCATCATGTCCAGCAATTTTCCTGATACGTGTCCACTCTGGTATGAGTCTTGCCCAATATAACTCAATTGTCCCGCATCTTTAATTTCAGAATCGATGAAAACAAACGGAATTCCCAGCGCTTTTAATTCTTTAATAAAAACAAGAGCTTCTTTTTTGAAAAAAGGAGCCATTACTACACCGTCAGGCTTTAATTCAAGAATTTGTTTTGCTTCGTTTACAAAACTTTTCGAATCGGACTGGTTAAAGGTATATGACTTTATTTGTAAACCATATTGAGGAAGTTCAGCAATTCTTCTGTGTACTCCTTTTAATGGTTTGTTCCAATATCCTTCTTTTGAAGGAGGGTGGGGAAACAGTGTTGCAAACAATGCAGACTTTTTTGACGCTAAAGTACTGGCAAGAATATTCGGATGATAATTCAATTCTTCAATTATTTCAAGAATCTTTTTCCGGGTAGTTTCTGCTACCTCTCCACGATTATGTAACACTCGATCAACAGTGCCAATAGATACCTTTGCTTTCTCTGCAATATCCTTAATTCTGATCTGTTTGTTTAGTTCGATAAAGCTTAGTTTTTAAGAGTTTCTCGTATAAAAGCTTAACAAAATGCAAACAAAACTAAGGATTTTTTTTATTTAGCCGTGTTCGTACACGGACTTTTTTTGTGAATATGTTTTGCAACAGAAATAGGAGCCTTTTACTAGAATTTTGCCAGATTTTCCACTGGTTTTTCTTCCAGTAAATGTGGATTTTTTACCAGGTATTTTATGTGTCTGAATAATTTCCCTCCATGAGAACCATCAACGACCCTGTGATCAAGTGTGGCAGAAAGTAACATTATTCTTCTGGAAACAATCTCTCCGTTTACAACTGCCGGTTTATTTTGAATGCTTCCAAGTATCATAACAAGAGAAACATTTGACGAGGGCAGGAGAGAACCGTAACCGGTATCTAATCCGACTGTGCCTATATTGGAAATCACATAGGAACCAAAGCTGTTTGAATCGAGCCCGATTCCAGGTATTGAAATTCCCCAGTCGATGGTTACAGTCCGATATAATCTGAAAAGCCATTTCCTGAAAGGCCATGGAACACCTGCTAACATGCTTTTCGATTGCATGGTGTCATTCTCATTTCCCTTTCTTGATTCGCGAATGTGTCTGGCAATTTCATCAGTGACTTCCTGAATGGTCTGTTGATCGGCTTTTTCAACTTTTATCGATCCCATTTGACCTCCTGCCAGCAAAACACTAACAACTCCATCTACGCTTTCGCGCTGAACAATTTTTCCCCTTTTTACGTAGGTATTTAATTCCGGCACCTCATTTCTGATTGCTCTTCCTATAATAAGAGTAAGAATATATGTAAGGGTAGTTTTTAGTCCTTCTTTTCTTTTTTTTGCAATAAACTTTTCGATTTCTGTAACATCCAACTCTACCATTCCATAAATTTTCGAATCAGAAGGTTTTTTGTAAATGGTTGAAGCTACCTTGCGCCAGTTCGAATTATAATCAATAACATCCATAATAACGATTTTTAATTAATCGTTTCCCTCAAAAATGAATAATTGCGGCTTTAGTGCGCAAATGTAATTTTTTATTTGGAATTGACCCCGAGAATGTGCGAGAAATAAGATTTAACGAAGTATCCATTCTATAAAATAGCACTTTCTGCAAAGCGAAAATTATGGCCAGATTTCGTCAATATCAATGGTAATAGGGTCGATATATTTTAACTGGATTTTAAAATCTGTTTGTTTTTGACCACTCACTTCAAATATGGCCCTAAAATTATCGTTTGGAAAATTTAAAGCATATTCCTTTAGTTTCTCAAGGTTTTCTGGTTCACTGATGTGTTTTACAAGTGCAATGTTTCCCAGGTCGGTATTGCACATTAAGGCCATTACAATTCTGCTGTCGTTAGTTGTAAAATGGATAAGAGAAGCAAATTCTTTGGATAGAAATTCACTTTGCCTGCTTTGGAATACTTCAGTTGAATCATTATGAGTATAACTCACTTCAGATTCATCAATATTGAAATAAATACCTGTTTTTTCAAAAATATCTTTCAAGATACCCTGAGTCTTATAAGACCCGATAAATAGTGTATTGTTTTTTGCCAGATGTTCCCATTGCAAATCGCTGGAGTAGCGCATATCAATATCAACCTGATTGCCACCTAAAAAACTCAAAACCTTGTACATGGCAAAAGGGGCTTGTTTATTAATGTAGGTTTGGTCAGTTTTAAGAAAATCATTTTGGGTTTCAGGTAATTCCGAAAGTAGCGAATTGAAGTCATTATCCGAATTAATGTGCGTGTAACGGGTTGTTCCTAATTGTCCCATTTTATTTCGTGCCAATACAAAATAATGATCACCCAATACAATAAGAAGAGGGTAGTCTGATTTGTATATGCCATTCCATAAAAAGCTGCGGGTAATTTCCGGTCTTTTTTCACTGTGGTTAACGATAAAGGTAAGCGCCATAAAAAGTACGCTGAACACTAATAGCACAGGGCTGAACTTTACCATTCGCGATTTCCAGATGAGCTTACGGTTGACAGTAATGTCTACCTCGTAGTTGCCTTTAGGAATTGAAAATACAATTTCATCGTTCTGTCCTTCTTTTTCGTAGTACTCATGCAGTTTTTTTCGAAGATTAAATACATAAATGCGAATGTTAACTTCTTTATCCTGGTCATGTTTTTTCCCAAATACCTCATAGGCAATATCAACTTCATTGAGATCTTCTCCTTTAACCGATTTCTCCACAAGGTGCTTGAATAACTCTTTCAAAACGACTGATTTTGAAAAACATTGGCTGTTTAATACCTTTTGAAGAGCATGGTTTATTTGATGATACTGTCTCATTAAATAGCTGATAATGAATTGCGTTAACGACAAAGTTAACAGATTTTTTACCAAGTGCAAGTTAAAGTTTTTTGCAATTTTTTGAAATAGAAGTATGTTTATTTTGATTACTGAAATGATAAAACGATTGAATTTAAATTATTTGTTATGCAGAACAGAAGAAATTTTCTAACAACCATCGGAACAATAGCAGCCGGAGCAGTAGTATCCAATCCTTTAAAAGCCGCTGTGCTTGCTGATGGAGGAAAACTAAAAATAGCCTTAGTTGGAACCGGCATCAGAGGTAGTAGTTTTTGGGGAAAGGCACTCGTTGACAGATATGCGGACATTCTGAAATTTGTTGCATTGGTTGACCATAATCCTGGCCGGGTTAAATTTGCAGCAGATTTTATTGGAGTTGGAAAAGAATGTGGTATTTACAATTCTTTTGAAGAAATGGTTGCCAAACAAACTCCTGATTTGGTAATTGTAACTACTCCCGATGCGCTTCATCACGAGTTTATTATAAAATCGTTGAAACAGGGGATTGACGTTCTAACTGAAAAACCCATGACAACTGACGAAGATAAATGTCAGGAAATTTTGGATGCAGAACGCAGATATAAACGAAAAGTTATTGTTGGATTCAATTATCGCTGGAGTCCGTATAATACCAAAATAAAGGAAATGCTGATGAATAAGGTAATTGGCGACCTGGTATCTGTTGAATTCTCGTGGATGTTAAATACCAGCCACGGAGCTTCGTATTTTAGAAGATGGCACGGACAGCGCGAATACAGTGGTAGTTTGCTCGTTCACAAGTCTACTCACCATTTCGACCTGATTAACTGGTGGCTGGATTCCGATCCTGAAGAGGTATTTGCTTATGGTGATCTGGAATTTTATGGTGGGCGGCCTGAGAAAAAGGGTGTAAACTGCCGTTCGTGCAACGAGAAGGATACCTGCAAGTTTTATTGGGATATTACAAAAAGCAGGTTTGAAAATGAATTATACGCGAAGAATGAGCAATACGATGGATATATCCGCGATAATTGTTTATTCCGTCCTGAAATTAATATTTACGATAAGATGAATGTGAATATTAAGTATGCGAATAATGTTTTTGTAAACTATATGCTTACTACCTATTCGCCGTGGGAAGGATGGCGTGTGGCTTTTAATGGCACAGAAGGACGTATTGATGCATTTTTGGATGTTCCGTTTATGGATACAGAAAAATTATCGCAGGAAGAATTGCACTCACAGGAAATGAATCAGAACAACAATGATTTAGGTTCTTTAAAACCAATTATTTCTCATAAACTGTGGAATGAGTCGGAAACGGTAAATGTTAAATTTAGTCGTGGAGGTCATGGTGGTGGAGATATTCGTCTGCACGACCAGATATTTAAACACCCGGAGAATGAGGATATTTATAAACATATTGCAGGAACCCGCGATGGAGCTATGTCTGTACTAATTGGGATTGCTGCCCGAAACAGTATTGAATCGGGTGAACCTGTAAGAATTGGAAGCCTTACTAGCCTAAAACCAAGGGCGAACCGATTATAAACTAGATTAAAGTGGTTAAAAACAGGTAGCATGTAAATTGTTACCTGTTTTTTGTTTGAACTATTTTATAGTTTATGTTACCGAATGAATCGCGTGAGTTGTGTTATATTGCTAATATCAATCTTATAAATTCAATAGATGATTTTAGCCTTCAGATAATAATTGGTATTAACTTTTAGAAGGCAAAATGAAATTAAAAGTTTCTATTCGGAATTTAACTCGCGTTTGGTATTGTTATGTTTCAAAGCAATCTTTTCTGACACAAGATTCCATCCAACAGATTCGATGAGTTGCCTAATGAGAGAAATAGTTTCATGGGCCTGATTTTTAGCGATTTGTACCAGCTGGCTGTCTTCTACTTTTTTCCTGATAAATTCTTTCGATTTTTTATTCAGATTGGTTAAATCAGTCTCTGAGAACTTGTTAATTATACCTTTTTTAATATCATAATATTCAAGATCGTTATCAATGCTAAGTATTTCAGGCTCGGGAAATTCAGATAGTTTTACCTGCCGTTGCTGTGTGTTAATTTCAATATTGATTTTGGTCAGATCAAAGCCAATCATCACCTTGGCTTTTATAATAAGCAAGGCTTTTTTTTCTGTCTGAAAAAGATTGAAGAATAAATTCTTTTCGTCACGGTGCGTAAAGATTTCAGAAAATTCTCCTTCAACAGTAATCAGTTTGCAAACTTGTTTAATTTTTTCAAGTAACAGTACCGATTGACTTTTCAGATGTCTTTGATTTTTATTTTTGTAATAGGCGATTGTTGCAGCTATCCCGCCTGTCATTCCTAATATGATACCTAGAATAATAAGGGTTTCCATATATTGTTTTAAGTGGGAAGTTAAAACATTTTATAAAAATCTTATTGAATAGGAGAAATTATTTATCGTTTATCTTATTTGTCAGATGTTTTTGTTTCTTCAGGTTGAGGCAAAAAATGTGATGCAATTTTGAATACGGGTGATTGATTTCTGGATGAAGTAACATTAGATGCATATGCGATAACCAGACCATATTCCGGATAAAGTACCACAGTGCTGCTTCCTCCTCTTACTTCGCCTATCTTGCCATAATAGGGTTGCCCCTGATTATCTTCCATTAAAATCCAACTGTTCGAAAGAGTAGATGGAAAATCACCATACAACAAAAACGATTTGAAATACTGTGCCCGTGTTTCTTCTGAAAGGTAATCTGAATTCAATAGAATCCATCCCAAATTAGCCAGATCATCAGAAGTTGAAAGCAGCCCGTTTGAAGGTGCGTTTCTCCTGAGGTCGAAGGAAGTTGCATTAACCACCTGTGCTATAAAATTAAGGTCGTAAAAATCG
Organism: uncultured Draconibacterium sp.; assembly: GCA_963676265.2. Taxonomy (GTDB): domain Bacteria; phylum Bacteroidota; class Bacteroidia; order Bacteroidales; family Prolixibacteraceae; genus Draconibacterium. The sequence goes on from OY781067.2 coordinate 6,372,682, forward strand.
CTTCGGTTTTTAATTGTTACCACAGGATTGTCGATAACAGTATTATTTAAATGAAGGGTGTCGGTAACATATTCTTTTAACAAATTTGCATACGCTTTACCGGTTGCTTTTTCCATAATCACTCCCAGAAGATTATAATCAAAAATTGTTTCTTCCTGGTAAACTGTTGGTGGATTTGCCAGTGGATCATCTTTGAAGGTTTCAAGTCCCGTTTCTATGGATATCGTTTTCCCTGAACTGCTCATTTCATGATTATCAGCTTTTCTTATTCCTGACATATGATGAGCCAGATATTTCAGGTTTATCCGATATTGTTTTATTGGAAAATCGGGCAAATAAGTTTGAATACTGGAATCGGGATGAATTACTCCTTCCTCAACCAGCTTTTGGTAAATTACGTTGGTAAATATTTCCGACATGGAGCCAATCCTGAATTTAGTATCACGAGTAGCTTTTACTTCCAGATCCTTCGAAGCAAAGCCAAAGGCTTCAGAATAGATTAATTCGCCATCTTTAATAACCGAAACCGATGCACCGGGTATAAAATTACTGGCGATAAAAAATCCGACATCTTTGCGTGCGGCCTTAATTTCATCAATGTAACTTTTGTTATAGAGAAGCTTGTGTTGGTCTGCTTTTTTGCAATTAGAAAGTATAAATAAAGTTGAAAACAAGAATAAAAGTTGAACTCCACGTTTCATTTGTCTATATTTTTCCAGTTAGTTAATTCATTAAACTTAAGTATGTTGTTACCCTTTTTGTAATGGATTACTACATTTCTGCTAATGTTTTGTCTCTATTTAATTTTTATGGTAAAAATTAAAAGACAGATGCAAAAATAAAATTTTGAGCTAAAAAATATAAAAATCTGATAAAAAATGGTTGAAGGGATTTTAAAGATTCAAATCAATATAACTACAGAAAATTTCTTTGGTTTAACAGGTTGTGAAAGGCAATTTTATAGGTATTGCTTACCGGTATTAATTTATTTTTGATTTTAATCGCGTTGTTTTCAATATAATCTATTTTGTCAAGAGCAATAATGTATGATTTGTGAACTCTTATAAACTTATTTGGGTTGAGCATCTCCTGCATTTTCTTAAAGTTCAGGAGTGTCATTATTTTGTTGTCCTCGGTGTGAATTTGCAGGTAATCACGCTGCCCCTCAATGTATAAGATTTTATTAAAATACACCTTTACGGTTTTGTTGCCAGATTTGATAAACATGTAATCTACCTGTGCATTGTTTTCTGCTTCGCTTTGAACCTGTTGTGGCTGTGTTTTAACATTCTGGTCCTTAAGAAAACGGGCATAAACCTTTTCAACTGCTTTAATAAATCGCTCAAAGGGGATGGGTTTCAGAAGGTAATCAATTACATCCAACTCATAGGCTTTTAGTGCGTATTCATCGAATGCTGTGGTTAAAATTACATATGGTGGATCTTTCAGTGTTTCAAGCAACTGGATGCCGGTAAATTCATCCATCTGGATATCGAGAAATATAAGATCGACCTTATTTTCCCGCAGGAATGAGAAGGTAGATAGCGCATTGTCGAAGGTTCCTAGAAGATTTAAATAATCAATTTTCTCAGCAAATCTTTGAATTTTTTTAAGTGCAAGTAATTCGTCATCAACAGCTATGCAATTCATTCTCATATCCGGAAGATTTAAATAAAAGGAACTTTAATGTACACATCAAATTTATCCATTTTTCGTGTGATATTAAAAACGTAATCGTCTTTGTGCAATAGCTTTAATCGTTTTTCAACATTTTTTAAGCCGGTTCCTGTACCATTATCTGGCAGTTTATAGTCGTTGTGTTTAATATAATTTGATGTATGTAGTTCAATGCTGTCGCTTTTAATATTAAATCGAATACTGATACCCGGAGAGTTTGCCTGTTTATTGCAATGTTTAACAGCATTCTCTATAATTGGTATAAAAAGAAGGGGAGGGATTGTTTTTGCTTTGGCAGATCCCTCAAGCTTGAATTCCAGAAATTCAGGATCGCTGAAACTCAGCTTGGCAAGTTCAAGATAATCTTTAATGTAGCTGATTTCATTGTCGAGCCTCACATTTTCCTGGGTTGATTCCTGCAACATGTAACGCATAATCTTTGATAAAAGAAATATAGCATTGGAAGCTTTCTCCTTATCCTCGTAGATCAAAGAGTCGATATTGTTTAGAACATTAAATAAAAAATGCGGATTAACCTGCGAGCGAAGAATCCCAAGTTCTGATTGCACTGTTTTACGTTCGAGTTCCGATTTTTTTAGCTGAATATTATAAGAATAACTAAACATTTTAAGGGCAGTGGCGGTGCCAATAATCATAAAATTATTCAGTAATGCATAGAACATTTCGTAGGTCATCGGTCTTCGCATAACCCAGAACCCGAGTTTGGGCTGAATATCGAATTTAATGAACTGCGAAATCAGGATATTTAATGCAATTATAACAGTTGTTCCAATGAAGAATATTAAAAAGTTCTTTTGGCGAAATACATAGCGGGGAATAAGAAACTCAATAACAATGTATACCCCGATTATATCAATGGGCAGGTAAATGATGTTAATAAAAGCTTCGAGTACAAAACCATACGAGAGAAGATATGGTATTGTATAAAAAGTAAAGATAAATAACCAAAACAGAATGTGGTTTAATACCCTGTATTTAAAAATTTTCATTTGATCAAACAATTCAATTTTTTACAATTGTACGTGTTTTGAATGAATAAATAACTGATATTCTGCCAATAAGTTAAAAATATCGTCCAACTGTCCTTTTCTGTAAATAGACCTTGTTTCATCGATTATAGTCTGCTGTTTGCAGAGATAATTACAAACCTTGCAGAAAAAAGAGTTTTGAAGCTTAAAATGAAGCTCGGGCATTTTAATCGCCGGCTTTTGTCTTATATTCCAATATTGGTATTTTCGTTTTCCGACCGTGCCACGGTAACAGCACCACAGCTGTCGCTCCAAACGTTAATAGTGGTTCTAAGCATGTCAAGTGGTAAATCAACAGCCAAAATTAGTCCTATACCTTCAAGCGGCAGACCTGCGGCGGTAAGAATTACGGTGAGCATAACCAAACCCGCCATCGGAATTCCTGCAGCCCCAATCGAAGCAAGCAATGCTGTTACCACAACTAAAATTTGTTCAACAAACGTAAATTCAATCCCATAAACCTGTGCTATAAACATGGCTGCCACACATTCGTACAAGGCTGTTCCATCCATGTTTACAGTGGCGCCCAGGGGCAAAGTAAAACTTGTAATTTTGTTAGAAACACCGCTTTTGTGTTCTACGGCTTCCATTGTTAAAGGAAGAGTTGCACTCGACGAAGCCGTTGAAAATGCAGTAAGTAATGGCGTAGCCATATTATTAAGGTGCTTAAACGGTTGCGCCTTGGCAATAAAACGAACAATTAACGGAAGCGTTACAAAAGCATGTAAAGCCAGTGCCAGAACTACTGTTAACATATAAATTGCCATTCCTCCTGCAAGGTCGGCCAACTGGTGTGAATTTCGACTTACCTCGCGTGATACAATTCCAAAAATTCCCAGTGGAGTGAATTTAATAATGAACATGGTCATTTTCATCATCACTTCGAATACCGCTTCAAAAAAAGTTGTGAGTGTTTCTCTGTATTTGTCGTTTACCTGCGAAATGAATACTCCGAAAATAATAGCAAAGAAAATAATGGGAAGGATATCACCATTCACCATGGCTTCGAATATATTTGGAGGTACAATCCGCATTAAAATATCGTTCACCGAGCCCGCCTTTTCTTCCAAACCTTCAACCGATTGTGTGAATCCCATTTCAATTCCAACACCGGGCCTGATGATATTTACCAGTAATAACCCGGTTAATATGGCAAAAGTACTTGTCGACAGATAATACAACATGGTTTTGCCACCCAGCCGGCCAAGATTTTTACCGCCTCCCATACTGGTTACACCCGATATAATTGAGCTTAGGATTAAAGGAACAATGACCATTTTCAGAGCTGTCAGGAAAATTTCACCCATCCATGCAGTGTATCTGGTGCCTGTTGGAACATAATAACCAAATAGAACAGCCAATCCCAGTGAAATTAAAATTTGCCAGTGCAGTTTTATCTTTAAGATTTTCATTAACGAATGTTTTTCAGTTTTTTAGGAGTCGCTAAATTATGGAATTTTAGTTATCTCACAAGTATCTTAACATTTTGTCATCTGTTCTATTTAAAATATTTCATTTTACTCTGGAAATAGCACGAGTTCGAACTTATTTTACTGTGAACGATGCGGGTGATTCTATTCAGAAGAGATGAATAACAGTTGCTTTATAATTTGTATCCGGCCTGAATAAAAGCGTTTATTTTCGTTATATTTTTATGTTCGGTGTATATTTGCATTTAATTCTAAAAAGAATAAAACAGATCCGGAAAATAAGGAAGGGTTGGTTTAATTCGTCAATTTACAGACCGCAAAAACGGACATTATTAAACAGATGAAAGTTTGTATCGCAGAGAAACCAAGTGTAGCGAGAGAGATTGCTCAGGTTATAGGGGCAAAATCACGGAATGATGGTTATTTTGAAGGAAATGGATACCAGGTAACTTGGACATTTGGCCATTTTTGCACCCTTTGGCCTCCCGAAGATTATAATTCCTCATGGAAACATTGGGATTTAAATACTTTACCCATGTTGCCCGAGCGCTTTGAAACCAAAGTAATACAGGGCGACAGCGGTGTGAAAAAGCAATTCAATGTTATAAAAAATCTTCTTAAAAAGGCCGAAGTGGTTATAAATTGCGGTGATGCGGGCCAGGAAGGGGAGCTGATACAGCGTTGGGTGATAAAGGAAGCTGGATACAAAGGCAAGGTACAACGATTATGGATTTCATCTCTGACAACTGAAGCAATTCAAAACGGTTTCAAACAATTACAACCCTCTGCAGAATTTGATAATTTGTTTTATGCCGGAAGCTCCCGAGCCATTGGTGATTGGTTGCTGGGAATGAATGCTACCCGTTTGTATACACTAAAATATGGTGGCTACAAACAAGTTCTTTCTATTGGAAGAGTGCAAACCCCCACACTGGCCATGTTGGTTAACCGTTACTACGAAATTGAGAATTTTAAACCTGAGCCATACTGGGAGTTACAAACTGTATACAGGGAAACTGTTTTTAATAATACTGAAGGTAAGTTTTTTAAAAAGGAGGATGGTGAGAAGTTATTAAATCAGGTACTTGGAAAGGATTTGTTTATCACCAATGTAGAAAAGAAGGATGGGAAGGAATATGCCCCCAAATTATTCGATTTAACAAGTCTTCAGGTATACTGCAATACCAAATTCGGATTAACAGCAGATGAGACTTTAAAAATTGTTCAGCGGCTTTACGAAATGAAAGCAGTTACCTATCCTAGGGTGGATACGACGTTTCTTCCCAATGATATGTATCCGAAAGTGCCGGGAATTTTAAAAGGGTTGAAAGAATATTCCAATTTTACCGCTCCGTTATTGAGCAAATCGATCCGGAAAACGAGTAAAGTATTTAATGATAAGAAAGTTACCGATCACCATGCAATTATTCCAACAGGTGAAGAAAAGTTGCTGGGAGGAAACGAAAAGAAGGTTTACGATATAATCTCCAGAAGATTTATTGCGGTTTTTTATCCCGATTGTAATGTGGCTAAAACCCAGGTTGATGCAGAAGTAGATAGTGTAAAGTTTGTAACATCGGGGAAAGAGATTTTAAGTCCGGGGTGGCGTGTTTTATTTCAGTCAGAAAAAGTTGACAGTAAGGCGGATGACGAAAGAATTCTACCTCCTTTTGATAAAGGCGAACACGGCCCGCACGAACCATCTTTTACTGAAAAAGAAACAAAACCTCCGCGCAATTATACCGAAGCTTCTCTTTTACGGGCAATGGAAACAGCCGGAAAACAAGTGGAAGATGAAGAGTTGAGCGATTTAATGAAAGCCAATGGTATTGGACGGCCATCAACGCGGGCAGCTATTATTGAGACTTTGTTTCGGCGAAAATATATCGAGCGTCAAAAAAAACTGGTACTACCCACAAAAATGGGAATTCAGCTCATCGATATTATTCAAAATGACTTATTAAAATCGGCTGAATTAACGGGGCAATGGGAAAAGAAACTCCGTGAAATAGAACAGGGAGAATATAGCGCCAAAAGGTTCATTTTTGATATGAAACGGATGGTGTACGACCTGGTGGTAGAAGTATTGAAAGAACAAAACAGTGTTCGTTTGTCAGCACAGGTACCTGAATCTAAGAAAAAAACTAAAAAAAATAAGGCAGGAAAAGTTCCTGCAAAATCCGGTAATTCATTGGCTCTTTGTCCAAAATGTAAGGAAGGAAGTTTGTTGAAAGGGAAAAGTGCTTACGGTTGTAGCCGATGGAAAGAGGGGTGTGACTTTCGTCTTCCGTTTGTATATCTGGAGAAGAAATTGACTGACAGCCAGGTAAAAAGGTTGGTCGAAAAAAAATCTACAACAAAATTAAAGGGATTTGTTCAGGGAGGCGAAAAAGTAGAAGGCAAGTTAAAACTGAACGATTCATTTGAGATTGAATTTGAGCATCAGGGGGGAACAAAAAAGAATACCCAGAATGAAATGCCTGTTTGTCCGAAGTGTGGCTCCGGAAAAATTGTAAAAGGAAAAACGGCATATGGGTGTAGTAACTGGAAATCTGGTTGCGATTTTCGATATACTTTTGACGATATCAGGAAAAAGGCAGGCGATAAACCATTAACCAAAGAGCTGGTAATAAAAATACTTAACAGTTAATTTAAGAAATTTCATTCATTGCAATTATCAAATGAAATTAAAAATCAGACTAATTCGAAAAAGAGAATGTTACCGTTTAACATGGTCTGGCAGGTTATTGCTGGCTATTGGTATTTTGTCATTTTTGTATGTCTGCTTTTTGCGGTTACCCTTTTTTCTAAGCCGTTCCAATCCTGTAGAAGGTAATATTCTGGTGGTTGACGGATATTTGCCGGATTCTGCGATAAAGGAAGCCATGCAGCTTTACTATTCCGGAGAGTATAAATACATTGTTGTAAGCGGGGGAGACCTGGCTTCGGGATATTATTTGTCAGACATTAAATCGATGGCAGAGCTTTCGTATCATACGTTCATTGCACTTGGGATGGATTCAACGAAGATTATAGTGCTTTCTACAGGGGCTGTTCAAAGAAACCGTACTTATTCTTCTGCTCAGACGCTGAAAAACTGGCTTGATTCCAATTCTGTTAAAGGCGCAAAAATTAATATTGTTGCTGTAGGTTGTCATGCTCGCAGAAGCGAATACCTTTTCAGGAAAGCCTTAGGCAATACTTACGAAGTTGGAGTTTATACTGTTGCCGATCGCACTTACGAAATGGATAACTGGTGGAAATCGAGTAAAGGAATGCGCACTGTTCTAAGCGAGTCAATAGGTTATTTTTACTCCATTCTCTTCTTTACTTCTTAATTTTGTTAAGTAAAACTGACGTTTTTTCTAGGCAATTATCTGATTCTTTGCTGATTTTTGAGTGCTACGCTATCATTTTGTTTTTTATAAACCTGCAAATCATATATTTGTTAATGGACGAATCATAATAATTACACAAACCATTAGCATGAAAAAGATTTTGTTAGTCGACGATAAGACTTCAATTAGCAAGCTTATAATGCAATTTTTAAGCAAAAGCTATGATGTTGAAGCAAAAGAAGATGGTTTGCAGGCCCTGGCGTGGTTACAAGACGGAAACATTCCGGATATGATCTTAACCGACCTGCAAATGCCAAATCTTGACGGAATGGAATTAATAAGCCATGTGAAGTCTAGTGGATTCTTTAAAGATATCCCGATGATTGTTCTAAGTAGTAAAGACGGTAGTAACGACCGGATTAAATGTTTAAAGCTTGGCGCTGAAGATTATATTGTTAAGCCATTTAATCCTGAAGAATTACTAATTCGAATTGACAGGATCTTAAATCGTTAGAAATAGCAGATTTTGGATTTCATTGTAACACTTTTAAATTTCACAGAATGCTTACCCGAAAGTTGAGGCTGGTATACATAGGCTCTGATGATGCGGTGATCGAAGATTTTAAAAGCGAGTCCTCGTTAATCGACTTCTTTCACTACCCCAATGCGTTAAATGCAATAAATTGGCTGAAACAAAATAATACTGTTGATGGAATAATCTGTGAAAAACAGTTGCCTGGAAGAAACGGTATAGAATTCCATAAAGATTTTATTGATGAAATAGATCCCTCGAACCAACTGCCTTATATTGTGCTGACTTCTGAAAATACCAGTGAACTGGTTGGTGTCGCCTTTAAAAATAAGGTAGATGACGTCTATCAGAAACCGGTAAATGCAAAAACAGTTTACGAAAGAATAAAGCTCCTGAAAGTTTTAAAACCTCAACTTGATATAATTAATAAAGAGTCGCGTTCAATTGAGAAAAGCATATATAAAACACCGTTTTTCAAGCGTAGTTTCGATATCTTTTTCTCGGGTCTGGCTTTATTATTTTTATCACCCTTGCTTATCATTTTTGTAATTGCCATACGCCTCGAATCGAAAGGGAAAGTGTATTACATATCGAAACGTGTGGGCACCGGTTACCGCATATTCAATTTTTTGAAGTTAAGATCAATGTATCCTGATGCCGATAAACGCCTGAAAGAATTCGAACATTTAAATCAATATAAAAACGAGGAAGAGAATGAAGAAGTGATAGTTACAGAAGAGAATATTCAAACTGAAGATTCCGGTAACGATTCTCCAATTCTGTTTGGCGACGATATTGAAGTGGACGAAAAGAACTTGATCAAACAAAAGAAGGAACAACAGGACAGTGCTTTTGTAAAATTTCAGAACGATCCGCGAATAACAAAAGTGGGACACATAATCAGAAAGCTGAGTATTGATGAATTGCCTCAGTTGATAAATGTATTAAAGGGAGACATGTCGATTGTGGGGAATCGCCCGCTACCATTGTACGAAGCCGAGCTGTTAACTACCGACGACTGGACCGATCGCTTTAATGGACCGGCCGGACTTACCGGCTTGTGGCAGGTTGAAGCCCGGGGACGCACTTCGAAAATGTCGCCCGAAGAACGAAAGGAGCTTGATAATAAATATTCAGAAATCGCAAACAGCCGATTCTCATTCTGGAAAGATATCTGGATTATTATTCGCACGTTCAGAGCTGTTTTTCAGAAAGAAAATGTGTAAAACTGCATTTCAAATGAAAAAGTACATCTTAAAAATAGTATTTGTTGCATTTGTTTTAAGTTACTCTGTTTGTAGCAGAGGGCAGGCAGGTTTTGACGAAATTGACGCAGAATTATCGATGCACAATTTACAAAACGAGTTCCTGCCGCTTGACCAATTGCTCGACTCGGCTGAAGTACACTCGCCTTTATTGAAAATGATTGATGCCGATATTATCATTCAGGATTTGAAAGTAAAATCAGAGAAGAAAGATTGGCTGTCGTATTTTAGTTTAACGGGTACAGCCCAGTATGGCATGTTCGATAATTTGATAATTAATCAGGATTTAGGTGAAGATTATCTGGGGAGTACCAGTACAAAACAATCGAGATATAGTGTGGGATTGGCTGTTAAACTACCTTTCTCATCGTTATTCGATAAGGTTAACCGCGATGTGGCCCTGAAAGAAAAAGTAAAATTAAACTACCAAAGAAACAATACAATTACTGAATTAAGGAAACTGGTAATTAATCAATACGGAAATTTATTACGAGCTCATTCGAAGTTAGTAATAAAAACTTCTGAATTGGAGACTGTTAAACTTCAGATGCTGGATACCGAAGTAAATTACAGAAACGGTAAAATTCAGTTATCGGAGTATACCAAACAAAAGGGAGCACTTTTACAGCTGCAACTTGAACTTGAAGAAGTTAGGATAGAACATACTGTTGCATTGCACCTTTTGCAGGAAACAATCGGGATTAATGTAAATTTAAAAACAGCGATTTGAATTTGATTTATTTCATAAGGCTATTGTTAAGGCATTACCTCATTTTAATGTTGGGGCCGGTAATTCTTTTTGCAATTATCTTTTACCAGACAAAAGATACACCAAAAGTATACACTACCAAAACAACTGTTTACACCGGAATTGCATCGGGGTCGAGTCTCACTTCGATTGAGAGTACTAAAGTCGATAGGCTGACTACAATGACCGCTTTCGACAATCTTATAAATGTTATTAAATCGAGAGGAACAGCCGAAGAAGTTGGTTTGCGCTTATTTACGGCTCATATGTTATTGGAAAAGCCTGACCCTGAGAGAATATCGAAAGAATCATTTGATAAATTAAAACGGATTGTCCCCGAAGAAGTAAAAAAGCTGGTTGTAAAAGGAGACTACGATAAAACGTATAACGCTTTTTTAAAGTATAAAAACAAAGACTTCGAAAATTTTATTTACGAATTAATATATCTAAATCATCCGGATTACAGCTACGAAAAAATACTGGCAAAACTTAAGGTAAAGCGTATTTATTCGAGCGATATAATTGAACTCAGTTATACCTCGAACGATCCGGGTATTTGCCAGCAAACCCTTGAGATAGTGAATGAGGTATTTATTGAAAAATACTCATCGATGAAACTGATTCAGTCGGACGCCATATTAAAATATTTCGAGAAACAACTGGCTGAGGCGCAGGCAAAATTGGATGAAGCCGAAGATCAGTTACTTGTTTTTAATAAGCAGAACAACATTATTAATTATTACGAACAATCGGAGCAGATAGCTATCCAGAAAGAACAATTTGCCACCTATTACAACGAGCTAAAAATGGAAAACAGGGCTGCATCGGCTGTTTTAATGGTGCTCGAAAACAAACTTACCGCACAGCAAAAAAAGGAACTGAATAATTCGGATATTATCAAACTGAGAAATGAAATTGCCCAGTTGAATATTAATATATCGGTGAAGGGATATGAGGCAGAATTCGACTCGATAAACAAAAGCAGGTTAATGGATGAAATTGCAGAAATGAATATCGAATCGTATAATCTTCAGCAAAAATTACGTGAGTCGATCAATCAGGCCTATTTTATTGATAATTCAATCGAAGGGGTTACTTCTTCAAATGTGTTGGACCAGTGGCTCGAAAATGTTATTGTTTTCGAATCAACCCGTGCTAAACTTCTTGTTGGCGATGAGAAAATACAGGATTTTGAAGAACTGATGAAGGAATATGCACCTAAAGGTGCCACAATGAAACGTCTGGAGCGGAAAATTAATATTGCCGAACAGGAGTATTTATCTATACTGCACAGTTTAAATGTGGCCAAATTAAAACAGCAGAACCTGGAATTTAACGCGAACCTAAAGGTTTCAGAACCACCGGTATTTCCTTTAAAATCGCAGCCCAGCAAACGTAAAATATTGTTGTTAATCGGTTTGATCATTGGTTTTATCATTCCTGCCTTTATTATTATTGCTTTCGATTTTCTGAATCAGAATATCAGAACTGTAGCCCGAATTGAAGATTTGGCACAGGCCAGTGTTGCTGCCGCTTACCCGAATATGATTAAAAAAAGCCGTAGAAAAGATTATGCCGAACTGGGCCGCTTGTCATTGAATAAATTGTTTCAGAGTATTCTGAATATGTCTGGAGATTTGGAAAATAAAGGACCGCTTAAAATTATTATTTTCAGTATTCAGGACGGAGAAGGCAAAACAACACTTGGCGTTCAGTTAGCAGAACGTTTGGCAAGTAGCAACTTTAAAAGTGTATACCTGAATTACGATGAATCGGGCAAAAAATACGACTTCGACTATATAAAATACAATGTGGGTAACGAATTTGTAAGTTGCAATTCGCTTGCTGGTTTGGCAACAGATATCGATATCGAAGATTACCAGTTTGCAATCATAGAAATTCCATCCGTTGGTTTAAATAATTACCCGGTTAAACTCTTCCGCGAAGCCGATATGGTATTACTCACGGTCAGGGCCAATCGCTCATGGAATGATGCCGATAAAAATGCTTTACAAAAACTCTCCGGTTTAACACAAAATGTAAAACAGGCTGTATTGCTAAATGGTGTTGAGTTGAATGAAATGGAAAAAGTAATTGGTGAAATACCCGGTAAAAGGTCGTTTATCCGGAGGGTTTTTAAACAGGTTATTTCATTTCAATTTTACTCTAAAAAGACAATAGGATAGGAGCATTGTACCCTAAAACTGAAAACTGTAACAGATGAAGATAAACCAGTTAAAAGCAGGAGCAGTACTTTCGTATGGAATACTTGGGTTGACTAACCTGGTAGCGTTATTTTATACGCCGTATATGCTGCGAATGATGGGGCAGAGCGAGTATGGTTTGTATTCGATTGTGGCATCGGTTATGGCATATTTAACTGTGCTCGATTTTGGCTTGGGTAACACCATTGTGCGTTATACTGCGAAATTCAGGGCCGAAGGGAAACACAACGATTTATATTCCATGTTCGGGATGTTTATTGTGGTGTATTCGGTTATCGGTTTAATTGCCGTTGCAATGGGTTTGGGGCTTTACTTTAATATCGAAATGTTTTACGGCAAAGCCCTTACTCCCGAAGAGCTGTATAAAGTACAGGTTATGATTCTGTTGATGACTTTTAACCTCGGATTTACCTTTCCACTGACCATTTTTAATTCGATAATAACAGCTTACGAAAATTTTGTTTTCCAACGATTACTGCGAATCGGGTATATTGTTTTTAATACCACGATAATGATTTTGCTGCTGAAGATGGGGTATAGAGCCATTGGAATGGTAGCGTTGATGACTGTTTTGAATATAACAACTCAGGTTCTTAATTTTTCGTATTGTAGATTCAAATTAAATGTAAAGATTAGGTTTAGGGGATTTCAAAAAGACCTGTTCAGAGAAATCACCGGTTATTCCTTTTATATTTTTATCGGGGTAATTGTAGACCGACTATATTGGAGTTCCGGCCAGCTTATTTTGGGTGCCACTGTTGGAACAGCAGCTGTTGCTATTTTTGCTGTTGCCATTCAGCTTCAGCAAATGTACCGCAACTTCTCAACGGCAATTCCCGGCGTGTTTTTACCTAAGGTTACTGCAATGGCTACCAAACAATCTTCGGAAAAAGAAATCTCCGATTTGTTTATCCGGACAGGAAGAATTCAGTTTATCATCCTTTCCATTATTTTATTCGGATTTATCTTGTTCGGACAGCAATTTGTGGTGGTTTGGGCAGGTCCCGATTACGCACAAACTTATATTATTGCCTTACTTCTAATTGTTCCGCTTACGGTTCCGCTGATTCAGAATATTGGAATTACCATATTACTGGCACGCAACAAAGTAAAGTTCCGTTCAATGTTTTATCTGGGGCTGGCTACTTTCAGCGTGGTACTTCAATTGTTGCTGGTTAAACGTTTCGAAGGCATTGGAAGTGCTGCTGCCATTGCAGTGGGAATGATTCTGGGGCAATGGATCGGGATGAATATTTATTACTACAAAAAAGAAAAAATAGATATTCCACGCTTTTGGCGTGAAATTGGCCGAATGGCGGCCGCTCCGCTTACTCTAAGTCTTATTACGTTTATCATTTTGCGTTTTGTGCATCTTGAAAGTATTATTGAACTGGGTATTGGCATTGTCTGTTTTGTGGCCATTTATTTACCTCTATTCTGGAAAATGTCGATGAACCAGTACGAACGCGATTTGATATTTAAACCGTTACAAAAGGTATTGGCAAAATTTGGAGGTTCCCGTTTTAAAGTGGTTCCCGATTAAATCAGAAATCAATCAATTCAATCAGTTAAAATGAAGATAGGAATAGTAACATTACCGTTTAACTCCAATTACGGGGGAATATTACAAGCCTATGCCATTCAATCGGTTTTAAAGAAAATGGGACATGAGGTGGAAACCGTTAACCGGGTGTCGAAAGGCATGCCCATTTCTTTAAAAGTGCTCTCTTTTGGAAAAAGATTTGTAAAACGATATTTAATGGGCAAAAAGGTGGTTGTTCGCACCTGGCCCAATAAAAAGGAGAGTTTATTCATTGCACAACATACCCGCAAATTTATTGATACCTACATCGATCTTACCCGTTTTCTGGAATCGGAAAAGGAATTTAAATCGTTGGCCGGTGGCAGTTTTGGCGCCTGGGTTGTGGGTAGCGACCAGGTTTGGAGACCAAAGTATTCGCCCGATTTGTCGAATCACTATCTAGGATTTTTACCTGAAAACGATAAATCTGTCAAAATCTCGTATGCGGCATCGTTCGGAGTCGATCATTGGGAATATTCGGAGAGTGAATCAGAAAGCTGTAAAAATCTGATTAAAAAGTTCGATGCCGTTTCGGTGCGCGAAGAATCGGGAATTGAATTGTGCAAGAAACATTTCGGAATGGAAGCAGTTCAGATGCTCGATCCTACACTGCTGGTTGAAAAAAAAGAATATATCGGGTTGGTGAAAAACGATCATCTACCAGAACAGGATAAAAAATTATTGACCTACATTCTCGACCGTAACCCAAGAGTGATTGAGATGGTGAAAAAAGTGGAAGAGCATTTTCAATTGGAATCTTTTTCCACTATGCCCAGTAATTTTTTCCGAAATGTGGGTAAAAAAAATATTGAACAGTGTGTGGCACCCCCCGTAACCAATTGGATAAAAGGTTTTATGGATGCAGAATTCGTAATCACTGACTCATTTCATGGAACCGTTTTCTGCATCATTTTTAATAAACCATTTATTGCCTTAGGAAATGTAAAACGCGGAATGTCGAGGTTTTCCTCCTTACTTAAAATTTTTGGTCTGGAAGATAGGCTGGTTACAGATAGTGATTTGAATATTGATAAAATTATCAACTCGGAGATAGATTTTGAGAAAGTAAATGAAATACTGGACAAGAAAAAAGAAGAAGCCTTCAGCTTTTTGAAAAAGGCACTGGATAAGTAAAGAACGATTCAAACAGAATAAAAATTACAGTGAGAGCCAATGAACTAAATACATTCTACGACGAAAGCGGAGCAAGCGTTTTTCATAAACCGGTACCTTTTTTTATTATGGTGCTAACCATTGCTTTTATCGGTTCGTTGGTAGGCAAGGGAGGCATGGTTACCGGTTTCGCCTTTGTTGCTTTGCCCTTCATTTTAACGTATGTATTTTTCATTTTTAAATATCCCCGCATCGGAATAATTGGCCTGTTTATTTGTAATTATATTATGCTTGGATTTGCCCGTTATATCAAAGGGATTCCCTTGGGCATGTCGGTCGATTTTCACCTGGTAATTGTGTATGTGGCACTGTTTTTTAAATCGTTTTTCGAAAAAGTTCCCTGGAAAAATGCCAAAGGTGACTTGCTGGTTCTTGCCATTATTTGGTACGGATGGATTTTGTTTCAGATTCTAAATCCACAGGCCATTAGCCGTGTAGCCTGGTTTTATTCCATGCGTGGTATTGGTTTATATATGGTCTTATCGATTCCACTGATTTTTATTGTTTTCAATAATCGTAAAGACCTGCATTTCTTTTTTACCCTTTGGGCCGTGCTTGCCATTTTGGGGGCATTAAAAGGAATCGGGCAAAAACATGTGGGACTCGATCCGTTTGAATACAAATGGTTGATGGGGCCTGCCAAAGATACTCACTTGTTATTTGGAAAGCTTCGGGTGTTCTCATTTTTTACCGATGCCGGGCAATTTGGAGCGTCCATGGGGCATTCGGGAGTGGTTTTTACAATCCTTGCACTGAATCAGAAATGGTCGAAAAAACTGCGTTTGTTTTACGCTACTGCCGGACTTTTATCGCTGTACGGTTTAATGATTTCCGGAACACGCGGAGCAATGGCTGTGCCCATTATGGGTTTTGCCTTATACACACTTTTACAAAAGAATTTAAAGGTGATGATTCTGGGTGGTATTCTGGGATTATCTGTTTTGGTATTTTTTAAATACACCACCATCGGGCAGGGAAATTACACCATCAACCGAATGCGAACCGCTTTTAATCCTGAAGATAAATCTTTGCAGGTTCGTCTCGAAAATCAAAGGAAATTAAAAGCATACATGGCTTCGCGGCCAATTGGGGCAGGAATTGGTGCAACCGGTCGTGAGGCGGCAAAAGTAGCTCCTAATTCGCCGGCCTCGCAAATTCCAACCGACAGCTGGTATGTTTTGGTGTGGGTAGAGCAGGGGATTGTTGGTTTAACGCTTCACCTTTTTATCCTTTTTTATGTTGTGCTGAAAAGTTCGTACGTCATCATGTTCAAACTAAAAGATCCCTGGCTGAAAGCACAACTTGGAGCGCTGGTGTCGGGCATGTTCGGAATTATGGTTGCCTCTTACGGAAACGGAATTCTTGGGCAAATGCCCACCGGAATACTATTTTATTCGAGTATGGCATTTTTATTCCTTGGCAGCTCGTATCAGAAAGAGATTGATGAAGAAAAGATGAACTTGGAAGCTCTTAATAGCTAGAAAAAATGAAAGATACAAAACAAAATAAACCATTAGTTTCGGTTATATCAGTGAATTATAACCAGAGCGGAGTTACGCTCGATTTGTTGCGGTCTTTACAAAATAACAGCTATAAAAACATTGAGGTTATTATTGTTGACAATGCAAGCCCCGATGATGATCCGGATATCATAAAAAAAGAATTTCCGGAAGTGACGCTTATTAAAAGCGATAAAAACCTGGGTTTTGCAGGTGGAAATAATTTGGGAGTCAGGGCTTCGAAAGGCGATTATTTAATGTTTATCAATAACGACACGGAGGTTCCCAATGGTTTTCTGGAGCCGCTGGTAGAGTTGTTCGAGAGCGATCCGCAAATCGGGATGGTCAGCCCTAAAATTAAGTTTCACTGGGATCCGAATATTTTACAATACGCAGGCATTACAAAAATGAACCCGGTTACCTTGCGGAATCAGGGGTTGGGATATTATAAAAAAGATGGCCCTGAATTCGGTCAGCTAAGCCAGACAGAATCAATTCACGGCGCTGCCATGATGGTTCCGCGCATGGTAATTGAAGAAGTTGGAATGATGACCGAGGTTTATTTTCTGTATTACGAAGAACACGACTGGGCTGAAATGATTAAACGTGCCGGTTACAAAATTTACTACCAGCCGAAATCGTACATTTTGCACAAAGAATCGGTATCAACCGGTAAAAACAGCCCTTTTAAAACCTACTATATCACCCGGAACCGTCTTGTTTTTGCACGTAGAAACTTTAGTGGAATGCCATTTTTATTGAGCTGGGTTTTTCAAACTTTTGTTTCGGCGCCTAAAAATACTTTGCTGTATTTGGTGAAAGGACAATTCAGCCATTTAAAAGCCTACTGGAAAGGGCTTTTCTGGAATTTAACGCATTACAAATCATTACACAATAACCCAAAATTATAAACATGGAAATCATTCAATTCATCATTCAAATTTTTGAATATATTTTATTTATATATTTTGGTTTCGCAGCCATTTATGTCTTTATTTTCGCCTTTGCCGGAATATTTCCGTTGAAGCAAAAAACGCCTGATAAAACCAAATTTAGAAAATTTGCTGTTTTAATTCCCGGGTATAAAGAAGACGCCGTAATTGTTGATGTGGCCAAAGAGGCTTTGAATCAGGATTACCCTACAGATAAATACGATGTGATAATTATTGCCGACTCGTTTCAGCCGGCAACCATCGAAGCGTTGAAAAAACTTCCCATAAAACTGGTGGAGGTTTCGTTCGAGGTGAGTACAAAATCGAAAGCGCTGAATAAAGCCATGGCAGAAATAGGCGACGCTTACGATGTGGCTCTGATCCTGGATGCCGACAATATGATGGAGAGCGATTTTATTACAAAAATCAACCAGGCTTTCGACAATGGTTTCCATGTGGTACAAGGACACCGGGTGGCCAAAAATACGAATACTTCGTTTGCGGTATTAGACGCCATCAGCGAAGAAGTGAACAACCATATTTTTAGAAAAGGGCATCGGAAACTTGGTTTTTCGTCGGCTTTAATTGGTTCGGGAATGGCTTTCGATTACTCGTTTTTTAAAGAAACCATGGCCAATGTAAAAGCGGTCGGCGGTTTTGATAAAG
The DNA here is from genome assembly GCA_963676265.2 of uncultured Draconibacterium sp. Classification (GTDB taxonomy): domain Bacteria; phylum Bacteroidota; class Bacteroidia; order Bacteroidales; family Prolixibacteraceae; genus Draconibacterium. Next base: position 6,390,798 of record OY781067.2, read on the forward strand.
AGCTGGAATTAAAACTTCTGAAAGACAAAAATAAAATTGAATATGTACACGATGCCATTGTTTCAGACGAAAAAGTACAAAAATCGGAAGTGTTTGCAAAACAGCGAAAACGCTGGTTATCTGCGCAGTTTGTGTATTTTGGCCGGTACTTTTTCCCGGGATTGTTTCATTTATTCTTTAAGGCAAACATCGATTTTTTCGACAAGGTTTATCAAATGGTTTCGCCTCCACGGGTTCTGCTGGTTGGCTTAAGCACACTGATTACCGCGTTTTATGCAATCGTTTATTTGCTGTTTCCCGATTCGCAGTTTTTTGCCTTTTCCATTCAACAGTGGTTTGGTGTTTTTGCCCTGGTTTTTGTTGCCTTTTTGTTTAGCTTTCCGGCAAAATTTTACAATCAAAAAACACTGATTGCCATACTTACACTGCCCAAAGCATTTTTGTTAATGTTTGGTTCGCTGTTTAAGTTGAAAGGCGCCAACAAAAAATTTATTCATACAGAACACGGAACCCATAATACCAGTATATCATGAGTAATTTTACAGGACTTTTTACCCCAAAAGAGAAGGTAAGCGAATTCAATAATTCGCAGGAAGGATTAAAGGATTTTGGTGCGATACAGGTTTCGGCCGATGTACAACATGCAACGCTTGACGACAGTGGCATTTACCTGTTTGGGAAAATTTACAATCCTGAATTAAAAGAAGATACTGCGACAAAAATACTGGGCAACTTTTTGAAAAACGGAAAAGATACCTTTAAAACACTGGACGGTGAATTTACACTTGTCATTCAGAATAAAACAGAAACCATTGTGTTTCGAGATCGACACGGAGCTGGACCACAGGTATATTATAACAATAAGGTGTTTGCTGCTTTTTTGAGAAATTTTCTGGATCTAAAAGATTTTGTACCGGAAGCAAACCTGGAAACGCTTTTTACCTTTTTAAGTCTCGGTTATATTCCTTCGCCAATGTCTTCGTTGAAGGGAATCAGAAAACTTCCGGCAGGCAACCTGCTTAAAGTTGATGAAAGCGGGCAGCAGCTGGAAAACTTATTTTCGTGGGAAACCTTCAAAGAAGCCTGTTTTAATCCCAAGGAATTGTCGGAAAAAGAAGCCACTGAAAAGTACGAAGAACTGCACCAGCAGGCCATAAAAATGCGTGTGGACGGGAAAAATAAAGTGGGTCTTTTATTGAGTGGCGGTTATGATTCTGGTGGAAATATTGCCGGATTACGCGAGGTTTATTCGGGCGATGCATTTTCGTATTCCATTGGTTTTAAAGACAATCCGTGGACTGAATTGCCGCTGGCCAAAATTCTTTCCGAGAAATTTGGAACGCAACATGCTGAATACGAAATTGATGGAAGCGAGATAAAAGATCTGCCTGATATTGTTGATTATTTGGGCGACCCGTTTCAGGAAGGTGGTTTAATGGTGAATTACGCCGCTATGAAATTAATTGGCGATAATAAACCCGACGTAATTTTAGGTGGCGACGGAAACGACCAGCACTTTGGAACGGCCGGAAAAGAACTGGCCATGAACTGGTCGTTCAGAAAAAAAGGCTATTCTGGTTTTCAGAAAATGTATGCAGGAGTTGGAAAAATGGGAATGTTCGATAAAGACAACATCTTTTTCAGAACCCAGTTTCACAACGAAAAAATCCTGAATATTCAGAAAAGCGACAACTTCGGTTTCAAAAAACACGATTTGAAAAAACTGGCCAAAACTAAAATGGAATTTGGCCCTCATAAATATTTGGACGCAGTTCCCACAAGTTTTAAGGATTTCGATGAGTTCTATTTCGTTCATAATTACTTTGGTGATATCAAACAGGTGATCAACGAGGTCATCCTGTTTAAAGCTTCAAAAATGGCTTCGTTGTTCGGAAACAACCTGAGCTTTCCGTACATGAATACCGATATTTATGAATTTTTGAAGGGCGTTGATCGCGACCTGAAATGCAAAGGAACACTCGAAGATTTATCAAAAGGAAAAGGGGTGACGAAATTCCTTCATAAAAATTATTTAAAACCCAAACTGCCAACCGAAATTACCGACCGAAAAAAGCAGGGTGGTTTTGCGCCACTGCCTATCTTCTTTAAAGACAATACACAGCGCAAAAGGCTGGAAGAATTTATTTTAAACAGCGATGCGGCCAAACAGTTATTCTCTGAAAAATATTTGCTAAACTTTTTTAAAGCCTACGACGAAAACGTTAAAAGTGGCGGATATTGGTTCTGGTACAAACAGGTAAAAGCATTCCAGTTTTTTAACCTTCTGGTCGTTGCTGTTTGGTGGGAGATTTTCATCAACAAAAAGAGTAAAGAAGAACTCAAAAACTTCATCAACTAAAATCGAACCCTATGAAAATCGGAATTGAAGGACAACGCTTGTACAGAAAGAAAAAGCACGGGATGGACATGGTTGCGCTGGAACTGATTAAGAACCTGCAACTGATAGACAAAAAAAACGAGTATATGATTTTTGTAAAACCCGACGAAGATAATACGTGTATTCCGGCTGCTTCGAATTTTAAAATTGTGGAATTGGGAGGCGGACCATACCCGACCTGGGAACAGTTTGCTTTACCCAAAGCCGCCCGGAAAGAAGGTTGCGACATTTTGCACTGCACCAGCAATACCGGCCCCATAAAATCAAAAGTCCCTTTGATTACGATTTTGCACGATATTATTTACCTCGAAAGTATCAGCATTTTTAAAAAGGCCGGAACCTGGTACCAGAAAATGGGTAACATGTACCGCCGTTTTGTGGTACCTCCGGTGGTACGAAAAAGCAAACGCGTGTCAACGGTTTCCAATTTCGAAAAGGATCGCATTAAAAATTTCATGGGTCTTGGCGACAACCTGGTGGCTATTTACAATGGGGTGGGAGAACATTTCAGAAAAATCGACGACGAAAAAATACTGTCCGACGCAAAAGACAAATACAAGCTGCCCGATCATTTTATGTTTTTCCTCGGAAATACCGATCCCAAAAAAAACACTCCGAATGTATTAAAAGCGTTCGCTGAGTTCAACAAACAAAGCGAAACCAAATATAAACTGGTGATGCTCGATTACGAGGAATCGGCTCTTCAGAATATTTTAAAAGACATTGGTTATCCTGATTTGCGACAAGATATTCATTTAACCGGTTACGTGGTAAACACCGATTTGCCTGCGATCATCAACCAGTGCGAAGTGTTTTTGTATCCTTCGCTGCGCGAGAGTTTTGGTATCCCCATTCTGGAAGGAATGGCTTGCGGTGTGCCGGTAATTACATCAAACACTTCGTCGATGCCCGAGATTGCCGGAGATGCCGCGTTGATTGTTGATCCGCACAAATCGGAAGAAATTACAAATGCTATCCAAACTATTCTGGCAAATGAAACCTTGAAAAACGAATTGTGCGAAAAAGGAATGGAACGCGCCAAAAAGTTTACCTGGAAAAATATGGCGGAGCAGTACCTGAAATTATACGAGGAAGTTTATAACGAAGAAAACAGCTGAATATGATTGAAGGAAAAGACATTATTTGCATTGCGAATACCACATGGTTTGGAGAATACACCAAATCAACCGTTCAAATTATGTCGCGACTGGCGAAAAAGAATCGCGTTGTTTTTGTTGAATATCCGTTTACGTGGAAAGATGTAATTACCACTTTCCTGAAAAAACAAAAGGCTCCGGTTTCGCAAATGCTCGGACTAAAAAAACGGCTTTCTTTGATTTCTCCCGATACATCAGATGAATTGTACAAGCTTGTTATTCCGCCGGTTTTGCCTGTCGATTTTCTGAAAAACGACTCCGTTTTTCGTTTCTTTTTTGGCTTTAATACTTTTCTATACAAACGGCAAATTCAGAAAGCCATTAAAAAACTGGGTATTAAAAATCCGCTGGTAATAACCGCTTACAATCCGTTTTATGGTTTGTCGATGATAGGGAAACTGAAGGAAAACCGGAATGTGTATTATTGCTATGATGGCATTGGAACACGGCGCCACGGACAAAGAATATTTGGAATTGACGAAGCCTTTACGAAAAAAGCCGACGCTGTAATTACCACGTCCGACTTTTTAAATGCGGATAAAGAAAAGTTGAATTCCAGCAGTTTTGTAGTGAAAAACGGTGTTGATTACGATACTTTCCGTGCGCACGCCAAAAAAGATATCGTGCGAAATGCCAGAAAAACAGTAGGATACATAGGCAGTTTAGACCATCGTTTCGATATTGATACTGTGGAGTTTGCCGTTAATAAATTGAAAGATTTTGATTTTCATTTTACCGGGAATCTCCGAAATCTTTCCATTAAGCAGCGCCTGGAAAAATACCCAAACGTTACTTTCTTTGCACCGATACCACCCGATGATGTTCCGGCACTTTTAGCCACTTACGACGTTGGTATTATTCCTTACCTGGTAAACGACATCAACAAAAATATTTATCCTTTAAAAATAAATGAATACATGGCTGTGGGCGTGCCCGTGGTTATGACTTCGTTTGCCGATTTACCTGATTTTTATGAGGTAGTGAGTTCCTCTAAAACGCAGGAAGAATTTGTACAGAAACTCGTTTTGGAAATCGAAAACGATAATAAAACGCTTATTTCTGAACGGATTGAATTTGCAAAATCCAATTCTTGGGATATTAAAGCTGAAGAATTTGGTTCAATTTTAAAAAGAGTATTAGAAGATGGTAATCGTAACTAAAATAAAATCAAACCCGAAACTTAAAAGTTTTGTGTTATGGACCATTGCTCCCAAACGAAATCCGAGGCCGCGCTTGTGGGTTCGCTGGTTTCTAAATCCGATAAAACATAAAAAAGGGAAGGGAGCAAAAATAAGGCGGCGTTCGCGTATTGATGTATTTCCGTGGAACCGTTTTGAGATTGGGAAACTAACAACCATCGAAGATTTTTGTACGGTAAACAATGGTTCGGGCGATATTATTCTGGGCGACCGTGTACGCGTTGGAATTGGTTCGGTACTGATTGGACCGGTAACCATGGGAAACGGCTCGGGTCTGGGGCAGCATGTTTTTGTGGCCGGATTTAACCACGGTTACAACGATGCCGGCAAAAACTCCAGTGTTCAGCCTTTGGATATCAGGCCAACCGTTATTGAAGAAGAAGCGCACATTGGAGCCAACTCGGTTGTGGTGGCCGGTGTAACCATTGGAAAACGCAGTCAGGTGGGTGCCGGAAGTGTCGTTACTAAAGATATTCCACCTTTTAGTGTGGCCGTTGGAAATCCTGCGAGGGTGGTAAAACAATTTAATCACGAGAAAAATACCTGGGAAAGAGTTTCTAAAAATTAAAAGTATGAGTGTGGTGAAGAAAAAAGATTCGTCGATCGAAACCCTGCGGGGACTGGCGATAATTCTGGTAGTAATGGGACATGTTATTGGCTCGGCTTCCGATGGTGGAATGAAAGTGGCAGATGATTCGTTCCTGAGGCATTTGTATTACACCTTTCAGTATCTGCGTATGCCTTTATTTACTGTAATATCAGGCTGGGTTTACGCCATTTATCCGGCAAACCGAAATAATCTGTGGGATTTTAATGTGAAAAAGATCAGGCGATTATTATTGCCCCTGATTTTTGTGGGTGGAGCGTATTATATTTTACAATCCATAATTCCCGGAACCAATTTTTCATACGAATTAAAGGACATCTGGCGAATTTTGATTTTTCCGTACACCTTTTACTGGTACCTGCAGGCTTTGTTTTTAGTTTTTATCGTTATTTCAATAATCGATGCCAATGCAATGGCCAACAGTTTCAGAAACTGGTTGCTTTTGTTTGTAATAACACTTGGAATGATCTTCGCCAGAAATTATTTTATCCCTGAAACGTTCCCGAACTATCTGGGTTTTAAAGGCGGAATTTATTTACTTCCGTTCTTCGTTCTTGGGGTTGGAATTCAACGTTTTAAGGAACTGTTCCAGAATAAAATATTCATTTATACCTGTGCCGTATTACTCATCGCCGGACTCGTGTTTCAACAATTAATCTGGTACAATCTTGTCGACTATAAATTGGAAACCAGCAGTGGAATTGGATTGTTAATAGGTGTGGTTGGGGTTATCGTATTTTTGAGAATTCATTTTACCAATAAGTTATTTGTCTGGATTGGAAGTTATGCTTATTCAATTTATCTGTTTCATTCATTTGGTACTTCCGGGGGACGTATTTTATTGAAATATATTGGAATTGAAACCACACCAACTGTATTTGCATTATCATTAACCTTAGGTTTATTTTTACCTATTGTCGTTGAAGAAATTGCTGACCGATTTAGTTTAACTCGTTTCTTCTTACTGGGAAGAAATTACAAGGTTCCTGAATCGAAAAAACTCATACCTGCAAAATTGAAAGCTACTTCAAACTAAATATTATGAACGCATTGGAGACTATTTTTTGGACCGCATTATTCCTGATATTTTATTCGTATCTGGGCTATGGAATTCTTTTATATATGATTATTAAAGTGAGGAGAATTTTTGGTTTGTCGAAACCCTTCACCGGAAATGAAGATTACGAACCGGAAGTTACTTTGTTTGTTGCCGCCTACAACGAAAAGGATTATGTGGATGAAAAGGTGAGAAATTCATTCAGTCTGAATTACCCGCAGGAAAAGGTACACCACGTTTGGGTTACCGATGGTTCCGACGACGGAACACCTGATATACTGAGACAATACGATGGGGTAGAGGTATACCACGAAGATGCCCGCGGCGGAAAGATCGGTGCCATGAACCGTGGAATGAAATTTGTTAAAACACCCATCGTTATCTTCTCCGATGGAAATACAAACTTGGGTGAAGATTCGATTCGCGAAATTGTGAATCTTTTTAAAGATCCGAAAGTTGGTTGTGTTTCGGGCGAAAAGCGCATTGTAAATAAAGATGCCGACGCGGCTGCCGGTGCAGGTGAAGGAATTTATTGGAAATATGAGTCGACACTGAAAAAATGGGATGCTGAATTGTATTCTGTAGTTGGTGCAGCCGGAGAGCTGTTTGCCATTCGCACTGAGTTGTGGCAGGAAGTGGAAAAAGACACGCTGCTCGATGACTTTATTATCTCGTTGCGGGTTGCCATGGCGGGTTACACCATTCAGTACAATCCTGAAGCTTATGCTATTGAAACGGCTTCTGCAAACGTAAAAGAAGAATTAAAACGGAAAATACGAATTTCGGCCGGAGGAATTCAGTCGGTAGTTCGCATGCGTTCGTTACTGAATGTTTTTAAGTACGGAACACTTTCGTTTCAATATATTTCGCATCGAGTTTTACGTTGGACTCTAACACCTTTGTTATTGCTTTGTATTATCCCAATCAATTTTGTGCTGGCCTATCAAAATCAATTTGAGTTATCAAATATTTACACCTTGCTTTTTGCAGGCCAGGTATTGTTTTATGTGGCAGCACTGCTGGGCTGGTTCCTCGAGAACCGAAAAATAAAGGTAAAACTGTTGTTTGTCCCTTACTATTTTTTTATCATGAATTTGTCGGTATTCTTGGGATTTAAACGGTATTTGAAAGGCAGTCAGTCGGTGAACTGGCAAAGAGCAAAACGCGGTTAGAAAAGATTTATCGGCAGAAAAATAATCCTGTTAAATTAATCAAATCGATAACAATTTGTAAGAAATAAGTTAAAATCAGATTTTTTAACCCCAATTTTAAGAGTTGGTTTTTTCTTTCTATTTAATACAATTTTGTATTTTGGCATTCGTAACCGCATTTTAGTTGAAGATTGGTTGCTTACAAACCTTAAATATCGAAATGATGATTGCCAAATTACCATTTTCAGCAAGTGGAAATTCCATTGCGAATAAGTTTTTCTCCCTGCTGTTTATTCTAACTTTTTTAATTACCAGCCAATCGGAGGCCACTAATTATATTATAGACGCATCGGCACCTTATTATATTCCTTCTACATACTGGACTACCATTCCTGTTGGCGGAGATACCGTATTTATTTCTTCAGAACGTACCAAAGGTTTGAATTTTCTGGATTTGGTTGGCGACGAGTCGAACCCAATTGTTTTTATCAATAAAGGTGGACAAGTACAAATTAATGAAGAGCAGTGGGGGGCTATTACATTTAACGACTGTAAATTCATTAAAATAAGCGGTACTGGTCATCCCGAATTTAAATACGGTTTTGAACTGGCTGCAAGTTCATGCGGATTGGCATTTGCTGGCTTAAGCTCCGATTGCGAAGCAGAATTTATTAAAATTAATCACGACGGCTTTTTCGGAATAATGGCAAAAAAGGATTACGGCGGCGATCCTCCGGTTCCGTATCCTGTATTTTCAAATCTTCATATTCACGATTGTTTTATCGAAAATGTAACCGAAGGAATGTATTTGGGCGAAACCAAAAGCCCGGGTATGGAATTTCGTCATGTTCGAGTTTACAATAATATTGTTCGCAATACAGGACGTGAATCGATTCAGATTGCCAATATGGTTGAGGATATTGAAGTATACAACAATACACTACTGAATGCCGGAAATGATGATGAAACCTACCAGGGAAACCTGCTTCAGGTTGGCGATAACTCAGTGGTAAAAGCATATAATAATATACTGATTGGTGCACCATCTTACGGAATAATAAGTTTGGGCAGCGGGAATGATTATTTCTTTAACAATTATATAGCGGAGTGTAAAGGGGTATTCATCGATGACCGTGATTTTACCATCCCTGATTCTCCTATTGTTTTATCTGGAAATTATTTCAACGATATTAACAATCCTGAAAAAGAGATCGTTAGAAATATGAATGGTGCAAACTACCTGATTTTAAAAGATAATTTATATTCAGATAAGAAATTTCTTTTTTACAGGAATTACTTTTCATCTAATACCAATTATGAGTTGGAGAATAACATTGCAACCAATATCCGATCTATAAGTTTTGTTAATCCCGATCAAAATAATTATGCCTTAAAATCTAATAATCCGGTTGAATATTTGAATATTGGGGCGCCCGGTGGACCTGAATATTTCGATTATGATGAAGAAACCTCTGTGATAACTCCGGAACCTTATCAGATTTTTCTGGATGCTAATATGGTGGTTGATGAAGTGTTGGGTGGCAGTTATTATTCACCCGAATATCTGGTTGACGAGCAATCGTATACTCCTGAAAACGGGTTGCATCCGGTTAGCCAAAATTGGAAACCATACTGGAATATGGACAATGGCCCGTACCATGTATACTTTGATTTACAGCAAGTGTATACTTTAACGAACATTTCGTTACACGACATGCATAATGTTCAAAATCTGGTTGTTTCAATTGGAGAACCGGGTAGTTGGGAGGAGTTGTTTACCGACAGTTGCGAAACTTACAATAATTGGAAAGAACATGATGTGGAAGTGTCAACGCGTTACATCCGACTAAGTATGTACGAAAGTGTTAATGCAAGCATTAATGAGCTTGTTGTATTTGGTTATGGCGAGAATGCCACTGAAAAAAGTACGTTGCTTGCTAACAGCGGCAATAATTATAGCTTGATTGAAGACGATCAGGAAGCAGAATTGTTTTTGGTACAGAATCCGGTTAATCATAATCTTAAACTAGATTTAGGAGAGGATTTAAGAGAAGATTTCGCCATTGAAATTTATAGCTTAAACGGTAAAAAATTATTTGCACAAGATTATCCCAGCAACTATTCTTCGCGTTTACTAATTAATGTTTCCGATTTGTGTATTAAAAACGGAATGTATATTGTTCGTTACGCTAATCAGAATGGTTATCAGAAAAATCTGAAGTTTATTAAACAAAGTTTTTAGGAAGCTACAAGCCGTGAGTATCAAATATCCAGACAATCTATTGGCAAGCTGATTAATTTTAAATCTCTAAGATTGATTGAGATTGATGAAGATTGAATGAGAATGGTTATATTCAGTTGACTTTGCCAACTGCCGATTTTAATATATTTAGCTACATGTTAAGAGTATCCAAAATCATGTATATCCCGCAAGCTAAATACTTTCTTTGGACGGGAGTTCAATATAAAAACAAGTGCCTATATTTATTTCACTTTCAACCCAAATTCGTCCATTATTTTTACGAACATAATCGCTGCATAAAAGTAATCCAAGGCCACTTCCTGGCTCACGGTTTGTTCCATAAGTAGAAACATGCTGGGTTGGATCGAAGAGTTTTTCAATGGTTTCTGGTCCCATTCCTACGCCGCTGTCCTTAACAACAAGAATTATTTTCTCATCCTGTTTTTTCGATTCTACGGTAATTATGCCGTTTTCGGGAGTGAATTTAATGGCATTCGAAACCAGGTTACGCATCACTGTTTTTATGGTATTCAAATCACAAAAGGCAGTCGTCTCAGGCTCCATTTCACTTTTAAACTCTATTTTTTTCAGGTTCAGATTTCCTTTATTTAAAAGATATACGCTGTTTACAACATCCTCCACGTTTATTATTTCCGGTTGTACCGACAGGTTTCCACTTTGCGATTTTGCCCATCCCAAAAGGTTTTCAAGCAGGCCAAATACTTCATCTGTTGTTTTTAACATGATGTGCAGATTCTCGGAAATATCATCATCTTTATCTACAATCTGTGTTAGAAATTCGAGAGTCATTTTTACACTACTCAGTGGAGAACGTAAGTCGTGTCCGATAACCGAAAACATTTTGTCTTTTAACGAATTTAGTTTTGACAGGTGTTCCGTGGTGTGTTGCAGTTCATCGCGGGTACGTTTTAGTTCGAGGTGGGTTTTTACACGGCTTATTAACTCGTTTTTATTGAATGGCTTGGTTATATAATCTACACCTCCAACAGCAAAACCTTTAACAATACTGTCGGGATCGTTTAATGCAGTAATGAAAATAATAGGAAGGTTTTCATTTTCTTTTTTCGATTTTATAATCTTACAGGTTTCGGAGCCATCCAGTTTTGGCATCATTATATCCAGTAAAATTAAATCAGGTCTCGATTGATTCAGCAACTCAATAGCCTGTTCGCCATTGGTAGCGATGATAATTTTATATTTCAGTGCACGTAAAATAAGTGCAATAATTTTCAGGTTGTTGGGATTGTCGTCTACAATAAGAACGGTAGGTGTATCATCAACGAACTCTTTATTCATGCTGCAAATCGAAATTAGTAGGTTTGTTTTACCGATTAATGGTTAAGTCGGTCTTCTGCTATCCTGACTACCGTTATGGCAGTCAGGATTTATGCAGTTCCTTTTTATTTATATAAAAATCCGAAGTTCTATTTTGGTTTTTAAACTTTATCTTCTTTAATGAGTTTATCAAAATATTCAATTGTTTTTATCAAACCTTCGCGTAATGGTACTTTCGGTTCCCATCCATTTAATTTTTCTTTAGCAAGTGTAATATCAGGTTGACGCTGAGTCGGATCATCTTTCGGCAGTGGCAAATGAATAATCTTTGATTTTGAGCCGGTTATGTCTATAATTTCGCTGGCAAGTTCAAGCATGGTAAATTCACCTGGATTTCCAATATTTATTGGGCCGATAAAACCATCTTCAGTATTCATCATTCGTGTCATACCTTCAACCAAATCGCTAACAAATTGAAAACTCCTGGTTTGTTGTCCATCACCAAAAATAGTTATATCCTTTCCTTCAAGCGCCTGCATTATGAAGTTGGAAACAACCCTTCCATCGTCCGGCTCCATTTTTGGACCATATGTATTAAAAATCCGGATGATTTTGATTCGTACATCGTTTTGATGGTGGTAGTTCACGAATAATGATTCGGCACATCTTTTTCCTTCGTCGTAACACGATCTGATTCCAATTGGATTTACATTACCCCAATAATCCTCGGTTTGAGGATGAATGCTCGGATCTCCATAAACTTCACTGGTAGATGCCTGGAGAATTTTGGCCTTAATCCTTTTGGCAAGCCCCAGCATATTAATGGCTCCCATAACCGATGTTTTTATGGTTTTTATGGGATTGTACTGGTAGTGAACCGGAGAAGCAGGGCAGGCGAGATTGTAGATCTCATCTACCTCTATATAAAAGGGTTGTGTAACATCGTGCCTGATTAATTCGAAATATGGATTGTCGAGTAAATGTATAATTTTACGTTTTTTACCGGTAAAATAGTTATCCAGACAAACTACCTCATTCCCTTGGTTTAGTAAGGTTTCACAAAGATGTGAGCCTACAAAGCCGGCTCCTCCTGTTACAAGTATTCTTTTCATTTTAGTTTTTAGTTTAATGTGGTTTTACGTCCAATTGCGTAATATGTAAATGAATGTTCTGCCAGCTCTTCCGGATCGTAGATATTTCGACCGTCGAAAATAACTTTGTTCTTCAATAACTTCTCAAGTACTTTAAAATTAGGCAACCTGAATTCAGACCATTCGGTAACCAGAATTAAAGCGTCGGCATCGATAACCGCTTCATATTCATCTTTGGCATAAGAAATTTTATCTCCCAATATTCGGTAGGCTTCTTCCATAGCAACAGGATCGTATGCCATAACACTGGCTCCTGCCTCAAGTAATTTTTCAATAATAACAAGTGAAGGAGCTTCTCGCATGTCGTCTGTTTTGGGCTTAAACGCCAAGCCCCACATTGCGAACCTTTTGCCTTTCAAATCTCCGTTAAAGTGACTGTTTATTTTGCCAAGCAAAACCGACTTTTGACGATAGTTGACAGCTTCAACTGCTTTTAATATTTCGAGCGAATAATTGTGTTCATCTGCTGTACGAATTAATGCCTGAACGTCTTTTGGAAAACACGATCCACCATATCCGGTTCCGGGATATATAAACTTATTACCTATCCGATTATCAGATCCAATACCTTTTCGTACTGAATCAACGTCGGCGCCAACGATCTCACACAGGTTAGCAATATCGTTTATAAAGCTGATTTTTGTGGCCAGCATCGAGTTTGCGGCGTATTTGGTCATTTCCGACGAAGTAATATCCATAAATAAAATTGGATGCCCGTTAAGAAGGAAAGGTTTGTATAAACGTGTCATTACTTTCTGAGCTCTCTTCGATTCGGTTCCAATAACGATTCGGTCGGGTTTAAGAAAATCATTAACCGCACTTCCTTCTTTCAAAAATTCAGGATTGGAAGCAACGTCAAAGGGAATATCAACACCTCGTTTATTTAATTCCTCAAGGATGGCATTTTTCACTCTTTTTGATGTGCCCACAGGAACTGTACTTTTGGTAACAACCACCAGGTAATGATCCATATGTTTCCCAATTTCGCGGGCAACACCAATAACATATTTCAAGTCAGCACTGCCATCTTCATCAGGGGGTGTGCCAACTGCGATAAATACAGAGTCGGCATCAGCAATACTTTCTGCGAGATTGGTTGAAAACAACAAACGCCCTTTTTCAACATTTTTCTTATAAATATCTTCTAACCCGGGTTCGTAAATCGGGATTATTCCGTTATTGAGTTTGTCAATTTTATTTTGGTCAATGTCAACGCATGTTACATTAACTCCTGTTTCTGCAAAGCATGTGCCGGATACTAAACCAACGTAACCTGTTCCAACAACTGAAATTTTCATATTGATTTGTTAAGAGTTTGTAATTACCAGATTCTATAAACTTGTGAAGTTTGTTACACAATTTTAATAATAATCTTCAACATAGCTCAATAAAAATACCTTATTTTTTATAGGTATTTTGTTAATAACATATCAGCAAAAGCCTGATAAAAACAGATATTTCTCATCAAAAAGCTGGTTTTTAAATATAGTGTAAAATGTAAGTTGCATTCAATAAACAAAACGATTATCTTCATCAATAGATTTATGAATTTTGAACAGGTTTAGTAAAAATCGTTGATAAATAATTTATGAAGGGATTGATATTCAGGAATTTTTTGGATATGGTTGAAAACGAGTACGGTTATGAAACCGTTGATTCGATTATTGAAGATTCTCAGATTAAAAGTAAAGGTGTTTATACATCGGTTGGTACATACGATTCCAATGAATTATTTCTGCTGTTAGGCGAACTCAGCAGAAAAAAACAAATACCGGTTTTTCAGTTATTATATTCGTTTGGAAAATTGGTCTTTCATACCTTCCTTAAATCATATCCTGAGTATTTTCCGTCTCAAACGTCCTTGTTTGAGTTGCTGTCGGAAGTGGAAAATAATATACACGTTGAGGTTTTAAAACTTTATCCTGAAGCAGAGTTGCCTAAATTTGAAGTTGATATTATAAATAAGAGCGAAATGACCATGATGTATTATTCGAAACGAAGAATGGCTGATTTTGCAGAAGGATTAATAGTTGCAACAATCGAACATTTTAATGAATTGGCTAGAGTAGAAAAACAGTATATTGAACAAGACGGATCGGTAGTTTTATTTAGAATTACAAAACAGAATGAACAAAGAAATTGAACTCACAAGGCGAAAGTTGGAACGAGAAAAAGCTGCCAGAGAAGAAGCTGAACAATTACTCGAAAAGAAGTCGCTGGAACTATATAATTCAAATGTTAAACTAAAAGAATTAAATAATAGTCTTGAAACCTTAGTAGAAAAGAGAACAAAGGCTCTTCGCGAAACGGAGTTGGAATATCAGACAATGGTGGAAAGCATTAATGATATGATCTTCCGGCTCGACATGAAAGGAAATATTCTTTTTACAAATCAGATTGTTTCCAAATTTTTCGGATCAGAGCAAAAGTCTTTTGAGGGAGAATCAATCTTAAATTTTTTACCCAAAGATGAGCGTAAAAGAGTATATAAACATTTTATGCGTTTATATCTTAAACGGACATGTATCAGTTATTTTGAAATACTTACCAAGTCGCCCCAAAATACTGATATATGGCTACGTCTAAATATTCAGTTTTCGAGTTTAAGATGTAAATTCTGCGATTTTAAACAGAAAGCACTTTTTGGTATTAATAATGAAGTTAAAGCTGAAAAGAATTGCGATTTTACAGAAATAATTATTGTAGCGCATGATATTAGCGAGAGAAAGAAACATGAAATTGAAATAGAATACAACCTTCGGCAACAGATTATATTGTCGAAAATCTCGTTGAATTATAATTCGCTCGATAAATTTGAAAAGAAAACATACGAAGCCTTACGCAATATTGGTGAACACACAGATGTTAGCCGGGTATATATTTTTGAAGACGGAAAAGACGGATTATCAACTACTAATACCTACGAGTGGTGCAACGAGGGTATTGAGCCACAAATTGATCAATTACAGCATGTCCCGTATTCTGTATTTCCTTCATGGAAAAAAATATTGAAGAAGAATGGATTAATCTATTCTGAAGATATTAGCGAGTTACCCAAAGATGTATACGATATACTGGCTCCCCAGGATATTAAATCAATTGTTGTGCTTCCTCTTTTGACTCACGGTAAAATAACGGGTTTTATGGGCTTTGATGAGTGCCGTTCCAAACGAGTGTGGAAGAAGTCTGAGATTGAACTTTTGCGTACTGTCGCCAACATTATTTCCAATAATTTCCTTCGTCACAGCATGCAAAACGAACTCATTGAAAGAGAGAAAGAGAACCGGATCATTATTGATTCAATCCCTGATGTAATTATGCATGTTGATAAAAGCGGGAAAATTATTGCTTTAAAATCGGCTCAGGGATCAAATCTTTCCAATCTGATTAAAGAGGAGGGCAGTAAAACAATTCAGACTGTTTTGGGAAGCAAACTCGTTTCTCTGTTTGAGGATGCCATTCAGACATGTTTGCAGAAAGGAAGACACCAGGTTGATTTTAAGAATCTGAATTGGGACGAGGTTGAATATTATGAAGCCCGTTTGGTAAAACTCAACGAAAAGGAAGTTCTGATAATAATAAGGGATGTAACTGTTATAAAAGAAAACGAGAAGCAGCTTGAGATTGCAAAAAATAAGGCGGAAGAGATTGCCAAAATGAAGACCGAATTTTTGGCAAATGTAAGTCACGAAATTCGGACGCCATTAAATGCAATTTTAGGATTCAGCCAATGGTTGCAGGAGAATACAGAGAACGACCTCCATAAAGGATACCTCAGTTCAATTATAAACAGCGGGCGAAATCTACTGGATGTTTTAAATAATATCCTGGATCTATCGAAGCTTGAAGCCGGCACTATTGATATTGAATACAATCCAATGAATATTAATGAGATTGTTTCGGATATTAAACTGGTGTTTGAAACCGAAGTGAATGCCAAAGGCCTGAACCTGAAAATAACAGTTGATAAATCAGTACCTGCATATGTTTTAATGGATGAACTTCGGTTTTACCAGATTATTTTCAATCTTGTTAGTAATGCTGTTAAGTTTACCGACAAAGGTTTTATTCATGTATTTGCTTTTGCAACAGAAAGCGACAGCAGTAATGACGACGAAATTAACCTTGTGGTATCAGTGGAGGATACAGGTATTGGAATAAAGGAAGACCAGTATAAACGTATTTTTGAGTCGTTTACACAACAGCATGGAGAGAGTAACCGGAATTACGAAGGTACAGGGCTTGGACTTACCATTGTTGACGGTTTACTTAAGAAATTAAAAGGTACCATTCATATTAAAAGTGAAGAGAATAAGGGAACCACATTTACAGTTACTTTCAATAATGTGAAGATTTATCAAACACAAGAAATTAACTTACGAGCCAAAGAGGAAAACGATTTTATACAAAAAATTGTGGAGCCGTGCACAATTATGATTGTTGATGATATCGACTTTAATATTGACGTTTTAAAAGCCTTGATTGATTCTGAACATGTGAGGTTTATTGAAGCTAAAGACGGTACTCTCGCACTTGCCAAACTGGGAATAGAAAAGCCTGATTTAATCTTTATGGATATTCGGATGCCGGGACTCGACGGTTTTGAAGTTACAAAGATGATTAAGTCGAACGAAAATTTAAAACACATTCCGGTTATTGCATTTTCCGCTTCTACTCTGAAAACCAAAAAGGATTTGATTACGCTGATGTTTGACGATTACCTCCAAAAGCCTGTATTTAAAAAAGATGTGGAAGCTTTATTGCGAAAATTTCTTCCCGACCATTTAAAATATATTCCAAAAGAGGTTGTTCCTTATAAAGAAAACGTTGTTGAATTTTCGGCAGAATGTATGGAGAATATCGATAAGATTATTGATGATTTAGAAAACAACCTTTTTAAGAAATGGGAAAAATTAAACGGGGGATTGGTGATATATGAAATAGAAGCGTTTAAGAATGAGTTGACTGAATTAGCAGATAAATATGATTGTATACAGATTGCTCAGTACAGTGTGGAACTCGGTATGGGACTTCAGTCGTTCGACATTGATATGATTGAGAAAGTGATGGGTGCATTTCCACAATTAATCGAAAAATTAAAAGGAGTAGCGGAAAATCATAAGAATGGCTAATTTTTAATCTTTAATATAAGCCATTCAACCTTGTAAAGTTGTTTAAAAGAAAAGAGTTATTGAAGAGAAAGAGGTAAAGTAAACCAAACTGTGGTGCCTTCACCATAAACACTGTTTACTCCGATCTCTCCGTTATTTCTTTTAACAAATTCATTACATAAAACGAGGCCAAGACCATTTCCCTGTTCCTGTTCTGTTCCATAAGTCGATACTTTGGTATCAATCGTAAAAAGTTTGTCAACAACGTCAGGTTTAATACCTGTGCCGTTATCGGTTACCTCTATTTTAACATGGCTGCCGTTTGCCTGGCTTCTCAAAATAATTTTCCCCCCGGCATCGGTGAATTTTATTGCGTTGGAAATCAGGTTGCGTAGAACAACCAATATCATGTTTTTATCAACATAAATATTTCTATCCTCTTGTTTTTCGTATTTAATGGTTATATTCTTTGAAGAGGCAATATCTTGTTGCTTTTGCTGTATTTCTGAAAGAAGATCTGAAAGATTATAATTTTCCGGATTAAATTTTATCGAACCGGTTTGCGAACGTGCCCAACGTAATAAGTTTTCCAGTAGTTCAAGCGTATTTTTTGAGGTATTGCCAATGTCATCAAGCAGTTCATTAATTTCATCTTCCGATAAAAATTCTTTGTTTTCCTGAATAATCTGAACAAAGTTCATAATGATACCAAAGGCACCCCGCAAATCGTGAGAAATAATAGAGAAGAATTTGTTTTTGGAGTTCACTTCCTGGTTAAGTGTTTTTTGCGCTGCTTTAAGTGTCAGATGGGTTTTCACTCTTGCCAGTAATTCGCTTCCAATAAATGGTTTTGTTACATAATCAACAGCACCTAGTTCAAATCCTTTTACAATATCTTCATTTTCTGTTTTTGCGGATAAAAATATTACAGGAATATCTTTTGTCAGATCGTCACTTTTGAGTGCCTTACATGTTTCATGCCCGTCCATAACGGGCATCATAACATCGAGAAGTATTAAGTCGGGTTTAACCTTTGCTACTGTATCGAGGGCTTGTTTCCCGTTCATGGCAATGGCCAGTTCGCAATCAAATTTTGATAAAAGGGTACCCAATACCTGGATATTTTTAGGGACATCGTCTACTATTAATATAATTGGCTTCTGTTTTTCGTTATATCTCATAGTTACGCTTTTTTAACCTCTACATTATTCTCTTGTCCGGCTTTAAAATCAGACAAGATTTTTTCGAATTGATTTAATGTTTCAGGCAGGTGTTCCATATCCAGATGGTTCACTTGTTCATTAATATGATTACTCCAGTTTATAAGTTGCGATGAATTGTATTTTTTACCCATTTCTTCAACATCAGTCGCAAAGTTTTTTATTTCACCAAGTATAAAGGTATTCCTGATGGTTTCCCAACGAGGAACCATCTCGTTTTCGAGAATATTTATTAATTCGTCGGGGTTGGTTATTTGAGTGTATTCAACAACTTGTTCTTCTTTTTCTTCCGGTTGAACCATTGGAATTTCTTCATGGTGTTTCAGGTGTGAACGAAGTTTCCCAATCAGTTCTTTTTTCGAGAAAGGTTTTCGAAGGTAATCATCGAAATTTGCCTGGTTGATTTTTTCAGTATCTTCTTTTAGGGCAGAAGCAGTAAATGCAATAACCGGAATGTTTTTCAGATTAGGGTCGTTTTTTATTATGGCTGTTGCCTGGTATCCGTCCATAATTGGCATTTTCAGGTCCATTAGAATTAATTCAGGAACTGTTTGTTTTGCCAGTTCTATTGCCTTTTCTCCGTTTTCTGCCAGTATTAGTTTTAACGCAGTTGGTTCGAGGAAACTCTGAATAATTTTTCTGTTTGCAATAAAATCATCAACAACCAGAATTTTCGCCGGCTCAAACACAAGTTTACCTTCCGGTTTTTTGTTTTCTTCCCGTTCCGATTCAGTTGAAGTAGCAGTTTTAATGTCTTTGAATTTAATCTGAAAAGAACTTCCTTTA
Organism: uncultured Draconibacterium sp.; assembly: GCA_963676265.2. Classification (GTDB taxonomy): domain Bacteria; phylum Bacteroidota; class Bacteroidia; order Bacteroidales; family Prolixibacteraceae; genus Draconibacterium. The sequence continues at coordinate 6,410,173 of OY781067.2, forward strand.
CCAACTTCGCTTTCAACTAAAATTTCGCCATTCATCATTCCAACCAGACGTTTGGTAATGGTAAGCCCAAGTCCGGTTCCTCCATATTTATTTAAATTCTGGTTTTTTTGTTGTTCGAATGCGCCGAATATCATTTCAAGCTCATCCTGGGCTATTCCAATTCCGGAGTCTTGAACAATAAACTCCAAATCCTGGGTATTTAATTCTTTGTTTTGAGCAAACATTTTTACCAGTAGTTTTACACTTCCCTGGTCGGTAAATTTTACTGCATTCCCTATCAGGTTAATTAGAATCTGTCGTAGCCTGACATCGTCGATAACGATAATTTTTGAAACAGCAGAATCAATTTCTATTAAAAGTTCAATGCCTTTCTGATCTGTTTTATGTTTAAAAATCTGGCTGATTTCTTTTATCAGCGATTGAAGGTTTGTTGGCTGGTATCTGATTTCTGTTTTTCCTGCTTCAATTTTCGATAAATCAAGGATATCGTTGATAATATTAAGCAAAGCACTTCCGCTTGATGAAATAGCTGAAACATAATTCATAAGCGATTTATCGCTGATTTTATTTCCCAGTATTTCAGCAAAACCAAGAATTGCATTCATTGGTGTTCTGATTTCGTGGCTCATGTTGGCCAAAAATTCACTTTTGGCTTTGTTGGCCTGCTCAGCTTCATGTTTTGCTTTTTCAATGGCAATCGCTTTATCTTCCAGTTCTCTATTAAGCGCAACTACACCTTTATTGGTTTCTTCCAATTCCTGGTTTATGGTTTCAATTTCTTCGTTTCTTTCCTGAAGTTTCTGAAGAAGAAACACCAATTCGTTATTCTGCGAGTTTATGGTGTCGACCATACTTGAATCGCCCCTTTCAATGGTTTTTTGAAAAGCCGATTTTATGGCAGTAATCTTTTTGCTGTCGAGGCTTGTAAAGTAGGAGGGGAGCCATTTGGCAGCGGTAATGGTGGTACCTTTGTTATTTTTCGTTTTAATATCGAAATCATCCATTAGCCTTTGCGAACCACTCAACCCTACACCCATTCCATGTTGCGATTTATAGGTGCCTGATTGGATCTGATTCAGGTCTTTTATTCCACTTCCTTTATCTTTAAAAACAAGAATTATTCCCGGACTTTTTTTTGGGCGCTCTGCAATAAAAAAATTAATGGTTCCCTGCTGGGCGTGTTCAATAATGTTACGACTTAATTCCGAAACGGCGGTACCAATCCTGATGCACGTGGTTTTGTCGAACATTACCTCCTGTGCAAGCATTGATCCCAGATTTCGGGCTCTTACTACATCTGACTCAAATTGAACTACAATAGTTCCTACTTCATGAGTCGTAGCGGATGATAAGAATTGTGGAGTCGTCATTCTTTCTCGAATAGTTTGTTAATAAAAACTCAGCATTTTTCTGCGGCGGTTCCTTCCAATTTATATCTTCAAATCTCCATCGCGATGTAATTCCATCGGATGAAAGACAAAGAAAATCTCCCTGTGAAAATTTAAATTCAAAAACCCGGGGTGTACGCATATTGTGTCCTATAATTCCACCATACGACAACAAATTGTGTTTTTTTTGTTCTGATACAATAAATCCTTCAATATTTCCAATTCCGCTAAAAGAAACTTTGTTGGCTTCTGTATCTATTAAAACCAGACCAGCTACAAGGCCTCTTGTTCCTCTTGTTCCTAAATTTATATGTTGGAGTACGGTATCTACTGGTTGACCTGCTTTCAGGATAATTTGCTCACGGGCAAGCTGCGAAGCCATGTGTGCTTCTTTACCATGACCCAAGCCATCGATAACCGCCGCCAGTGTTTTTGTCGACGAAATATGATTGACCACATAACAGTCGCCATTAAGGTTTTCTCCTGGTTTACTGCGCGAGGCAGCTCCGATGTTTAGAGAATGATTGGTTCCTATCCATTTTTTGGTAGGAAGCCATTTTAAGGTCCGGATACAATTATTGTATTGATCCAGACCATTCAATGTTTTTTCTTCTTTAAATGGATTGTCATCAGGGTTAATATCAAAAATATCCGAAAAGCGTCGAATTGAACCCATTCCTATGCCTAAGGAAATTTTATTGGAAAATCCGTCTTTTAATGCCTTTTCAACATCAGGGATCCCAGGGCCTGAGTCGCAGCACCAAACTTCAATGGCTTTTTGATCTTTGTCGCTTTTGACTTCGTTAACCACTATTTTCCCTTTGCGGCCACCATGCTTTAACACATTCGTCACCAGCTCGGTAACCATTATGGCTATTTCTCCGGTTTTAACCTCGTCAAAACCAATTTGTTTTGCCAGGCTTACCGACTTTCTTCGACAGATTCCAATATCTGATTCATTTTCAATTAATAATGTAAGCTTTTGTTCGCGGATTATTTCCATTTCATTACTCTAACTATTGTGCCTTTCCCTTTTATCGACTGAATTTCAAAACGGTCGACCAGACGTTTGGTTCCCGGTAATCCATAGCCCATTCCCATTCCAGAGGTATAGCCATCACTCATAGCCAAGTCCAGGTCTTCAATGCCCGGTCCTTCATCTATGCACGTAACAATCAGCGTATTCCTGTTGTCAACAAGACCTCGTTCAAGCAGGACTTCACCTCCTCCGGCATAATTGTACATATTTCTGAAAAGTTCTGAAACAGCCGTTGTTATTCGGGTTTGTTCCACTATACCCATGCGGGCTTCCTTCGCATAATGTCGTACTAATTGCCTTACTTTAACAATGTCGTGTTCAGTTACAATAGGATGTTTGCCGAGTTGTTCCCAATTATTATCGAAATTAATTTCGTTCATGGGGTTCCTCTTTTAAATGAACTCAGAAATATCAAGTCGTTCCTGTAACATTTCAATGCCTTTTTCCATGTTTAAGGCTGTATCTACTCCCGGCATTTCCAACCCCAGTTCAACCAGGGTGATTGCAACTGCCGGCTGCATTCCTACAATTACCACTGCTGCATCCATTATTGAAGCCATTGAAGCCATTCCTGAAAGCATTCTTCCAATAAATGAATCAACCATCTCCAGTACCGAGATGTCGATTAGAACACCTTTTGCACCGGTTCTTTCAATTTCTTCGAGAATCTGTGATTGCAGTTGAATCGCTAACTTATCATGCATATCAACCTGAATGGATACAATCAGAAAGTCGCGAATCTTTATAATGGGGATCTTTTTTTCATGTAAAGCTAAATCCATATGTTATTCGCTTTCTTCTTTATCAGTGAAATCTGTTTTGATTTTTCCATCAACCAACTGGTGATTTTTTCTCATGGCATAAATCATTGCATCCTGTAATGTGGCTTTTGTGCGTATTACAGATAAATCAATTCCTAAATGCACTATTGTTTGCGCAATTGCTGGGCTGATTCCTGAAATTATACAATCGGCACCAAGAAGTCGGGCAGATGTAACTGTTTTTAATAAGTGGTTTGCCACCTGAGTATCAACAGTTGGTACTCCTGTTATGTCGAGAATGGAAATAGTACATCCGGTTTCAACAATTTTATGCAACAGGTTTTCCATCATTATTTGTGCACGCTGACTATCGAGTGTTCCTATTACAGGAAGAATAAGGATATTGTCCCAAACTTTGGTAACAGGGCTGGAAAGTTCAAGCAGGTCGTCTTGCTGGCGGAGAATGGTTTTTTGTTGCTCTTCAATTTTGGCAAGCTTTTCCTCCAACTCTTCACGCATTTGCTTACTCTGTTTCAGCTCATAGGTAAGATCTTCAATAAGAATATTAATAGCCTCTTCAACTCCTGTTAAATCATCTTCAATTTTAGCTTCAATTCTTATATCCAGATCACCAGCTGCCACTGATGAAAGTACATCTTCAATGTGTTCAATTCTTTCCTTTGCTTTTTCGAATACAATATTTTCTGACATTTCCTTATCTTTTATTCATTAACCATTTAACTCCTTCTTCAACTGTTTTAAAGAAGTTCCCTTCAATTTTTAAGGCTCCCGTTTTCAACATCACCTTTGCAATCATGCGGTTAGCGGCGCTACCTCCAATAAATGCAACGTGAGAAATTTCAAATTGACGAAGAAGCTCATTTGACTTTTCGCGTGTTTCGCGATTTTCAACTTTAGCGGTTTGACTAATGTGTATACACATTTGACGACGGGGGATACCATCAATAATTTTTTTCAGCCCCTCTCTGATGGTTTCAACATCAGTTGTAAGATAGTCTCTTGTGAATTCCAAATGTATGATCTGTGTCTCCGGATCATACCATAACTTATGTTCCATGAAATTAAATTTAATGGTTTGTAATTATCGATTGCTGTTGTACAAATAAAACAATCAAAAAGTAATTTATTGTCAAATAAGTGACGTGTTTTTGCTGGGTGTTTTGCTGAAATTGTGTAGCTGATTTGCTTATTAGTTTATAAGTTATTTCCCTACATGTTGTTCAGTAATGAAATTTTTTGGTTGATTTTTCCTTATCAGAATGACAATAAGTTAAATTTATTTGACTTGTTTTTTGATTTAATAACAATTCAAAAAAGAATCTATACTTTGGTATTTTGATTAATTTAAGATTTATGATTTCAAAAATATTTTCAGTTATTACAGTACTTGCATTATTCTTAAGTACGAATGCACAGATAGCCGACAAAATTAGACTTGAGGCGAAAAAACAAAGTGAATATTCACTAGAGTTGTGCAAATATTTGCATCAAAACCCGGAGTTGTCATTTCAGGAATTTGAGACGGCCAAGGGAATGGCCAAAGAGTTGAGTGAAATTGGATTTGAGGTAACAGAAAAATTCTCGGGGAACAGTGTTGTTGGAATATATAAAAACGGCGAAGGACCAACCGTAATGTTACGAACTGACATGGATGCACTTCCGGTAAAAGAAAATACAGGGTTGCCTTTTGCCAGCAGTAAAACCGGTGATTTAAACGGAAACGAGGTGGCAGTAATGCATGCCTGCGGACATGATATTCACATGTCGACGTGGACTGGGACTTTACGCACGCTGATTGCTCTTAAAAAAGAATGGAAAGGAACTTTGCTGGTAATTGCGCAACAAGCTGAAGAATATAGTGGGGGAGCAGGAGAAGCCATTAAGGAAGGCTTGTTTAAAAAGTTTCCAACTCCTGATTATGCGCTGGCTTACCATATTAATCCTGAGTTGGAAGCGGGAACGATCGGATTAGTTGAAGGACCTGTTTTTGCCGGTGTAAAAACGGTAGAGATTACTGTTTATGGAAAAGGTGGTCACGGAGCTTATCCCGAAAAATGTATCGATCCTGTTGTTATAGCTTCACGCATTGTTTTAGACCTACAAACTATTGTCAGTCGTGAAATCAGCCCTTTGGAACCGGTAGTTGTGACCGTTGGATCTATTCATGGCGGAACACGGCCAAATATTATTCCCGATGAAGTAAAAATGGAACTAACACTTCGTTATTATTCTGAAGAGGCTATTGAAAAAGTAATTTCAGCCATTAAACGAATTAGCAAATCAGCAGCAGAAATGGCTGGTTTGGAACAAGATAAACTCCCTTATGTTAACGTTTTGCCTGCCACAACACCACCGGTTTTAAATGACGAGGAACTGGCCAGAAAAATTGATACTTATGCTTCAGAAATTATATCATCAGAAAATATACTTGAGGTTACACCTGCTATGGTGGGTGAGGATTTTGGTAAATACGGTTTAACGGAAGAAGATATTCCTATCTGTTTGTTGTGGCTGGGAAGTACAAGCCCCGAATTAATGGACAAACTAAAATCGGAAGGAGAAAAGCCAAAACCTTTACATTCTGCCGAATTGAATCCTGATTATCAAAAAACCATTGAGACTGGTATTGAAGTTATGGCTGGCAATGTAATTGGTTTGTTGAAGAAATAAAAAAGAACCGGTCTTCTCCAGGAAGCCGGTTCTAAATAATTTCTTTTTATTTTTTTACTGCGGGTGTTGAATATGGAGGAGGAACTACTTTTTGAATTCCTTGCTCTTCCACCATTTTGAGTACTTCTTTTACTGCTCGTTCCAATTGTGGATCGTTTCCTTTTTCCAACGATTTGGCATCTTGTCGCACTTCAATATCCGGAGCTACTCCTTTGTTTTCTGCAACCCATTCGTTGTTTATCGGATCAAAAACGGCGTTTACAGGAGCTGTTAATCTGCCACCGTCAACCAATGCATAATGACTTGCTGCAGCGACCAAACCTCCCCAGGTTGTTTGTCCAATAAGTGGTCCTGCCTGTTGCTGACGAAAAACCCAGGGGAAGAAATCACCACCAGAGCCAGCCTTTTCGTTTATAAGTAAAGCTTTTGGTCCAAGTATGCCGGCAGGCAAACTAAATGGTTTTCCATTAGGTGCTTCGTTAGTGACAGCTGCACGCAATTTGCGGGTCATTAAATCAACCATATAATCGTCGAGTAAGCCGCCTCCATTGAATCGTTCGTCAATTACAGCACCCAATTTGTCTTGCTGGGCAAAAAAGTAACGGTTAAATGATACCAGCCCTGGAGTTCCTGTATTTGGTACCCAAATGTAGGCCAGTTTACCGTCAGATAGTTTGTCAACTTTACGACGGTTGTCTTCAACCCAGGCGCGCTGACGCAATGCATATTCGCTTCTTATTGGCTTAACCGTTACGGTCCATGCCCCTTCGAAGCTTGCTTTATCGTTAATATGCAGTACTGTTTGAATTCCTGCAGTACCGTCCAAAAATTTGAAAGGATCGTCGTTTGCCGTCATTTCCTCTCCGTTCACCCCAACCAAATAATTACCTTCTTCTACTTTTAAACCTGGTTCTTCCAACGGGCTGGAAAGACTCGGATTCCAGTTTTCGGTTGTAAATATGCGTTCAATTTGCCAATACGAGTTTTTATTTTTTAAATCTGCACCAAGTAAACCCACAGTATTTCTTTCTGTATCGGGATAATCGCCACCGGAAACATAACTGTGTCCAACCGACATTTCACCACTTAGCTGATCGAAAATATAGTGCATGTCAGCACGATGTTTTGCATAGGGTACCAGCGGTGCATAACGTTCGTAAACCTTGTCCCAGTTGCGGCCATGCATATTCGGATCGTAGAAATAATCGCGTAAATAACGCCAGGCTTCCTCATACATCTGTTTCCATTCAAGCGATCTGTCTAATTTCATTTTTAATTCTACCTTCAGGTTCTTTCCATCTTTCCCCGAAGCACCGCTTGTATCCATAATTTTCCATGAAGAACCAGTACGTGCCAGCATTTTTTTACCGTCGTTTGATATGGATACATTTCTAGCCCCTGAAACAAATTCTTTGGCTTCTCTGTCTTTTAATGTGAATTTTTGAATGGTGTAGCCCGATGATCCGGGTTTGTTCTCTCCAACGAAAGTAGTCCCTTCCGGTCCGGATATTACAAATCCGTATTTGCCTTTTGGCATGGGTAGAGCCATTATTCTTTCGGTAATATTCTCAAAATCGATACTGATAACATCTTCTTTTTCTTTATCTGCATCTTTATCTTTTTTATCTTCTTCTTCCTCCTTTTTTCCTTCGTCGTTTTTATCGTCTTCTTTTTTTATTTCTTCTTCATCGCTCCGTAATTTAAAGGGTGATTCTTCTTCTTCTTGAAGATTGACAATATAAACACTGTAGCTGGCATCGGCATTCATTGCGCTGGTGTTTGCCCAACCGGAACCAAGAGCAAGATCAGTACCTGCCAGGAAATAAAGGTGTTTTTTATTGCGGTCCCAGGTAGGCGAAAATGCATCGGCGAATGTATCGGTGATTTTATGAATACTCTTTTCAGTAACCGACCAAAGGGTAATCTGACGAAAATTGTTTGCAGCAACTTTGGTGTAAGCCAGCCATTTCGAATCGGGCGACCAGCAAAGTCCCATAGTACCACGCTGCAGGTTTGTGCCTCCGATATCGATTGTTTCTATCGTTTCATTTTCAATGTCAAGTACTTTTACACGAGCAAGATTATCGGTAAAAGCAATAAACTTTTCATCGGGCGACCATGTTGGTTCCCAACCAAGTTTTGATTCTCCAATTGAAATACTTTTCGGATCAGAAAGTCCATCCTGAGGTCCAATTAAAAGCGAATAACCATTTCCTCCTTTATCGGAGAACCATGCTATTTTGTCGCCTTTTGGTGACCAGATTGGAGCACGATCGGCGACTCCTGAAGAATTAGTAAGATTGCGGGTGTTGCCATGTTCTGCAGGTACGGTGAAGATTTCACCGCGTGCCTCAAAAATAGCTCGTTTACCCGTTGGTGAAAGAGATGCGGCACTTGCGCTGCTACTAACATTTTCCCACTTGGTTTCTGCCCACGGAAAATCTCCTTTTATATTGATTTCCAGTAAGGTTATTTCATTCGATTGCAGGTTTAGCAGGTTTAAATATCCTTCTCGTTCGAAAGCCAGAGTGTGCCCGTTACCTGCCAACCATTTTACATCGGCTCCTTCAAAAGTAGTTATTTGTTCCAGTGCCTTTGTTTTAGGTGTGTATGCCCAGATATTACTAACAAAATCTCTGTCGGAGAGAAAGTAAATTTTGTCGTTGAGCCAGAGTGGATGAATATCAATAGTTTTTTCGTTGGGTAATAATTTTTCTGAAAAATCATTTAAATCGAGAATTACCAGAGGGGTGTTTTGTCCTCCGCGGTAAGCTCTCCACTCCGGATCCCAGCGGGAAATGCGGTCGATAACAATTTTTTTCCCGTCTGGAGAATAAGAACCATCATTTCCCCATTGTTTTGTTAGCACGGTTGAAGGCCCCCCTTTTTTAGAAACTTCCCATAAACGATTGTACGTTGACGGGGCAGTGCCACGCGAAGATGCATATAATATTTTTTCTCCGTTACCAGACCATCCACATACTTTTGCTCCGTTTGGGTGCCAGGTTAAACGTGTTGGCGTTCCTCCTTCAACCGATACAATATAAACAGCTGATGCGCCGGACCGATTTGAAGTAAAGGCAATGGTTTTCCCGTCAGGAGAAAACTCCGGATTACTTTCAATTGCTCCGGTACTGGTTAATCGCAGAGTTTGCTGTGTCGATAAATTGGTAACCCATAAATCTGCTCCATAAATATAGGCAATGTGAGTTTCGCTTAATGTAGGTTCTCGTAAAAGTCTGGTTTCCTGTGCATGCAAGGTTATTGCCAGTGCAATCAGGCATAAGGAAAAAATTAGTTTTTGCATAATGTAAATGTTATAATAAGTATAATTCAGACGCTCCTTGTTGTAAAAAGATACAGTTATTTACAGATGTCGAATGGTTTATTTGTATGGATTTAACCATTAATATTACAAGTAATCTGTTCAATAGCAAAAGTAGTTATAACGCTAGTCGCCGTTTATTAGTTCATTCTTCGTATTGAGAAAGAAATTATTGTTCAGCGAAAACGAGGGGATTACTTCCGTATAAAAAAATCAACTGAATTGTTCTTATTTTGTTGGCTTTGGAATATAGAAAATCTGAAAATTCAATTATTTATACCTGATTTTATTTTTTTGAAAACAAAAAACGTCTTCTTTTGAAGACGTTTTTAATTCAGTTTAATTTTGAATTTTCCAACGCAGGGTTTTGATTTCCCCCGAACGAAATACTTTTACCTTGTAAAATTGCCCGGATTCATGTTTGTTTAAAAACTCTGAGAATTTAGCCAGATTCTCTGCTGAATTAAGTGGGATATCTTCGAATTGCAGGATGATATCTCCTCCTGCAAGAAATTCATTATCGCCAATGCTCATTTTAATATATCCACCTTTTAGTCCCATAAAATATGCAGGTGAATTTTCTGCAACACTTTGAACCATGAGTGCACCCTCCTGGGGGACATTAAATAGTTTGCAAAAATCAGGACTCATGGGTAGAAGGTCGGTGCCAAACCAGATTCTGCCTCTTTGTAAAAGAAGTTCTTTGGCAATAGATGATGTAGCAGCGAATCCCAGACCTTCAAAACCTCCTGAGAAAGAAAGTATGGAACTAACAATACCAATTACTTCTCCCTGCATGTTAAACATTGGGCCACCACTGTTTCCTTTATTTATAGATGCATCTGTTTGAAAAAACTCCATCACTTTTGTTGAGGTTATACCATCTTTTTCAGAGTGTTTCCCACTTATAATTCCTTTAGAAACTGAATATTCCAAACCAAGCGGATTCCCTATGATAAATATATCATCTCCAATCCTCATTTTGTTTGAATCTCCAATTTTTGCCACAGGAATTGATGTTGCCGGTTTTTCTAATTGAAGGAGTGCAACGTCTGCAGTTCTGTCTATTCTTCGGTTGGTAGCGCCAATTACTGTACCATTCTGAAATTGAACCTGAATTTTTGAGGCATTTGCAACAACATGTGCCGCAGTTAAAATATACATGTGGTTTTCACCAACTAAAATTCCTGCTCCCATGCCTTCGGCACTGGTATACGAAGTTGGATTACCAATGCCCAGATTCCGTCTCTCTAAAACCTGAACCGTTACAACACTTTTAATAACATCGGCTACCAGATCAGGGAAACTTTGGGCACCTGCAATAAGAGCCTGAAGTGCGAGACAACCTATCAGAAACGCTTTTTTCATTTTAATTAAGATATTAATTTGTTAAGGTTTATAATACATCTTTTATAATAGACAAAGTGCACATATGTACACTTGTATTATTTTAGTTGTATGATTTCTGTTTTTTATTTGTGATGAAAAGATAAAACATTTATTTAATTATGACCAATAAATGATACTCTCAATAATTGCTTTTTTTAGAATGATAAATACATTAACTCTATTTACAAAAAATTCATATTTTGAGCTTTCTGGCATGTTAAAGAATGGATAAAGTGTAAAACAGACATTAATTTATTACATTCGGCTTTCAATTTTTCAATCTACCTATACTATGAAAAAACTTATGCTTTTGGTAACCTGTATGCAGGTATTTATGCTGGTAAACGCAGGTTTAAAATCTCACTATAAATCGTTAGACCCCAACAATCCAATATCTTTTCATGGAAGTTATTTCATTTATAAAAATCAAAAAATAGATCTTGGACCTAAAGCTTTTTTTATTGATGGACAGCTTTCTGACCAAGAGACAGCGGCTTATGATTTTGTCTATAATTCGGTTAATGAAGCAGTTAGACATGTTGTTGATGGAACAGAAGAAGAACCAATGGTGCTTTATATGGCGCCTTACGTTTACTGGATCGACGATCCGGATGATCAGGAAATTCGTATTCCAAAACCCGGAGAGGGATCTCCTTATGGTTTGGAAATAGAATGTGAATGGCTGAGGTTTCAGGGGTTGTCGGAAAAAGCTGAAAATGTAGTATTGGCAAGTAACCGAGGGCAAACCATGGGCGCAAAGGGAAATTTTACGATGTTTAAAATCATTGGAAATGGAACAAGTGCTGAAAATGTAACCTTTGGAAATTATTGTAATATCGATCTGGAGTATCCGTTAAAACCGGCTTTAAACAGACAAAAAAGAGGATCTGCCATTGTACAGGCACAGCTCGTTCTTTGCAGAGGAGATAAAATATTTGCCAGGAATACGCATTTTCTAAGTCGGTTAAATTTATTGCCTTTTTATGGAGGCAAGCGCACACTTTTCGATGGTTGCCATTTTGAATCAACTGATGATGCCCTGGCACCCAGAGGCGTTTATTTGAATTGTACTTTCGAGTTCTATTCTTCGAAACCGTTTGGACATACAGAAGAAACCGGGGCAATTCTTTTGAATTGTGACATTCTTTCACTAACCAGGGGAGAGCAATATTTAGTTAAAAGTCGTGGTCCTATTGCTGCTGTTGACTGCCGAATGACCTCGGAACTGGTGACATATTGGGGGTGGAAAAGTGAACCGCCACTTGAATCGAGAAATTACAATTACAATAATCAACTCAATAAAAAAATGGTGGTAGTTGGCAGTAAACATCCTTATGCAACTGTTGACATGACCGGGAAAGAAGTTCTTGATGCTTATCGTTTCGAGTACAATAATCAGGTAATTTATAATACCTACAACCTGCTGAAAGGCAATGACGATTGGGATCCGATGGGTATAAAATCGCTGGTACTCGAAGTAGAAAAACAAAAGGGTAAGTCATTTAGCAAACTACCAACTCAGCTTATTGTATCACCTACTCGCAAGAAAATAGAAACCGGCAAGGATGAAGTTACATTAACTGCAACGTTTAAATATTTTAGCGGAGAGGTTGCAGAAAGAGAGAAGATTACCTGGATGGTAGCACCCGAACAAAAATTATTGGTTGAATTAAAGGATAATAAAGATGGATCATGCACGGTCGTTCCAACCAATAAAAATGATGAAACAAAAGAAGTAATTGTTTACGCTTCAACCTCTTCCGGATTAGAGGCTGCCAGTGTTGTTTACGTAACGCCAAAGATTCTGGAAGCCCCAAAATTTATAGCAACTCCAATCATTCAAAAAGTTAAGAGGGGACAATTATTTGTCGATTATAAGTTGGATATGCCTTTCGAAGATCAATCGCTGGTTACCTGGTATCGGTGCAGTGATTCTTCAGGTTCGAATCCTGTAAAAGTAGCCGTATCTCGATTTAATGAGCCGGAAAAAATGTACCAACTGAGTAATGATGATGTTGGTTATTTTATGATGGTTTCGGTTGCTCCCAAGCACCTGCGATGTGAAGCCGGAGAGCATGTTTTTTATACCATGAATAAGGCAATTGAAAAGGAGGATGTTCTTGCACGAGATGGAGTTTATGTGGTTGATTTAAAAACATTACCCACAAATATTCAGCAAAAAGTAATTCCCGGATTTTGGACTGTAGATTGTTCTAAACCCGAAGATACCAGTGAGTGGAGAGACTGGGAAGCCGATAACAGCAAAGACTCATGGTATTATGGACCGGGAATCAATGGTGCAGCAAATGACACCGGAATCGTTCAGGCATCAAAAGGTGCACGGTTACGTTATACTCCCTCAGGAAAAGAATTTGGCGATATGAAGGTTCGCTTTACGGCGTGCACTGCAAAAACAGCAGGGCAGGGTTTTAGTAGTGCAAAAGCTCAGTATATGGATATTTTTATCAAGTTCGACAATGAAAATATGAATGGTTATGCACTGCGTTTGTATAGAACCACTAAATATCATAATGCCATTGATTGTGTATTTATGAAATATGAAAACGGCCGGGCAACACCTGTTTGCGAACCTGTTTCAACATCGTGTTACCGAACTCCTTGCTACATTACCGTGGAAACAAAAGGCGACAAAATTATGGCACATATGGAAAGTCCGGCTGATTACTTTGTAGAACCAGGCAGACCGGAGGTAAAATTGAGTGTGGATATGAATGCCGTGATTTCGTCAAATACATTTGGCGGGATGGGATTTCAGCATACCGGAACAGTTGGAAGTGGTGCTACCTTAATAAAAGATCTTGTTATTGAATGGAAGTAGCACTGTAAGTTCTTTTTCAGGGGCAATTATTCAGGATGTGATTTTGCCGGAATGAGTTTGTTTTAATAAATAGATAATACTCAAAATCGCTAAAACACCAGTTAATGCAAGCATTTCTAATGAACCGATAAACACATTAAAACGTTCAACCTGGCTGAGTAATTTTTTCGACTCAAGCCAGTAATGATTGGATCCAAACATAATGGCCATCCATCCAAAATGCAAAGCCCAGGCGTAACCAATGTGCTTAAAGGTAATTATCAGGTTATTTCTAATAATACCAATCAGCATCAGAACCACTAAGGTTTTTATTTCAATGATACCAGTTTCAAGAAATATCCATTTGTAAAAAACAAAATGGATTATGGAGAAAACAATTGATAATCCTACAGATGCCAGCAAAGGGTTTGTTTTTAGACGATTAATTAAGACAAACAATGTTATTCCGCCGAGAATTATTTCTTCATTTAGAGTGTAAAAAACATCGTGGTAATAGTTGCCAAAGCTGGTGAATTGGTGAATGATTTGATGTTTTTCTCCAATGTGTTTTAAAAGTAAATATGAAATAGCCAGGAAGACAATTGCCAACCCGAAACTTTTTAAAATTGAAGAGACGGGCATTTTTAAACCTGTCACTTTTTGCCAGTCTTTTCCCCAAATCAGGTAACTGAAAAACACGATTACAACTGTGCCCACCGATGAATACCACCAGCCATTAAAAACATAGTAACTGAAAACAAAGTAGGAAATCAACAGTAAGTTAATCCAAAGTATTTTGAGGAAGTATTTCATTTCGTTTTCTTCATCTTTAGACTGACGCTTTTTATTGCATTTCTAAAATACACCAAAAACAGAAATAAACACTACAATTTCAAATTATTAACCAAACCTTTCTTATCTGGCAAAAGCCTGAATTTCATCTATTAATCCTTTGGTATAAGCTTCTTTTACAGTTTGCCAGTCGCCCAGACGGTTTAAATACAGGCTCGCATAGTTTCTTTGAATCAATGTACCATGAAACAAATAATCTTTTATTCGTTTAAATCCCGAAGGATTTTTTACCAGGCTCAGAGCAAAATCTACATACCTGGTTGTGGCGAGGCTGGAGTTAATGGTTAAATGATTAAAAATATAATCCACATCTAACTCAGTACCTGTGATGGCATGATCTATTAAATCCTTTAATTTACCATTGAATTGGTAACTTGTTTTCATACTTCCATAGTTGTTTCATTAATAAATTTTATCATTCTTGAGGTTTGATTGATAATGACATGTCCGGTTCCATCAAGGATTTTACTTTGTCCTTTTTTTGTCAGTTCGGCAATACGTGAAGCTGTTTTTTGCGAATAATAGAAACAATCATTTTCTCCGCCAATAAATAAAACGGGCTGGGTGATCTTTTTTAAATCATCGTCATTAAAAACGGGGATAATATCTGTTCTTGGAACATAATGTTGTTTTATTAAACCTGCAAATTCCAGTGCTGTCTGATCAATTTTCAGATTGCCGTAAACCATTTTGTTTAATTGCTTGAAGCCCCATTTTCCAAACATCGAGGTGATTATTATCCATAAAACCGATTTTATTTTTACTGGAGTAAATCCCGCTGTTGCCAATAAAATGAGCCTTTCAACTTTTTGTGGATAGCGTATTGTGAAGTTAGTTGCCAACCAACCTCCCAGCGAGCATCCAATTATAGTTGCCTTTGGAATATTGAGCTTGTCGAAAACCTGTTTTAACCATTCAGAATAATGAAAATAATTAAACTTGGGCCGGGTTTCACCACTCTTGCCGCATTCTCCGATTATGTCAATTGCGAACACATGAAAATCGTCGGCAAGTTTTTCCACATCGCCTTTCCACATCGCGGAGTTTGATCCAGAACCATGTAGCAAAACAATAGCTGGTTTTGATTTATTTCCAGACTCCATTACAAAGGTATTTCCATACGATGTTGAAAGATTATGTTCTTGAATGAAACGAGGCCAGTCTTTTAATAATTGATTGTAATATTCTAATATACATACCTTACCCTTTGGTGATCGGTATATCGATTTTTGAATTTTCATATTATTTTCTATTCATTTTTATTGCGCAAAGAACCAGAAATGTTCCATGCATTTTTTTGATGTAAGTCAAAAAACACAGAAGTGAGGGATTTGATAGTAATAAAAAACAGGTTGCTGTTTATAGGCTAATCGATACGAATAATTCGCGTTGTATTATAACTTGTATTTTCGACGGAATGAGTTATTATCTTATATTCAGCTCTGTTTAAATAACCTTCAATAAAATTTAGCCCAGGGGAATAATAGAAAGATCCACCACTTTTTAACGACTTCAGAATCTCCATATATTTTTTTGCATAAGCTAAATAGTTTCCATCTGAACGCAAATGATGATGCCTGAAATGGTTGGAGAATCCCAGATTACTGATAATCGTTCCCCAGTGTTTTGTTTTAAAAGCGTAGGTAAACCAATCTGATTGCTGGAGATAAGCAGAGTCTTCCGTTAAGCGATCAATGCCAAAAGCTTCTATACCAAGTTCCCGAAGGTATAAAACCAGTGCCCCGTTTTTTCCGCATCCGATATCCAATACTGGTTCCATTATTGCTGACAGATCGATATTCATTAGATCAATTTGCAATTCAGGAGAATATTCAGAGCAAACAACACATTTCAAATTCTGAGTTTCGTTATCGTATAATTTTTCAGAAAATTGATTGGTTTCCGATAACCATTTTTTAAGTTTCTCAAAATGAATTTCCGATAGGTCGTGTGGGATTTTACCCTCCTTTAGAGTATATAGTAAGTTTGAATAGATACTTTTCAACTTTTCTTTTGCCGAAGAATTGAAGTAATAATATTGATTTATACGACAGAATTCTTCAATTGCCTTATTCGAAATGTATTCAAGAAGCAGGTTTTCTTCTTCTTCCACAAGATTTGATAGCTGCTTTGCGACAGAAACGGTTTCAGGAATAAATTGAAACAGGTTTTTCCCCTGGCTATGAAATAAATTTTTCCCCTTGTTGTAATCAATCTGTTGATCTATATGTTTGAGTAGTGCGTCCAAAATAAATTATTTATTTTCAAGTTGTTGATTTATAAAGTTTACAATCTCATTCATTGCTTTTGTTGCTTCAGGAAACATTGGGGCCAGTAGCGGATAGCAATGAATCATTCCTTCTCCGCCATAAAAAGTGGTTTCCACACCGGCAAATTTTGCTTTCTCGGCAAATTTTTTCGCGTCATCAAACAATTCATCGTTTTCGCCGGCATTAATATAAATGGGAGGGAGGCCTTTTAAATCTCCGAACAGCGGCGAAATATACGGATCTCTTACATTGTGTTTGCCCACATAATAATGGCTAAATACATTCCACGAATTTAATGGAGCCAAAGATACCTTGTTTTTTGTGTGGTACGAATTACCGGAGCAACTTAAATCAGTCCACGGTGATATGGCAACTGCCGCTTTCGGAAGCGGTATTTTTTTGTCTCTTAGTGCCAGCAAAGTGGCCAGGCACAAACCTCCTCCAGCCGATTCGCCCATTGTTATTATATTTTCGGGTTTGTAGCCTTTTTGTAAAATGGCCTGATATACATTAATTGTATCGTTAACAGCCGCCGGGTATGGATTTTCGGGAGCCAAACCATATTCAAAAAGTAAGGTTGTAATTCCTGTTTGCAAAGCTACTTTTGATACAATATTACGGTGGTCGTTATTCGATCCTGAAACGTAGCCCCCTCCGTGAATGTAAAAAATGAGTTTTTCTTCAGGAGCATTTTGAGGAATCAGCCACTCTGATACAATCAGGTTAATTATTTCCTCTTTAACTGTGATATTAACAGGAAGTTTACCAAATCTCTGAGCTCCATTTTCGCACGTTTCCCTAAAAGCCAGCACCGTCTCAACTGTACTTTCCATCCGTTCTTTTCTTAGTTTCCCTTTAAGGAGGTGACGATTTTTCATTAAACCAATAAGTATTTTACTCTTTAAGCTTGCCATGTTTATCTCTTTTAATTCGGCTACAAAATTCCGGTTAATGAATCGAAATATACTTCACCTATGTTAATTTCTGTTCGTGTGCAGGTTATTTCTGATTCGGCTTAACGACTGTGGGGCAATACCCAGAAAGGATGCCAGGTGTTTCAACGGAATTTTTTGCATAAGATCAGGAGGATAATTTTCAAGTAAAATCTGATATCGTTTTTCTGCGGTCCGTGTTTTTGATTCCAGTATGAGTTTATCGGTGAATTCCTGTATTTCATTTAATAACTTTCGCATAAAAAGGTTCCATGCATTCAGCTTTTCCAGTTCTCGATATTGTTCATAGTTTATCCGCCACACCATAGTTTTTTCTAGTGCCTGTATGTTTTCTTCAGACGGTGACTGATTGCGGAAACTTATTTTAGAGGTGAAACAGTAAGGAGCAACAGCAAATGTTTTGGTCACCTCTTCACCGTCAACATTATAGTAGAAACGAATCAATCCGCTCTCGAAGAAATAAAAATAGCGGCAGATGTTTCCTTCCTGAAGAATGTGATCATTCTTTTGAAAAACAACTTTCTCAAATTTTTTTTGAATTAAACTCCATTCTTCAGATGTGGGCTGCGTATATTTTTCTATGAATTCTCTTAATTGAACGGTCATTGGCAAATTATTAGAAATCAACCTCTTCTGATGCGACTTAATGTTTCCTGCGATATACCAAGAATACTTGCGATATGACCCAGTTTGGCTCTTTTAGTTACTTCCGGTGCAATTTGTTGCAAGTACTCATATTTCCCCCTGGCATCTTTTGAATTTAATGTTTTTGAATGTACGTCGATGTTTACAAATTCGCGCTCCATTAAGGTATTTGTAAAGGCTACAATCTGAGGAAAACGAATAAGTTTTTTACTGTTTTCGCGTGTAATACTTATCGTTTCGCAGTCTTCGCATGCCTGCAGGTATTCGCTGGAAGGTATTCCGCCCGAATAGCTTTGCAGCGAGGTGAAAGTTTCATTTTCGGTATGAATCCAGGATGTCACTTCTTTTCCATCGTTTTGTATGTGGTACTTCCGCACCATTCCCGATTTCAAAAACCAGATTTTGTGACATCGTTGTCCTTCTTCTAAAATATGGTCATTTTTATAATAATGTTCTATTTCAGCCAAATCCATTAATGCCTGAACAGCCTCGTCATCCAGCTTAACAATGGTTTCAATATAATCAATCAGGCTTCTCATTTTCGTTCTTAATCGTCTACATATGTGGAACAGGTAGGTTGTGTTGTTTTAAGAAGGATAATTTATCCCAGTAACCACGTTGAAATTTAATTTTTCCATCAATGATATTAAAAAATCCACAGCCTCGTAATCCAAGCGGATCCTTCCATTCAAGAATTGCCCAGTTGCCGTCTTCAAAAATATTCTCAACAATGCAGGTCATTTCTGTCGCATCAAACTCATTCCTGAACATTTCTTTTATAGCGTGTTTACCGTTTAACGGATCGTTGGCTACCTGGTGATTGACAGCATCTTCGTGATAAAGTTCTGCAATTCCTTCAGCATCTCCCTTGTTGAATAATATAACCCATTTTATAATCAGCTCTTTCGGGTTCATCGTGTATTTGATTATATGTTATAAGTGTTTCCTAAACAGTCGGTTTACCGGGCATCCCATTTCTCTTTGTTTTTAGTAACCGCATGTTAATGTTTCACGAATATAGTTATTCCCCGCGGTAGTTAACAAAATCGGAATAAAAATGGCAAATAATATGGGTTCATTTTATTCGATCAAGTATTAATCCCTATAAGTTTCAGAAAAATGACCGACCGGTTTGTAACAATAAAAGCAGCGAAATTCCAAATGCTATACCCGATATAAATATTCGCCAAAAATCGTGTTTTACTTTAAATACCTGAACGGTTAGGAACAATATAAGGAAATAGGCCGTTAGTACAACAAGCTGCCCGATTTCAAGTCCAATATTAAAAGCAAACAGTGGTGTGGCAATATTTGATTCACTGCCCAAATGTGCTTTCAGGTAATTTGAAAAAGCAAATCCATGAATCAATCCAAAAAGCAGGGTTATAATGTAAATGAATCTGTTATTCTTTGCTTTCAGCGGAATAACATTGGCAAGAGCAATGATAAAAATAGTAGCCGGAATCAAAAAACTTATTAGGTCTTTTGGAATGGTTAATATCCGAAAAACTCCCAGAGCAAGGGTAATGGAATGTCCAACAGTAAAAGCGAGTATTAAAACAAGTACTTTGTTTATTTGTTTGAGGCTGTAACCTGCGCAAAGTGCCAGAATAAATAAGATATGGCAGTATGAATATATGTTTACAAAATGATGAAAACCTAAGCGAAGATATGTTTCAAATAAACTCATAATAATACTAGTTTGTCCCCAGATTTGAAGTGCCCGAAAATAATTAAAAAAATAATGATTCGCTACTGCACCATAATTTTGCACGTTAACGCTTATGTCCCAAAAATTATTGTACAGAGTGCCAACTTTTAAATATAAAAGTATCTTTGTTTCAAATTAAGCTTGTTTAATGAATCCAATTTCTGTTGTAGGTGCCTTTATTATTACTTTGTCATTTCTGGCCTATGGTGTTGGAAGTATCTCCTTGATCCGTTTTAAAAAGGTCGCTTTGATGGTTCTTCTATTTTTGTCATTGGGGGTGTGTCTTGATATTTTGGCAATTCTGTTTATGATAATAGGAGCAAATGGCTTTTCTGTAAGTGTTCACGGTATACTGGGGTATATCGCTTTTTTGCTTATGTTATTCAATGCAGCCGGGCTTTGGCAGCTATATTTTAAACAAGGCAAAAATGCATCTGTCGGGAAAAGATTTATGCTATATTCGCGTTTTGCATACTTGTTTTGGGTAGTAGCATATTTTACGGGTAGTATAATTGTAATTTGGAGGTGATTTATGTCGAACGACTGGAAAGACAGGCTGGGAGTGGTTTTTTCCACCAATCCCGATTTTCAATACGATAAAGAACAGGAAGAGCAGGCAGACACTCTGCCGCCGCAGCAGCAAAATTTGCGGGTAATGCTCGATCGGAAAAAACGTAAAGGCAAATCTGTTACACTGATTACTGGTTTTACAGGATCAGAAAGTGACTTGAAGGAGCTTGGAAAGATGTTAAAAACCAGGTGCGGTGTTGGCGGAAGTGTAAAAGAGGGTGAAATAATCATACAGGGCGATTTTTGTTCCCGAATTATTGATATTCTTAAAAATGAAGGATACAAAGTAAAACGCTCAGGAGGTTAATCTCTGGTTCTATTCTGAGTATTCAAACAGGGTTTTTACAGCCGGGTCGTATTCAATATTTACAATTTCTTTATTAGCCGGTAATTCAAAGTTTTGTTCCCGTTCATTAATCGTTACGCTTTGCACAATAGAAGTACCATCCTTGTAGTTGATTTTTAGCTCAAAAGGAAATGTAAAGAGGTAACTTTTTTGTAGTTGGGTTGCCTTAAAGTACAGGGTGTTTTTTTTCTGATGCCACGATAAATTCAACACCGGGTGTCCCGGAACATAAAGCCACTGATAAAAAAATGATTGAAGATTTTTGCCTGAAACATTCTCCATTATTTCCCTGAAGTTGGCAGTTAATGCTGTTGAGTTTTTAAATTCCGCATAGTAATTCTGAAGTCCTTTAAAAAATAGTTCATCTCCCAGGTATTGGCGGAGCATGTGCAAAAACCACGATGCTTTTTGGTAGGAATTGGTATTTAACAAGCATGTATAGTCAGTAATTGTTGTATCGATAATGGGAGAGAGATTTTGTTTCGTATAGCGAATTACCCGCTCTCTGTCTCTTTTTAGTCCTTCTTTAAATGCTTTCTCACCGTAAAAATGTTGCATGTAAATATGTGTCAGATAAGTGGCAAAACCTTCGCTAAGCCACACGTGGTGCCAGTTTTGTTCGGTTACAGAATTTCCGAACCATTGATGTGCAACTTCGTGGGCAAAAAGTCTTTCCTGGCTTTGATCTGTTGTTGCCGAGTTTTCGTTGTAAAAAATACATCCGGCATTTTCCATACCTCCGTAACGGGTTTTGGATTGAACATGTGCAAGTTTTTCGTAAGGGTAGGGACCAATCAAGTCCGAGAAATAACACAAGGCATTAGTGCCATACCGGTAATTTTCAAATCCTTTTTTTTTGTTTTTTGAGAAGACCCACGATGTTACTGGAATAGTATTACATTCTGTCTGATTTCCAACAGCAAAATCGGCAACTCCTATTACCATTAATTTGGTCGATAACGGAACGTTTTCCTTCCAATAAGTGAACTCAAGATTGTCATCCAGTAGTTTTTTTTCTACCAGGTATCCATTTGCAACCACCTCGTAGTGTTGAGGAGCGTAAACCATAAATTCCAATGTAGCTTTATCTGATGGATGATCAACCGTAGGAAGCCAGTTTCTTGCTCTGTTGGGCCAGTTGTCTCCAAAAAAGGTGCGATCGCCGTATTTGTTTTTGGAAATTATTAGTCCGTCGCAGGGGATTCCTGCATATTTTATCTCAAATTGACATTCTAAATCAGAAGTGACTGTTTTTCCTAATTCAATTTTAAGTTGATTGTTGGCATGAAGGAAGTTTAATTTATTACCATCCATGGTAATCTGCTCCACCTTCATCCCGGTTTGATTTTTATCTTTTTCAATCAGGTCCAGGACAAGCCGATCGTTCGGTTTCAAGAACTTTATAGTCAGTCTTGTTTTTCCGGTTATGCAGTCGCTAGTATCGTTTAAGTGAATTTCAAATTGGTAATGTTCAACGTCAATACTTTCGAAGCGCGCTTGATGCTTTTGAGCTAAAACGGCTACTCCAAACAGTAAAAACAGCATTGAACATATTACCTTTTTGAATTTCATTTTTATCAATTTGGTTTAAACTTTATTCCAAGCTTTTAATTAACGCATAGGTGGCGAAAGAGGCCAGCCAGTGTGCACCTGCATATTCTCCTGAGTCCATCTTTTCGTAGCTGTAATTGAAGTGTTCATCTCCCAAATCAATCAATTTCTGATTATGAAGGGCGTGTCCCATTTCATATAAACACCATGCACGACTAAAGTTCAATCCGTCGAGATGGGCCAGTTTACCGTCGCTCCTGTCGCTTACAACCGCAACTTCCAGAAATTTCTCAGGATGTTTTTCAAATTTTGGCAGGAATTTTTTTAGCCACTTTTGGAATTCTTCTTCCGGGAGTACCTTCAACATGACAGAAGCTTCCTGCAAACAGGGTGAAAGGAAGTCAAATCCTCCGGGTTCCCAGGTTAACGGGCATTCACAATCGTTTTGATAGTATTCCCTTGCTTTTTCTTCAATTTTTGAAGCCAGTGTTTGATCGTATTTTTTTGCCCAGTCGTAAGCAAAGGACATCCCGAATGCGATATTGCTGTGTTCTCCAATTCTGATGGGATAAATCAATTTGTCGAGGAATTCGGTGAATTTGCCTGAAAGTAATTCTACAAGCGGAGACAGATTTTCCTGAAGTTCTTCTGCCACCGGATCGTTCCATTCACGCAGGGCTTCATCCAGTTTCAGGAGCCATGCCCAACCGTAAGTACGTTCGTAGGTTTTGTTATGCTCGTCGTCGAAATAAGCAATTTCTTTCTCAATGTTTTCTTTAGTGATGTTCCTTTTTAGTTTGGCAATAATTTCGTCACGGTATTCAAAATCGGGGAAACGGGTTAAAATTGTAACAAGAGTCCAGTGTCCATGAACTGAAGAGTGCCAGTCGAAACAGCCGTAAAATGCAGGGTGTAAATCGCGGGGAGGAGCCAGGTAACTGTCGTCTCCAAGGGTTTGATTCAATTTGTTAGGATATTCTTTATCTATACATTCGTATGCAAAATGATAAAGATAATCGGCTTTTTTTTGATTAAATTCAAGTTTCGAATTTTGTGCGTATAGAATTTCGGTCATAAATAAAAAAATGAGAATAGTATTGAATAATTTCATCGCTAAAGATTTTATTTCGTTATAACATAGCTATTATGGCGCTTGAAATTATATAACTATTCTCAATTTTAATTGCTTTTACGGGTATTAATCCTTTGAAGCTGCAGATTCTTTAAATTCTATATAAAAATGAATCGTTCATTATTATTTTTTCTTTGTAAATATGGCAACAACAGCTGAAGTAACTATTCCCATAACCGGGGCAAAAATGCTGCTTTGAATAATGTAACTTTTCATATTAAAATAAGTTTCGGCTGCTTCTCGCGACGATTTTCCCGATGAAACCGAATATTCAATCATATTTTCGAAATAGTGGGGCGTAATTACCGCACAAGTGAGGTATTGCGACAGCGGAGTTAATAAAGTTACAACTGTTGTAATAATCAATCCGCTGTAAAATCCCTGTTTCCATGTCATTTTTCCTCCATACGAATTTTTGCGTTTGTCGAGAAGGGCAACCACATAGATGGCAATGGCTACAATTGCGAAGAAGTTGGTGATGATATAGTGGTGCTGAATATTCTCATCGTGCAAACCGGCTAAACGTTCACCAAACATCCAAATTAAAGAGATTACAAAAAACAAGACAGCCCATTTAATTTCAATAGCTATTTTTTTCATACTTACAGGTTTATTATTTCATAGCATAATGAAATTCGATAGAAAAATGTTCAACCGTCATTATGGTTTATTTTGATTTTTGTGTTTTTTATATGCCTTAACCATCTTTCCAAAGTCTTTATCGCGTTGCCTTTTTTCCTTAATCGTGCTTGAAAAATGCTGTTGCTCACGAATAAGTTTCTGATAGTTTTCGTAAGCTTCCGGCGATAATTCTCCATTTTCAACAGCTTCAAGAACAGCACAGCCTTTTTCTGAAGTGTGAGTGCAGTCGTTATACCTGCATCGTCCTGTCAACTCAGCAATTTCCTCGAATGTTATTTCTATTCCTCCGGATACATCTGTTAGTCCAAGCTCGCGCATCCCCGGTGTATCTATAACAATACTTCCGTTATTCAAAACAAATAACTCGCGGTGACTTGTTGTGTGTTTCCCTTTATTTGTACTTGTACTGATCGAATTGGTTTTAAGCACCTCTTCATTTTTCAGGTGATTAATTATGGTTGATTTGCCCACACCGGAAGAGCCAATAAAACAATAGGTGTTGTTAGCCTGCATGGTTTGTTTTAACTCTTCTAATCCTTTCTGATTTAGATTACTAAGTGCTATTACCGGAACCTTTTTAATCCTGCCTGAAATTTCATCAACCAATGTTTTTGTCTCGTCTTCATCAATCAAATCTATTTTTGTAAGAATAATAACCGGCTCAATTTTAGCCGCATAACAAATGCTTAGATAACGTTCGAGCCTGTTGAGGTTAAAATCGTGTCCAACAGACTGTACAATAAAAGCAACATCAATATTCGCAGCAATGATTTGAATATCCGCGTTTTTACCAACTGCCTGTCTTTCAAGTGTTGAGAATCGAGAGAAAACCTCTAAAATAATGGCATTCTGATCATCCATTTTAGTATAACGAACCCAGTCGCCAACGGCCGGGAAATCAACCTTTGATTGTGCAGAAAACCTGAGGTTTCCTGTAATCTCAGCCTGAAAGATTCCCTCTATCGATTGCAAAATATAACGTTCTTTGTGTTCTGCGGTTATTCTGCCCAATTCTTCCGGGCTTATATCTGATGGAATAATTTCCTGTATTTTATGTGTAAATCCTAATGTATTCATTGTGTAAGTTTTTTTGTTGAATTAACTTTTGTTTATAAAGTAACAGATATGGTATTTTCTTTATAAAAGACAGAGTTATGATACTCTTATCTTGATACTAATTTACCAACTATACTTCTCTTAATTTCCATTTTCCTCTTTTGAATAGGAAAAGGGCAATTAATGCCAGCAAGGATTCTGCGCAAACAACAGCAATACATGCTCCTGTAAGTCCCATGTTCAGTACAATGGCCAACAAATAAGCCAGTGGAATTTCGAACAGCCAAAAACTTAATACATTTATTTTGGTTGGAGTCATAGTATCTCCACTTCCGTTAAATCCCTGCATTAATACCATTCCGAGGGCGTAGAACAAAAAGCCAAAGCTTATTATCCGTAGGGCCAGTGTTCCGTGCGATACAACAATTGGTTCTTCAATAAACAGTTTTATCCAGAACTCCGGGAAAATTGCAAGTAATAAGCCCATTAAGCCCATAAAAATCATATTAATGTAGCCGGTAATCCAAACTGAACGCTCTGCCCGTTCAGGATGTTTAGCACCCAGATTTTGTCCAACCAAAGTGGCAGCGGCATTGCTTAAACCCCAGGCAGGAAGCAGTAAAAAGACCACAATCCTTATGGCAATGGTGTAACCCGCGATGGCATCAGGCCCGGAAACGGCAATAATCCGAACCAACAGAATCCAGCTTGATGTAGCAATTAAGTTTTGCAGGATACCTCCGCCAGAAACGCTCAGCAAGTTCCATATCACTTTAAATTTTACCTTCATGCTGTCCCAATACAACCTGATTCTGAACTTACCGCTTGAAAGCAGGTAAAACTGGTAAACAACTGCCAGTCCCCGTCCAATGGTTGTTGCAATGGCAGCACCTTTTAAACCCATTTCAGGGAATGGTCCGTAGCCAAAGATTAATAAAGGATCCAGAATGATATTTATGATATTGGCGAACCACATTACCCTCATTGAGATAGCTGCATCGCCCGAACTCCGGAATACCGAATTGATGATAAATAGCAACATGATAACGATGTTTCCGCCAAACATAATGGTTGGAAACATAAATCCTTCTTCGGCCATTTCTTTGGTTGCCCCCATGAGCATAAGAAAAGGTTTGGCAAATAATACGCCCGGAACAGCTATTAAAATTGAAACCAAAGCTCCAACTAATATTGCCTGGAAAGCAACCACTCCAGCATCTTTTTGCCTTTTCTGACCAATTCTTCTCGAAACAAGTGCAGTTGTAGCCATTGCCAGTCCAACTCCAATAGCATAAACAATAGTCATTACCGATTCGGTAATGCCAACTGTCGCCACAGCGTCGGATCCCAGTTTCGATACGAAAAAGATATCGACTACAGCAAATACCGATTCCATAATCATTTCCAAAACCATTGGAACAGCCAGAATAAAAATAGCTTCTCCTAAACTGGTTTCGGTAAAGTCGCGCTCGGTGCCTGCAATGGCCTCTTTTATGTCGCGCCAGATTTTTTTTATATCAAGGTCTTTAATCTTTTTAAAAGACAATTCGCCAGTTTTTTTGTATGACATTTGAAATATTTGGAAAAAATGAATGAACTAAATGAATAATCTCCCGGGCCAACCTTAGAACGGTCGGCAAAATGTGACGGTAACCGAAATTAAGATATTCATCTAATTCTCCTTTCCTTTTTGCGTTGGTGCAAAGATATGGAATTAATTTCTGAGATTCCAAATCAAATTTTAATAAAAAATTAGATTGAAATGATTTCAACAAAGTTCAGGAAGGTTGTTTTTTCAGAAACTAACAATTAGGAAGTGCATCAAAATGTGCAAGTCCGCCTTCAGAGGTCTCCCTGTATTTGCTTTGCAGGTCGATGCCTGTATTGTACATTGTTTCAACTACTTCATCGAAACTGATACGGTGTCGGCCATCAGTTAACAATGCGTAATTATTGTGAGCCACAGCTCTCTCTGCTGCAAAAGCGTTTCGTTCTATACATGGAATTTGTACTAATCCTTTAACCGGGTCGCAGGTTAAGCCAAGATGGTGTTCAAGTCCCATTTCGGCAGAATATTCGATCTGATATATGGTTCCTCCCATCATTTGAGTTGCAGCTCCTGAGGCCATGGCGCAGGCAGTACCTACTTCTCCCTGGCAACCTACTTCTGCTCCCGAAATGGATGCATTGGTTTTTACAATATTTCCAATTAGTCCGGCTGTTGCGAGAGCTCTTAAAATGGCGTTCTTATCGCTTTTATGTATTTTCTGAAAATACTTGAGAATGGCGGGCATAACACCACTTGCTCCGCAGGTTGGTGCTGCCACAATCTTTCCACCGGCCGCATTCTCTTCTGATACAGCCAATGCGTATGAGAATAGCTGTGAACGTCTTTTAAAGGGAGTAGCAAAATTATGTCCTTTGGTATTAAAACTCTGTGCCTTTCGCGGAAGTTTTAAACCGCCGGGCAAAACGCCATCGTTTTTTAAGCCGCGTTTGATACTATCGAACATCACTTCTCTCACTTCAGCTAAAAATTCCCAGATATCCTTATCTTCATATTCGGCAACGTATTCCCAGAACTGTTTTCCGTTCATATTACACCAGGCGAGTATATCGGTCATGTTATTGTGTTCGTAAATATCAACAGTTTCCGATTCGGTGAAATCGTCAATAATGGTTCCGCCACCCACGCTGTAACATGTCCACTCGTCGATAATGGAATGATCAGAATCAAATGCAGTAAATTTCATCGCATTGGGATGTTTGGGCAGAAAGATTTTAGGTTCCCAGCTGATTGTTATGTCTCTACCTGAGAAGGTTTGTTCAATGGCAAAATCTGTAAGGTGGCCTTTGCCGGTTGCTGCCAGACTTCCGTATAAAATTACTTCAAACGTGCTGGCAGTATTGTTTTTCTCAAGAAATTTAACCGCAGCTTTTTTGGGCCCCATGGTGTGACTGCTTGATGGCCCATGCCCAATTTTATATATTTCTTTTATCGACTCCATTATATGGTAATTTCAAGTGCAAATGAAAGTAGAAATCTTATAAAAGCAAATTAGTAAATGTTAAAAATTAGGTTGCTTCAAAACTAACTTAAGTTATCTTATTTAAACTATCTTTTTTGATCTTTTTTTTGACTGAATCTAGGATTGAATCAATGATTTTGTATTTTTATGCAAACAATATTAATACCTATTGACAATTGAACCTGTAATGTTGAATTCTACACAGGAATATTTGTCGACCAACTAAATAACGATGAAACAAGCATGTGAAAATATTAGACCCGGGAGCATAATTAAAAACATGTGAGTAACATTCTATTCCAATGAAAAATTAACAATTTAAAAGTATGAAATATCTAAATTTGATTATCGTGATCGCATTGTTTGCTGCTTGTAGCAGTTCCTCAAAAAAAGAAATTAAATTGCCTTATTCCAAGGCTGACTTTGAAGGAGTGATCGATGGAAAAACAACCCGTATGTTTAAAATGGAAAATGAGAACGGCATGGTTGTTACATTGACAAATTATGGTGCTAAAATTATTTCGATTTATGCACCCGACAAAAAAGGTGAATTTGCAGATGTTTTGCTGGGATTTAAATCCATTGGAGAATATGAACAATATGGTGCCAGTCACGGTGCCGTTGTTGGTCCGTTTGCTAATCGTATTGCCAACGCTACATTTACCATTGATGGAGAAACGTACAATTTTCCGGTTAACAATAACAATGCCTGCCTGCACTCCGGCCCCGACAGCTGGTATCGCAAGGTGTGGGATTATGAAAAAAACGGAAACGTTACAGTTTTTAGTCTTGAAAGTGCGGATGGCGAATTCGGATTTCCCGGAAATAAAAAGGTACAGGTTACTTACACTTTAACCGATGACAATGAGCTAAAAATCGATTATCAGATCACCACTGATAAAGCCTGTCATTTTAATATTACCAACCATAGTTATTTTAACCTGAAAGGGGAGGGCAACGGTAGTATTTTGGATCATGTTGTGGTTATTAATGCCGATAAATCAACACCTGTAGCTAATTCGGAAATGATTCCAACCGGAGAAATTGTTGATATTAAAGGAACCGACCTGGATTTCACAACTCCTCATGTAATTGGCGAAAGGATTGAAAATGATCATCCCATGTTGAAATACGGGAATGGTTACGATTTTAATTATGTGATTAATAAATCGGAAAATGAACTGGCTTTTGCTGCAAGTGCCTATGAACCTAAAAGCGGACGTTATATGGAAGTTTTTACTACTGAACCCGGTATTCAGTTTTACACCGGAAACTTCCTTAAAGGAGCCGAAATAGGGAAAGCAGGCAAAGCCTATAACAGCAGAGAAGGCTTCTGTCTGGAAACCCAGCATTATCCCGATTCACCAAATAAACCCAATTTCCCCTCTACATTATTGAGGCCGGGCGAAACCTTTAATTCCACAACGATTTATAAGTTTTCGGTAAAATAAAGAAAAAGAGAGCTGCACTAAAAATGCAGCTCTCTTTTTTATCGCCCGGATATTATCTTTAATTTGTTCAGTTTAACAAGTAATTCATTTCTTGTCTTTTACCCTCATAAAACGGAACATTTTCATCAGCCAGTTAGGGAGTGGATGGTATCCACGTTTTCGTAAATCGATATACCAGCCAATTTTTTTGATTACCGGAATGCGATGCGTTTCAACAAATTCAATCAGTGTACCTTCTGGTGCCTGAATGTAGGCAAAGTTTCCGGCGGCTTCACCCATGTCGAACGATTCCATGGCTTTAGCGCTGTCTACGGTAAACGGATACCCAATTTCTTTTGCTTTTTCGCGGAAGGCATCCATACCGTTTATATCGAAACAAAGGTGTATAAAACCCGGGTCTCCCCAGATTCTTCCTTCATAAATATCGCGTGGTTCATAGTCAATGGCCTGTACCAGTTCAATAACCGATTGTCCGAAAAAAGGGCTAAAAGCACCTTGCTTCACATCTGAATGGCGCAATAAAACACGTCTGAATTTCTTTTCACCTCCGGGAATTCCTTTCAGATCTTTAAAAACTTCCGTTTTATCATATACAACCTCATCGTATTGCAGAATTTCCTGGTATACTTTCAGACTCTCGTCCATGTTTTTTACACCAATTACTGTTCCCAGAACACCACCGCTCAATGATTTCTCTTTCTTACGAAAAACACCCTTTTGGTTTTTTATTTCCCAAATGTTACCGTAAATATCTTTCATAAAAAAGTGGTCATTCCCGGCCGGATCCTTGGTTACTTTGGTGAGCAGATTTAAACCCTCCTCAGTAAATTTCTTATAAACAGCTTTAACATTTTCTGTTTTTATTTTACCAATGTTGATTCCCAGGTCGCCCAACTGTATTTCGAAGGAAATGGGTTCTGGCTTTTTCCCTTTATGTTGCCAAATTTCAAATCCTCCTCCGCCTTGCATATTTAAAGCAAGAACAGCGTGCCTGTCACGTGTTTTACCATCGGTATGAGCCAACATTAATTCGGCCGTAGCCTCGTCTTCAAACATCCTTATGTCCATTGAAAAATGCTCGCGGTACCATTTCCAGGCTTCCTCTACATTTTCAACCCCAACGCCCAATTGTTGAATTCCGTTAACTTGTGCTGTCATATTAATTTACATTTTTTTATTTCCTTTTTCTACATCGGTTTCACCTTGGGAGCCATATAATAATACAAACGAGGCAAAAAACGCCGTATGTGTACCATGATAATTTCTTTTCCTCCAACAAGAATCTCTTTTTTCTCTTTCCTTAATTTTCTACAAATAACACGAGCACATTTGTCTGCCGGCATTCCTTTTTCCTGATTACCGTCGAGTTTTGCATGTGCCTTGCCTTCTTTGGTAATGGCATTAACCGAAATATTTGTTGTAATAAAACCAGGAATGATCACTGATACTTTTATATTATTCTCTTTGTTTTCGGCAAGCAGGCTTTCAAAAAAGCCATGCAGTGCCTGTTTCGACGCTGAATAGGACGAACGATATGGAAACCCGAATTTTCCTACGATACTCGATGTCGCAGCAATATGACCTCCTCCGTTCTTTATCATATCGTTTAAAACCAACTTTGTTAAGGTAATGGTGCCGAAATAATTAACCTCGAATATTTTACGATCAACAAAAACAGGAGTTTCACTTACCAGTGAACGTTGACTAATTCCACCAAAGTGATAGAGGCAGTCGATTTTAAGTCCTTTTTGTTTGACATCGGCAAATGCGGTTTCAATTGATTTCTCATCGCCAAGATCGAATGGAATTACGGTGGTAGTGCAATGGTTTGACTGGCAGGACAATGCCACTTCTTCAAGAGCTTCTTTGTTTCGCCCTGAAAGAATTAAATGGGCATTCTCTTTTGAAAGCTCATGTGCAACAGCCTTGCCAATACCAGAAGAAGCCCCTGTTATCCAGATGGTTTTATTTGTAAAAATCATTATTTTTTTGATTCAGCACGACGAAGATAACAGAATATTTAAGCTGATAAAATGAATCCTGACTATTTTTTTATCTCTGGTTTCAGATTAAATTGTTTGTATGACACTTTCGGATATTTACTCCATTTTGCAGACCCCGTTTCAACTTTTATCAACCATCAGATTTTCAATATTATTGCGGTGGATGATTCAGATTTAGAGCATGATTATGAAGCTGTGAAAACGAGATAAAATTCTTTTTAGGAGAACAAATCTTTAAACAAAAAAATACCATTTAAATTGAACAGTTCAGGATTAATTCAGGATTCCTTTTTCTCCGGAAATACCAGGCTAAATAGAATGGCCATTGACAAAGCCAGAAGGTAACTTGCCAATCGTTCTGATATGCCGGTTATATCGAGCAGCCATGTTTTCCATATTACTGCCGAAAGAGTTCCTGTAATCAGACTGGCAAATACACCTGCTCGTGACAGCCTTTTCCAGAATAAAAGTAATAAAACAGCAGGGCCGAATGATGACCCAATACCGCTCCATGCATACGATACCAACCCATAAACGGTATCTTTCATCGCTATTGCCAGAAGGAATCCAACCAGCCCCACTGCAAGGGTTAGTAATTTATTGAGGCGCAACAATCTTTTTTCATCTATTTTCTTTTTGGTTACATGGAGGTAAAAGTCTTCGGTCATTGATGATGAAACGACCATTAATTGTGATGATGCTGTCGACATCATAGCTGAAACAGCGCCGGAGAGAAGTATCCCTGCTAAAATTGGATTCAGAAGAGTCATTACCATTAATGGCAATATTTTTTCAGAATCGGCGGCAACACCTGCAGCGGCATCTCCAAGTGCACCGGCTTGTACCAATCTATAACCAATAATACCGATCATAAAAGCTCCAATATAAGCTAAAAGAGTCCACGTGATTGCCAGCCAACGACTTTGTTGAACTTCTTTCTTATTGCGCATTGCCATCATTCGGGTTAACAGTTGTGGTTGTCCGGTGTTTCCAAAAGCCCAGCTTAAACCATTTAATATTAATAATCCGCCGGTTGCTTGTTTTGCAGTACCGTTGTTGAGTGGGATCATGTAGTTGGCGTTTGCAATAGCCTCGGCAATATTTATATTATAAGTAGCTGCAATTCCCAATGCTATTATTGGAAGAACAACACAGGTTACGACCATTAAAACAGCCTGAAATGCATCGGTGGCAACCACTGTTATAAATCCACCCAGCATGGTGTAAATCGTTACCAATACAGAACCTATTACCATTCCCCAGAACGGATCGATATTGAATGTATCGTTAAAAATTTTTCCTGCTCCGCTAAATTGGGCAGCAATATAAAGTACAAAAAAGAAAATTATGATTACGGACGATAAAATTCCAAAACTTCGTTGAATGCCATTAAATTTGGATGCAAATAAACCGGGAACCGTAAGAGCTCCGGTTTTTTCAGTTAGTCTTCGCAGTGGCTCAGACATAAATATCCATAAAAACGAGATTCCTGTAACACAACCTAAACCAACCCAGATAGCTGCTAGTCCCTCGGAGTAAGCCAAGCCGGTTAAACCTAGAAGCAGCCAAGCCGATTCGCCGGTGGCGCGTTCGGAAAGAGCTAATGAAAAACCGGATATTTTTCCTCCTCCCAGAACAAAATCGTCGTTGGTTTTTGAACGTCGGGCAGAATAGGCAACGATGGCAAGAAGAATAATAAGGTAGGCAATAAATACTGCGATCATTTTTTTGATATTTTTATGAAAGGCCCCAAATATAACAAGAAATCACTTGTGTACAATTTTTCTATAAAAATTGAATGATATATTGAAATATGAAGGTAACTTTCGGGTATTTATATCATAAAGAAAAATGATTTGCCTATTCGTTGACTTTTTGTTTCAAATTCTGAAAACCTTCTCCCAATATTTCTTTGGTATCCATAATGGTAATAAAAGCATCAGGATCGATGTTGCTGATGAACTCTTCGAGAATGGCTACTTCGCGACGGCTTACAACTGTATATATTATTCTTTTCTCTTCGCCGGTATACATTCCTTCGCCCTGCAAATAAGTTCCGCCGCGCTCGAGGTCTAACAATAATTTGTCTTTTATATCCTCATGTTTTCTCGAAATAATCATTAATGCTTTGTTGTAGCTGACGCCTTCGATGGTAAGATCAATTACTTTTCCGGTTATGTAAATTACAATCCACGAGTAAAGTGGGATTGCCCAGTCACGAAAAGCAATCAGTCCAAACAAAACTATAACCGAGTCAACGTATATCATTAACCGTCCCAGTTGCAGATGGGTGTATTTGGCAATAATCATAGCAATAATATCAGAACCTCCCGATGTTGCTCTCGATTTAAAAATCAGTCCCAATCCAAAGCCAATGAGTACGCCGGCAAAAACACACGAAAGTAAAACATCTTCCACCAGCGGGGCATTACCTGCAGGACGCAACCATGTAATTCCATCAATAAATACAGAAGTAAGTACAAAACCCACAATTGTTTTTACACCAAAACGAGGGCCCAAAATTCGTATGCCGGCGATGGTGAGAGGAATATTTAAAATCAAACCAAACAAGCCAATGGGAAATCCGTCGGGCCAGAATGGGAAAATCCCTTCGGATATGTAATGAACCACGATTGCTATACCATAAACACCGCCCGGTACAATTCTATGTGGAGTAACAAAAAATACAAATCCTGCTGCCAGAATAAAGGATCCCACAAGGATATACATATAATCGGTTATCCACTTTTTACTTAGAAATTTATCTTTAGATAAGAATGCCATTGCCTTAAATTTTTTGCAAATGACATTATTAAAGATGAAGTAAAAACTGATAATTATCAATGATTTAGGTGGCTGATCATCAATTTGTTTTGTTACTTAAAACACGTAATACGAATTCTTAGTTTGATTATAATTTGTAACTCAAATCAGCTATTTTTCTTAAGAATATAATTTGGTGGGTATTTAAATTTATCACATGTTTTTTTATATCAAAGAGGTAAAACGAAATAACAGATTATTCATTCTACTTTGCGCTTATTTTAAGTCAATTCCAACTGGGCAATGGTCCGATCCCATTACTTCGTTTAAAATATAAGCTTTTTCAATTTGTGGAAGAAAGCTTTCGCTCACCAGAAAGTAATCGATTCTCCAGCCTACATTCTTGCCACGTGCGCCTGCCCGGTAGCTCCACCATGAATATTTATCGGTAACATCGGGATAAAAATGCCGAAAAGTGTCGATTAGGCCTCCTTGAGTATATCGGTCCATCCCGTCAATTTCTTCCTGCATATAACCGGCCGACTTATTGTAATTTGGTTTTGGCCGGGCCAAATCAATGGGCCGATGCGCCACGTTAAAATCGCCGCAAACAATTACCGGTTTGGTTTTTTCCAGGTTTTTAAGGTAATTAAAAAATGCCAGGTCCCAATCCTGTCTGTAATCAAGTCTTTTCAGATCGTTTCCTGAGTTTGGAACATACACATTTACCATAAAGAACTGATCGTATTCCAAACATAAAACACGTCCTTCCGAATCATGCTCTTCAACTCCAATATCACGGGAAACATTTAATGGTTCTTTTTTCGAAAGAATTGCAGTACCTGAATAACCTTTCTTTTCGGCAGAATTGGAATAAACAAAATAGCCATCGATGGGCGCTACTGTTTCTGCAACCTGGTCGTCCTGTGCTTTGGTTTCCTGCAAACAAAATATATCAGCGTCAATTGAAGCAAAGTCTTCGAAAAAATTCTTTTTAGCTACGGCTCGAATTCCGTTAACGTTCCATGAAATGATTTTCATATTAGTTCCTATAATTTTGCGTTAAAATAATAAATACAGTTTACCTGACGAAGTGTTCACGAGAAAATTGAACATAAAAAAGCCTGTAAGCGTTTGCAAACAGGCTCTTTTGTTGAAAGACTTTAACTTAATTGAGTATAACCGTTTCTTTTAAAAAGAAAATCCTAATTCTAATTCAAACTGATTCATTTCAATCTCAATGGTTTGTCCCGATGGCATATCCAACGGGTTTGCCCCTTTTACACTATTATTGAAAGCATAATTCATTGCCACATGAAGTTGGCTTCCCTTATTTCCAAGATCTTTTGAGAGACCCAGTGAAAGTTGTTTTGTTATAACTCCGGGAGCCAAAATGTTAAATAAAACTTCTGATTCCTGAACAGGACAATCGCCAACTGAAAATCCACCTCTGAATTCCCAGGTATCAACACCGGCATAGTTTAAACCAACTTTGTAAACCATAACGTTCTCCCAACCGAATCCAGGACCATCATCACCTCCCAAAGGATTGCCTTCCATTAGTTTCGACAATGG
The DNA here is from genome assembly GCA_963676265.2 of uncultured Draconibacterium sp. GTDB lineage: Bacteria > Bacteroidota > Bacteroidia > Bacteroidales > Prolixibacteraceae > Draconibacterium. The sequence continues at coordinate 6,446,133 of OY781067.2, forward strand.
ATTTCCGATTGATTTAACATCGTTGTACATAATTGATTTAACATCTCCCATTAAAGTGAAATCGCTGACAATTTTCCAGGCAAAACCGGCAGTCCAGCTCGAAGGAATATTGAATCCTCCCTGTTCTGCAAAAAGACCGGAATAATCATCAAATTCGCCCATATAAACTTTGGACTGGAACATTGCTCCAATGGAAAAATTATCGCTTAACTGACCCAGGTAGCCTATTTTAAAACCGTATCCAAAACCGTTGTCAGTACCATTTCCCGAAATTGCCGATGGATTTGAAGAATAACCTCCAAAAAGTGTCAACCCATTGGCTTCAAATGATTGATACGCCAAAACAGCTGTTAACCCAATGCTATGTTTATCCCCCAATTTCTGCGAAAACGAGATATTTCCAAACATCTGAATGAGGTTTACACCAGTTGTTTTTGATGACGGATCGTAAAATGTAGCAGTTGGATAATCGGTATTCATTCCTCCATTCCCAAATAAAGCTGCAGAAATGGCTGATTTTTCATTTAACATCCAGTTGGCTCCAACCGAAGGAATGATAAAGTATTTGCTGTCGCTTTCAACAGTTCCGGGCGTTAACCCAAAGGTTCCTTCCATTTGTGATGGATTTCCAGAAATAGTGTATTGCCGGTTTGGATTAAACAAACCAACTCCCAATTGGTATTTGTTACCAAGAAAGGCTGCTCCTGCAGGGTTTCCGTTAATTAATGATCCCTGGTAGAATGCAATTCCGGCACCTGCCAAACCTTTGTTAATTGTACCGTAACCAGTACTGAAATATCCGTCGGTAGCTGTCGATTGAGCGGATATAAACAGACCGGCCATTATAAAAGCCAGTGTTCTTGTAATTTTTAAGTTTTTCATGATAGTTCGATTACATTTATTATAGGGTTAAAATTATTCTATAAATAAATGCTCACTTCTTTTTGGGTTATGATAGTTATCATAACAGCCCGTTTTTGGAACATGTCAAAAAGCATTTTTTATGATAAAAAAGTGCATGTCAAAACAATAAAATGATGATTTATTAAGATTGCGAAACAGATAATTGATAAATGGTTAAATCTGTTTTATAATTTCAAAATACTGTATCTATTCAACTTTCTATTCCGTAAATTTGTTTAAAAACGTAAAAAAATACATTTGATATGAATAATAATTACGCACCTAATAAACAACGAAAAAGAGACAGACGTGATATGATACAATATATCAATCTGCAATTGGCGTCTCTCGGACAACCGTTGTTTAATGACGATTCTGACTCAGGTACTAAATACGCGAATGCAAAATTTCAGGCTTTAACTGAAGGATTGATTAACAGTTTTCGCGAAAAATCACGGTTATTGAGCGGACATTTATCACCGGTTGATACACGTATTCAAAACTTCATCGATGATTATCTTAAAGAGGTAGAGTTTAATAAAGATTACCGTTTACCAGGCGAAACGTTGGTGTTGAACCAGAAAGGAATGGCCAGGGAATTAAGCCTGCCGCCCAATGGCAATGAGTTTAAGAGTGATTTGCTTAGTTCATTCCGACTTAAGCAGGGGATTTTAAATAATCCGGCCAGCGACAAACGAACCACAAAAGGAACTTTTCATATTGTACGGGGAGGATTACCGGTTCCGCCCGATAAAAAGGAGGTGCCTAAAATTACTTTTGCGCATTTGCTTCATGCTGCGGTTAATCCAACCGATAGTTTAAAATTGTTGCCTTTTACCTCTAATCAGGATGATAAGGCAAAGGTTTTTGTTTCGCTTTTATTGCGTCCAGTCGTTTGTCCGGAAGTGCCGGAAGTAATTAGTGAAAAAAGTATGGAAATTCGTTTCTATGCACCCGGTAGTCTGGTGAGTAACCTCGATTTTGTTGAAACTATTTTCGGTAATGCCGGCGATCCAAACCTGGCCATAAACGATGCTGCTTTGGATACCGAACACTGGACCGGGCATACAGGCTGTGTTATACTGGCTCCGCATTTAACAAAACTGAAAAAGAAAGATGTGGGCCTGCCACATTACGACGACGCATCTGAAAGACAGAAACGTGACGGAATGTGCTGGAAAGACAAAGATGAACTGTACAACGATGGTTCTGCTTTTAAATTAACCTGTCGAGATGAACGTGGGGTAGTGGTTACCCTTATAGCCGATAACTATTACGGTTATTCGAAAAAAGAGGTGAAAACACAGATCAGTTATTCTGCCAATCTTTTTGGTTTGGTAGAAGAGGAACATGCCGGTGGTGCTATTGCTTTCCCTCGCGGAAATATGAGCGACAGCGTATTCGGGATGAACTTCACCAAAAAATTTGACAAGCCTTACACATTCGAAGAGGCAAAAAAACTTTTGGGTGAAAGAATAGAAGTTAAAGAAGGAAATTATGCCGTTGATAAAAAGTATCCGGATATTGTTTATATCCCGGAGAATGCCGACATAAATGTGGAAACCAGTTCAGTTAGCTGGACTTTTAAAGGCAAGGATTACGAATTAATGCTTTCTCCGCATAAAACTTATGTACATCCTACAGGGCATAAATTCCAGCTGGTTAAACATCCTACGCAAAATATGTGGAGAATTGTTGATACAGCACCGGAAGGAATGTTCTGTCATAAACCAAGTACTGTTTCGGGTGGTGGGAAGTCTGAAATTTCAAAATCGATGCAGAATGCCATTAAGTTTGGCTCATTCTACATTGAAGATCTGGAGAAAGTGGAGATAATGGTTGATGAAATCATTAATAAGGATTATTCAAACCGCTGGAAAAAAATGCTTCCCGGTTCAGGTCCTTCTCGCACGTTTTTGAGTAAAGAACGTACTCTGGGATCGGCAGTGAAATTACTTACCCCTTCAGATCAATACAGCGACGAGTATAACAAGTTTTTAAAAGAACTTCCTGAAAATGTGCGTACTCTGGCATTTTTTGTGAAGCGACATTACCGGGGTAACGAGGAAAAAGGTTTGAAGTGGCGCGAATTATTTAATGTGGAAATCGTAAACGGACGCCCGGGAAATGTGCTTCGTTATAAACACAATCCGATTACTGCAAGTTATGTTCGAATAGGATTTAATGATGAAGGTCGCTGGTTTCTGCATAAATTACGTTCCGATTTTATTCCAAGCATGAAGATTCAGACTGAAGATGATATATCGGCTACCATTACGATTCCTTCAAAACAAATAAAAAATTTGAATAAAGAATATCCGAATAAAAGTGTGAAGTTGGTGGCCAACTGCGAAAGCTACCTGTTTCAACGTCCGGATGAAGCTGTAATCAGAGGTTACGATAAGGAAGCTGAAAAGGAGATTGTTGATAATAATACTTTCCTGACAAATTACGAGCCGTTAACACGCGAAAATGCTCGCGAACTAATTGATAATGCCATCAGTTTTGAACGTTATACTGAACCCGTTAAAGAGTTTATTACAAAGGTTGCTGAGAGTGATAGTGACAATTACTTTGTAACACCATCGCATCCTAGGATTGTGGATGGAGAACCGACAAAAAATCCACGTTACCTGCAACGAAATATATTTAAAAATGAAACTCAGGATTCCTATCTCGGAGAAATTGGCGTACGCTTATTCCGTAAAATAAAATCTACCGATCCTGTGGTATGGCCTGTAAATGCCGTTCTTCCGGGACGAAGAAACAATCCTGCCGACAAGGAAGCCGGCATTCGTCCATTGGCGGTTTATAATCCGATTCACTACCAGGAATTGCCTGAGTTATTCATGGATTTTATTGCCAGTATCACAGGAAAATCACCTTCTACCACAGGTGCCGGATTGGAGGGAGCACTTACAAAAGGGCCTTTTAATATGCTTGTACCCACTTCAGATTTGAACAATGCATTGTTGTCGTATATTTTAACCGAATACCAGGGATTCAGTTCTGCCGCCGGATACATTGGTAATGAAAACAGATTCGATCACGATATCAGTATTCTGGTTCCTGAAATTTGGGCCCGTTTGGTGCCTGAAGACCGTGATCCTAAAAAACTGATAGAAAACGGTTCGCTTGAAAAACTGGAAGATTTTGAATATGAGGGCAAGAAAGTACTCGCTAGTCGTTTGGGCTATCGTATTACCGGGAATTTTGCTTTCCGTTGTATGAACCGACTGTTCGACGAGCCTTTGGCTGTATTTAATGAACGCATGTTGAAACCTGAATTGCAGGGCATGGAAGAATATGTAGATGGAATAAATAACATTGTTGAAGCCATGCAGCGTGCTGCACTGCCTTTCTTCGAAGACGGAAGTGTTGAAGCTGCCATTCCTCCTCTGCAGGTATTGTTGCATGTAATGGCATTTGGACACTATAACGGAAAAGATATAAACGATCCGGAATTGAGAAAAATGTTCGAAAGGGAAGAGGTTTTGAAGAGCGATTGGTATCAGGAGCGGTTAAAGCTGAAACAGAATAAAGACGTCGCTTTTTATGTACAGCAGATTGCTTATCTTGAGGAATTTAAAACCCAGAAAGAGAATGTTTCGCTGGTAATAGAGATGGATATCGACGGCCGTCTGGAAAAAGCCAGAGAAATGTTAAGGCATGTGGAATCGAAGCAATACCTAAAAGATCTGGTTGGAACTATCGGTGCTGATCCATTATTTAAAAAATAGATTCGCTTAAGATTAAAATACAGGCCGCCTTCGCTTTATGCAAAGGCGGCTATTTTTTGTTTTTTACCCAAAAGATCTTTCGTCAAGATTCTATAGAAATTGTTTCAGCAAACTCTTTTTCATACTATTCGTATACCTGCTATGCTAATTTATTTGGAGAAGATTAGAACAATAAGTATATTTCTACTGGAATTGAAATTTCTTGTGATTAAGATCGGACGGCATGAATAATTTCGAATCACTAAATATCCTAAATAACCTTATTGATGTTGTTGTTATTGCCGATCAGGAAAGAAAGATAACCTACAAAAGTCCGAACGTCGAAAAATCTTTTGGATGGAAACCCCAGGAACTCATAGGGAAAGATATGTTTATGTATATTCATCCTGAAGACTTGACACGTGTAGAAAAATTATTTCAAATATTAACAGGTAACCCGAATGCAACTGTTGAAGTTGAATGTAGATACAGATGTAAGGATAATTCATATAAATGGATTCATTATAAGGGCATTAACCTTCTTCATGACGAAAATATTAATGGATTATTGGGTAGTTATCAGGATATTACCGTACGCAGAAATGCAGAAATGGAACTTGTTAGGGCCAAAGAAAGAGCAGAAGAAAGTGAACAGCGCTTGAAGGCTCTGCAGAATGCGTCTTTCGGAGGGATTGCCATGCATGAAAAGGGCAAAATTCTAGATTGTAATAAGAGCTTATGTAATATTACTGGTTATAAATACGACGAATTGATTGGCATGGATGGGATGTTGTTAATTGCAGAATCAAGCAGAGAAATGGTCATGTCAAAAATTATGATTGGATATGAAAGACCATACGAGGTCGTCGGTTTAAGAAAGAATGGTGAAGAATATCCTGTTCGAATTGAAGCACGAAATATCCCTTACAAAGGAAGACAAATTCGCTCAACTGAGTTTCGCGACATTACGGAGATAAAAAATGTTGAAGCCGAAATTATTAATGCAAAAGAAAAGGCTGAGGAAAACGAATTTTTTCTGAAGGAATCGCAACGTACCGGGAATATCGGTTCCTATAAAATGGATATGGTTTCAGGTTATTGGATTTCAACCGAAATTCTTGATTCTATTTTCGGAATTGATGATTCTTATGAAAAAAATGTTGAAGGCTGGTTGGAAGTGGTACATCCTGAAGACAGGAATATGATGGGGGATTATTTGAGGAGTGAAGTAATTGGAAATAAAAAAACCTTTGATAAAGAGTATCGGATAATCAGAAGGAATGACCATGCAATAAGATGGTTGCACGGAATGGGCAGGTTGTATTTTAACGAAAAGGGCAATCTAATTGCAATGTTAGGTACAATTCAGGATATCACCGAGCAGAAAAAGTACGAAGAACAAATTCTTGAAAAAAATGCAGAATACGAATCTCTGAACGAAGAATTAAGGAAAATGAACGAGGAACTCTTTATTGCCAAAGAGAAATCAGAAGAAGCAAACAGGTTAAAAACAGAGTTCTTAAATAATATGTCTCATGAAATTCGTACCCCAATGAATGGGATAGTCGGTTTTGCGGAGATGCTTGACGAGCCTGGCATTTCAGATGAAAAAAGAAAGTATTTCTCTAAGATTGTTCAAAACAGCAGCCACCAACTATTAAGAATCATTGATGATATATTAGAAATTGCCAGAATTGAAACCAGTCAGCAAAAGCTAAAAGAAGAAACATTTTGTCTGAATGATCTTTTAATGGAGCTATTTTCGATATATAACCTGAAATCGAAAGAAAGAAATATTCCAATTTATATTAAAAAGGCACTTGATGACAATCAATGCTATATAATATCAGATAAGGCCAAGCTTAATCGCATTATTGGTAATTTAATAGAAAATGCGCTTAAGTTTACTCTGCAGGGTTTTATCGAGGTCGGCTATTTTATTAAAGAGCATAAATTGACTATTTACGTTAAGGATACCGGAAAAGGGATTTCTCCAGAAAATTTCAACCTGATATTTGAACGATTCTCCCAGGAAGAAAAGGATATTTCAGAATTACATGGAGGTCTGGGTTTGGGGTTGTCAATTTCGCGCGAAAATGCCCGCTTGATAGGAGGAGAAATTACCCTTGAATCGGAAAAGGGAAAAGGCTCTACATTTTATGTGACAATTCCTTATAAAACTGCTTCAAACAGAAGTGATATTAATGCAGGTTTATCTTCAAAAATTGCAAAGGACAAAGATGAAGCCAATATCCTTGTAGTAGAAGATGAAGAAGTTAATTACCTGTATATTGATGCTGTGTTAACAAAAAAAAATGATATTAAATGTCATCTGATTCATGCAAAAAACGGAAAAGAAGCAGTAAATATTTGTACAGATAAAGGAAATATTGATTTAGTATTAATGGATATTAAGATGCCGGTTTTAAATGGTTTTGAGGCCACCAAACAGATAAAATCTGTGTTTCCTGAATTGCCGGTAATTGCTCAAACAGCTTATTCAACTGAGCAGGAGAAAGAAATTGCGCTTAATTCTGGTTGCGACGATTTTATTTCGAAACCGTTAGAGAAAGAAAGATTATACGAACTGATTCAAAAATTTCTGATAAAAAGTAAGCAATATTAATTGTACCTTTCTCCAATCACGTTTACATGTATATATTTTTATAACCTAATTAATTTAAGCCTATGAAGCTCAGTTATTTATTTGTTTTTATTTTATTCCTGTCTTATTCATTGGCAGGATTTGCTCAGGATAAAATTTTTGCAGAATATCAAACAAAAAAGTTTGATTTTCAGGGGCACGAAGCAAAAATTGTTTTTCCAAATAAAAAGCAGGATCATAACTATTGGGTATGGAGGGCACGTTTTTGGGGGCACGAACCTCAGTTCGACAAAGCACTGTTGGAAAAGGGTTTTCATTTGGTTTATGTAGATGTTGCCAATTTGTTCGGAAATGATGAGGCTGTTGAGCTTTGGAACCTGTTTTATGAATTTTGTGTTTCGAAGTACCATTTGAACCAGAAAGTTGTGCTGGAAGGAATGAGCAGGGGCGGATTAATTGTTTACAACTGGGCTTCGAAAAATTCCGATAAGGTGTTTGCGATTTATGCCGATGCTCCGGTTTGCGATATTAAAAGTTGGCCGGGAGGATTATACGAAGGGCAGGGAAGCCCTGAATCGTGGAAACTCTGTCTTGAAGCATATCAGCTTGATTCGCTCTCGGTAATGAATTATTCTGATATCCCAATAAACAACTGCGTAAAAATTGCTAAAGCCGGAATTTCGGTTATTCATGTATATGGCAATGCTGATAAGGTTGTACCTTTTAAGGAAAATACAGCACAACTTGCTGCGCAATTTAAAAATGCCGGAGGAACAATAAAATTAATTGGCAAGGAAGGTGTTGGTCATCATCCTCATAGTTTAAAAGATCCTGCACCTATTATCGATTTTGTGATGGAAAGCATTAAGAATGCTGAAAATCAATAAAACACGAAACTTCCCTTTTTTATAAGAAAATACTAGTTTTTTACGAATTTCAGGGATTTGATTCCTTTCTCATTTTCGAGTTGTAAGATGTAAATCCCTTTGGGAAAACCTCCTGTATCTATGTTTGTTGAAAAACCTTCGGTCTGTCTTTTTAATACGAGTTTGCCTGTAATGTTATAAACGCTGATCTGGCGATTTTTTGTAGTCCCTTCAATATGCAAAACTTTTTGCACAGGATTGGGATATACAAGGAATGAAGAGAATGTATGCGAATGAGCTGCTGTTCCACTGTCATATTCGAATGCACCGGCATCAATATTTTCATTAATTGTCCTTTTTGTAGATTGCATCTGATGAACGTATTCAAAATCAGGAGTAAGTGATAATCCATTCATGTCGTTAATACTGGCGCCTGCATCAATCGCCGGAGATGTAGAAGTCAAATGGTAATCGAAGTTGTTTTCGTTAAGAAATTTTAGGGAAGTGATGTTAGTTTCAATAACGTTGTTCTCAAAAGTAGTGGCGGTTCCTTCCAAGACTGTTCCTGTCCCGGCAAAAATATTATTGGAAAGGTTCACCACCGAAGTTCCTTCTTTTACACTTACAAAACGGGCGCCACTTCGTTTGTTTACAAAAGTATTGTTAATTGTATATAACTCATGTGGTGCTTCGTTAATTAACCCTTCAAGCCCATATCCAAAGGCATTTCCGTTAATTGCTTCCTGTCCCTGCATCAATATATTTCCCATTACAATTGTAAAACCACCGTTTGGCAAATCTATTAAACGGCTTGAATAACCATCGTTTTCATCAGCAAAATAGTTGTAATAAATGAAATTATTTTGAGCCCGCGATTTTAAACAATGTCCCACTTTGCAATGGTGCGTGTAGTTAAAACGAAAAGTGAGCGAGTTAACATGACCAACATATAAATTATGTGAATAACCATTTCCATAACCACAGTGGGCAAATTCGGTGTATTCAATCAGGATGTTACCGTCCTCAGGATTAGAGGTTAAAATAACATCTTCGCAATCGTGAAAGTAACAGTGGCGAATGGTTATCCCGGTTCCGTCGAGACGAATGCCTGCACCGTTTTTATCGGGAACGCTGGCTCCTGAAAATTCAATATTTTCAACTGTGCAGTTGTGCCCCTTAATAACCCATATCCCTTTTTGATGGATGTATTTTCCGTCAGCTATTAGGTGAGGGCGACCATTTACGCCACGAAGCAATAAACTGTCGGCATACCAAACGGCAAGCGTTGTTTCACCGCTGAAAGTTTCTCCGTCAATTTCAATGGTGTCGCCGGTTTGAACAACTTCAGCGAGATACAATTCGTTGGGTGTTTTAAAGTTTTTTGAACTGCCTACCTGATGAATAGTTGCAAAACACACAGGCGAAACAAGGATAAAAATGATCAGAAAAAGGGTTTTCATTTTTTTGAGTTTGTAAATTCAGATACAATTTACGCCAAAACAACAGAAAATGAAAATCCAAGATTTTAATCCTTCATCCTTCATATTTTATCCTTTAGTACCCCGCGGCCTGCCCGTCTTTTCTCGATTCAGAGGCGCCGTAAAAAACTTTGTTCCTCTTGTCCCACATTATGGCCTGGTACCCTCCGTAGGGGCCCAAAGCATAGCCAATTCTATGACCCTTACTCATTAATGCACGGATGGTTTGGTAATCGAATCCACTTTCCAGAGAAACGCGCCCGCCATCGTTCATCTTTTCTCCGGTTGGCTGGCTCGATCCGTCGTGACTGATTCTCGGTGCATCGCCGGCTTCCTGCAAATTCATACCAAAGTCGATAAGATTACAAATTACCTGAACGTGTCCCTGTGGCTGCATGGCTCCGCCCATCAATCCGAAGCTGATATATGGTTCTCCGTCTTTGGTAATAAATGCCGGAATAATGGTGTGGAACGGACGTTTGTGCGGTTCGTAAACATTCATGTGACCTTCTTCTAAGGCAAATAATTCACCACGATCCTGAAGGATGAAACCGAGTTTGCCGGGTGTCATTCCCGAACCCATGCCCCGGTAATTACTTTGAATGAGCGAAACCATATTTCCGTCTTTATCAGCAGTGGTTAAATAAATGGTATTTCCTTGTTCCAGTTCTCCGGCAGGATAGGAGCGTGCTGCACGATCTTCATTGATGAGTTCTGCTCTTTCTTTTCCATATGCTTTCGATATCAATTCTTTAATGGGCAGCTTGTTAAAATCCATGTCAGAATAATATTTTGCACGGTCTTCGTAAGCCAGTTTTTTTGCTTCAATAAATAGGTGCATATATTCGGGTGTGCCAAATCCCATGCTGGCAATGTCAAAGTTTTCGAGAATGTTTAACATTTGTAACACAGCGGTACCCTGACCATTTGGAGGAAGTTCCCAAACGTCGTATCCACGATAGTTTGTAGAGATTGGTTCTACCCAATCTGAGTGATGATCTTCAAAGTCTTTCATGCTTAAAAAGCCGCCTTGTTCTCGTACATATTTTACAATTTTTTCAGCAATTTCACCTTTGTAAAATACATCACGCCCCTGTTCTGCAACCAGTTTAAGTGTGCTGGCCAGGTATGGATTTTTAAATACTTCGCCTTTTTTGGGTGCTTTCCCGTTGGGCATAAAAATCTCTTCAAATCCGGGATATTGATTTAGGAAGTTTGCGCTACGTCCCCAGTAATAAGCAATAAGTTCTGTTAGCGGAAATCCGTTTTCAGCATAAGAAATGGCTGGTGATAAAACTTCTTTCATGGAGAGTTTGCCGAATTTATTGTGTAATTCAAACCAGCCGTCAACGCAGCCTGGTACAGAAACCGGCAGTGGTCCGTAGGATGGTATTTTTTCGTATCCGTTTTCTTTGAAATAATCAAGGGTTAATTCGTAGGGCGAACGTCCACTGGCATTTAATCCGTAAAGCTTTTTTGTTTTTGCATCCCATACAATGGCAAACAGGTCTCCTCCCATGCCGTTTCCGGTGGGCTCAACCAGTCCCAGAACTGCATTTGCTGCAATGGCGGCATCGATGGCATTTCCTCCTGCTTTTAATATATCGAGTGCGGCTTGTGTTGCTAAAGGCTGACTGGTACACGCCATTCCGTTTTGGGCAATTACCTCGCTGCGTGTGGCAAAATTAAGCCCGGTTATACGGTCCTGTGCAAAGACTGAGAGTGTGAAAATCAGGGTAAGAATAGATAGTGTGAGTTTTTTCATAGTTATAATATTGAGAACAGAGTAAGTGGTCCCTCTGCTTATTATCTTTCATAAAAATAGAAAAATCTGGTTTCTAATAACTAAAATTCGGATTACCTTTGAGACTTCTTTAACATTCAGGGTTGAATATTAAACCGAATTATGGAACGATTTCTTTCGCAGTGCGCTAAATATATCTGTCAAAAGCATCAAAATGAGTTAAAAGATTTGTGCCTGGTGTTTCCGAATCGAAGAGCAGGAGTTTTTTTTACGCATTATTTACAGGAGGAAATAAAGACTTCCGTTATCGGCCCAAAAACAACAACGGTTAACGAATTGATTTCAAGTTATTCAGAATTGCAAAAGGGTGAAAAGTTGCAGCTGATTTCGATATTGTACAATGTGTTCTGTAAGCATACAAAAACCACCGAAACTTTTGATGAGTTTTATTTTTGGGGAGAAATTCTGCTGGCCGATTTTAACGATATTGATCGTTACCTGGTGAATGCGAAAGATTTATTTACCAATATCTCTGATTTGAAAGAGATAGAATCGATTTTCGATTACCTCACTCCTGAGCAAAAAAAAGCGCTTGAACATTTCTGGGGAAGTATGGCCGTAGTTGATAAAAAAGGATTTCAGGAAAAGTATATTTCTATCTGGGACAAACTTTATCCGGTGTATGATGATTTTAAAAGGCAGTTGAGAGATAAAAATCTGGCTTTCCCGGGAATGGTAGACCGTGGGGTGGTTGAAAGTATGGATGAAAAAGATCGAGAGTTTCCATTCAAAAAGTATTATATCATTGGTCTGAATGCTTTAAATAATTGCGAGAAACGTTTTTTCACCAGCATGCAAGGGCAGGGTAAGGCCGAATTTTTATGGGACTACGATTTGTCGTATTTAAACGATGATAGAAATGAAGCAGGTTATTTTCTGAGAACAAATCTGAATGTTTTTCCTCCTCCGGAAGATTTTTCCCTGGATACGGAATGTTTTTATCATAGAAAGAACATCAATTTGGTGGCGGTTTCTTCAACTTATGCACAGGCTCAGCAAATTCCGAATTTCCTTACAGAGATTAAATCTGATTATGAAAAGAAATTCGACAATACTGCCATTGTTCTGGCAGATGAGAGTCTTTTGTTTTCTGCGATGGGAGCCATCCCTGTACATGTTGATAAAGTGAATGTTACCATGGGGTATTCAGTGCGAAATTCAGTGGTTTATGGTTTTTTAATGCTTCTGGTAACTCTACTCAAAAACAGACGAAAGGAAGGCACCGGTTTTGTGGCATATCACAGGTACGTCACCGATATACTTAATCATCAGTTGTTAAGCAATGTAGAACAGGAAGTTTGTAAACAATATATTGGTGATTTGAAGAAGAAAAACAAAATGACTGTTCCTCTTTCTGAAATCGATTTCTCGCCGATACACAAACAAATCTTTAATCTTCCAGTGAAAACAAGCGATTACAGCTCTTACTTTATGGAAGTACTGGCTTCGTTTTACCGACATTTAAAAAGCACTGAGATTGAAAATGCCATGTTGCTTGAGTTAATTTATTCATTATATCAGTCTGTTGAAAAATTAAACGGAGTAGTAAACGACGTTCTGCAGGAGCAGCATAGAGAGATTAGTGATGTGGTCTTTTTTAGATTGTTTTCGCAGTATTTGGGGCAGGTTTCGGTGGCTTTTGAAGGCGAACCTCTAAGTGGTATGCAGGTAATGGGAATACTTGAAACCCGCTGCCTCGATTTCGACAATCTTATAATTTTAGGATTAAATGAAAACAAGTGGCCTCGAAAATTTACGGCACCTTCGTTTATTCCATTTCACATTCGCGTGGCCTTTGGTTTGCCCGGTATCGACGAGCAGGATGCCATGTATGCGTATTATTTTTACCGGCTCATTCAGCGGGCGAAGAATATAACCGGAACTTACAGCGTAGTTAAAGAAGGAATTGGAACGGGTGAGTTGAGTCGTTACGGTTATCAGTTGCAATACGATTCTGCACACAAACCTCAAATGTTAAACCTTGATTTTGTGTTTTCCAACGATCCGGTACAGGAAATTTCTATCCGGAGTTCTAAGGATATTGTGGCGAAATTATTGGCTAAGAATTCGGAGGATCATCCTCTTTCACCCAGCGCTATTAATACTTATCTGCACTGCGGCCTGAAATTTTATTTTCATTATGTGGCTGGTTTGAAGGAGCCGGAGGAGGTAAAAGAAGAAATTGATGGAGTAGTATTTGGGAATATTTTTCACGATACTATGGAAGAGATGTACAAACCATTTGTGGGTAAAGTTGTGGAGAAAAGTCATCTCGAAAATATGCAAAAAGACCGCGTTTGGATGGAAAATGAGGTGACCAGGCAAATTGCAATCCACTATCTCAAAAAGAAACCACCCATTAAAGGGACTGTAAAACTTCAGGGTAAAACCTTACTGATTTTTGAAAATGCAAAAACCTACATTAAACAACTTCTTAAAATTGATAGTGAATTGGCTCCATTTACGGTAGTGAGCCTCGAAGAAAGTTATAAACGCTGGATTAAAGCCGGGGATAAAAATATATGCGTTGGTGGTAAAATCGACAGGATTGACCGAATTGATGGGGTGACCCGTGTTTTGGATTATAAAACCGGAAATGTAAAATCAACAACCTTCAAGGAAATTGGCGAGTTGTTTGAAAGAGATACAAAAGATCCTAAAAAAGAGATTCTACAGGCATTGATATACTCCTGGGGCCTCGCGGATAAGAATAAACAGGAAATTCAGGCAGCAATTTATGCGCTTAGAAGTTTGTTTTCGGAAAACTTCTCGGCAGAAGTTAAACGAAATTACAAGGCTTTCTTCTTCGATGAAATTGAAGAGGATTTCGAAACAGAGATGAAAGGATTACTCACGGAAATATATTCTGAAGAGAATATATTTAAACAAACCGAACACGATAAAAAATGTGAATACTGTGCTTATCGTGGTGTTTGTAGAAGGTATTGAAAAATTCGAAATTTGAAACCTCAACACCCGAAATTAATCTTCTCCCAAGTATTTTTTATAAAGATCGGGCCTCAGTGTTTTGGTCCGTTCAATAGCCTGCTCGTGTTGCCAAT
>CAXXEP010000001.1:0-5143 GCA_963676265.2 uncultured Draconibacterium sp.
GTTTGATTTTATCATTCCCGACGGCACAAGTGTCATTGAAATGCAATAAGGACAAGGAATACCATGCAAAAAACCCTGCACGATACCATACGCCGACTGGCCAAAGAGAAAAACGCCGTGATCCTGGCCCACAACTACCAGCCGCCGCAGATCCAGGAGGTGGCGGACCTGTGCGGGGATTCGTTGGAGATGAGCATCAAGGCCGCAGCCACGGATGCCGACATCATCGTCTGCTGCGGGGTTCATTTCATGGCGGAGACCGCAGCCATCCTGTCTCCCCACAAAACGGTTCTCATCCCCAACCCTGGGGCCGGATGCCCCATGGCCGACATGGTCACGCCCGAAGCACTGATGAAGCGAAAAGAGGAACTGGGCAACATCCCGGTGATCACCTATGTGAACTCCTCCGCCGCAGTAAAAGCGGTTTCCGATATCTGCTGCACCTCAGCCAATGTGGTTCGTGTGGTCAATTCCATTGACGCGGATGAGGTCCTCATGACCCCGGACAGAAATCTTGCCCGGTATGCTGCAGCCCACACCGAAAAGAAAGTCCACCTGTGGGAAGGATACTGCCCCTTCCACGACACCCTGTCCGAGCAGGAGGTAATAGCCGCGAGAGCTGCCCATCCCGACGCCCTGTTCGTGGCCCATCCAGAATGTCCCCAAAACATTCTGGAGATGGCCGATGCCATCGAATCCACCTCCGGCATGATCCGCTTTGCCGGCGAAAGCGATGCAAAGGAATTCATCCTGGGCACCGAAGTGGGCCTGCTGCATCCCATCTCCAAAGCCTATCCGGAAAAGCAGTTTTTTGCCGCATCTGACAAGATGCTGTGCCGGGATATGAAAAAAATCAGTCTGGCAGATATAGAAGAAAGCCTGTCCACCCTGTCCGGGAGGATTTACATCCCGGAGGAGACCCGGGTCAAAGCCCTGGGTGCGGTTCAGAAGATGGTGGATTTGAAATAAGCATCAGGCTGAAATACAAACGACCCGTCCCAAAAACAAAGCGCCCGGCAGTTGATGCCGGGCGCTTTGTTTTTCATCAACAGGAAAGGTTCGGATCAAAGGCTGTCAAAGGCCTCGTCCGGGATATCCGCGTTGGTGTAAAAATGCTGGATATCATCACAGTCGTCCAGGGCATCCATAAACCGGACCATCTGCTCGGCCTCTTTTCCCTCAACAGCGGTGGTATTCTGGGGGATCATGGAAATTTCAGCGGATTCGCAGGGAATCTGGGCCTCGTCAATCGCATCTTTGACCGTATCGTAATCTTCCGGGGCGGTGAGGACCTCAAAGACATCGCCTTCATCCCGGATATCTTCGGCACCGGCCTCAAGGGCCACTTCCATCAGGGTATCCTCGTCGGCGTTTTCCTTTGAAACGACGATCAGGCCCTTTTTATCGAACATCCAGGCCACACATCCGTCGGTTCCCACGTTACCGCCCGCCTTGTTGAAGATAAAGCGGACATCGGCAATGGTTCTGTTTCTGTTGTCCGTTAAGCACTCCACCAAGACCGCAACCCCGCCGGGCCCGTAGCCTTCGTATACGATTTCCTCGTAATTGACTCCGTCCATATCGCCGGTGCCCTTTTTGATCGCCCGCTCCACATTGTCCTTGGGCATATTCTGGGCCTTGGCCGATGCAACGGCATGGCGCAGTCTGGGGTTAGACTCCGGATCGCCACCACCCATGCGGGCGGCAACGGTAATTTCCTTGATAAGCTTGGTAAAAATTTTAGCTCTCTTTTTATCAGCCGCCCCTTTTTTATGCTTTATGGTCGACCACTTACTATGTCCTGACATGGGTACTGCCTCCTTATTGTTTGCCTTTGGCTATGATATATATTTCTTTACTCTGTTTTCTGCAACTTTCCGGTTTAAAAATCCGGCACTCCGTGAATGACGTTTTAACTTCTTTTTCAAATGCCTTGAATTCATTCCCCTGGAAAATCTTGCAGATAAAATTACCCTTTGTTTTCAAATTTTTCAAGGCCACGTCCAGGGCCATGCGGCAAAGCTCTGCAGACCGGGCCGCATCCACATCCTTTCGGCCGGTGGTCGCCGGGGCCATATCGCTCATGACCAGATCAAAGCCCTCTTCTAGCTCCCAGATTTGCCGATGCTCAGGCCTTAGGATATCATCCTGAACCGCAGTGACATTGTCCGGCAGTTGGGTCTCAACGGGTTTAAGATCAATACCGAAAACCCGTCCCTGGTCACCGGCCTCTTTGGCCGCATAGAGAAGCCAGGACCCCGGAGAGCAGCCAAGATCCAGGATGGCATCCCCTTTTCTGATCAGGCCGAATTTTTTCTGGATCTCCTCTAACTTGTAGACCGATCTTGCAGGATATCCCTGGGATTTGGCCTTTTCAGTCAGATGATCCGCCCACTGGCCTTTTTGAGTCTTTCCGCCTTTGCCGCCTTTTTTCTTACCCTTCAAACAATACCTCCACGGCGTCCTTTAAAAAACTGATACTCTCTATGGTCATGCCCCGGACCTTTGACAGCTGCTTCATGGTGGATGTGGGCACCAGCACCCGCTTAAACCCCATTTTGGCGGCCTCTTTAATTCTGGCCTGGGCATGGGCCACGGCCCGGATCTCTCCTGTCAGCCCGACCTCGCCGATGAGGGTGGTTTCCTTGTCCACCGGCCGGTCCAGGAAACTGCCGGCAAGCGCAGCTGCAATGGCCAGATCCGCCGAGGGTTCCGCGATTCTCACCCCGCCGGTAACATTCATAAAGATATCCAGGCCGGACAGATTCATCCCCAGGCGTTTTTCCATCACCGCCACGATCAGGGCCACCCGATGGTTGTCCAGGCCCAATACGGTCCGCCTGGGGGTGCCAAGTCCCGTGCTTGAAACCAGCCCCTGGATCTCCACCAGAATGGGCCGGGTGCCTTCCATACAGGCCGTCACCACCGACCCCGGCGCCACGGCGGCCCGCTCGGATAAAAATACCGCCGAGGGGTTGGGGACCTGGGTCAGGCCCTTTTCGCGCATCTCAAAAACGCCGATTTCGTTGGTGGAACCGAACCTGTTTTTCACAGCCCGCAGAATTCTGAAGATATGGCTCTTGTCCCCCTCAAAGTAAAGCACGGTGTCCACCATGTGCTCCATGATCCTGGGGCCGGCAATGGCCCCCACCTTGGTGACATGCCCCACAAGGAAAATAGGGATGCCGGTGGATTTGGCCAGGCGCATGAACTGCATGGAGGCCTCCCGGATCTGGGCGACGCTTCCGGGGGTTGAGGCGATGTCCGGATGGAATACGGTCTGGATGGAATCAATGACAATGGCCTCGTAATCGCCCTTTTCCACCAGACTTAAAATGGCGTCCAGATCGGTTTCCGAAACCACAAAAAGGGACGGATTTGATGAGGCCAGGCGTTTTCCCCGCATGGAGATCTGCCCCACAGATTCCTCCCCCGAGACATAGAGGCATTTTCTGTCGGTTTTGGCAAGAGTCGATAAGATCTGGAGCATGAGGGTGGACTTGCCGATGCCGGGATCGCCTCCGATGAGCACCAGAGAACCGTCCACAATACCGCCTCCCAGAACCCGGTCAAACTCGGCAATACCGGTTTTAAGCCGCTGGGCTTCGGTAACTTCAACCGAATCAATGGGAACAGGTTTCGCGGCAAAGGCCTGGCGAGACGCCCCGGCCTTTCCCGGCGTCTTGGCAATCAGCTTTTCCTCAACCAGACTGTCCCACTGCCCGCACTCCGGGCACTGCCCCATCCACTTAGGCGTCTGAGCCCCGCAGTCCTGGCAGCTGTATATCAGTTTATCCTTTTTTTTCAAATCCTTGGTTCGCCCCAACCTTGCTTTACGTTGCCAATTAAAAAATCGGGTAAATATATCATCTTACCCCTGTTCTGGCAAGGTCAGGCTCGCTGAAGCAATTGCCCGGTACTATTGCCGCTTTCTATTCCGGGTGCCCCAGGCATCGATTACAAACCCCAGGGAGACCAGCTGCTGGATCGCAAGAATAAAATAGCCCTGCCGTCCCATGAGGGCCGCGCAGGTCA
Organism: uncultured Draconibacterium sp.; assembly: GCA_963676265.2. Lineage (GTDB taxonomy): Bacteria > Bacteroidota > Bacteroidia > Bacteroidales > Prolixibacteraceae > Draconibacterium. The sequence goes on from CAXXEP010000001.1 coordinate 4,036, forward strand.
CATTGCCCAGCATCAGCCAGTAATACCCGTCAAGACGCTGCCTGGCCGTAAGATAGGTCCCCAGAAGGAACCCTGCGGCAATGAGAAGTTCCAATATTTGATTCAGGGTTCGGATACCGCCGAAATCCCAGCAGCTCAAAACCAACCCAAGGACGACAGATCCTATCGCCAACCGGTCCAGCCACAGGGGCTCTTTACCCCGGCCTTTCAGGGCGATAACAAGACCGCACACCATCGCCGGAGCACCGCCGGACTCCACAGCGGCCGCAATCCAGTTATGCTCGATACAAAAGACCGTAACCCAGGCCGGAAGACCGGCCAGGTAAACGATCCAGGAACGGATTCGCCAGGCCCTTTGGCCTTCCGGGGTCATCCCCCGCTCCGCCCTTGAAAAGCCGACCTTATTAAGCAGATAACAGGCCCCTCCCCAAATTTCCAGCAGCAGTGCGGTCATGGCGTCTCTCCCTCTATCAATCGATATTTAAAATAAACAGCCTGGCAAAACAAGTATTGAAATTACAATTTAAATTAACTAATGTGCATTACATCTCTATGTCCAACGATAAATTTTGATCGTTTTAATCGGAAAATAAAATTACTCAGAGATACCATGGATCTGTATAAGCTCAAAACCTTCACAACTGCGGCGTTGTGCCTGAACTTCAACCAGGCGGCAAAGCAGTTGAACTGCGCCCAGTCCACCGTGTCGGTCCAGATTCAAGCCCTTGAAAATGAAATCGGATCCCCCCTGTTCAGGCGGGTTAAAAAAAAGGTGTTGCTGACGCCGGCCGGGGAAAAGATGCTGGGCTACGCTGAAAAACTGCTGGCCCTGGAGCAAGAGGCTCTGGCCGATGTCAGCGGTCGTACAGGCCCCTGCCCCACCCTTGCCCTGATGGTTCCTGAGGCCATGGCCCTGACACTCCTGCCGCCTGTCATGGAAACGTTCTGCAGACAGTATCCGGGTGTAGGTCTTGATATCAGTAATTGTTCGGCCGGGGGGCTTGAGCATGACCTGCTGACGGAATCCGTTGACCTGGCCTTTATCTTTTCAAGGCAGATCAACTCGAACACGCTGAACCAGGAAAAGATTTATACCCGGCGGCTGCGT
>CAXXEP010000002.1:0-2474 GCA_963676265.2 uncultured Draconibacterium sp.
AATTTTCCAAAAAAGCCGTTCTCATCGGGCATAGTTTCTAAATATGGTTTTTCATTCATTAATAAGCCTTTACAGTATTTTTTTATCTTCTAAAACTAAAGAATTATTGTAGCAAAATATAATTTATTTACACTTTTGTTATCTTTTATTGATATTGCTTTTGCTGTATCTTTTTTGCAAAAAGAAGGAACCATATCCCAAAAGAAACTATAAAAGCAGTAACATATAAAGGGATATCGTAACTGCCGTACTTTTCTATAAGCGCCACGCTGTATAAAGGGGCACTCACCTGTCCTATCCCGTAAGCTGCTGTCATGGCACCCATAAATATCACAGGATTTTTCCCTGCCAGTTTCCCGCCGTAATGCATGAACAAAGCAACGTGACCTATAAAAGTGCTTCCGTATAATGCCCCGCTTAAAAGGTTCATATAAATATCATTGCTAAATGCAGGTATCAATATACCTATGATCTGAAGAACAAAGGTGACTATTATGATATTCACGTTTCCAAACCTGTGGGCAAGCCTCATCCAGATGATTGCAGAAGGTATCCCCGACAAGCCCACCACGAGCCATCCAAGACTTCCGTACCCTTGTAGACCTTCCAAAGAGTTAATGATATCAGGGAAAAATGTAGCCTGCACTACGAAGCCCACTCCTGCCGTAAAATAAGCAGCTATAAGAAGTATCACGTAAGGTGTGAACATAGACCTTGATACCTTATGCTTGGAAGCTTCTTTTTTTATCTCCTTATCAAAAGAGAGTATATAGATGATATAAAAAGAGATGATAAAAGCAAACAGGCTAAGCACCAGCCAGGCATCGCTCCATGTTCCCCTTTGAAGTACATAACGGCTTAAAAGTTCACTTACAGTTATGGCAAAACCGATACCTGAAAAGTGTATCCCCATGGCTTTTGTCTTGTCTTCATAATTCAGCTTCACCATCACGACTGCACCGCCCACTATCAAAACCATGGCTGAACCAAACCCCGCTATGATACGGGAGATGAACCAAAGCATCTCGTTCGTGGTAACCGCTAACACAATAGTAGTAAGCACGCTCAAAACCATCCCCAGCCTGAAAAATCTTACCTTGGCATTTATATCCTGCAAAAATATACTAAACAAAGCACCGCTTAGGTATCCTGCATAGTTAAAAGAGGCAAAAAGCCCTGCATTGGTCACGCTTAAAAAATCCTCCAGCATAGGAGGCAGAAGTGAGGTAAAAGCGAACCTTGCAACACCCACGCCAACAACTATACTCAATATCCCGGCCAAAAGGATATTAAAGTTCTTGTTTCTATCCAGCAATCCAGTCAATTTTAACCTCATCCCATAAAATCAAACAGGTCTTTTTGTTTTGTCTTGAAAAAAGGCTCGATAAGTTTCTTTGCCTCGTTTATATACCACTCGTAATTCAGGTCGTTGATATCAAAATCATCTGCGTCGTTGCATACTTTTATATCATACCCCACATTTACCCCTATAATCCTCTCTTCCTCACTCTCTCTTAAAGGCGGCATCACTTTTTTTAAAGGATCCCCGTTTTTGGAGATATAATACCGCACGGTGTTTTGTAACTCCTCGTACTCTTTACTTAAGCCTTTCACTTTTTCAAGTACAAGCCTTGAACCGCCTGGAGCTTTGTAACTTATAAAAAAGTCAAACTTGTCATTATGATTTGTTATAAACTCTTCCAAAGGTATACCGTCAATAAGATATGCCTTCACGGCTTTGGGTACTACAAGAGCAGAATGGTTCTGGTGCCATTCGGGGTCGTCTTTATATGCACCTATTTTTTTGATCTTGCCGTCAACGCTTTTTGCTATATAGTTATTTACGTCCCTTATCCACATATGGGTGTATTCCGTTCTTTCAAGCTCCATACCCGTAATATTTTCCCAAGCTTTTAATATAGTGTAAAACTCTTCTTTCCTGTCTCTTTTAAACCTAAGCGTTAGACCGTCGGTGTTTGCCTGTATAAGTTCCATGGAATCTATACCTGTAAACAACATCTCTGAAAGCATACAAAGCATAAGTTGACCGTTCATTGTAATAGTTATGGTCATCTGGTAATCGTAAAAGGGACTGTACTGGTTATTTGTATCCCCGAACCCTGCCGCGTTTAGTGCCAGCTTTAACATTTTGTTTTCAGGAGTTCCCTTTGGATATGAGAACCTCATCTTTCGTATCTCATTATATATATCGGCGAACTCCACCCCAAGATGTTCAGGATACAGTTTATTATGTACTACAATGCTAGGATAGTAACTTGCCACGTCCACATCGTATATGACATATTCACTATCCTCTTCATAGTAACAGCTCTCAACACTTCCGTGAAGCCCACCCGTACCCATATAAAAGATAAAATCCTTATATATCAGATGCAGTGAATGTGCAACACCGCTTTTGGATATTTCCATATAGTTTGCTAATTCTCCAAGCTCCTCTTTTGGGATATTTACAA
>CAXXEP010000003.1:0-1720 GCA_963676265.2 uncultured Draconibacterium sp.
GGATCAGCTTAACAAGGACACCAGCTTCCTGGATTTTGAACGTACCGTATCCAGGGTGCTTAAAAAGTATATCAAGGACGGTGAAGAGGTTATCACCAGCGACAACACATGTCAGGACTGCGGGGGCGGGCTTGTTTTCCGTGACGGCTGTATCGCCTGCCGGGACTGTGGCTGGAGTAAATGCGGATAGGGAGTTGGAATAGGTTCTTAGTGTCACCAATCCTGGGGATAATTGAATCAGAAATCCTTTTTAGGCGGTTATTTATAGTAACAGACCCTAAAAAAGGAGAAAAAGATGAAACATCCCCCTTTCTGTCCCAACCAGGAATGTTCCCATTACCTCGACCCGAAAGGCAGATGGTACGTGAAAGACGGTACCTTCCAGAACAACAGGAACGGAAAAGTCCAGAGGTTCAAATGCCTTTCCTGCGGAAAGAAATTTTCCGTTGAGACCTTCAGCCTGGATTACTGCGCCAATATCAAAGTTTCTTATAAATCAATATTTGAACACATTTCAACATCTTCAGGAATAAGAGACCTTTCAAGGATACTTAAAGTATCATGCAATGTTATCCAGAACAGGGTTGCAAGGCTCGCCCGTCAGGCCATGGCCACGTCAGAAGTCCTGTCGAAACATATTATCCTGAACGAAGATCTTGTAGCCGACGGATTTGAGAGTTTTGTAAAATCCCAGTACATGCCCAATAATATCAACATCCTGGCGGGAAAGGATTCACAGTTCTGGTTCATGTCCGACTATGCCCAGCTTACAAGGAAGGGCAGGATGACCGAATCTCAGAAGAAAAAGAATGAAGCACTCAAGCCAAGGTTAAATGTCGGCAGGAGAACCATTTACGAATCCTTTTATAATGTCGCCCTGGAAGCATTACACCTTGCTCCAAGAACTGGTATTATCCTGTATACGGATGAACACCTTCAGTATGTAAAGGTGATGAGCGAGAGGAATGAGCAAGAAAGAAGAATATTGCGCCACATAAGGATAAACTCAAAAGTAGCCAGGACTTTGAGAAATCCGCTTTTCAGCGTTAATTACCTGGACCGTGAAATCAGAAAAGACAACTCGGACCACACCAGGGAGACGGTCCAGTTTTCAAGGAATGTCTGCAACATGATGGATCGACTTTCCATATACAGGTTTTATCACAACTTTATAAAACCCTTCCGGATAAACGGAAAAAGCGACTCTGCAGTAACCCATGCCCAAAGGGCTGGAATTCCCAGGGATATAATAAGGAATGAACTGAAAACTTTCTTCACTCAACGGAGATTTCTGGGCAGGATCGGGATACCGAATATATCTGATTGGCTGCTGTGGCACCGGGGTTTGTTTACTCCCTTGAAGGGGAAGGCTGACTATATTCCGGCTTATGCGCTGGATTGATTCAGCGAATTAATCCCCAGGATTGGTGACACTAATTTTTTGCCTTATGCCAGTTCCTTTCCTATCTTTTCCAGAAGAAGGGATATTATTTCCTCTCTTGATTTCTCTGTGTCGAAGCCGGCTGCCCTGGTATGGCCTCCTCCGCCCAGGGAACCCGCCATGGCTCCAACATCCACCGTATTAAGGGACCTGAGTCCCACGGATCTTTTCCCGAGAGCTTCTTCCCGTACCAGGATTATAACTTCCGCTCCACGTACTGCTTGAAGTTGCATGTAAAGGTTGTCCGAGTCCCTGTTTTCCGGCCCGAAGGCTTCTTTT
>CAXXEP010000004.1:0-48867 GCA_963676265.2 uncultured Draconibacterium sp.
TAAAATCTTGCCAGACCAGAATGCCGTAGCGATCGCAAAGATCATAAAAACGGTCTTCCTCAAAGAATCCGCCGCCCCAAATGCGCAGCATATTCTGGTGTACGGCAGCGGCATCATGAATAAGCTGTTCCAACTGCTGGTCGGAGATTCGGGTGGGGAAAGAATCGGCGGGCACCCAGTCGGCGCCCTTGGCGAAAATCCGCACCCCATTTACCACAAATTCAAAACTGCGCCCCCATTCGTCCTCTTCCTGGCGCAGTTCTATGGTGCGCAAGCCAAGCTGGTAATCCTGCTCATCCAGCAACGTTTCATCTTCAAACAAGCTGACAACCACCTGATAAAGCATCTGTTCACCGTACCCATTCGGCCACCACAGCTGAGGATCTTCAACCGGGAGTGAAATCCTGGCTTCAGTGTCTTTAATCAACACACTTTCCGTATAAACTTCACCATCTGGTGCGGTTACAGACAACTCTGCCCGGAGCGGTGTATCCGTCCAGCGCTCTAATGCCAGACCTGCCGTAATCGTGACCTCACCATCCGCGTGCTCCTGTCGGAGGTGCACATCAGAAAAACGGGCAGCACTGCCCCCCTCCAGCCGGATATCCTTCCAGATGCCGATCGGCGGGAGTTTTGGCCCCCAATCCCATCCGAATTGAGAAGGCGCTTTGCGGAGATACGGCCCTCCGGCAATTGCATGGTAAACAGTAGGCAAGGCGCGGATGGCTTCTTTTTCAGTGATATAGTTGACCGGGGATTTGAAAATAATACGGAGCTGATTATCTTGTACTTTCAGGAGCTTTTTCACATCCCAGCGGTACTGTCGGTACATATTATCTGTTTCCCCCAATACCTGCCCATTGAGCATTACGGTCGCTAATGTATCCAACCCATCACACACCAACCATAGTTGAGGTTGTTCAAATACGTCAGCTGTGACATCAAATTGGCGCACATACTCCCAATCAGATTCTGCCACCCACCGAACACGGTTTTCATTATCACCGACAAAGGGGTCTGGAATAAGATCAAGAGCGAACAAGTCGGTATGCACTCCCCCCGGAGCCGCAGCGGCCAACCAATCTTCTGTCTCCACTTGTTTAAACTGCCATTTACCTGATAACAATTGTGATTTCATATTTCCCTTTCTTGCTCATCATTAAAATACCCAAATTAAATTCCAACGGACTTGATACGCCCATTTGCGATCTGGTTCAGATTTACGGCTCTAAAAATTGATAATCATGATAAAAAGACAAATATTATTTTTGGTTGACGTTAAGATTATACATGGAAACCAAATTGAATCCATACAAAAAAGTATAAATTGGAATAATACTTCGTTAATATAATTGACAAATCCTTAATAATTCTGTATCATGTGGTTGGGGTTTGAGAGCGCTCCCAATTTATGCTTCGTTGTCCTTTAGACCTTAGGTAAACTAATGTATGGAATGACCAAAAGCAGTTTTACGAGCAATCTAGCAGCACACTTTAGAAAATCCAAAAGCGTGGGATCTACGCTATTTGGGTCAAATATTCCTCGTTGGTGCCAAAATATCAATATAAGAGCAAGATGGAGACAAAACATTTCTTGCTCACAGAATTCAAACATTTCTTTGCAAATACGATACCTCGCTAATTTTTATTATGGCGAGGTATTTTTTTCTCAATTTAACAAATGTAATTATGGACTAGCCACCTGACAGTTTGGTGAGAAAGGAGCAATCGGCATCAATTCTGCCATAAAATGAGTTTGGGAAAACCATTTTAGAAACGGAGTAAAAGATGCCGATCACTCAACTGTATCATACCTGGAAACAACGAATTATGGAACTGTATCCTGAAGAAAGAATGACTCGCATAAGGAATTTAGCCTGGATGATGATTGGCATTCATGAAAGTCGTTCTGTGTATTTGAGCAAGATCGCTGGCAAGATACCAGGAAAAGCGAAGTTGGTGAGCATCACCAGACGACTATCTCGATTTTTGGATAATCCAGCCATTCGGGTGAGGCCATGGTATGAGCCGCTGGCGAGGAGTTGGCTGCAAGCACAATATGCCAATCTGAAAGAGATCCGACTGATTGTGGATGGCACAAAAGTAGGTTTTTCACATCAACTCTTGATGGTGAGTATCGCTTATCGGCGTCGGGCAATCCCGATCGTATGGACATGGGTCAAACATGTACGTGGGCACAGTACAGCCAGCAAACAAATCGCATTATTGAGCTATGTCCGGCGTTTGCTGCCAGAAGGAGCAGCTGTTTTTCTGGTCGGAGACGTCGAATTTGGCGCTATAAAGGTGCTCAAACAGCTAAATGAATGGCACTGGTACTATGTTTTGCGCCAAACAGGGCGCACAAAAATCTGGACAGAACTTGAGCAAGTCTGGGTCTCATTTTCATCGACCATTGAGCGAGCCGGACAAAGTATCTGGTTGGGCGCTGGCTATCTGACCGAGACGGATATTTTTCCTGTCAATTTGTGCGCTCATTGGAAAGGTGGAGAAAAGGAGCCTTGGCTGCTGGCGACCAACTTACCCGACAAGCCAATGACGCTCGCATTCTACAAAAGAAGAATGTGGATCGAAGAAATGTTTGGCGATATGAAAGGACATGGCTTTGATTTGGAAGCTTCAATGCTGCAATCCTTTTTGCGATTATCTCGGCTGACCCTGGTTGTCGCTTTGCTTTACTTGTGGGCCATTGCGACTGGCACGCGGGTGATCCATCGTGGTCAGCGCCATCTCGTTGATCGCAATGAACGTCGAGACTTGAGTATCTTCCAAATTGGATTGCGATTTATCGAAAGACGACTTACCAATGCCTTGCCTGTTGCCGTTCCCACCTGTGTGTATCGATGATTTTCGAAACTGTCAGGTGGCTAGATTATGGATAAATTTTTCTTTATAAGAGATTTCCATAAAACTATATAGTCTGTAAGCGAGTGAAAATGAAAAGGAGGTGCAAGGAGAGATAAGGCTGCTGGGCAATTTTAGTCAAGGATGGTTGATTGCAAAAATTGTCTCAAAGCCAAGAAAAATAGATTTGAAAACTACTTATAAAACCACGTAAATATTTTCAAGGAGAATAAAACATATGTATAAGAAACTACTTGTCCTGGCAAGCTTGTTGGTTGTTTTCAGCCTCGTGCTAGGCGCATGTGGATCTACGCCAAATACAACAGATAACAATGTGGCTGACAATAATGCCGCAGAAGAAGACGTAGCCCCTGTGGAAAATGAAGAGGTATCTGCAGAAGAACCTGCTGAGGAACCGGTTGAAGAACCTGTAGCAGAAGAACCTGCCGACCCGAACGCACTGCCGCGCGAAGAAACCCTGTACTACAATGGGCAGCAGTGGGGCGCAATTGTTGGCTGGAACCCTTATTCCTCCAGCAATAACAACGCTCTGGCAGTAAATGAACAAGCCAATGCCCGCGTGCTGATGTTCGAAACCCCCTACCTGTACAACATGCTCGATGGTAATGTATATCCGCTGCTGGCAGACGGCCCCTATGAGTGGGACGCCGACCGTACTACGATTACTTACTCGATCAATCCGGCTGCACACTGGAGCGACGGCACACCGGTGACGGCTGAAGATGCCGCCTACACCTGGGCCACCCACATCAAATACAATACAGCCGCTGGTGCTTCGAACAGCGCTTATATTGCCGACATTGTTGCAGTTGATGACTTGACTGTAGAAGTCCAAGCCGTATTGAATGAAGATGGCGTTGCAGTGAACCCGCTGCTTGTTCAGAACTACCTGAGCCAGAACTATATCATGCAGAAAGCCTGGACCCAGACTCTGGAAGAACGTGCTGGCGAAGATGCCACAGCATTTGTAGCTGACGCAGCCGAAGATGTGGTTTACTCTGGCCCGTATCACGGCTATTTTGCTGACGATTCCAAAGTTGTCCTCATCCGCGACGACAATTACTGGGGGCAAGATGCCAGCATGTGGGGCAAGCTGCCCGTTCCCAAGTACATTGCACACGTAATTTACCAAGATAATGCTGCTGGCACCACCGCCCTCCAGGCTGGTGAAGTAGATATCAGCCAACAGTTCAACTCCAATGTTCAGGATCTGTGGCTGGAGCAAGGCTTGCCAATCTCCACCTACCTGCCTGAAGCCCCCTACGGTATTGGCGCAAGCCTTCCGACCGCATTCTACAACTTAGAATCCCCCGGTCTGAATGAAGTCGCAGTCCGCAAAGCTATTGCAATTGCAGTGGACTACCCGACCATTATTGCCAACGCCATGACCAACCAATCCGCCACCTTCGATCAGGTTCCGCGCTCCTTGATGAACCCGACCGCTGGTGAGCAGGCACTCTACGATCACGATGCTGTTGCCGACCTGCAATGGGCCGGGAATGACATTGACGGCGCAATCGCAATGCTCGAAGAAGCAGGCATTGTCGACTCCGACGGTGACGGCTGGCGCGAATACAACGGCGAAAAACTCAGCTACGTAGCCACCTGCCCGAATGGCTGGTCTGACTGGCAAGCTGCAATGGAAGTTGTAGCTGCCGCGGGTGCCGAAATTGGCATCGAGATCACCACCAACTACCCAGAATGGTCTGTGTACCAGACTGTTGTTACCAAATCAGACGCCCCGCTTCCTGAGGGTTACGATATCTTCATGATGTGGAGTGATGGCGCTGGCCCGATTGAACCCTGGAGCCGCATCCGCAATTTGATGAGCTCAGAGTGGGTTGGCATGACCAGCAACTGGAGCGGTAACTGGGGTCAATACTCGAATCCAGAAGCCGATGAACTGATCGCTTCTATTCCGAATGAAACCGACCAAGATACCCTGATAGACACCTACACCCGCCTGGTCGAAATCTACCTGACCGATGTTCCTTCCTTCACTTTGATGTATCGCCCGGACGTGTTCCACACCGTATACGAAGGTGTTTGGACCAACTTCCCATACGATGGTGACGGTACCTCACCGCCAGTTCCTCCGATGGACTGCTCGGATGGCTGGGGCGTTGCCTGCCTCTACAACCTAGAGCTTGTTGGCAACTAGCCTATAACTCTTCAAACAGCCATGTCCTCAAATGGGGGCATGGCTGTTCCCTTTCTTAATCAAGTGATCGTTACTTTAATAAATAATTCTTATTTCACACATAAATCTATTTTCTAAAGCAACTGTCACTTCTTATACAATTTTCAGTATCGTTTCAGCAAGGAGGTGCTTCTTGAAAGAGTATAGGAAATACTTCATCAACAAATTTCTTTGGTTTTTAGTCACTCTGGTTTTTGCATTTATTCTAAATTTTATTCTGCCGCGTCTGATGCCTGGGGACCCTGTAGCTGGCATTGTGGCAAGGATGGCGCAGGGTATGAACAATGCCGTTGGTGTTCAGGCAATTTATGAACAGTACACGGAATTGTTCGGGACAAATAAACCATTGATTGAGCAATTTTTCATTTATATCAGAAATGTCTTCCGCGGAGATTTTGGTTACTCGATCAGCCAATATCCGCGGACGGTCGCTGATGTGGTGAAATCTTCCATCTGGTGGACAGTTGCGCTGCAATTCCCTGCAATCATCGTAGGATGGTTGATTGGGAATACACTGGGGGCACTATCGGCATATCTCAAAAAAGGCTTCGACAAAGTCCTCATGCCGGTTAGCATTTTCCTGAGCAACTTACCTGCATTCGGCATGGCAATTATTCTGCTGGTTATTTTTGCCGTAAACCTCAAATGGTTCCCCACCTCAGGTGGTTACGGTTTCGATCTGATCCCCAACTACAGCTGGTCGTTTGTAAAATCGATCATCCACCACTACCAACTGCCTTTCTGGTCGATTGTCTTGGTCGCGATTGGCGGTCAGGCAATCGGTATGCGCTCAATGTCAATTTATGAATTGAACGCAGATTACGTCAAATACGCCCGATTTTTGGGTATCAAAGATCGAAAAATCATCTGGTATGTCTTCAGAAACGCGATGCTCCCACAGATTACCGGCCTGGCATTGTCAATCGGCACAATGGTTGGCGGTGCGCTGGTAGCTGAGATCGTCTTTAGCTATCCTGGCTTAGGAACAACGATCTTGTCGGCTGTAAGAGGAGGAGATTATCCGCTAATCTCCGCAACCGCTCTCATCATTACAATCATGGTGCTACTTGCGAATTTCCTCATTGAAATCTTATACGGTTTTATTGACCCGCGCATCAAAGCGGCTCAATCAGAATAAACGGAGATAGCGCTATGAAACATACTTTTCGACAAATCTTCAAGTCCGGTAAATTTGTCATCGGATTTGTTATATTTCTGTCCATATTACTGCTGATATTCCTATACCCAATCTTTTTCCCCTACCCCCCGCTGGAGATCATCAGCCGGGGCTCTTTCCTCCCTCCGGGCATTTATGTCAACCTTTACGATGGGATTGGCTCAAGTGAGCATTACACCCTGCAATTAGATGAGGCCGATGCCGTCCGAATTGCCAGCAAATTAGGCGATGAAGAACGCCTGGCGATGCAAGAATGGCTGATCGGTATTGGTATTCCTGAAAGCGATATTGATATTGAAGACACTGCCCATCTTGTGGAAATGTGGGAAAATAATTTTGATTCATCCATCAGGATTGAGGGAATGACAAACGCAGACCGGAATTATTATATCCGGCTCAATACCTCGCTGTATGGCATTCTGGCAACAGAAGGTGCCATCATTGCCGAGCTGAACCCAGATACAGGTTTATTAGATCAAACAAGTATTGTTGAACAAACAGACTATATCAACGTCAATCGCGTGCCAAATGTGCGCATACTCCCGCTCGGTACTGACAATTTTGGTCGAGATGTGCTGACAGAGCTTGTCAAGGCAACCGAAGTTTCACTCCAGATTGGTTTGGTTGCCGGGCTGATTGCCACATCGATCGGTCTGATACTGGGATTGGTATCAGGATATGTCGGCGGGATAGTCGATGACATCATTATGTTCATTACAAACCTGTTCCTCGTAATCCCCAGCATTGTGCTGCTGATCTTGATCTCATACAGCATTGGGCAGGAACAGCGCGGGCCGGTGACCATCGCTGTGGTGATCGGTTTCACCTCCTGGGTCTGGACGGCCAGAGCAGTCCGCTCGCAGGTGATCTCGTTGCGCCATCGTGACCATGTCAATCTATCCAAACTTTCCGGGCACTCCATCTTCTATATCATTTTAGTGGATATCCTTCCCTATATTGCTTCCTACGTAATCATGGCGCTGATCTTACAAATTTCATCTGCCATTTTGGCCGAAGCAGGTTTGTCGATTATTGGATTAGGGCCAAAGACGACAGAAGCCCCAACATTGGGGTTAATGATGCAATGGGCGATGACCTATCAGGCCCAAATTTTGGGCAAGTGGTGGGCAATTTTCCCCGTAATCATCATGATTGCTCTAATTACTTTCTCAATGAACTTGATGAATACTGGGCTGGATCAGGTGTTTAATCCAGCACTAAGGGAATAGGTGAATTTATGTCTAAAGTCATGCTAGAAGTCAACGATCTGACAACCAAATACATTACACGGTTTCAAGAAGATGTTTACGCAGTCGATCATGTTTCCTTCAAAGTAGAAGAAGGGAAATCCATCGGGATTGCAGGCGAGTCTGGCTGTGGAAAATCCACATTGGCACTCAGTTTGATGGGGTATTACTTCCCCCCGCTCCACTATACCAGCGGAGAGATCATTATCGACGGGCGCAATATCTCTGGAATGAAGCCAGATGATGTCAGGAAGAAGATTCTAGGCAACGAGATTGCCTACATTCCCCAGGCAGCAATGAACGCCCTCAATCCCACGCAAAAGATCATCCACTTTATCGAAGATGTTATCAAAGCACACCATCCTCAAATGAAGAAGAAAGAAATTTATGAGATGGCAAAAGACCGCTTTGAAACATTGGGGCTTCCTGCAGATGTGCTGCAAAAATACCCGGTTGAGCTTTCGGGCGGGATGAAACAGCGCACCGTGATTGCCACCTCGGTCATCCTTTCTCCTAAGGTGCTGATTGCCGATGAACCCTCCTCCGCATTGGATGTCACCTCTCAGAAAATGGTGATTAAGATGCTGCTGGGGCTGATCGAAAAAGGGATCATCAAATCGTTACTTTTCATCACCCACGAACTCCCGCTTCTGTACAACGTGACCGATGACATCATCGTCATGTATGCGGGACAGGTGGTAGAAAAAGCCGCGGCAGAGGAAGCCGTCTTCGATCCCATTCACCCATATGCCAAAGGGCTGATGGGTTCGATCATTGTGCCTGAAAGCGGTCTGAGGGATGTAAAACTGACCTCGATCCCAGGCACCCCGCCAAATCTGAAAAACCCGCCAAGTGGATGCAGATTTGCAGAGCGGTGTAAATATGTAACGCCAAAATGCAAAACCAGCACGATCAATCTCCAAGAAATTAATGGTGGACGTATGTATCGTTGTATTTTTTCTGAAGATGAACTACGGGAGATGTATAAAAATGAGCGACAATAAAAATATCTGCTTAAGTGGAACAGGATTAACCAAGGTGTTTGGCTTTGGCCGTCAAAAAACGGTTGCCGTCGATCATGTCGATTTTAAATTCTACGAAGGTGAAGTGATTTCAATCGTAGGTGAATCTGGCAGCGGGAAAACAACCTTTGCAAAAATGTTATTAGGGCTGATCAACCCCACCGAAGGCGAAATTTACTTCCAGGGAGAACTGCGAGACATCAGCTCACAAAAGAAACGGAAAGCATACTGGAGAAACATCCAGGCTATTTTCCAAGACCCGTATGCATCTTACAACATTTTCAACAAAATTGACAAAGTCCTGTTAGATTGCATTGACATGCGTGGTGGACGCAAGCTATCGAAATCTAAAAAGATTGAAATGATGACCGAGGCTTGCAGCTTTGTCAACCTGAAATTTGAGGAACTGACAAACAAATACCCATTTGAGCTATCGGGTGGGCAGATGCAGCGCCTGATGATCGCCCGCATCTTTTTGCTGAAGCCGAAAATTTTGCTGGCAGATGAACCCACCTCGATGATCGATGCCTGCTCTCGTGCCACCATCCTGGATATGCTGATGCAGCTGCGTGATGAAATTGGGATGACCCCGATCTTTATCACCCACGATATCGGTCTGGCATACTACGTCTCTGATACCGTCTACATTATGGATAAAGGAAAATTTGTAGAAAAAGGTTCAGCAGATGATGTCATCCTCGACCCTCAAGGAGAATGTACAAAGCGCCTTATCAGCGACGTACCAAAAATCTACGAGGAATGGGATCTCAGCACAGTCTAGTAACTTTTAATTTGCGGGTCTAAATATTGGCCCGCAAGAGCTTTAAAAAACAAAGGGAACAAAAACCATGAAAAACATAAAATCTTTAATTGACCAGATGACATTGGAAGAAAAAGCCACAATTTGTACCGGCGCAACAGCATGGAAAACAGCGGGTTTCGACCGGGTAGGCATCCCTGAAATGATTGTTTCAGATGGCCCGCATGGGGTCAGGCGTGTGGAAGATGCCGCAAGCATGATGATAGGCAGCCTCCCGGCAACTTGTTTCCCAACAGCCTCATGCCTGGCTGCTTCCTGGGATCTCGACCTCATCAAAGAACTGGGGAAAGCGCTTGCAGATGAATGTAAAGCTTTAAATGTAGATGTGCTTTTAGGCCCAGGCACAAATATGAAACGCTCTCCACTGGGTGGACGCAATTTTGAATATTATTCAGAAGACCCTTACCTTGCCGGAGAAATGGCAGCCACCTTCATCGGCGCCGTGCAAAAAGAAGGTGTCGGCACATCCCTCAAACATTTTGCTGCAAACAACCAGGAATTTCAAAGATTTTGTATCAATGCCGTCGTAGATGAGCGCACACTGCATGAAATCTATTTACCCGCATTTGAAACCGCCGTCAAGAAAGCTCAACCCTGGACAGTCATGTGCGCATATAACAAAGTAAATGGGGAATATGCTTCAGAACACCATGAACTACTGGTTGACATTCTCAAAGACCAATGGGGCTTTGAGGGATTTGTTGTCTCCGACTGGGGCGCCGTACACGACCGTGTGGCTTCATTAAAAGGCGGGCTTGACCTTGAGATGCCTGGCCCAATGGAACACCGTGTCAACGCCGTTGTTGAAGCCGTTCAGTCAGGTGAATTGGACGAAGCCATCCTGGATGAATCCGTACGCCGGATTTTGAGGATCGTGCTCAAGGCTCAGGAAACCCCCAAAGAAGGCGAATTTGATGTTGAAGCGCACAATGCATTGGCCCGCCGCATCGCCGCCGATGGGATGGTCTTGCTGAAAAATGACGGCATCCTGCCTCTGAAAGAACATCAATACATTGCCGTGATCGGCCATTCCGCCCAGGAAGCACATTTCCAGGGTGGCGGCAGCTCACACATCAACCCCACAATGGTCGTTAATCCATTCAACGAATTACGAAGCGCTGCCGGGGAAGCTGAATTGAGCTATTCCCAGGGCTATCCGAAAGACGACTCTTACAAGCAAGAATTAATCGACGAGGCTGTTTCTGCTGCGCAAGATGCAGAAGTGGCAATATTGTACATTGCTTTGCCAGGCTATATCGAATCTGAAGGCTATGACAGGAAAGATATTGCTTTGACCAGACAGCAAATCGATTTGATCAAAGCAGTTTCCGCCGTACAACCCAAAACAGTGGTGGTGCTCAATAATGGTGCCCCCGTCAAAATGGGCGAATGGATCGATGGCGTATCGGCAGTATTGGAAGCATACATGATGGGACAGGCTGGCGGTGGAGCAATTGCCGACATTCTATACGGAAAAGTAAACCCAAGCGGCAAGCTTGCGGAGACCTTCCCAACCGCGACAGCCCTGACACCCTCACACCTGAATTGGCCCGGCGAGGCTGGCGAAGTCCGCTATGGCGAGGGCATCTTTATTGGCTATCGCTACTATGACGCCAAAGGCTTACCCGTTCAATTCCCCTTTGGGCATGGTCTTAGCTACACTACATTTGAATACAGCACCCCGAAAGTATCAGCAGAAAATTTCAAAGATCAGGACGGCATTGTTGTAGAAGTAGATGTCACGAACACCGGAGAAACCGTCGGAAAAGAGATCGTTCAGGTATACGTACACGATCAAGAATCCGCCCTGGTACGACCGCATAAAGAGCTGAAAGGGTTTGCAAAAGTAGAACTGCAACCAGGCGAAACCAAGACAGTTTCTATCAGCCTTGATTTCCGCTCATTTGCCTACTACCATCCCTCATACCACCAGTGGATCACCGAAGATGGTGCATATGACATCTTGATCGGCGCATCCTCGGCAGATATTCGCCATTCTCTGACGGTTACGATGGAATCAACCACCGAACTACCCTGCATACTTGATGAAGAATCTACCATTCGGGAATGGCGTGCAGATCAGCACGGCGAGGTATTGGTAGAGCCTGTCCTCAAACAAATGGAAAATAGCGACAGAGATGTTTTTGCATCAGAGGATGATGAAGAAGAAACTGGTGGTGGAATAGCCGATTGGGCTGCCGACATGCCGCTCTTGAGCGTCATGCTTTTCCAGCGACATGCATTTGAAGAAAACCCTGAAGAAATTCTAAAAGATTTGCTGATGAAAGTACACGAAGCAGCAAACTTCTGATCGTCTGGACTGAAAAACAAGAAATGACGTCTTTCATGCCGGAGTTGGTTATCGTTATCAGCTCCGGCAAAAAAAACAATATCTGGTACTTTGTCAAGGCTAAAAATATATTGGAAGAACGATAGATAATGCAAGTTTATTCCCATACACTAATTTCCAGCTCTTGACAAAGTATTAAAGTGTTCGGTCTATAAACTTTGCAACCCTTTGAATCACATTTGACCGAACACTAGTATCTGGCAATGACTTGACACGAAATGTAATTTCTGTATTATTTAGCAAAGAGTGCTCCCAACTATACGCAACCAGATAAATATTTGGGTCAATTGCTCAGCAGCCAGACAATAAAAAAAGAGGATCTTTATAAATTTCCTAAAGATGGATCATTAAATTTCTCCATCATTTCTTATCCTCGTTTTTTATCTCTTTCGTAACTATAGAGGTAATTGATGCCAAGACTGACCTTAGAGGATATTGCAGAAAAAGCTGGAGTCTCACGCTCCACTGTCTCAAGAGTAATCAACAACCACCCTAATGTAAGTGAAAAAGTCCGAACACGTGTAAGCGATGTAATAAAAAGCACCGGCTTCAGCCCTAATGCAGCTGCTCGCACATTGGCCTCACATCGCTCCAGGATGATTGGTCTAATTTACCCTAAAACAGTAAGTTCAGTGTTTGCTGACCCCTACTATCCCCGACTGACGCAAGGAATCGTGTCGGCCTGCAATCAAAATAATTACACGCTCAACCTCTTCATGGCTGAAAACAGAGAAGAAGAAGACAATATTGTCTCAAGGGCATTACGCACCGGATTCTTAGATGGGATGCTGATTGAAACCGGGCAAATTGAAGACCCCATCATGGAACGTCTGACGCACTCAGATATTCCCCTGGTAATCATGGGGCGTCCATACTATGCTGAGGAAATCAGTTATGTCGATGTCGATAATGTTGAAGCTGCCCGCACAGCAGTCAACCATCTGGCCTCCCATGGATACGACAGGATTGGCACCATCACCGGGCCATTGGATCTTGTCGTCGGGATCGACCGCCGAAATGGATACCTGCAAGCGCTAGAAGAAAATAATATTCCAATAGATCAATCGCTAATCATACCGGGAGAATTTGGTGAGGAGCACGGCTACCGCTCCATGCAGAAGATGCTCCCCGCAAACCCCAGAGCCGTTTTTGCCGCATCCGACCTGATTGCAATGGGCGCCATGCGTGCTGTTGCAGATGCAGGTTTGCGGATTCCTGAGGATATTGCCTTTGTTGGGTTCGATGATCTCCCACAGTTAAACAACCCATTCCTTCCCCTGACAACCATCCGCCAACCAATTTATGGGATGGGGATGAAGTTGGTTGACACACTCCTTGAAATGATCGAAGGAAGATCAAACGGAATCCAAAGGCATATTATGGAAACGAAATTAATTGTGCGTGATTCTTGTGGGACACACCCAAAGTAAAAAACCTAGTAATGCGATCACAAAGCTAATATACATGAATTTAATCTCATCCAGCAGAAAACCCTAATATCTTACTTCCTTTGGGTGCTGTGATTCATAACAGCCAGCCCTCTCAGCACGCACTCCACCTTGGCTATACGCATACCCTGCTATTCGTTCCGCTCCCGATACAACACATACATCCCGCTGAACAGCGTCAGGGCCGCACCCAGCAGCGTGAGTGCAGTCGGCACCTCTCGCCAGATGAGAAAGCCCCACATGATATTGATCGGCAGTGACATATATTCAAACGGAGCGATCACGGAAGCCTGTGCCTCGCTGTAGGCCCGCGACATAAAATACATCCACCCCGCCCAGATCAACCCTAACCCGGCCATAATGCCAAAATCAAACAAGGAAGGCATACTCCAGGCACGGATCACAAACGCAATACTGGGATGCGCATTGGGCACATCACCGATCAGAATAGGCAGCGGCGCCAGCAGCAGCGACGCCAGCAGGTAGACCTGAGAGCTGAAATAAGACATGGTTGCGCTGCTGTCGTTGGCCTGCAATTTACGAGTAAAGATGGCTGTCAGCGCATAGAACAGTACCGAAATTAGAATAAAAACAGCCCCCAGATTAAAAGAGGCCGAGCCAGGCCGGACAATCAGAAGCACCCCAATGAAACCAACAAACAAAGCCCCCCAGCGGCGGGAACCTACTTTTTCTTGCAGCATCACGACCGACAACAACGTAATCATCAACGGGCCGGAAAAACGGATCGCTTCGATCTCTGCCAGCGGCAAAGCGGCCAATCCCATCATATGAGTCGTATACGAGAGAAACAGGAAAACACCCCGGAGATACTCGATCATGGGCTGCTTTGTCTTGGGCAGGCCACGCTGGCCTTCGTAGCGGAAAAAAAGCAGGGTGATCGGTAAAGCCACCAGACTGCGAACCGCAACGATCTCCAGCGCAGAATAATCCCCACCGATCCATCGAACGGCGATATTCTGGACAGAAATGATGAACATCGCAATAAGCAGAAAAATAACGCCTTTAATATTAGAACTCATTTTTTTCATGTGAAAACCTCAAGAGAATTTCATCTTTCGATGATCGGTAAGATAAGATGTGATGGATACTCGGCATCATGGAAGACACGATTGATCGCCGGGCGGTATTGGTCAGCAGTCTCGTGGGTAATTATCCCACCGGTATTGCTGTTCCTGTCAAAACGCGGAAAGTTGCTGCTGGATACTTCCAGCCGGATACGGTGCCCGGGCAAAAACACATTTGCCGTCGCCCACAAATTCAGCCACAGCTCGTACACCTGCCCTGCTTCCATCAGTTCAGGCTCGGTGAATGAATTTCGGTAGCGTGCCCGCAGAATCCCCTCAGTCAAAATGATGGCCCGGCCATCCGGGTAAACATCTACCAGCTTGCCGGTAAAATCCGTATCTGGTGCTGAAGACGACACAAACAACTGTAATTCAATCGGGCCGGTGACCTCAACAGCTTGCTCCAACTCCGGGGTGCTGTACACCAGCACATCGTCACGCAGTTCAACTTCACGCTGATCGCGCGGCCCCATCGCATTCCCACCGGGCAAGATTACCTGACCGCCAACCGTAGGCACCGGGCGCAGTGGATTATACAGGTACACATCAGATGGCTCATCCTCCGGCTGTTCGGTAGAGAGTACACCATTGCCGTGTAAGCTGTTAGCGGCCCCATCACTGTGCAGGTAATAAGAACGGTACTGCGTATCTGGCAGCGGCCAATCCAGCTCACTGCGCCATTCATCAATTCCCATCACAAAGATCATCACTGGCAGTTCTTCGTCAATACCGTTTTCCACACCCTTCAGCCAGCGGTCAAACCACTTTAAATGAATGCCCGGCAGATCAATTGCGGTCGCACTACCGCCCCAGCCAAATTCACGCTCCGGGAAACTCCCGCTGAAGTTCATATGCGTCCAGGGGCCGATGATGACTCGCTGGTTGCGCCGAATCGCTTCGGAGCTGCCGAGCTTTTTCATTCCCAGATAATTCTCAAACGTGCTCCACAGGAAAATGTCATACCAGCCGCTGATATTCAGAGCCGGAGTGGTGATCTTCTCGTAGCCCGTGTAGGGTGCAGATGCCAGCCAATAGTCATCTGCCATAGAGTGTGTGAGCCAATCGATATAAAAAGATGCGTACTCCTGAATATGCGGATGGGTGGCAAGCGGGATTTCAGAAAAAGCCCCATCCACATCCAAAGGCGTTTCAACCTCTAAGATTTTCTCACCCTGAGCAATCCGCCGCTGAATTTCCTCCGGCACGATATTGGCAACCACCCAGCGGAGATCATGCAGCACCTTGGCCCCACCCTGATAAGAGCAGCCTTCATAGCCATCCGAGAAAGTGATCGATGGTGCAATGGCCCGTAATGCGGGAGGCTGTTCACGGGCAGGAAGCCACTGCGTAGCCCCAAGATACGACCCGCCAAAAGTCCCGATGATGCCGTTTGACCAGGGCTGCGCGGCCGTCCATGCAAAAGCATCCAACCCATCGGCAGTCTCTTGCCTGTGCGGGTTGAATACCCCCGCGGAAGCATAGCGCCCCCGGACATCCTGAGCGACCACCGTGTAGCCAGCCCGGACAGCCCGCAGAATATCAAATGTGTCTCTACCCCCGGTCATGCCTTCTTTGTTATAAGGAGTGCGGACGACCAGCACCGGCCCAGGTTCAGCACCTTCCAGACGGTATACATCCGTTGCCAGCTTTACGCCGTCGCTCATCGGCACCATGATGTTCTTATCGATCAAAATCGTTGTCATTGAACATTCCTTTTATCCAACGGCTAAATCATCACAAGCAGGTCTATCCATGCTATATCGCAATTTCTGTCTCTTCTACAAAACCAAAAACACCCTGCCCCGAATAACCTCGCGGCACGGGCGGTGTTTGCTCAAAGCTCGATGCCATCACCTGATTAGCTTTTGTCTGACTGCTTTTAACCATACCGTGCAGCACTTCAAGGGCATGATAGGCCATCTCTTTGTTGGCCCGGTTTCTCCGCCCCATCCGCATAGACCAGGCCATCTCTGCCACGCCTAGCCCACGGGTTTCACCGCTATAAGCATGGCTTTGCTGCATCACAAAAGGCTCATTGTTTCCTTTTAAGATTACTTTGACCTCGCCCCCAAAATGATTGGGGTCAGCCATATATAGTATGCCCAGGCTGCCAAACAAAACCAGGCTGGGTTTTTCCGGCAGAATGAAAATCGAATTCGAGTCAAACAGCAGATTCCCGACCGTACCACGCTCAAATTGAAGCGTACCCGCCATCAGATTTTCAGCTTCGATCTGAAGCGGTTCACCAAAACGATCCAGCGCATAATCTGGTTTTTCCGGGTTGATGGTGCGCACCACCCCAGACACCTCTTTTACCGGGCCTAAAATACTCAACAGCGCAGTGATATAGTAAACCCCGACATCAAAGCCAATTCCCCCGCCGGGCTGCGCCGTGAAAGGGAATGCACGATTGAGAATATTGCTGTCACGCGTCATTGCACAATAGCATGAGGTGACCTCCCCAATCATCCCGCTGTCGACCACATAGCGGGCAGTTTGCACCGCAGCACCTAAGAAGGTATCTGGCGCAGAGCCGAGATACAGCCCTTTTTCATCGGCAAGCTTGACCAACTCGGCAGCATGTTCCAACGCCACTGTCAAGACCTTCTCGGTGTAGACATGCTTGCCTGCTTCCAAAAGCTGTTTGATCACTTCATAGTGTGAGGTCGGTTGGGTCAGGTTGACGACAATTTCAATACTTTCATCGGCCAAAATCTCTTCCAGAGCCATTGCCTTGATGTGATACATCTCCGCCTTGGCTTCCATTTTTTCCTGATTCCGGTCGTAACACCCAACCACATCCAATATCTTGAATTTTTCGGTCATGGTGCTCAAATAAGCATCACTGATATTGCCGCAGCCGATCACAGCCGTTTTTACCGGTTTGATATTCATGATTTACTCCTTGAGACGATAGGAAACAAAAGCAATTGTGCGATTATCGGGCGACCATGAATTCACATTCATTGTGCCCTGACCACCAAACAACTTGACAATCGTTTTTGATGGGCCGCCAGCGGCAGGCACAAGCCGCAGTTCGACATTTTTGTTGGGGGGGTGATCGCCAGCTTCAACATCATCCTTGTCATACGCAATATAAACCACCCATTCACCATTTGGCGAGACATGCGGGAACCAGCAGTTGGCATCTTCCTGCACCATGTGAATCGGGTTCGAGCCGTCCGTTTCCATACGCCAGACTTGCATCAGGCCGGTACGGGTAGAGTTGAACCAGATATGCTTACCATCCGGGGAATATTCAGGGCCGTCATCCAGGCCAACCTCATCCGTCAGCCGAGTTTCTTCTCCCCCCTCCACAGAAATCGTATAAATATCATATTGTCCATTCCGCTCGGCACAATAAGCCAGCCGGTGCCCATCAGGCGACCAGCCGTGTAAATAGCTGGGGCCGTTGTCCGTCACCAACCTGGGCTTACCACCAGACAGCGGCAAAATATAAATGCGCGAGGTAGCATCTTCGTTGGTGAAGTGGCTGACCGCAAGCTGGGTATTGTCGGGCGATAGCACGTGGTCGTTATTGCAATCAATTGCAAAACCAATGTCAATCTCGTTGATCTCACCCGTTTCTAGCGCATAGGTGTACATCCTTCCCCGGCTGTTGTAGACCAAATAGCGCCCATCCTGTGTCCAATTCGGTGCTTCGATGACATAATCAAACTCTTTCAGCACCTTTCTCTCGCCGGTGTGTACATCTACCGTTTCCAGGATGCTAAAGGAATCTCGTTCGGCAATCCACTTTCGGAGGGTTTCAATATCCATATCGGTCCTCTTTTTCTAATTTGAACTAACTATAACCATTCGATCTCAATCTCCCTGGTTTCAGTGTATACAACATGCGCACGATGTAAAATTGCAGGGTCTCCAATCCCAACCGCATACATTCCGGCAGCAAGAATCGCCTCAATCCCGGCTTCACTATCCTCGATCCCCACACAGCTTTCAGGAGGCAGATTCAGGTTGACAGCCGCATCCAGAAAGATGTCGGGGAAAGGTTTACTGTTCTGAACATTTCCAGCCGGGACAACATAATCAAAAGCATCTGCAATCCCCAAACGATCCAGCACAAATGGCGCATTTTTCGAAGCGCTCCCGATCGCCAGCTTGACATTTTCCTGCTTCAAGCGCTGGAGCAAATCTTCCACCCCCTCAAACAGATCAGATGGGGACATACCCTGGATCATTTCTACATACAGGCTGTTCTTCTGCTGTGCCATCTGAGTTTTCTCGTCAACAGAATAAGCATCTGCTTTCCCCCCAAAAGCCAGAATCCGCTCAAGGGAATCCATTCGCCCGACCCCCTTCAAAGATTCGTTAAATTCCCGGTCAAAATCAATCCCTATCGTCTGGCCCAGCGTTTGCCAGGCCTTGAAATGATATTCTGAGGTATCTGTCAGCACACCATCTAAATCAAAAATGAAACCTGTATAGCGCATATCGTACTCCAACTATTAAGATTGATAATCAACTCAAACGCCCGGCTAATACAGCCGGGTGTCCCACTTGCCGCAAAAAGCATCCACCGGGCTCTTGCCCTTGAATTCCGAGCGTCCCATCAGCTTCTCAATGATCGCATCGATATTTTCTTCCGTATTGGTATAGGCATTGATGAAATTCCTGACCCGCGGCACATCCAGCAGATGGTAAGGATTTTCCAATGAGATAAAAATGGTTGGCACGCTGGCAAGGTAAAGCGGGCAGTTTGCGCCTAATGGTGGTGCCCACTCGATCCGCAGTGTGGTCTGGTTGCTCTTTGTCATCAAAGCGCAGAAATAAACGATCCAATCAAAGCTATTGACGACTTCGTCATACCGCCTGAGGCGCAGTTCCATCCCGCCAGCCGCCGAAAAGACCTCAACCTCAAAGCCTTCCTGTTCCAACTTTTCCTGAAAATACGGGCTGTTGCCGCTCGTATAGTTATGGGGGCCGGACTCATCACCGATCACATACAGGAGCACACGCTTGCCTTTTTCAGGTGTCATGGGGAGAGCATCATCGCTTTTCACCAGTGTAACGGCCTGATCCGCACATTCTTTTGTCCATTCTCGGTGTTCTTCATTGCGGAGCACAGACAGGTTTTCAGACAACGGTACCAGGTTCCTTTCCTGCTGTTTTCTATGCAGGCCAAGGGCTGCTTTCAGTGCCAGGATGCGGGTTACAGCTTCTTCCAAACGCTGCTCGGTGATAATACCCTCCTGAACCCCCTTCATCATGTAGCCATAATCCTCTTCCAAATTTCTGGCAAACAGGAAGATATCGCAGCCAGCCGCAATCACCTGAGGCACAGCCTGCTCACGCGGCATCGGGACTAACATTCCAACCATTGTGGTGGCATCCGAAACGATCAGCCCGTTGAAGCCAAGCTGATCCCTGAGCAAATCATTCAGCAGTTCGGGGGCCAACGTAGCAGGCAGAATATCATCATCTTTGATTCCGGGACGCAGCTTTTTGGAATATTCCGGGTGCATGATATGGCCGGGCATGACGGTCAGCGCCCCAGCATCGATGCAATCTTTGTAAACCTTGCCATAGGTCTCATCCCACTGCTCACAAGACATATTGTTGACCGTCGTCACCAGATGCTGGTCACGCTCGTCTGTCCCATCACCGGGGAAGTGTTTGAGACAAGCTGCCACCCCCAGGCTTTGCACCGCCTGCGTGTAAGCAATCCCCATCTGAGCGACCAACTCCGGGTCTGAGCCATACGTGCGGGTATTCGTGATCGGACTGCGGAAGTTGTAGTCAATATCGATACAGGGGGCAAAAGCCCAGTTACCGCCAACAGCGATGGCTTCTCTTGCACTGATGAGTCCCTGCCGGGCAGCCATCTCAGGATCACCCGTAGCGGCCACCTGCATATTGCAGGCGAAATTGGTACCCTCATGGACAATTCCGGCCCCGCCGCGTTCCAGATTGGCAGGAATCAACAAAGGAATTTTGCTCTTTCCCTGATAGTAATTCGATAATGTCCAGGCAATGTCCCCTTTCATTGGGCGGAACTGCGTGCCGCTGGGCTTATACTCCAGCACAGCATCGGCTTCCTCCCGCCAATTGTCATCACTCCGGTGGATCAAACAAAATAGCTGCCCCACCTTATCCTCAAGCGTCATGCCTGCCAGGGTGCTTTCCACCCACTGAATATCAGCCTCATCCAAATAGAACGGATTCGCCTTTAGATCTATCATACCCACAATCCTTTCTCATACCTTGTTTGCTTTTCTTATTTTAATTCATCCAACGGAGCCGCGCTGCCCTCCATGAGTGCCTGCATTAACTCGCTGTAATCGCCACTGTCATTCACACTGAGTTCAAGACCAAGCTGTTCGAGTGCATCCACATAACTATATGAGCCGTTCGGGTGATACCCAACATGGTAGGGTAAACCCACCCCGATCTCCGAAAGTTTCTGCTGGAAGACCTTCCGGTCATTTACAAGTACGCAAAAGTGGAAAACACTCTGCCCATATTTGTCCAGGTGTGCCTTCCACGGGCTGTCCATCTCCCCAGGTTGGAGCAGTTCAAGCACAAAATTACTGAGCTGATATTTTGCCACCTGGATACCTTTATAGTTAACTGGTTGCCCGTGGGTGTAGTGCAAGATGCCATCAGGGAAGATGGTTTCGATCTTTTCTTCCGGCATGTCCAAAATCTTGGCCCAATTCGCATTGGTTTCCTGCACATTGTTCACGACAATGCAGATCTGAAAACCGACCTTATTCTCTGTCATTACAAAATCCTCACTTTCAACAGCTAGCCCTCATAAGAGAGTGCACCGACAACGGGATGGGGAATGTACAGCTCTTCCAGATAAGCAATATCCTCAGACGCCAGCTGAACATTTAGGGCTTCCACTGCGCTTTGAAGATGCGGGATCTTGGTTGCGCCAATGATAGGAGCTACGACAGGCGCTTTTTGCAGCATCCACGCCAAAGATACCTGCGCATGCGGCACGCCATATTTTTTCGCAACTGCGTCAAGACGCTCAATGATCTTTTTATCAGCTTCAGCAGTGCCATCGTATTTCTGTCTGGCGACAGGGTCTGTTTCGGAACGTGTAGAAGTCTCTGACAGCGGACGAGCCAGACGCCCCGCGGCCAGCGGGCTGTATGGGGTCAGCGCAATCTTTTCTTCCACGCACAGCGGCAGCAGCTCACGCTCATCTTCCCGATAGATCAAGTTATAGTGGTTTTGCATGGAAACAAAGCGCGTCCAGCCGTGCTTTTCTGCCACATACAGCGCTTTCTGGAACTGCCAGGCATACATGGCAGAAGCGCCAATATAGCGCGCTTTCCCGGCCTTGACGACATCATGCAAGGCTTCCATCGTCTCTTCGATCGGTGTGCGGTAATCCCAGCGGTGGGTGATGTAGAGATCAACATAGTCGGTGCCCAGACGCTTGAGGGTGGCATCAATCGAACTCATAATATTTTTACGTGAGAGCCCCTGATCGTTCGGCGCTTCGCTCATCGGGAAGAAGACCTTGGTAGCAAGCACCACATTACTGCGACTGGCGAAATCTTTGAGGGCACGCCCGACAATTTCTTCGCTGTTCCCCACCGCATACACATTAGCAGTGTCAAAGAAGTTAATCCCCAAATCCAGGGCTTTTTTGATGATCGTACGGCTGCCGTCTTCGTCCAGCGCCCACGGATTATGCACCCAGCCCTCGGCAGAGCCAAAGCTCATACACCCCAGGCAAATCGGCGAAACATCCAACCCGGTATTTCCAAGTTTTACATAGTCCACTTCAAAACTCCTTCCGACCCAATGGTTAATTTTACTCCTGAGACCTTATCCAGCCCTACGACTCAGCACCATACCGAATACTTTTTCGGCATCCTCGCCTAACTTGCCATCTACCTTAGATTTGATCACAGCAATAAATTCCTTAACCTGGGCCTCGCTCAACCCAACATTCATTGCCGCACCGATGTGGAAAAACAACTGCCCGCCTGTGCCTGTCATGCTTGCCAGGGCGGAGATGGTTGCCAGTTCCCGGCTCTTGAAATCGAGGACATCGCGGGCGAAAATATCCACAAAAAGGTGTTCTTTCAAGAATGTATCCATGATCGGGGTAAACAGCTGATACCCGCCCGCCGGAGGAATGGTTTCCCATCCAGCTAGTTTTGCGCGTACATCTGCACCATAGGCATCTTTGTCCATGTCGGCAGGCAGCGGGCTGGCTTCGGGGCCGACCTCATCTTCAATTCCCTGCTCTGCCCGTTCTTCCATCAGCGCCATAAAGGTATTGACGCCATTCAGGCTGCGCGGAAATCCGGTGTAGGCATACAAATGCACCAAAATCTCTTTGATCTCATTGACCGTCAGCCCTGCTGCCAGCCCATCCTGCAAGGCAGTTTTTAGCTTATCCAGATCACCATTGGCCGTGAATGCGGCAATCATAACAATGCTTTCTTGTTTTGTGCTCAGTGTTTGATTTTCTTCCATTTTTATATCTCCTAATCTAATAAATTTCTTAAACTGATTATTTATCTTTTTCGATAAATTCCTTAAGTGCTTTCCCCATACTGATCATGCCGGATTTCATCTTTTCTACATTCTTGAATGGTATCAACAGCCCTTCAAAAGTTTCCCGATCCACATAACGAACCATTTGCTCATTAATAGGCTCTACCCGAAAGATATGTTCTCCCCGATAGAGAAAGGGCATCATCTCAAAAAACTTCCACGAAAATTCATGCGGTGGATCAAGTCTGGCTACTTCACAAATGAATTTCTGCTCCCTGCCAGCCTTGCCTACCGAAATTACTACCTTTTCGCCAACATCCAACTTTCCATCCACATGATAGATCAAAGGATTCCATTCAAAATACTTATCAAAGTTGGTTAACGTTTCCCATACTTTTTCCACACTCCCCTGAATCTCAATTTCATGCCGATTTTCTTTGATCACTAACAATTTCCTCAATTTAATTTTATTGGATCGTGAAACCACCATCCACAACCAGCGCATGACCAATCACAAAACTTGCGCCAGAGCTGCACAGCCAGAGCACTGCCGAGGCAATTTCCTCCGGTTGTCCAGTCCGTCCAATCGGGATACTTTTTACTGCATCTTCCAACGTAAACGATTTCTTGGCGATCATATCCGCAACCATAGGTGTCTCAATCGTTCCCGGACATACTGCATTTATACGAATGCCCTTGGCAGCATATTCAACAGCCGCACTCTTCGTCAGACCTAGTACCCCATGCTTTGTAGCGCCATAGCTTGCCCGACGCGGGTTGGCAGTCAGACCGCCAATAGAAGAATTATTGACAATCGCGCCGCTGCCCTGACTGCTCATCTGGCGCAGTTCGTATTTCATACAATTCCAAACCCCGCGCAAATTGATCGCAACCACCCGCTCAAAATCCTCACCACTAGCATTAGCAGTTTCAACAGCGGGAATCATAATACCGGCATTGTTAAAAGCAGCATCCAAACGCCCGAAAGCATCTACCGCTCGCTCGATCATGGCAGCCACTTCAGTTTCGTCGCTGACATCGCAGCGAATGGCAAGGGCCTGATGTCCAGCAGAGATCAGATCATCAGCAGCAGTATCAAGCGCATTCTCATTGATATCTGCCAGCACTACAGCAGCCCCAGCCTCAGCAAAGGCTTTCGCTGTTGCAAGGCCCATTCCCATCGCGGCCCCTGTAACCAAAGCAACTTTATTCTCAAAAGAATAATTTATCATTATTTTTCCTCACAAATATCACTTACGCCGTCTTACATAAGAAACGCTAGAGCGCGCCGATCAGACGAGTCAGATCAGACCATTGCTTTGCTTGAGCCTTGACTGCAACAAACTGAACAGCAGTTTATTTGCAGCTATCATCGCACCCTCTTTTCGAAATGATTAATTAGTATACGATTATGAATGAGCGATTACGGGATGAGGGCGATAAGGTTCTTCCAGACGCTCAACCTCATCAGACGTGAGCTGGACGGAAAGCGCAGCCAGAGCATCATCCAGGTGGTGGGGTTTGGTGGTGCCAACAATCGGGGATGAAACATAAGGCTTAGTATACATCCAGGCCAGGGCAACCTGCGCCATAGAGATGCCGCGTGCCTCTGCGATCTCGCTGACACGTTCAACCGTGGTCAGGTTATCTTCTTGCTCATAGCGGCTTTTGGCAAGCCCATCGCTCTGGTAGCGGAGAGTTTCATCATCCCCCTGCACAGGCTTACGCGCCAACACGCCGCGTGCCAGTGGGGAGAAAGGAATCACCCCGACACCCTGATCTTCGCAGAAAGGCAGTAGTTCACGCTCATCCTCGCGGTAGATCAAGTTATAGTGGTTTTGCATCGAGACAAAGCGTGTCCAGCCGTGCAGGTCGGCCGTATACTGCGCTTTGGCAAACTGCCATGCGAACATTGCCGACGCCCCAATATAACGCACCTTGCCAGCACGCACGAGGTCATGCAAGGCTTCCATAGTCTCTTCGATCGGGGTTTCATAATCCCAACGATGGATCTGATACAGATCAACATAGTCCGTACCCAAACGTTCAAGGCTGGCATCAATCGCACTCATAATGTGTTTGCGAGACAGCCCATAATCATTGGGGCCTCTGCCCATTGGGAAACGCACCTTGGTAGCAATCACGACCTCATCCCGCTTGGCAAAATCGCGCAGAGCATTTCCGGTAACAACCTCGCTCATTCCACCTGAATACACATCTGCCGTATCAAAGAAATTGATACCGGATTCCAGTGCGCGCTTGATATACGGACGGCTCTCTTCTTCATTCAGTGCCCAGGGATTAAACTCGCCCGGCTGTCCAAAGCTCATACACCCCAGACAAAGCCGGGAAACCTTTAAACCTGTTTTTCCTAATCGAACGTATTCCATGATTATTCTCCTTTTCAGAACAATTTCTCAATCTGACTGTGTGTTAGTTAGTTTATTTCCTAAGTAAATCAATTTCTAATAGCGGTTGCCAACCACCGTGATATTTGCCATGGCTGCTTCAATTTCGGCCAGGTCTGCTTCGGTCAATTCAAGCTCAAGCGCGCCAAGATTATCATTCAGATGCGCCAGCTTACGAGAGCCGGGAATCGGCACGATCCATGGTTTTTGAGCCAGCACCCAGGCCAAAGCGACCTGAGGCGGGGTTGCCCCGCCCTTTTCAGTGCCAATCCGTTCCAACAACTCAATCACTACTCGATTGGCCTTGATCGCTTCTTGTGTAAAGCGGGGGTTGCGGCTGCGAATATCCACACTGGCGAACTTTGTATTCTCGTCAATCGTCCCGGTGAGGTAGCCGCGCCCCAACGGACTATACGGCACCAAACCAATCCCCAGTTCCTCAACCGTGTTCAAAACATCATTCTCTTCAATCGTTGTCCACCAGATCGAGTATTCACTCTGAAGTGCGGTGACAGGCTGAACAGCATGCGCCCGCCGGATAAGCTCTGCCGGGGACTCGGACAGTCCAAAATGTTTGACCTTGCCCTCTTGAATCAGGTCTTTTACCATTCCTGCCACGTCTTCAATTGGAACATTTGGGTCTGGCCGGTGCTGGTAGAAAATATCAATCGCATCCACCCGCAGCCGCTTGAGTGACTCTTCGGCAACCCGGCGAATCCGCTCAGGGCTGCTGTCAACCCCATGTATGCCATCCTGATCGATATTGAAACCAAACTTTGTACCGATCACCACCTCCCCCTTGAAGGGTTCAAGCGCCTCCCCTACCAGCTCTTCGTTAATGAAAGGGCCGTAAACTTCAGCAGTATCGAAGAAGGTAATCCCCTGCTCAACCGCCTGGTGTATAAAATTGATCATCTCTTGTCTATCAGGAAGCGGGTCTTCATCGTGGCTCATACGCATACAGCCTAACCCCATCGCGGATACTTCTAAACCGCTTTTACCAAGTTTGCGCGTTATCACTTCTAATCTCCTTTTTGCAAATAATATTATCGATTTCCTGAACACTGGCAAGAAGATACAAAACCCGCAATCCATTTTAGGGCTTCATAACCGGCAATCATACGCTTACGTTCAGAAAAGCATTTTCATCAGGTGATTATTTATAAATTCTAATAGTTCCGGTAATTGCCCAAAGCCTGTTTTCTGCCATAAAGATTTGGGCTTGCTGATCCAGGTCAGGTTCAAATTACGCTTTGAATATTTCTACAAAAATCCTGGCATAATGCATAAATCCGCACTGCATTGGTTTTGCAATAGTCCCAATTTCCACCCGCAGTCTTGCTGACCTTTTAGAAAAGGGCCAACGCATTTAGATCACATTGAACCACTATTAAGTATACACCTTGAAGTTCGCTCCAAGTCAAGGGTTTCTGTGATTTTGCTTCTTATTTGATGCCCCAATAGACAGTAAATACGCCGGGGCAATTAGCAGATAAAAGTGTACACAAACCGATCAAATATCAGTATACTATTCATATTAAAGCATATTGATTTTATCAAACTAGATGCTGAAAATGCCGAGCGTGAAGTATTGGCGGGAATCACGGAGGAAGACTGGCCGAAGATTCAAAAACTTGTCATTGAAGCCCACACCAATATCCCCGGCGGGCATACTGTGATTGATGAGCTAACTTCGCTGCTCTAATCGAAAGGCTTTACGCTCTCTGTAGACTATCATTCACGTTTTTCAGATATTGGTGTGTATATGATGTATGCCATCAGAACATAATCGAAAGGCCACATTAGTCACAATCGGAAACATACTTTAGCATGCATGCGCCTGAGAAAAATGAAATTTCGCTTTCTGAGCGAGCAGACTTAAGACTGCGAGCGAAGAATCCCTCTCAGGACTGTTCTTTCTAAATCCACTTAGCTCACTTTTAGCAACTTAAGCGATATAGCCATGCGTCAGCGCATAATTAGCTGCTTCAGTGCGGTTTTTGAGGTGCAGTTTCCTATAAATATTCCGAAGATGTGTTTTAACCGTATTGCATGAAATCGCTAATTCCCTGGCAACAGCCGCATTACTTTTGCCTACAGCAATCAGCTTTAGCACTTCCTCCTCCCTGCTTGTGAGCGGCTCAATCCCCCCATAAATTTCCTTATCCGCACGCGCTGCTACGTCCGTTTGCACACTGCCAGTCTCATCATTCGGCCTGATAGCCTTACTGCACAAGATTTCCTCGACCGCCCCCAGCAGCTGCTCTGTGTGCAGAATTTGCCCACCATCATCACCGACACCAAGCTCAATTACCTGAAGCTGATGCGCTTCGCTTTCAGGAAAAGCCAGCACGGTAATCACCATGCCCGGATATTTTTCATGCAGTTCCTGAAGCATCTGCATATCTTCTCCATCTTGCAAAAAGATATCTGACCGCTGCTGTTCGGCCAATTTGGCAGGTTCCTGTCTGCCACTGGCTGTTTCTGGCAGTCCGCCCTGCCTGCGTCGGGTCTGTATTAAATCTTTTAGCTGATGATGAAATTGTTTACGGTCTTCAGCGATTAATATATTGATTGACATAAATACCGTTCTCCGATGGTCTATTTGCTGCAAAAACAATCTGATCCTTCACTTTGGCACATTAAACAAAGTTACCTTCGCACTCTTTCTGCTGTTTATTCTCTTATGCTAAAAATCAGGCTAAGTAGGCCTAGATCTCTCACTCACTGTAGGGCTTGAAACCACCGAATTAGGATGAATTGTCATTCCGATCATAAACTGGAAGGCAGCAGCTTGCGTTAAACAATTTTCGCCAGAGAGATCACTGGCGAAGAGAGAGGACAAAACATCGTCCGATCCAATCTCCTTTCCAAGTCAATCCCACAAGTGGATATCGGGAGGTATTTCCGTTTCCAGAAAAGCCTGCTCTCTTTGAGAGTTGTCCATCCAACCATGGCAGTTTGCTTTAGGTTCAATGGATCGGAGTAAATTATTTAAAAAGTATACCGCAATTGTGTAGAAAATCACGAATTTTTAAACGTGACAAATTTGTAAAGTATTTAACCTGAGTTGCGTTTAGCAAGAATTTTTCTTCTGTTGATCGAGTAGGCGGCAAAAAGCCGCCGTATCGAGATCAAAAAGAGTATATTTGGCATACGGTCTCGATACGCATCGGGCTTTGCCCGATGCACTCGACCATTAGAAAAAGTTTTATTTTCTTATCCGAAATTCAGGTTATTTACAAAAAGACAAACGATCAATCAAAAAACAAGAAGGAAGAATGATTAAATTCTTCCTTCTTTATGCTTATTTTAGATTATCTTACCGCTGTTTTGAAACTGGCAGGCCGCGCCACCCACTCACCAACAGATTCTCCAGCAGCAAGTCAGATTAATACTGACCAAATTCCTTTGTCGTCTCCACCCATACCCGCACGAGTTCAGGATCGGCCTCATCAAGAACAGAGCTGGAGGACATAATAAAAGCGCCATCCTGCCCAATGGTCTCAATGATCTTCTTGGTCTCGTCACGGACCTTTTCTGGCGTACCGTGTTGGAGCAATGAGATCGGCATACCACCTGTAATGCACATCTTACCACCCAAGATTTCCTTAACCTTGTTCATATCCGAACGATCAAAGCTGCCCATCACCTTTCCTTCTGGAAGCTCAGTCAGATATTCAAGCCGTTGGTCGTATGTACCTTCAAAGAAGGGGCAAGGAACCAAACCGGCATCGATCAGTGCATAGATAAGGGCTTTCAGCGGCGGCCAGTAGAACTTTTCAAACTGTTCATTTGACATGAAGCCGTCAGCACCACGGTGAAGCGGCATAAAGATCAGGGGGTTATTGCTCATTTGAGCCTGTCCAATCGCACCACCAAGCAAGATCGGCAGTACGCGTTCCTGAGCAGCCATCAGCTTGTCGGGGGCACGGTACATATCCTTCATCGTCCCCCGCATACCGCGTCCCATATCAGAGATAAGATCATAAGGAGCCATCGAAACATTGTTGCCAAAGGTCGGGTAGCCCAATTCGCCCAATTTCGCCGTAAACTGACCATAAGCCATGCTCCATTTCATAGCCTCTTGAGAGGCTTTGGAAAGAGCTTCCAGGGCAGCCGCGACTGGAGGAGCAGCCAAAACTGCGGTAGTACCAGCGCCAGCGTAGCCGGTCAGCATCGAAGAAATTGGGGGCATTTGGCCTAAGCCAGCCAGATTGCTAAAGACCCGCGGCAAGAACTTGCGCACGATCCAGTCTGAAGGATCGAAGAGGAATTCATCGTATTCCTCAGCTTTCATATATTCGCCTTCAACAAATTGGAAGGGACGATTAGAGGCAACACCATGTCCCGGCCATTTGATCTGTTGGGTACCTAACGCTTCGTGGACAGCTCCCCCGGTGCCGACTGCTGCGCTAATGTGAATATGCAGGTCGGGATCATAATCCACGATCATCTTCTCGTTGGCTGCCAGCCAACCATCCAGATCGTAGAAAGCATCCTCAAAAGTCATATCGGCATAGGTGGCCGGAAGATAGTGGAACCATGTAAAGATCGGCACACGGTCGGGCTTCTTCAGCTCGACACAGTCCGTAATCCGCCCCATCCTGGTTTCAAAAGTATCAGTTGTCATCATCATGCTCCTACCCACTGTTTCGCAAGTGTGACCGCTTCCATAGCATCCTTCCCCCAGGCATCGGCTGTGCTGTATTCCAGAACATGTTCATCCACAGGTGCGCCCCCGATCATAACTTTGACTTGGTCGCGCAGGCCAGCATCGCGGATCGCATCCACAGTCAGTTTCATCGATTCAAAAGCCAACGTCAGCAAACCACTCAAACCAACCACATCTGGGTTCACTTCTTTGATCTTCTCAACGAAAACTTCAGGTGAAAGGTCAACACCGATATCAATTACCTCAAAGCCATTGGCTTCAAGCATAAAAAAAACGACATCCTTACCAATATCGTGGATATCGCCTTCAACTGTTCCTAAGAGCACCTTGCCGATTGGATCGATTGGTCGTTCCTGCGTCATCAGAGGCTTGACGATTTCAGTAACAGCATTCATCATCTCACCAGCCATAATTAATTCAGGAACAAAACTCTCCCCCGTTTCAAACCGCTTGCCAATTACATCAAGCGCTTCCCTACAAGCATTCAAAATTGCCATAGGTTCTGTGCCTTCTGCCAAGAGTTCATTGGTCCGACTTACAACCACATCCTCATCGACATTAACAAAGGCTTCAATCAATTTTTGTGTCATATCTACCTCCTAGTGTAAAAAATCGAGTTTTTTAAATCTTCTTTCCAATTCAACCCAACAACAGAAAAACTAAGAGCCAGTCCTCCAACACCTGCTCTCCCTGAGAATAGCCAAACCATCTAAAAGTGGCCAATCATATTAGGTTAAATTGGTCGGAACATTTTCTTTAGAATATAGGAAAATCAAACGAGGTACAATACTCTTTCGTGTATATCCCCAACACATATGCAATCTCAGTGAATTATGAACCTTGGTTCATTATAAATAATGTTAAATTATTATGAGTAATTACCGATAAACTCCCAATGCCAATCCTCCTCAATTGCACAGGGCATTTATCATGCCAGGGGCTTTTTAATTCATAAAAAGCCCCTGGACGAGCTAAAAACACATACAGCCTTTGCCCTACAAAAGATTACTCTTTACTCTGCCCATAATACGCATTTGCACCGTGTTTGCGCAAATAATGTTTATCCAGCAGTTCCTGCTGCATGGGCGGCAAACCCGGCTCCAGCATTAGCGCGTGGAAATTCATGAAAGCGACCTCTTCCAGCACCACTGCATTGTGGACGGCATCGTGCGGGTCTTTACCCCAGGTAAATGGCCCATGGCTGTGAACGAGCACCGCAGGCATCATGTTGGGGTCTTTCCCATCAAAGGTCTCGATAATCACCGTCCCGGTCTCTTTTTCATATTCGCCCTGAATTTCTGCGGGGGTCATTTTGCGGGTGCAGGGAATTTCGCCATAAAAATAATCCCCCTGGGTTGTGCCAAGTGCGATGATACCGCGGCCCGCCTGGGCAAATGTGGTTGCCCAACGGCTGTGGGTGTGCACAATGCCCTGGATATCCGTAAATGCTTTGAAAAGCTCTAGATGTGTGGGGGTATCAGACGAGGGCTTCAACTTCCCCTCAACCACTTCGCCAGTCTCTAAAGAGACAACCACCATATCCTCGGCCTTCATGCTTTCGTAGGGCACGCCGGAGGGTTTTATCACCATCAACCCCTTATCCCGGTCCACGCCGGAGACATTCCCCCAGGTGAAGGTGACAAGGTTATGTTTGGGAAGCAGTAAATTGGCTTCAAATACTTGTTCTTTTAGTTGTTCTAACATCGCTTACCTCAAATGTTCTACAGCCGCTTTTTCAATCGCCAGACCTTTTTTGTATTTTTCCATAAAAGCTAAGAAACCATCTACATCAGCCTGATCGGGGTTGAGGGTTTCGCTGTTGGCGTCGGCAAAGACCCTGGTATTCAGGAAATCTTCTAGAGTTTCATCCTCCCCCTTGAACTGCATAAATGCAGCCAACAGGGCAATCCCCCAGGCACCACCTTCGCCAGCCGTTTCCATCACAGATACCGGCACATTCATCGAGCAGGCCATGAATTTTTGCCCAACACCCTTTGTCTTGAAGAAACCGCCATGCCCCATCAGCTGGTCGATCTGCACTTTCTCCTGTTCAAATAGAATGTCCATCCCAATCTTTAATGTGCCAAGTGCGGAGAACAAATGGGTGCGCATGAAGTTTGCCAGCGTGAACTTACTATCCGGGGTACGGACGAACAAAGGCCGTCCTTCTTCCAGCTCGGTGATCGGCTCGCCAGAAAAATAATTGTAGGCCAGCAGGCCGCCACCATCGGCATCGCCTATCAGGGCCTTTTGATAAAGCAGCTCAAACAGTTTGGATTGGCTGACCTCTACCCCCAGCGCTTCGGTGAACTCCCCAAACAGCCCAACCCAGGCGTTAATGTCGGAGGTGCAGTTGTTGGCGTGTACCATCGCAACCGGGTTACCTGAAGGAGTAGTGACCATGTCAATTTCGATATGCAGCTGGGATAAAGCTTTTTCCAATACGATCATGGCAAAGATAGATGTCCCGGCGGAGACGTTCCCGGTGCGCATGGCAACGCTGTTGGTGGCGACCATGCCCGTGCCTGCATCCCCTTCGGGGGGGCAAAACGGAATCCCACTCTGTAACTGTCCGCTGGGGTCCAGCAGCTTTGCACCTTCTTCTGTAAGTGCACCTGCCGCTTCCCCGGCGATCAACACCTTGGGCAGAATCTCTTGCAGTCTCCAGGACAGCCCTTCTGCGGCGATCTGCTGGTCGAACTGCGCCAGCATCTTGGTTTCAAAATCGTGGGTATTGCTGTCGATTGGGAACATGCCGGAGGCTTCCCCAACTCCCATCACCTTTTCCCCGGTCAATTTCCAATGGACATATCCCGCCAGCGTGGTCAGGAAGCGGATATCTTTGACGTGGGCTTCTTTGTTCAAAATCGCCTGATAGAGGTGGGCGATGCTCCAGCGCTGCGGGATGTTGAATTGGAACAGACTGGTAAGTTCCTCGGCAGCCTGCCCGGTGATCGTATTGCGCCAGGTGCGGAACGGCACCAAAAGCTGGTCAT
The DNA here is from genome assembly GCA_963676265.2 of uncultured Draconibacterium sp. Taxonomy (GTDB): domain Bacteria; phylum Bacteroidota; class Bacteroidia; order Bacteroidales; family Prolixibacteraceae; genus Draconibacterium. Next base: position 32,799 of record CAXXEP010000004.1, read on the forward strand.
TTTCATCAAATGCCAGATAGCCGTGCATCATGCCGCTAAAACCGATTGAGCCGATGGTCTTGAGCGGTGTACCGTATTTGGCAAGCACTTCTTCGCTGAGATCCTGATAGCAGGCTTGCAGCCCTTTCCAAACATCTTCCAGGCTGTACGTCCAGATACCATCATCGTATTCGTTCTCCCAGGCAAAACCTCCTGAGGCAATTGGCGCGTAGTCTGCACCGATCAAGACTGCTTTGATACGGGTTGAGCCAAACTCAATGCCAAGAAATGTATTTCCCGACTCGATTGTTTTTTGAATTTCTTTCTGATCCATAATTTCCTCCAATTATGTAAGACATCTCATCCGATCTATTCGTTGGTTACTTATTTCCAGTAAAAAAAATTATGATTGCTCAATAATATTGGCGCCATCCCCAGCGGCGCAGATATAGATTTCCGGCTCGATCCTGGTTTGCTGCTGATATTTTCTACCCACATTTTCCGCCAGCGCTTCAGCGGCATCGGCTTCGATCAGTGCTATCGCACACCCGCCAAAACCGCCCCCGGTCATCCGAGCGCCCAGGCACCCCGGCTGCTGTAAGGCCAGCTCGACCATCAGGTCTAGCTCTTTACAGGAGATTTCATAATCATCCCGCATACTGACATGGCTCTCATTCATCAACTTGCCCAACCAGTTCATATCTCCCTGGCTCAAACATTCAGCCGCTTGCAGTGTCCGGGCATTTTCAGTAACAATGTGGCGGGCACGTCTGCGCAATAGATCGTCCATATTGCTCTGCTTACTATTGAAGGTTTCCAGGTCTACTTCTCGCAGAGAGTCCACCCCCAAAAATTTTGCGGCCTGTCGGCATTCCTCTACACGGTCGTTATACGCCGACCCCACCAACCCACGCCGCACCTTTGTATCCATCACAACGATCACGGCATTTTCGGGCATGGGGTAGGCTTCAACAGTCAGGTGCTTGAAATCTAAAAGCAAGGCTTTGCCCTGCTCACCAAAAGCCGAAGACATCTGATCCAGAATACCAGATTTCAATCCCATCCACTCATTTTCATGCTTCTTGGCAATTTTGGCGATTTTCAGGTTATCCCATTCCCAGCGGGAAAGCGCCCAAAACGCCCGTGCGACCACCAATTCTAAAGCCGCCGAAGAAGACAGCCCAGAAGCAACCGGCACATCACTGACCAGCACGCCGTCCCAACCTTGCAGTGGATAACCGCCATCTTGCAAAGCCCAGGCTGTGCCGCGCACATATTCGCTCCAATCATGGCTGTGTTCGATCTTTTCCAACGAGAATTTGGTGGAAGTGTCGAACTGCATAGAAGTCAATTCCACGGTCATAGTCTGGTTGGAGCGCAGGGCAATCCACATTGAGCGGTCAATTGCCATTGGCAGGGCATACCCAAGATTGTAATCGGTATGCTCTCCGATGATGTTGACACGCCCCGGCGCCCGCACGATAAAAGCAGGCGGCTCGCCGTATTTTTTCTCAAAGGACTGGATAACCTGTTCTTTTAGTTCCATTCTAAGTCTTGTTCCTCGGACGTTTATGTAGGATGATTGGGGAGCGGCCAGATTCGCCGGGCAATTGCTCAACGAATCCGGCCTGTCTAAGAATAAGCTATTAACCCCTAAAGCATACGCTTCAGGTGATAATACAAATCGTTCCAGCGCAGTTTGTCGCGGAAGGCTTGCAGTTCGGTGTTTTCATCAATCACCAAAAATTCCAATCCGGCAATATCTGCAAAGTCTCGCAAATGTTCGGTGGTGAGCGCATAGCTGAAACCGGTATGATGTGCGCCACCAGCATAGATCCATGCTGCGGCGGCAGTTTTCCAATTCGGGCGCGGGTCCCACAAGGCCCGTGCAACCGGCAGTTTGGGCAGCGGCTGGTCGGTGGGGATCACATCCACCACATTGGCTACCAGGCGGAAGCGCTGGCCCATATCCATAATTGAAGCCGCAACGGCCGGCCCCAGATTGGCATCAAAGATCAGGCGGAGCGGATCGGCCTTGCCGCCAATCGAGAGCGGTTGGATATCCAGCTTGGGTTTATGGGCGGCAATCGATTCACAGATTTCGAGCATGTGAGATCCGAGCACCTTATCGCCAGATTCACTCAAATGATAGGTGTAATCTTCCATGAAGGAAACGCCACCGGGCAGCCCTTCGGCCATAACCTTCATCGCCCGCACCAATGCGGCGGTTTTCCAGTCACCCTCTGCACCGAAGCCGTAGCCATCTCGCATCAGACGCTGGACGGCCAAACCGGGCAGTTGGGGCAAGCCGTGAAGGTTCTCGAAGGTGGTGGTGAAGGCTTTGAAATTGCCAGCTTCAAGGAAATTGCGCAGCCCGACTTCGATGCGGGCACCGGCCACCATCGAGGCATAGGCTTCGCCATCCGGCAGCAATGCGGGGACGACATTATATTCGTCATAATAGGTCTGCATCATGGATTGCACTTCGGCGTCGCTGGCTGCATTCATGACTTCAACCAAGTCGCCCAAACCATAGCCGTTGACCGAATAACCGAGCTTGATCTGGGCTTCGACCTTGTCACCCTCGGTGACAGCCACATCACGCATATTGTCGCCAAAGCGGGCGATCCTGGCACCCTGCCAGTCGGCCCAGGCCATGGCAGCCCGTGACCAGGCACCCAGGCTGGCCTGAGTTTCAGGGTCTTGCCAATGACCGACCACCACCTTGCGCTCCAGGCGCAGGCGGCTGTTGATAAAGCCAAATTCACGGTCGCCGTGGGCGGCCTGATTCAGGTTCATAAAATCCATATCGATCTCCGCCCAGGGAATTTCTCGGTCGTACTGGGTGTGCAAATGAGCAAAAGGTTTACTCAATAAATTCAGCCCGGCAATCCACATCTTGGCCGGGGAGAATGTGTGCATCCAGGTGACGAGGCCAATGCAGCTTTCATCCGAATTGGCTTCCAGGCATAAATTTCGAATATCTTCCGCAGTCGTCAGCACGGGTTTAAAAACGACTTTTACGGGAATATCTTCTGCTGCGTCCAGAGATGCGGCAATTTCTTTGGAATGTACGGCAACTTGCTCCAAAGTTTCCGGGCCGTAAAGGTGCTGGCTCCCGGTGACAAACCAGATTGTTGCTTTATCGTATTGACTCATTTTGTTTTCTCCTTATTTATAAAACCAGAAAATTGCGCTGGTTGGGGTTTCTTGTTTTTAGCCCGGATACCAGATAATGCGCGGCTCATCTGCCTCGCGCTGGTAAGCCCAGGCTTCCTCGATCAACTTCTCCATATTGTAGACCGGCTCCCAGCCCAAAAGCAATCGTGCTTTGGCATTATCGAGCCAGGTAGAATGATATTCTGTTTTGATTTTTACTATGGGGAGGTTTTTGTGTTCTTGTAAATATATGCCCATTTTGCCGTAATCGACAGGTTCATTCATGCAAATGTTGAACAACTGCTGGCGAGCTTTGGGGTGGTCGATTGCCAACAGTAAAGCACTGACCAGGTCTTCTACGTGCACAAAATTCCGTTTTACCGGAAACCCGTCTGCATCCAACATGACCGGCACAGTGTGGGATTGAACATAGGCCTTTGCCTGCGCTTCACTGACGTATTCATGCCAGCGCGGGCCGCCAAAGACATCATCGCCAAAAGACAACTGGTATTTGAAGTCATCTTTTTCCATGATCCAAGGCGCACGCAGGCAGCAGCCATTCAGGTCATACTGAATGTAATATTGTTCCAGCATAACCTCTTCTAATACCTTTGAAAGCGCATAACAGCCTGGGTAGGCGGAATGTTTTTGCTGCTCGGTAACTGGCTGCGGGTGAGGATAAACAAAATGGCCGACTCCGGCATCTCCCCCGACCATCAGGAACTGCTGGAAGGTATTGCTGGTGCGGCAGGCTTCCAAGAGCCAGAACAGCCCTTTCACCGCCACATCCATGATCTGTTCGGGCGTTTCTTTCACGGTTGCCAGGTGCAGCACATGTGTGATGCCTTGCATGGCCTCGTTTACGACTTCTTGATGTTCAATTGAGCCGTGGATATTGGTGATGCGCTCATGTGGAGGGAGCTCCCGGTTATGGACCAATGCCCGAATTTGGACATCCTCAAAATTTGGATCTGAGAGTAAGCGGGAAATAAATACACGCCCGACTTTGCCTGTCGCCCCAGTGACTAAAATCGTTCGGTTGGTCATGTTCGATCCTCAATATATATCTAGCATGCCGTCCACTGCCCATTTGCCTGGCTGGAGCGGATCATACTGTCGACAAAGCGCACACCTGCCAAACCATCAAATGCGTTCGGAAAAACCATCGCCAGCGGGTCAGGTTTCTCCCCTACCAGGCGGGCGCTGATCGCATCAGCAGCATCTGTATACAAATTGGCAAACGCATCCGGGAAGCCTTCAGGATGCCCGGCGACAATCCGAGTTGCCCGTTCAGCTAGCGGCAGGGTGCCGGGGCCATTGGGGGTGCGGATCTCAGCTGGGGCGTGCAGCGGTTTGAAGGTCAGGCGCTGTGGAATTTCCTGCAACCACTCTAAAGAACCCTGAGTGCCGCTGACGCGAATACGCAAGCCGTTCTCCACACCTGCCGCGGCCTGTGTCACCCAGAAGCTGCCGCGTGCGCCGTTTTCGAAGCGCAGCAGCGCACCGGCGTAATCGTCAATGATACGGTTGGGGACAATTGCGCCCATCTCAGCGCTGACCTCACTAACTTCCAAACTGGTAATGAAGCGAGCCAGGTTGTGGGCATGGGTGCCGATGTCGCTCATGACACGAGAAGGGCCGCCGCGGACCGGGTCGTATTTCCAAGAATCTTCGGGGTCTGGGCTGGATTCATCCGCCTTACCACCCTGCACATATTCAACCTGCACCAGCCGAATCTCGCCAAGCTCGCCAGCCTGCACCATGGCTTTGGCCTGCCGCACCAACGGGTAACCGGTGTAGTTGTGAGTCAGGCAAAATACCAACCCGGTATCTTCCACTTTTTGGTGAAGTGCTTCGGCTTCTTCTAATGTATTAGTCATCGGCTTATCACAGATCACATCAAAGCCAACATCTAAGGCAGCCATCGCATATTCAAAATGGCTGTCGTTTGGTGTCAGAATGGCAACCACATCAATTTTGTCTTCTCGGTGGTTTTCACTCTCAAGCATTTCGCTGACGGTGGCATAGCGGCGATTAGGCACAATCCCTAATTCCTGAGCAGCCTGTTTGGATTTTTCAGCATTTGAAGAAAACACACCGGTAACCAACTCATAGCGGTTGTCCAATCGGGCAGCCTGCCGGTGCATGCCGCCGATGAATGATCCTGGCCCACCGCCGATCATTGCCAGGCGAAGTCTACGTCCAAGTCGAGAAATGACGGGATTAAGTGTCATGAATTATTTCCTTTTAAAAATTACTATCGGATTTGAATGGAGCGCGAATGTTAATTCGGATGTTGTATCTGCCAGCCCAATAAAAATTAGGCTGGCAGTATATTCAAATGGAATGACTAGCTGTTTTTCCGTTTATTGTAGACATCAAAGAAGACGGCCAGCAGCAAAACGAAGCCTTTGATTGCTTGCTGCCAGTCGATGCCAATGCCCATAATGGACATACCATTATTCATTACGCCGATCAAGAAAGCACCGACGACAGCACCAATAATGGTACCGATACCACCCGTAGCAGAGGCACCGCCGATGAATACAGCAGCGATGACGTCAAGCTCGAAGCCATCACCGGCTTTGGGCGTTGCAGTATTCAGACGAGCAGCGACGATCATACCAGCCAAAGCAGCAAGAACGCCCATGTTGACGAAAGTGCCGAAGAGCATCCGCGGTGTGTTGACACCCGAAAGACGGGCAGCTTTTTCGTTGCCCCCCATCGCATAGATACGACGTCCGATAACGGTTTGGCTGGAGACAAAGGAGTAAGCCGAAACCAGGAAGAATAGAACGATCAACACATTCGGGAAACCTTTGTAAGATGCCATCAGATAAGAAAGTGCCATTACAGCGGCGGTGATGAAAATGTTTTTGACAACAAAGAAGTAGAAGGGAGTGACTTCAAAATTATATTTCTGTTGGTTTCTGCGCGAGCGGATATCCAAGAAAACAATCAGGATGGAGAATATAATACCCAGCAAAAAAGTGGTGAGATGAAAGCCTTCATAGTTGAAGAAATCGGGGATATATCCCGTGCTCAAGCGCTGAAATTCGACAGGGAAAGGACCAACGGCTTCACCTTGAAGGACAATCAATGTAAGTCCACGAAAGATCAACATGCCCGCCAGCGTAACAATAAAGGAAGGTATTTTCAAATAAGCGATCCAATATCCTTGGAAGATGCCCGCCAACGCGCCGATGATCAGCGAGATCACCATTGTGATGCTCCAGTGAACATTCATCTTGACCATTAAGACCGCCGAAATTGCGCCGATGAATGCTGCGATGGAGCCCACCGAAAGGTCAATTGCTCCAGCAACAATGATGAGGAGCATACCCAGCGCCATCACAATGATATAGCTGTTCTGAAGCACAAGATTTGTGATATTGATCGGTTTCATCAAGATTCCGTCTGTTGTGTATTGGAAGAAAATCATGATCGAAATCAATGCGATCAACATTCCGTACTGACGGATATTATTTCTGAATAGAGTAGCTAATGTTTTCATGATTTGATATCCTCTTCAACTTCTTTTTGTGACATAATATATTTCATGATGATCTCTTGCGAAGCGTCTTTTGCATCCAATTCACCAACAACACGACCTTCGCTCATCACATAAATTCGATCGCAAACCCCCAAAATTTCAGGCAATTCAGATGAGATCAAGATCACACCATGACCTTCACTCGCCAGATCATTAATGATCGAGTAGATCTCATATTTAGCACCTACGTCGATACCACGTGTGGGCTCATCCAAAATAAGAACGTCGGGATTGGAGAACAGCCATTTGCTCAAAACTACTTTTTGCTGATTACCACCCGAAAGATTAACCGCCAATTGGCGAATGCTAGAACATTTAATATCCAGATCATCGCGATAATCACGCGTGACGGTAATCTCCTTAGGTTCATTAATAGCACCAAATTGAGAAACTACTGGCAGGTTGGCCAGCGAGATATTACTCTTGATCTCTTCGATCAAGATAAGACCATAAGATTTACGATCTTCGGTCGAATATGCAATGCCATTTGAGATCGCTTTGTTGATGGAACTGACATCAATCTCTTTCCCATGTTTCAGCACGGTACCAGTGATGTCTTTTCCGTAAGCTTGCCCAAAGATGCTCATTGCAAGCTCAGTACGTCCCGCACCGATCAACCCGGCCAAACCAACTACTTCACCGGCACGAACATTGATATTAATATTTTTGCAAACCCTTCGGCCACTATGCAGGGGGTGGTAGACATTCCAATCGCGCACTTCCAGGATCACATCGCCAATATTTGATTCCCGCGGTGGGAAGCGGTGTGTGATGTCACGCCCGACCATCCCACGGATAATACGATCTTCGGTCAATTCGTCTATATTGTTACTAATTGTTTCCACGGTGTGACCATCACGCAGGATCGTGATCGTGTCTGCTACTTTGGTCACCTCGCTCAGCTTGTGTGAGATCAGGATTGAGGTCATGCCCTGCTCTTTGAACTGGAGCAGCAGCTCAAGCAATTTTTCGCTGTCAGTTTCGCTGAGAGATGCAGTCGGCTCATCCAAGATGAGGAGCTTTACTTCTTTCGCCAGGGCTTTGGCAATCTCTACCAACTGTTGTTTGCCGACCCCCAAATTCGTAACGAGCGTATTGGGTGATTCTTGCAAACCCACTTTTGCGAGCAATGCTTCTGTTTTATCAATGGATTCATTCCAGTCGATGATGCCCCTTTTGGCTTGCTCATTGCCCAAAAAGAGATTTTCAGTGATGGATAGGAAGGGAATGAGTGCCAATTCCTGATGAATGATCACTAACCCAACATCTTCCGATTCGGTGATGTCACGAAACTTACACTCTTCTCCCATAAAATAGACTTCACCATCATAAGTATCATGCGGGTGAACACCACTGAGCACTTTCATCAGCGTCGATTTTCCAGCGCCGTTTTCGCCAACTAATGCATGGATCTCACCTTCTTTTACACTAAAATTGACGTTATCCAGCGCTTTTACACCAGGAAATGTTTTTGTAATATTCCTCATTTCCAAAATTACATTGGACATGGTTTTCAATCCTTATTGTGATGATTTAATACTTGACCGTTAATGATTTATAAAAATGAATTTGAATAATAGCAATTTTTAGTAACGGTCCCGAATGAGTGGTTGTGGAGAGGCATTGTGCCTCTCCACAACCTTTTGTTTAGAAAAGGAACCTATTGAAGTTGGTCAGGTGTGTAGTAACCAGTGTCAATCAGGTATTCTTCGTAGTTGGTAATGTCGACACTGAAGGGGGTCAACAGGTATGAAGGAACGACTTTGACGCCGTTGTCATAGGTGGAGGTGTCGTTGATCGGAACTTCTTCGCCCTTGAGCGCTGCATCTACCATGGCGGCAGTCTGCTTGGCCAATTCACGGGTGTCTTTGAAAACCGTGTAGGTCTGTTCGCCAGCAATCATGGCTTTGATGGAAGCAACTTCTGCATCCTGGCCGGTGATAACAGGCATCGGCTGATCTTCGGTACCATAGCCAACGCTCTTCAGAGCGGAGATAATACCAATGGAAAGACCATCGTACGGTGCAAGCACTGCGTCCACACGTGCATCCGTGTAGTGAGCGCTGATCAGATTTTCCATGCGAGCCTGGGCCACAATGCCATCCCAGCGCAGGGTGGAGACTACATCCATGCCCATCTGGCCAGATCGGACAACGAGTTTGCCGCTGTCGATGTAAGGCTGAAGGACGGACATAGCGCCATCATAAAAGTAGTAAGCATTGGTGTCGTCGGGAGAACCACCGAAAAGTTCGATATTGAAAGGACCTTCAGCGTTCTTCAGATCTAAACCTTCTTCGATCTGGGAACCCATGATAACGCCCACACCGAAGTTATCGAAAGTGGCATAATAATCAACGTTTTCAGAGTTTACCAGCAAACGGTCATAAGCAATGACCAATACGCCATTTTCCTTAGCCTGGGCAAGGGCATCTGTCAGGGTGCTGCCGTCAATAGCGGCAATCACGAGGACGTCTGCGCCTTTGGTGATCATATTTTCGATCTGAGCAAGCTGGTTCGGGATATCATCGTCTGCAAATTGCAGGTCTGTATCGTAGCCCATTTCTTCAAAAACGGCTACCATGCTCTCGCCATCAGAGATCCAACGGGTGGAGGTTTTGGTCGGCATAGAGATACCAACTAATTTGGTATCATCTGCACTACCGGCATCGTCGGAACCACCGCAAGCCACTAACAGAAGGCTGGCGATCATTAAAACTACAAAAATCATACTGAATTTTTTAGACATTTCTTCTCCAGAAGATAGTTTATTGATTTTTTGGCGTTCCTTTTTGTTTTCCAGCCTGACGCCAATGAGGGCTGGGGCATCCTGATCGAAAAGACATTTATCCCTTGTGTATTTTTATACCTCCAGTTTAATTAGATTTTTTCTTTCAGTTTGCTATTTGGAACTGTTACGACGGAGCAATGTTGGTTCGATAAATTCAAAGTGAGAATGAGCGGCCTGGTTTTTTCTTTGTGCCTCAATCATCTTTACCACGCTTTTCACAGCCAAACCGCCAACCAATTGCAGGTCTTGGGCGATCGTGCTGAGTGATGGGTAAAAATATTGGGCTTCGTCAATGTCATCAAAGCCGATCACAGATAATTCTTCAGGAATCGAGATTCCCCTGATATGCGCTTGTTGTAAAACGCTCAGAGCCATCTGGTCGTTTCCAACAAAAATCCCATCCATTTCTGGATAGGATTCGATAAGTTCTATAAATGCTTGTTCACCACTAGCAGAAGACCAATTCCCTTCAACACAATGAGAATCTTTTGGCTGAATGCCCTGATCTAGCAAGGCGTCTTTCCAGCCCCGCATCCTTTCTTCTGCTTCCCACCATCCCATTGGGCCAGAAATATGGGCGATATGTTTGCAGCCGGTTTCAAGTAAGTGCCTTGTTGCCATCTTGCCACCCAGATAGTTATCGGTGGCCACACTGGAAATCCCCTCACGTGGTTGAATTGCAATGAACATGATCGGGACAGTGATGCGTTTGATTCGGTCATTGAGCTGCTTGTGGCTTTCGTCCATTTCAGGCACAGCCCAAATGATACCGTCAACCTGGCGAGCTAAAAGTGAATCGATGGCAAAATCAATACTGGCCGTATCAAAATCGGCCAGCTCTCTCATTACTAACATATAATTCAATTTATCTGCCATGCTCGAAATCCCATTGAGCGTTTTGGCAGGGCCAATATAATCCAGGCCAAAGATCACAATCCCCAGCGTGTAACTTCGCTGTTGGCTCAAGCTGCGAGCCAGCGTACTGGGCTGATACCCTAATTCTTCAACTACAGCTTCAACCCGTTGGCGGGTATTATCCGCCACATATGGGAAATCATTCATCACACGAGATACAGTTTGTGTCGATACCCCCGCTTTTTTTGCAACATCTTTAATTGTTACACGTTTTTTATGGACCACGAGATTCCCTTGATTGTAGGTATCTGTTATCGTTATCATGTTAACGATAACATGTTACCGTTAACATGTCAATAACAAAATGATAAAGACTACGGGTGATTTAATTGATACGGCACAAGCCCCTCCAAAAATAGGGAAAAATAAAACGCCCGCATAGCTGTTAGACCACTGCGAGCGTTTAGAAAATCAATCTTCTACGATCTTGCTTTTATATCAGCAAAATAGAACTACTTCAGCAAATCCCCCACTATGCGGCTGAGGCTTCAAGCTTGACCGATGGCCCAGCCAAAGTGCCTAAATTAGATAACCAGGCAGCTCCCCCAGCAATCACCCCGGCAAAGATGGCTTTAAAGATCATATATCCGATTACAGAAATACCAGCAATACCCAACAAACTAAAAATGCCATAGAGCAGCGGAATCAAAACCAGGGTCATCAGGATAGCCAACAAGACAGAGCGCCACAAATTACGAATTGACGACCAGCGCTTTATGATTCCTAAAGACGGCTGCCAACCATTGCTGACTAATTTACCATCTGCAATTGCCTTACTGGTTCCCGCACATGACAAAACACACACGATGAATACAATCAATAGTGTAGTCACAGTAAGATCGAAAAGTATATCCGCCATTGGGATAACTTCCTTCGAGCTATTCAGCAGCCAAGCCAAAACTCCGTTGAGTACCAGGTTGATCGCAAAATTAACATTGATCTGACTCCAAACATATTTCTTTGTTTCTTCAGACATCCTAACATCTCCTCTCTAATGAATATCACAGCGTTCTTCTACTCTACTGCACACAACCCACTGATCGATATTTGATTGATTTCTGTGCTTGCATTGAGAAGATACTCAAACTTTTTTGCAGATATGCCAAATCCCATTACCCATAGCGGAAGTTAATGCCAAAGGTTGAGTGCGGATAAACCCATTTGACCACCCCACCCTGCCCCAACTCGCGGCACACAATCCGGCAGGTGCCGCATTCCAGGCAGCCAGCATAATCAAATTGAATTTCGCCAGCATCTGACAGCTTGTAGCAGACTGCCGAACAAATATACAAGCAGGGCTTTTCCTGACAAGTGGCACAAATGGTTTCGTCAATCTCAATGTGTGGGTGTTCCTCATCCAGATAAAACTTATTGAAACCCAATAATTCTTCCGGGCTGTAATTTTTCACAGTCATGATTGGCTTCTCCTATTTCACTGCTCGATAAATATTCCAACCATCCCTGGCAAGCGCCCCGATGGAAGTATGTTCTTTCAAAGTATTGAAAACACCTTTTAGCAAAGGATCGGGAACGGCTGTATTCAACTGATAAAGCTGCTGGAAAACATCATTTGCCAGGGCAGGATAGGTTGTGAACAAACGTGGATTTTCCATAACGCTGGGGAACCCGGCAAACTGCTGCATGGCCGCCTGCAAGCCAATTTGCTCCAATTCGGTCACATACATCGAGCCAATCGCTGCCGGTTCACCCTCCTGCAAAATTGCTCTGGCTGCCGCCACCCCGCTGAGGATCGCTAAATCCATCCCCCGGATGGTATAGCCCTGATTGATGACAAACCCAGCCGCATCCCCGACCATCAGCAAGCCTGGGCAGTGCAATTTTTCAGGCACATGGCTCCAACCGGCTTCTGGCACCAGGTGTGCGCCATACTCCACTGTGGTGCCCCCCTCAACCAATTCAGAAATCGCCGGGTGCAGCTTGATCTCTTGCAAAATCTGATGGATCGAGACTTTCTTCTCTACCAGCATATGCGGCAAAAATACGCAGCCCAACGAAATACTCTCGCGGTTGGTGTAAAGGAATGTCCCGCCGTTGACCCCATGCGAGCCGCCCAAGATCATACGAGCTGCGCCTTCCTCACCTTTCAGATGGAAGCGGGCTTCAATCTCAGCAGCGGGCAGTTGGATAACTTCTTTGACCCCCACACCAATCTCATGCAGACCCACATCCGGGCGCAGTCCGGCTTTTTGCCCCAAAATTGAGTTCACACCATCGGCAGCAATCACAATCCCGGCACGCATTTCATCATCACCGGCAACCACCCCAACGACTTTTCCATCTTCGATAATCAGGTCATCTACCAGAATACCAGCGGCAATAAACACGCCCAATTCCTCAACCTGCTCGGCAAACCACTCATCGAATACCGCCCGTAAGACGGTATAAGATTGCGGCAATTCGCCAGCCAAAGAAGGATCGCTGTATTCAATCGTAACGGCGCGGTCACCGTCCAACAGCATAATCTGTTCCTGGGTAACGGCACGTTCCAGCCGAGCCTGGGCAGTAAAGCCCGGCTCAATCATTTCTAGGGCATAGCTATAGATTCGCCCACCAGAAACATTTTTGCTGCCAGCAGACAAACCGCGTTCAATCACCAGCACCTCTTTACCGGCTTTAGCCAGCACATAAGCTGCTGAAAGACCAGCAAGCCCGGCCCCAACAACAATTGCATCAAACTGGTCTTCACTCATATTATCTATCCCTAACCTTGTCCGTCAGTACAGGCAAGATGTCATATAGATCGCCAACGATTCCATAATCAGCGGCTTTCATGATCGGTGCACTGTCGCTTTTATTGATGGCCACAACCACCTTAGAATCCCGAACACCGACAACATGCTGAATCTGACCAGAAATACCAACGGCAAAATAAATATCTGGGTGAATATAAACCCCGGAAATACCGATATACTGTTCAGCTGGTAACCATTCCTTATCATCGGCAACAGGCCGGGTGCAGCCAACTGCCCCATCCATCACAGCTGCCAGATCATCTGCCAAGGAAAGATCTTCTTTCTTATCGAAGCCCAGACCAACGCCAACCACCACATTTGCAGTATTCAGGTCGACGCCCTGCCGCTCGATGGGAGCAACCTCCATACGGTTCACCCGCTGGTCTGGCTGCACATCATGGGTGACTACCGGTGCATCCTGCCCAACCGCCTCAATGGCCGGATACTTCCCCTCTGAAACTGTCACGACTGCCAGTTCTGCCAGTCGTTCCTTCTTGATCACAGCGCCGCCATACTGAATACGCGTGGTTTCAAATTGCCCGCTGACGCACTCAACTTCACTGGCGCCGCTGACCAGGCCGACATCTAAATAAGCTGCTGTCTTGGCTGCCAGCTCACGCCCCTGGATCGTATCAGCAACCAACAATAAATCAGCTTTCGCATCTTGAAGCAAGGCAGATAAAGCCTGGGCATAATCTTCCGGGCGAGATGAATCCCCTGCCAAGATATGAACTGTCTCTACCGGATAACCGGTCATTTTACTGACTGTTTCTTGATTACTACATACAACATAGAGCTGCCCGCCCAATATTTCCCCCAGGTTGATCAGCTGGGCGCCCAGCTTCTGACTTTCTGCAAAGATATAAATCTTACTCATCCCAATACTCCTTCTTGTTCAAGATATGCCAATAATTTCTCAACCTTCTCTGTCGGATCACCGGAATCGATCAGGATATTCTTACGATCCATGGTGTACCCCACCAAACTGGCAACTTCGGTCTTGGCGTCCAACTGCCCGGCATCAAAGCCCAAATCCTCAAGCGAAAACTCTGTGGTCGGCTTTTTTGAAGCTGCCAAAACCATCTTCAAACCGGGAATCGGCGCAGCGGCGGCCACAGGCAAAACAGTCACAACGGCAGGCAAAGTCACCTGTACGGTTTCAGTGCTACCTTCCAATATACGTGTGGCTGTAAGCGTATCCCCATCAACAGACAAGGAAGAGACATTTGAGACCACCGGCATATCCAGCAAAACACCCAGCCGCGGCCCAACCTCGTGGGCGTAGGTATCGCTAGCGCCTTCCGCACAGAACACCAGTTTAGTATCACCAATCTTCCTGATCGCTTCAGCCAGCACTTTGGCTGTGCCAGCGCCATCAGTTTCAAGGGCATCATCATCGCAAACCAGATAACCCTGAGCAGGCCCACGAGACAGTGCATCCTTGAGCGACTTATGCGCTTCGCCAGTGCCAAATGTCAGAGATACTACTTCATCGGCATCGCTGGCAGCCTCAAGCGCTGCCTGGATGGCATTTCGGTCATATTCACTGATCTTACTCTTTGCCCGGCTGGTATCTAATGATTGATCCGGTCTGATCTGAATATCAGCTTCATCTAAAACCCATTTATAGCAAACAACAATTTTCGACATTTTTATTTACTCCTTGAATCAGTCGCAACGTAATGTATGGTTAGCCCACCTGTAAGTGCAGCCGTATCTTTAAAATGCATCTTTCACATAGCTCCTTTCAAGCTACTCCGTTTGAATTCCGTGAAACCTTTTACATTATATTAAGATCAGCAATCCAAAGTCATCCACTCAATAGGTGGATTAAAGGATTAGAAATGGTTGATTTTTATGCAAGGGAAAATTTTTTAAATGCAAACTACTTAGCCCAAGTTGCCACTTAAACAAAGTTATTGTCATTGCGAGCACAGCGTTACAATCTGGAAGATTGTCGCAATCTCAAAAATTCTGGGATTTTTATCAAGGTAGCAACTCGCGTTACTTAACTAAAAAGCCCCCATTTGTTAAATAGCCGCACACCTATGATTGGTTGATCAGACCCAAAGATAAGGCGCGATCTACAGCATGCCTGCGTGAATTTACCCCCAACTTCTGGTAAATATTATGAATATGGGTCTTGGCAGTGCTGGGTGAAATTGTCAGCGTTTTGGCGATCTTGCTGGTTGTCAGCCCATTGACCAACAAAGACAAGACTTCCTCTTCGCGGCCAGTCAGTTCTTCATAGCTCAAATCGATCACCAAATTTTGTTCCTGCAATTGGCTGGCCGGTGTATATGTCTTTTGGAAAGCAGATAAAAGATGTTTCAGGTATTTAAGAATAGCCTTATAGCTTTCATCAGCCCTATAATTCGCTTCGTATTCGCGGACGGCCAAAACCAGCAGCTTCTCCACATTGGGGTGTATCTCCACCCAATTACGAATGTAATTCTCTTTCTCTGCCTGCGGGAAAACATCCACCGTGGCATCAATGGCTTCTTGCATCTCGCCGTTTTCCCACAACGCCAAAGCCCGAATGATCTTCGCTTTCAGCAATAACCTGCGTTGATTGCTGGACTTCAACTCAGGAATTAAGTCATTCAGCCAATTTAGCGCTTCTTGCGGGCGATTCTCCACCAGAGCAATCCGAGCGATCAACAACCTTTCCATCAGCAATTCACCCTGCCCCGCATTGGCATAAAACATTTTCTTATTTCTGGCCCAGGATGTCGCCTTTCGAAAATCTCCGGTAATCAGCCAATAATGAACCCGCACCTCGTCAACATTATCCATCAAACTAGGAATTGAACTCAAAGTTTGGGCACGCTGAACCGCAATATCAAGATAATCTTCAGCCTGATTGAACCTGTTGATCGAGATACAATTTTTAGCTAACAGCAACAATGTCCGGGTAGAATG
>CAXXEP010000005.1:0-8608 GCA_963676265.2 uncultured Draconibacterium sp.
CAGGCGTTTGACCGCCAGCGGATATTCGGCGCGGATATAAATGATTCCGGTATCGGCGCCAACCGCGGTAACCACCAATCGCCATTGCCTCGAGTACCGAGTGCGGGTCGCCTTCAAGCACCGCGCGATCCATGAACGCGCCCGGGTCGCCCTCGTCAGCGTTACAAACCATATATTTTTGCCCGGCCGGCTGGCTCGCGGCAAAACTCCATTTTCTGCCGGTGGGGAAACCGCCACCGCCGCGGCCGCGCAGACCTGAATCAATCACTTCCTTGATGACATCTTCCGGGGTCATTTCAGTCAAAACTTTAGCCAGCGCCTGATAGCCGTCGTTCTTCAGGTAGTGTTCAAGCTTCTCGGGGTCGATCCGGCCGCTGTTGCGCAGAACTATACGCGCCTGAATCTGCTTCTTGTCATTCTTTTCTATTTCCGGATAATACCAGGTCTTATTAACTGTCCTGAGACCGGTGGCAATATCGCCAAGACGGTCAATTATCATAGTTACGTCGCGAACTTTCACTCCGCCGTACATCACACTTTCGTTTGTTTCGGTATTTGCAGATCTCGACACTCGGTTCAGCATGGCACTGCCCGATACAGCCGGTTTCGACTATCTCAACTGAATTTTCAAGCTGGCGTTCGCTGATTAGTTTTTTCACTTCTTCGAGCACCGGAGCCGCTCCGGCGGCGATTCCACAGGTCCCCATGGAAATCAGTATTTTGGTCGCGGCGAAGCTTTCCTTTTTCAGGGCTTCAACCCGCTGATTTAATGTTTCAACACTATCAATCATTATCTTATCTCCAGTTGCTTATTTACATTCACTGATGATTTCAGCAACCATCTTCGTCGTTACTTTACCATAAACCCTGTCGTTGACCATTACCACCGGAGCCAGACTGCATGCACCCACGCAGCGCAGCCCGCCTAAGGAGAATTTCTCATCGGGACTGGTCTCACCTTCTTCAAGCACCAGAAGACGTTTAAATTCTTCGAGCACCGCGCCGGAGCCTTTCACAAAACAGGCGGTTCCGGTACATACATTGATTTTGTATTTGCCGGACCGGCTTGTCGGTAAAGTATGAATAAAAACTTATCACACCGTATACTTCGGCAAGATGGAGTTTTAATTTATCCGCGACAAACTGTTGAACGGCTCGCGGCAGATATCCGAAAATATGCTGCGCTTCGTGGAGGCTTTCAATGAGAAAACCACGGTTTTTGTCACGATCGTCACCAATTTCCAAAGCGTCGATAAAAGCGCTTAACTGCTTTGTCTTCTCAGGAAATTCCGTTATTAAATTTTTTCTTTTTACTAGCTTTACAATCACAGCATGACATAAAGACCAACTCCCTGTTTTTTTATGTTTTAAAAACAAATATTAAATTAATATTTTTATATTAATTAAAAACTCTTAACCAGCTTTTTATTATATAAATTTATTGTAAGGTTAAGAGTATAACCCATAAAACAAAAAAATCCACACAAAAACAACAAAAAGTGTTTTTTTTATTAATATTTTTAATATCTATTCAGGCGAAAATCATAAAATCAACTACAAAATTTCGTGTATTTTTCTGAAAAACAAATTGCAAAAACAGGACTGAAAAAATGTGTGTTTTTCGATTACAATTACTATTACGGGCAATGGCGATTTTATAAAAACCTGAACATGGCGTGAACTTAACTTGAAAAGAGCGATGCTTTAAGTATGTTAGTGTAAACTGATAACTGCTAACTGCTAACTGTTAACTGAATCAGATGGAGATTTGCTATGTATAATCCTAAGAACGAAAAAAGAAAGTCTGAAATCCGCCCCTATAATTCCTATACTTATGCCGGGCGCTGGGTTACCGACCCGGTATCAAAAAACAAGTTCCCGGAAAGCCCGATGGATTCCCGCGCCGCCTATCAACTTATCCATGATGAAATGAACCTCGACGGCAATCCCGCTTTGAATCTGGCTTCTTTTGTTACCACATGGATGGAGGATGAGGCCCAGAAAATCATCATGGATTCCCTGAATAAAAATTATATCGACACCGACGAATACCCGCAAACCCAGGTTATTCATGACCGCCTGATGAAAATGATGGGCGATTTATTTCATTCGCCCGATGCGGTCGGGACGGCGACGGTCGGTTCATCTGAAGCGATCATGCTTGGCCTGCTCGCCCATAAATGGGCATGGCGCGAAAAGCGTAAAGCCGCAGGCAAAGATTTTTCCAGGCCGAATATCATTTTCGGCGGCGACGTGCATTCCTGCTGGGAAAAGTTCGCGCTTTATTTCGATGTCGAGATGCGGGTAATCCCGCTTACGGTGGATAAATATGTAATCAATGCCGATGATATTGCCCCGTTGATAGATGAGAACACTATTGCGGTAGGCGCTATCCTGGGCACCACTTTTAGCGGACAATGCGATGATTTCATCGCGATAAATGATTATCTGCTCAAGCTGAAAAAAGAAAAAGGGCTGGATATTCCCATTCATGTGGACGGAGCCAGTGGCGGATTTGTCGCGGCTTTCGCGTTTCCTGAATTATTATGCGATTTCCGGCTGGAACAGGTCAAGTCAATAAATATCTCCAATCACAAGTTCGGGCTGGTTTATCCGGGAATGGGTACGGTATTGTTCCGCGACGCGTCCCAGGTGCCGGAAGACTTGATTTTTCATATAAACTACCTAGGCGGCAGCATGCCGAATTACAGTTTGAATTTTTCAAAACCGAGCGCCATGATTCTTGCGCAGTATTACAATTTTCTGCGTCTCGGACGCGATGGCTACACCAAAATAATCACTAATATCATGAAAATAGCCGAACTGCTTGAAAAGAAACTTGTCGAAACCGGAAAGTTTGATATATTGACCGACGGCGGGAAAAAATATCTTCCGGTCGCGGCCCTGATGCTGAAAGATTCATCCCGCTATGATGTTTTCGATATCTCCAGGGAACTGCGGCGTTTCGGCTGGATCGTCCCGGCGTACACCATGCCGCCGAACGCTGAGGAAATCGCGGTGCTGCGGGTTGTTGTACGTGAAGATTTTTCCATGGATATGGCGGAAAATTTCCTTGAGGACATAAAACAGATCATCGATGAGCTTGAAAAATGTCCGAGAAATGTACCGGTTGAGCAGGAAGGCTCGCACGGAGTGTGCTGATTGAGAGCACGGCTAGAGACAGCCGTGGCTACATCGGGGAACGCAAGCATCATGAAAAAGATGTAGCCGCCTCTGTCCCTAGAGGCGTAAGAAAACTATAACATAAGGTAGAATGAATTTTGTTTGAATATCTGGTAAAACGTCTGGGACTGGCTCTGCTTACCCTGTTTATTATTATGGCGGTAAGTTATTTTCTGCTGCGTATGGCGCCGGGTGATCCTACCCGGAGTTCTATCATGGATGACAATGCCGCCGCCAGCGAACTTTCGTCAGAAAAAGGCGCTCTATCCGAAAACACCGCCCTGCGTGAAAAACTGCACCTCGACAAACCGATTTACATCGGCTTTCTCTACTGGCTGAAAGGTGTTGTCCTGCACGGCGACTTCGGCACTTCCGCCTCAATAGACCCCGGACGGCCGGTCGCGGATATTATCATGGAACGCCTGCCGGTAACTATAAAACTGAATTTTTTCGCGGTCTGTATAATTTACCTGTTAGCAATTCCTCTGGGGATTTACGCGGCGATTTATCCGGATACAGCTTTTGACCGGACCACAACTTTTGTTTTATTCTTTTTATACTCTTTGCCGGGGATGTGGGTCGCCCTGCTCCTGCAGGCGTATCTCTGTCAGGGCGGCATGTATCCGATATTCCCGCTTTCCGGCCTAACGCCCGAAAACCCCGAGAGTCTGAATTCATGGCAGCTGCTGTGGCAAACCGCCAGACATTATGTTCTGCCGGTAGCGTGTCTGAGCTATGCCGGATTCGCCGGGATTTCGCGCTTCGCGCGTTCCAGCATGCTCGAAGTGGTCAACAAGGAATATATCCGCATGGCGCGCGCCAAAGGCCTATCCGAAAATGTAGTTATTTTCAAGCATGCCCTGCGCAACGGCATGATAACCTTGATAACTTTATTCGCCGGTCTGCTTCCCGGGCTGGTCGCGGGCAGTATTATCGTCGAATACGTCTTCAATATTGCCGGCATGGGTTCATTATCCCTCCTCTCCCTGAACAGCCGCGATTATCCCGTGCAAATGGCGTTATTCTGTTTCGGAGGAGCCCTGACATTAGGCGGAATCCTGCTGGCGGACATACTCTATGTAATGGTTGATCCGAGAATTAAATTCTCGAAACAATAAAAAATTAAATATCCAATATCCAACACGGAATATCCAATTATGAAGGGAAAAAACAAAAAAGGGGCAATAGCGACATCCCCTTACTTGGATATTCGATATTCCGTGTTGGATATTGGATATTCAGTTGCAATTCTATACTTTCAGGGGTAAATTACAAACCTGGAAAAAACTTAAACCTTAACCCTTAAAACTTAAAACTAATATTATGACTGAAAGTAAATTACTTAGAAATTTGATGAGCCGCGGAAGCGAATTTTTGAACTGCGAATATCCGATTATCTGCGGAGCAATGACCTGGGTTTCAGAGCCCAAACTTATCGCGGCAGTAGCCAATAACGGCGCTTTCGGCTGTCTCGCCGGAGGCAACGCCCCAACTGAGATACTCAAACAGCAGGTAGCCGAAGTCCGGGCTTTGACCGACAAACCTTTCGGGGTGAACCTGATTACCATCGCTCCTGCCTATAAAGAACATTTGAAAAGCATTAAGGAACTGAAACTGCCTTATATCGTTTTCGCCGGAAGTTTTCCGCGCGCCAACGAAGTCGCCGCCGCCAAGGAAACCGGCGCGAAAGTAATGTGTTTCGCTTCGACTTTGTCAATCGCTAAACGCATGGAGCGTTTCGGCGCGGACGCGATTATTCTCGAAGGCAGCGAAGCGGGCGGACATATCGGGCACGTTTCAGCAACGGTTTTGATGCAGCAGGTGCTCTTTGAGATCGGCGACAAAATCCCGGTGTTCATGGCAGGCGGTATCGCCACCGGAAAAATGATGGCCCATACTTTGCTTATGGGCGCCGCCGGGGTACAGCTCGGAACCCGTTTCGTGATGACCGAGGAATGCTGCGCGCACGAAAAATTCAAAAACGTATTCATGCGCGCCAATGCTCGCGACGCCGTATCCACACCGCAATATGATTCAAGTCTGCCGGTCGTGGCGGTTCGCGCCCTGCGCAATAAGGGCCTAAACGGCTTCGGACAACTTCAATTGAAACTGCTTAAACAGCTTGAGACCGGTGAAATTTCCCGTGAACTCGCGCAGGAACAAGTGGAAAAGTTCTGGATGGGGGCTTTGCGCAAAGCGGTTATCGACGGTGATGTGGACAATGGTTCCCTGATGGCCGGACAGTCAGTGGGGCTGGTCGATAAGATTGTACCGGTTCGTGAATTAATCGCCGAACTGATAAATGACGCTTCCACAACTCTGGAAGGTATAAAGACAAAACTAAACTCTATATAAATATATGGCGAGAAAGGGTAAACATTTAAAACGCTGGAACTACGGCCTGATTATTTCGGCTCTGTTTATTTTGATCCTGGCGGCAGGCTTCCAGACCTTGCGCCAGGCATGGTTCAGGGTTACAAGCAATTTCTTTTATCCTTATATTGATTTTCCAGCGCAGGCCGGATATGCCGCCGCGGACAGCAGTTCCCGTTTATACAGTAAGCAGGAATTGTCGGCAAAGATCACAAAACTTCAGGCCGACAACCGTATTTTAGCCTCAAAAGTCGCGAGACTCGGGGAACTTGTAATTGAAAATGAAAAGCTGCGTTCCACCCTTAAACTTCCCAAACGCTCCGATTACACTTATATCGCGGCGGAAATAATCATCCGGGATCCTTTGTTCTGGAAGGAGGGTTTCGTTGTCAACTGCGGCAGTGACAAGGGTATTATTGAAGGAACTCCGGTCTTGTGTTTTAACCCGGCATATCCCAAAGAAGTTATTCTGGCCGGAATCGTCAAGGAAGTAGCGAAACATTCCGCTCAAGTCATAACCGTCCTGAATCCCCGCTTCCGGATATCAGCTAATCTGGACAAGGCCAAAACCCACGGCATTATTAACGGAGACTCCGGTCAAACCGTCAGGCCCGATGAAATAAATATAAGTTTTTTGTCCACGCACAAGGAATACACACCCGGGGAAAAATGTTTCACCTCAGGTTTTGAGCATCAGGTACCGGGTTCGCTTTTGATCGGTTCATTAAAAAACATGGACTACAAAAATCATATTTTTTCCAACAAACTGTATTTATCGGCAAAGATTTCTCCGGCCGCGCAACTGGATGATCTGCATTTTGTTGTTTTGGCGATTCCACAGAAGAAAAGAGCATTATAATGGCAAATCTTTACATAATGATGATTGTGTTGGTGCTGTTCTGGCTGCAATTATTATTCGGCGGCCTGGCTCTGCACATACCGCTTTGCGTCGGGGGAATTTTTTACATTACTGTCGCCTATTCATGGCGGCGGGGAATATTCTGCGCGATACTGGCCGGGGTTTCACTTGATTCGTTCTATTGCCGCGAAATATTTCTTTCAACCTGGGCGTTCATTGGAGTGGTCATCTTCGCGGAATACTGGCTGCGGAAAAATGATATGCGGCATCTCAGGAACTGCATTCTGCCGGGAGCGCTTATCGCTTTGATAAGCGTTTGTCCGGTCTGGATATACAAACTTCTTGTTTACAGCAGTGACGTCATCAGCGTATATAAGGACATGCTGCCCGTAACAATCTTCACTTTATGCCTGAACGCCCTTATTCTGCCGTTCATGGTGCTGCTCTTTGACGAAATTGCGGAAAAGGTGAAGCTGCCTTTATTTACCGGCGCCAACAAGCGGCTTCTCGATTAACAGGAACATATAAATGAAACGACTATTATTTAAAAACAGAAACCGGGTTCTGATTATAGGGCTTTTTCTGCTTTTTTTGAATTTTATCCTGGTCGTCAAGCTGTGGCATGAACAAATCAGGAAAGGCTACAAACACCGCCATAATATTTCAAAACAGTCAATCCGCCGCATCCGCATTCCGGCAACCAGGGGAAAAATACTGACCTCGGATCTGCACGTTTTAGCTGATAATTTACCTTCCTATGATGTGTATTTGTATTTCGAGGAAATGCGCCAGAACCGGCGCAGCAAGACAATTACCTATATCGAAAACGCGATTTTCCAGATAGACGCGATCCTCAACCGGACTAAAAAAATAACCAGTCTGGATATCCGGCGCCACATGAACAAGCGTCCCGGCCTGCCGTTCAAAGTCGCGACCAATATTACCCAGAAACAAATGGCTAAAATTTTTGAACTGTCCTCAAAAGTAAAAGGACTTGGAATAATTCCCAACGGCAGGAGAGTCTATCCCGCCAAAGACATTGCCGCCCATATAATCGGCTACACCCGTCCTGAGGACCCCAGAAAAGCCAGTGACCGCCAGGAATATTTTTACTATCTGCCCGACCTCAAAGGGGTTCGCGGAGTTGAGGAGCAATTTGACACCCTGCCCTTTGCCGACAAGACCATCCGCGGTCTCAAAGGTTATCCGGGATTCAGTCTGGTACAGGTAGACCATCGCGGTTTTGTCTATAAAACTTTAATTGATGAAATCCGCCCGTTAAGCGGTAACAACGTGGTCTTAACCTTGAACTGGCGGGCACAGAAAATCGCCAGTGATTTACTTAAAGGTTTGCGCGGAGCGTTTGTCCTGCTCAACGCCGATACCGGAGCGGTACTAGTCATGGTTTCCGCGCCGTCATTCGATTTGTCGAAATTTTCTCCTAAACTGACCAGCAAGTCTTATCAGGCATTGATAAAAGACCCGGACATGCCGTTATTTGACCGGGTTACCCACGGTGAATATACTCCGGGGTCGATTGTAAAACCGCTAGTCGCATTTGCTTTGTTGAATTACGGCATAAAGCCCGATGAGGAAGTTTTTTGTGACGGCAAAAGCATGATCGCCAAAGCCCGTATCCGCTGTTCGTCATGGCGGCACGGCGGGCATGGTAAATTAGATATGAGACATGCCATTGAGAAATCATGTAATGATTATTTCATTGAAAAAGGGAGATGCTTAAAAATGGAAGACCTGCGGGATATGTTCAAAAGCGCCGGATTCGGAAGAATAACCGGAGTCGGCCTCCCGGAACGCAAAGGCAAAGCTCCCTTCACGTGAAGAGAAAAGGCGTATTACCGGATATCCCTGGAACCAGTTTAACACGTCGCTGTTATGTATCGGACAGGGTTATCTGAACATAACCCCTTTGCAGGCGGCGGTGTATGCCGCGGCATTATGCAACGGCGGAAAACTTTACAAGCCTTATCTGCTTCAGGATATCCGCAATTCGGAAGGAACAGTTTTGTACCGTACGACTCCTCAAATCACCGGAAAACTGGACACGAACTCGAATGATATGGAAATAATTCATGAAGGTATGTATCTGGTTGTCAACAGCCCGGGAGGCAGCGGCAGAAAAGCTAAAAATCCAATCATTGAGCTATACGGCAAAACCGGAACCGCCGAACTAGA
>CAXXEP010000006.1:0-5474 GCA_963676265.2 uncultured Draconibacterium sp.
GGAAACCAGGGCAGCCAGGGCAAGCAGGATGGTTAAAGGAAGCAGGGCCGTCTTTGTTCAGCAGCCAGTTTTCACCCCCGGTGTGTCAAACGGGACAGGGCGGGGCGGCTGGCGAGGGTTTGCCAGGCGGCCCAGGCCATTACGGCGGTGATCAGCAGGGCGGCGGCGGCCAGGGCCAGCCGAGATGCGGAGTAGCCCAGCAGGAGGGCGCCTTCGGACGAAGGGTCTTTGAGCAGGAAGATGAGGGCCAGCAGCCCTTCGAGGGTGGCGAGGGGGAAGTAGAAGCGGGTGATCTTTTGGTTTGCCTGCATGAGCTATCCTTGTGTGTAGTCTGATGGAATTGTACATTAAAAAGGGTAAGTTCGTGAGTAATTTGGATCTCCCCTAAAATCGAAGACTTTGGCGGACGTGTAGCGGCGCCGCAGGCGCCAGAGAGGGTGTTGTTTGAGTTGGCAAAAATTGATTTCTCTTCTCAACCCCTCCCTCGCGGAGCGCTCCCCAAGTTGCAAAAGCATGCAACTTAAGGAGGACATATGGTGGTTTTGAATGCAAGGTTGTATTTACGGCAGGCAGTAGAAGTTTGATTTGCAGGTCGCTTGTATAATACAGTTAGTCTGTAAGTATCGAGGATTTAGTATGATTGAAAATCAATTTGTGCCTTTCCTGAAGACGGTTCTTACCCCAAAGCGCTTGGCGCATTCTTTAGGTGTGATGCAGGTGATGGGTGAACTGGCTGAGGTATATGGGCTTGATCAGGAAAAAGCCCGCATAATTGGTATTCTCCATGATGCAGGTAAGGATTTGCCAGCTCATTTTCAGAAGCAGCTTATCGCGGAAGGAAATATACAGACTCAGTATGCCTGTGATTCCAACTACTTTCTTTATTTGCACGGTCCAGTAGGTGCGTATCTTGTTCAAAAAGAATTGGGAATAACGGATGAATTGATCCTGGGGGCGATTATCTCGCATACGTATTATGGTGATAATCCATATTTTGACCACCCCCTAAGCTGGTGTATGCGGTTTTCCGATCTATTGGAACCAAATCGGGATTGGCGTGATATCAAAACTGGTTTTCCATGGCGTGAAACGACTAAGATCGCTTGCTTATGCCGGTAAGCTGGAAGAAGGAGCTTTGTTACATGCAGCGCTGTTGGTCAAATGGTTTGAGGATACGGATACATCTGTGCATCCCAATATGAGGCGGGTCAAGACGGAATTGGGGGAAAAGCTAAGGCTGGACGAATCGTATTTAGATTGAAGAGAATTCATTTTGCAGGGCGGACAGGCTCCCTACAGATAAAAAGAAAACCGGCTGGCCTGCAAAGGCCAGCCGGTTGGTTAATTGAAACAATATGGTAGGGGCGATTTGCAAATCGCCCGTACATGTGTTCGCCCTAGAAGAGGTGCATCATGGCGATGATGGGGGCAAACAGTGAGGAAACCAGGGACATGACGGTGATGAGGGTGTTGAGGGACGGGCCGGCGGTGTCTTTGAAGGGATCACCAACGGTGTCGCCCACCACAGCGGCTTTGTGTGCTTCGGAGCCGGGACCACCATGCTGGCCGGTTTCGATGAATTTCTTGGCGTTGTCCCACAGACCGCCGGAGTTGGCCATCAACAGGGCGAAGATCACGCCGGTGAAGATGGCGCCGCCGAGGAAACCACCCAGGGCGTCGGGGCCGAGGAGGAAACCAACGATCAGGGGCAGACCAATGGCCAGGAAGGCCGGGATGACGAGGGAAGTCAGGGCGCCCTGCGCTGCCAGACTGACGCATTTCTTGTAGTCAGGCAGTGAGGTGCCGGCCAGAATGCCCGGGTCTTCGCGGAATTGTTCGCGGATCTCTTCGATCATGTCGAAAGCGTTATGGGTCACGGAGAGCATCAGCAGAGCGCTGAAGAGGGGCGGGGGTGCATGCGCCGAGCAGCACGCCGGCCACAACCAGCGGGTTGAGCAGGCTGATTGCCAGTTCCTGACCGGAAGCCGCGATGACTTCCGCATAGGCATTGAACAGTGCCAGCACGGTGAGTGCGGCAGCGCCAATGGCGAAGCCCTTCGTGATGGCCTTGGCGGTGTTACCGGCTGCATCCAGGGTGTCGGAGCGTTCGATGACTTCGTGATCCATGCCGGCCATTTCGGCGACGCCGCGGGCGTTGTCGACGATGGGACCGTAGGCGTCGGAGGAAACAATCATACCGGAGACGGAGAGCATACCGACAGCGGCGATACCGATGCCGTAGATGCCGCTCAGACCGTTGGCTTCGGCAAGATAGAAAGAAGCCAGGGTGGCGACCACGATACCGATGATGGAAGGCACAATGGAGACCAGGCCGTAGCTGAAACCGGTGATGATAGTGATGGCGGAGCCGGAACCGGAAACCTTGGCGGTTTCTTTCACCGGGGTGTTGTCTTCAGTGGTGTAGTAGTCGGAGGTGAAGCCGATCACCACGCCGGTTGCCATACCCACCAGGGTGGCCCACATGACGCCGATGTTGAAGCCGCCGAGCAGGACGAGGGGGATGATCATGGCTGCGAGGAAAAGGCAGGTGAGAATGGTCCCGTTGTTGAGGGCTTTGCCGGGTTTGCCGTCTTTGCCCACGCGCACAAACTGGACACCGATCAAGGAAGCGAAGATACCCAGGGCGCAAATGATGAGAGGCAGGAGGGTGTAGCGATAGACTTCGCTGGTATCACCGGTCAGGCTGTAGGACGCGCCGATGAGCATCACTGCCACTGCACTGGCAACATAGGAGTCAAAAATGTCAGCGCCGGTGCCGGCCACATCACCTACGTTGTCACCGACATTGTCGGCCACAACAGCGGGGTTGCGGGGGTCGTCTTCGGGGATGCCGACTTCCACCTTGCCCACCAGGTCAGCAGCAATGTCAGCTGTCTTGGTGTAGATGCCGCCGCCGGCTTTCGCCAGCAGGGCGAGGGCAGAAGCGCCGAAGCTGAAGCCAAGGACGATTTCTGGGTCGCCGGTGAGCAGGAAAGATCAGGCTCATACCGATGATCGCCAGACCAACGGTGGCCATACCCATCACGGTGCCGGCATAGAAGGAGACCTTGAAAGCAGAAGCCAGGCTTTCCTTGGCGGCGACGGCGGTGCGCACATTGGCCTTGACGGCAATGCTCATGCCCATGTAACCAGCCATTGCGGAGCAAACGGCACCAACGATGAAGGCCACAGCCATTTCGATACCACTGAGGGTGCTGCCGCCGCTCATGCCGAAGACAAATGCAAGGATGATAGCCATCACGGCTGCGACCATGGTAAGTGCCATATACAGGCGCTGCAAATAAGATTTAGCGCCTTCTTCGATCCAGGAAGCAACTTCCTGGGCTCGTTCGGAGCCGGCATCCTGTTTCTGAACCCAGAAATACAGGTAAATGGCAACGGCAAGAGCCAGTACGCCAGCGCCCATAGCAATATAAAGCCAGATTTGATCGTTCATAATAAACTCCTAAGCATAATAATATTTGATTACACACCAATCCCACTGCTGATTTTGCTGCGGTGTGCGGGTCAGCGTAAATTGCCAGCAGTGGGATTTATCACGTACCTTTAGACACAGCACACCCCGGATGGCCTGAAGAGGCCGCCGGGGTGTTGAATTTACATATTTGCAGACCGACGCCAGGCGTTATACTTGTCGCGCAGCTCCTCTTTTGAAGGCATGGGGAAGAACATCAGCCCTTCAGGCTTGCCAAAATAAACACCGCTGGCAAATGGTGCGATAGGCCACTCCGGCAGAATGGACGCGGTCTAACCATTTTGACATTGATGATCTTGGTTTTTAATTCAAGAAGACATTCGCGCAGGTGGTCAATATTGCTATACGGCAATGCGCCAACTGCGCCGAATTCAGGATCATTGGCCAGTTCGCCGAGTTGCAGTTCTGCAAAGACGATCGCTGGCAGGGTGATGAGGGTGGGGTTCTTGACAATGTATTCGTAGAATTGCACCGGATTGTGATTGGAAACGATCAGCGGATGAACAGGGGCAATTTCCTGATAAAGATGGGACCCGGATTCTACTTGTGCGGGAACTTTAACCCGGTTCCAGACCGAGGGTTTTTTCCATCGCGGGTAAC
Source organism: uncultured Draconibacterium sp. (assembly GCA_963676265.2). Taxonomy (GTDB): domain Bacteria; phylum Bacteroidota; class Bacteroidia; order Bacteroidales; family Prolixibacteraceae; genus Draconibacterium. The sequence goes on from CAXXEP010000006.1 coordinate 4,097, forward strand.
CAGATAGAGTTTCTTGATAGCGTCAAGGGGAATGTTTTCTAGCACGCGGTAAACGGAGATATAGATGGAGGATTTGGGCAATCCATCTTCGTGGGGCACACAGCGATCAACACCTTCCTGGATACGGAAGAAGTCATCCCGAAAATCCGGATCGAGCTCAAAGAACATGGCCTGGCCGCGTGATTTCTTCTTGCTGCCCACAAGCGTAATAGACACCGAATTCTTCCGGCGACAGCATGGAGGCGATCAGCGCTTCGGGAAGCAATGATACGTACAGATGAAACGGTCATGATACGCTATTCTCCTTTTCTACTCGGTTGTTAATGATGTTTGATGGGTTGTCCAGACATCTTGTGATTTCATTATACTACTACCCTGTCACGATACTATTGTAATCCGCTTTGCAGTCTTGCGGGTAGCAAAATTGCACATTTTCTCAAGCAATTTGGCACTTTCTGATATGACATCTGGCAGGGAACTGCAATGAATGCATAATGAATCAAGGTAATTCATCAATCAGGAATTGAGGATTATGATTTCGTCAATCCGTTGATCGGGCAATCAGGTAAGTTGACAGAGTGGTTGATTTTCTTTGCGTGTTGGCGGCTTTGCGCGAGAATTAAAGAAGTCAATCGGTCAATCAGGGACCAGGAGGAAAGGCTTTGTGTTTGGGCTAATTTTTTAAGATATACTTACGCAAGTTTTCCCCCTGTTTTGGGGGATAAGATAATGGACGCCTGCTGACAGTGTTGCAGCAGGACGTTCTGCTGGAGAGTGAAATGGATTTAGGCGCAATTCTGGATGCAATCAAAATCTGGACGGAGTCCGTGATCAGCACGATGGGTTATCCTGGTCTGGTGCTGGTTATGTTTTTGGAAAACTTGTTCCCACCTATTCCTTCCGAGGTGGTGCTGCCCCTGGCGGGGAATTTGACCAATGCGGGGCGTTTATACCATGTTCGGCGTGATCTTCTGGGGCATGATTGGGCGCCCTGGCCGGGGCGTTGTTCTTCTATTACCTGGGTAAGTGGTTCGGTGAAGAACGCCTGCGCCGCATTATGGAGAAATACGGGAAGTGGGCTTTGCTTGGATGTGGATGATTTTGACCGCGCGGTGGATTTCTTTGATAAGTATGGCCCGTTCACGATCTTCTTTGGGCGTATGGTGCCGATCGTGGCGCAGTTTGATCTCGATCCCCGCTGGTCTGGCGGAGATGAACCTGCCTGTGTTCTGTTTCTATACCATTCTCGGCACTTCTTTATGGAATGTTGTGCTGTCAGTGGCTGGCCGCATCCTGGGGCAGGAGTGGCCCAAAGTTGTGGAATGGGTGGGGACGTATCAGGATGTGGTACTGGTGATCGCCATCGCCGCCGCGGCGG